>NZ_QPJD01000003.1 GCF_003337375.1 Paenibacillus prosopidis
GCCCTATCGTCACCATTTTTTGATTTGAAACATGATTTTCACTACAAGAGTGCTATCTAAGTAATAAGCTTACCTACTTTTGAGACAACCCCTTTTATTTTGACAAAAACGAAGCAAACGCTTAACATCGTTATAGATCACTAATGGACAGGAGGTGCAGGATGATTTTCATGGGAAGCCTGCAGCAGCTCGGTAGGGCTTTCATGCTGCCGATGATTGTATTGCCCGGGGCGGCTATCTTTTTGAGCTTAAGCAAGCTGCCGTGGAATTACATTGGACTGCCTGGTATGGAAGGCTATTTAGTAGCAGCTAGTCAAACAATTTTTGCTTTTTTACCTTACATATTTGCGCTTGGCATTTCGCTTGGCTTGACAGGAAATGCGCTTGCGGCAGGTATGGCGGCGCTTGTTGGAATGACCATATATAGCGGGATTATTGGCACATCTGCAATACAGATTGAGCCGACCGTTCTTATCGGTACCGTAATTGGAATTTTAGCAGGTGTGAGCCATGAGCGTTTCAAAAACCTCCGGCTGCCTGAATATATACAGTTTTTTGGCGGGCCAAGGTTTGTTCCTTTGTTCGTCAGCTTTGTCACCTTGTTACTTTCGATCGGGATGATAAAGATCGCTCCTTATTTGCAGCATTTGCTCGTTGAATTAGGAGAAATAGTTGCTTCGGGCGGCGGCTTTGGCGTATTTTTATACGGGTTCGTTCACCGGATTTTGGTTGTCTTTGGTTTGCATCACTTAGTCAGTCATGTATTCTGGTTTCAAATTGGCGGCTTTGAGACAGCAACGGGTGATATGGTTTACGGAGACCTGCCGCGCTTCTTCGCAGGCGATCCGACGGCAGGAGTCTTTATGGCCGGTCTCTATCCGACGATGATGTTTGCTTTGCCGGCAATTGCGTTCGCCATTATTCATGAGGCGCGCGAGGATTTAAAGCCGAAAATTCACAAAACGTTTCTTTATGCGGCGCTTGCGTCTTTCCTAACCGGTGTAACGGAGCCGGTGGAATTTGCATTTTTGTTTGTGGCGCCCTATCTATATGTTGTGCATGCTATTTTGTCAGGCATTATTATGTGGGTTACATACGAGCTTGACATCAAACACGGATTTTCATTTTCTGCAGGAGCGATCGACTTCATTATTAATGAGCATTTAGCGACTCGCGGGTGGCTCCTTATTCCAATCGGTATTGTAGTCGGGCTTATTTATTACTTTTTGTTCCGGTTTGCCATTCGCCGGTTTCGGATTCCGACGCCAGGACGCGAGGAAGGCTCGCAGCTCGACGAATGGGCAGGCGATATTCCTTACCGCGCTCCGCTTATTTTGCAAGCCATCGGCGGCAAACAAAATATTGAACGAATGGAATCGTGTATTACTAGACTTCGGCTTAAGGTTTCGAATGAAAAGCTTCTCGATATAAATGCGCTTCGCAATCTGGGTGCTGCGGGAGTTATCAAGCTGGGCGGAGGTCATGTTCAGGTTGTGTTCGGTACCTACTCGGAGTTAATACGTGAAGAAATGATCAAAACGATTCATAGGGATCAAGCTCAGGTGCTGTTTCATTCACCGATGCAGGGACGCATGATTCCGCTTAATGAAGTGCCGGATCCGATTTTTGCCGGAAAGCTTGTTGGACAAGGTGTCGCATTCATTCCCGACAAAGGGGAGCTTGTCTCGCCGGTCAAAGGTAAAATCATACATATTTACCCGACGATGCATGCGATCGGTATCCTCACACCTGAAGGGCTTGAAGTGCTGCTTCATATCGGCATCGATACCTCGCGTCTCGCAGGCAAGTCTTATTTTAAAGCAGTGGTCAAAGAGGGCGACGAGGTTACGCCAGGCATGCTGCTCATTCGGTTTGACTTGCAGCGGGTACGCAAAGAGAGCAAGTCTCTAGCTACGCCAATGGTCATCACAAATTCCGATCTCGTTCATTCTTGGCGGTTCGCCCCGTTCAAAGCTGTGAAAAAAGGACAGTCTTCGGTAATGTCGGTTGTACTTAAAGAGAGAAATGGTGGAGGGGAAAGACAATGATTCAAGGAATAGGAGCGTCAGCAGGCATAGCGATCGGGAGAGCGTTCGTCCTGCCGAATTGGGAGTGGGAGTTACCGGAGCAAAAAATTGATGTAGCCGATTTTGCCCGCGAGTTCGAACGTGTATACGAAGGCATTCGTACCTCTAAATCTGAAATCGAACAGATCAAGGATGAGCTGCGTGAGGTTGTAGGTTCGGAGGAAACACATATTTTCGACGCGCATCTCGCGATTTTGGACGATCCTGTCTTCATGAACGAAATACAAGGCATTATACAACGGCAGTACAAAGCAGCAGAAGTAGCGGTTAAGGAAGCGATTGACCATTTCGTTACGATGTTCGACCTGCTCGATGACGAATACATGAAAGAGCGGGCGCTTGATATTAAAGATGTTGGTAACCGCCTGTTGAAGCACTTGCTCGGTGCGCCTGAAATTACACTGCCCTCAGATACGCAACCGTTCATATTGATCGCCAAAGAGCTTTCTCCGTCCCAGCTTGCACATATAAATCCGCAGCATGTACTCGGAATTGTGACGCTTGCAGGCAGCACGACTTCGCATTCCGCAATAATGGCGCGTGCGCTGGGCGTTCCGCTTGTCGTCGGCGTCGAGTCTAATTTGGAGGAACCCATTCAGACGGGGCAGACGCTTATTATTGATGGAGGCGACGGCAGCGTTTACCTTAATCCAAATCAGCAAATAATCGATACTTATACGGAGCTGCACCGTCGTCAAGCGGAAGCTAAGAAGAAGCTGCATGGCATTGCCGGCTACCGTCCTGTAACGCCTGACGGAAAGACACTGGAGCTTGCGGCGAATATTAGCTCTTTCAAGGAGCTTGAAATTGCATTGTCGAGCGGGGCGCATGGTGTAGGCTTGTTCCGTACCGAATTTTTATATATGGATCGAAACCGGTTTCCGAAGGAAGAGGAGCAATTCGAAGTATACCGCAGCGTAGCTGAGAAGCTTGAAGGCGAGCCGCTCGTTATTCGTACGCTGGATGTCGGCGGCGATAAGCAGCTTGATTATTTTGAGCTGCCGGAGGAGGATAATCCGTTCCTCGGCTACAGAGCGATCCGCATTTCACTAGATCGTCAGGACTTGTTCAAGACGCAGCTTCGCGCGATACTGCGTGCGAGCCACTATGGGCAGGTAAAGCTGATGTATCCGCTTATTTCGTCGGTTGACGAGGTGCGCGCGGCTAATGCCATATTGAATGAAGCGAAGCGCGAGCTAGAGCAAGAAGGCCACCCATTCGATAAACGGATGAAAATAGGCATCATGATCGAAGTGCCCGCGGCTGTAATGATTGCCGATCTGCTCGCGGAGGAGGTTGATTTCTTTAGCATCGGCACTAATGATTTGGTACAGTTTACTTTAGCGGTAGACCGAATGAATGAAGAAATTTCACATCTGTATGAGCCTTATCATCCAGCCTTGCTGAGAATGCTGCGAATGACGGTCGAAGCTGCAAAACGAAGCGGCATATCCGTTGGTGTGTGCGGGGAGCTTGCGGGTGATTTAAGGGCGCTGCCGATCTGGCTTAGTCTGGATGTGGATGAGCTCAGCATGTCTTCGCACGCGATATTGCAGGTAAAGGAACGATTATTATGTACCTCGCAAGAAGAAAGCCGGATTGTCTTTCAACAATTGCATGAATGCCGCACGAGCAGCGAAATTTTGGAGCATCTAAGCGGGTTTATGCAGCGCATTGACGAAAAAACAGCGAATGGTTAACCCATTCGCTGTTCAAGTGCGTCTACGAACGCTTTTGCATATGGAGGAAGATCCGGCGGACGGCGCGCGGATATAAGATTTCCATCTGCAACTACCGCTTCATCAAACCATGTTGCACCTGCATTTTCCATATCATCGCGGATACCCGGCGTCGAAGTTACTTTACGGCCTTCTAATATTTTAGCTGATATGAGTACCCAACCTGCATGACAGATTTGCCCAATCGGCTTGTCAGCTGCATTAAGCTCTTGCACAAGCTGCAGTACTTTCGGGTAACGGCGCAGCTTGTCTGGCGCCCAACCGCCTGGTACAAGCAAGCCGATGATGTCTTCGCTGTTCACTTCATCAAACGACAAATCGGCAACAGCTGGTACACCGTATTTACCGATATGCGTTTTGCCTTTCACTGGACCTGCGTATAGGACCGTTGCTCCAGCTTCGCGTACCCGGTATACAGGATACCATAGCTCTAAATCTTCAAATTCATCGTCAAGCAAGCAGATGACGGTTTTGTTTTGCAACGACATGCTATTCCCCTCCATCTATTATTTGTCTCTATCATTGTAACGAAGGAGAAACGATGAAGCAAACGGAAACGACCTCAAATTCATTTCGATATCGTAGACTGCTCCGGTTTTTGCCGGCTGTTGCCTGGATGAGCGTTATTTTTGTGTTATCCTCAAGAACCGGCGATGAACTTAACACACTGCTTCCATGGTTTCAAAAGATGTTCCCTTTCATGGAGGACTTCAATTGGGGGCATTTCGTATCCTACTTTATTCTTGCACTTACTATTGATTATGGAATAGGCGCGAAGGCTGATCGCATCCGGATGAAGGCAGTTATTGTTCTTCTATGCGGATTGTATGGCATTACAGATGAATTTCATCAATCTTTTGTAGGAGGCAGGATGCTGGATCCGCTTGATTTGCGCAACGATCTTATCGGAGCAGCCTTGTGTACGGCATTGATTGCGGTACCTCCAATTCGCAGGTTATGGAGAAAAGCCGCACGATGAATGAACGTTTGGTTTAAACGATAATTATGGATTGTGTAGTAAAAATTACATAGCTTGTGTAAGCAGGAGTTTTTGCAAAAAAGGTCGAATCATTTATCACATGACTCTGCAATGGAATGTTTAGCGGCATTCATTGCTCTGAGAAGGAGTGAACCATTTTGCAAAAGCGGTGTCATTGCGGTGACATCATGAAGATGAAACTGCGCACAGTTATTTATTCCGGGAAGGTTGAGATCGATAACGTTCCCATATACTCCTGCTCAACCTGCAACAGGAGCGAAGTGTTTCCCGAGGTGAAGCCGGATTTAACCGGATTAATCGCTCAATTGGGAGCCCAGCCAAACAAACAAACATTCTTGTTTAATGAATGCAATGAATGGGCAGATTTGTTAGTAGAAGCGAAGGCCGACAAACAACAGACGGATCATACCGCTGTTGAAAGATTAATTGAAGACCGGATCAACAAGCTGCTTGACTTGTATTTGCTGGCTCAGACCCTTAACGACGAAGCTTGGATCACGGATTTGAATAAGCGGCTTGAGCAAATAAGCCGTCGCTCGCTTCATACATAGCTGATAGTGATTAGGATTTTACATGCACCGTGACAGAACCTAACAAGCGTGAACATTGCGAAAAGTAATATTTTGTCGTATGATTACGTTAATATACGGCGTACGTAATGTTAAAATCTGAGCTAATGGAGAGAAGCACTGTGACGGTAACCATTTATGATGTAGCAAGAGAAGCAGGAGTATCGATGGCTACGGTTTCACGGGTTGTTAATAATAATCCGAATGTGAAGCCTGCAACACGCAAGAAAGTATATGAAGCAATAGAACGGCTCGGATATCGTCCAAATGCTGTAGCACGCGGCTTGGCAAGTAAGAAAACGACTACGGTAGGCGTTGTCATTCCCGACATTTCAAACGCTATCTTTGCTGAGGTAGCCCGCGGAATTGAAGATATTGCGAATATGTATCATTATAATATTATCTTGTGTAATGCGGATAAGAAAAAAGATAAAGAAATCCGTGTTATTAACACCCTTCTTGAGAAGCAGGTGGACGGCTTGCTGTTCATGGGCGGCGCAGTAACGGAAGAGCATTTGCAAGCTTTCAAAACAGCAAATGTGCCAATCGTGCTCTGTGCGACATCCGATGAAAGCGGGCAAATCCCGTCGGTTGATATTAACCATGAGGATGCGGCTTTCGATGCCGTAAAGAGCTTGCTCGAGCAAGGACATACGCGTATTGCTATGATTAGCGGAACGCTGCAGGATCCTTCCAACGGCTACGCGAGATTCCAAGGATACAAGAGAGCACTCGAAGCTTCTGGAATTGCATATGACGAATCGCTTGTACGAATTGGCAACTACCGTTATGAGTCCGGCGCAGATGCGATGAAATATTTTATCGAGCTGGACAAGCGTCCTACCGCTGTATTTTCGGCAACGGACGAAATGGCGATTGGCGCTATTCATACTATTCAAGATTCCGGGTTGAAGGTTCCTGACGATATTTCGGTTATAAGCGTTGACAATAGCCGGATGGCATCGATGGTACGTCCGCAGCTCACTTCAGTAGCACAACCGATGTACGACATTGGCGCCGTTTCCATGCGTTTGTTGACGAAGCTGATGAAGAAAGAAAATGTTGATCAATCCAAAGTGGTGTTGCCGCATGAAATGGTCGTGCGTCAATCGGTTGGAGGAAGATAAAAGAAATGCCGTTTAACAAAATTGGAATTATAGGCGCTATGTCGGAAGAAATTGAATTGCTGCATAAGCATGTGGACGTAGCGTCACAAGTGACAAAAGCAGGCATTACCTATTTTGAAGGCACTCTTCACGATAAAGCCGTTATTTACTGCAAGTCAGGTGTCGGCAAAGTAAATGCTGCGGTATGCACTCAGCTATTGCTGGATTTAGGCGCAGATTGCGTGCTGTTTACCGGTGTAGCGGGAGCGGTTGATCCACAGCTGAATATTGGAGATATCGTTATTTCGACAAGCTGTATACAGCATGATATGGACTGCTCTCCGCTAGGTTTTGCCCGCGGAACGATACCTTTTCATGCAAGATCAGAGTTTCCTGCCGATGAACGTTTAGTTGAGCTTGCTGCAGCAGCAAGCGACCGGCTTTTCCCGGGACACAGCCTGAAAGGGAAGGTACTGTCAGGGGATCAATTTATCGCGAGCCGCGAGACAGTAAAGCTTCTGCACGAAACGATGCAAGGGGCATGCGCTGAGATGGAGGGGGCTTCTGTTGCCCAAGTATGCGACATGAATGAGATCCCTTTCGTCATTATTCGCTCGATGTCAGACAAAGCGGATGGATCGGCTCATGTGAACTTTTCGGAGTTTACCGTAACTGCTTCCAACAACTCCTACCAAATTATTGACGATATCGTCCAACATATTTGATCAGCTTGCTTGATTAAGAAGAAAAAAGCAACAGTTCTGGCGATGCCGGAATTGTTGCTTTTTTTACCACACTAGAATTTATATGTTTATCCTTGAGAGGCCTCGATAGAGGTTTTCTCATAAATCTTGAATAACGATGGCTTGAACAGCTCTGTTTTTATCGGTAATTTCTGAACGCCGGGGTATCGGTTCGATCCCGGTGACATCGTCCAGCCACTGCTGCGGAAGCTTAAATGGACTGGATGATGCCCATTTCTGCAGCCAATGTTCAGGAAGACTTTGTTGTTGGCCTGCAGCAACTGCTTCAGCAATCGGATGATCAATCATTGTAAGCCAGACGAGTGACCATGCCCTTGGTACAACGCGATAAATATCGTAGCCGCCGCCGCCAAGAGCAACCCAGCGTCCGTCTGTATACGCATGTGCCAGCTCATGAATAATGGCTGGTATTTCTGCGTAAATACGCATGCTGCAATGTATATGTGATAGCGGATCGTAAGCATGAGCATCACAGCCATGCTGGCTGATAATGACTTCCGGCTTGTACATAGCGATGACTTTACGCAAGGTGACATTAAAGCTTTCCAGCCAAGATTCATCCTCTGTGTAGGGCTCAAGCGGCACGTTATAGCAGGCGCCAAAGCCTTTGTCCACACCCTTCTCATGTACGAAGCCGCTCCCAGGGAACAAAAACTTGCCCGTTTCATGAATGGAATAGGTGCATACATCGGGATCATCGTAGAACACCCACTGAACTCCGTCGCCATGATGGACGTCGGTATCGATATATAATACTTTTGCGCCGTACGTTTGACGGATGTGCTTGATTGCGACAGCCGCATCATTATATACACAGAAGCCTGAGGCGCGATCAGGAAAGGCGTGATGAAGGCCGCCCGCGAGGTGATAAGCATGTAAGGCACTACCCGACATAACGGCATCTGCTGCAGCGACTGAGCCGCTGACGATGGCTGAAGCAGCCTTATGGATTCCGGGAAAAAACGTTGTATCCTCCGTGTCTAGTCCGTATTGCTGCGCGATACTGCTGCTTTCGTCATCCTCACTGATATTGCTTAATTGTTTGACCGCGTTTAAATAGTCTGTTCGATGAACGAGTGCAAGTAGATCGTCCACTGAATAAGCAGGAGGGGACTCTATTAGCTCATCCGGTAAAGCGCCGGCTGCTTTGAGCAAATCTATTGTTAACGTAAGTCGATGCGGATCGAAAGGATGATCCTCGCGAAATTTATATCCGTTTGAATCCGAATGATATATAAAAACAGCATTTGAAGCCATCCCTATCCTCCTAAAAGGTTTGCGCAGCAAACCTACTTCGTAAGCAATAGCTAAGGTTTGCGCAGCAAACCTACATCGTAAGCAATAGCTAAGGTTTGCGCAGCAAACCTACATCGTAAGCATCAGCTAAGGTTTGTTAATACATAAACCGTTGACGGAATCGCACGCGGTCGAAGTGCTCGACAGAGCTGAGAGGCACCTCTTTGCCAATCCGCACCATGAGACAATTCGCCGGATGCGAGCAAATTTCAGGGTCATCGGTAGCGAACCATATCATTCCCGCAGATTGCATCAATTTCTCCATCATTTTGCGATAATCCCATACGTTCAGCTTCGTGCCTTCAAGATCCCAGTGCCAATAATATTCAGTCGTAAATACGATCATATTCTCAAGCTGCTCATCAGCGAAAGCGAG
This sequence comes from Paenibacillus prosopidis, assembly GCF_003337375.1. Classification (GTDB taxonomy): domain Bacteria; phylum Bacillota; class Bacilli; order Paenibacillales; family Paenibacillaceae; genus Pristimantibacillus; species Pristimantibacillus prosopidis. Next base: position 8,938 of record NZ_QPJD01000003.1, read on the forward strand.
CTGTATCATTCGTTTACCCAAGCCGTATCCGCGATAGTCATCTGCCACTTCGATAGCACCCAGCTCAATGAGGTCCAGCATTCCGCCTTCAGACCACCGTTCCAGCTCATCCGCATAATGAAACGTTACGTAGCCGACGATCTCGTCACCTTCACGGGCCACAATAATACGGCCTTCCGGGAGAACGGCAATCTCTACTAATGCATCGTGCTGTTCCTGCGGTCTTCGGAATGCGTCCAACGTTTTATGCATAGACATGCCAATTAATCTATCTGGTGGAACAGGACCTTCAATGATAAGTTCAAGGCTGCCCTGTATTGCGAGCTGCTCCCGCTGCAACCGCTTTCGATGCTCCAAGGCTGTACCCCCTTTGCTGTGTTAATGCAAGCTGATTTGTATCTTCTATTACTCTTTATAACAAACATTCGAGTAAATGAAAAGCGTAGTCGATTAGAAAAAGGATATGCTATAATAGGTGTGGCGGTTTAAAGCCAGTGGAAGCGCCTATGGCAGTCAGCTTGTTTGCCTCAAGTACTGTTCAAGTTTTGAAAGCGTATTCCTACGGTGATGAGAGACAGAATTGATGGGAGAGTGATAGCATGATCAACTTACATCAAGAACGAATTCCAGCAACTGCAGCAAATCCGAATTTAAAAGATTACGATGCAGCGGCAGCGACATTTGACTGGAATCAAATCGAAAGCCAGTTTAGCTGGCACAGCACAGGAAAAGTCAATATGGCATACGAAGCAATCGATCGTCACGTAGAGCTCGGAAAAGGAGGCAAGGTTGCACTTTACTACAGCGACAATGGACGGGAAGAATCCTATACATTCGAACAGCTGAGCAAGCAATCGAACCGATTCGCAAACGTCTTGCGCAAGTTAGGAATCACCAAAGGCGAGCGAGTATTTATTTTTATGCCAAGAACGCCGGAGCTTTATTTTAGCGCGCTTGGCGCATGGAAAATCGGGGCGGTTGTAGGACCATTGTTCGAAGCGTTCATGGAAACAGCAGTCAAGGACAGACTTCAGGATAGTGAAGCGATTGCTATCGTAACGACTCCGGCTTTATACAAACGAATTAAACGTGACGAGCTTCCCAATCTCAAGCATTTTATTATTTTTGGCAATGATGTGCCGAAGGAAGAGGGTATCATCGATTTCGCAGCAGAGATGTCAAACGCTTCGGAAGAGGCGGAGGTCGAATGGCTTGACCGCGAGGATGGTCTCATTTTGCATTATACATCAGGTTCAACCGGCAAACCGAAAGGCGTCTATCATGTTCAAAACGCGATGGTTCAGCATTTGTACACGGGACAAATCGTACTGGATTTGAAAGAAGACGATATATTTTGGTGTACCGCTGATCCAGGCTGGGTTACGGGAACATCATACGGTGTTTTCGCTCCGTGGTTAAACGGTGCTACAAACGTCATAAGAGGCGGCCGATTCAGTCCGAGCGATTGGTATAGCGTTATCCAAAAATACGGCGTAACGGTTTGGTACAGCGCGCCAACGGCTTTCCGCATGCTCATGGGAGCGGGGGACGACGTATCGCAGCAGTTCGACCTATCAAGCTTACGTCATGTGCTTAGTGTCGGAGAACCTCTTAATCCAGAGGTTGTCCGTTGGGGCATGAAGGTATATGGCCAAAGGATTCACGATACATGGTGGATGACGGAAACAGGCGGTCAGCTTATTTGCAACTATCCGAGTATGGATATTAAGCCTGGCTCTATGGGTAAGCCGCTTCCGGGCGTAAAGGCTGCCATCATTGATGACAATGGCATCGAGGTTCCGCCTTACCGTATGGGCAACTTGGCTGTTCAAACGCCTTGGCCTTCGATGATGAGGAAGATTTGGAACAATCCTTCCAAATACGAGGAATATTTCCGGCTTGAAGGCTGGTATGTATCTGGTGATTCCGCCTATATGGATGAGGATGGCTATTTCTGGTTCCAAGGGCGTATTGACGATGTCATTAACACAGCCGGAGAGCGGGTAGGTCCGTTCGAGGTGGAGAGTAAGCTGGTCGAGCATCCTGCGGTAGCAGAGGCGGGGGTAATCGGGAAACCTGATCCGATGCGCGGTGAGATCATTAAAGCGTTTATCGCTTTACGTGAAGGCTACACGCCAACCGATGAACTGAAGCAGGAGATTTCACAATTCGTCAAAATTGGCTTGTCTGCACATGCTGCGCCAAGAGAAATTGAGTTTAAGGATAAGCTTCCCAAAACACGCAGCGGCAAAATTATGCGCCGAGTGTTAAAAGCATGGGAGCTAAACCTGCCGACTGGCGATTTATCTACCATTGAGGATTAAAGTGGTTACAGTACAACAGTTTATAAGCAAATAAAGAGAGGGTGCCCCTGTTCAGGGGCACCCTCTCTTTATTTGCTTATTGTTCATTTGTTTACCGCTGAAACAGCTCGATCCATTCGCCATCCGGACCGCTTACAAAGAAATACCTGTAGCCATTCGGAAGCGTCGTAATTTCTTGGTCAATAAAAGATACGTTCAATTGCTTCAACCGGTCAAACTCGGCTTGTACATCCGGTACGGTAACAGCAAAATGATGGACCTTTCCTTCAATAGGAAGGCTATCATTATAGCCTTGAATTAATTCAACTTCCGTTTCATCAGAATTTCCGAAGCCGAGAAAAGCAAGTTGTATTACACCATTCGTATGTGTAATGCGTCCGTTTAGCTCAAATCCGATAATTTCAGTATAAAACTTTATCGATGCATCAATATCTTTGACCATAACGCCAACGTGATCGACTCGTTTCTTTGTCATAAGAATCGTTCCTCTCTTGGGTACAGCGCCCTCTGAAGAGGGCGCTGCTTTTTCTTTGGATCAGTTAACCGTTATTGTTGAGGAAGGCGCTGACTCGCCATTTCCGTTTTCGGATGTCACATAAAATGATCCGGAAACGAAAGGGGCGACATATTCAAAGCTCGTTTCCGATGTTGATCCGATCTTCGAATATTTCCCGTCCCTTTTAGGGCTATAGTAAACATTATATTGCGTCACTTGCTCAGATATGGTGTTAGCCGCCCAGCTTAGCTTTACGCTAAGCTCTGACTTGTCAGCTTGGAGACCGGTTGGCGAGGCAGGTACCGCGTTTCCATTCTCGTCGCCGTTTGGTCCACCGCTTCCGTCAGGCAGGATAGGTGTAGTGGAAACATTTCCATACTGTTGCAGCTGGCTTGGCGCAGATTCTTTGCCAACCACGTCTACGGATGTAACGTAATACGTCATGCTCTGAGAGTTCGAAGCGTAAAATTTCATTTTGTTATCGCCGCCTGCTATCAACGACTCTCCGAATTTCTCATAAGGACCTTGATTTACCGATTTATACACTCGGTAGCCAACAACATCCTTTGCCGAACTGTCATTAAACGTTAAGATGACAACTCCGCCATCAGCTGATGTCAGCTTAACGTTTGCCGGCGGCGGCGGCGCTGCTCCGTCATCGACACGTGGGTCAGGCTTCGACGGTGCGTCATTTTCCGCATCAGCAGGTAAATAAACTTGAAGCGACCGCCGGCTCTTAGCAGGTAATTTCGCTTGAGCTGCTTTTATTTCATCCATTAGCGCATCGAGTGGTTTTTTCCGCTTAACAACGATTTTCTCTTTAATCATATCGCTAGGAGTTGCTGGATTCGGAACGTAATTAACACCCTCGTACGTAATATAAGACATCTTCACCAAGGCATCATCGGTCTTCTTCGGAATATCCTTCTTATTAAACCAGTCTGTTACAAGCATGCCTGCTTCCTTTGTTAATTGGCTTGGGAGCATGCCGCTTGCGCTGGATACAGTCGCTTTGATGATGCCGGAAGGACGCTCGAATTTATCCGTAACAAACATTTCCGGCTTCGTTTCCGTTAATTCATTCATAATTAAGGCCCAGATCGAACGTGCTCTTGCTTTACCGTTTTCAGTTAAGGAGTTAACTTGCTCCTCGTAACCTGCCCATACACCAAGTGTTACATCAGGCGAGAAGCCCATGAACCATACGTCGCCATAGCTTTGGGTAGATCCTGTTTTACCGGCAATAGGGATTTCACCGTATTTATCGAATTGTGAGGTTAGCTTGTGACCGGATCCGCTTTTGCTGGATATAACGGTTGAGAGCATATCCGTCATCAAAAACGCGCTTTGCTCTGAGAATACCCGTTTTGGCTCCGACTTGTGCTCATATACGATTTTTCCGTTTGCATCGGTAATACGCTCGATCATGTACGCATCGTTGAAAACACCTTTGTTCGGAATAGACCCGTATGCATTCGTCAGCTCCTCCACCGATACACCAATGCTAAGTCCGCCGATTACGCCGGTTTGCGCGTAAGAATCTTCCGGCTGAAGCGTCGTAATGCCTAGTTTTTTCACGAATTCCCAAGCATTTTCGATTTTGACTTCCTCGTTGAAAATTTTCAGTGCCGGCAAGTTTAACGAGCGGTTTAATGCATCGCGGGCTGTCACGAGTCCGGCAAACTTTTTGTTGACGTTCATCGGAATATGGAAACCCTTTTCTCCGTCCTTCATGACGATCGGAGCATCGTCTATAATGCTGGCCGGCTGAATGATGCCTTGCTCGATTGCAGGTAAGTATGCGGCAATCGTCTTCATGGTAGAGCCCGGCTGACGAGTCATTTGAGTAGCGTAGTTGAGCTGCTCCTCATAGAAATCCCGGCCTTCAAGCATCCCGATAATTGCGCCTGTTTTGTGATCCAACATAACAGCTGCTATTTGCTCTAATCCTTTTTTTTCGCTGTATGGCGTGAAATTTTCTTCATTGGACCCAATCTCGCGCATCAGCTTATAAATTTCTTTGTCGATCGTCGTATAGACGTGATAACCGCCGCGAAGCAGATGCTCACGGGCCTCTTCAATCAGAGGTGCATTTTCCTTTTTCTGCAGATCGGCTTTCGTTAAATTAGCATCCTGCTGCATGAGCATGATTTCAGCTGCTTGCCGCTCAGCCTCAAGCATGAGGTAAGGATAAGTCGTATATGCTTTTTCACTCGGCGGCGCCAGCGTCTTGCGAATGTCGAAGCTGCTAGCCTCGTCGTATTGCTCTTGCGTTATCCGTCCCGTTTGAAGCATGCGCATCAATACGGTCTTCTGGCGTTGAAGGGCCAATTGAAAGCCTTCTTCGTTGAATTGACCTTTGCCGGTAAAGGCCGTATACGCCGATGGACGCTGCGGCAAGCCTGCAAGATAAGCAGATTGAGCAATATTTAGTTGATTGATATCCGTAATGTTAAATATTCCTTTGGCCGCAGCTTTGATGCCGAACACCTGATACCCGCTTGATCCGTTACCGAAAGGCATTTTATTTAAGTATGCTGTTAATATTTCTTCTTTCGTTAAGTACCTTTCCATGCGAAGGGACAAAAAGATTTCTTTGATTTTGCGGCTGTCGGTTTTGTCCAGGCTAAGAAACACGCGGCGGGCCAGCTGCTGAGTGAGCGTACTTCCACCCGTTTGCGTATCCTCGTTAAGCAGCTTTTGCTTCACAGCCCGTCCAATACCGTTAATGTCGACACCATAATGCTCGAAGAAATTGTTGTCTTCAATAGCGAGCAGGGAATCGATTACTTGTTTAGGCAAATCATCATAAGTAATGATAAGCCGGTCTTCATCCGTACGGAGCTGTCCGACTAAGGAATCATCATTAAAGTAAACATAACCTGTTAATGCGTTTTCGCCGACTTTCTCTTCAATAATCGTGCGTGGTCTTACCTCTTCATTTTTCACGAGCGCTGCAACGTAGCCGGTTACGGCACCTCCGGCAAGCAACCCTATGAATATTCCGAAATAAACCATCCATTTGATTGTTATAAAAGTTACAATTCCGAATGTTCGCCATTTGCTTTTTTTACCTGGCGCTGCTTGACGTTCTTCTTGCATCTTCCGACTCCTCCTCCAAATAGCAGACCTATTATAACATAAAACACCAAAGTAAGCAGGCATTAACCACACGTAGATAGCGAGCCGAAGTTGCATAGAGCCTGTCCCTTGGGGCTGGAATGATTTTTTATGTCTATATAGACGCATACGAGGCAGGAAAAGTTTTATAGTGAAATGTGAGCATTTAACAAAGGTGAAGCTGGGAAGATTTTCTTCAGGTAGACAATCATAAATTTGTAAAATAAAATTAGATGATTGCCTTAAAAACAGCTTGCTGAAATGGTAAATTTCAGTAAGCTTCATTTTTTCAGCAACAAATAACAAACTTCAACGTAATAAATAACGGAAGTATTAGGAGGTTCTGGATACATAGAAAGGAGGAGGAAGTTGGAGACGCTATTTATGGCATGTCTCATTGGCGGAATACTGTACGCGATCGTTAGTGTCGTATTCGGGGATTGGCTGAGTCAAGCACTTGACGGAATGCTCGATTTTTTATCGTTAGAAGGTCATCCTTGGCTGCAGCCTACTTCGATCGTGGGCGGGATTACCATGTTTGGCGGAGCTGGTCTCCTGCTCGAACGTTATACCGCGTTCGGTGCAGCAGCTGTCACATTCGTCGCATTGTTTATCGCTATTATAGCGGGGGCGGGAGTTTTCTTCCTGTATATTAGGCCGATGGAGGAAAGTGAAAACTCAATCGCCTTTTCACTTCAAGCATTGTCCGGTATGCTGGGTGAAGTGCTCGTTCCTATTCCGGCTTCCGGATACGGTGAAGTAATGGTTAAGGTTGGAGCAGGCTTTACGAATCAAATTGCTGCGAGCTTCGAGGGCGTAGATATTGCAGGTGGAAAGCGGGTCGTCATCGTCGAGGTGAAGGACAGTACGCTTTATGTTTCGGAAGTGAATTTAGATTAAATGAGCAGTTGAAAGGGGAAAGGTTATGCAGGATTATATTGTAATTCCTTTAATTGTTGTAGGTGTCATTGTTTTGCTTGGTCTGGCATTTTGGGCCCGTTATAAGACCGTCAGTCCGGATGAAGCGATGCTCGTAACCGGTTCATTTCTAGGAAGCCGACATGCAAGCACTGATGAATCAGGCCGTAAAGTAAAAATAATAAGAGGCGGCGGCGCGTTTATCCTCCCGATTTTCCAGAAAGCTGAGTTTCTTTCTTTACTGTCTCATAAGCTTGATGTATCTACTCCCGAGGTTTACACCGAACAAGGCGTTCCCGTCATGGCTGATGGGGTTGCGATAATAAAAATCGGCGGCGCGGTAGAAGACGTAGCAACGGCAGCAGAGCAATTTTTGGGAAAACCGACTGAGGCTTTAAAGGGCGAGGCACAAGAAGTGCTGGAAGGACATTTGCGGGCGATTCTCGGCTCGATGACGGTCGAAGAGGTGTATCGCAACCGCGATAAATTCGCTCAAGAGGTACAGGGCGTAGCAGCCAAGGACTTGAAGAAAATGGGCCTTCAAATCGTATCCTTCACCATTAAAGATTTGCGGGATAAGCATGGATATTTGGATGCGCTCGGTAAGCCGCGAATTGCAGCGGTGAAGAGGGATGCCGAGATCGCCGAAGCCGAGGCGGTTCGGGATGCAAGAATCCAGAAGGCGCATGCGGCGGAAGCCGGACAAAAGGCAGAGCTGTTGCGCGATACGAACATAGCTGAAGCTGAGAAGGATAAAGAAATGAAGGTCGCGTCGTTCAAACGCGATCAAGATACTGCGAAAGCTGAAGCGGATCAGGCTTATTCGATTCAAGAAGCCCGCGCGAAGCAAAGCGTCGTAGAGGAGCAAATGAAGGTTGAGCTTGTGCGTAAAGAACGTGAAATCGACCTCGAGGCCAAAGAGATTTTGCGGCGAGAGAAGCAGTATGATGCGGAAGTGAAGAAAAAAGCCGATGCAGACCGTTACGCCGTGGAGCAAGCGGCAGAAGCAAATAAAGCGAAGCAGCTTCGAGAAGCGGATGCCTTGCAGTATCGTATAGAAGCGGAAGCGAAGGCGCATGCCGCACAGAAACGTTTGGACGGCTTGGCCGTTGCCGAAGCGGAGAAAGCGAAAGGTACGGCGGAAGCGGAAGTTATTAGACTTCGCGGTTTAGCAGAAGCGGAAGCGAAAGAGAAGCTTGCTGAAGCATTCGAAAAATTCGGAGAGGCCGCGATACTCGATATTATCGTGAAAATGCTGCCAGAGCTTGCAGGAAAAATAGCAGAGCCAATCAGCAGTATTGATAAGTTGACTGTCGTAGATACTGGAAATGGCGAAGGGGCGGCACGTCTAAGCAATTATGTCACATCACTCATGGCGACAGCTCCGGAAATGCTCAAAAGCGTATCCGGTATTGATGTAAATGCACTTATCAAAGGGCTGACGTCCAAAACGATCGCGGCTCCGCCAGCTGTTAATAAACCGGTAGAAATTGCTGCAGCTTCAACATCTTCAACATCTTCAATATCTAAGCTGCCTGACTTATCCTAGTGACATTATAAGCAAAAAAAACCTTGAACCATATGGTTCAAGGTTTTTTTCATTATTAACGGCTGTAGAACTCGACGATTTGTTTCTCGTCGATATCTTGGGAAAGCTCTCCGCGGTCAGGCAGACGAAGGAATTTTCCTTCCATTGCTTGCTCGTTGAATTCCAAGTAGTTCGGAAGGTGGTGACGGCCTTCCATAGCTTCTTTGATTGTTCTCAAGCTGCGGCTGCGCTCACGCAAGCCGATTACATCGCCAAGAGAAACGCTGTACGAAGCAATGTCCACTTTCTTGCCGTTTACAGTTACGTGGCCATGGGATACCAACTGGCGTGCTCCTGCACGGGAGTTGGAAAGACCAAGACGGTAAACGAGGTTGTCAAGACGGCTTTCAAGGAGGCCCATGAAGTTTTCACCGGCTTTACCTTTCATTTTTGCCGCTTTGTCAAACAAGTTGCGGAATTGTTTTTCGTTCAAGCCGTACATGTGACGAAGCTTTTGTTTTTCTTGCAATTGAACGCCGTAACCACTCATTTTTTTGCGTTGGTTAGGGCCGTGTTGACCTGGAGGGAACGGACGTTTCAATTCTTTGCCAGTACCGCTCAAAGAAATTCCAAGGCGGCGGCTTAATTTAAATTTAGGACCTGTATAACGTGACATGCGTAATGTTAACTCCTTCATCAAATAAATTTGTGAATGGGGTTGTGTTTCGCCGAATACGTTCAATGTCCGAGCATGCTCGTCCCTGTAAGGCTAGTCAGCCGCTGGCCTACAGCGATCGTATTTCAATGAGGGTGACACAAAACCGTACGCCCATCTATTCATCAATAAATATTATATGAAATAGATAGCATTTGTCAAGGTTCGTGAGTGAAAATATAACATTGAAGAAGGCATCTAAAGACCTAGATTATATTAGACATAGTAGTGCATAATTCATAAATATGGAGTATGATATTCGTATTATTACGAGAATAACGGAAGCTCATCTCCTTGGTTGACGGATGGAAGGGTTGGGTGCTGCATGGTTGATCGAATGAATAGCGATAACGCACATCGTAAAACATCAACGAATGCTGATAATTCAGCAGGAACACAACCGATTTGGTTTACGATTGAAGATATCAGCGATGCGGACGAGCCAATGCTGCCGCCTTTGCTGGGTGACAGCTTTCGTCAGTGGGAAGCAGAGGCTGCTGGATTAGAGCTGTTTCTAAATGGGGAATTTGTGTTACTCAACAAAGAGTTGATTGAAGTTGCAACTGCAGGACATGTTAATGCGGAGCATCGCGGGGAACGCGATGCTGTACTTGCTGCTGCAGCCCGCAAAGTCCTAAATAGCGAGTGTACAAGTTCATTCGAAGCTCAACATTTATATGCATCGGCAGTGCCTATTCAAAGGCGCAAAGATGGAGTCGTCTTCGGCATTATCGTATATGTGTCTGCATACGGATCCGATGATTATTTATCTGAGCTCCAGGTATGCGCTCTTCATTTCCGCAGCTGCTTTTACCGGAGGTTCGAGCAGCTTTACGTCCAAGATCTGCTCCTGCAGCAGGAGCGGGCGGATAAGGAAGCTAAGAGAAGAGATGCTTTGTTTGCTGCTGCCAAGCGGCTGTACGATCAAATAGACGTTTCGTCGGTCTTATCGGAATTGCTCCATAGTTTAGAACTGCTTTATCCCAGCTCGGAGGTCCATCTTTATTTGTCGCAGGATCATTTGAACGGCGATCCTCGAGTGAAGCCGCTTGTCTTCAAAAATGCAGAGCATGATCTCGTTGCCAAAGCGTTCCTGAATGGAAAAGCGGTTACAGAGCATGGTCATGACGGTACGATTCGTCTTGCGGTTCCGATGAACGGCAAGCAGGCTGCCTATGGCGTACTCTGCATGTCCAATGGTCCAGGCAAATGGGACGAAGCGGATTTACCTGCCTTTTTGCAGCTCATTGACACATCAGGCTCAGCCTTTGAGAATGCTAAACTGTATGAGCAGTCCAATTTGCTTATCAATGAGCTTAGACTCATCAACGAGCTAACGAAACGGTTAAATCAGTCGCTGCGGCTGAAAGAAATTTTCCATTTCGCCACAAGCGAGCTGTTAACCATTTTTGATGCTGATTATTGCTGCGTGCTGCAGCTGAATAAAGAAAATAATCATTTTGTCGTCATGTCCAGCAACTATCCGGCTTTAACGAGCGAGCAGTTTTCACCTGAATATGGCTTCTGCGGCATGGTTTACCGGACGAGGGAGCCGCTAATCATCTCGGATTATTGGCATGCGCGTGTCGTTACTTCCAAGCTAATGGACAATACGGGCTCAAGATCGTTAATTGCCGCGCCAATTATGGTTGACGGAGAAGTTGTTGGCGTTATTTTAGTTACGCACAAAGCGCCGAATTTTTTTTCCTACGAAAATTATAAGCTCCTCCAAGTTATGAGCACACATATTGGACTAGCGGTCACGAATGCTTCCCTTCATGCTGAAGTGCGCCGTATGGTAATAACTGACAACCTAACCGGGCTGCACGCCCGACATTACTTGAATGAACAAATTCAAAACCGGCAACGCAAAGACCCGTTTGGCTCGCTTATACTCGTTGACATCGATCATTTCAAGCGAATAAACGATACATTTGGGCATCAGGTCGGCGACCGGATACTGATTCAAGTCAGCAGCATTATTAACGCATCGATCCGGCAAGGCGATATCGCGGCCCGTTGGGGCGGCGAGGAGCTTGCCGTTTACTTGCCGGGAATTCGTGTTGAGCAAGCGTATCGTATCGCCGAAAGAATTCGGATGCACGTTGAAGAGGAGACGAATCCGGTAGTTACCGTGTCCTGCGGAGTGTCCGAATGGACCTTCGAGAATGAGAAAATAAGTGTTGAATCATTGTTTTACCGAGCGGATATGGCACTTTATGAAGCAAAAAACAACGGTAGAAACTGCATTTTCATTGGTCAAAATTAAGTGCAGCCCTATAATTTTCAGCATATATGCAATGATGAGGACACCATATAAGGTGTCCTTTTTATTTTGGCCGACAATTTGGAATAAGGAACCGGGAAGATAGGGGACGATACAATAGGAGTAGCAAGCACGGGAGGAATCTATGTGAAACGAAAACAAGCAATAGCTTTTTGTCTTATTGTTGCCTCCATTGTATCCTTGTACGGCTGCAGCAGCGTTGTAAATCGGCGTTCGCCGGAGGAATGGTTGTCCTTGTCTTATTCAGGACTCGCAGCGATGGATCAATATGCGTTCACTGGGTCGATGAGCATGAAAACAGCTGACGGGATGGAATTTAAGCCGCAGACATTTGAGGGCAAAGTTGTTGATCACCAGCAACTAACGCTGCAGACTAGCAGCGAGGACCCGCTTCACTGGAATCCGGTGCAGGTGCTTGAAGCATTAAACAATACGAACAAACAGATTAGCATAATGAACGATACGAATGATCCCGAAACGGTAACGCTGCACATCATTGAGGATGAGGCTGTATCCAAGAAGAGATGGGAGCAGCGGCTGCGGGAGCAGCTCGACCAGCTGGCGGCTAAAGCGCCTTTAGAGGATAGTCCTTACAAGGAGGAGTGGCTGAATGAGCTTGCGCGATCACGTAAGCAGTTAGATGCTATGCTGGCTTCATTAAAAACGGTATCAGAATATGAGCTGGTTATTGATCGAAACCGGCTGCTGCCGCTCAAAATGGACGAGAAGACGGTTTTTAGCTATACACATACGGGAAAGCCCTATTCGGAGGCAAGGTATACGACGGTTCGCTTTCAATCGTTTGACGGTGCCTCAAGCGATACTGTTCAACAGTCACTCAGTCGTGTTACGATGGATTTGTTAACCAGTGATAGTAGGAGGAGATGATTTTACACATGCGTGATCCGCGATTGCAAAAGCTTGCGCAAAATTTAGTTGGATATTCCATCGATGTTCAGCCTGGAGAAAATGTGTTAATCGATATGATTGGCTCTGAACGCGAGCTGGCTAAATGTTTAATAGAAGAGGTTGCAAAGCGCGGCGGCAGGCCATTTGTAGAAACGAGCGACCGTTCCGTTCTGCGTACGCTTCTGCAGCATGCATCAAAGGAACAGTTGGAGCTTTGGTCGGCGCTCGATCTGGAGCGGATGAAGAACATGCAAGGCTATATTGCGGTTCGCTCAGGTGAAAATGTAAATGAACTAGCTGACGTTCCTGATGCAAAAATGCGCCTATACGAGCAAATTTACAGAAATCCCGTACATATGGAGCAGCGCGTCAAAAAAACGAAGTGGGTCGTTTTAAGGTATCCAAATGCGTCTATGGCACAGCTTGCTAATATGAGTACAGAGTCATTCGAAAATTTTTATTTTGACGTATGTAATTTGGATTATGCGAAAATGGACAAAGCGATGGATCCGCTTCAGGCGTTAATGGACAAAACGGACCGTGTTCGAATCGTATCTCCGGGCACGGATTTATCCTTTTCAATCAAAGGAATCGGTTCAAAAAAATGTTCCGGCCACCGTAATATTCCAGACGGTGAAGTCTTCACCGCACCGGTTCGCGATTCGGTTCAAGGTACAATTACGTACAATGCGCCTAGCGTATATTCCGGCGTAACGTTCCAAAATATTTCATTCACATTCGAGAACGGTAAAATCGTCCATGCCGAGAGCAATGATACGGCTCGTTTAAATGAAATTTTGGATATGGACGAAGGCGCGCGTTATATCGGTGAATTTGCGATTGGCTTTAATCCGCATATTTTACATCCGATGAATGATATTTTGTTTGATGAAAAAATTGCCGGAAGCTTGCATTTCACGCCGGGTCAAGCTTATGCAGGAGTGACGGATAACGGCAACCGCTCGTCTGTCCATTGGGATTTAGTGCTAATTCAGCGTCCGGAATATGGCGGCGGAGAAATTTATTTCGATGACGTGCTTATTCGGAAAGATGGCCAGTTTGTCCTTCAGGAGTTGGAAGGGTTAAATTCCGAAAATTTGAAATAAATGAAATTGAAGCGTTTTTCATTTTTCCTCTTGCTGGATGGTGCGATTCGGGTTATCATGGTTTCAAAGGTATGCTTTACTAAATTAACTGGAGGGATCTCCCATGTCCAACAATGCAGCTATTGTAGAAATTTCCCAAACGGCTAGCCAATTCACTTCTTCGATCGTTCTGCAAGCCGAGAGCAAATATATCGATGTTAAAAGCATTCTCGGACTTTTCACTACACTAGTGGGAGGACATGCGTACGAGTTGCATGTACACGGCCCGGATGCGGAAGCGGCGAAAACAGCAATGGCTGACGTATTCGCCAAACATAACTTGAATGTTACTGTAATTACGGATTAGTAGTCTTATAATTTAGAAGAAAAGCGCTCCTTCTTTTTAGAAGGAGCGCTTTTCTGTTTTGTCCTTGTGTAATCGCTCTTTTTCGTCTAATATAAAGGATATAGAAGACGGCGGATACGCGCACAGGGGGGAAAACGATGTCTTCACCGGAAATTACGGTACAATTGCATGAAAAAGCGCTTCGTCTCCTTCAGGAAGATGCGAGTAAAATAGAAAAACTAATCGAAGTGCAGATGGAAAATTTGACAACTCGTCAATGTCCACTGTACGAGGAAGTATTAGATACGCAAATGTATGGGTTCTCGCGGGAGGTTGACTTTGCTGTTCGCGCCGGTTTAATCGCCGAGATGGCAGGCAAAGAGATCGTGAGCAGATTAGAGCGGAATTTGGCTCTGCTATACGAAGCATTGGATAAAAAAGAGTAGTCTCCAATTGGAGGCTACTCTTTTTTATGCAAGTATGGATTAGATGCCTCGAGACATGGGCATGAAGAAGGTTTCCTTCTTAAACGAGGTAGAATGCAATGCCTAGTATAATGTAAACCATAAGAAGCAGCACACCCTCATACCAGTTCGTCTCACCGTCGCGCGACACGGATTTGGCGATAAATACCGAAACGCCTATTGCTGTTAATTCGATCGGTGTAAATACGATGTCCATCGTATTGCCGAACAGCGCACTGATGAGAATGAGCACCGGGGCGACGAACAATGCGATTTGCAAACTGCTGCCGATCGCGATTTCGACGGCTGCGCCGATTTTATTCTTCATCGCCAATAACACAGCTGCGCTATGCTCTGCGGCGTTACCGACGATCGCGATTACGAATGCTCCTATAAACAGCTCAGACAGGCCGAATTTTGCGCTAAAGGCATCAAGGGTATGTACGAGCCATTCGCTGACGAAAGCGACCATAACGGTAGCCAGCAGGAGATAAAGGACCGACTTCCCTTTGGACCAAGCCGGCTCTTCTCCATGATCGGGATTCATGACTTCGTCAGAGAGCATATCTTTGTGGGTAAACATTGAGAATATAAGCCACAAAATGTATGAAACGATGAGTATACCCGCAACCGCGAGACTTAGAAACTCATCCTTATCCCAAGTGAATTTCTCGGAAACAATAAATACGGCAGGGACAAAAAGCCCGATTACCGCCATGATCATCAGCGTTGAGTTATGCTCGGCCAAACGATTATTAAAGCGCTGTTGCTTGTATTTAAGCCCTCCTAACAAAATGCTGAGTCCTAGCACGAGCAATAGATTGCCAATGATAGCACCGGTCAAACTTGCTTTCACCATTTCGAATTGTTGTTCTCTAATCAAGAAGATAGCGATAATGAGCTCTGCCGCATTACCGAAGGTCGCATTTAGAAAGCCGCCAAGTCGTTGACCCGCATAGTGAGCTACGCTCTCCGTCGCTTTCCCGAGAAAGCCTGCCACAAAAATAATGGCGATCGCTGAAATGACGAATTGCAACGTAGTGTCCCAATGGGCGTAATGACCAATCCCGCTGAGCGCAAACATGGCAATTAATCCGGAAAAAAACAATTTTTGATTCAATCTTGCCACCTCTTTATCATTTGCTGAAAACCTGATAATACTATAACGAAAATAAAAGGACATGTAAACTTTACCAATAAAAAACAGACAGTTGCGACTTATTAAATTGGGTGTTCTTGCTTCAAGTCTAACCATCTATTACAATAAAGATATATGGCAAAATGAGGAGTGAGTCACATGACCGAAGAGCTTCAAACAGGTCTTATCCGAATTTCAGATGATGTAGTCGCAACGATAGCTGGACTCGCTGCACTTGAAACACCTGGCATAGCAGCTATGTCAGGCGGTATTTCCGAAGGGCTTGCCAAACGTCTGAGCGGTAAAAATGTGCAGAAGGGCGTATCTGTAGAGGTGGGGCAGTTGGAAGCAGCGATCGATCTTCGGATCATCGTCCACTACGGTATCCCCATTCAAGAGGTTTGCCGTCAGCTGCAGCTGAATGTGCGCGAATCCGTTGAGAATATGACAGGTCTTCACGTTGTAGAAGTAAACGTTAAGGTCGAGGGCGTTGCTTTTAAAGAGGAAGAAATAGAAGAGCAGCACCGATTGAAGTAATGAGACAAGCAAATCATTTATAAAAAAGGTACCTCTCACAATGTGGAGGTACCTTTTTTATGAGCAGGTTCAACGGTTAACGCTTTGGCTTCTCTAGTTTTTGCGATTCTCTAGAAATGCTCAGCAGCACACCCATACACATAAGACAAACGAGTAAGGACGAGCCGCCATAGCTGATAAACGGGAGTGTGACGCCTGTAATGGGTATTGTGCCGGTTACGCCGCCGATATTAATAAAGGCTTGAACGGCGATCAAGCCGACAATGCCGACTCCGACAACGGTCCCGTATTGATCGGGGCATCGGAGAGCGACGATAAGACCCCGCCACAAAAATAACAAATAAAATAGCAGAAAGATGGTGCTCCCGATAAAGCCGAACTCCTCGGCAATAACAGAAAAAATAAAATCGTTATAAGGATAACGCAAATAATGGAGCTTCTGCACGCTTTCTCCGAATCCGGCTCCAGTAATTCCGCCATGTCCGAGGGCCTGGAGCGAAGAGACCAGGTGAAAACCGGTGTCTTGCTGATCGGCAAGCGGATCGGTATATGAGGTCAACCGATCGATTCGGTATGCCCATTTCTCAGGCGCGGCTGCCATCCAAATGCCGAATACGACTGATACGAGTAGTATTACTGCCGTTCCTGCAAGAAACACATGCTTTAAGTTAGCGCCTCCCGCCAAAATCATAATGGAAGCACAAGCGGCAAGCACCATGCATGAGCCTAGATCGGGCTGCAGCATGATGAGAAAGCAGATGAATCCAACAATAATGATTACGGGAAGAAGTCCTTTTTTGAACTCGCGGAATTTTTCGTCCTTCTTAGAAATTAGCGCTCCGAGATATAAGATAATCGCTAGCTTCGCGGGTTCCGTCGGCTGGATGCCCATTGATCCGATACCGAACCAGCTGCGGGCGCCGTTAACGGATTCGCTTACAAAAGGAACAAGCATAAGCATGATCATTACCGGTAAAAAGAAAAGCATAAAAACTTTCTTATATACCTGATAGCGCAGGTTCATCATAATAAGCATAATAAATACACCGAGGCCAGCCCATGCGAGCTGGCGCTTCGTAAAGTAAAGTGCATCGTTTTGAAACTTTTGCGATACAACCGCGATGCTCGAGCTTGCGCTAAATACCATCACAAGCCCAAATCCAACGAGCAAAAGCGTTAAGATGAGGAGCAGAAAGTCCGGTCTTCCACGGCTAACGTTCTGCGTGGCTTTCATAATTCCCCCGTTACGCCAGCAGTTGTTTCAATTGTTGAAGTCTTTGTGTTGCCGTATTCATAATCTGTTGAGGCACCGGGGATTCATATTCGAGACCGTGCGGGAAAGTGGAGCGCCCGATGTAGACGGATTCGATGACGAGCACGGCATGAGGCGATTCAAGCTTGCCTTCAACAGCACGTGTAGCAATTCTCAAGTAGTAGTCTGAACCGCTAGCCCGGTCCTCAAGCTTCAAATCGTATGTAGCGCGGTAGTATTCCCATTGCCAACGGACAAAACCAACCTTTTCGGCGGAATCGTCTAAATGTTCTAGTTCGCTTTTAACACCGTTCAATCCGGTATTTTCAATTATCATGGTAGTTCCCTCCAAAGGTTTTGTGAAGCAAAACTGACGAAAGCAAGAGTTACTTCCAGTTCAAAAGACATAGTTATACATTCTTTTCTCATGATAGTATGTTTCCCCAGTCTGCGCAACCCTTACTCAGCCCTTTGGAAGCAATCAAAAGTGACATTTTGACGAATTGTTCCCGTTTAACTATAACATATCGTATAAGCTTCCTTAATACGGCTTCGATCTGGTAAACTATATGAAATGAACCAAGTTTAATCGGAAGAAGCTATTTTTGATGCGAGTTTCAGGAACTTAACCTATAGGAGGTTTGCGATATGCAGACAGAAGATATCGTAGATCAAGCGCTGCAGCATCTTTATCCGGACATGATCCGCTGGCGCAGACATCTTCATCAGTATCCGGAGCTGTCCTTCCATGAAAGAGTAACGTCAAGCTGGATAGAGAATCAATTAATAGAATTGGGTTGTACGGTTCGGTCGGGGGTTGGCGGTCACGGCTTAATTGCAGTGATTAAAGGAGACAAGCCGGGACCAGTTGTGGCACTGAGAGCGGACATTGATGCTTTGCCTATCCAAGATGAGAAAACATGCGATTACGCTTCGAAGGTACCAAATGTAATGCATGCTTGCGGTCACGATGCCCATACTGCAACGCTCCTTGCTGTAGCAGCCTATTATTCAGCTAATCGTGCCAATATTTCCGGTGAACGCAGGCTGCTGTTTCAGCCAGCCGAAGAGGTTACGCCGGGAGGCGCTTTGCCAATGATTAAGGACGGGGCGCTGGATGGTGTAGATGCTATTTACGGTGTGCATTTGTGGACCCCGTTGGCGCATGGACTCGTATCGTCGAAGGCAGGACCGTTTATGGCTGCCGCGGACGAATTCGTGATAGATATTTTAGGACGCGGCGGACATGGCGGCTTGCCGCATCAAGCGGTCGATGCGATTATGATCGGATCATCACTTGTTCAGTCGGTTCAATCGATTGTTAGCCGTAATGTCAACCCGCTCCATCCCGCTGTCGTAACAATCGGCTCGTTTCAAGCTGGCTCTACGAACAATATCATTGCGGAGCGGTGCAAAATGAAGGGAACGGTAAGGACGTTTGACGAGAAGACGAGAATGATGATTCACGAACGTCTGGAGACATTAATTAAACATACCTGTAATATGCATGAAGCGCAATTCGATTATCAAATGCGGATGGGTTATCCCCCTGTCGTGAATGATGATCTTGAAGCTGAACGTTTCTTTAAGGTTGGCGCGTCGTTGTTCGGCGAAGAATCGGTTGTTCATTCAGAAGCAATAACGGTTGCTGAAGACTTTTCTTATTATTTGCAGCAGGTTCCCGGCTGCTTTATGTTTGTCGGAGCTGGTAACGAAGAATGCGGAGCAACCTATTCACACCATCATCCGAAGTTTGATATTGATGAAAGAGCTATGCTGAGCGCTGCAAGACTGCTTATTGCGATGGCTGACGATTATGCGGCCGGCATTATTTCGCCAGAAATCATAAAAGGATGAATGAGCGGTGCCGCATTCGGATATCCTAAACCTCGGATTCTAATTCGAGGAGGGTGCGGTTATGCGAACAGTAAATGAAATAATGACTACGGATTGTGTTACTGCTACACTGCAGGATAACATTTATGAGATTGCTGTTAAAATGAAGCAACATGATATTGGATTCATTCCTGTTGTCGAAGGGAAGAAGCTGATTGGAGTTGTAACTGACCGGGATTTGGTTATTCGCGGGTATGCGGCAAAGCATTCCGGATCTACGGCAGTGGAAGAGGTCATAACGAAGGATGTCGATACCATTACATCTAATACATCTACCGATGATGCGGCGAATTTAATGGCATCCAAGCAAATCCGCAGACTGCCTGTGGTCGATAACGGAGAGCTGGTCGGTGTACTGGCCATCGGTGATTTAGCTGTACGAGAAATTTTTGTTAATGAAGCTGGCGAAGCGCTAAGCGCTATTTCTGAGCATGAGCATAGAGCCGTTCATTAAAAGAATATAAACAAATAAGGCTGTCCAAAAGCGTTTGTTAACGCCCTGGACAGCCTTATTTGTTAGCTAAACCGATTGCCGTTACTCATCTTCCCAAACAGATACCAGCTCATTGTACGCATTATATAGTTCGGCAGGATCTGACTCCTTGTTATTCCAAATGTTCTGTTCGCCCCATTCAAGTACGGACGAGTCGGATGGAGGCTCATCAGCTGAGGAGATAACGATTTTTTGCTGCGGATTTAATACAAATGGATCGAAAGGATACGTCTGATTGCCGCGCACGCTTACGAGTTTCCATCCATCCAAAGTGACCGGTTCATTGCTTGTGTTCTTTATCGTGACAAGCTCTGCACTTTTGTCTACTTCTATGAGGATACCGCTGCGGGCAGCTTTTTTGACAGGGAAATCAGTATTGCTGATGTCGGAAGCGTTGCTCCACAAGCCTTTCATTGCTTGCTTTGCTTGCTGCTCGAGCTGTTTGTATACGTTTTCCATTTTGACATTAGGTTCAACGATTAATACTTTTGCCAAGCCTTGCTCAAGCAGCAGCTCATTCAATATACGTCCGTCTTTCAGCTCGACTATCGCTAATGTGCGATTGTATTTGTCAGTGATCTCCTCATCAAACGTGAGTCGGACCTCTTTGGACTCTGATAACAGCTTTTCTGTATAAGCGGATGCTTCCGGACCGAACGGTTCAACTGGTGAATTGGGTTTCTTAATCTCAGGCGTATCCACATAAAGAAGTCTAATGGTAGCCTCATCGTCGCCTGTTTTAATTTTGAAGGTATCTCCGTCCACGATGTCTGAGACCGAATACCATTGATTTGTTTGTATATGGTTTAAGGAAAGATCAGCGATGGCCGAACAGCCGGCTAAAGGCAGACATATGAGCATCAGGAGAATAATGATATTTCTTTTCATGGATGTAATCCCTCCAGCCCATTAAGCAGTCATTATAAGATGTTCTTATTACTATACCACATTTTTGTCTCAGAAATCTCACAATGTATAGAGCAGTGTAAGCATAAAATTGTGTAAAACCATTCATACTGACATAAGGAATATTCTGTGTAAAACCTTTTAGGGGGAGAACGATGTACGATCATCATGATGGGCCGCTCATTGTACAGTCTGATTTAACCGTGCTGCTCGATGAGAGCAGATCTTCTGCCGGGCTGGCAAGAGAAAAGCTGGCGCTTTTCACGGATGCGGTAAAAAGAGCGGGTTCGATACATACCTATCGCATTTCGGCATTGTCTTTATGGAATGCAGCTGCAGCCGGAATAAGCGCGAATGATATCATTGAATGGCTAACCGTATATGGTCGGTACGAGCTGCCGTTTCAAACGGAAGCTGCGGTGAGAAAGCTTATCGGCAGATACGGCAGATTGCAGCTAACTGCCCAATCAGGGAAGCTGCTGTTTCAAGGCGATGCTTCATTAATGGAGGAGTTGGCAAGCCTACCGTCTATCTCAGGTTGGATCAAAGACCGTCTGCAGCCAAATGAATGGGAGCTGGAAGCGGACTGCAGAGGCTCATTTAAGCAAGAGCTAACCCGTTTAGGTTACCCGATTATTGATTTGGCTGGCTATCACACGGGTGAAGCTTTATCCGTTCATGTCAGGGAAATTACGGTGAGTAACCGAAAGTTTACATTGAGGGATTATCAACAGGATGCAGTTGAAATGTTTTATAAAGAAGGAACGGTGCAAGGGGGAAGCGGCGTCGTCGTACTGCCCTGCGGAGCGGGGAAAACGATTGTCGGAATCGCCGCGTTAGCCCGGCTCAGCAGGGCGACTCTCATACTGACCTCGAATGCCACTTCGGTGAACCAGTGGAGAGAGGAGCTGCTTGATAAAACGTCGTTAAAAGATTCGGAGGTCGGGATGTACTGCGGTACATTGAAACAGGTTCGCCCTGTTACGATTGCTACGTATAATATTTTGACGCACCGGAAATCGAATACGGCTCCATTCTCGCATATGAAGCTGTTTTCTGAGCGGGACTGGGGTCTTATTATATATGATGAGGTCCATTTGCTTCCGGCACCGGTGTTTCGAATGACAGCGGATATACAGGCAACCAGAAGGCTGGGCTTAACCGCAACGCTCGTTCGCGAGGATGGCTGTGCTGAGGATGTTTATTCGTTAATCGGACCGAAGCAATACGATATGCAATGGAAGACAGCTGAAGCCGGTTCACATATTGCTGCTGTATCATGTACGGAAATTAGAGTTCCGCTTCATAAAGAGAAAGAGGGGCTGTACCGGGATGCGGGCGCACGCTCCAAGCTAAGATTAGCGGCGGAAAATCCCGGTAAAATTCCCGTCGTACAGCAGCTCCTGCAAGAGCACAGGGGCAAGCCTACACTCATCATCGGACAATATTTGAATCAGCTGCATGAGGTTGCTGAAACCCTTAAGGTTCCTCTACTAACAGGCGAGGTTCCACAGCAGGAGCGCCAGCAGTTGTATGAGCGCTTTAAATCGGGTGCGATATCTGTGTTAATTGTTTCCAAGGTCGCTAATTTTGCAGTTGATTTACCTGATGCTTCTGTTGCTATCCAGCTTTCGGGAAGCTTTGGTTCAAGGCAGGAGGAAGCGCAGCGGATCGGCAGGCTGCTGCGGCCAAAGGAAGGAAACAATGAGGCTTGGTTTTACACAATAGTAACCGACCAAACGAAGGAAACGGAGTTTGCTCTGAAGCGGCAGCTTTTTATGCTTGAACAAGGATATCATTATGAGCGCTTGAATGTGCCCGTGATTGACTTTTCCGAAAAGGAGGCTCTAGCGCAATGAATGTTCAACAATTGGTCAATAAGTTGTCTGACAAACGAATGGAGCAATTGCTGAATGCCTCCGTATGGAGATCTGCCAAGCTGCGCGGAATGGCTTGGTCTGAAGCTGCTGTAGACAGCCGCTCCATTCATGAAGCAGCCGAGTTGTTATCGCCATATGCGTCTTGTTTCATAAAAGCAATGCTTCGGTTGTTTGCAGCTATGCCGGTTGATGGAGAACGGCTGCTAAGGGAAGTGCGGATGGATACGACACTTTCAGGCGCAGAATGTCTAATGGGTCTAACTGAACTGGAGGAAGCAGGTATTTTGTTCTCGGTCCGTAAAGTCTGGGGGGAGAGCCTCTACTTTATTCCGACCGACAGCTTTGCGATTTGGCAGCAAACATTATTTGCATGTAGTGCAGAGCCGCTGTCGCCTAGTGATAGACAAGGCTTGCTGGACGGTAAATTGAGAAAGGTATACAGGCCTCTCGGAAGGCAATTACTTTCCGCTTTCGCTATGTTGGCCAAAAACGGGATGGAGCTAACGGTCAAAGGGGCGCTACACAAGAAGACAGTTGCTAAGCTGCTGCAAGCTGTCGATTTTGATGAGCAGTGGCTGAGCCGGTTTGAATTGAAGTGGACGCTCCGTGAGCATTATCCATTGAAGGCTGCGTTTATTTTAGAAGCGGGCTTTGCATTCGGACTTCTTTATGCGGAAGAAGGTACATTAAAATGGAATGAGGCCGTACTGGGTAATTGGCTTAACCTAAAGGAGGAGAAAAGAGAAAGACAATTGCTGGAATGGTGTTTAAAATTGCTTCTCCCTGCCGCTGATGTCAGCGCGCATATAGCCGCAGCTTTAATCGGGATGCAGGCTGGGCAATGGTATTCCGTACAGCACATGGAGCAGTGGCTGATAAATTCTCAAATAAGAGCTCCGATCGCGGCAGATTTGAATAGCGGAGCTAAAATGCCGGATTGGTACAGCTTATTTCACAGTTTCGGCTGGCTTGAGCTTGTAGATTACGAAATTTCAGGCGGGACGGGCACGCTGTTTCGCTGGAAGCCGTCTTCGCCCTTGGGAGCATTAAGCCATAATACGATGCTTGAAGTGAGGCGCTTTATTATTGTACAACCTAATGGAGAAGTGATAGCCCAGCCGGATAGCCCGTTTTCCATACGCTGGGAGCTCGAGTTGATGGCAGAGCAAGTATCGGATGAGCAGGTATCCATTTATCGGATCGACGCTGCAACGCTTGCCCGTTCCTTGGAGTTTGGAAGAACACGGGCAGCCATTCAGTCCTTCCTTGAGCAGGCAGCTGGAGGAGATCCTTTACCGGCTGCATTTGCAGCTCTACTGGAAGTGTGGACAAGCAGAGCTTGCCGGACAGAGTTCGCTGAGGTTGTATTGCTTCGTTGCGATAATGAACAAATGGCAGCATTCGTAAAAAATGATTTATCCATTGCACCATTATTAATGCAGCAGCTTGGTCAAACCGACTTCATCGTGGCTAAGTCTCAAATCAATGAGATTAGAAGCTGCCTACAGAAGGCCGGTTATCCGCCGCGCAAAGGAGTTCAAACGGCTGATTCGGCGGCAGAACGCCGCTTTCCATTTGTAGCTTGGGACGAAAGGAAAGACGTTAGATCTGCGATATTATCAGAATGGGAAAGCTGTCAACAAACAGCCCCGTTCATCTATGAGGCTTTCCCGCTGCATCATTTCGAATTGAATGACCGTGCTTCTAAAGAGACGTATCAGGCTTTCCCTCAGTGGGACAGCGTTCCTGCGATGTGGACGAAGCAATTAAGAACGTACCATCCTTCAACGAGAAGAGAGCTAATTGAACAGGCCTTGGAATGGCAGACGCCTGTACAGCTTCGAATAGAGAGCGAGCTTCGCTCCTTTGTGCCTGAGAAGCTGGAGCAGCAGGAGGGCGGCTGGGCTGTTGTCGGATTGCTGCGGGACGAGCGGGAACGTCAGCCAGTCCGGCTTACTCCCGATATGTGGGAGGAAATGCGGCTTGTCATTCCAGGCCAGACAGAGCCAATATAATCTCTATCTATTGGCTAAGCTAATATGATATGATAATGTAGGAATTAGCGAATTGAAATGAGGTGGATAAATGCCCACTGCTGGAGAGTTGACGGCTGTTCAGTTGGACCAGACAAATGGCGTCGTTTCTTCGCTTGATATGGCGTCGCTGCTGCTTTGTGCCTATGAATTAGGAGATTGGATTAATCAATCGGCGGAAGTTGCCGAATATCTATATTGGAAGTCGGCCGTGAATGAGGACGAGAAAGTGAAGCAAATGACTAAACAGTTCGCGAAGGCGAAGGAGTTGTTTGTCGAGTGCGAGCGCTTTGGTCGATTCCATCCCGATTACAACGCCGCGAAAGATAAAGTGAAGCAAATTGAACGAGAGCTGAGCGAGATTGAAAGCGTTCGCCACTTTAAATTTGCCGAGCAAGTCGTCGATGAGATGCTTTATGAGGTATCTCGTACGATAGCGGAGTCGGTTTCCGACAATATAAAAGTGCCCGGGAACGAAAAAGCCGGCGGAGGCTGCGGAAGCGGCGGCTCATGCGGTTGCGGAAGCGGCGGCTGCGGTTAAATCGAAGCAGGCTACGAAGCAGGTTTGCTTGCAAACCTTATGTATTAGCTTACGAAGCAGGTTTGCAGCGCAAATCTAGGTATTGGCTTACGATGTAGGTTTGCTGCACAAACCTTAAGTTTGGCTTACGAAGTAGGTTTGCTGCGCAAACCTTTCAGGAGGGAAGAAATGTTACCGGATCGAACGGGGTATATCGTATGGGTTAGTGATTTGAAAGCGGCAAGATCACTGGAAAGGTTCGGGACGGTTCATTATATGTCGCGCAAAATGCATTACGTCGTTCTGTACATGAACGCGGAGCGGGCTGAAGAATCTGTGCGTCAGATGGGAAAGCTTCCTTATGTTCGCAAGATTGAGCGTTCCTATCGTAATGAGATCAAAACCGAGTACAGTAAAGACAGTGAGGATAAGACACGGTTTTATAGTTTATAAAAACCGAAGACGGCAAATGCCGTTCATTGAAGGTTTAGCTTGCGTTATGCGGTGAAAAATAAATGTGTTCTCATCATATGAAATAAATACGCTTCTCGGCTCATGAATGACGCTGAGAAGCGTATTTTTTGTGCAATTATCCAAAAAGTTACATATATGGTCTGACTTTAATTTAATGTTGTAATCTCGGACAATCGTGGTAAAATGGAATTAAAATTCATAGTATAAAAGCCCTGGTTCCTTGGGAGGAGTAGGTTGCGGAATGAAAGATAAAATGACGAGAAGATGGAATACTTATGAGTCGTTTTTTATCGATCTAGGTGATAAAAAAGTAGCCGACATCGTTATTACGAACCATGCCAAAAGTCGTTGGCTTGACCGGATCGAAAGTAAGAAAACCGGGTTTGAAGATATCGCCGAATTTTTATGGGAATGCTTGAAGCAAGGGCGAATCGAGCCTTATTACCGCAACGAACAGGATGTTTATTTAATTGATGACGATCTCGTATTTGTCGCGGAATTTTCTGAGTCAGTTACTGAAACGGATATTGTTGGAAATCCTTTACATAAAATGATTATTGTAACCTTTCTGGGGCGGATGTCGGAAACGATTGAGCTAAGGGATCTAAAGTCCTATTATTCATGGCTTCGCCACTCGCGGCGAATGACGCTGGTTAAGAGCAGCAGGAAACGAAAATAAGGAAATACAATTGTATAAGTAATGCGACAAGCGTGAAATCTGAAAAGATTGAACGCTTTTTTTGTGTCCTTTCTACGACTCCGTACAAGGTTTGTTGTATAATAATAGCAGAAGAAAGGGTGGTTGGACGATGGCACTTAATTTTCATCAGTTGCACATTTTTTATACGGTTGCGGAACGGGGCAGCTTTTCAGCTGCAGCGCAATCTTTGCATATGACCCAGCCTGCTGTTACGATGCAGGTGCAGTCGCTTGAAGATTATTTTGGAACCAAGCTGTTGCAGCGGTCTACCAAACGCATTGAGCTGACAGAAGCGGGACGGACACTGATGCCGTTTGCCCAGCGCAGCATCGATTTGATCCGCGATACGGATCAGGCGATGTCCACGTTTACAAAACAGCTTA
Source organism: Paenibacillus prosopidis (assembly GCF_003337375.1). Classification (GTDB taxonomy): domain Bacteria; phylum Bacillota; class Bacilli; order Paenibacillales; family Paenibacillaceae; genus Pristimantibacillus; species Pristimantibacillus prosopidis. The sequence continues at coordinate 35,342 of NZ_QPJD01000003.1, forward strand.
AAGGGAGGCTGCAGCTGGGTTCGAGTTTGACAATAGGAGAATACATTTTGCCGCGCTTGCTCGGTCCATTCGGTCAAGAATATCCGCATATCACGATAAGCATGAAGGTAATGAACACATCTCAAATTATGGAAGATATTTTGAATCATCAGCTGAATTTCGGCTTGATTGAAGCTCCGGTCAATCATCCTGACATGCATATGGAGGCGGTCATGAGCGACGAGCTTAGACTTATCGTCTCCAAGGATCATCCGCTTGCGAATCGTTCGTCGGTAACGCTTGAGGAAGTTATGGAATACCCGTTCGTCCTGCGCGAGCAAGGCTCAGGCACGCGGCTTGTCATGGAAGAGCAGCTGAGGAAGAAAAAGATCGATCCCGCATCGATGAAAATTGTAATGGAGCTTGGCAGCACTGGAGCTGTGAAATCGGCAGTTGAAGCCGGCCTCGGCATTTCCTTTGTATCGTCGTCCTCGGTGAAGCATGAGGTTGCGCTTGGATTAATACGAATGATTAAAATATCGGATGTAAAATTTCAACGTCAGTTTTATTCGATTTATTTAAAGTCAGCGCTGCTGCCTATTTCAGCCGTTACCTTTTTAACCTTTTTGAGAGAGAGGGATTTACAACAATGGCTCTAATGCGCGGACTTGCTGATTTGCATACGCACACGACCGCTTCGGATGGCATGCAATCGCCGGCCGAGAACGTTCGGTTTGCGAAAGAAGCTGGTCTTGCGGCAGTTGCCATAACGGATCACGATACGATAGCGGGCGTAGCGGAGGCATTGCTCGAAGGGGAACGAATCGGCATTAAAGTCGTTCCCGGCGTTGAATTAAGCACGGTGGCAAACGGTACAGACATTCATATTCTTGGCTATTACACGAATAATCAGGATGAAAAGTGGCTGGCGCGGCTGGCGGGCTTACGCGGTATACGAGACCGGCGGAACGAAATGATTGTGGATAAGCTTTGTGAACTGGGTATCCCGTTGACAATGGATGAGGTTCTTACAGCGGCTCATAGCGACTACACGGCGGAATCACTGCAGGCGGCTGCTGTCAGCATCGGTCGGCCGCATATTGCGGAGGCGCTCATTCGCAAAGGGATCGTGTCCAGCATGAAGGAAGCCTTTGATCGTTATTTGGCCGCCGGAGCGGCAGCCTATGTCAATCCACCGCGGCTGCATCCGTATGAAGCTGTCGAATGGATAAGAGAAGCGGGAGGGACGAGCGTCATTGCCCATCCAGGCTTATATGGCAACGATCCTCTTGTTGAAGATATCATTCGTCACGGCGCGCAAGGGATAGAAGCGTATCATTCTGACCATGGAATCGAGGAAGAGCAACGGTATGCCCGGCTCGCTGACAAATATCATTTAATTGTTACGGGCGGTTCGGATTTTCATGGATTCCGTCACGGCCAAGTCTTTCACGGCGCGGTCGGAAACCGTACTGTAGACGCGAGGGTAATACAGCAGCTTGACCCGTCATGGGGTAAACCGGTATGACTCGGCCATTCAAAGCCCGATTGAAAAAAATCACCTGCTTCTTATTCAATAGATAAGAAGCAGGTGATTTTTGTTGCTCAACCGATTATTTAATTTCCGAGGCTAATGCTTTGATGCGCTTTTCATCTGGTGTGATGAAAAGCGTTTTTTGATTGTCATAAATGACGAAGCCCGGTTTTGCTCCGTTAGGCTTCCGGACATGCCTGATTGACGTATAGTCAACCGGTATGGAGCTGGAGTCGCGTGCTTGGCTGTAATGCGCAGCAAGCATTGCCGCCTCCTCGAGTGTGACATTGCCGAAATCAGCGCCCCGGATGACCACATGGGATCCCGGTATATCTTTTGTGTGGAGCCATGTATCGGAAGGCGCTGCCAGCCGGTTCGTTAAATATTCGTTCTGCGTGTTGTTTTTGCCGACAAACATCACTGCGCCTTCAGATGAAGTGTAGCAAAGAAGCGCAGGACGGAGCGCTTTTTTCCTCTTCGGTCCGCGGCGGCCCCGTTCTTTCATATAGCCTTGCTCGACTAGCTCGTCGCGAATCTCTCCAATATCGGCTAGCGAAGCGTTATCGAGCTGCTGCAGCAGCGCTTCAAAATAAACGATTTCCGTTCGGGCGATTTCCATCTGCTCTTCTACGATAGACAGGCTGTTTTTGTGTTTCGTGTAGCGCCGGAAATAGCGCTGCGCGTTGTCAGACGGAGTGAGCTGCGGATCAAGGTCAATCTTTACCGTAGTTTGCTCCTCGTCATAAAAATTAACAAGCTCGATGGATTTGTCGCCACGTTTGATTTGGTGCATATAAGCGGTTAACAGCTCTCCGAGCACCCGGTATTTTTCCGCATCCTTGGCCTCTTCGAGCGTTTCCTCCAGCTTTTTAATTTTCGATATATTTTTTGCTTTTTCATTTTGGACGAAACGGATCAGGTCTGCTGCCCGCTGCTTTACCGTGTCCCGTTCTGCTTTATTCCCATAAAAGCCTTCCAGACATGCGCTTATATCCGGAAAAACGGTCGTGTCGCCGTTAATATGGGTGAGCTCGGTGATCGAAAAAAACGACTTTCCGTTGTCCTGATCGATTTTGATGGTTGGCGTAAAGCGGTTCTTTTTCACATTCTCCATTAAGCTGGAGAAGCTGTGCCACAATGCCGTTAATCCATACGCTTCGGCATCTGTGTTTGCATTTGGTTCTGCGCCGGCTTGCGTACGGTATACGAGCTCTCTGGCCAGCAGCGGACTGAATCCGCTGAGGGTATCGACGAGCCGCTTATGGAGCGGCGCTATTTCGTCAGCAGCATGAAGCGCTTCAATGAATTGCTGTTCGTTTTCAATTGCTAGCGGATCGGTTTTCCCTTGATCCGGCGGCGATGTGTAGCTGCTGCCTGGAAGAACGATACGGTAGCTGCTAATGGCAGGCGTAACGTGGTGAATGCCGTCATGAATGATACCCGTTGCAGGATCCATCAATATAATATTGCTGTGGCGGCCCATAATTTCGATAACGATCGTTTTGTTCGATAAATCACCCAGCTCGTCGCGATGCTTCACCTCGATATGAATGATGCGCTCACGTCCGATTTGACGCACCGATTCGATAACGCCTCCTTCGCAATGCTTACGGAGAAGCATGCAAAACATCGGCGCTTCCATCGGATTAACGTAACTTCCATTAGTCCAGTGTACACGAGGATACGTCGGATTTGCTGACAGCAGCAGCTTGCCCTGCATGCCCGCTCCGCGTATGCTGAGCACGAGTTCATGATCGGTCGGTTGATGAATTTTATATATACGAGCGCCGACGCAGCGCTGCAGGTCATGCGTGATTGCATGGGTAACGATTCCGTCTAATGCCATGGTGCATCGTTCCTCTCTTCCATTTATGTCTTTTTCTATCATGCCATAGTTCAGACAAAAACTTAAGTCCCTGTTGGGATATTTTACGGGCTGTCCGAATACATTTACCCTAGAAAGGCTGTCCGAAGGTATTATGGGAGGGAGTTATACCATGGAACAAATGAAATGGCACCAGATGGGGACAAGCGAGTTGGTAAACGCCTTAGTCAGCTCCCCTGAACAAGGGCTGACGACGTCGGAGGCGGCGGAGAGGCTGGAGAAGCATGGACGGAACGAGCTGTCGGAAGGCAAGCGTGTATCGCCGGTCATGTTGTTTTTGAATCAATTTAAAGATTTTATGGTTCTCGTATTAATGGGCGCGACTTTAATTTCAGGCTTACTCGGCGAATATTTGGACGCTATTACAATTGTGGCCATTATTGTGCTGAATGCTGTACTAGGGTTTGTTCAGGAGTTCCGGGCGGAACGTTCTTTGCGTGCTCTAAAAGAATTGTCAGCTCCTTCGGCTAAGGTCATCCGCGGCGGTGAATTGATGACAATTCCGGCGAAGGAGCTTGTTGCGGGAGATATCGTATGTCTCGAGAGCGGGGACCGGATACCAGCCGATGTTCGCTTGCTCGAGGCAAATAGCTGCTACGTAGAGGAATCGGCGCTAACAGGAGAATCGGTGCCGGTAGGGAAGCATTCTGCAGCCATCTCTGAGGCGGAATTGCCATTGGGTGATCAAAAGAACATTGGTTTCATGGGCACGATGGTCACTAGGGGGACTGCAAGAGGGGTAGTCATCCGGACTGGTATGGATACGGAAATGGGTAAAATAGCCGGTCTTATCGAGCAGACGGAATCTATGGAAACGCCGCTCCAGCATCGGTTGGAGCAGCTCGGCAAAATCCTGATCGTCGTTGCGGTAGGTTTGACGATCATGGTTGTGATTGCCGGGATACTGCATGGCCAGCCAGCGTACGGAATGTTCCTCGCCGGTGTCAGCTTGGCGGTCGCAGCTATTCCAGAGGGACTGCCGGCTATCGTGACGATCGCACTCGCTCTCGGCGTACAGCGGATGATTAAACGGAAGGCAATCGTACGAAAGCTGCCTTCCGTTGAAACGCTTGGCTGTGCTTCGGTTATATGCTCGGACAAAACCGGTACGCTCACGCAAAATAAGATGACGGTTACGCATGTTTGGATCGGGGGCAGGCAGCTGGAAGTAAGCGGTGAAGGCTATGAGCCGTCCGGGTCTATTTTCGAAGATGGCAAGGCGCTTGATGTGAAGCACGATTTATCCGTTAAGAGGCTGCTGCAAATTAGTGCTTTGTGCAACAACGCCCAGCTGATGAAGGTAGAGGTAGAGGAGCCTAAGAAGCGGAAGAGTAAGGAGTCTCATGAGGAATGGCTTCTCAAAGGCGATCCGACAGAGGGTGCGCTTGCGGTGCTGTCAGCAAAGCTCGGCTCCTCGTCGAAATCGCTGGAACAGCTTTATAAGCGAGAAAAGGAGTTTCCCTTCGATTCCGAACGGAAGCGAATGTCCGTAGTTGTTGCGCATCAAGGCGGCCGTCTTATTTGTACGAAAGGTGCGCCGGACATGCTTATGGACCACTGCTCCTATGTGCTGTGGGATGGCAAGGTTGTGCCGTTCACCCCGACACTTAAGCGAAAGTGTGCCGAAGCCGGAGAGATAATGGCACAGTCCGCGCTGCGCGTGCTTGGGCTTGCATACCGTGATTTACGTGCCGGTGATGTCTGCGAAACGGAGAGAGACGCGGAGTGCCAGCTCGTATTTGTAGGCTTAACGGGTATGATTGATCCGCCCCGCCGCGAAGCGAAGGAAGCGATCGCGACGTGCCGGCGTGCAGGCATTAAGACGGTTATGATTACCGGAGATCATCAATTGACTGCGGAAGCCATTGCCGGTCAGCTTGGCATCATGCCGCGAGGCGGAATTGCATTGAGCGGCAAACAGTTGGAAGCTATGAGCGACGAGCAGCTCGACCGGCTTGTCGATAACATTTATGTCTACGCACGTGTCTCGCCGGAACATAAGCTGCGTATCGTCAAGGCGCTTCAGCGGCAAGGCCATGTCGTTGCAATGACAGGTGACGGCGTAAATGACGCGCCGGCCATTAAAGCGGCCGATATCGGTATCGCGATGGGCATTACCGGAACGGACGTATCGAAGGAAGCATCCGCATTAGTGCTCAGCGACGACAACTTCTCGACGATTGTAGCTGCAATTGAAGAAGGACGTGGCATTTATGAAAATATTCGCAAGTTTATCCGTTATTTATTGGCGTCGAATGTCGGCGAAATATTAGTTATGTTTTTGGCGATGATGGCAGGACTGCCATTGCCGCTGGTGCCGATTCAAATCTTGTGGGTAAATCTAGTGACTGACGGATTGCCTGCAATGGCGCTTGGCATCGATCAGGCAGAGAAGGATCTGATGCAGCAGAAGCCGCGCTCGGCCAAAGAAAGTATTTTCTCGCGCAGGCTCGGTTGGAAAATTATAAGCCGAGGCATACTGATCGGGGTATGTACCCTGGGGGCATTCTGGATCACGTTAAATGAAGCGCCAGGCAGCGCGTCGCAGCTTATGAAAGCACAGACCGTAGCCTTCGCCACACTCGTAATGGCGCAGCTGATTCATGTTTTCGACTGCCGCAGCTCACGCTCGATTTTTCACCGGAATCCGCTGCAAAACAAATATTTAGTATTGGCCGTCCTATCTTCTCTTCTACTAATGATCGGCGTGCTATATATTGAAGCTTTGCAGCCTATTTTCAAAACGGTGCCGATCGGCTTCCGCGAATGGTGTCTGGTGTTCGTCGCTTCGGGAATCCCAACCTTTGTCATGGGAATTGGCAGCGTGATGGGCACTTCAAAGAAAAAGAAAACAAAAACAAAACTTCCGTTCGGCCCGAAAACAGTGGCAAGATAACACAATAATGCAAATGATGATGCAAATTATGAATAGCGTTTCTCCTAGCTTTGCGGTATGCTAATAGGAATGATAATAGCATTATTATTTCTAGAGATACGGTAAGGAGAGGGCATTTTGATGAATTTTACGAAAATGAACGGTTTAGGAAATGACTTTGTCGTGATCGCGGGCGAGCAGCAGCTACCTGATAACGCCGCTGAGCTGGCGATCGATCTTTGCAACCGGTTCTTCGGAATCGGCGCAGATGGACTCGTCTATATTTTGCCTTCGGAAATTGCTGATTTTCGTATGCGGATTATTAATTCTGACGGTTCCGAAGCCGAGCAGTGCGGAAATGCCATTCGCTGCGTAGCGAAATATGTATATGATAACGGATTGACCGATAAAGAAGAAATAACGATCGAAACGCTCGGCGCAGGCGCTCAGAAAGTCCAATTGACCGTTCAAGACGGCAAGGTTGCGACTGTGCGCGTCGATATGGGACAGCCGATTTTGAATGGCCTGCAAATACCGACTACCGTCGATGCCGAGCGTGTCATCGAGCACCCGATTGAGGTGGACGGTCGTGAATTCCGTTTTACCGCTGTATCGATGGGCAATCCGCATTGTGTCATTTACGTTGACGATGCTGTCAACTTTGATCTTGGCACATGGGGTCCGAAGCTCGAAACTCATCCGCTGTTCCCGCGTAAAGTAAATGTTGAATTTGTAACGGTTAATTCCCGTACGCATACAGATATGCGGGTATGGGAACGGGGCGCGGGCCCTACGCTGGCTTGCGGGACAGGGGCATGCGCAACGGTCGTGGCTTCCGTACTGACTGGAGCGACAGACCGCACAGCGACTGTGTCACTCAAAGGCGGCGACCTGCTTATTGAATGGAACGAATCGGACAATCACGTATATATGACCGGGCCGGCTGCGGAATCGTTCCGCGGCACGCTGTAAGAGCAACGTCAGATGGGTGGAATGAATAAAATGAAACCGGATTTGCGGGAAGCGCTGCAGAAGCGTATCTTGACCGGGGACGGCGCGATGGGAACCTATCTGTATCAGATGGGGTTCCCTGTCGGCGTTTCTTATGAAGAATTTAATACGCTTCGTCCTGATGTTATCGAAAACGTCCACCGCCGTTACTACGAAGCGGGTGCGCGAGTCATTGAGACAAATACGTTTTCTGCTAATTTGGAGAAGCTTTCGAAATATGGCTTAGAGAATGATATGGATGCTATCAACCGTGCCGGGGTGCGAGTCGCCCGTGCTGCTGTTGGAGTTGACGCATATGTCGTTGGAGCTGTCGGCTCTATTCGTGACGGAAAGCTCAAAAACCTGCGCACGGCTAAAGTGAGCGAGGCCTACGAGCGGCAAATGCACGCGCTGCTCGATGAAGGGGCGGACGGATTGCTCCTGGAGACTTTTTACGATCTGGATGAAATGCTGCTCGCTCTGCGGATTGCCCGCTCAGCTTCAAACTTGCCGGTCATTTGCCAATTCGCGGTCGAGGATGTCGGCCGCACGCAGGACGGTATCGGCCTGAAGGAAGCATTCGATCAGCTGCAGGCAGCCGGCGCAGACGTTGTCGGATTCAACTGCCGCAGCGGTCCTAACGGAATCATGCGGGCGATCGATTCGATTACAGGTCCTGTGGGCTTGCCGCTGTCCGTCTATCCAAATGCCGGTATCCCTGATTATGTAGACGGTAAGTATACGTATTCAGCGGGTCCGCAATATTTCGCGGAAACGGCCCTTCGATTTGCTGATCGCGGCGCCCGTATCATCGGCGGATGCTGCGGAACTACGCCAGAACATGTAGCTGCTATGGCTGCGGCACTTGACGGCTATGTTCCGCAAAGCGGTCAAGCTGCGGTTGCTGTGAAGTCTGCGGAAACGATTGAGGTTCAGCCGACTTTGAAGCAAGCTGAGCCAGCTGTTGCGGTCGCTAATTTGGAGCCGCCAGCTAATCGTGAGCCTTCGATTGTCGAGCTCGTTCAGAAGCGGCACACCGTTATCGTAGAGCTTGATCCGCCGCGTGATCTCGATATCCGCAAGTTTATGGATGGCGCCGCAGCTTTGAAAGCAGCGAAGGCGGATGCGGTTACGATGGCTGACAACTCGCTTGCGGTTACACGAATGAGCAACTTGGCGCTTGCGGCTCTTGTACAGGAGCGAATCGGACTGCGTCCACTCGTTCATATCGCATGCCGCGACCGTAACTTAATCGGTACACAGTCTCATATGATGGGACTAGATGCGCTTGATATCGACCATGTTCTGGCTGTGACAGGAGACCCTGCGCGTTTTGGCGACTTGCCGGATTCCAGCTCGGTATACGATCTGACCTCATTCGAAATGATCCGTATGATCAAGCAGTTGAATGAAGGCACCGCCTTCTCCGGCAAGCCTTTAAAGCAAAAGGCGAAATTTGTCGTAGGAGCTGCGTTTAATCCGAACGTCAAGCATTTGGACAAGGCGATTCAACGTCTTGAACGCAAAATAACTTCAGGCGCGGACTATATTATGACGCAGCCTGTCTATGATCCCAGCTTGATTGAACGGATTGCAGAATCGACCAAGCATTTGTCTGTACCGGTTTTTATCGGCATTATGCCGCTGGCAAGCGGTCGGAATGCTGAATACTTGCATAATGAAGTGCCCGGTATTCAGCTGTCGGATGAGGTGCGGCAGCGGATGGCTGGCCTTGAAGGCGAAGCGGGTCGTGCTGTAGGCGTACAAATTGCCAAGGAGCTGCTCGATGCGGCATTGCCGCATTTTAAAGGGATCTATTTAATAACGCCTTTTATGTTCTATGATATGGGTGTTCAGCTTACGAAATACGTTTGGGAAAATACGAAGCGTAAATAGTTGGTTACTGCGCAATGGCGGCGAAAAGCTTGTCCTTTTTACCCGATTTTGTATTTTCGCTTGTTGGATTGTAAAAAATCAATTAAAATATAAGGCATGGGTACAGTTGCCATGCCGAATAAATAATCAGCAGGCAAGGACAGGCTGGCCAACAGTTCGAACGCGGCTAATGCTGGAGCATGTCTCATGACGTATGCCCAGGGCTTTTTTCGTCAACAATAGTGCAGTAGTTCTGTCGGTATTTGACAGGAATGCTAACTTGTCGTATTCACCTTTTTTAAATATAAGAATGTATAGGTTTTACATTTATACTAGGCTTATATTTCGGCACGGAACGTAACCTGCACCGCCTGAGAACGGCGATAGCCGTTTACGCTTGCAGAAATTGATTATTCACAGGCAAATGCACAAGGAAACACCGTAGGCGGAGGAGGAACCTGGCTTGGCAATCAAACTTATTAATATCGGATTCGGTAATATTGTATCGGCAAACCGCATTATTTCTATTGTAAGCCCGGAATCAGCTCCGATTAAGCGAATCATCCAAGAAGCACGCGACCGACATATGCTCATTGATGCGACATATGGTCGGCGCACACGCGCTGTTATTATTACCGACAGCGATCATGTCATCTTATCGGCTGTTCAGCCGGAGACAGTTGCACACCGGTTGTCCACTAAGGATGACGATAACGACGAATAGTACGGGGAGTATTATGGATAAGGGATTGTTAATTGTGTTGTCCGGTCCTTCAGGGGTTGGCAAAGGAACGGTTTGCTCCGTTCTTCGTAATAAGATGCCGGAATTAATTTACTCCGTGTCGGCAACGACAAGACTGCCTCGGCAAGGTGAGGTAGAAGGCGTAAACTATTTTTTCAAGAGCAAAGAGCAGTTCCAGGATATGATCGCGCGAGACGCGCTCTTGGAGCATGCCGAATATGTTGGTAATTACTACGGTACTCCGCGTGATTTTGTCGAGCGTACTTTAGCGAGCGGCAAGGACGTTATTTTGGAGATCGAAGTACAGGGAGCTCTAAAGGTGAAGCAAAAGTTTCCTGACGGCATATTTGTGTTTTTGCTGCCTCCTTCATTGGATGAGCTAAAGCAGCGAATAACGGGCCGGGGCACGGAATCATTAGACACGATCAATAATCGTATGTCCGTCGCTGTAGAGGAAATGAACCTGCTCCGTCATTATGACTACGCGGTTTTGAATGATGAGATAGACGCTGCATGCGATCGTATTCGCAGCATCATCATTGCCGAGCATTGCCGCAGAGAAAGATTTCTGCCTTACGTAACGGGCATGAAGGCCGCAATTGAGAAAGCTTGAGTGAGGAGAATGAACGATGTTATATCCGTCCATTGATGAAATGGTGAAAAAAGTTGATAGTAAGTATACACTTGTCGTAGCTGCTTCCAGACGTGCCCGTATGCTTCGCAACGGTGACAAATCGGAGCTGCGCAACCCGCGCTCCCGTAAGTTTGTCGGTGTAGCTCTCGAAGAAATATATGGCGACATCATTCAAGTTGAAAACCTTGCTACAAAAGAAGACTAATTATTTATAATAACGAATAGAAGAAGGATTGCAAGCTGGCGACAGCTTTGCACTCCTTTTTTTGTTATAAATAAAGTGGTGTCGCAGTTTAGCATTTGTTGCTCTCTATTTGCATACTGCTGATGCATTTTCTGCAACAGAAACCTCCTATGAAGCTGAAAGGAAGAATGGCATTGCAGAAATGCAGCTGAATTAGTTTTTATTTATACGTTAGTAGATATAAGGGGATTCTATTGTAGAAACTAAAATGGATGCTAGAAGAAACTCGAAAAGCATTGATTCCATTGTATAGACTACAGTTGAATATCGTCTTGCCCAATCAATCACGCTTTTACAACATGGTCAAAAAGGATACAAAAGATTTGTTTAGTTTGGTAAACTATTGGAAACACAGAATCTTTCGCATGTGAAGGAATTATCTATTCAACATATATAGGAGGAACCGCTCTAATGGAAATCATTATTATTATAATTATGTTTGTAGTCTCTACGTTAGTTATTTCGGTCGTTATCCGGGGTGCCATCGACTCATCCAAATTGCCGAAGCAGTTGGATATGCTGACCGATGAGATTAGAATGCTTCGAAAAGAGATCAAAGAAAATAAACATATCGTTGATAAGAAGGTTTAAATTGTTTTATTTCATACATAGACTGATTTTTATATTGAGGTTTAAACGCTAAGAAAGCTAATAAATGAAGAGGATGTTAGTACGAATGAATAGTAGTCTTAACCATTTTCCAACTTTATCAAAAGGGATCGTAATGGGATATGTAGAAAACTGTTTTTCGCTGGAATATGAAGTGGATGAATCATTAGTCAGCAATATTAGTATCATTCCTACGGTCGGTGATCAATATGTCGTAATGCAACTGGATAACGGCAAATGGGAGCTTGCGGGCGGAACGCTCGAGCCTAACGAGCATTATATGCATGCCTTGGTAAGAGAGGTAAAGGAAGAGCTTGGCGCAGAGCTCGTTTCATACACGCTCTTCGGTTGTTTTAAATGCCATTCAGCTGCTGACGAGCCTTACCGCCCTCATATCCCGCATCCCGATTTCGTCAGACTTGTCGGATACGGAGAGGTTAAGCTTGTAGGTTCGCCTTTAAATCCCCCTGATGGTGAGCAGGTTATTGCAGTGGATGTAGTAGGTATTGATGAGGCTGTTAGAAGGTTTGAGGAAATCGGCAGGCCTGACATCGCGGAGTTATATAAAATGGCGCATGATTTAAAAAATCATATTGGCTATTTGTAGTGACTTCAATAAGCTATGCAATGACTCGAGAAAAACAATTGATCTGATGATTTATTATGTTGAACTAGGCGTACAATTTACGAATGACTATGGTGACATTGACGAACCTTTCTACTATAGTATAGAGCTGATGTACCAGAACGCACTAAAGAAAATTCAAGATGAAGATGAGAGTGCTTTTTTTGAATATCAAAAGCGGCTGAAAGTAATTATGGATGACACTCAACATATAGGGTGGGGCTTCCATGATCAGCTTACGGGAATATATTTGGAAGCAGCCGCTGGATATGAATATGAAGATAATGACGAAGAGGATTAAGAAAGCAACGCTTTTCTCATTGAGGACTGATGATCGTAATTGTCACAGGCTTGCTGCTCTCCAACATGCTTGCCAAGCCGACGCTGCGGATGAGTTGATTTCGAATTTGAAAAAAAGATACACAGGAAAGCGGTGAAGGCAGCTCGAAATAAATAAGGTCTAATTAGTTTTTGAGACTGCGTATGGTATGATAGGAGAAGGATTAAAGTCGTTTGGACAAGGAACAGGAGGGAACGGAATGGACAAATTGCGTTATCCGATTGGAAGATACTCGTTCGAAGGAATGACTGTTAAGCATCGCGAGCAGTGGATTAAAGATGTGGAAAAGCTGCCCGCTCAGCTGAAGGCCGCACTTGCAGATTTGGATGACACACAGCTGGATACGCCTTATCGCAGCGGAGGATGGACAGTCCGTCAGGTCGCGCATCATCTCGCAGACGCTTCCATGAATTGCTTCACTCGCTTTAAGCTTGCGCTCACGGAATCGAATCCAACGATTAAGCCGTTTAATGAAGAACGCTGGGCAGATACGGCTGACAGCCTGCAAGCGTCGCCGGATGTCAGCTTAGCTATAGTGGAAGGCATATATGCACGATGGGTATTGCTGCTTCGTTCGATGGAAGCGTCTGATTTTGATAAAATGTTTTATCATCCGGAGAAGGGCAGTCAAATGGGATTGGCCTATTTTCTCGGATTCGTCGCCTGGCATGGAAAACATCATGTTGCGCATATAACGAGCTTAAGAGAACGGAAGGATTGGTAGCTTAATCCATACATCAGCAAGGAACGGAAGCAGCATTATGGGACGGGAGATACACCATGTTAAAAGGGAAATCTATTATACTCGGTATTACAGGCGGAATTGCTGCCTACAAAGGAGCGGCGCTTTGCAGCAAGCTCGTACAGGCGGGCGCGAATGTCCGCGTGATTATGACGGAATCGGCGACGAAGTTCATTACCCCGCTAACCTTGCAAACGTTATCGCGCAACCCGGTCTATATCGATACGTTTGATGAGAGAGATCCGGCGGTTGTATCACATATTGATTTGGCAGATCATGCAGATTTGATCGTAATCGCGCCGGCTACCGCCAATGCGATAGCAAAGCTGGCCGGCGGTCATGCGGACGATATGCTGAGCACAACGCTGCTTGCGGCTACTTGTCCGGTCTTGATCGCTCCGGCTATGAATGTACATATGTATGAGCACCCGGCAGTCGTAAGCAACTTGGAACTGCTCGCATCGCGCGGCGCTATGTTCGTGGAGCCTGGTACAGGTCAGTTAGCCTGCGGTTACGTTGCGAAGGGCCGGTTAGCAGAACCGGAGGATATTGCAGCTGCGATTGTATCTTGGTTTTCCAGAAACGGCAAACTAGCGGGCAAGCGGGTGCTTGTAACCGCAGGCGGCACGATGGAGCGGCTCGATCCGGTACGCTACTTGACGAATGACTCTTCCGGCAAAATGGGCTTTGCTATCGCGGAGGCCGCCCGACTGATGGGAGCCGACGTAACTGTAGTCGCCGGTCGTACTGCGGTGTCGCCGCCCGCGGGCGTTCGCGTCGTTCGGGTTGAGTCGGCGCAGCAAATGCTGGAGGCTGTAACGGGCGTGTATGAAGAAACGGACATCGTTGTGAAATCGGCTGCCGTAGCGGATTACCGGGCAGTGAACGTAAGCGATCGGAAGCTTAAGAAGAGCGGCGAGAAGCTTGTGCTCGAGCTCGAGCGGACAACGGATATTTTAGAAACATTAGGCGAGCGGAAAACACATCAGTTTCTTGTTGGCTTTGCCGCGGAAACGGAGCAGGTGGAGCATTATGCGATGGACAAGCTGCGCCGTAAGCATTGCGATCTAATAGTCGCTAACGATGTCAGCAAAGATGGTGCCGGCTTTAACGGGGATACGAACATCGTACAGGTTTTTGGTACAGAGGGGCTCGTAGAGTCGTTGCCGCTGTTGTCTAAGCGTGAGGTTGCCATTCGTTTAATGGAGCTGATTGCAGGTCGACTTACGCCCCGCGGAGGGGAAGGAGCATGATTGCTAAAGTAATTGTAGACGTGCCGAGCCGCCAGACGGATCGGCCGTTTGATTATGAGGTGCCTGCTTCCATGGAGGACTGGATAGAGGTCGGCAGCCGCGTCGGCGTTCCATTCGGAGGCCGTGTGCTGCAAGGCTTTGTTACGCAGCTTGCGGCAACAGCGGACATCGATCCAAAACGGCTGAAGCCGATTTCCGAGCTTCTCGATCCCGTTCCGCCGCTCCTGCCGGATCTGATTCATCTTGCGAAGTGGATGAGTGATAAATATTGCTGCTCTTGGACGACGGCCCTGCAGGCAATGATACCGGCTGCCTTGAAGGGCAAGGCGGAGCGGCTTGTCGGTATTCAGGACGAAGAGGCTGCAGCAGTGGACCTTCCGCTCGAAATGACGGAATGGATTGGCGCCAGCGGACAGTTGGTCAAGCTGGAAGCTCTGCTGGAACGATTCCCGGAGCATGCCAGAGCCGTAAAAGCTGGACTCCGCGAGGGCGTGCTTGCCCAGCAAACCTCAATACGCGACCGGCTCGCGATCCGGAAGGTATTGACCGTATTTGTGCCTCATGATACAGAAGCCATTCGCAGCGCAATGGACGCTATCCCGGCAAGGGCGGCAAAGCAGCGGGAGGTGCTCGCGTATATGCTCGAGCATGGCGGGCCGCTGCCGCTGCAGATGCTGCTTGCGGAGGCGGGCGGGTCAGCGGCGACTGTTCGTTCGCTGGCGGAGAAGGGGTTGCTTGAACTGCGTGAGGTGGAGCAGCAGCGCGATCCTTACGCCGGTCGCGAGTTTGAGCGAACAACTCCGCTTCCGCTTACGGACGGCCAAGAAGCCGTGTATGGCCGCATCGCTAGAGCTGTAGATGCTGGCGAACCACAGACCATGCTGCTGCACGGCGTAACCGGCAGCGGTAAAACCGAGGTATACTTGCAGTCCATCCAATTTTGTCTGGAGCAGGAGAAGCAGGCCATCGTGCTTGTCCCGGAAATTTCGTTGACACCGCAAATGGTTGAACGCTTTAAAGGCCGCTTCGGAGATGCGGTTGCGGTGCTGCACAGCAGACTATCGAATGGTGAGCGTTACGATGAATGGCGCAAAATTCGCAGCCGTCAGGTGCAGGTAGCTATCGGGGCACGCTCGGCTATTTTCGCCCCGTTTGAGAGAATTGGTCTAATCATTATTGATGAAGAGCATGAGTCGTCCTATAAGCAAGAGGAAAGCCCCAAATACCATGCGCGCGACGTGGCAGTTCGAAGAGCGAAGCAGCATGGAGCGGCGGTCGTACTCGGCTCGGCAACGCCATCATTGGAATCGTTCGCAGCGGCAAGCCGCCCTATGACAGCACGCGACCAGGGTCGTGAGCCGGCGCTGCTGCCGATGCCGGACCGGGTGGGCGGCAGGCCGCTTCCGCCAGTAACCGTAATCGATATGCGCGAGGAGCTGAAGGAGGGCAATCGGTCGATGTTCAGCCGGCTGCTTCACAGCTCACTGGCCGAGAGGCTCGAGCGGGGTGAACAATCGGTGCTGCTGCTTAACAGGCGCGGCTATTCGACTTTCGTCATGTGCCGCTCCTGCGGTTACACGGCTGCTTGTCCGCACTGCGATATATCCCTCACATTTCATCAGAAATCGCGTGTGATGCGCTGTCATTATTGCGGCCATGCGGAGCAGGCGCCAGCGACATGTCCTTCGTGTCAAAGCGAGCATATCCGTTATTTCGGAACAGGCACGCAGCGCGTTGAGGAAGAGCTCTCGAAGCTGTTTCCGGGCATTCGGGTCATTCGGATGGATGTCGATACGACAACGGAGAAAAATTCGCACGAAAAGCTGCTCAAGCAGTTTGGCGAACGGAAAGCGGATGTACTGCTTGGCACGCAGATGGTAGCGAAAGGACTTGATTTTCCATATGTTACATTAGTAGGTGTCATCGCAGCCGATACGTCGCTTAATTTGCCTGATTTTCGCGCGGCAGAGCGGACCTTTCAATTGCTGACGCAGGTTGCGGGACGCGCCGGACGGCATCATTTACCGGGAGAGGTCGTCGTGCAGACTTATGCGCCTGAGCATTATGCGGTTGTAACCGCACAGCAGCATGATTATACCGCTTTCGTCAGCGAGGAGCTTCGTCATCGCGGTGCAATGGGTTACCCGCCTTATTGCAGGCTTATTCTCGTTACGATGTCGCATGAGCAGCTGCCTTTGCTGGCATCGGTCAGCGAACAGTATGCTTCCGGACTTCGCGAGCTGGCCGAGCACGAAGGCGTGCTGCTGCCGCTGAACAGCGGTTTCGGCAGAGCTTTAGAGGTGCTTGGTCCGGTCGCATCGCCTATTTCAAGAATGAAAGATCGCTACCGTTTTCAATGTGTGATAAAATATCGTGGGAACATTGATGCATCCGCCCTTGTTCGCAAGGCGCTCGGCCCGTTCTTGGACGGTCCGCCGCAGCGGCAGGTGCAGTTCAGCATTGACGTCGATCCTCAAGTTATATTATAAATTGCTATTACTATTTTAATGATCGTAAAGGAAGGGAATACAATGAGTATCCGTATAATTGTGAAGGACCCCGATCCCGTATTGCGGGAAGTGGCGAAGGAAGTAACGAAGTTTAATCCAAATTTGAAAAAGCTGCTGAAGGATATGGCAGAAACGATGTATGATGCGGAGGGCGTCGGCCTTGCTGCGCCGCAGATCGGTATTTCGAAGCGGGTCATCGTCGTTGACGTCGGCGATGAGAACGGCCTGGTTGAAATGGTTAACCCGGTCATCGTGGAGCAGGATGGCGAACAGGTTGGTCCTGAGGGCTGTCTCAGCATTCCGAACCTGAACGGGGATGTCCGGCGCGCTGACCGCATCGTCGTTACGGGTCAAGACAGCAGCGGCCAGTCGTTTACATTGGAAGCAAAGGGTTACTTCGCGCGTGCTTTCCAGCATGAGATCGACCATTTGAACGGGATCCTTTTTACCGATTTGGCGGAGAATGTGTACGATATTTCGGAACGAGCGAGAAAAGGCGGCGAATAGCTTCATGCGTATTGTATTTATGGGAACGCCGGAATTTGCCGTTCCCTCTTTAAGGCTTCTTTTGGATCAGAACTACAATGTTGTCGCCGTTGTAACACAGCCGGATCGGCCGAAGGGCCGCAAAAAAACGTTGACGCCGCCGCCTGTAAAGGAAGCGGCGTTGTCGTTCGGGCTGCCTGTGCTGCAGCCAGAGCGGATGCGGAGCGCAGAAGCGGTTGCTGCAGTTGCGGAGCTGCATCCGGATTTGATCGTTACAGCTGCCTATGGTCAGATATTGCCGAAAGCGTTGCTTGAAATTCCGCGTCTGGGATGTATTAATGTGCATGGCTCATTGCTCCCGAAATACCGCGGCGGCGCGCCTATCCAACGTTCGATCATCAACGGTGAGCGGTCGACGGGCGTTACCATTATGTATATGGCGGAAGGGCTGGACACGGGCGATATGATCAGCGTCGTCGAGCTTCCGATTACCGACGAGGATACGTCAGGAACAATGTTCGAGAAGTTGAGCATAGCGGGGGCAGAGCTGCTTGGAAAGACGCTGCCGTCGATAATCGCAGGCGAAGCTAAGGCCGTGCCGCAGCAGGATGATCTGGCTACCTATGCCCCTAATTTGACTCGTGACGATGAGCGGATCGATTGGAGCAAGTCCGCCCGGGCGATTTTCAATCAGGTACGAGGTCTTTCGCCAATGGCTGGCGCGTTCACCTACCTGAACGGTGAAGTGTTCAAGATATGGGCCTGCGCCGTTCCTTCAGAAACAGCTTCAAATAAGGCAAACGCTGATTTCGGAACGGTTGTCTCGGCCGATAGCAGCGGAATTAAGGTGCAGACTGGCGATGGCTTGCTCGTGTTGAAGGAAATTCAGCCAGCAGGTAAGCGGACAATGACAGCAGCGGAATGGCTTAAGGGCGCACGGCTTGAAGCGGGCACGTTGTTAGGCGATGGAGGTGCCGAATGACGGAGAGCGGAACCCGAAAGCCGAATCGTTCAAACGTAAGCCCTGGTTCTAAGTCTAAGCAGCCGCCGAAGCGCTCGTCTAACGGGGGCAAAGCGGCTCACGTCGGGCAAGCGCCCCGCAAGGTGAAATCGCCGCGCGAGCTTGCGGTGGATACATTAGTCAAGGTTGCACAGACCGGTGCCTACAGCAACTTGCAGCTGAATCGTACGCTGCAGGAAGCGCAATTGCAGCGAGCGGATGCCGGATTAGTGACAGAGCTTGTCTACGGTACGATTCAGCGTCAAGCGACGCTTGATTATTGGCTTAGCCGGTTTGTTTCTAAAGGGTTACATAAGCTGGAGCCATGGGTTCATCAATTGCTGCGCATGAGTGCATACCAGCTGTTATACTTGGACCGCATACCTGCGCATGCTGCGGTTAACGAAGCCGTTACGATCGCTAAGAAACGCGGCCATTCCGGTATTTCCGGCATGGTGAACGGCGTGCTCCGCAGCATCGACCGGAGCCGCGCGGAGCTTCAGGCATCGGGAATAACGAATGCTGATCCGATCGTTCAAATTGCTTTGCGCCATTCTTATCCGGAGTGGCTGGTGAGCAAATGGGTCAATGTCTACGGTGAGGAGATGGCAGAGGCTATATGCGCAGCTGGCAATGAGCAACCACACGCAAGCATTCGCGCCAATACATTGCGCGGGAGCCGCGAAGCATTGATCGAGCTGCTGAATAGTACAGGCTACGAAGCAGAACCATCTGATGTGGCGCCGGCAGGAATTACGGTAAGCCGTGGAGGAAACCTTGCTGATACGGATGGCTTCCGGGAAGGGTTATGGACGGTGCAGGACGAGAGCTCGATGCTCGTAGCGGAGGTCGTCGCCCCAAAGGCTGGCATGCAGGTGCTGGATTGCTGCGCAGCGCCCGGCGGCAAAAGTACGCATTTGGCAGAACTGATGGGCGGCAAAGGTAAAGTGTGGGCGAACGATTTGCACGCTCATAAACGTGACCTTATCGTTACGCAGACGGAGCGTTTGAAGCTTCGGAATGTCGAGGCAATTACAGAGGATGCTCTGAAGCTATCGGAACGGTTTAAGCCTCAATCCATGGATGCGGTACTGCTCGATGCGCCATGTTCCGGATTTGGAGTCATTCGGCGGAAGCCGGAAATCAAATGGACAAAAACGGCCGGTGATGTATCGGAGATCGCTGGTTTACAGCATCGGCTCTTGAATGCCGTATGCGATTTGGTGCGGCCGGGCGGCACGCTTGTTTATAGCACCTGCACGATTGAGCAGGACGAGAATGAACAGCAGGTGGCTCGCTTTCTGCAAGAGCATCCTGAATTTGAACTGGATTCCAACTGGCCGCAGGTCATTGTGGATCAGCTGAAGAAAGTAGGCGCAATTGGTGAGCACTTCAATGGCCAAGCGCAGCTGCTGCCTCAGCATTTTGACAGTGACGGCTTCTTTATTGCACGTATGGTGAGGCGCTCATAACGTAACCTTATGGTTGAACATGGGCGTTTGTGGTAAAATAAATCGATGGCGGCGCCTAAAAAGCATAAGCCGCCCTACTTTAAGGTACAGGTGTGATGACATGAAACCATGCATATATGACTACACGCTCGAGCAGCTTCAAGAATGGATGAAAGAAAACGACGAGCCTGCTTTTCGCGGCGGACAGTTGTTTGACTGGCTATATGTGAAGCGGGTAAAGAGCTTTGAAGATATGTCCAACTTACCAAAATCGCTGCGTGAAAAGCTGGATGAGCATTTTTCAATTTTGACGCTAAACGAAATTACGAAATTCGAATCCAAGGACGGCACGGTAAAGTTTCTGTTCGGCCTGCATGATGCCCATGCGATCGAAACGGTTATTATGCGCCATAGTTACGGCAACAGCATTTGCGTAACGACGCAGGTCGGCTGCCGTATAGGCTGCACGTTTTGCGCCTCGACCCTTGGCGGCTTAAAGCGGAATCTGACTGCAGGCGAAATTGTTGCCCAAGTCGTAACCGCGCAGCAAATGCTTGATGCGACAGGCGAGCGCGTCTCCAGTATCGTTATTATGGGATCGGGTGAGCCATTCGAGAATTATGATGCGACAATGACTTTTCTCCGCATAATGATTCACGAGAAAGGTCTAAATATCGGACAACGGCATATTACAGTATCGACTAGCGGAATCGTGCCGAGCATGTATAAATTCGCAGACGAAAATACGCAAATCAATCTGGCGTTATCGATTCACGCGCCAAACGATGCGCTTCGCTCGAAGCTGATGCCGGTCAACCGCCGCTTTCCGTTTGCTGATGTAATGGCTGCCTGCCATCATTACATCGCGAAGACTGGACGCAGAATTACTTTTGAATATGCTTTGATCGGCGGAGTGAACGACCGTCCTGAGCATGCGCAAGAGCTGGCCGATGTGCTCAAGGGTATGCTGTGTCATGTCAATTTGATCCCGGTCAATCACGTTCCTGAGCGCAATTATGTCCGGACGCCGCGCGAGGATATTTTTGAATTCCAGCGCGTGCTGGAACGCAATAAAGTGAGTGTGACCATTCGCAGAGAGCAAGGTCATGATATTGCGGCTGCATGCGGGCAATTAAGAGCGAAGCATATGGAGTCCACGACGAGGTGATGACGGATTGTTAACGGCAAACCGCAGTGATATCGGACGGGTTCGTCAAGTAAATGAAGATCAATCATGGGTAGGTCAGTTGAATAATGGGGTAACGGTTGCTATCGTCGCCGACGGGATGGGCGGTCATCAAGCCGGCGACGTTGCAAGCCAGAAGGCTGTAGATGCGTTCCGGAGCATGCTGGAGCAAAGCGCAGCCAAAGCTGACTTGTCCTTGCAAGAAGGAAAAATGCTTATTCGCCAAGCGATTTCGCAAGCGAACGAAGCCGTATTTGAAATGGCATCGCGTAACGAACGCTATTACAACATGGGCACTACAATTGTGGCTGCGCTAGTGAAGCAGGATAATGCCATAATTGGGCATGTAGGTGATAGCAGAGCATACAAAATTACAGAAGGCGTCATTACGCAATTAACGAATGATCATACGCTCGTGAACGAATTGGTCAAATCAGGCCAGCTTAGTGTGGACGAGGCTGCTCACCATCCGCGCCGTAACGTACTGACTCGTGCAATCGGTACCGATTCCCATGTTGACATCGACATCCAGGCGGTGGAGTTGTCACCGCAGGATGTGCTGCTGCTTTGCAGCGACGGGCTGTCGAACATGGTAAGCGAGCAGCAAATGCTGCAAACGGTCTCGGCTGAGCAGCTGGATCTGGAAGCTAGGGCTGATCATCTCATTCAGCTGGCGCTGCATGCTGGCGGGGACGACAATATAACGGTCGTTTTGCTGCAAGAAGCGGATGGCACTACTGGAGAGGGGTGACAAGATGATTGGACACGATTTAGGCGGACGTTATGAAATTTTGACTCGAATCGGCGGCGGCGGGATGGCGCTTGTATATAAAGCGCATGACGTGCTGCTGAACCGAAAAGTAGCGGTCAAGGTGCTGCGGCAGCAATTCGTGCACGACGAGGAGTTTATTCGCCGTTTTCGCCGTGAGGCCCAGTCGGCAGCCGCACTTTCTCATCCGAATGTCGTCAGCATCTACGATGTGGGACAAGAAGATGAAACGCACTATATTGTTATGGAGTATGTGGAAGGCAATAATCTGAATGAAATTATACAAGAGCGTGCGCCGCTGCAGGCTGATGAAGCGGTGCGTATTGCTGTGCAAATAGCCGATGCGCTTGATCATGCTCATCAAAATCATATTATACACCGTGACATTAAACCTCATAATATTTTGATCGGCAAAAATGGGCGGGTGAAGGTAACCGACTTCGGTATAGCGCGTGCTGTTACTTCATCAACAATTACACAAACCGGCTCGGTAATCGGTTCGGTTCATTATTTTTCCCCCGAGCATGCGAAAGGAATCAATACGGGGGAAAAATCGGATTTATACTCACTGGGCATTGTGCTGTATCAAATGTTGACGGCGAAGCTTCCGTTTCTTGGAGAAAGTCCCATCAGCGTAGCATTGAAGCATTTGCAGGAAACGTTCGAGGAACCGCGGATCGCTAATACCCATATTCCGCAAAGCCTGGAAAACGTAATCCTTAAAGCGATGCGCAAAAACCAGAGTGAACGCTACAGCTCAGCGCATGAGATGCTGCTCGATCTGGACAGCTGTTTGCGTCCTGAGCGGCTGAACGAGCCGAAAATAACGTTTACGAACGTCAACGATATGGAAGAGACTCGGGTTATGCCTGCTATTCGCGATGACATTCGGCCTGCTGCAACGAAGGATCGGGGGGAGCAACCTGTTACCTCAAATACCGATGCGGAATGGAACGAGGACGGTCTTCAAAAGAAAGGAAAGGGTTGGAAAAAGCCGCTAACCGTTGTGGGTGTTACACTTTCTGTGTTAGCGCTCATCATCTGGGGCTTTATAAGTCTGCTTGCCTTCCTGGACGTAGCGGAGGTGGACGTGCCGTATGTCGTAGGAAAGCAGGAAACGGAAGCGCGTCAATTGATTGAGGCGGCCGGGCTTAAGGTTGAAGACCCTGTCATTCGGGAGCATAACAAAGAGATACCGAAGGATCAGGTGATTAATCAGACGAAGATGAATATGCGGGTCAAGGAAGGCTCCTTAATACAAATAACTGTCAGCGACGGACCGGAGCTGGAAGAACTGAATGACTACGTCGGCAAGCCGCTGCAAACAGCGATTGACGAGTTGAGCGCTTTAGGCATCAACACGAAGGATCAAATCATTATTAAAGAGATGTTCAGCGAGGAAGCGCCCGATACGATTATTAAGCAAACCCCTGAAGCAGGCGAGCAATTTAATCCTGAGTCCGAAGAATTCACATTTATGGTCAGCAAAGGCCGCCAAACGGTTGAAATGCCGAATTTGATCGGCAAACGGATCGATGAAGCAAAGGATTTAATTAAAGCAAACGAGCTCGTTTTGGCAGACGAGGACATTTTGTATGAACCAAGCTATCTTCATCAGAAGGATTTTGTCATTAGTCAGGATCCGTACAAACCGAAGGACATGGTGACCATAGGAGCTAAAGTATCGATTCGAGTAAGCTCAGGACCGCCAGCCGATGCGAAGGAGCATCAGTTCAACATCGTTATATCCCCGGAAGAAGCGGGGAAAACGAGTGAAATCCGTATTGTGTATTCGGATGCCCGCGGCGAGAATATCGAGTGGGATAAACGGCAAATTACAAGTACGCAAACATTCCCGGTTACCGTTATTGTGGCGCCGGATACGGAAGCCAGAGTGACCGTTTACCGCAATAACCAGTTCATCGATACGAAATCCATTACGTACGAGGAGCTTGTGCAGGGCAGCAATTCATCCACCTTGACCATACCTGGTGAAGAAGCGCCTCCTTCTGAAGAGCCGGCGCAAGCGGAGGTTAATGAAAGTAATGGCGAATCAAACGAAGAACAACAGCAATAAAAACAGCAGCGGCGATAGCAGCAATAATTTGCTCAAAGGAACAATAGTAAAGGCTCTCAGCGGCTATTATTATGTTCGGGCAAAGGACGATTTGCCGAATTCAGCAACCGTGCAGTGCCGCGCGCGGGGCGTATTTAAGTTAAAAGGTCTTTCTCCGCTGGTAGGAGATAACGTCCTGTACAGCTTGACCGAGAATGGGGAAGGCACCGTTGAGGAGCTGCTTCCCCGTTCGTCTGAGCTTATACGTCCGCCTGTGGCTAACATTGATTTGGCGATTCTCGTATTCTCCGTAACGGAGCCGGCGCTGAACTTGCAGCTGCTGGATAAATTTCTCGTTCATATTGAGCATGCAGGCATACCTGCGGTACTCTGTCTAAGTAAACGGGATTTAGAAAATGACGGTTTGGAGACGGAGGAGGCACAAGCTGCGGCCGCCTCCGTTAATCGCATCTATCGACCCTTAGGCTATGAGGTGTATGGGACCAGCTCCCGGCTCGGCGAAGGAATCGAACCTTTGCAAGAACGGCTGAAAGGTCATCTGGCTGTATTCGCCGGACAATCCGGTGTAGGCAAATCATCGCTGCTCAATGCGATAGTACCAGGACTGCAGCTTGAAACAAATGAAATCAGCAACAGACTAGGTCGAGGAAAGCATACGACCAGACATGTCGAGCTTATAGAAATTGGCGGCGGCTTAGTGGCCGATACGCCGGGGTTTAGCCAGCTTGATTTTACAGAGCTTGGTATTGAGGATCTAGGCTATTGCTTTGTCGAGATGCGGAAGCTTTCACCAAATTGTAAATTTCGGGGCTGTACCCACGTACACGAGCCAGGCTGCGCTGTACTTGAAGCGATTGCCAAAGGTGAGATCGAGCAAAGCAGGCATGATCACTACGTTCTGTTTTTGGCTGAAATGAAAGAGAAAAAACGGAGGTACTAACAACTATGACGATTATCGCACCTTCTATATTATCGGCTAATTTCGCACGGCTTGGCGAGGAGATTGGAGCAGCAGAAGCGGCAGGAGCGGATTGGATCCACGTCGATGTCATGGACGGACATTTTGTGCCGAATCTGACGTTTGGTCCACCGGTCATTGCTGCGGTGCGGCCGGCAACCTCGCTGCCCTTCGACGTTCATTTGATGATCGAGCGTCCGGAGCTGTCGATTGATGATTATATCGCAGCGGGAGCGGACCGTATTACGGTTCATGCAGAAGCGTGTGTGCATTTGCACAGAACCGTACATTATATTAAAGAAAAAGGGCTTCCGGCCGGTGTAGCGATTAATCCGGCAACTCCTGTAGCTGTACTTGAGCCTATACTGCATGACTTGGATCTGGTGCTCATTATGACGGTTAATCCAGGCTTTGGCGGACAAGCGTTCATCCCCTATTCGCTCGTCAAATTGCGCCAGCTGACTGCAATGCTGGACGAACGCGGACTGCACTCGGTTCATATCCAGGTGGATGGCGGCGTCAATCAGGAAACAGCGCCTCTCATCCGTGAAGCCGGAGCAAACGTGCTGGTAGCGGGGAACGCCGTATTTGGCGAGAAAGACCGTGCCGCGGCAATCGCGCGGCTGCGATAGGGCCGATAGCGATGAACGAACGGTTAAAAACGACGTTTTGGCTGCTTGGCTACGCATTTCTAGCCGGTTTAATGCTTGCTATTTTCTCGATGATAACTGGGCTAACCAGGTATTTATTTTCCTTGCTGGCGCTATACATAGGCATACGGTTTTTTCGGAGATTTGAGACGACTGGGCTGAGGATCACGTTCATCGTCCTGGCGATCGTGTTTTATTTATTGCTGGCCATTATTATTGCCGCCGTTAATTATATACGGGATAATCCCCAGGCAATAATGGGCGCTTAATTGGGCTTTCGCCTAAGTCGCACGCTGGAATAGGACGGACTGACGATGCATAGGATGGTTACATGAGCGTAGGTTCTTGTCACGGATCAATTCGATGAGCGTGTCTGAGGAGGGATGAGGCATGAAATTTTATACAATTAAACTGCCGAAATTTTTGGGCGGGTTCGTAAAAGCAATATTG
Organism: Paenibacillus prosopidis; assembly: GCF_003337375.1. Lineage (GTDB taxonomy): Bacteria > Bacillota > Bacilli > Paenibacillales > Paenibacillaceae > Pristimantibacillus > Pristimantibacillus prosopidis. Next base: position 61,206 of record NZ_QPJD01000003.1, read on the forward strand.
AATACATTCCAAAAAAATTAGGTCCGATACTGCCGCCACCCTACGGCCGTGTTCGCGAAAAAAAAAGCACCTGAGCGCTCAGGTGCTTTTGTCTATGGCCTTAGCCATCATTATACGCGGGTAACTTTACCGGACTTCAGTGCGCGAGTGCTGACATAAACACGTTTCGGTTTACCGTCAACCAGGATGCGAACCTTCTGCACGTTTACGCCCCAAGAACGACGTGTTTTGTTGTTAGCGTGGGAAACGTTGTTACCTTTACCAGGTGCTTTACCTGTTAGAAAACATTTGCGGGACATGACTACACCTCCTTCAAGTTTTGCGCATGCAAAACTATCTTCGTAAACATTGATTTAGTTATGCGTATGCAAAACTAACTTCTTGAGCATGCGCTTAGTTTTGCGTATGCAAAACTTCATTCGTAACGAAATTACATTTAAACACACTTGAATATCGTAACATAAACCTTTGTACTGTTCAACCTAAATATACATGATTACCTGATCCTGACTGCAAGTGAAGTGCGTAAACATACATAACTACTGGATTTAATGAACGGACTTCTATAAAGGAGCCGTTTATAGTACAATGGTACTTAGTCCATAATATATACAGTAAGGGAGTGTATTCCCATGCCTCTGCAGCTAAGCACAGAACTCGGTTCCATACATATCACGGACAATTGCATAGCCGTCATTGCAGGCTCTGCAGCCATGGATTGTTATGGACTTGTCGGAATGGCTTCACGTAAACAGCTTAAGGACGGAATTGCCGAGTTGCTCGGACGAGATAATTTGACCCGCGGCGTAGAAGTACGGCGGGAAAGTGAGAAGCTGCATATTGACCTTCACATCATTGTAAGCTATGGGACGAAAATTTCCGAGGTAGCGCATAACATTCAATCCAAGGTGAAATATGTGCTGAATGACGTAATCGGTCTACAAGTGGAGCAAGTCCATATATTTGTTCAAGACGTAAGGGTATCCAAGTAGCAGGAAGGGGAATTTTCGTTGAGTAAGCGCTCTATAAACGGATCTGATTTTGCCGCAATGGCACTGCTCGGGGCGGATTATTTGCAGCGTAACGCAGAGCACGTTAACGCATTAAATGTGTTTCCAGTGCCGGATGGCGATACGGGGACAAATATGAATTTAACGATGACCTCCGGCGTTCGTGAGCTGCGCAGCAAACCGTCCGCAAGCATTGGCAAAGCGACAGAAGCCCTGTCGAAAGGGCTGCTGATGGGGGCGCGGGGCAACTCAGGCGTCATTTTGTCGCAGCTGTTCCGCGGCTTCTCCAGGTCGCTGGCCGGCTTAGAGGAAGCGGGGACAGCACAGCTGGCAGCTGCGCTTCAGCATGGCGTCGATATGGCCTATAAAGCAGTCGTGAAGCCTGTGGAAGGTACGATTTTGACTGTAGCCAAAGAGGCAGCCAAGCACGCAGTGCAATATGCCCGCCGAACGAGCGACGTGTCTGAGCTTATGCGAGAGGTGCATAAGAAGGCATACGAAGCGCTGCAACGGACGCCGGATTTACTGCCGGTTCTGAAGCAGGTTGGCGTAGTCGATTCGGGCGGACAAGGTCTCGTTTTCATCTATGAAGGCTTTGTACGCAGCTTGTCAGAAACCGATGGTAACGGATATCAAGATCATTATTCGATGCCGTCTGAAGCTGCTCCGCCTGAAGAGGTGGCTGTACCTGCCGCAAAACCGGTTATCCGCAAGCAGGAGCCGTTATCGGCGCAAGCGCGCTTAACGACAGAAGCGATCGAGTTTTTGTATGATATGGAATTTTTTATCAATCGCACGCTAAGCGGACATACAGGAGCATTTTTTGATGAATCCGCTTACAAACGTGCGTTGGGAAAAGACGGAGACTCGATTCTGGTTATAACGGAAGAAGATATTATTAAGGTACATGTTCACTCGCGCAAGCCTGGTGATGTGCTTAATCTATCGCTTCCTTACGGCGAGTTGACCGATATTCATATTTTGAACATGCGGGAGCAGCATCGTGATTTGCTGGAGAATGAGCATGTTGATGTCAGCACTGCAGACTTCGCAGCGGCTGAGCTGCTGGCAGGGCAAGCTGTTCAAGGCGTTCCGCCCGGTCAAGTGTTTGAATGGGCTCCATTCGGCATTATCGCGGTCGCCATCGGAGAAGGAATTGAGGATATTTTTCTTGAAAATGACGTGGATACCGTCCTGTCTGGCGGACAGACGATGAATCCTAGCACGGAAGATTTCGTAAAGGCAATCGAGGCGTTGTCTGCGGAGCACATTTTCATTCTGCCTAATAACGGAAATATTATTTTGGCGGCCGAGCAGGCTGCTGAGCTTAGCGAGCGCAATGTTACGGTTATTCCGACTCGAACGATTCCTCAAGGCTTGGCTGCCGTTCTTGCTTTCAAAGAAGAGGAAACGGCTGACCGCAACGCTGCATGGATGAAAAATGCAGCCGAGCAGGTGCTCTCAGGCCAAGTAACGAAAGCGGTCAGGGATACAAGCATTGAAGGCGTGGACATTCGTGAGGGCGATTATATCGGCATCAAAGAGAAGACGATCGTCGTTTCAAATGCAAGCTTACAGGAAGCCTGCCAATCGCTAATCGTCAGCATGCTGGAATCCGGCGGAGACCTGCTTACGATCCTGACCGGCGAGGGTGCTGAAGCAGCAGGTACGGCAACTCTGTGCGAATGGATTGCCGAGCAATACCCTGAGCTGGAGCTCGAAGTGCAAAATGGCGGACAACCGCTGTATCCTTATGTGTTTGCAGTGGAATAAATTGCAATCGTTTTAAAGTTTGGGAGGGATTGATTGTGGGGAAGGTCCGAATAGTAACGGATAGTACGGCTGATATTCCGGCTGAGGTCAGAGAGCGACTAGGCATTGAGATGGTACCGCTCAAGGTGATCTTTGGACAAGAGACGTACTTGGATGCTGTAACGATTAATTCCGAGCAGTTCTATGAGAAGCTTGCACAGTCAACTGCGCTCCCTACGACATCGCAGCCATCGCCGCTGGAGTTCGCGGAGGTATACCAGCGATTGCTCGCTGAGGATGCTGAATCGCCGATTATATCGATACATTTGTCCGCAGCGCTAAGCGGTACGTATCAGTCGGCGGTTATTGCGGAGTCTATGCTTGAGGAACAATCGGATATTACGATTATTGACTCGAAATCAGCGTCCTTCGGCTTTGGCATGCGTGTCTTAAAAGCGGCTGAAATGGCGCAGGCAGGCGAATCAAAGGAACGGATTCTTGATGAGATCAAGCGTCTTGATGGAGAGCTGAAGCTGTATTTTCTCGTCGATACGCTCGAATATTTGCAAAAGGGCGGCCGGATCGGCAAAGCTTCAGCATTGATCGGTTCGATCTTGAACATTAAGCCGATTTTGTCGCTGGATCCAGACGGCGTCGTGCTTGCCGTTGATAAAGTACGCGGTTCAAAAAAAGCGATGGCGCGCATCGTTGAGCTGTTGAAGCATTCATTCGGCGATGAGCCGGTAGCCATTACGATTGCCTGGACACATGGCGATGATACGGCCATGGAGCTTTGTGAGCTTGTCAAAAATAATTTTAATGTGCAAGAGATCAGCTACACGACGATCGGAGCCGTTATCGGAACGCATACGGGCCCTGGCACCTCGGCTGTGTTCATGTACAGGCTGTGAGGGATAATATGATGACGCTGGATCAATTTTCCGTACGGCAAATCAAAGGCGTGAGCGCTCCTAAGGAACAAGAGCTTCACGCCTTTGGCGTGCAAACGGTAGCAGATTTGCTTGATTATTTTCCGTTTCGTTACGAGGATTACCGGATTCGCGAGCTCACGGACGTGAAGGAAGGCGAGAAGGTGACCGTGCTGGGACATGTCAGGGGCGTACCTGTCTTGCAGCGTTACGGCAAGAGCAAGTCGAGATTGACATGCAAGGTTGAAGTCGGGCATTGGCTAGTGACCGCGGTATGGTTCAACCGTCATTTTCTGCAGGACCAACTGGTGCCGGGCCGTGAAATTATGCTGACCGGTAAATGGGAGCAGCAGCGGCTGCAGATTACCGTATCGGACTCGGAGTTCCCGGGCAGCGGCAATGCGGCTAAGTCCGGAACGCTCCAACCGGTTTATTCGGTTGGCGGAAGCATTACGCAGCCGTGGATGCGGAAGACGGTGCGCCAAGCCTTAACGCAATATGGGGCGATGATTGAAGAGGTGCTGCCGCATGAGCTTGTCCAGCAGCATGAGCTGATGGCTAGACGCGATGCGGTGCATCGCATTCATTTGCCGGATGATACGAAAGAGGGACAAGCGGCCCGCAAGCGTCTGGTGTACGAAGAGCTCTTTTTGTTTCAGCTTAAGCTTCAGGCTTATCGCGCACTTAACCGTAAACGCAACGACGGGATCGCGCATCGTATCGAAAGTGAAACGATTCGCCAATTCGCCGCAAAGCTGCCATTCGAGCTGACGGATGCACAGAAGAAGGTTGTCAATGAAATTTTGACCGATATGCGCAGGCCCTCCTGCATGAACCGGCTGCTGCAGGGTGACGTTGGTTCCGGCAAAACGGTTGTTGCGGCCATTGCGTTGTATGCGGCAGTCAAATCCGGCCATCAAGGAGCGCTTATGGTGCCGACCGAAATACTGGCCGATCAGCATATGCGGTCGCTGCAAAGGCTGTATGCTGACATGGGCATCGAGGTTGGTTTGTTGACCGGGAGCTTGACTGAGCGCAAGCGGCGCGATGTGCTTGCCGGTCTTCAAATGGGAATGATCGATATCGTGGTTGGTACGCATGCGCTCATTCAGGACGATGTTTTTTTCCGCAGCCTTGGGCTCGTCGTCGTCGATGAACAGCATCGTTTCGGCGTCAATCAACGAAGCGTGCTCCGCCGCAAGGGGATGAATCCCGATGTCCTTACGATGACTGCCACACCAATTCCAAGGACGATGGCGATTACCGCTTTCGGCGATATGGACGTATCGACAATCCGGGAGCGGCCGCACGGGCGTAAGCCAATTAAGACGTATTGGGTAAAGCATAGCATGATGGAGCGCGTACTTGCGTTTATTCGTAAAGAGGTTAGCAAAGGCCGTCAAGCATACATTATCTGCCCTCTAATCGAGGAGTCCGAGAAGCTCGATGTGCAAAATGCGATTGATCTCTACGTGCAAACGCAGCAATCCTTTCCCGATCTTCAGATCGGCTTGCTGCATGGCCGGCTGTCCGCCTCCGAGAAGGAAAGCGTAATGGCTGCCTTCGGGGCAAATGATACTCAGGTGCTTGTCGCCACTACCGTCGTAGAGGTTGGTGTGGACGTTCCGAATGCGACGCTCATGATTATTATGGATGCGGAACGATTCGGCTTATCGCAGCTGCATCAGCTTCGCGGCCGGGTCGGTCGGGGCGAGCATCAATCGCATTGTATTTTGGTAGCAGATCCGAAGTCGGAAACCGGGCGAGAACGGATGAAGGTTATGACGGATACGGACGATGGCTTTGAGGTAGCGCGGCGCGACCTGGAGCTGCGCGGACCGGGTGATTTTTTTGGCACAAAGCAAAGCGGTCTGCCTGAGTTTCGGCTTGCGGATATGGTCGCCGACTATGAGGTGCTGGAGCTTGCCCGCGACGATGCAGCTGCATTAACGGAGCGGGACGATTTCTGGTCGAATGAGTCCTATGTAAGAGTACGCAATGTGCTGCAGAAGGATCAAATTTTTCAAGGAGAGCAGCTGGACTAGGCAATTATTACCTCCGGGCGGCATATAGTTTAAAGATGGGACTGCCGGATGGAGGTGTCTGGACCATGAGTTACCAAAAGTACGGCATTCGGCCGCAGCTGGTCGAACGTGTCAAATTTAAATTAAAAAACCCTGTCATGAAGGACCGGATGCGGGAGCTGCTCGGTAATGTGACAAAGTATGATTTGCAGGACCGCCCTAAGGTGAGGAAGCTTGTTAAAGCGGCAGCCGTGATTTTGCAGGAGCAGCTTACGGATACGCAGGAGGAACAGATCGTGGCCTTCGTTATGGGGCAAAAAATTGATCCCAACAACACGTTTCACTTGCTGAAGCTGTGGGGAATGTTTCGCTGACCGTTTTAGGTCGGCGATTTTTTTTGCCCACGTACTTACCATAGCCCCAATTGCTCATCTGCTGTAAACGGCTCAATTAACGAGGAGTCGTCGTTGCGTACATTGCCTACTGCTGAGGAAACCGGATAAGCTTCGAGCTCATCCGGGTTATATGGGCGAAGGAGTGGAGCGAGCGCGTCTGATTCGCTGATCATGCGATTCAGCCAGAGCGACTCGTCCTCCGGCCGTAAAATGACCGGCATCCGGTCATGAATCTGCGCGACCAGGTCATTCGGTGTCGTTGTTAGTATGGTACAGCTGTTTATTTTGGTTCCATCCGGGGAAACCCATGTTTCGTACAGACCAGCCATACTAAATAAAGCGCGGCTCTTAAGCACAACCCGCATCGGCTGCTTGCCGCGCGCCGTCGTTTTCCATTCATAAAAGCCGTCTGCAGGAATAAGGCAGCGCTTGCGGCGAAGCGGCTGTTGAAAAGCGGGCTTGGACGCTGCCGTCTCCGCGCGCGCGTTGAGCATCATGAAGCCGATCTTCGGATCGTCGGCCCATGGCGGAATAAGTCCCCACTTCAGTTCCCCAAGCCGGTTGCTATGCCCGTCATTAATAATCGCGAACACTTGCTGACTTGGTGCTACGTTATATTTGGGACGGTGGAACGGCACCATTGTCTCTCCGATCATATATCTGACCATCAGCTCCTCCAGCGTTACGGTGAGCGTATATCTTCCGCACATTGCATCTGCCTCCAATGCTTGTTTTGCTCTATTATACAACGCGGATGCATGTAGTGCATACGCTGCATGTCCGGTATGAGAGGCCTCAATATGGAGGATACTGGTTCATATAGGTTGAGAATGGCATTTTATCTTGCGCAAGGGGCACGATGTCGAATAAGGAGCGCTGACGATGGAGGAAAAGAATGGATTACGCATACAGCGCCGTTCATTGGGCTATTGGCTGCGACAGCTGATCGCGCTGCCTGGCGCAGCGCTAGCTTATGCGTTAGGGAAGTGGGGAGCCATGAGCGCATCACATGCGATGATTGCGGAGGCGATGCCGCTGCAGCTGTCATCCTCCGCTGTAGGAAAGCTTATGTCAGCATGGTCGAAGCCGTCCGCTTCTTCTGATGCAGGCGGCGCCGGAGGCTGGAGCGGGGTGGAGTTGATGATCATCGAGCGGATTCGCACGGAGACAACTGCATGCAACCGCAACAATGTGACGCGTACGGAAGCATATCGGTCTGTATATTTCCGCATGCCGGAGCTGCATTGGGCGCTGCTTGCGCATATGGTATCGCGCAATGGCGGATGGAATATGACGGATTTGCAGGGGGAGTGGCTTCCTTGGCTGCTTCGAAAGGAGCAGCAGGAAGGGGTGTTCCGCTTTTTGGAGCAGGCGAACGCGCTAATTTTTCAAGATGCTTATCCGCAGCTGCTGCTGTACGAATGGAGCCGCCGCGAGGGAAGAAGCTTGTTTCATTTGCTGCCGGCATTTGGCGTTTCGTCGTTTATGACGCCGGTCTGGAAGTTATTTTGGCGCGATCGTGATCCGGTACCGCTGACGGTTGCGTTAATTGTGAACGAGCAGCATTATATTGAGCAGCGCGTCGTGCAGCATCCGTATTACCGAGAGAAAGTGCTCGATACGCTGTTTTTTGGGCTGCAGTCGCTGCTGCAGCTGAACGGCGTTATTTTTCCATATGGGAGAGGGCAGGGAAAAGGCGAAAGTTTAGAGACGCTGAGGCTTTCTGGACTTATTATGGAGCGGTTCGAGCAATTGAAGGAACGAATTGAATTTGGTAAGCGGCTGTACGCGATGCTGTTCGGCATTCCGCGCGTATTTGATGGAGCCAGAAGCTTTGCCGGCGCCGTTAAGCATACGGGATCACGGGCGGATTACGCTCCGCACTTGTTCGCACGCGTACGCCGGCAGCCGCCGCAGACCGTCTATGTGGAACGGCTGCTAGGCGGACGTTTGAAGCCCGGGGCGGAGCCGCTTTACAGTCCGGAGCTCAGCGCTGCTTGGGGTGACCAGTCCTTGGAGCCGCCGGAGCCCGGCGATTGGTTTCGTTCTGCAGCCGATGTGGCGCCGTACTTTCAAAAGCTGCCGCTGCCGCATGCTTTTGAAATTACGAATGAATACGGGCTTATGCTGAACAAGATTGAACTGGCGGTGCTTGCTGTTCAGCGGAACAAATAAGAAAATGACTTAATTGGGGCGTATAGGCCCTTCGCCCGGACAAGATGAACAGGTAGAGCTCCCTCTATTATTCCTGTTATTCGAGTCTGGTTTAAAGGTAGCAGGAGGTATTCCAGTTCGCATTATCAAATACTTGCGCCGATGAGGGCAGTTAATCCAGCAGTGCCCCTTCAATGTCCCTAATGGAGAACCATTCGCCGTCCACCATGAAGCGGCCTTTCATCTGGTCGACCCGATCCACGATCCCGATGACGGTCAGCTCCTCGACCGGATGGAACAGCCGGAGCGTGATTTGATGGCGCTGCTGCAGCGACTCTGCGACGGACCGCGCTACATGTTCCCACTCCTGCTCATCAAGCTCAACGCGCTGCCGCTGCCGCAAAGCGTTCTCGTGTTCATTAATAGCGGCCTTGTGCTCGGGCAGCATCATGCGGCTCGATTCCCAAAGCCCGTTTCCTTCAAGCTTCTTTCTCATTTGTAATGTCCTCCGATCTTCTCAGAGCGGTGCCGGGCCTGCCCGGCGTCAGTTATCGAAACCGCTCTTAAAATAATGGCATCTCCGTACTTCTGCTTGATGGCATCCGTCGCCCGTTCAAGCGCCATCGTTTTCTCGCGATTCGGGTCAAACAAAGAAAGCTGATATTCATCATCAGCCGAAAATTGCGAAAGGCTGACGCCAACCTTTCGAACGGGATGGCCGTCCCAGTGCCGCTTCAAAAGCTCGACGGCAGCGCGGTAAACCTGATTGGTGACATTGGTCGGATCGTCCATTTTCATTTGGCGGCTAAAGCCGGTAGGGCGGTCATAGTCGGCTCCCATACAGCCCACCGAAACGACATGCCCCATATATCCTTTGCCGCGGCAGCGCTGGCAAACAAGCTCCGTGAGCTCGAGAAGAACAACCTTGATCTCATCGAGCTTTCCATAATCGCGCGGCAGCGTCATCATATGTCCTACAGCCTTGGGGGCAATCTGATGCGTCCCCGGCGTGACGGGGCTATCATCGATTCCGTTCGCAATACGCCAGTACAGCTCGGCGTTGATATCGGAGTTTTTGCCGAATTTGCGGCGCATCATCATCTTAAGCTTCTCCAGCGGCGTCTCTGCGAGCTGGCCGATCGTCTCCATCCCCATCGCATTAAAATGACGCGTCATGCGGCTGCCGACCATAAACATTTTGCTGATAGGCAATGTCCAGAGCGTCTCGTGAAGCTTATCCTTGGATAGGATATAAATGCCTGAACCGTTTTTCTTCGCGTAGTTGTCGCAGGCCGTCTTCGCCAAAATTTTATTTTCGGCAATGCCGAAGCGGGTATACACCCCGAGCTCTTCCTGGATGCGCGTCTGAATCATTCTTGCAAGCTCCTCCGGCGAACCATATAAATGCAGCGAACCGGTCACATCGAGAAATTGCTCGTCGATCGAATAGGGCTCAACCAAATCGGTATACGATTGATAAATGCGGGTAATTATCATAGAGATGTCGATATACAGCTGCATCCGCGGCTTAATGATCACTAAATTCGGACATTTCGCGAGCGAATCGCCAATTCTCTCCGCTGTCGTTACACCGAAGGATTTGGCGATCGGACAGGCGGCAAGAATAATGCCGGACCTGCGTTCGGGGTCGCCCGCAACAACAACCGGCAGATTCCGATACTCGGGATGCTCCGCCTTTTCCACGGATGCGTAAAACGATTGGCAATCGGCGAGCAGAATTACTTTGTTAAGAGACATTGCTTCTCACCAGCTCTGCTGCGAGCATATTTTCAATCAAGAAGACGCGTTGTGCGCCCGAGTTTATACAGAACGCTCTTACGTAACCGTTTCTAACGGAGATGACCCGAATTCTTCGTTTAGTGAACTTGCCTTTCCTGCTCATATAAATCATATCAACGACACAACCGATTGATTTGAACCATTTTTCCAATGTCATGATGCTTCCCTCCGAAATAAGAACTTTTGTTCTTATTATATACAGAAATAAGAACTGTTGTTCTTATTATATACAGAACGCGCGTTCTTATTCTAGAGGTTTTTTGTGGTTATTATTTACATGGGCTGGTGGAATGCTCCGGCTGGATAACGGTAAAAAAGGGCGCTAGTGGTGGTATAATCGGTGGGTTAGGTAGAAATAACGGTAAAATATGGTCTTATCATATGGCTGAGCGAGCCGCTCTCTGCCTTGTCCATACATAAAAAGGAAATAAGTGGTTGCTTTGAGAATATAGGTACGCAGGAGGCTGGAGCGGAGTCAATTGAGCTAAGGGAGACGAATCCATTTGACAAACATAAGTTATAAAGAGAGATTCAATCGAGGCTAAAAGATCAAAGTTCAAGGAATAAAGCTCACACATTGTATTTATTTACCATCAATGATAAGGTGATCATATAAAACCAACTAAAAAGATTGGAATTTGAATTAGCGGAGGAGAAAGCAGTGTCAAAAATTGCAAAGAACCTTACAGAGCTCATCGGAAATACACCATTATTAGAGCTTTCCAGCTTTATGAAAAAAAATGAGGTTGAATCAACGCTTATAGCCAAGTTGGAGTATTTTAACCCGGCAGGAAGCGTAAAAGATAGAATTGGTTTTGCGATGATCAAAGATGCTGAAGAACGGGGCCTTATTAATCAAGATTCCGTTATCATCGAGCCTACAAGTGGAAATACGGGCGTTGGTCTAGCCTTCGCTGCAGCTGCTCTAGGATATCGTTTGATCATTACTCTTCCGGAGAGCTTTAGCGTAGAGCGCCGGAAGCTGCTCATTGCTTTGGGGGCAGAACTGGTTCTTACCCCAGCTAACGAAGGGATGGCCGGTGCGATCAAAAAGGCGGAGGAAATAGCGGCAGCAACTCCGAACTCTTTTGTGCCCCAGCAATTTAACAATCCGGCGAATCCAGAGGTCCATAAGAGAACCACTGCTGAAGAGATTTGGAGAGATACGGACGGCGAAGTGGATTTTTTTGTTGGCGGCGTCGGTACAGGGGGCACGATTTCCGGAGTCGGTCAATTGCTCAAAGAAAGAAAACCGGCGGTGAAAATCGTTGCAGTCGAGCCGTTTGATTCTCCCGTGCTTTCCGGCGGCAGCAAAGGGGTTCATAAAATTCAAGGAATCGGTGCCGGGTTTGTTCCGGGCAACTTTGATAGATCAGTTGTCGATGAGATTATTCAAGTAAAGAATGAAGATGCATTCGAAACAGCAAGGCAGTTAGCCAGAAGCGAAGGCTTGCTGGTCGGGATTTCATCAGGCGCTGCGGTTTACGCTGCACTCCAAATCGCCCGGAGATCCGAAAATAAGGATAAACGAATTGTTGTGCTGCTCCCTGATACGGGGGAGCGCTACTTATCTACGGCGCTTTATCCGGAAGCCTAGAGCTATACATTAAAGCAGCTGCCGATTAAGTGTGGCGAAGTCTCTGGGAGGAAGGGTTTTGTCGGCCATTGAAACTTAACAAACAATTCGGCATCTCGAAATAAGCGCGTTCAATAAACTTTCTTAGTGGTTAAAAATTGTAAGAGGCTATCCCAAGGGACAGCCTCTTCATTTTACCCCGGAAACTGAATTTCAGAACCAAGCATAGAGCAGCTCTATTGCAGTGACCTATGCGGTTATTGGCGGATTGCTCGACACTTCGGCTTTAGGATGCTTTTCGAAAGCGAGAATCGCCCCAAACCATGCCCAAACCAGAAACTGGATAGGGTAAATAAACATCATCACGGATTCAACGGGTACAAACATCAATACGGTAAGTACAAGGTATCCGATGGACGGCCATTTGGAAATTATCTTAGCGCGAAGGAATCCGATACACATTAGGATCGTGCCCAACATTGCCATAGGCATCATAGCCATAAAAATATACTGTCCTGGTCCGTTGCTCATTTGAATGCTCATGACCAAATCGGATGCTTCCTTCATTTGCGCTTCGGTCGTGATATCCTTAAAAAATACCGGGTAATCGAAAATTTGCAATGCAGCGTGCATAAGGTCAAACACGAACACCGAGAAAAAGAGACCGTATCCGATCCATCCCCACCATTTCAGCTTGCTTGCATGGCGAAGAAAGAGTCCGGCAAACCCCATTAGGAGCACGGTAACTGCGAGAAGTAAGGCGACATGGGTCCAGACGGCGACATCCACGAAGTATTTCATTTCCTCCATATCGTGGGGTACATCCTCCAAATGTACGAACTGGATGATTGTAATGACGATCCCCGCCAATAACATGGCCCATCCGCTAAAACGAAAAAACTTTTGTGGTACAGTAATCATTTTCAAACACTCCTTTTTTAAGAATCATTATTGATTGCCTCGCTTGATCCTCATCATAATCGTCCCGGCGTCCCGGCCACAGCGTCTTTTGTTCCCGACTTGCCGGGAACTTCCGCGGGATCGAGTCTACTGAAAGATTCCCGACCCATCGGGAATACGGTCATGTTATACTGATGGAAAAACTTCTAAGGCAGTTCAAAGGCGGGTATTAGATGAAAGGTACATATAAGGGAGCGCTTCGTCTTCCTCTCTTTATTGGTGCGCATGCGTTATGGTGGATCGGACTGGCGATGTCGCTCGTTGTATCTTTTTTTAGCCACTGGTTTGGAGTCTTTGCATATTCGGATCCATGTGTCGGAGAAGGATGTACGAGTTATTTTAATATGGATGCTTCACAATTCGAGGGGATGGCCCGATATGGAATCTCATCGGACTTATACGCGGCGTTTACGGTCATATTGCTCGCCATACAAAATTTATCTTCATGGGCCGTAGGGTTTCTGCTCTACCGATACGGATGGCGGGACCTTTACTGCGTAACCGCTTCTTTGCTGCTTATCGTGACAGGTACCATATTCAGCTCGGATGATGCCCTTTTCGCAAATTATCCGGCCCTGACCCAAATGTTTTTCGTTCTGAACTCATTTGGCTCAATGTATATCTTTTTTCTTTTTCTTTTTCCTGAAGGGCGATCATACCAAGATGGACGGCGATTCCGGCCGTTATCTGGGTAGTCATGATGATCACCAGTTATGTTTGGCCGCTGCCGTACTTCAATCTCCAAGATTATCCCGCCGTCAAAGGAATCTATATGTTCCTCATGCACGGGTTGGTTATGGGCGTTCAGATCTGGCGTTACCGATATGCCAAAGAAGAACAAAAGAGGCATATACGCTGGTTCATTTGGGGAATGGGCTGTTATTTCATCGCCGGATTGACTGCCGGATTTCCGATTTTCGTTTCAAACGGGATTCTTCGCATGCTTACGCAAATCTTTTTATACACCGGCCTATTGTTCATTCCTTTCTCTATCGGCATGATGGCACTGGACCGGCTGCAAAAAAGATCGGTGGTTTTCAACCGGACCTTGGTTTATATCGTGCTAAGCACGATGAGCATCATGGCATATGCGCTTCTTGTAGGCGTTCTCGGTACGCTCATGCAAGGAAAAATGAATGCGATCGTGACGTTGATGGCCACTGGATTGATCGCTGTCCTGTTCCATCCCCTCCGAGAACGAGTACAAAGAGCGGTCAATCATCTCGTATACGGTGAACGGGACGACCCCTATCGGATGTTATCGGGACTTACGGAGCGTCTCGAAGGTGCGCTAACCCATCGATCTCTGCTTCCGGCCATTGTTGAAACAACCGCAAACGCTTTGCGCATCCCATACGCGGCAATCGAATCTGTGGATAAAACGGGAGAGATTCGACGTTTGGCGGAGTACGGCATCCGCGACGGCGAGACCGTAAGCGAAGTGCCGCTGGCCGTGCAAGGCGAAACGGTTGGCCGTCTCGTTCTCGGCATTCATCGCGTAAGCGAAGCGCTGCCGCCGAACAAGAGACGGATGCTTGACGACTTAATCCGCCAGGTGAGTATTGCCGTGCAAGCGGTACGGTTGACCGACGAGCTCCGGCGTTCGCGTGAGCGGCTTGTGAGCGCCCGTGAAGAAGAGCGGCGGAGACTGCGCCGCGACTTGCACGACGGGCTCGGGTCGGGGCTTGCCAGCATGATGCTTCGATTGGACGAGGTAATGACGATATGCGAAAGGGAGCCTGAGCGAACAAAGCAAACGCTGCTGACCGTTCAATCACAGATGCGGGAAGCGGTCGCCGATATCAGGCGGTTGGTTTATGCGCTCCGGCCTCCCGCACTGGATGAATTCGGTCTGGCTTTCGCCGTTAAGGAACTTGCTCATCAAATGGAAGAGGGAAGCATGCGTGTAGTTCACGAAGGTTTCGATCGCAGATTGAAGCTGAATGCGGCGGCGGAGGTGGCGATTTATCGTATCGTGCAAGAAGCATTGACGAATGCGGTCAAGCATTCCGGGGCAAGTTTATGCAAGATTTCGCTGCTGCCGGGGGAAGGCGGTTTACATTTGGAGGTTGCCGATAACGGGCGCGGATTGCCGGGCGCCAAGAGAAACGGAATCGGCATTGGATCTATGCATGAACGCGCCGAGGAGCTGGGCGGAAGCTGCTCGTTATCATCCGTTCCCGGAAAAGGCGTGCGGTTGAACGTATTCATTCCAATTGATCAGGAGGATATAAACGATGTATCAAAACCAATCAGAGAAGGAATCGATTCGCATCTTGCTCGTTGACGATCATCCCATGTTCCGGGAAGGACTGCTCTCGACGCTCCAATCGGTTCCGGAATTTACCGTCGTCGACGAGGCGCAGGACGGAGAAGAAGCGGTACGTCTAGCCGAGGAGCTTCAGCCGGATATCATCTTAATGGACGTTAGCATGCCCGGATTAAACGGAATCGAGGCGACGCGTGCCATCGTTCGAACCAGCCCGCATATTCACATCCTGGTCCTGACGATGTTCGATGACGATACGTCCGTCTTTTCCGCTATGCGTGCCGGCGCCCGCGGGTATATGCTCAAAGGGGCGCAGAAGCAAGAAATCGTGCGCGCCATTCAAGTCGTCGTCGGAGGAGAAGCTATCTTCAGCGCCTCAATCGCCAGGAAGATGATGTATTATTTCGAAATGATGCAAGGTCAAAAAGCACTGAACAACGCGTTCCCCGGATTGACCGAGCGGGAGCGCGAAGTTCTCGAATGGATCGCCCGGGGATCGGGGAACGGGGAAATTGCCCAGAAGCTCGGCCTCACGCTAAAGACGGTTCGCAATCATGTGTCGAACATTTTGAATAAACTTCAAGTGACGGATCGCGCTCAGGCCATCTTGCTTGCACGTGAGGCCGGATTCGGTTTGGAATAGCCATTAACCGGCAGCACCACAAATTCAGCCGGAGACAGGATTTCAGATACCCATTTACCTTTTTTGCCTGTTACTTTAATAGAAAAGAGGAGCTGCAGCGTAGCAAGCTCCTTCACTATCGTTTCCGTTTAGTTTAGTTTCGCCAGTCCTCTGATCACAAAACCTTTCTAGGACCCTCCAGAAGCTTCCCTATATTCAACCCCATTCTTGGTAGTCACGTTAGCGCCGTATACATATTTACACCCATAATGCGCCAAAATAGATGCAACATGGAAACGAAAGGTGCCGTTATGAACAAAAAAAACGCAGGGCCGCTAACGCCGCTCAGTCCATCACTGCATGCGAACGCCGAAGCGATTCGTAATCGCTTCGGCGGCAGCTGCGATATAGTCGTCCGGTTTTTTCGCAGCGATGCGGCTCCGGATCGTGAGCTGGCGATTATTTACGTGAGCGGAATAGTGGATGCAGAGACGATTAATGAAAGCGTCATGGAGCCGTTAATGTCGCTGAAGCTGCCGCAGCATGCGTATGTCAAGGGCGGAAAACTGCTCGAGGCGCTGCGCAATTGCGTCGTTTCAATCGGTTCGATAAAGGATGTCAGTACGTTAGAAGAGGCACTTCAATGTTTGACGGACGGGCTATGCGTCATTATGGCGGATGGCAGTCCGGCGGCATTAATAGCTGAAGTCTGCGGAGGGGAGCAGCGAGGTGTCACTATTCCGCAAACGCAGACCGTTATTCGGGGACCGCAGCACGGCTTCGTCGAAAATATTCGAGTCAATATCAGCTTGATTCGCCGAATTATCCGATCGTCCGACCTTCATATACAGATGCACAAGATCGGCCGGCAAACGCATTCGAACGTGGCTGTATTGTATTTGCACGGGACTGCGGACGAAAGCATTGTAAAAGAAGTATATCGAAGACTGGCAGCAATCGACATAGACGGCGTTCTCGAAACAGGCTACATCGAAGAATTTATTCAAGATGAGACGTTTACGCTGTTCCCTACGCTATTGAATTCAGAACGGCCGGATACGGTTGCGGCCGCCCTGCTGGAGGGCAGGGTCGCGATCATGGTTGACGGGACTCCGCTGGTGCTGATGGCGCCGACTACTTTTTTCACTTTTTTTCAATCACCCGAGGATTATTACCAAAGGTTTGATATTGCGTCATTCGTTCGAATCATACGGTACGCAGCGTATGTCGTTGCCATGCTTTTGCCCGCTTTATATATTGCAGTAACAACGTATCACCAGGAGATGCTGCCGACTACATTGCTCATTAGTCTGGCGGCGCAGCGCGAAGGTATACCGTTTCCGGGTCTCATTGAGGCGCTTCTTATGGAAATGACGTTTGAAGTATTGCGCGAGGCAGGACTGCGCATGCCGCGGGCTATCGGACCTGCGATTTCTATTGTTGGCGCACTCGTGTTAGGACAGTCTGCCGTGCAAGCCGGCATCGTCTCGGCTGGTATGGTCATTATCGTTTCCTTCACCGCTATTTCAAATTTCGTTATGCCGGAATTTAATATGGCGGCTACTTCCCGTATTATCCGGTTCGTCTACATGCTGATGGCGGGTGTCTTCGGTTTTTTCGGTATTTTCATTTCGGTGTTGTTTACGCTGATCCATCTGACGTCGCTGCGCTCCTTCGGAGTACCGTACATGTCGCCGCTGGCGCCCGGGCCGACGAAGCAGGGAATTTGGCGGGATGTATTCATCCGGCTGCCATGGTGGGCAATCGTGCTTCGGCCGCTCGATTTGAGCTTGCGTAATCCAAAACGGCGGCCGAATGGAAGAAAACCGCCGGCACAGCGTCATTCTGATAAGCCGTAACTAAAGGGAGGAACGGCAATGAATAAATGGAAGCTGTTGCTGCCGCTGTTCGTCTGTATGCTGGCTGTCGGCTGCTGGAACCGTGTGGAGCTTAATGAGATCGGGATTGTTTCGGCAACCGGCGTGGATTGGAAGGACGGAAATTGGGTATTGTCCTATCAGGTTGTTATTCCGCAAGCGATCTCTGGAATGAGTGGTGTAGGGGGCGGTTCGGCGGCGTCGGTCAATGTGTTCTCGACGAAAGCTGAAGGCTTTAGGGCCGCAATTAGCAAAGCGAGCCAAGAGACGTCGCGGCGGCTCTATTTCTCGCACAATCAAATCGTTATTGTTGGGCAGGAGGCTGCCCGTAAAGGGATGGCGCCTCTGTTCGAAACTTATTTGCGCAATCATGATGCGCGCGAAACGGTAAGCGTATTTCTGTCCAAAGGAAGTGCGCGCCACATGCTGGAGCAGCTTATCCCGCTTGAGAAAATACCTGGCGCAGCCATTCAGCGCATGATTACCAATGAAGAAATAAACAGCTCTACGTATCGGCAAATGACCATCCATCAAGTGCTGCTGGATTTGATGGGTGCAACAAAGGCCACCGGCATACCGGGCTTAGTGGTCTCAGGCTCAAGAGAAAGCATGAATCGGGCAGATAAGCTGAGCCAAACGAATACACCTTCTAAAGTAAGGCTGTTCGATTTGGGACTGATTTCCGAGGATAAATTGGTCGGATGGATTTCCGGCGAAGAAAGCCAAGGCGTCATGTGGCTTAAGAATCATGTGAAGAGAGCCGTGATACCGTTCGCTTGCACGGAAGAAGCCAAAGGACAGAAGAGCTCTTCCATTCGCATCATTCATGCCGAGACGAAGCTGCGGCCGGAGCCATCGGGCGGCAAATGGATTATGCATGTGGATGCTAAGGCGGTTGGGACGTTGATGGAGTACAATTGCGGAGGCGATCTATCGAAACCTGCACAGGTGGAGAAGGCAGAGAAATTCATAGAAGCCGAAATCACTTCCATCATGCAGAAAGGCTGGAAGGCCGTTCGCAAGTACCGGACGGATGTTGTAGGCTTCGGCAATGTCATACACAAAAAATACCCGAAGCAATGGGCTGAAGCGAAGGATAACTGGACAGAGCTGTTTCCGCAAACAACGTTGAAAATAACGGTAAGGGTGAAGCTGAATTCGGCAGGTATGAGCGGCAGCGGCTTCAAGAGTGAGCAGGAAAAAAGGCGTTCATAAAGGGGAGGGAGACAGTATGCAGCAGATCGGAAAAAATCAATTGTCCATCTTGATCATCGTTTTTTTGATCGGCAGTACGCCTTTGTTTGAGCTCGGCATTAAAGCGAAGCACGATGCCTGGCTAGCGATGATACTTGCTGCGGCAGCCGGTCTGCTGCTTACTGTCATGTATGTACACTTACAACGCCGTGCCCCCGAAGCGGAATTAGCCGAACTTTATAAGATGCATTTCGGACGCTGGATCGGCGGTGGGATCGGGCTGCTATATGCCGTTTGGTTCGCTTATGAATCGATGCGAAATGTTCGCGATGTCGGCGAGCTTACGATGATGGCATTGCTGACCTTAACGCCGAAATGGATTGTGATGCTGCTCATTATTAGCGCTGCGGCTTACACCGTCAGCAAAGGACTTGAAGTGTTTGTCCGCGTCGTACAGCTGCTGTTTCCGATTGTTGCGGCCAGCTACTTCTTTATTATATTGCTGCTGTTTATTGCCCGGTTACCAGATCCCCAGCATTTGCTGCCCATATTAGAAAATGGGCTTGCACCTGTAGTGAAGGCGGCGTTTCCGGACTTACTGTCGTTTCCTTTTGGGCAAATGGTCATTTTCCTCGTGTTTTGGAAGCATGTAAGCGAAAAGAAAATAATAGGACGCGCCTCCTATTGGTCGATGATTGGGGTATCCGCTTTTCTTGTATTCATGAATATGCTTGTCATGTGCGTGCTGGGACCTGAGCTATCTGCCATCACGGCGCTTCCGCTGCTTGAAGTGGTACAGCTGATACGGCTGGCAAATTTTCTCGAGCGGCTCGATGTTGTCGTTACGCTTCTGCTCTTTATCGGGCTTTATGTGAAAATGACTGCGTTATACATGGCGTCGGTATTTACGTTAAATTCCGTAACCGGAATCGCCTATCGTTACTGCGTCATGCCGATTGGGGCCGTCATCTATGCATCGTCATTCCTTGAACCCAATAATACGTATCATATTTGGATCGGACTAGACATTACGTTGAAAATCGTCCCGCTCTTTCAAGTGGTGCTGCCGTTTCTCATGCTTGTTGTTGGCGTGCGCAAACGGTACAAAACGAATTGACCAAACGATAGCAGCAGCGCATTGCTCACCGAATAGTCCGTGCCGACATATTTTATGGTACAGCTTATTAGAGGAGGATACGCGTGAGCGACGCCAATAGTTGTATAACAAGCATTATTCTTGTTAACTACAATAAGCTTGAAGATACGAAGAAGTGCGTAGAGAGCATTAGGCGGCACACGGAACGAGGCGACTACGAGCTGATTGTAGCCAATAACGGTTCGACTGACGATATGGCTGAGTGGGCACACAGCCAGAGTGACATTTTAGTGATAAAAAACAATGGGTACGATTCAGCATTTCCTAAAATCTGCAATCTAGGGATTGCGGCGGCTTCGGGCGGGCTTATTATGCTGCTTGACAACGATACGGTCGTGACGCCGGGCTGGCTGGACGGATTGAAGCGCTGTATAGTAAGCGATAGCCGGATTGGAGCGGTTGGACCCGTATCGAACGGTTCACCATATTGGTCGTCCATTCCTGTCGGTTACAAAACGATAGAGGAGATGGAGCTTTTTGCTGCGGCGATGAATGCCACTCCCGACAAAACGAAATGGGAAGAGAGAGTGAAGCTGCTTGGCCACTGCTTGCTCATGCGACGCGAAGCGTGCGAGAAGGCAGGCCCGCTCGACGAAAGCGCTGGCATGGAAGGCTTTATATTTGATGATTATGGTTTGCGGCTGCGGTTAGCAGGTTATAAGCTGATGCTTTGCGGAGACACGTTTATTCATCGTATCAGCTGCGGCTCAGACGGCTCTCATCTACCAATAAATAAGCATACGTTTAAAGAAAATGCAGATAGCTTTGTAAGGAAATGGGGCTTCCATCCCTCTGAAGCGACGGATATAAGAATGGATTTAATCGCATTTATCGAGCGGGAATCACATGGGTACAAGCGCGAAGCATGCAGGGTTATGGAGATCGGGTGCGGCTGCGGAGCGACTTTGCTGCATGTAAAAAAGATATTTCCGAAAGCGACATGGCTCGGCGTGGAGCGAAATAATCTGGCGGCGAGCATTGCAGCGGCATCGGGCATACAAATGCTTGTGCCTAATGAACAGGGTGATTGGGAGCTGCCGCAAGAAGAGCTTGACGGCATTATCATCGGAGATACGAATGCCCGAGTTACGACACCTTTGGTAAACCGGCTTGTAAGTCTGCTGAAGCCAAATGGCTGGTTAATCGGCTGCTATGCCAATCGGTTTTATTACGAGAATATTCGGCAATACTTAGATCCGGCAAATGCTGAGGCGAAGTACCAAGCGGCAAGTCTATATACGATGCGGGAGTTAAATTATTTGTACGTACAGGCTGGTTTGCCATACGTGAAAATTACGATGGCCGGGAACAAGCCGAAAGAACAGCTTGCGTACATCCGTCAGCTTGATCGGTTAACGGGCGAAACGATTACAGATGAGCTAACAGCTGCCTATCTACTCGCGTATGGAAGAAAGGCTGCTGAGAACGCCAATAAACTAGGGGGAAGCAAATTAACGTCCGACGATAATCGTTTTCAAAATAATACTGGCATTTAGGTCGGGTTTTGCTATACAATTAAAAGTATTGACGAAACCGAATATGTTCCGGGGAGCTGGTAAGGCCGGCTGAGAGGGAATTTTCTATACAATTCCGACCCGTTAAACCTGATCTGGATAATGCCAGCGTAGGGACAGAAGCTCTGTTTATTCAGAACAGCTCGATCACAATTGATCAAGCTTGTGCGGATATAAACAGCTGCACAGCCGAATTAATGGCGTCCTCCGGATTAGGAGGACGTTTTTTTTATAGGTTGCGGCCATTACCCGGACACTGCCGAGACTCGTCATTTTATACAAACAGAATGCTTTGGAGAGGGGAACAAACACATCATGAGTCAGAAGAAAGCTGGACATTTGTCGTGGAAAATCGTTACTGCTATGCTGGTGTTCGTAATAGCGCTGGCAGGATGCGGAGCGAATAACGCGCCATCTGAGAATGAGAAGGGGCAAGAACAAGAGCAAGAGGGGGCGGACAAGCCGCTCGAGAAGGTACAGGTCGTGCTCGACTGGACACCAAATACGAATCATACCGGACTTTATGTCGCTAGAGATAAAGGCTTTTTCAAAGAGCAGGGCTTGGATGTCGAAATTATTCAACCTGGACAAAGCGGCGCCGATCAAATGGTTGCATCGGGCAGCGTGCAGTTCGGCGTAAGCTATCAAGAATCGATTACGATGGCTCGCATCTCAGATGTTCCGCTCGTTTCGATTGCGGCGGTTATTCAGCATAATACATCGGGCTTCGCTTCCCCGCTCGCTGAGGGCATCGATTCTCCCGAGAAATTCGAAGGCAAAACGTACGGCGGATGGGGTGCTCCTGTCGAGGAAGCCGTTATTCAATCGCTTATGCAGGAGAAGAAAGCTGACGTCAGCAAAGTGAATATGGTCAGCATCGGCGATAGCGATTTCTTTACGGCGGTTAAGCGCGATATTGATTTTGCTTGGATTTATTATGCTTGGACGGGCGTCGAGGCAGAGCTTCGCGGCGAAAAAATCAATATGGTTTATTTGACTGACTATAGCGACAAACTGGATTACTACACGCCTGTGCTTGTTACGAACGAGACGATGATTGCAGAAAAGCCGGAAGTGGTCAAAGCGTTCACTGCTGCAGCGGCGCAAGGCTACCAATACGCCATTGACAATCCGGAGGATGCAGCTGAGATTTTGATCAAAGCGGAGCCGGATTTGAATGCTGAGCTTGTACGTGCGAGCCAGAAGTGGCTGAGCCCGAAATATCAGGATGATGCGGCGCGTTGGGGCGAGCAGAAGCTGAGCGTATGGGAAAACTACTCCGATTGGATGTTCGAGCATAAGCTGCTCGAAAAGGAGCTTGAAGCGGAAAAGGCGTTTACGAACGAGTTTTTGCCTGAATAGCGGAAGTGCGTTTAAGAACAAGGTGAAAGAAGGAATTCATATGGCGAACGCATTAGTGAGCATTCAAATACTTCCTGCCACGCCTGGCGGCGAAAGCGTTATTCCATACGTCGACCGGGCAATCGAAATCATTAAAGCGTCAGGCGTGCCTTACCGGGTAGCTCCGCTTGAGACGACGATGGAGGGAGAGCTTAGCCATCTGCTTGGCGTCGTGCAATCGATGAGCGAAGCGATGACCGAGATGGGTTGTCCGTCCGTTATTTCGCAAATTAAAATTTACTATAATCCGGCAAACGGCGCTTCGATGGGCAGGCTCCTGGAGAAATATCCAGATGGGCAATAAGAGGATCGTATGGTCAAAAATTTGGCCTCCGATTGCGGTGCTGGCAGGACTGCTCGCTTGCTGGCAGGCGGCGGTTACAGGGGGCGTATTCGATCAATGGATTGTTCCTTCACCCGTCTCAATCGTGCAAGAGGCCGTTAAGATTTGGCCGCGGCTAATGGAGCATACAGCAGCGACGGTGCAGCTTACGCTGCTCGGCTTTGTTGGAGGATCGGCGGTGGGCTTCGTGCTCGCCGCTTTGCTGCATCTAATTCCTGGTGTGCGAACAGGCGTGTATCCGCTGCTTGTATTATCGCAAAATATTCCGATCATCGTTATCGGTCCCATATTGACGATGCTGCTCGGTTACGGGCTTCTGCCAAAGGTGCTGCTCGTAATGATGGTTTGTTTCTTCCCGATATCGGTAGCCATGTTTAGCGGCCTTGCGAATCCGGATGCGCAGCTTCGCAATTATTTTCAGATGATTGGCATAAGCAAATGGCAGCTGTTCTGGAGGCTTGAGCTGCCGCACGCAACCGTTCATTTATTTTCAGGGTTAAAAATTGCGGCATCGTACAGCGTGTTAAGCGCAGTTGTCGCGGAATGGCTCGGCACAAAAAAGGGGCTCGGTTCGTTCATGCTTATTTCGTCCAAAGGCTTTATGCCGGAGCGTGTGTTTGCAGCTGTAATTATTATTATCGCGCTTAGCTTGACGCTGTTCGGACTGGTGAACTTGGCGGAGCGTTTATTTATTCGCTGGCGTCCGGTGAAGGAGGCGGAGTAGCATGATGAGCGATAGAACGGAAAATCATCCAAACACACTGCAGGTACAGATGATTCGGAAGCAGTTTGGAAAAGGGCTGGCGAGCAAAGAAGTTCTTGGAGGATTGTCGCTTTCTGTGGCCGATGGGGAGTTCGTTTCGATAATCGGGCCTTCCGGAAGCGGAAAGTCAACATTGTTTCAAGTCATTGGCGGACTGGAGAAGCCTTCTTCGGGCGAGATTTGGCTGGATGGGAAAGAGACAACTGGCGAACGCGGCCATATTTCATACATGCCGCAGCAGCCGGCGTTACTGCCTTGGCAGACGGTCGCAGGCAATATTGAGTTTTCGCTTACCGTATCCGGTGTAGACCGCAAGGCGACAAAGCTGAAAACGAAGGAATGGCTGGAGAGAATTGGTCTGGATGAGTACGCGGATGCCTATCCTCACGTGCTGTCCGGCGGTATGCTGCAGCGAGTTTCATTCCTGAGAGCCTTGCTTGCTCCGCAGCACCTGATGCTGCTTGATGAGCCGTTTGGTGCATTAGATGCTTTGACCAGACTGCAAATGCAGCAATGGCTCATGTCGATTTGGGAGGAAAACCGCAGATCCGTACTTCTTATCACTCACAGCATTGAAGAAGCACTGTTTCTTTCCGATCGGATTGTTGTTTTATCCGCTTCGCCGGCTGTCGTGCTCAAGGAGTTCATTGTTCCTTTCGTGCGCCCTCGCAGTGAAGCGCTGTGGACGGATCCCCGGTTCAACGAAATGAAGCAGCAGATTTATGAGCTGCTTAAGGTCGGCGTGAGGGAGGGCGTGTGCTCGCATGGCGGGATTAATTGACGATGAGAAGACAAGCGAGTCTATCGCTTCTGCTTCATACATTGACGCGCATCTTCATGTTGATTTATATGCTGCCGGGGAGCGGGACGAGCTTCTGAAAAAAGCGTTTGAAGAAGGCGTGGTTTCCGTTGTAGCCGTATCCATGCATTTGCAATCGTCGAAGGTGAATCGGGAGCTTGCGCTTCGTTATCCTGGGCAACTACACCCGGCATACGGCTTTCATCCGGAGCAGCCGATCCCGTCCGAGGCGGAGCTGGAGGAGCTGTTCGCGTGGATTAGCTTGCGTCACGAAGCGGGAGAGCCGTTCGCAATAGGCGAGGTCGGGCTTCCGTATTACATACGGACGGACGCCGAGGCTGCAGGCGCATTTTTTGATGAGAAGCCGTATTTGGCACTGCTTGAGCAATTCGCTGTACTAGCCGCAAGCTTGGATCGTCCGATCGTGCTGCACGCGGTCTACGAGGATGCGGATAAAACATGTGATATCCTTGCGGAACATGGCGTGCAGAAGGCACACTTCCATTGGTTTAAAGGCAATGAAGAGACTGTGCAGCGCATGATCGCGTGCGGATATATGGTCTCGGTAACGCCTGACGTTGCGTACGAGGAAGAGATTCGGCGGATCGTTGAGCAATATCCGTTAGAGCTGTTAATGGTAGAAACGGACGGTCCATGGCCGTTTGAAGGCCCCTTTGCAGGCGAGCCGACCCGGCCGGCCATGGCTGCAGACGCGGCGGCGCATATTGCCCAAATAAAACAGCTGACTGCTGAACAAACAGCGAATATTCTGCTTGCCAATACACGGCGGTTTTACGGACTATAGTATTTAGGGGGTGCCCTATAAGATTATTGATCTTATGAGAGGCCCTTTTTCTTTTTACGGCACGAGTCCCTATGAAAAAACTTCACCTTCCTTTTTGTCCGTTGCGAATTGTACTGCTGCCGCATACAAAGATAGGGACAGCTTACGATTACAAGGAGAAAACAACTGCAGAAAGGAGTCTGAAAAATGGCTGCGTTGACAAGAGATCAATTTTTTACGATATTGGCGCCTACTGTTATTCGAGTCAAGCGAGAAGGATCCACGATGTTTCCTTCTGTTCGACTAGCGCAAAATTTGCTCGAAACCGGAGGCGTCATTCATTCGTGGTACAATTTGGGCGGCATTAAGGTCGGCAGCGGGCAGACCAACGCTTATTGGCACGGAGAGGCGGTCGTCAAGGGCACGTGGGAATATGTCGACGGCCGCAGTGCCAATACGAGAGCTGCTTTCCGGGCCTATAAAAGCGTATATCATTTTTATAAAGACTTGGATTTACTGCTTGCCGCACCGCGCTACGCACGAGTTCGAACGGCGCAAACCCCTGAACAGCAGGCTGAAATGCTGCAAGCATGCGGCTATGCGACGGACCCTGCCTATGCAACCAAATTAAAATCAATCATTAGACAATACGGGCTAAAAAGATATGATGCATTAGGCAGCAGACAAGTCCCGAAGCCGGAAAAGTTTAAAGATGCAGAGCAAATAGCGGTTTTGTATGAAGGAGAAGTCGTATCGGACGGATATTTGCTGAACGGAGTGACATGGGTGCCAGCGAGGCTGCTCGGGGAGTCATTGGGTGCAGTGATCGATTGGACAGGAAGCAAAGTAACCGTTAATGGGACAGAGCTCGAATCGATGCTTTCCGAAGCGACCGGCTATGTTCAAATACGCGATCTGGCTGCGGAGCTAGGGCTAACCGCCAGCTGGGACGCTGCTGCAAGAGTCGTTTTGTTGAATAGAGAGTAGAACTCATTATAAGTTTGACGTCTTGCTGTAACAAAAAAGTCTGCTGATTTCAGATTTCAGCAGGCTTTTTTGGTGTTATTTGGACTGTTTGCCGAATAGGAAAAAATTTAATTTTGCTCCAGGTCTGTTTCCAGTTCTTTCTTATCACGCGTTCTTCATAAATCCTCGCCAGTTCCTTCGTTTCTTTAAAAAAAGGCGTGGGCTTTACCTCCATATTGATTACATCCTCAATTCCGCACGGGGCAGCTAAGACGATATTGTTTTGCTCATCCAAAGAAAGCCCCAATGCTGTCGCCGTTTCGGGAAACTTGGAGATCGCGTCTACAGATGAGGAATAGGGCGGAATCTTACCCGCTAAGTGCATTCTTGCTTCATTTTTGACAGACCAAGGAATGTGAGGATTCATACTTCTTAGCTTCTCTTCCCATTTCTTTTCTTCTGCTTCATCGAGGTTGCTTTCATCAAAGTAGATTACATCTACATCTGGAAGAGGTGTCCTATCACCAAAGCCGTGCAGGACATCCCAAATTTTTGAGCGTACAAATCCGGCACAAACCCACCAATTAGGTAATTGAATAGATTTTGCTGTCTTTAATACATCCATCATCCATTCGTCTTCGCTGACAAGTTGAATAATGTCTTCTTTATTTTTAATTTTCAAAGTAAATCCTCCATGCGTTTGTTCGCTCATTTGCCTTTTTTGGATGCGGCCCAAAAGGCTAGAATAATAAGGGGGATGAGAATGAACCAAGGAATAGTAATTGTGCCTCCTACAATAAAGGCCAGCGCCATTACGGCTATGATACCGAGAATAATGTACAGACAGCCTCTGCCGAATGTTTCCATCATCGATCGCCTCCTAAGTTTAACGGCAGCACAACCAACTTCGTGAGCTCCACTTCTTGATTTATATTCGTTAATAACGTATTTATGGTTTACATGGTTTCAAAAATTTGGGAGGGACTTGACATTCAAGCTTGCATGTTGTGAAGTGTAATCAAAAAAAATGGCCCACATCGCTGTGGGCCGGTGTCCTAGATCTATAAATCAACTGTGGGGTTGATGTCTCTAATTATAAGAAGCGAACCTTAACTTCACCTTAAAAATCTATGTCGGTTTTTTGAAGGCATGGTCATTTAAAAAGCCACCTCGCAATATAAGCAAGCAATGACAACACGACGCTAATGACAATACATGTGACTATCGGGAAGTAAAATTTAACGTTCCCTTTTTCAACAGCTATATCGCCAGGTAGACGGCCAAGGTTGATAAATCTGCCTAAAACTGCCCAAATCAAGCCTATAACGATTAAACCGACGCCAGCTGCAATGAGTAATTTGGGAATGTTATTCACAGTATGCCAGGTCCCCTTTATATACAACTATATTTTGCGTACATATTACAAGAAATCCCCGATATGATATGGCTATTCTGTCCGATATCTGCAACTATATCCGCATTTAACTTTAATATAGACTTTTACTTCGATAGGAGCACTCAATAAAATAAAGCAACAAAAACAGTGAAGGATTCAACCCTCATTTTACGTGTTAACTAGCTATAAGTTTAAAAACCTGAGTGGCATTGTCGCAACTTATTAAATTCTCTTGGAGGTTAATGGCATATTTTCCATTCAAATTCACTATCCTGACGAATCGTTTCTCTATAAAATACTCTCGTAATCTATGAAAGTACGGGAGGAAGCTGTCAATTGAAAATAGCATTTTGGCGAATGTTTGTCGTTCTGTTGTTTGCAGTTTTTATTTGGCAAGATGCTCCGGGAACGGCAGGAGCATTCGGTTCCATAAATCTAAACGGGAAACCGTTGCAAACCGCTGATTATGTAACCGTGGCGAAAGTAACGAATGTATCCGCTCCGGTGTATGTAAAAGCACTTTCCAGTTCCGCGAAAGTCGCTACTTTAAAACGCGGGGATGAATATCCGGTGTTATTAGTGTCGAAATACTATTACAAAGTTCAACTTCTTGGAGGGAAGAAAGGTTGGATTCGCAAGTCGAATGTATCTGTTCGCAAGGCTAATCGTTATGTAAGCGGTTGGAACTACCTTGGAGGAACGGACAAATTTATTGAGGTTAGCGGTACAGCTGCTCTCGATGTAGTAATGCCTCGTTGGTATAGACTGAGATTGGATGGGCTTGTATCTACTTCCCCTGACAAACGATATGTAGATTGGGCGCACTCCAAAGGCAAGAAGGTTTGGGCGATGCTCGGCAACGGGTTCGACATGGAACTCACGGATCATGTTCTGTCTTCTCCCGCCAATCGGGCGACAGTAATCAGCAAAGTCAAGGATTCAATGTTAGCAAACGGGATTGATGGAATTAATGTCGATTTCGAGAACATGAAGATGGAAAATCGTGAGGAGTTCGTCATCTTTATACGCGATTTGAAAACATCCTTGTCCGCTAGCCGCAAGCTCGTATCCGTCGATGTTACGCGGGAAAATCCGGACCCGAATTGGTCCGGGAGCTACGATCGCGCCGGTTTGGGTAAAGCTGCGGACTATGTGATCATGATGGGCTATGACGAATATTATGAAGGGCGCGGCGAAGCCGGCTCTGTCTCCTCCTTGCCATGGGTAGAAGAAGGATTGCGGTTATTGCTTAAAGATGTGCCTGCTCATAAGGTGATCCTCGGCGTACCGTTCTATACCAGAGAGTGGACGGTTCCCGTCGGCGGCGGCAAGGCAGTGTCTAAAGACGTATTTATGAAAGACACCGATCTTTGGATTTCTGAGCGTGGGCTAACCAAGCAGTGGGATACGGTTGCCCGGCAAAATTACGTCGAATACACCGATTCGGCTGGTCATCACCGTTTGTGGGTGGAGGATCAGACATCGATGGCTGCGCGTTGGAGCCTTGTGAAAAAAAATTCACTCGCCGGTATAGCCGGATGGGCCATCGGGCAAGAGTCGGCGGATATTTGGAGCGTATTTAAGTAATTATATAAATCTCTTAAACGAATCAATACCAGACTGTCGGGTACTTCTCGGCGATCTGGTTTTTTAATACCCGTTTTGTCCCCATTAATTGTTATCAAAGGATTTTTTTAACTGAACGAGAATATTAGGTAGAAGTATATTATTAATATTAGGACGGTGGCAGGGATGCTTCTCATTCGCTATGTTTTGCTTATTGTTGCTAGCATTGGAATAGGATTTTTAACAGGTTTCTATGGTCTCGAATTATCAATTGTTCATTTTATACTGATTGTGTTCGGGCTCTTAGTATTAATGTTTTTGGATCATATTATTTCATTCTTCGTTCTTTTTTTCTCCCGCGATATGGCTCGTGTTGAAAGAATTCTTTATAAACAAAAACAACCCTACTTTACAGCCATACTTGATATAACAAAAGGTAAATATGACGAAGCCAATAAAAAAGTAGAACTTCTAAAAAATTGGGGAAGACAAAAACAAATGCGGGCTTCTTTAAAAGCTGGATTAAATATAGAAATGAATAATTTATCCGCAGCGAAAAGGGAAACCGAAATAATTAAAAATCCTGAGTTGCGCTCTTATAACTACGCCTTGATCGCTCTGATGGAGAATCAATAGGAGTCATTATGCTTCAAAGGGACTTCAGAAATATTTGATGATTACATCTTTGGCGAGGCAGAGAACAACACCTAACCGCAAGTCGTTTTTTTAATATACTGCTTCTATTGAAGATCTTTTAGACCAGTGAACAAAGAGGGGAAATTCTTTATAAGGGTTTATAACAAAAAAATCGGGCGTCCCTTTCGGGACGCCCTTTTCATGGGAGAGGAGAAACCGGACGAAGAGCTTATGGGGAAACGTAAGTCTTCTCCGCGGTTGTCTACGGCATCTCGCGACGCCGATGATTTTATCTTGTCCGCTTTGCGGGCGAATATACATTTTAAGGATGAAAAATATTTTTATCACATCATGGTTATGTCTGAGACATCAACTCGTTTGTTACGCTTCTGCTTTATTAACAAAGGAATAGTATGGTACGATAAGCGGGAATGAGATAGAAGGGGGCAATTGCAGTGAGAGTCATTGCGGGCGTGGCCAAAGGCCGCACGCTGAAAGCCGTGCCCGGTACGAACACGAGGCCGACAACGGATAAGGTGAAGGAAGCTATATTCAGCATGATCGGACCTTACTTCGATGGGGGAACGGCGCTTGACCTGTTCGCAGGTACCGGAGGTTTGGGCATTGAAGCTTGGAGCAGAGGGATTGAACGGACTGTTTTTATTGATCGCGAGAAAATAAGCATTGACATTATCCGCCAAAATGTTCAAACAGCGAATATGGGAAGCGCTGCGGAAATTTATCGCAATGATGCCGAGCGTGCTTTGAGAGCGCTAGCAAAGCGGGAGCAGAAGTTCCGGCTTGTTTTTCTTGATCCGCCATACAAAATGACGACGATGGATAGTCTGATGGCGCAATTAGTGGAATATGAAATGCTGGAGCCGGAAGCGATCATTGTCGTAGAGCATGACGCGGCCAATCGGTATCCGGAGCAGATGGAACATTTTGAACAGTTGAAGGCTGCAAAATACGGTGATACGGCCGTGTCCATATACAAATATTATATCCAAGATAGTCACGACGGGAGGGAGACCGATGTCAACGAATAAACGGGAGCGAGTTGCCGTATACCCTGGCACCTTTGATCCGGTTACATATGGTCATTTGGACATTATTCGCAGATCCGCAAAGCAATTTGATCGGTTGATTGTCGCCGTTTTGAATAATACGAGCAAAAATCCGTTGTTTTCGGTGGAGGAACGTAAGGAGCTGCTCGCTGAAGTGACGCGGGACATTCCTAATGTTGAAATTGACAGCTTTCGCGACCTGCTTGTCCGATTTATGAAATCGAAGCAGGCGAACGTGATTATAAGAGGTATTCGCTCGGTAACCGACTTCGAATACGAGCTTCAGCTGGCTTCAACCAATCATTTGCTTGATAATGAAATCGATACGATGTTTATGATGACTAACCCTAAATATTCGTATTTGAGCTCGAGCATTGTGAAGGAGATCGCGCAGTTTAACGGAGCCGTACATGAGCTTGTTCCGCCAGTCGTAGAGCAGCGTTTAAGAGAGAAATACAAAGAAAAAGCATAACCTTATACAAAAAGCTCCTTACAAAATATAAGAATTTATAAGTTTCACACTTAGAAATTAACTTATATTTCACCGCGAATCGAAAGCTGCGCCTCCAAAGGACGGTGACAGCCGTTTACGCTGGTATCATTAAATCAATGTGATCTTCCAGCTCGGTGGTACGGATATAAAACAAGGAATAAAGCTAGTGCGAATAATGCTATCAGCAAACAGCCCGTCATTGAAAAATGCCATAATAGCGGCAAATCGCCGGCTTTTATAGTAATCGCATTTGCAGTTCTTTCATAGGATTCTGCCGGAGCAACAGCGGGCAAGTCGCTTGGCATGAGCAGCAGCCGAAGTAACGAAATCATAGGCTTCCAAAGCAGCAACATAAACACAAAGGCGTGCACCGCATGGGCAGCACGCATCGCGATAAATGGAAATAGCTTTAAGTCCGTTCCTGTAACCGCGTAGCCTGCTTGTAAAATACCGCTTAATCCGCTCCAAGCAAGAACGGCTGCAATTGCAGCCGCGTTAGCTAAAGTCCCGGCGCCGGGTGAATCCCATACTGCGGCGGCATAGGCGCCTAAGTGGCCTTCAAAGAAGGCTGGGCCGATAAAGCTTAGCCCAATCTCTGATAACAATGGAGTAAGAAGCGGCTCTGAAAGCTTCGCGAGAACAGCGGCAAAAATCATAAAGCCGCCGATCATAAACAGCTTTTGAACGCTGGAAGAGACGGCGTCGCCAAGCGCTTTGCCGAAGCTGCGTCCATCCTGCTCTCTTCCGAGGCGAAGCGCTTCGGCAGCATTTTGGAGCAAGCTTTGATGAGGGATCGCCGGTGTTAACGGTGAAAGACTGTTCTGTTTTGTGTCCTCAGTACGGCTGAGCAACGATAGTAGGAGTATTAACCAAAGCGACGAAAGCCACACGGCAGCGGCGATCATGCTGCCGATAATCGGCTTTTGCATGAAGCCTGCACCAATTACGACGAGCATAAACAAAGGATTCGGCATATGGGCGAGGGCTAGCAGCCGCTGGCCCTGTTGTTTTGTTACGAGACTGCGCTTTCGCAGAGAGGCAACTGCTTCCGCTCCCGCTGGATAACCGCCCATCCACCCGAGGACGATCGCAAGCCCCGCATCGCCGGGCAGCTTGAATAATCGTCCCATGAACGGCTGAAGGAGTGCGCCAACAGCATGGGCGAGGCCAAAAGCAGCTATTAATTCAAATAATACAAGAAACGGCAGCAGGCCTGGAAATACGATATTCCACCATACCGTGAGCCCTTGCAGCGAGGATTGAAAAGCAGCATCCGGCGAACTGATGATTGCGGCGACAAGCATTATGGAGAGGAATGCAAGCAGTATCGTTTTGGCCAATGCCATTCAACTCCTTGTTCCGCTGGGCGGATAATTGTACGGCAGGCCAATAGAAAGAAATGACATCATGAAATGGACAACCGTATACGTTAAATAGTACGCGTGCATGAAGGAGGATAGACCACTTGCTTCCTCATCCTGTATTAGGATAGGTTTTGACGGTTTATCCGGAATGGGGAGTGGAGGGGCAAATGAAGCAGTCTGACTTTCGTCGTACAGTCATTATTATCGTATTAACTGCAGCGGCAATGTGGGTGTTACTGTACGCTCCCACACCGTATGTTGTGTTTGAACCGGGCGTTGCCGTACCCGTCAAGCCGATGGTGACGATTGAGGAAGGCGATAGCCTAGGCAAAGGTGATTTTTTGCTTACTGCGGTTAAACTGACGAAGCCGAATTTTCTGCGAGCCATTCAATCGGTGTGGATTACGAACATGGACGTTCATCTCAAGAAGGATGTGCTTAGGGGATATTCCGAGGAGCAGTACGCGGAGAGGTTGAATGTTATTATGCACGGCTCGCAAAATAATGCGGTTGAAGCTGCGTACCGCTACGCTGGTTTGCCTTATGTGAAAGAAGCGCAGTCGATTATGGTATCGGATGTACGCACAGACGGGGCAACCCCGTTTAAGCCTGGTGATACGCTGCTTGGCCTTAGTGGGGGTAAGCGGTTTAATAGTATTGCAGCAGTAGTTGAGACGCTTAAAGCGGTGGTGCAGAATAAGGATATCGCATTCGATATCGAACGTAATGGTGAAGGTCAAAGTGTAACCGTCCCCGGTGAAACGTTCGGTTCTTCATTAACAGCAGCGCAATTGCCGGAGGCGCTAGGCGTAATCGGTTTAACTGAGCTTCGCAGCTTAGAGCCTGGTGACAGCCGCAATCGTTTGAAGATCGAAGCCGGGGATATTGGGGGCCCTTCCGCAGGTCTTGTCTTTGCGCTGCATGCGCTGGACTTGTTAACTCCGGGAGATTTATCCGGGGGTCACCGGATTGCTGCAACTGGGACGATAACTGTGGATGGCAAGGTTGGAGCAATAGGCGGCATTAAGCAGAAAATAGTCATTGCAAGCGAAGAAGGTGCGCAGCTGTTCCTGGTGCCCGCTGCTAATTTCGAGGAAGCACAAGCGAAAGTGAACGCGCTTGGCTCCTCGATGAGGGTCGTTCGTGTAGACACACTGCAGGAAGCGATGGATGCCATAGCGAAATTCAATAAAAATGATGCCAAGTAACTGAATTAGCGCATCAACAGCTTTTATTGAACGGTAACCGGCTTATCCGTAAAGTCACGGAATAAGCTTTCTGTAGATGCATCGTTAGGTAATCCTAACATGTATACGCCGCTAGCTTGCACATCCAGCTCTAAGAAGCGATACGGCATCGGCGGTCTCGCAGCGCTGAGCAGCACGGGCAGCTTGGCCGAATCGCGCATCCGGCGCAATAATTGCTTGCCTTTGTCCGTGAATCCGAGTACTCTTATATATTCAACCCCGGAAGCGAGCTTATCGGCAGTAAAATCGGCTTTCGTATGACCGAGCAGTACAGCCAGCAGCGATCGCTGCAGCTTCGTGCGCGTATACCGTTTTGTTTTTAACGTATCAAGTAAATCGTCAAATCGCGGAGAAGCGAGCTTTGGAAGCGAATTGCGGATGCGGTGTTCCAGGCCTTCCGTTATTTCGTGCAGGCTCGAAAGCTCGACCGCAGAACGCGTGAGAATCGAGTGGAACAATGGATAGGTGAATCGTTCCCAGCTCATTGGGCAGCGGCCTGCCGACCATTCCCTTTGGAGTGTGCGATAGGTGGATTCCGGCACATATGAACGTGCCTCATCAAGTGATCCCCGCTCAAGCAGCAGCTTGCGGATGGCGGTTGCGCTTGCGATTCGGCTGTCTGTTATGGAGTCCTGGTTATACTGCGACTTCTCGCGTGCAATGGTGAAAGGCTCCATTTTACCACCGATCCGTTTCAGAGCAAGCAAATAATGAAGCGCTAATGTATGGTTAGGCAGCGCAAATGGGAAATTAGCGGCAGACGCATGTCCCTGTTCCGATAAGTAGATGGATATTGCGCCGCTGTAAGCGCTCGGGTAGCTGATGCCTGTTTGGAGAAGCTGCTTCAAGAGCGTTTTGAAGGCTTGAGGTTCGTGGGCGACAATCTCAGCGGCTTGCAGAAGCGGATTTAACTCGCCGCTTTCTGTGCCGAAGCAGAAGCTGTCCACGACACCGGTTGCTTCCAGCAGCGAGACGGCGCCGTATGCGAACCACTCGGCTGCTTGGGTCGCATAAGCGACCGGCAGCTCGATAACGAGATCGCAGCCGCCTTCGAGCGCTATTTTCGTTCTTGACCATTTGTCTAGCAGCGCAGGCTCGCCCCGTTGCAGGAAATGACCGCTCATGACGGCAACAACTGTGTCAGCGCCCGTTATTTTTCGCGATTGTTGCAAATGATACAAATGTCCGTTATGAAACGGGTTGTATTCGACAATGAGTCCGACTGTGCGCATTTGCCATATCCTCTCTTTGTTAAATGTTGGCTGTTTCACTATAGCACAGACAAGCCGTTCATTCACGGGCCGCTTAACGGAATGTGGAAAAACAGCGTGAAAATGTTGACAAAACGGTAGTCTGATAGATATAATAATCTTTGTTTGTTTGGGGTGATCTGATGCAGTTTCATATTCAAGAAACGATGTCCAAAAGGTTAAAAGCGACAATTAACGAACAGTTAGATGTTAGTGACCTATTCAAAGGACGCCAAGATGTCTACCGTACAGGACCGCTCCTTGTATCGCTTGAGGTGACAGGGCATGAAGGATTCATCGAAGTCGACGGCGAGCTTGCCATTGACTTAGAGCTTGCGTGCTCGCGCTGCCTCGACCCGGTTAAGGATCATACGGTCATTCCTTTCTCTGAAAAATTCAAGCCTGCTTCGTCTGAAGTGGACAGTGATGAGTATACAGAAGAAGAGGTAAGTGACTTTGTTGAAGTGAATGCGGAGAGATTGGACTTGAAGCCTTATGTGGAAGAAGCGCTTCTTCTGTTCATGCCTTTTGCCCCGCTTTGCAGCGATGACTGTAAAGGTCTTTGTCAAAAATGTGGACAAAACTTAAATGAGCACAAATGCAGCTGTGATACGGAAAAGGTTGATGTTCGTTTTGCAGTGCTAAAGGATCTATTTAAGGAATAGCCGTTGTACCGATTGATTTTGTGAAGGAGGTGGGAAATATGGCAGTACCTCAGCGTAGAACATCCAAAACTCGCCGCGACAAACGTCGTACGCACTTCAAACTTGCAGTACCTGGCATGGTGAAATGCGAGCAGTGCGGAGAGCTGAAATTGGCTCACCACGTATGTAAAGTGTGTGGATATTACAAAACAAAAGAGATCATTTCCCAATAGTGGAATGGTTTCAGCAATAGCACTTCATCATGCGGTGAGGTGCTATTTTTTTTGCTTCGTTGCGCGCGGGCGCTTTTTTTTATATACTTAATTAGTACCAGGTGATAATATCAACCAACATACATATACTATCCGTAATGGTGGTTATGACGCCGCAGCGCGGTTAAAATAGTTTAACTGTCACTATACTGTAAAAGGTGGTGCCGATCATCGAAAGAATGCCCAAACGGCAGCGGCATCAGCAGCTTGCCCGATTAATTGATGAAAATCCTTTTATAACGGATCGGGAGCTCACGCGGCTGCTTAAGGTAAGCATCCAGACGATCCGGCTTGACCGGATGGAGCTTGGCATCCCGGAGCTTAGGGAACGACTGAAGCTCATGGCCGAGCGTTCCTACGATTCGGTCCGGTCACTGCCGCTGCATGAGGTGATAGGCGATATCGTTGATCTGGAATTAGATAAAAGCGGCATATCCGTGTTTGAAATTCGTGAAGAGCATGTTTTCTCAAGGACAGGCATCGCTCGCGGCCATCATGTGTTTGCTCAAGCGAATTCACTCGCTGTCGCTATTATAGACGATGAAATTGCGCTTAC
Source organism: Paenibacillus prosopidis (assembly GCF_003337375.1). Taxonomy (GTDB): domain Bacteria; phylum Bacillota; class Bacilli; order Paenibacillales; family Paenibacillaceae; genus Pristimantibacillus; species Pristimantibacillus prosopidis. The sequence goes on from NZ_QPJD01000003.1 coordinate 97,985, forward strand.
CGTAACAGCTGACATAAGGTTTATCCGCCCGGTTAAACTGGGGGAGAAATGTATTGCCAAAGCTTATGTCCGCTCGATTTCTGGAGAACGAAGTAAGGCGAAGGTTGAGCTGTTTACCTATGTAGGCGATGAAATGGTGTTTCAGGGCAATTTTGTAATTTTCAGGTCCGCAGGAGACACAGAAAGTGGAGGGGGAGACGAACGTGCGGATCGCTATTGATGCTATGGGCGGAGATCATGCTCCAGGCTTAATTGTACAAGGAGCACTGGAAGCGGCGGCGCAATGGCCGGATACGGAGCTGCTGCTTGTCGGCGACACGTCTGTTATTGAACCGCTCATGAACGGGAAGAAGCCTGCTAATGTGGTGATTTGTCATGCCGATGAGGTCATCGGTCCGGATGATGAGCCGGTGAAAGCGGTGCGCCGCAAAAAAGGGGCATCCATGGTCGTTGCGGGTCAGCTCGTCCGCGAGAAGCAAGCGGATGCCATGCTTTCTGCAGGCAACACAGGAGCGCTCATGGCGACGGGACTGCTCATTGTAGGTCGAATGGACGGAATTGAACGGCCGGCGCTTGCGCCTATGATGCCCACGATGGACGATATTGGCGTGCTTGCGCTTGATTTAGGCGCTAACATGGATGCTAGACCCGAGCATTTGCTCCAGTATGCCATCATGGGCAGCATTTATCGTGCAAAGGTGCATGGATTGGAGAAGCCTCGGGTCGGGCTGCTGAATGTTGGCACCGAGGCGAAAAAAGGAAACGAAATATCGAAGGCCGCTTATGAATTGCTGGAGCAAGCTCCGGTTCATTTCATTGGTAACGTGGAAGCAAGGGATGTGCTGTCGCGTAATTGCGATGTACTCGTTTGCGACGGCTTTGCCGGGAATATTATGCTGAAAGCGATGGAAGGTGCTGCGGGGACGATTTTCTCTTCTCTCAAGGAAGCATTCGGCCATTCGATTATGACGAAGCTGGCTGCGGCAATTATGCTGCCGAAGCTGCGCACGCTAAAGAATAAGATGGATTATAAGGAGCACGGCGGTGCGCCGTTGCTTGGTCTAAACGGCCTAGTCGTGAAATGTCACGGCTCGTCCGACGTTATCGCCGTGAAAAACGCCGTGCGGCAAGCACGTATTGCGATTCAAGGTCAATTAATTGAGTCAATCGCAGCTGAAATCAACGGGAAGTGAGTGTGCGAAGATGAGTTTACATCCTGTGGGCATTATCGGAACAGGTAAATATGTTCCGGAGCGTATTTTATCGAACAAAGAGCTTGAAGAAATGGTTGAAACAAACGATGAGTGGATTGTAACCCGGACAGGCATTAAGGAACGCCGCTTAGCATCGCCGGAGGAAGCTACATCCGATCTTGCACTAATTGCGTCTAAGCAAGCCATAGCGGCCGCAGGTCTGACAGCGGAAGATATTGATTTAATAATTGTTGCTACAATCACGCCGGATATGTTTTTCCCATCGACCGCATGCTTGCTGCAGGATAAGCTTGGCGCGAAGAAGGCGGCAGCATTTGATTTGTCCGCGGCGTGCTCTGGTTTTATTTATGGGATGGCGACGGGCTCAAGCATGATTGCTTCCGGTATGTACAAGCATGTGCTTGTTGTGGGCGCTGAAACGCTCTCGCGTATTACTGACTATACTGACCGTAACACATGCATCTTGTTCGGAGACGGTGCTGGTGCTGTTGTTCTTGGACAAGTGGAGGAGGGCCGGGGCTTCCGTTCGTTTGAGCTTGGCGCGGATGGCAGCGGCGGAGATTTGCTTAAAGTTTGCGGAGGAGGGTCCCGTGTTCCCGCAACGGAAGAAAGTATCACTAATAAGAAGCACTTTATTCATATGGCTGGCAATGACGTATTTAAATTCGCGGTTCGCATTATGGGCAGCGCGGCTGAGGATGCATTGAAAAAAGCGGGTATATCAAAGGACGATATCGACCTTCTGGTACCGCATCAGGCTAATATCCGGATTATTCAATCCGCTTTGAGCCGGCTTAACCTGTCGGATGATAAAGCGATGATCAATTTAGACAAGTATGGCAACATGTCGGCGGCATCTATTCCGGTTGCGCTTGCCGAAGCCGTTGAAGAGGGACGTGTAAACGAGGGAGATTGTCTCGTGCTCGTAGGCTTTGGCGGCGGTCTGACGTGGGGCGCATCGGTACTCATTTGGTAAGGAGGGAGAAGACACGATGAGTAAAACAGCATTTGTTTTTCCTGGTCAGGGCGCTCAGGTGGTCGGTATGGGCAAGGATGTATACGAGGCTTTTGACCGTTCGCGGTCGATTTTTGACCAGGCGGATAGAGCGCTCGGATTTTCTTTAAGCAGCATTATATTTGAAGGTCCGGATGAGGCGCTGAAGCAAACAGCGAACACGCAGCCTGCATTATTGACTGTAAGTATCGCGCTGCTTGAGGCGCTCGAGGGACGGGGGCTGAAGCCTGATTACGTTGCGGGACACAGTCTGGGCGAATACAGTGCGCTTGTTGCTGCCGGCGTGCTATCATTCGAAGATGCCGTCCGCACCGTTCGAGCTCGCGGCCAGTTTATGGAGCAGGCAGTTCCAAGCGGACAAGGCGCGATGGCGGCTGTTCTTGGATCGGAGCGTGAGACGCTCTCAGCGCTTTGCGCAGCTGTGACGGCGGATGGTTTTGCAGTTGAGCTCGCGAATGTGAATTGTCCTGGACAAATAGTTGTCTCAGGCACGGCAGCAGGTGTTCAAGCGGTTGTTGAGCGCGGCAAAGAGGCTGGAGCAAAGCGTGTTATTCCGCTCGAGGTCAGCGGTCCTTTTCATTCCTCGCTCATGAAGCCTGCAGCGGATAATCTTCAATCAACGCTCGCAGGCATTGAGATGCGGGATGCGTCAATTCCAGTCGTTGCAAACGTGACAGCACGCTTTGCGACAGCGGCGGACGATATTCGCGGCTTGCTGGTAGAGCAGGTGTCTTCGCCGGTTTTGTGGGAAGACAGCGTTCGCTATTTGATCGAGCAAGGTGTCGATACGTTCGTGGAAATTGGTTCTGGTACGGTGCTTGCCGGCTTGATTAAAAAGATTGACAAAAATGTACGCATTATTTCGGTCAATAGCATCTCTGCACTTGATGCGCTGCAGGTGAATTAAGGCCAAATGGAGGGGATATGATGTTTGCCAGCTTGGAAGGGAAGAAAGCGCTCGTAACCGGAGCGTCGCGCGGAATTGGAAGAGCCATCGCGATTGCGTTGGCTGAGGCAGGCGCAGACGTAGCGATTAATTACTCCGGAAGCGAAGCGGCAGCCGCAGAAACGGCGCAAGCCGTAGAAGCGCTTGGAAGAAGCGCTATCGTTATTAAAGCGAATGTCGGCAAAGCCGGTGAATTCGAAGCAATGGTGAAGGAAGTCATCGAACAATTCGGAGTAATTGATATTTTGGTGAATAACGCCGGCATTACTAGAGATAATTTAATTATGCGTATGAAGGAAGACGAGTTCGACCAAGTCATTGAAACAAACCTTAAAGGTGTTTTCAACGGCATTAAAGCGGTCACCCGTTCGATGATGAAGCAGCGTTCAGGCCGAATCATCAACATTTCATCGGTCGTTGGCGTGCTCGGAAATCCGGGACAGGCTAACTATGTGGCGGCGAAAGCAGGCGTTATCGGTTTGACGAAAGCCAGCGCGCGTGAGCTTGCGTCCCGCGGGATTACAGTTAACTGCGTTGCGCCTGGATTTATTCAAACCGAAATGACGGATAAGCTTCCGGAAGAGATGCGCCAGACGTTGTCAGGCCAAATTCCGCTTGCCCGTCTCGGCGATCCGAGCGACATAGCGAATGCGGTTCGTTTCCTTGCGTCCGATGCTTCTGCCTACATGACTGGACAGACGATTCATGTGGACGGCGGCATGTATATGTAGCACCTATAAATTCCGCTGTTAGGAATTAAAACGGTTACGTATGGCATTTTATCTTTAATTCTCGTATAATACCATGGAGGAGGTGAACCGGATGTCCGAAGTAGTAGATCGCGTAAAACGTATCGTCATCGACCGACTTGGTGTAGACGAAGCGGAAGTTACACTTGAAGCTTCATTTAAAGATGACCTCGGCGCTGACTCTCTTGATGTCGTTGAATTGGTCATGGAGCTCGAAGACGAGTTTGATATGGAGATCTCTGATGAAGATGCAGAGACAATCACCACGGTGGGAGAAGTAGTTAAATACATACAATCTCATACGTAAGAAGGACAAGTCCCGTTATAACAAACGGGACTTCTCTCCATCTAGGCCGTTTTCATTATTTAGATTATGCAAAGCGCTTTAGCTTTTATATAAACAAGCGTAAACGGTGGCCGCCATATGGCGGAAATGACTCGTTTACCATTTCTTATATTTTAAAAAGATGATGAAGTACGGTCATCTATATTGCTGTCCATAGAGGTGAATCCAATGAAACAAAGAGTTGTTGTTACCGGTATGGGGGTTATTACCTCGCTCGGCTCCGATTTGGAGCAATTCTGGGGTAATTTGTTGGAGGGAAAGTCAGGAGTCTCCGTTGTTGAGGCCTTCGACTTTTCCGAATATCCGACGCGCATCGCCGCAGAAATCAAAAATTTCAACCCTGAAGATTACGGCTTAGATAAAAAAGAAGCCCGCAGAATGGATCGCTTCGTGCAATTTGCGGCAGTAGCAAGCCAATTGGCGATTAAAGATGCAGACTTGCAAATCGGTCAAAATGCAGACGCGGAGCGCGTTGGCGTAATGGTCGGCTCCGGAATTGGCGGTCTTGGCACGTGGGAAGATCAGCATAACATTTTGCTTGAGAAGGGTCCGAAACGCGTAAGCCCGTTCTTTATCCCAATGATGATCGCGAATATGGCTTCCGGCCAAGTATCCATGTTAACCGGTGCGAAGGGCCCGAACAGCACAGCAGTTACCGCTTGTGCAACAGGAACACACTCGATCGGCGATTCATTCAAAATGATCCAGCGCGGCGATGCCGACGTGATGATCGCCGGCGGGGCTGAGGCGACGATCAGACCGACTGGAATGGCCGGCTTCTGCTCGATGCGCGCCATGTCTGTCCGCAATGACGAGCCTGAAAAAGCAAGCCGTCCATTCGATATAGACCGCGATGGGTTCGTTATGGGTGAAGGCGCTGGTGTGCTTATTTTGGAATCCCTTGAGCACGCACAGGCTCGCGGCGCCAAAATTTATGCTGAAGTCATTGGCTACGGGATGAGCGGCGATGCTCATCACATGACAGAGCCGGATCCTGACGGCGCTGCTCGTTGTATGACAAAAGCGTTGAAGGATGCAGGTATTGAGCCATCCGAGATCGACTATATTAATGCGCATGGTACGTCAACTCCGGTTGGCGACCGTTCGGAAACGAAAGCCATTAAGAAAGCGTTCGGAGACTATGCTTACAAAGTAGCGGTCAGCTCGACAAAATCAATGACCGGTCATTTGCTTGGCGCTGCCGGCGGCGTAGAAGCTGTTATTCTAGGCTTGACGCTCAAAAACGGCATTATCGCACCGACGATAAATTTGGATAATCAAGATCCGGAATGCGATCTGGATTATGTACCTAATAAGCCGCGTGAAGCGAACGTGCAAACGGCGCTTTCCAACTCTTTTGGCTTCGGCGGTCATAATGCGACGATCGTGATGAAAGTTTATGAAGCGTGATTCCTTCCTTGAGCTGCAGCAACGGCTGCAGCTTAGCTTTAAGCGGACCAAGCTGTTGAAGCAGGCTTTCACCCATACTTCCTATGTCAATGAGCATAAACGCGGCACTGCGCAAGACAATGAGCGTTTGGAGTTTCTGGGAGATGCGGTGCTGCAACTGCTGGTTTCCGAATATTTGTTCACGGCTTATCCGCAGCGTCCTGAGGGTGAGCTTACACGCATGCGTGCTTCCATCGTCTGCGAGCCGTCACTGGCTCAGTTCGCCGAACGATTGGAGCTCGGCGAACATGTCCTGCTTGGGCGCGGTGAAGAACAGCTTGGCGGGCGGCAAAGGCAGGCCTTGCTAGCTGACTTGTTTGAATCATTTGTCGGCGCCATCTTCTTGGATGCTGGCATCGAGCGAACAAGAAGCTTTCTGAATGAGCATATGTTTCCGTTCGTCGATTCGAACGACTACGGCCTGCTTATGAAGGATTCAAAGTCTAAGCTGCAGGAGCGCTCGCAGCATCACGGCCTTGGATCGGTCGAGTATCGGATTATCGAGGAACGTGGTCCTGCGCACGACCGTGAGTTCGTCGTTGAGGTTTTTCTCGGGGAAGAGCGCTTCGGCATTGGAAGCGGGAGAACGAAGAAGGAAGCGGAGCAGCGTGCTGCCGCAGAAGCATGGCGTACGCTGTCACAGGAGCAGGTGTAGACAAGAAGAGAGTGTCCCGAATGGTCCGGGTGACCTGAGGGATGCTCTCTTTTTTGCAGCAGGATAAGCGTTCGGCATGGTTATCAAGGCCTATGAGTTGTGGTAGAATGTAGGGTGAGGTGAAAACCAAGTTATGTTTCTGAAACGTATTGAATTATTTGGATTTAAATCATTCGCTGACAAAACCGAAATGGAATTTGTAACCGGGATTACCGCAGTCGTAGGCCCTAACGGCAGCGGTAAAAGTAACATTTCCGACGGTATACGCTGGGTGCTTGGCGAACAAAGCGCGAAGAGCTTGCGCGGCGGCAAGATGGAGGACATTATTTTTGCCGGTAGCGACGCCAGGAAAGCGGTCAATTACAGCGAGGTTTCGCTTACGCTCGATAACGCTGACGGTGCATTGCCGCTTGAGTATAACGAGGTGACGGTAACCCGCCGGGTACACCGGAGCGGTGACAGCGAGTATTTAATAAACAAGCAGCCCTGCAGGCTGAAAGATATTACCGAGCTGTTCATGGATACGGGTATTGGTAAAGAGGCGTATTCGATTATTGGACAAGGCCGGATTGAAGAAATATTAAGTACGCGCTCGGAGGACCGGCGCGGTATTTTTGAGGAAGCTTCAGGCATTGTGAAATATAAGTCGCGTAAACGCGAGGCACAGAAGAAGCTCGATGAAACAGAGCAAAATCTGCTGCGTATTCACGATCTTGTGACGGAGCTCGAGGACCAGGTCGTGCCGCTGCGCAAGCAGTCGGAGAAGGCGATTCACTTTAAGGCGCTTAAGGAACAGCTGAAAACAAAAGAAATCTCCATGTATGTACATAACATTGAACAGATTCACGGTTCATGGACGGAGGCAAACGGCAAGCTTGAACGACTGCAGCAAGAACAGCTTGCGCTGTCAACGGTTGTGAGCAAGCATGATGCCCATTTGGAGAAGGATCGTCAGCAATTGCGTGAGCTGGAGCTTGAACTTGACCGGCTGCATGAATCGATGCTGCAAATTAGCGAGGATTTTGAAAAGTGCGAAGGCTATGGCGAGGTTCTTAAGGAGCGCAAGCGCAATTTAGAGCAAAATAAACGGCAGCTGGAAGAATCGATTGCCGTTCAGGACGCCCGCATTGGTACGCTGACGCAGGAGGAAGCGGAGTTTCGCAGCCGTGCAGCGGCATTGGAGCTTCAATTAGCCGACCTGCGCGCATTGATTGCCAAAGAGGAAGCCAATTTGTTAGGCGTGGCGGGCGGCGCTGTAGCCGATGCTGAAGAGACGCTTAAGGGCGAATTGCTTGAGGTGTTGAGCTCGATGGCGCAGCATCGCAATGAGATTCGTTATGCGGCACAGCAGCAAGAAACGCTGCAGCGTCGCATGGAGCGCATTAGCGAGGACGAGACGAAATGGCTGGAGCAGCAAGCCCGTTTGGATGATAGACGGTCGGAGCTGGCACAGGCACTAGAGGCAACACTAGTTCGTCTCGAGCAGGCAAGAAACCGGTCACTTGCGGAATCCGAGCAGACGAAAACCATTTCGCAGAGCTTGGAAGAAGTAACGATGGCCATTCGGAAATGGGAGCAGAAGCTCGACAGCCACGTTTCCAGGCGCGATACGATGAAGGAAATGCAGGATGCGCTTGACGGCTTTATGCAGGGTGTTAAAGAAGTACTCAAGGCATCCCGGCGAGGAAACAGCGGCATAAGCGGCGTTCATGGCGCGGTAGCAGAGCTTATGCGGGTGCCTGAGCGGATTGAAATGGCGGTTGAAACAGCGCTCGGCGGTGCATTGCAGCACATTGTAATGGAAGACGAGAAATCTGCCCGTACTGCAATCGGTTTTCTGAAGCAGCGTCAGCTGGGAAGAGCGACGTTCCTGCCGCTTGACGTCATACGCGGCAGACAAGTGCCGGAACACGACAAGCGTACCGCGGAAACGGTTGATGGCTTTGTTGGCGTGGCGGCTGATCTAGTTAGCTCAGATACCCGCTATGAAGCCATTGTGAACAATTTGCTAGGTAATGTCTTGCTTGCGGAAACGCTTGAACAAGCGAACCGGATAGCATCTAAATGTCAGTATCGGTATCGCGTTGTAACGCTGGAAGGGGATATCGTTAACGCCGGCGGTTCGATGACGGGCGGCAGCTTGCAGAAAAAGGGAGCGAGCTTACTCGGCCGGCAACGTCAGATCGATACGCTTGATCAAGAAATTGCCGATGCCCGCAAAATGGTGGAGCAGCTGCGCGACAAGCTCAGCGATCTTCGCAAGGAGCATTCGATTCGCACGCATAATATGGAGGAGCTGCGCGCTCAAGGCGAGCAGAGCCGAATCGAGGAGCAGCAGATCAGGGCGGAGCTGCAACAGCTTCATAATGAAGCGAAGCATTTGGATGAGCAGCGCCAGCTTTACTCGGCTGACCGCAATACGCATTTGACCGAGCAGAAGGATATTCAAGCAGCGGCGGCTGCGGCAGAGCTGCGGCTGGAGCAGCTTATTATAGATGAAGCAAGACTGCAAGAAGCGATCCGCATGGCAGAGGAACGGCGCAAAGCGAGCGAATCTGCGAAGGAAGAGCTGCAGGGGCAGCTGACAGATATAAAGATTGCAGCAGCGAAGACCGATCAGGAGAGGCTGTCATTCGAGGATCAATCGGCGCGCGTTCGTGCCGATATTGAGCGAGCTAAGCAGGAGCTGGTTGGGCTTCGGTCATTGTCAGCGCAGCAGGAGGAAGAGCTAACCCGTCATTCTGCGGAAACGGTTCAGCAAATTGAACAGCTTAATCACCTCAGGCTGAAGAAGCAAGAATGCGCGGAACAGACCGATTTGAAGCGTTCAGCACGTGCGCAGCGTATTGTGGAGCTTGATCAGGGCGAGAGTGAGACGAAGGAGCAAAGGGCACAGCTGAGACAGGTCGAAGAGCAAATGCGGCAGACGGAGATTGCCGCTAACCGGCTCGATGTCGAGCTGGATAACCTGCTTCGCAAGCTGAGCGAGGAATATGAGCTAAGCTATGAGCTGGCCAAGGAGCAATATCCTGTGCCGGAGGACGTTGCCGGTACCCAGAACGAAGTTCGTGATATCAAACGTCAAATTACAGCTCTCGGCGAAGTCAATTTAGGCGCTATCGAAGAGTATGAACGGGTTAAGGAACGTTATGAATTTTTGTCGGCGCAGAAAGATGATTTGATTGAAGCGAAAACTACGCTTTATCAGGTCATCCGGGAAATGGATGACGAAATGTCTAAACGGTTTAAAGTTACGTTCGAAGCGATTCGCGGTCACTTCGTCGTCGTATTTGCTAAGCTGTTCGGCGGCGGCCGGGCCGATCTCGTATTGGTCGAGCCGGATCGCGTGCTCGATACGGGCATTGATATTGTAGCGCAGCCGCCAGGCAAGAAGCTGCAGAATCTGCAGCTGCTGTCCGGGGGAGAACGGGCATTAACGGCAATAGCGCTGTTATTTGCGATTTTGCAGGTTAAGCCGGTGCCGTTCTGTGTGCTTGACGAGGTCGAGGCTGCGCTTGACGAAGCTAACGTATCCCGTTTTGCCCAGTATTTGCGCGAGTTCTCGGGACTTACGCAATTTATCGTTGTTACGCACCGTAAAGGAACAATGGAGGAAGCCGATGTGCTTTACGGCGTTACGATGGAGGAAGGCGGCGTATCGAAGCTGGTATCTGTCCGCTTGGAGGAAGATGAGTCGGTATCTGCATAATTAAAGAAGAGCGGTAATGTGAGGATGGAGGAGTAAGAACGATGAGTTTTTTTAAGAAACTGAAGGAAAGCATCGCTACAAAGACAGAAGCGGTAACAAATATCTTCAAGGACGGGTTGTCGAAGACACGGACTGCGTTCGTTGAGAAAGTCGAAGAGCTTATTACGCGCCGCAAAAAAATTGATGAGCAGTTTTACGAGGAGCTAGAAGAAATTTTAATCGGTGCAGACGTTGGCGTTAATACGGTCATGCAATTAATCGATGAGCTTCGGGTGGAAGTGAAGAAACGTAAAATCGAGGATGCGGCCGATTTGCAGCCGGTCCTTTCGGAGAAGCTTATTGAGCTTATGAAGGGCGACGATCACGCGGGTTTGCGGATGGCGCCAAGCGGCATTACCGTTATTTTGTTTGTAGGCGTCAACGGCGTCGGCAAGACGACGACAATCGGAAAGCTGGCGCATAAATTTAAGAGCGAAGGTAAGAGCGTGCTGCTTGCAGCTGGCGATACGTTCCGTGCGGGAGCAATAGAGCAGCTTGAGGTATGGGGTCAGCGAGTCGGGGTAGACGTGATTAAGCAGCAGTCCGGTTCCGACCCTGCGGCCGTTATGTTCGATGCGGTTCAAGCGGCGAAGCAGCGCGGTGTAGATGTGCTGCTTTGCGATACGGCAGGAAGACTGCAAAATAAGACAAATTTGATGGAAGAGCTGAACAAAATTTTTCGCGTCATCCAGCGCGAGCTTCCGGATGCGCCGCATGAGGTACTGCTGGTGCTAGATGCGACGACTGGACAAAATGCTCTTAGCCAAGCGAAGCTATTCGGCGAGAAGAGCGGGGTTACAGGTCTTGTATTGACGAAGCTGGACGGTACAGCTAAGGGCGGTATCGTAATCGCTATTCGCAATGAACTGAGCTTACCGGTAAAGCTTGTCGGCCTTGGAGAGAAAATGGGCGATTTGCAGCCATTCGATTCGGAGCAATTCATACATGCGCTGTTTGCAGGATTAATTCAGCGCGAAGCTGCAGATGAATCCGGAATAAAAGCAGAATAAGCGGGTTGCATTCGGATGCTAATAGCGCTAAGATGAAGCCTTTAAGGTGACAAGGACAAATGCTTGACAGCAGCCTATGATGTCATGTATTATAAGAGTCATTGACAGCTGTAAAGGCTTTTTCCTTGACGGGTGCAAATGGTTAACATGGTTAACGAGCAGGAGGGGCTGATGGGATGAAAGCAAACGAACCGGATGCCTTATCCAAAACAACCCGAATTAATTTATTGTTCGATTTTTACGAGCCGTTGCTGACAGAGAAGCAGCGGACGTTCCTCAAATATTATTTTCATGACGATTTCTCGTTAGGAGAGATTGCTGCGGAGTTCGGCATTAGCCGGCAAGCGGTTTATGAGCATGTCAAGCGCGCTGAGCAGGTGCTTGAAGGCTACGAGAGCAAGCTTAACTTACTCTCAAAGCATGAGTCGCTTTTGCAATTAACGGCACAGCTGGTAAACAGCCTTGATGAGCTATCCATTGATGAACAGGAAAAACAAGCGCTGATGAATGTTATCGCACAGTTCAGAGCAACGGAATAAACGACAAGAATGGAGGTGACGGTACATGGCAGCATTTGAGAGCTTATCAAACCGGCTTCAAAATGTGTTCAGCAAGCTGAGGGGCAAAGGCAAGGTGTCTGAAGAGGATGTTAACGAAGCGATGCGGGAGGTGCGGTTGGCGCTTCTTGAAGCAGACGTTAACTTCAAAGTCGTCAAAGACTTTATCGCCAAGGTGAAAGAACGGGCAATTGGCTTGGATGTATCAAAGAGCTTTACGCCCGGCATGGTCGTCATCGATATCGTAAACAAAGAGCTTACCGAACTGATGGGCGGTACGCAAAGTAAGCTGGTTAAGGCAAATAAGCCGCCAACGGTAATTATGATGGCCGGTTTGCAAGGTGCGGGTAAAACGACGACGACAGGCAAGCTGGCAAAGCTGCTGCAGAAGGGTAATCACAAGCCGCTCCTCATTGCATGTGATATTTACCGTCCGGCTGCAATCAAGCAGCTGCAGGTTCTCGGCGAGCAAATCAAAGCGCCGGTATTCTCGATGGGCGATCAAACATCACCCGTTGAAATTGCACGGGCTGGACTTCAGCACGCGAAGGAGAACGGCAACGATTACGTCATTATCGATACAGCAGGCCGACTGCATATCGACGAAGAGCTGATGGAAGAGCTGAAGCAAATCCATCAGACAACTAAGCCTGATGAAGTGCTACTAGTCGTCGATTCGATGACGGGACAAGACGCGGTTAACGTAGCGCAGAGCTTCCACGAGCAACTCGAACTAACTGGTGTCGTGTTAACGAAGCTAGACGGCGATACGCGAGGCGGTGCGGCACTATCGGTTAAAGCCGTAACGGGCTGCCCGATTAAATTCGCAGCGATGGGTGAGAAGATCGACTCCTTGGAGCCGTTCCATCCAGAGCGGATGGCTTCCCGGATTCTCGGCATGGGCGATATGCTGTCGTTGATTGAAAAGGCTCAATCGAATATCGATGCAGAGAAAGCCGCTGAGATGGAACGTAAGATGCGGACAGCGGAATTTACGTTCGATGATTTCCTTGAGCAAATGGAGCAGGTTAAAAAACTCGGTCCACTCGATCAAATTATGGATATGCTGCCCGGCATGAACAAGATGAAGGGCTTAAAGGACATGAAGGTCGACGAGAAGCAAATCGGCCGGGTCGAGGCTATCGTCCGTTCCATGACGAAGGAAGAGAAGATTAAGCCGGAGCTGCTTAACCACAGCAGACGTAAGCGCGTTGCCGCCGGCAGCGGCACAACGATTGTAGAAGTCAACCGCCTCATCAAGCAGTTCGACGATATGAAGAAGATGATGAAGCAGTTTTCATCAATGATGGGACCGAAAGGACCGAAGGGCGGCAAGAAAGGTCTTAAAGGTCTGCTCGGCAAAAATATGAAGTTTCCGTTTTAATGCCTATTTATTTTTCGAAGGAGGTGAATTTTCATGGCAGTACGTATTCGTTTGAAAAGAATCGGTGCTCACAAAGCTCCTTTCTACCGCGTAGTCGTATCGGATTCCCGTTCGCCGCGTGACGGACGTTTTATCGAAGAGATCGGCACTTATAACCCGGTTGCACAACCGGCTCAAGTTAAGATCGATGAAGAAAAAGCGTTGAAATGGCTGCAAACAGGAGCGCAAGCTTCTGATACCGTTCGTGACCTGCTTTCCAAAGCTGGTGTTCTTAAAAAGTTCCATGAGCTTAGGCAACAGAAATAACTGTTGAACAGCGGAGGGCTTTGAGATGAAAGAATTGATTCTTGTCATAGCGAAGGCTTTGGTCGATCATCCGGAGCAAGTGCAAGTCGATGTGAAGGATGATGACCGCGGCACGATATACGAGCTTTCGGTTCACCCCGAGGATATCGGTAAAATCATCGGTAAACAGGGACGCATCGCAAAAGCGATACGTACGGTAGTGACTTCTGCTTCCGTCAAATCGCAAAAGCGAGTCATTGTCGACATTATGTCGTAATGCACGAACTCGAAGAAGGGTTAGGACGAATGTTCTAACCCTTTTTTAAATTCTAAGCAGATATAAGTTTCACACTTATATCTGCTTAGAATTCTCCGCGAAACGAAGCTTCGCCTCCAGAGGACGGCGAAGCGTTTACGCTTGATTGCAGGGCTTACGGACGGCGGCAGCCGTTTGCATTTGATGAAACGGCTTCGTCCACTAACTTGGAACGAAGCCGTTTTTGCATGTATAATACGTTTATACACATATGAAGGGCTGGTTGAAATGAGCGAAAAGTGGTTTACGGTCGGAAAGGTTGTTAATACGCACGGACTTCGGGGAGAAGTTAAGGTATTATCGCAAACAGATTTCGCAGATGTTCGGTTTGCAGCGGGTAGTAAGCTTTTAATGCTAAACGAGGAGAGCGGGGCGTCGCTTGAAGTGAAAATCGTCGCATCCCGCGCTCACAAAAACGTGTACATACTAAAACTTGAAGGCTTTGATGATATTAATCTCGTTGAAAAATATAAAGGCTGGGTGCTCAAAGTTTCGGAAGCAAATTTGGTGGAGCTTGACGAAGGCGAATATTATTATCATGAAATTATCGGATGCCGTGTCGAAACAGAGGATGGCGAAGAGCTCGGTACGATATCAGAGATATTAAGTCCAGGGGCAAACGATGTATGGGTAGTCGCCCCCCCGAAGGGTCAAGGTAAGAAGCAGCAGCTGCTGCTGCCTGTAATTGACGATGTGTTAATTAGCGTTAACACCCAGGAAAAGCTTGTGACGGTCCGGTTGATGGAAGGATTGATTTAAACGATGAAAATTGATGTGCTAACGCTGTTTCCGGAAATGTTCGATGGTGTTTTTGGCGCGAGTATTCTAGGAAAAGCGAAGGAAAAAGGGATCGTCTCGCTCGAGGCGATTAATTTCCGGGCGTATTCGGGCAACAAACATAATACGGTCGACGATTACCCTTATGGCGGAGGCGGCGGAATGGTGCTGAAGCCTGAGCCGGTCTTTGCAGCGGTTGAGGATCTTAAGATAGACGAAAATGTGCGCCCCCGGGTTATTCTGATGTGTCCGCAGGGATCTCAGTTCACACAGCAGAAAGCGGAGGAGCTTGCGAAAGAGCAGCATCTCGTTCTTATTTGTGGGCACTATGAAGGCTACGACGAGCGGATTCGTGAGCATCTCGTAACGGACGAGCTATCAATCGGCGATTATGTACTGACCGGCGGTGAGGTGCCTGCAATGGTCGTTATCGATAGTGTTGTAAGACTTCTTCAGGGTGTTCTTGGCAACGAAACGTCAGCTGTTACTGACTCTTACAGCACCGGCTTGCTGGAGCACCCGCATTATACGCGTCCCGCCGAGTTCCGCGGCTGGGGAGTACCGGACGTGCTCATTTCGGGGCATCACGCGAATATTGAGGTGTGGAGACGCGAGCAATCGCTTCTAAGGACGCTGCAGCGCCGTCCAGATCTGCTGAAACAGGCGGAGCTGACGGACAAGGAGCGGAAGTGGCTGGCTGCAAAGAAGAGGCAGGAAACACATAATCAAGGGGAATAAAGAATAGATGATTGCAAAAACCGCAACGGAAATGTCCGTTGCGGCTTTTCGTAATGAAGTGATTAGGATCAAATTATGGCGTATAGAAATTTTGGGTATAATATACGTTATAGCTTCCCCCAAAGGCAATGCCGGTACCAAGTCGCGTTAGCCTCCCGTCTAACAGCGTCTCCCGGTGTCCAGTGTCGGAGTTCATCCAGCCGTAATGTGCATAGATGCTGTTGATATAGCCTGCTGCGATATTTTCTGCGGCCGATTTATATTTGATGCCTTCGTTCTTCATTCGATCGAATGGGGATAAGCCGTCTGGATTCATGTGTGCGAAATAGCTTCTAATTTGCATATCGTTGCTATGAGTTCGAGCTGCAGCTGCTGCGAGCATGTCCCATTGCAGTTCAGCAATTCCCCTACCGGCGCGCTCTGCATTTGCCAGATCGAACACCTGCTGCTCGTAGGCAGTTTGAAGCTTGTTGGAATAGGCTGGTGTCCCGGATTTGGAGCCAGTTTGTGTCATTTTAAGAATACCGATTATTTTATTGCCGTCATGCCTGTCAATAAATAATGTGTTACGTTCGTTCCCGGATGTAAATGCATAATAATCATCGTTTGCTTCTGCGCTGCTTACCGTACCTGTGAGCTGCTTGGCAGCCGCGATCGTTTGACCTATTTTAATGCCGGTGGAGCTTCTCCAGCTGCTGCTCGCATTGGAGAAAAGCGCGGTCACTTTCGCATCTGCAACACCAAACATCATGAAATTGGTATAGCTGCTGTTATAGATATACCAAGTGAAGCCATTTTCGCTGGCGTCGATCCGTGATGGCTTTCCAAGCGTAAGCTGAAGCTTCTGAGCAGAATCGTTAAGAGCAATTCCGCCTAGCGTTGTTCCTGGTTGTGATGATATTTTGGCTGCGGATAATGCTTTCGTATGCTCTTTAAGCTTATAAAAAAACGTTAGCGCTTCGGCGCGCGTCAATTTGCCGGTTGGGATAAAGCCATTTACGGTAGCTGACGTTCGGCCGTTCGAGATATGTTCATCAAGCAGCCACTGTATTGCGCTCTGCTCAGTGAATGCTTTGCCGTTGGCAGCTGAGGCAAGGAGCAATGCCGCTTGGCCGCGGCGGAATGTGCCGCTGTCGTTAATAAATGTTAATGGCCATCCAAGGTTGTTGGCATAATCGTAATAAGGCTTGTACCAAACACCGCTATCAGCAGACGATACTGGTACTAAGCCGTAAGCCCGCAGCAGCATTGCCAAAAATTCCGCTTCATTAATCAGCCGGTTAGGCTGGAAGGAGCCATCGTCGTATCCTTGCGCTAAATGCTCTTCAATGGCCCAAGATATGTAGGTTTGAGCCCAATGTCCATTTGTATCCTTGAATGGTAATGGCTCTGCGGAGATTTGAGCCGGTGCTGTTATTACAGAGAATAATAAAGCTGCAGCAATACATAATTTCTTTATAACAAAAACGGACTTCTGTAATTTTAACAACAGTTTGCACCTCACTTTGTCGTAGTTTGTCAATTTAAGTATACATGAAACGTTGATTTCAAAATACGTGTTGTATTGCTCCGCACATTGTGGTAAAATTTCTAATGTTGTTCGTTAAGTCGGACGGTCCGCTATCAGCGATGAACCGGTTCAGTGGAATTCGGTGAGCTCATAAGAACGTCTATGGTGGAAGGAGTGAATTCAAATGAATCTTTTGCAAACAATTGCGCAAGAAAACCTGCGCCAAGATCTACCGAACTTTCGTCCTGGTGACACGCTGAAAGTTCACGTAAAAGTTATCGAGGGAACTCGTGAGCGTATCCAGTTGTTCGAAGGCGTTGTTATTAAACGTCGCGGCGGTGGAATCAGCGAAACTTTTACTGTGCGTAAAATTTCCTACGGTGTTGGTGTGGAAAGAACTTTCCCGCTTAACTCGCCTAAAATCGAAAAAATCGAAGTGGCTCGCCGTGGTAAAGTACGTCGTGCGAAACTGTACTACCTTCGCAGTCTTCGCGGTAAAGCTGCTAGAATTAAAGAAATTCGTTAAGATCAAACGACTAGAGGGGCTTGCGCAAACAAGCTCCTTTTCGTTTTTCAAAAATGAGATATACATATTACAGCATTTGGGAAGAAGGCGAACAGATTGGACTCACATCAGCGTAATGACGGGCTGGACTCAGGCAGCGAAAATAACTCTAAGGAATTTCAACCACATGCAGACGTTCAGCAAACGATTCCGGAACGTGCAGTGACCCATGCGTCCAGCCCGGGCAAGCAGAGCGGGGCTTACAAGGAAATCGTGGAATGGATAAAGGCGTTAGTTATTGCGGTCGTTCTCGTCTTCCTCATTCGCCAGTTTTTATTTTCTCCGTTCATTGTGGACGGGCCTTCGATGCAGCCGAATTTTGAAACCGGCGAACGGTTAATTGTTAACAAAATCTTATATACCATTCGCGAACCGAAGTTTGGCGAGGTGGTCGTCTTTGATGTTCCAGAGCAGGGCAGAAAATTTATTAAACGGGTCATTGGCGTTCCCGGCGATAAAATAAAACTCGAGGGCGATGATCTGTATATTAACGATAAGAAAATCGAAGAGCCATACATAAAGGAAGCGATTGAAGCTGCCCATGCTAGTGGCAGGCTGTATAACGGAGAAGGCTCTAATTATAACTTCCCGAATGACGAAGTGCCGGAAATGACAGTTCCGGAAGGGACGATTTTTGCGCTCGGCGACAATCGCTCCGACAGTACGGACAGCCGCGTTATCGGTTTTGTATCGGACGATGAAGTAGTGGGACGAGCAGACATTATTTTTTGGCCTTTGAACAAACTAGAGTTTATTAAGCATTGGACTAAATGAGGTGTGTAAATGACCATTCAATGGTTTCCGGGACATATGACCCGGGCAAAACGGCAAATACAAGAAAAGCTGAAACTAATCGATATTGCCATAGAGCTATTGGATGCCCGCGTTCCGCTCTCGAGCCGAAATCCGATGGTAGAGGAAATTTTGAGCGGAAAGCCGCGGTTAATCGTTCTTAACAAATCGGATTTGGCTGACCCGAGAACGACGGAGCAATGGATGGCCTATTTTGCTAACGAAGGTCATGAGTGTGTGTCGGTTGATTCTTCGACAGGAACGAGGGTCGGTGATATTCCGGTTAAGGCGAAACAGATTTTACATGAGAAAATTGCGCGTCAAATTGCTAAAGGGATGAACCCTCGTGCGGTACGCGGATTAATTGTTGGTATTCCAAACGTGGGGAAATCCACGCTCATCAACCGCCTTGCCGGACGAAATATTGCGCTTACGGGTGACCGCCCGGGTGTAACTAAAGGTCAACAGTGGATTAAGGTTGGCGGAGATATGGAGCTTCTCGATACGCCGGGTATTTTGTGGCCTAAGTTTGAGGATGAGCTTGTAGGCTACCGTCTTGCCATGACAGGTGCCATTAGAGAACAAATTTTGAACGTTGATGATATCGCCTTTTTTGCTGTGCGGGAGCTTGTTGATCGTTATTGGCCGACGTTGCAGGAACGATACGAGCTTGAAACGCCGCCGACGGATTCTGCGGATTCCGATGAAATCGTACGTGTGATGGAGGATATCGGGCGCCGCAGAGGCTGTCTGATTAGCGGAGGACGCGTTGACTTGGAGAAAACGTCAGGCATTATTTTGCGTGATTTGCGTGCGGGTAAGCTAGGGCGCATTACGTTGGAAGCACCGCCTTATTAAGGAATTTGATTAACAAATCTAACCCGTTCGTGTGGTTGAATGGGCAATCGTACGAACATGGTTAGGCACGTGGAATCGGGGGAACGTAACGTGCTGGAGTATGAAAAGTCGTTATGGATTGATGGATATAAGTCGATTGCCGGTGTCGATGAGGTTGGCCGGGGCTGCTTATTCGGAGACGTTGTGGCCGCTGCTGTTATTTTACCGCCGGATGTGGTCATCGATGGGGTTAATGATTCAAAGAAGCTTTCCGAGAAAAAGCGCGACCAGCTGTATGATATTATTTTGCAGCAATGCGTAGCGTGGTCGGTTGCTCATGTTAATGCTGAGACGATCGACAGAATCAACATTAAGCAGGCTGCCAGACTAGCGATGAAGCTTGCTGTAGAATCCTTGCAGGCGTCACCGGACTATTTGCTCATTGATGCAGAGAAGGTCGACGTGCCGTCGCCACAGCTTTCCATCATCAAAGGGGATGCGACGAGCCAGTCCATTGCAGCGGCATCCATAGTGGCCAAAGTGACGCGCGACAGGATGTGTACGAACGAATGGGAGCAGCTGTATCCAGCATACGGCATTGCGGTTCACAAAGGCTACGCAACGAAGCTGCATCGGGAGCGGTTGCTTGAAAACGGACCAAGCCCGCTGCACCGCAGATCATTTCTAGGAAATTTGTTCACAGAGGAGCAAATGGTTCTCTTTTAAGCCGATCATTTCAAACGGTTGTTTGACACGCTCGATTAATGGCTCAAGGTATTGGAATGCCTTAAGCCATTAATGGGCTTTTTTTTATAGATCGTGTTTGTTTTTGGACACAAACGCTTCAGGGTTGGCTGGTTTCAGCCGATATAAGGTTTATATACGGAGGCGGCCGCAGTGGCAATGGAGGCGGATTTATAAATGAATATTAGTCATATGATGAGAAGCCTGCTCGGAGAAGCAACGAGTGGAGAATCCCGCGGAATGGAGCTAAAGGCAGGTCAAATCATACGCGGGGTTATATTGCAGGTGGCGGAGAATAACGAAGCGATCGTTCAAATCAATGGGGTACAGGTGCGGGCGAAGCTGGAGCTGCCGCTGCAAATGGGACAGTCGGCGCTGCTTCAGGTGCAGCCGCAGTCGAATGGAGCTCTCGTTGTCCTGAAGCAGGTCGAGCCAAGCGCGGTAGGGCTGCCGGAGGATACTTTCAAGGAGTGGGCGAAGCAGTTGGCATTGCCGGAACAGAAATGGGCGGTCGAGATCGTTAAAGATTTGCGGAAAGAAGGCGTTATACTTAACCGCGATGTGGCGCAATCGTTTCAGCAGGCGGCGTCCACGTTGCCGGCAGGTGCGGATACGGAGCAATGGATGCAGGCGTCTGCTGCCCTATTTAAGCGGGGGCTGCCGATGACAAGTGCTGCGATAGCCGGGATGCAGCAGGTTATGTTCGGGCGGAGTGCGCATGAACTCATTGATACGCTGAATCAACAGCTGGCTGCCTTTGCCGGCGGTGCAGATGCTGCAAACGCTCTGGCTGATCGTGACCTCGCAGAACCGAAGCCATTGCCGCAGGCGGCAGCACGCGTGCAAGCATTGCTTGCTGAAGGAGCAGCGCTGCTGCGCAGTGCTGCAGCATCCGGTGAAGCTCATCCGGCCGTTACGGCTTCAAGCTCACCTTCTGCTGCACCGCAGGCCGCGTCAGCAGCGCCGCTACCTAATCAAACGGCACGAACGGAGACTTTTACCGATGCTGGACTTAAACAAGCAGCTGAGGCTGAAAGCTCAGCTGCTCCTGGTTTACCAGAGCCGAAAGCAGGTCATGCTGCGGTAAATCAACCGAATTGGCTCGGACAAATGATGAAATGGCTAGGTGTGGAACATGAACTGCAGCTGACGAAAGCATTGACTGAAGATGCGCATCCTCAGATGGCAGCAGGTTTGCAGCCGGCAGCCTATCCAGATAATGCAGCCTCAACAGTTAATAATCGCAACGCTGCGACAGCAGCGAGTGCGCTTGTCCTACAATTGGAACCGGATTTACCACAAGCAGCGGTATCCGCGGTACAAGGTGCAGTAGATAGTTTCGAAGAACAACAGAGCACTCGGATAACGGATTTGCGACAGAACGAAGAGCGAGCGTTTGCGGCAGCAGCAAATCAATTGTCAGCTGCCGCCGATGATCTGGTACCAGATAGCCCGCAGCCCTTGCAGCAGCAGCAGGAGTCTCTCAAAAGCGCGCTGTTATCGCTCGTTGCTGCTGCGGATACGCCGCCTGCAATAAAGGAAACGGCACAGCAGCTCATCCAGCAAATAACCGGGCAGCAGCTGCTCCTTACGCCTGAGCGAAACAGCTCGGTTTTCACTCACGTCACGATGTTTATTCCGCTAAATAGTCAGGATGGTAATCAAACGGCATCGGTTCATATTCAAACGAGGCGCGGAAGAAAGGGAGAGCTCGATGCGGCTAATTGCCGGCTATTGTTCAGCCTGTCGATGAATACGCTAGGGGAAACGATGGTCGATGTAAATGTAACGGATAAGATTGTGAGCTTGAATTTGTGGAATGATCATCCGGCTATCGCAGCTCTTGCCGATTCTTCACGATCAGAAATAGCTGACAGCCTGCAGCAAGCAGGATATCAGCTGCTGTCGCTGCGGACAACGCCATTGCCAAAAGCAGGGGAGCAAGGGGCGGAAGCGGCTGCTGCAGCGGCGAAGAGCCGACAGCCGCCTGATCTGTCGCAATTTTCATCCACTCGCTACAAGGGAGTCGATTACCGGATATGAGCAGCGGCCATGAAAACAACACGCAGCAATCGCGAATAAAAAAAGCGGTGGCTCTAAAGTATGAGCCTGGCGAACGCTTAGCACCGGTGATGGTCGCCAAGGGAAAAGGGCAAATGGCGGACTTGATACTCGAAAAAGCACAGGAAAACGGCATTCCGGTGCAAGTGGACTCCTCGCTCGTCGAAGTTCTGTCGAAGCTGGACATTGATCAGGAAATTCCGCCAGAGCTTTACACGCTGGTAGCTGAGATTTTAAGCTTCGTCTATCGTTCGGACCGAAAAGCGAGGGATTGGAAGGATGAGCGATAGTCATCAAGCAGCCAATAATAGGCAGCAAACAGGTAAATGGGGCGAAGATGCGGCTTGTACATTTTTGCTAGAGGCAGGCTATTTCATTAAGGAACGCAATTGGCGCTGCCGCAGCGGTGAGATTGATATTATAGCTGAGCATAACGGCAGACTTATCTTTGTAGAAGTAAGAACGCGTAAGCTTGGAGGCAGATTCGGCACCGCAGCAGAGTCCGTCGACCGCCGTAAGCAGCAGCAGGTGAGAGAGACGGCGCAGGTTTATATGCGAAGCAGCGGGCTAGCGAATCCGTCCATTCGATTCGATGTCATCGCTGTTACCGTTAGCCGGGAGAGCAAAGCGGTCATCGAATATAAGCACTACGAAGGAGCATTTTGAAGCTTGTCCAAAGCATGAATAAAAAGGGCTTCCTCTAAGGTTATAAAGCTCGAGGGAAGCCCATTGGATGAGTTTATGACATATGGTTATCCAACCTGCGGTATTGAATGGCCTCGGCAACATGCTCGGCTTCAACGGCCTCGCTAGCCTCTACGTCTGCAATCGTACGAGCCAGCTTAAGCATTCGATCATAAGCGCGCATGCTGATGCCGAGCGCCTCAAAAGCATTTTCAAGCAAGCTTGCCGCCTCGCGATTGAGATTAACCGTTTTGCGAAGGGCCGCACCGGATAATTCGCCGTTCGCAGCAGCCCCCATCCCTGAGGTGCGTGCTTGCTGAAAGGACCTTGCGGCGAGCACCTTCCCGCGCATTTGAGCGGAGGTAAGGGAGCTTCCGGCCTTGACATTATCAAATGATATGGGGCGAGGCACCTCGAGTTGCAGATCGATACGATCCAGTAGAGGTCCAGAAATTTTAGACCGATAGCGACTAATATTCGAAGCGCTGCAGGTGCAGCGCTTTTCGCCATATTCATGACCGTAATAACCGCAAGGACACGGATTAAAGGAAGCTGCCAGCATGATGTTCGCAGGGAATTGAAAAACGGCTTTGGACCGGGAAATCGTAACGATACGATCCTCCAGCGGCTGCCGCAAAACTTCCAATACCTGCCTAGGGAATTCAGGCAGCTCATCAAGAAAGAGTACGCCTCGATGCGCCAAAGTTACTTCTCCGGGCTTCGGTATGGAGCCACCTCCAATCAGTCCGCCTGAGGATATCGTATGGTGAGGAGCGCGGAATGGCGGGTGTGTTATAAGGCCTTGCGAACCTTCGGCCAGCTTGCCGGCAACGCTGTAGATTTTCGTTACTTCAAGCGCTTCATGCTCGTTCAATATCGGCAAAATACCGGGTAAACGCCGGATCATCATCGTTTTTCCTGTTCCAGGAGGACCGTTAAGCAAGATGTTGTGCTTGCCTGCCGCGGCTATGAGCATCGCTCGTTTCGCTTGGTGCTGCCCGATTACATCGTCATAATCGCCAATTTCATCATAATTCTCATGCGAAGAATGCCAAGTATCGCTCAATCTGTCAGAAGCATTCGTACGGTCTACCCGAATATGCTCCCAACCGCTCTGTTCTTTCTTAAACAGATCAAGCTCCTTCAAGTGCGTCAAAGCAAACAGCTCCACATCTGAAATCCAAGAGGCTTCCGGAACGTTGCCGAGTGGAAGCAGAACACGTCTGATTCCGCATTGCTTCGCTTGTTCGATCATTGCTAATACGCCGGCAACTGGACGGACGCTGCCGTTCAGCGAAAGTTCGCCAATAAGCAGCGTTTGCTCAAATGGAGCAGCGTTTATTTGTCCGCTGGCCGTCAATATGCCTGCAGCAATCGCTAAATCGAACGACGTGCCTTCTTTACGTAAATCAGCGGGTGCCAGATTGACCGTTATGCGGTCCATAGGAAACGTAAAACCGCTATTTTTTAAGGCGGCCCGTACCCGCTCTACCGATTCGCGGACAGCCGGATCCGGCAATCCGACAATATTGACCTGAGGAAGCCCGCTGGCTATGTCAACCTCTACCGATATGCTTTTGCCGTCGACGCCATATACACTTGCGCTCTGAATTAGACTGAACATAACAAAAAAAGCACCCCCATCGTCTGAATGAAGGTGCTTCCTTACCATTCCGTTCCAATTGTTTTGAATTTGAAAATATCATAGTTTAGTTTGCTTAATGTTGTCAATCTTATAATGAAATCAGCGTATAAGAGAGGGTATTTGGATATATTAAATGGCGTAGTTTGTCGCAATATAGCTGTTTAATCTCAAATTGAGATGAAACCCATATCAAAAAAGCCGTATTAATCTTGTATGAAAGTAAGGTAACGAATGAGGAAAGGTGCTACAATAATAGAGGTTTGTGTACATATGACTGATTTCAGTCTGTGAAATGGAGGATTTCAACAATGAATATCCATGAGTATCAAGGGAAAGCGGTCCTTAAACAGTATGGTGTAGTCGTACCAGAAGGAAAAGTAGCCTTCTCGGTCGATGAAGCTGTTGAAGCGGCTAAAGCGCTTGGAACACCGGTTGTGGTCGTGAAAGCTCAAATTCACGCAGGCGGCCGCGGTAAAGCGGGCGGAGTTAAAGTAGCAAAAAATTTGGACGAGGTGCGCGCATACGCTGGTGAAATTCTTGGCAAAGTGCTGGTTACGCATCAAACAGGACCTGAAGGCAAAGAAGTAAAACGTCTTCTGATCGAACAAGGCTGCGATATTAAGAAGGAGTATTATATCGGCGTTGTCCTAGACCGCGGTACGGGTCGTGTCGTTATGATGGCTTCGGAAGAGGGCGGCACGGAGATTGAAGAAGTTGCCGAGCACTCCCCGGAGAAAATTTTTAAAGAGATTGTTGATCCAGCAGTTGGCTTGCAGGCTTTCCAAGCACGCAAATTGGCTTATTCTATCAACATTCCAAGCGAGCTCGTAAACAAAGCAGTTAAATTCATGATCTCCCTTTACACGGCATTCGTTGAGAAAGATGCTTCGATTGCAGAAATCAATCCGCTTGTCGTTACCGGCGACGGACAAGTTATTGCGCTTGATGCGAAGCTGAACTTCGATTCGAACGCCTTGTACCGTCACAAAGATATCGTTGAGCTGCGCGACCTTGAAGAAGAAGATGCTAAGGAAATCGAAGCATCCAAATTCGACCTTAGCTACATCGCTCTTGACGGCAACATCGGCTGCTTGGTTAACGGTGCCGGTCTTGCGATGGCTACGATGGATATCATCAAATATTACGGCGGCGACCCTGCCAACTTCCTGGACGTAGGGGGCGGTGCGACGGCAGAGAAGGTTACTGAAGCGTTCAAAATCATTTTGTCCGACGAGAAGGTTAAAGGTATTTTCGTTAACATATTCGGCGGCATCATGCGTTGCGACGTTATTGCCAACGGTGTTGTCGAAGCAGCGAAGCAAGTCGGTCTTGACCGTCCGCTCGTTGTCCGTCTTGAAGGTACGAACGTAGACCTCGGCAAAACTATTTTGAAAGAATCGGGATTGAACATCGTGGCTGCGGATTCCATGGCGGACGGCGCGCAGAAGATTGTCGCTCTCGTGAAATAAGATAACTTTGCTGTGCGGGACGCCCGCATACGAATACATTCAGGGGATGTGAGTTAAGAGTGAGCATTTTGGTCAATAAAGATACAAAAGTCATAACGCAAGGTATTACCGGCGCTACGGGCTTGTTCCATACAAAAGGCGCTTTGGAATACGGTACGCAAATGGTTGGCGGCGTAACACCTGGCAAAGGCGGCACTAACGTCGACATTACTCTTGATAACGGATCGCTTGTTTCCCTGCCTGTATTTAATACAGTTGCTCAAGCAGTAGCTGCAACCGGCGCTAACGCTTCGGTTATCTATGTACCGCCTGCATTCGCTGCGGACGCGATTATGGAAGCTGTTGACGCTGAGCTTGATCTCGTTATTTGTATTACTGAAGGCATTCCAGTGCTTGATATGGTAAAAGTAAAACGTTACATGGACGGCAGCAAAACGACCTTGATCGGTCCGAACTGTCCGGGTGTCATCACACCAGGCGAATGCAAAATCGGTATAATGCCGGGTTACATTCATACCGCTGGTCACGTTGGCGTTATATCCCGTTCCGGTACTTTGACATATGAAGCGGTTCACCAGCTGACTACCCGTGGAATTGGTCAATCGTCCGCGGTCGGTATCGGCGGCGACCCGGTTAAAGGCTCTGAGTTCATTGATATTTTAAGCAAATTCAATGATGACCCAGAAACGTATGCCGTTATCATGATCGGCGAAATCGGCGGTACAGCAGAAGAAGAAGCCGCTGAGTGGATTAAAGCGAATATGAAGAAGCCGGTTGTCGGCTTTATTGGCGGCGCTACAGCGCCTCCTGGCAAACGGATGGGACATGCAGGCGCAATCATTTCCGGAGGAAAAGGTACAGCTGCTGAAAAAATCGCCACGCTTGAGGCTTGCGGAATTAAAGTAGCTCCAACTCCTTCTGAGATGGGCTCGACGCTTGTGAGCGTTCTACAAGAGCAAGGCTTGCTCGAAAAATGTATTACCCGCAAATAATACAATAGAACCATGTAAGGTAAGCAACCTTTCAACGACCCGATAACGGGAGTTGAAAGGTTGTTTTTTTGTTTAAAAGATAAGAAAGTATAAATTTGAACCTTATACGATACTTCCATTTCACCGCGAAACTAGCTTTACCGCCAAGGCAGGCACAGAACCAAGCTGAGCACAAACGCAGCTAACGGTTCGTGCGAAGCGACAGCCGTTTACGCTTGTACGCTGCCATTATTTTATCGGTTGACTTGCATTCTTTAGCCGTGTAACGCACAATAGATAAGAATGCAAGCCAGCCCTAAAGAAGAAGGGGTTGGATATAATGATTAATACTACCGACATTCGCAGACAAATGATTATTGCTTTTCATGAAATTCCCGGCATTGGATGGCATACGATTCAGAAAGCCGTTCAGCATCAATTTTGGAATAAAAATTCATGGAGTATAGAGGATTTACTAGCAATAGGATTACGTAAAGGCCAAGCTCAATCCGCGTTCGAGCGCTATGAGCAGCGTCCTTGGATATTAACGGAGGATCCTTCCGCTGCGGTAGCGAATGCTGGAGCGGTAGCCATAACGCCTTTCGATTCGAGTTATCCGCCAATACTGAGGGAAATTGCGCAACCGCCGTGGGTATTATATGCGCGGGGAAGAGTTGAACTGCTGCAGCGTCCGGCAATAGCAGTCGTTGGGACGAGAGTTCCGACCGCATATGGCAGGCATTCAGCTGCAGCGCTTGCTCAGGAGCTCTCTGCGTCGGGCTTAACCGTTGTGAGCGGTCTCGCACGAGGCGTAGACAGCAAAGCGCATGAAGCCGCTCTCTTTGGAGCGGGAGGTACGATAGCTGTTCTGCCAACGCCTATCGATACATGCTACCCGCCTGAGAATCAATCGTTATTCAATAAAATTGCGGAGCAGGGCCTGCTCGTCTCAGAGACGCCGATCGGTACGCCGCTGCACCCTGGACAATTCCCGCAGCGCAACCGCATTATTGCCGCATTGTCTGCAGGTACTGTCGTCGTTGAGGGTGCAACACGCAGCGGTTCACTTATTACGGCGAAGCATGCATTAGAAATGTCGAGAGAAATATTCGCTATTCCAGGTCCGATCTCGTCTCCAAAGAGCGAAGGCCCTAACGAGCTTATCAAACGAGGAGAAGCGAAGCTGATTAGCGGCGTTGCAGATATTTTGGATGAACTGAAATGGCTGCCTGCAGCTATCGAAGCGCATCAACGAGCTAATGAAACAAGCGGTGCTAAACAAGCTGAAGCATCCGTTCAATTAACTCCAGAGGAGAATAAGCTGGTTGCTTTTTTGCAGGATCAGCCCTTGTCTATTAATGATTTGCACGAGCTGTCAGCCATTCCGTTTGGACATTTGAACGCACTTCTGCTAAATTTATGTATAAAACGGAAAATCGAACTGCAGCCCGGGTCAATATATATCGCATTGTAACTTGCAGTGGAGAGAGGAGGCGCCTCACATGGCAGATTCTTTAGTTATCGTCGAATCACCCGCCAAAGCGAAAACGATTGGAAAATATTTAGGAAGCAAATATATCGTAAAAGCTTCTATGGGACATATTCGCGATTTGCCCAAAAGCCAGATCGGCGTCGAGGTTGAAAATGATTTTAATCCAAAATATATAACGATACGCGGCAAAGGCAGTGTCCTAAAGGAATTGAAGGATGCCAGCAAAAAAGTGAAACACGTCTATCTGGCGGCCGATCCGGATCGCGAAGGAGAAGCGATTGCCTGGCACTTGGCTCACTACTTGGAGCTCGATGAAACAGATACATGCCGCGTTGTATTTAATGAAATAACGAAGCAAGCGGTTAAGGATGCGTTCAAAACTCCGCGTAAAATCAATATGGATTTAGTGAATGCACAACAAGCAAGGCGTATTTTGGATCGGTTGGTCGGTTATAAAATAAGCCCGTTGCTTTGGAAAAAAGTTAAAAAGGGCTTGTCGGCCGGGCGTGTGCAGTCGGTCGCTGTGAAGCTCATCATCGACCGTGAGAATGAAATCGATGCTTTCGTGCCAGAAGAGTACTGGTCGATTACGGCTAAGCTAAGCCATTCCGGTATTCCTTTCGATGCGAAATATTATTCAGTTAACGGCGAGAAGCGCGAGCTGGGCAAAGAAGCAGATGTTCAGGAAGTGCTCAGCGCGATGAAGGGAAGTCCCTTCACCGTGTCCGATGTCAGAGAGAAAGAACGTCTCCGCAATCCAGCGCCACCTTTCATAACGAGCTCTTTGCAGCAGGAGGCGGCAAGAAAGCTAGGCTTTCGGGCTTCCAAAACGATGTCAGTTGCTCAGCAGCTGTATGAGGGCGTTGAGCTCGGCAAAGAGGGTACAGTCGGTTTAATTACGTATATGAGAACCGATTCAACCCGTATATCCCCTGTAGCGCAAGAGGAAACGAACCTTTATATAACGGATAAATACGGTGCAGCCTTCGTACCGGAGCAACCCAGAGTATATACAAAGAAAAATAGTAATGCACAGGATGCGCATGAAGCGATTCGTCCGACCTCGGTTATGCGTGATCCGGAATCGATGAAGCCGTTTCTGAGCCGTGATCAGCTTCGTTTATATAAGCTTATCTGGGAGCGCTACGTATCGAGTCAAATGCAGTCAGCTGTGCTTGATACGATGACGGTGGATTTGCAGGCAGGCGATACGGTTTTTAGAGCAGCTGGCTCTAAAGTGAAGTTTGCCGGTTTCATGAAGGTGTATGTTGAAGGAAATGATGACGGTACGGTAGAGGAGCATAAGTTTTTACCGCCGCTGGCAGTAGGGGAAGTTATTAACTCTGAAGCGATTGATCCAAAGCAGCACTTTACGCAGCCGCCGCCGCGCTATACGGAAGCAAGACTCGTAAAGACACTTGAGGAGCTCGGGATAGGACGTCCAAGTACGTACGCTCCAACGCTGGAAACCGTTCAGAAACGCGGTTATGTGGCTATGGAAGAGAAAAAATTCATTCCAACAGAGCTTGGCGATCTCGTTATTCAGCTGATGGAAGAATTTTTCCCGGAAATTCTCGATGCCGAATTTACTGCCAATATGGAAGGTAATCTCGACAATGTTGAGGAAGGCACGGAGGATTGGGTAAAGGTACTTGCAACCTTTTACGAATCGTTTGAGAAGCGGCTTGAAGTAGCCGAGGATGAAATGAAGGAAATTGAAATACAAGATGAAGTATCCGATGAACTTTGCGAAAAATGCGGACTTCACCTGGTTTACAAAATGGGTAGATTCGGAAAGTTTCTTGCCTGCTCCGGTTTTCCGGATTGCCGTAATACGAAGCCTATCGTCAAAGATATTGGAGTTACATGCCCGAAATGCGCCCAAGGGAAGATTATCGAGAGACGCAGCAAAAAAGGACGTATTTTCTACGGCTGTGATCAATATCCGGGCTGTGATTATGTTTCGTGGGACAAACCGACTGGCAAGCCTTGTCCGCAATGCGATTCCATGCTCGTAGAGAAGCGAAACCGCAACGGCGTAAAGCTGCAATGTCCATCATGCGACTATTCCGAAGAGGTTCCGGACGAAGATGAGCATGATATGGAGAACGGCTAACCTACATGGAAGCAGCCGATTGCTAAGCTTATCTACCCAATTCAGCAGCATCACCCCGTCCTCCCTTTTAACAGGGAGGACACCGTTGTTATACGAGCTAGTTTATTTGATCAATCAGCATGAACGACCCTCCCGCTTCGGGAGGGTTTAACCATCGATAAGCCTGTGTCAGAAAATACGAGGCTGACGGTACAGATGGTATCCAATTACTGGAAAACATTTAATATGCATCTACAGCAAACTGATCAATCGCTCGATGATAAGGGTAACATAAGGCGTTATTTCATCAAAAAAACCAATCAATGAAAATATAACGGTATTTGCTGGTCTTATTTTGCTCCTTCAACATCGTTTTGAGTTAAATAGCCCCTATACATAAAATAAGACTACAAATTACCGTTAATTTATAAAAACAAGCTATATCCAGCCCAATAAAGCCCATCTATACCGTTATTGGTAGGTGCAGGTATAAACAGGCTGCTAATTCACCCGAATGATTGATGCATTTCAACTAATGGCTCTAAAAGCTCTAAACGCTCAAGTCGCCCAAATCAGTTGCACCAAAAGTAAAGCGTGTCCCGAAGGGACGAAAGCGCTCACCGAACCAAATGTACAGCATCGCACCTTTTTCTCTCCCACGTTCTTACGGATTCGGGTGTCCAGAGGGCAGCGACCTCCTAGGCCCTCCCTTGGAAGGGAGGTTTGGGAGGGTTCGAAAATTCTTTTGAAAGTTGGTTAAAAGCCTTTAAGGTTTGGTTAGAGTTCTTTAAAGGTTTGGATTGAATCCTTTAAAGGTTTGGATAGAACCCTTGAGGGCAGGGTGAAAAAATACAGAAGGGATTGAACCTATTTTGTCGCAACCACAAAAAGTAACAGTCATCGGAGCTGGTCTTGCAGGAAGTGAAGCCGCATGGCAAATCGCATCGCAGGGAGTTCCCGTCGTTTTATATGAAATGCGCCCGGTTACGAAAACGCCGGCTCATCATACAAATCAATTCGCAGAGCTTGTGTGCAGCAACAGCTTACGCGCAAACGGACTGACGAACGCGGTAGGTGTGTTAAAGGAAGAGATGCGTCAACTGGACTCGCTTATAATGAGCTGTGCCGACCAGCATGCTGTACCGGCAGGCGGAGCTCTTGCCGTTGACCGTGACGGATTTTCCGGTGAAGTTACACGGAAGCTGCATGACCATCCACTCGTCGAGGTTCGCAACGAAGAAGTAACGGATATTCCGGCAGACGGCATTGTCGTCATTGCAACCGGTCCATTAACAGCACCGGGCTTGTCCTCGCAAATTCGCGAGCTGCTGGGCGAAGAGTATTTTTATTTTTACGACGCTGCCGCTCCAATTGTAGAAAAAGATTCAATAGATATGAACAAAGTGTATCTGGCTTCACGCTATGATAAAGGTGAGGCTGCTTATCTGAACTGTCCGATGACGGAAGAGGAGTTCGACGTTTTCCATGAGGCGCTCACTACGGCCGAGACGGCAGAACTTAAGGAATTTGAGAAGGAAGTATATTTCGAAGGCTGCATGCCAATTGAAGTAATGGCGAGCAGAGGTAAGCAAACGGTGTTGTTTGGACCAATGAAGCCTGTAGGTCTTATTAATCCGCACACTGGCAAGCTGCCGCATGCCGTTATTCAGCTGCGTCAGGATAACGCGGCAGGGACGTTATACAATCTTGTCGGTTTTCAAACCCATCTGAAATGGGGCGAACAAAAACGAGTTTTCTCGCTGATACCAGGACTGGAAAATGCGGAATTCGTACGATACGGCGTTATGCACCGCAATACATTTATTAACTCTCCAAGGCTGCTTAAGCCTACATACCAGCTGAACAACCGGGATACGTTGTTTTTTGCCGGCCAAATGACAGGGGTAGAAGGTTATGTCGAATCGGCGGCATCGGGACTAATTGCAGGTATAAACGCGGCAAGGCTCGCACGCGGTCTCGAGCCCGTAGTGCTGCCTGAGCAAACGACATTAGGAAGCATGGCCAACTATATTACGACTGCAGATTTTAAACATTTCCAACCGATGAACGCCAATTTCGGATTATTCCCGCCGCTTGAGAAAAAGATTCGCAACAAGAAGGAAAAGAACGAAATGATTGCGAATCGCGCTTTGGAAGGCATAGAACAATTTAAACGGGAACATTTGCAGTAGCTGACCGTATTGAAATCGTATTACTTTCAATCATGAAAATAGAGGAGGCAAGGCGATGGAAATGCAATTTCACGCGACGACGATTTGCGCCGTTCGGCATGAGGGCAAAGGCGCAATTGCAGGAGACGGACAGGTGACTTTCGGGAACAGCATGGTGATGAAGCATCAAGCGAAAAAAGTAAGAAGGCTATACCGCGGTCAAGTCATTGCGGGGTTTGCCGGTTCAGTTGCTGACGCCATTACGTTATTTGAAAAGTTTGAGGCAAAGCTTGAGGAACATCATGGGAATTTACAGCGTTCGGCTGTCGAGCTTGCAAAGGATTGGCGCTCTGACCGTATTTTGCGCAGGCTAGAGGCGATGATGCTGGTTATGGACCATAGCGGACTGTTGCTTATTTCGGGTAATGGTGAGATTATAGAGCCGGATGACGGCATTTTAGCTATCGGTTCGGGAGGAAGCTTCGCATTGTCGGCTGCAAGAGCGCTCAAGCGTCACGCAACGGGAATGGAAGCAAAAGATATTGCAAGATCCGCATTGGAAATCGCTGCCGAAATTTGTGTTTTTACCAATAATAATATTATCGTAGAAGAGATCGTATAAATCGAATGAAGGTTTTTGTTAGTGTGCGAAGCTTCGGAGGGTCATATAAACGAGTATAAAGCGGAGGGGTTTTAAAAATGGGAAATGATGCACTGACGCCGCGTCAGATCGTAGCGGAGCTCGATAAGTATATTGTCGGTCAAAAGCAGGCAAAACGTTCAGTCGCGATTGCACTGCGTAATCGTTACCGCAGAAGCTTGCTTGATGAAACGCTGCGCGATGAAATCGTTCCGAAAAATATTTTGATGATCGGGCCAACCGGTGTGGGCAAAACGGAAATCGCACGCCGTTTGGCGAAGCTGGTAAAAGCGCCATTCGTTAAGCTCGAGGCAACAAAGTTTACCGAAGTAGGCTATGTCGGACGCGATGTAGAATCAATGGTAAGGGATTTGGTAGAAATATCGATTCGGATGGTGAAGACGGAAAAAACCGAAAAGGTAAAGGACAGAGCAGAGAAGCTTGCGAATGACAGAATCGTTCTGCTCCTGGCCCCTTCAGCGGCGAAAGCGAAGTCGCAAAAAAATCCGTTCGAAATGCTGTTTGGAAATCAGCAGCAGTCGCAGGAGGAAGCGGCAGAGCCTGAGGCAGATCAGGGGCTGATTCAAAAACGTTCGCAAATCAAGGAGCAGCTGGCTGCCGGCAAGCTCGAGAATGAGATCATTGAAATTGAGGTGGAGGATTCCTCCCCCAATATGATGGATATGCTCTCAGGCCAAGGTCCGGAAGGTATGGGAATGAATATGCATGAGCTATTCGGTCAGCTGATGCCGAAGAAGCCCAAAAAACGCAAGCTCCCTATAAAAGAAGCGCGCAAGGCGTTGATTTTGGAGGAAGCGAACAAATTAATCGATATGGATGATGTCATATCCGAATCGATTATTCGAGCTGAGCAGTCGGGTATTATCTTCATAGATGAAATCGATAAAATCGCAAGTCCTTCACGCGGATCAGGTCCGGATGTATCAAGGGAAGGCGTTCAGCGCGACATTTTACCTATTGTTGAAGGATCGACTGTTATGACAAAGTACGGCCCGGTTAAAACTGACTATGTTCTGTTTATAGCTGCGGGCGCTTTTCATGTTGCCAAACCTTCAGATCTAATTCCCGAGCTTCAGGGACGTTTCCCGATTCGGGTAGAGCTGACAAGTTTAAGCTTGGATGATTTTGTAAGTATTTTGAAGGAGCCCAAAAATGCTCTGACAAAGCAATATGCAGCACTGCTGGAGACTGAAGGCATACAAATTGAGTTTTCGGATGAGGCGATTCGCGAGCTGGCTTCAATTGCTGCGGACGTGAATCGCAACACTGAAAATATCGGGGCGCGCAGGCTGCATACGATTTTGGAAAAGCTGCTTGAAGATTTGTCGTTTGAAGCGCCTGAGCTGTCACTCGAGAAAATGACGATTACACCTGAATATGTTAAGGAAAAACTGGGAACCATTGCGCAAAATCGAGATTTAAGTCAATATATATTGTAGTTGTTATGAGTTTTGGGAGGCATTAGAATGACTTTACTTACAAAAACAAGAACGCTTAACCGGTTGTTGCAACGAGCGGCCGGCAAAGCGCTTAGTTTCAGAGAAATGGCGGAAGTGCTTTGTACGACCATACAAACGAATGTATTTGTCGTAAGCCGTAAAGGGAAAATACTTGGCTGTGCAGCAGTCGACGTGTATGATCATGATTTTATACGTTCGCTATCGGCTGAAGAGCTGCGCTTTCCTCAGGAAAGTAATGTTCGTTTTTTGGATATGCAGGAGTCTATGACGAATGTTAAGCCTGATTCGGGCATTTATGAGACATTTCCCCGTTTAGGCGATCAGGAAATAATGACGGTTGTTCCCATCATTGGTGGGGGGGATCGCTTAGGTACATTAGTGCTCACTCGTCAGTCCGGCGCTTTCGATGATGATGATCTCGTGCTTGCAGAGTATGGCTCGACGATCGTAGGCATGGAGATTTTACGTGAACGAACCGAAGAAATTGAGCAGGAAGTTCGAAGCCGGGCCGTCGTCGCGGTTGCAGTCGGCTCATTGTCATTTAGTGAGTTGGAAGCAGTGGAGCACATATTCGAGGAGCTGGACGGTAAGGAAGGCTTGCTCGTGGCATCGAAAATTGCTGATAGAGTTGGGATTACGCGTTCAGTAATAGTGAATGCTCTTCGCAAGTTAGAAAGCGCTGGAGTTATTGAAACTAGATCCTTAGGTATGAAGGGGACCTATATTAAAATACTAAATCACCAGTTGTTGCAGGAATTAGATAAAATAAAATCGTAAATCTGGGACGTTCAGATTATTTTTGCCCTATCTTTTATAAAAGATAGGGCTTTTTTCTTATTGTAATAAATTAGGAAATTGTTGAATATTATGATGTCGGCAAAAATCGACACACGTTCCTCATTTTTTTAATATTTAATGTCGAATGCAGCAGGAATGAGGAAAATTCTGTTGAATAGGTAAATAGAACTTCTAAGAAAAAGGGTGAAACTACATGAATTTGTTGAATGGCGCTGCATTTGGAAGAATGGAAGGTGCGCTTCAAGCAGCAGAAATGCGGCAACGCGTCATTTCCAACAATGTGGCTAACAGTGATACGCCGCATTTTAAACGTTCTGAGGTATTATTCGAAGAGTTGTTGGAGCAGTCGATGGGCGGTAATAAACCAGGACATTTGACAGGGAATAGGACCGATCAGAAGCATATTGCGATCGGAACTGGATCAGCAGTTATGCCGAAAGCCATGGTTATTACCGACGAAACAACTTCGATGAACAATAATGAAAATAATGTCGATATCGATCGTGAAATGTCATTACTTGCTAAAAATCAGTTAAGCTATAACTTGTATATCCAACAAATTAATCATGACGTAAGAATGATGCGTACGGCAATCGAGGGGAGAAGCTAACGGTGAAATTGTCAACAGGATTTGATATTAGCGCTTCTGCTTTAACTGCGCAGCGTCTGCGAATGGATGTGATTTCGTCAAATATAGCAAATGCGGAAACGACTCGCGGCAGTTTCGTAAACGGACAATTTCAACCTTACAAGCGGAAGATGGTCGTAATGGAACCGGTGCAGCAGTCGTTCTCAAGCGTACTGTCGCAGCAGTTAGAGGGTAACTCGGCCGCACAAGGTGTTAAGGTAACGAAGATTAAAGAAGATCACTCACCAACCAAGCTTGTGTATAATCCTACGCATCCAGATGCAGACACAAACGGATATGTGAATATGCCGAATGTGGATGTTACGAAGGAAATGGTGGACATGATTGCAGCAACCCGTTCCTATGAAGCGAATGTTACCGCACTCAACGCTACGAAGTCCATGTTTGTAAAAGCGCTCGAAATTGGTAAGTAAACTGAGATAACGGGGGGATTTTGATGATACAACCGATGTCGCTCAGCCAGATAGGAACGTCAAAACTAATTGAATCGAAACCGATTCAACAAGCGACTCCGGCAGAGTTAACGCAATCGTTCGGGCATTATTTACAAACTGCGATTGATAACGTGAGCGCCCAAGAACAGAACGTACATAAACTAAACGATAAATATTTGGTCGGTCAGGTAGATGTCACGAAAGTGCTAATCGCTTCAGAGCAAGCGCAGCTTAGCTTGCAGCTTACCTCACAAGTCCGCAACAAAGTAGTCGAAGCCTATCAGGAAATAATGCGGATGCAAATTTAATCGTACTTTTGACCTAGTAAAGCATTTGGGTGAGGTGACAATGTGAACGAAAGAATCGCCCAATATAGAGGAAGGCTCACACAATTTTGGGGCCAAATGGGCAGAAAACAAAAAATATGGCTGGGGGCATCAATTAGTGGGCTTTTGTTAACCATTATTTTGCTCACGATCGTGTTTTCGAGAACGGAATACGAAATTGCGTTTCAAAATTTGGATACGACCGATGCAGCAGCCATCATGACTTACTTAGACGGCAACGGAATTCCTTATGAGCTTAGCGGCAATGGAAAAAGCATCTCTGTTCCGAGCGCGGTCGCATCCCGCATTAAAGTGGATGTAGGCTCTCAAGGTCTCGTGCAAAACGGTTCGATAGGCTTTGAAGCCTTTAACGCAAGCTCATCCCAGTTTGGATCGACTGAAAATGAGTTCAACGTCAAATATTTAAATGCTTTGAACGGTGAGATTCAGCAGTTGTTAAATGGCATGAAGGGTGTAGAGAGTTCCAACGTACTAGTAAATTTGCCGGAAGAAAGCGTGTTTTTAACGCCTGAAGAAGCAGAACGCGCATCGGCATCGATTATGATGACGTTCGCTGCGGGCTATCGTCCTAGTCAGAAGGAAATAGACGGCTACTATAACTTAGTCAAAACGGCAGTGCCAAACTTGGCTATAGCTGATGTTACGATCACAAGCCCTGAAGGCGAATTGTTATCCTCAGAAGCTGGCGGAGTTACAGCAGGAAATACGGACGCAGTGGAGTCGCAATTTTTAATCCAGCGCAAATACGAAACGGAACTGAAGAAGAGCATACAGCAATTTCTTGGTCCAATTGTAGGACCTGACAATTTAGTCATTCAAGTATCAAGCAGCATGAATTTCGATAAGAAGCTGACGCAGGAAAACCTGGTTAAACCGCTTGATAACAACAATAATAACGGAATTGTTATTAGCGAAGAAATCAACAACAGCGCCTCGACGGGTCAAACGGGACAAGCAGGCGGTGTAGCAGGTACAGGAGAAACGGACGTACCCGGCTATGAAGCAGCTTCTACCAATGAAAGCTCTGCGGAAACGAGCTCGCAAATTCGCAATTATGAAGTCAATCGAATTAATAACAGTATAGAGTCCGGACCATTCGTATTAAAGGACCTCTCTATTAGTATCGGCATTGAAGAGACAGAATTGAATGACGATGCAAGTAAAGCTGCAATTATGACATATTTGACTGCATTGGTACGCGCTCAGCTGGCTGATTCCGGTCAGGATGTTAATGATGATGCGTTGATGGCTAAGAAAGTATCGCTAATTGCACGTACGTTCGCTGCAGGCAATTCCTCTCAAACAAGCGGTTTATCGATGCCTTGGATTATCGGTATCGGAGTTGCAGCACTCGCAGTAATCGGAGGACTCGTATTTTTGCTCATTCGCAGGCGTAAGCAAGAAGCAGCAGAAGAAGAGATCGAATTGGCTGCTCCTACGAAAGTGGAATACCCGTCGCTTGATTTTGATAGCGTCAGTAATGAGAGTCAAGCCCGCAAAAATCTTGAAACACTTGCCAAACGGAAACCGGATGAATTCGTTAATCTTCTTCGCACTTGGCTTGTTGATGAATAGAGGTGGTTCAATTGTCAAAAACGCTCCAAGGATTAACGGGACGTCAGAAAGCGGCCATATTGCTAATTACGCTTGGGCCTGAAGTTTCGGCACAAATATTTAAACATTTACGCGATGAAGAGATTGAGCAGCTGACATTGGAAATTGCCAATGTCCGTAAAGTTGATAACTTGGACCGTGAAACGATTTTAGGTGAGTTTCACCAAATTTGTTTAGCGCAGGAGTATATTACGCAAGGCGGTATCTCATACGCAAAAGATATTTTGGAGAAGGCGCTAGGTGAAACAAAAGCGCTAGAGGTTATCAATCGTCTAACGGCTACCTTGCAAGTAAGGCCTTTTGATTTTGCAAGAAAAGCAGAGCCTACACAAATTTTGAACTTTATTCAAAATGAGAATTCGCAGACAATTGCACTCGTATTGTCGTATTTACAATCGGAGCAATCATCGCATATTCTCTCTTCGCTTCCGCAAGATAAGCAAGCTGATGTAGCAAGAAGAATTGCTTTAATGGACAGCACCTCACCGGAAGTCATTTCACAGGTGGAGCGGGTGCTCGAGCAAAAGCTGTCTGCTACCGTTACGCAGGATTACACAAATGCCGGCGGTATCGATTCAATCGTACAAATTTTGAATGGTGTTGACCGAGGCACGGAACGTACGATTTTGGACGCACTCGAAATTCAAGATCCGGAGCTTGCAGAAGAAATCAAGAAAAGAATGTTTGTATTCGAAGATATTGTCAACATCGATAACCGTTCCATTCAGCGCATCATTCGTGATATCGAGAATGCCGATCTGCAGCTGGCGCTCAAGGTTGCGAGCGAAGAGGTGCGGGAAGCGATATTCCGCAATATGTCGAAGCGTATGGCCGAAACGTTCAAGGAAGAAATGGAATTTATGGGACCCGTTCGTCTTCGCGATGTAGAAGAAGCTCAAACCCGCATCGTTGCTACGATTCGCAGATTAGAAGAGTCTGGTGAAATCATCATCGCACGCGGCGGAGGAGATGATATCATTGTCTAATTTGATTAAATCTTCAAGTGTCGTTTCTATTGAACAACTAAAGCAATTGCAGTGGTTGCATCAACGCAATATGCAGACAGTCGCAGTAGAGGAAGAGCTTATTGATGCCGAGCCGGTTCCTGATGAAGAGACCATTACTCTGCGAGATCAAATTTTAAATGATGCTCAGCTTTTTGCCGAAGAACGGCTTCGTGAAGCCGCTCAAACAAGCGAACAGCTCATTACCGAGGCGGAGCAGCAGATTGAAGCATGGTGGCTGCAGAAGCGTTCGGAGGATGAGACTGCATTTGAAGCGTCAA
Source organism: Paenibacillus prosopidis (assembly GCF_003337375.1). Taxonomy (GTDB): domain Bacteria; phylum Bacillota; class Bacilli; order Paenibacillales; family Paenibacillaceae; genus Pristimantibacillus; species Pristimantibacillus prosopidis. Next base: position 137,458 of record NZ_QPJD01000003.1, read on the forward strand.
GACAGGCTGGCTACGAGCTCGGGTATGCCGAAGGAGCCGCTCAATCAGAGATTGCGCTTCAAGAAAAGTGGGAGCAGAGGCTAACAGAAGCATCTGCCGTACTGAAGGCTGCTTATGAAATGCGTGAGCAAATTATACAAGAAGCAGAACCTTTTTTGGTTGACTTAAGCTGCGCGATAGCTGAGAAAATAATTGGTCAGCAGCTTACGCTTGCGCCGGAGATGGCTATTGAGCTCATTCGCAAATCACTATCAAGGCGCAGGGAGCAGGGTGTCATCACCTTGTGCGTCGCTCCGGGACAACTAGCTTTTGTTCAAGCGGCGAGAGAAGAGCTTCATTTTGCAATAGATTCGCAAGCTGAATTGCAAATATTGCCCGACTCTACGGTAATAGACAACGGATGTGTTATTCGTTCGGCTTATGGAAGCATTGACGCACGCATTGACACCCAGTTAGCTGAGATTAAACGAGAGTTAATCCACCTGGCCCATCACAGCGGGGAAGAACGAGGTCATGCTGATGCTGGTGAATAATCTTGATGTATTGAAATACATCGAACATCTGCAGCCTCTGGATCCTGTCCGGGTAAATGGTAAGGTAACGCAGGTCATCGGACTCACGGTCGAATCGGAAGGACCTGACGCAAGCATTGGCGATGTTTGCTTCATCTACCCTTCGAAAGGCGCCAAGCCGCTGAAAGCCGAGGTTGTCGGATTTCGTGATAACAAAGTCATATTGATGCCTTTGGGCGATCTCCATTCGATTAGTCCAGGCTGTGATGTTGTAGGAACAGGGAAGCCTCTAACCGTACAGGTCGGTTCCGAATTGCTTGGTAGAGTACTTGACGGATTAGGAAATCCGCTTGACGGCTCGTTCTTGCCTAGGCGTATGCCGCATTACTCAACACATAACGAGCCAAGTAATCCTTTAAAGCGACCGCGCGTCGTTGAGCCGCTTGGAATCGGCGTTCGAGCCATTGATGGTTTACTTACAGTCGGACGCGGTCAACGCGTAGGTATTTTTGCCGGTTCCGGTGTCGGTAAAAGTACGCTGTTAGGCATGATCGCTCGTAACACTTCTGCAGATGTGAATGTAATAGCCTTAATCGGCGAGCGCGGCAGAGAAGTGCTTGAATTTATCGAGAAGGATCTTGGTCCTGAAGGCCTCGCGCGTTCTGTCGTTATCGTTGCTACTTCAGATCAACCGGCATTAATACGGATGAAGGGCGCTTTGATTGCGACGTCGATTGCTGAGTATTTCCGCGATCGCGGTCTCAATGTCATGCTGATGATGGATTCCGTCACCAGATATGCAATGGCGCTGCGTGAAGTAGGTCTAGCAATAGGCGAGCCGCCGGCTACTCGCGGTTATACGCCTTCCGTATTCGCTGCCCTTCCAAAGCTGCTGGAGCGGGCAGGAACTGGTCCAACAGGCTCGATAACAGCTTTTTATACCGTACTCGTCGATGGTGACGATATGAATGAGCCGATTGCGGATGCCGTTCGCGGCATATTGGATGGCCACATTGTGCTCAGCAGACATTTAGCCCATAAGGGACATTTTCCAGCGATCGATGTGTTAGCTTCTGTTAGTCGGGTTATGAAGGAGATCATAACGGAAGAACAACAAGATGCCGCGAATGAATTAAAAAAACTGCTGTCTATACATAAAGATTCGGAAGACTTAATCAATATAGGGGCGTACCAGCGAGGTTCAAACCAAGAAATTGATTTGGCGCTTCAATATATTGATTCTATCCAGAGCTATACAAAGCAGAAAACGAATGAAAAGGTGAGTCTAGAAGAAGCGCAGCATCGTTTAATTACCGATTTCTACAGGAGTTGAACAGGGTAGATGGCATCGTTTCGCTATTCGTTTCAAAAGATAGTCGATTTGAAATCAAGTGAAAAGACACAGGCAGAATGGATCCTTTCATCCGCAATTGGAGCGCTTGCTTCGGAAGAGCAGTCGCTTGAGCAATTGCGCGAGAAGCAGCGGGAATGGGAGCAAAAGCTGCACGATGCTTCTCAATCGGCTGTGCCGCTGTCCGAGCTTCAGCTCGTCCAGCACTATTTAGACCACTTAGTAACCTGTATTATGAACAAACAGACAGATGTGAAGCATGCGCAAAAGGAAGTAGAGCAGTGCAGATTGAAGCTTTCTGACAAAATGAAGGACGAGAAGGTTTGGCTTAAAGCAAAAGATCATGCACGCGATCGGTTCCAGTATGCTTTGCAAATTAAGGAGCAGAATGAACTGGATGAGCTGACAAGCGTCCGTTTCATGCTATCAACCCCATAACGTGATGTGAGACGCCGGCTAGAGGGAGTGAATGAAATTGGCGGGTTCGGATATGGAAAAGCAAGGCTACAGTGCAATGGAACGATTAATGTTTTTGATGACGCCGATATTATTTGCAATTGTATTACTAGGCGTATTGTATACCCTCTTTAATATTGATTTTCGCAACAAAATTCTTGAAGCTGGAAATTCAGTTCCGTTCTTGAAAGACGTACTTCCTGAGCCAAATGTTGCAGACGGCGCGCTTAATGATGACGAGCTGAAAACAGCAAATATGTCAGCGAAGATCGCGGATCTTCAAGCGAAGCTAACTGCTATTCAAGGCGAGTTGGCTGCTGCTAATCAAACGAAGACGACGCTGGAGCAAGCGATCAAAGATTTGGAAAGCGATAATAACCAGCTTAAACGCGTCAATGATGAGGAATTGCTTAAGGATGAGCAGTACCAGGCGAAAATCGTAGAGTTGTCGAGTATGTTTTCCAAAATTACACCAAGTAAAGCTGCGCCGATTTTACAAAGTATGACGCTTGAGGAAATGGTGCTTGTATTTGCGAATATGCGCGCAGATGACCGGGTTCGCATTATGGAGAAAATGAATCCGCAAACGGCTGCCGACGTTGCAATGATGCTTAAAGATAATGTGACAGCAAAGGATATGCAAATTTCAGCACTACAGGCGAGGTTAAACGCACAGGAGACGAGTAACACAAAACCTGTCTCGTCCGTACTCGATCAAGAGCAACTAAGTGCAACTTTTACAGCAATGGATGCCAAGAGTGCAGGAGAGCTTCTGATTAAAATGGTTGAAGTAAGTCCAAGTAAAGTGCTTCGCATTCTTAATGCGGTAGACGATCAAACTCGTTCAGTCATAATCGCGGAAATGTCGGCAATCAATGAAACGACTACTGCTCAGCTTGTTTCCAAGCTGATGACCGGCAGCTAATTTTTTGATGGATCCTTCTGAACCCCACATTGGAAGGGAGGTGAGAAAAATGGAAATGATGATTCCGCAAATCGCGAGTGCGCAGCCGCAAGTTCAGTCAACAAACAACGCCCAGGTTGGAAAATCAGCAAACGGCGCTGCATTCCAGCAAACATTAATTCATCATATCAATGGTGAAGCAGCAGTTTCGGAAAATGTTCAACTTGTACAAGTAATAGCGAAAGCAGGAAATACAAATGCTGCTGCAAATGAAGGCGTTACAGTCGCACCAACTATCTCTGAACTTCTGACTATTATAGATGGTTTGATTGAACAACTTGAAACACCTGATGCGGAGGAAGAGGAACAACTAGTTGAAGAGGAGCAACAGCTTAAACAGCTGGAAGCGGCTCTTGACCAGATGACTGCATTGCTCGCACTTCTTGGCGCACCGGTAACAATCGTTCAACAATCGGCTTCGCTGGCGAATATCGCTGACGATAATTCGTCTTCTGATTCGGCTGTCATGAGCACAGCAAATGTTAAGAGCGATATACAGGACGTACTGCTTCAACTTCAAGCATGGCTTCAGCAAGGCAGCGTTAAACGTGTCGGGCAGCAGGAACCGAATTTTCTGGTAGGTCAGCAGCTGCAAGCTTTAACAGCGATTTTGGAAGGCGGGCCGGTGGATACATATAAGTCTCAAACGAAATCGACGTCTCTTACACAACAACTGTTTACAGCTCAGAGCGTTCCGCAAGCAGAGGTCAGTACTCTTCTGCAGCGCTTATCGCAGCAAACGGTACATCCGGCATTTCTTTCTACTACTATAAATAGCAACGAACTAGAAACTGAAGTTGAAGCTGAAGTGACAGGGCAAACGATTGAAGCAATTCCGCAAATGCAATTAGGTTCAAGCCATTCTGAGACAATCCGGGGAGCAGCCCCGCTCGTACAGAATGCAGCGACCGCAACGTCTTTCGTAGTCGCAGATGAGTTCGCACAATCGATGACAGGTTTAATTGTTCAGAAGTTTGATGTATCGACATTAAACGGGGTTTCAGAAGCCAAGCTGATGTTATACCCGGAGCATCTTGGACAAGTCGATGTGCGCATTACGATGCAAAATGGCATACTGACCGCTATTTTCCAAACGGATACTGCTTTGGCGAAGGACATGCTGGATAATCAGATGGCTCAGCTAAGGTCTGCACTGCAAGCGCAGGGCCTTATGGTAGACAAGCTTGAAGTGTCGCAAGGACAAACCGCCGCACAGCTTTCTCACCAGCAGCATGGTCAAGGCAGCAATCAACAGTCATTCACTAACCGACAGTCGTTCAAAGACGAAGACGGCTCAGTGGAATCTGCTTTTGAATCCGAAATGGTGGAACAAGCTGCAGTGCAAGGTCTCGGTTATGGCAGAGCAATTAACGTAAAAGCTTAACATTAACAATGGATGATCCTTATAGCTTGGAAGAACGGAGGTGATCAGAAATGGCAGACAGCATTTCCACCCGCACAGTTTGGCCGAACTACAGTACGTCCAACGTCCAAGCAGCAGCCTCCAAAAAAAGCTCAGACACGCTTGGCAAGGATCAGTTTCTTAGCATTCTAGTTACGCAGCTTCGTAATCAGGATCCGATGCAGCCGTTACAGGATAAAGATTTCATCGCTCAAATGGCTCAGTTTACTTCTGTCGAGCAGCTTATGAATATGTCAACTGAGCTTACGTTAATGAGACAAAACATCGGTTCAGCCTCCAGTCTTATCGGCAAATCGATTGAGTGGAATGAGTATGACGATGCAGGTGAAATCGTAACGAAGAGCGGTGTTGTCGATTCGATTATTTCGAAGGATGGCGTCTTGTATGCAGCGGTTGGCGCTACTGAGGTAGCACTTGATTATGTGACGTCCATTTCGGAAACGCGTGAAAAGACTAGCGAAACGGACAGTAATTCCTCTGATTCTGCTAATGCTGCGGAGGGGGCTGAGACCTAGTGAGTGAAGGTGTAAAAATCGGTCATCTGTTTCCGGTTAAATCAACACCGCTGCAGCCAACTAAAACAGCAGTCAGCCGTACGCCGCAATCAACTGAATTCCGGGATATGCTTGATGCTAAATTATTAAAATTTAGTCATCATGCCGAGCTTCGTATGCAGGAGCGAGGGATTCATTTACAGCCAGAATCATTAACGAAAATAATGAATGCAGTTGAAGAAGCAGCAATCAAAGGCGCGCAGGACTCGTTAATTGTATTTCGAGATATTGCTATGATTGTGAACGTTCCGAGCCGCACGGTTGTGACGGCGATGGATGGCGGACAGATGAGAAGCAACGTGTTTACTCAAATCGACAGCGCTATTATATTATCGTAAGGCTGGACCTATAAGGAAGCCTTAGCTGTGGACCGACTGAAGCAGCTAAAGATTTTGTATACGTTAGTAAAGTGAGTTTTCGTTAAATCATCTATTTAGGAGGAATTACGAACGATGCTGAGATCAATGTATTCGGGCGTTTCCGGAATGCGCGGCTTTCAAACGAAGCTTGACGTAATCGGTAACAACATTGCGAATGTCAACACGGTTGGTTTTAAAGCAGGTCGCGTCATGTTCAAGGATATACTAAGCCAGACGGTCGCGGGCGTTACAGCGCCTGAAGAAGGCGTGCGCGGCGGCGTTAATTCGAAGCAAATCGGTTTGGGCGTCTCTATTGGATCTATTGATACCGTACATACTGCCGGAAGCGCGATGACAACTAACCAAGCTACAGATTTGCGCATTGACGGCGACGGATTTTTTGTAGTTAGAGCCAGTGAAGATTCTGAAATGCTTCTGACTCGTGCAGGCAACTTTACGCTTGACGCTAACAGACAGCTTGTTACATCCGATGGTTATTTTGTATTAACCTCTGAAGGCGAAACGATTACGCTCGACGAGGCGGTGACAGCATTCTCGATCGGACAAGATGGAACCATTATGGGCGTTACCGCCGACGGTACAGAAGCGATTGCACAACTAGGTGTAGCAAAGGTCGTAAACCCTAGCGGTCTTGAGAAGCTGGGCGGCAATATGTACCGGGTAACGGCTAACGCTAATCCGGATGCTTCAATCGAAGATTTTTTGACATTCGCAGGAGATCCTGAGCTTGGCACAGGGGCCATTATTGCAGGCCAGCTTGAAATGTCCAACGTTGATCTAACGGCAGAGTTTACCGAAATGATCGTTGCGCAGCGCGGTTTCCAAGCGAATTCGCGAATTATCACGACATCGGATGAAATCTTGCAAGAGGTCGTAAACTTAAAACGATAGGTAAGTCATAACCAGCGGGAGGCTTGGAGCCTCCCCTAGGTGTGAGGGGGTAACTGATGATTACCGTAACACGTTTGAATGGAACAAAAGTTATAATAAATGCTCTGCTAATCGAAGTGATAGAAGAGTCTGCTGATACGGTTATAACGCTTACGACAGGCAAAAAGCTGGTCGTGAAGGAAAAGTCAGCTGAGCTGTTGTTGCTAAACCAGCAGTACCTTCGTACGATAGGCCTCATTGCGGCTGCCCAGAAGAGTGAGCAAACGGAGGGTCCCTCAGCATGAAAAAGATGATACCGTGGTTAATTACCATTTTATTAGCCATTACACTGATCGCTATTGTATCGATTATATTATTTAAATCATTTTTTACGGATCCGAAAGAGAGTAAGGCAGAAACAGAGACAATAGAAGTGGAAGTATTATCCGCCGATGAGCGGGTAGAAGTAACGTCTGAACTAAAGGATTTCAGAAGAAATTTGAAAGATCCTGAATATGTTGTCGTACTTAGCTTTGCTTTCCAGCTTGACAGCAAGAAAACAAAAGAAGAATTTGATAAGCTGCTTGAAATTGAAGTTAGACCGATCATTAACCGCACTTTAGCGGATATGACCGCTGATGAACTTAAAGGCTCCCAAGGCGAAGATGCGCTTGAATCCAAGCTGTTGAATTTAATAAATCCGATTATTCCAAAAGGGAAATTGGTTAAGGTTGAGATCACGAACTTTATTATTACAGAACTTTAATTGTTATTGCCGATATTCCTCGAAGGAGGTGAGATAATTGGTTGATGTTTTATCGCAAAACGAAATTGACGCGCTACTTGCCGCGTTATCTTCCGGGGAAATGGATGCTGAGGATTTAAAAAAGGAAGAGCCTACACGCAAAGTTAGTGTGTATGATTTCAAGCGCGCACTTCGTTTCTCGAAGGATCATATTCGAAGTTTGACCCGCATTCACGAAAACTTCGCGCGATATTTGACAACCTATTTCTCAGCGCAACTTCGCACTTTTGTTCAGATTAATGTCGTGGATGTAGAGCAATTGCCATACGACGAATTTATTCGTTCAATTCCGAAAATGACGATCTTGAACATTTTTGAAGCGGACCCGCTGGAAGGTCGAATGGTGCTTGAGGTTCACCCGAACGTGGCCTATGCCATGCTGGATCGAATGTTAGGCGGACAAGGAACGGCACCTTCAAAAATAAACAATTTGACTGAAATAGAAACGATCGTAATGGAGCGGATTTTCAGCAGAACGTTTGAAAGCCTGCAGGAAGCATGGAGAACGATCATCGATATATCGCCAAGGATGGAAGCATTGGAGACGAATCCGCAATTCATGCAGATCGTTTCGCCAAATGAAACCATCGCGCTTATTTCATTCAGTACAAAAATTGGCGATACGACAGGCATGATCAATTTATGTATCCCGCATGTTGTTATTGAACCGATTATGTCAAGACTATCTGTTCATCACTGGTTCGTTTCGCAGAAGAAAGCCCGCGCCCCGGAAGAGGTTGAAATATTGGAGCAGCGGGTAAGTAAAGCAAAGCTTCCGATCGTTGCCGAATTAGGAGAATCGGCTCTTACGATCAAAGAATTTCTCGGATTAAACGTAGGCGATGTCATATCATTGAATAAAACGGTCAATGAGGGGCTGAAAATTAAAGTTGGAGAAAAGCTTAAGTTCATAGGCAGTCCGGGATCTGTGAAGGACCGGCTGGCCGTTCAAGTGGACGAGATTGTCAGCGAAGGAGTGGAAGAAGACTATGACGAGTAAAGACTATTTGTCTCAGGAGGAAATTGATGCATTGCTTCGCCAATCCTCCAATGAACCGGAGCCGGTGCAATCTGCCGCAAATGGAGCGATGCTATCCGATTTCTTGTCTTCATTGGAACAAGATGCGCTAGGCGAAATCGGCAACATTACATTCGGCAGCGCAGCAACGGCACTTTCTACGCTGCTGGGCAAGAAAGTCGACATTACAACTCCTCAGGTTACTCTTGTGAGGAAGGATGAGCTGCCGGACATATTTCCTAAACCGCAAGTGGCTGTTAGCGTGCAATATGTAGACGGTTTTCAAGGCATTAATTCGCTAGTTATCAAGACGAAGGACGCACAAATTATTGCTGATTTGATGCTTGGCGGTACAGGTGATGTAACGCTAGAGGAGCTAAATGAAATACATATTAGCGCCGTGCAGGAAGCGATGAACCAAATGATGGGTTCCTCGGCAACATCGATGTCAACTATTTTCAATCGGTTTGTTAACATTTCGCCTCCAGGAATTGATATTTTAGATGTAAACAACGGAGACGGTTTGGATCATTTGCCGCCGGTAGATTTATTCATTAAAATTTCTTTCCGGTTGAGGATAGGAGATCTTATTGATTCTACAATTATGCAGCTGCTGCCTATCGCATTTGCCAAGCAAATGGTTGATATTTTAATGGGAGTGGCGGAAGAGGAACCCGTCCAACCTGCTGTGACGCCTGCAGCCGCTCCTGTGGCGCCAGCAGCACAGCAACAAGCTATGGCAATGCAGCAAACGGCAGCAGCGGCGCAGATTCATGCGATGCCGCCGCAAATGAATATGGCTCCGCCAGTTCAGCAAATGCCTTCTATGCCCTATCAAACACCTGCAGCTGGCTATGATATTCCGATGCAGCCTCCTGGGCCGCATACTTATGGTCATGCAGCTAATCGTAACGTTAATGTTCAGCCTGTCCAATTTGCTAATTTTGGCGGCGTTCCTTATGTTCAGCCTGATGAAACAAACCTCAATTTACTTCTCGACATACCGCTTAAGGTCACTGTAGAATTAGGGAGGACCCAGAAGCAAATTAAGGATATTTTGGAATTATCGCAAGGTTCCATTATCGAGTTGGACAAGCTTGCAGGCGAGCCGGTAGACATTTTGGTAAACAACAAATTAATCGCAAAAGGCGAGGTTGTTGTCATCGATGAAAACTTTGGCGTTCGCGTAACCGATATCGTAAGCCAATGGGACCGAATTCAAAATTTGCAATAACATCCTAGGAGGAAAAAAAGATGGCAAACCGCATTCTAATCGTAGACGACGCAGCATTCATGCGCATGATGATTCGCGACATTTTATCCAAGAACGGCTACGAAGTCGTCGGTGAAGCTCCAGATGGGGCGCAGGCGGTTGAGAAGTATAAGGAATTAAAACCAGACTTAACGACAATGGACATTACGATGCCAGAAATGGACGGAATCTCTGCACTGAAAGAAATTAAGAAGCTTGACGCGAATGCAAAAGTTATCATGTGTTCAGCAATGGGTCAGCAAGCAATGGTTATTGATGCGATTCAAGCAGGCGCAAAAGACTTTATTGTCAAGCCATTCCAAGCAGATCGTGTAATTGAAGCGATCAAGAAAACTCTCGGACAATAGGATAAACATTATGTTTAACATACATTCGCGCATTTCAATGATGTCTGCTCTTGGAATGGCGATTTGGCCTGGTTTTGCGGCTGCTGCCGCAACAGACGGCAGCACCGCAAACAATGAGGAACAGATTGTGTTCCAGGGATCAAACAATCTGGCGGGCAGCCTGATTTGGGTCATCATCTCGCTCGCCATCGTAATCGTACTTATCATTTTCGTTATTAAATGGTTGTCCCAGCGCAACCGGACGTGGGGAACGAATCGTTCGCTTCGTTCACTCGGCGGTGTTGCGCTTGGACAAAATAACTCGATTCAAGTTGTAGAAATTGCAGGTCGCATTTACATAGTAGGAGTTGGCGAGGACATAACGCTGATTGATAAGTATGATGATCCTGCTCAGATAAAGTCCGTTATAGCAGTGCTTGAGCGCCAACCGGAAGCAAATTGGCCGCAAAACGTCATCTCACAGCTGCTCAACAAAATTCGCAGCCATAACGAAGTTACTGGACCAGAGCCGTCAAATGAACAGTGGAATTCGGCGTCTTCCTTCCAGCATCTGTTACAAAATAAGCTTAATCAGCAAGCCGACCGCAAACAACAATTGGAATCGTTACTTCATGACTCTAAAACAAACGAACGGTTGATGGATGATGAAAAATAAGTGGTGGATAGCAATCGTTACCGTGCAGCTGCTTGCTATGTTGTTTCACAATCAAGCATTTGCGGAGCCTCTGCCCGACGTTTCCATTAACATCGGAGATGGTGGCGGCGAAGCGCCTGGAACGAGTGCGTTATCCATTCTCCTATTAATAACAGTTTTAAGCATTGCACCAGCTATTATGGTGTTGATGACAAGCTTTACCCGCATCGTCATTGTTTTGGGCTTTGTTAGAACATCGCTTGGTACGCAGCAAATGCCGCCAAACCAGGTACTCATAGGGCTTGCCATGTTTTTAACCTTTTTCATAATGGCTCCGACGTTCTCACAAGTAAACGACGTGGCTCTTCAGCCTTATTTGAAAGGTGAAATCTCACAAACCAAAGCGTTTGAACAAGCGTCGATACCAATGAAGAAGTTCATGTTTTCCCATACCAGGGAGAAGGATTTATTACTCTTCATGAACTATACAAAAACCGAGAAGCCGGCAACGTTTGAAGATATTCCGCTAACGGTACTAGTTCCCGCTTATGCGATAAGCGAGCTCAAAACAGCTTTTCAAATGGGATTTATGATCTTCATTCCGTTTCTGATCATAGATATGATCGTCGCAAGCACGTTGATGGCGATGGGGATGATGATGCTTCCGCCCGTTATGATCTCTCTACCATTTAAACTGCTGTTGTTTGTTTTAGTTGATGGATGGTATTTAATAGTAAAATCTTTACTGCTAAGCTTCAGCACGTGACAAAAGCAAGGAGGGCTGTTAATGAGTACTGATTTCATAATCGGATTGGCCAGTGAGGCCGTATTCGTCGTATTGAAAGCCAGTGCGCCGATGCTCATTCTTGCTCTGGTCGTTGGATTAATCGTCAGTATATTTCAAGCGACAACACAGATTCAAGAGCAGACGCTAGCTTTTGTTCCCAAAATTGTAGCCGTCTTCGTGTCCATTATCATTTTTGGTCCATGGATTCTAAATACGGTTATCGACTTCACTTACAATCTGCTGAACAATCTTCATAATTACATCGGTTAGGTTGTGAGTGAATGAATGCGTTCGTACAGGGGTTTCCTATTTTTTTGCTTATATTTTGTCGAATTACAGCGTTTTTCGTCGTAGTTCCTGTTTTCTCTTCACGTGGCGTACCAAATATGTTTAAAATCGGACTCGGCTTTTTCATTTCGATCATCGTGTTTTTGACATACGGAATGAAGCAGTCGATTGTTCCGGATGCTTTATATGTCCTTGTTGTTTTGCGAGAAATATTAATAGGCGTCTTGATGGGTTATGTCGTTTATTTATTCTTTTCGGTCGTCCAGACGGCAGGCGCCGTCATGGACCTTCAAGTTGGTTTTGCAATGGCTAACATTGTTGACCCTCATACAGGCACATCTGCTCCGCTTCTGGGTAACTTCAAGTACATGCTGCTCATCGTCATCTTTCTGATGATGAACGGTCATCATTTCTTGTTAACCGGTTTGATGGACAGCTATGAATGGATGCCATTATCCAATGAGTGGTTTAGCAGGCTAATGAACGGCAGTATAACCGATTTCCTGACGCGCGTCGTTGGCAATACGTTTCTGCTGGCTATTCAAATAGCCGCACCTTTAATCGTTGCCATGTTTTTGACCGATGCAGGCCTTGGTTTTTTAACGAAGACTGCGCCGCAATACAATGTATTCGTTATCGGAATTCCGCTTAAGCTTATTATTGGCATGATTTTGCTTATTTTGTTAATGCCAGGTCTTGCAAGCATATTCGAGAGATTGTTCTCCATCATGTTTCAATCGTTGGAGCAGCTTTTCGGTATTGTGCAAGGACCGCCTGGCGGGCAATAGGAGGCTGCTACCCGTGCGTACTTACCGCCTGGAGCTTGATCTTCAATTATTTAGTCAGGAGAAGACTGAACAAGCAACACCGAAGAAGCGGGATGAAGCAAGAAAAAAAGGGCAAATTGCCAGATCGGCAGACTTGCCGGGCACATTAATAATGATGTTTACTTTTTTGAGCTTCATTATGTTAGGCGGCTTTTATAAACAGCATATTCTGATGCTGTTCGGCAATCTCTTCGAGGATTGGCTGCTGATGGAGTTAACGACAGGTAATGTGATGACCTTTTTTACAGACATTACTTTAGAATTACTGTTTATCTTAGCACCGATTTTTGGGGTAGCCTTTATTATCGCGATACTAGGAAATGTCGTGCAATTTGGTTTTCTCTTAACGGGCGAGCCTCTCAAGATGAAATTTAACAAGATCAATCCTATTAATGGATTTAAACAAATTTTTTCGATGAGAACGGTTGTTGAATTTTTAAAAAGCGTTTTAAAGCTGCTAATTATAGGAATTTTAGTATTCTCGGCCATATGGAAAGAATGGGACCGCATATTGGTGCTGGCCAGCTTGCCGATTCAACAAATATTTACCTTTACCGCAGGTTTAACAGTGACTTTAGGCATTCAGATTGGAGCCGTTTTAGCTGTACTTGCGTTAGCTGATTTTTTCTATCAACGCTTTGAGCATAACAAGAGCTTAAAAATGTCTAAACAAGACATTAAGGATGAATATAAGAAATCGGAAGGGGATCCGATCATAAAAGGACGCATTCGTGAGCGGCAGCGCAGAATGGCACTGCAGCGAATGATGCAGGAAGTACCCAAAGCCGATGTCGTTATTACAAACCCTACCCACTTTGCAATTGCTCTTAAATATGATGCAACAAAGATGGAGGCGCCAAAGATCATCGCTAAAGGGATGGATCATGTCGCGCTTCGCATCAAAGAGATTGCCAAAGAGAACGGGGTCGTTACCATGGAAAATAAGCCATTAGCCAGGGCTTTATACGAGCGGGCAGAAATCGGAGATGTTATTCCGGCAGACTTGTTCCAAGCTGTGGCGGAAGTGTTGGCATACGTATATAAAATGAAGGGGCGCGTGAAATCATCATAATACTACGGGAGGAGGCGGCGTCATGAAAGCAAAAGATCTTGTTATTCTTTTTGGAGTCATCGGAATTGTGCTCATGATGATAATCCCGATCCCAGTCCTTCTACTAGACATCCTTATCATACTTAATATTTCAATGGCACTGATGATTTTGCTTATTGCAATGAATACGAGGGAAGCGTTAGACTTCTCCATTTTCCCAGCCATCCTTTTAATAACAACGTTATTTCGATTAGCTTTGAACGTCTCAACGACAAGAAATATTTTGTCTCATGCCGAAGCAGGTGAAGTGGTTGCTACTTTTGGCAGCTGGGTTGGCGGGGGAGAAATCGCTATCGGTTTTATCGTTTTCCTCATTCTCGTCGTCGTTCAGTTTATCGTTATTACAAAAGGCTCAGAACGAGTAGCAGAGGTTGCAGCGAGGTTTACGCTCGATGCGATGCCCGGTAAGCAGATGAGTATCGACGCCGACCTAAATGCAGGATTAATAAATGAAACACAGGCACGTGAACGGCGCTCCAAAATCGAACGCGAAGCAGACTTTTATGGAGCGATGGACGGTGCGAGTAAGTTTGTAAAAGGCGATGCGATCGCATCGATCATTATTCTCATCATTAATTTAGTTGGCGGCTTTATTATCGGTATGGCGATTCATGGCCTAAGCTTCGGCGAGTCGCTTTCGACATTTTCAATTCTTACGATCGGCGACGGTCTAGTCAGCCAAATACCGGCGCTGCTCATTTCTACAGCAGCAGGTCTTATCGTAACGAGAGCGGCATCGGACGGCAATTTGGCGGAGGATGTCACCTCACAGTTGTTTAAATATCCGAAGCTTCTCTTTATTGCGGCAGGGACGATTGCTCTGTTGGGGTTAACGCCTATTGGCCCTTTTAGAACGTGGCCTTTCGCCATCCTGCTTGCTTATGGCGGTTGGCGTATGCAGAAAGTGATCAACAAGCAGCAGGAGCAGGAGGAAATGCTTGTCGAAGAGCAGCAAATCGAAGAGGTACGAAGTCCGGAAAGTGTTATCAGCCTTCTGCAGGTTGATCCGATAGAATTTGAATTCGGTTATGGGCTTATCCCGTTAGCAGACACGCAGCAAGGCGGAGATTTGCTCGATCGAATCATTATGATCCGCAGACAATGCGCGTTGGAGCTTGGACTTGTCGTTCCTGTCATAAGAATACGTGACAATATTCAATTAAAGCCAAATGAGTACGTCATCAAAATTAAAGGCAACACCGTTGCCCGCGGTGATTTGCTGTTGAATCATTATCTAGCTATGAGTCCAGGGTTCGAAGATGATTCTGTAATCGGAATCGAAACGACAGAGCCCGCATTCGGTTTACCGGCTATTTGGATCGATGAGCAGATGAAGGAACGGGCGGAATTATCGGGTTATACGGTAGTCGATCCGCCGTCCGTAGTTGCTACTCATTTAACCGAAATCATTAAACGCCATGCGCATGAGCTTATTGGCCGCCAAGAAGCGAAGATGCTTGTGGAAAATGTGAAAGAATCATATCCGGCGCTCATCGATGAACTCATTCCTTCTATTTTAACAGTCGGCGATGTCCAGAAGGTGCTTGCCAAGCTTCTTCGGGAGAAGGTATCAATCCGGGATCTTGTTACTATTTTTGAATCATTGGCTGATCACGGGAACTACACAAAAGATCCGGATATTTTGACCGAATATGTTCGGCAGGCATTATCCAGACAAATTACACAGCAATTTTCATCAGGCGGAGACACACTGCGGGTCATTACAGTTGGACCTCAGCTGGAGAAGAAAATTGCTGAATCCGTTCAACAATCGGAGCAAGGCAGCTATATCGCTTTAGACCCTGTTTCAACACAGCAGATTTACCAAAAGCTGAATGAGCATGTGAATCGTCAAATTCAATCGGGGCAGCAGCCCGTTGTACTCGCATCACCGACTATTCGTATGTATTTAAGGCAAATCGTCGAGAGAACCATGCAAGATGTTCCTGTACTATCTTACAGCGAGCTCGAGCCAAACATTGAAGTTCAAAGCGTCGGGGTGGTGAACTTATGAGAGTGAAGCGATATGTTGTTAATGCGCTGCCTGAAGCTGTTTCCATGATTCGCAGCGAATTAGGCAAGGACGCTGTTATATTGAATACAAAGGAAATTCGAGTCGGCGGATTCATGGGGATGTTTAGTAAGAAAAAGATGGAAGTCATCGCAGCGATTGAATCGAATCAAGCGAATACACCCGCTCAGCCGCAGCGTAAAGCATCGCCTCAGGCGAATGAGGCACTGGAACAAATATTACATACTGTACAGCGAACGGCGTCGGCAGTCATGGAACCGCCGATCGTTACACCAGCGGAGAAGCAGACAGGGAGAGTTGAACAAGAGCAGTCCATAATCGATGAGATTCGAGACTTAAGACAATATATGGTCAAGCTCTCTAAGCAGCAGGGTGATCACACAGCATTGTCAGAACAACTTTACGAGCTTAAAGAGCATTTATTGGAACAAGAAGTGGAAATGCAGTGGGTTGAACGTTTGATCCAAGCGATTATAGACAAGCAGACGGAACAGAAGAGCGAATTTACAAAAGAGCAAATTTGGCAGCTTGCGGCTGAACAGCTGGAAGACTGGCTGCGACCATACGGCGGTATAGGAATAAGCAGCGCTGTACGTGTCGTACATTTTGTCGGTCCAACCGGTGTCGGCAAGACGACAACCATTGCAAAGCTTGCTGCAGAGCAAACGATTAAGCAAGGACGTAAGGTAGGCTTCATTACTTCCGATACCTACCGGATTGCTGCCGTCGACCAGCTTCGAACTTATGCAAACATTCTGAATGTTCCGTTAGAGGTTGTTTTCTCGCCCATGGATTTACCGAGAGCCTTTAAGCAGCTGGAAGAACGTGAATTAATTTATATGGATACTGCAGGACGCAACTTCCGAAGCGAGCTTCATGTATCCGAAGTTAATAGTTTATTACATACAAGTGAGGACAGTGAAACTGTACTCGTACTAAGCTTGACAGGCAAGACGAAGGATATGGCGGCAGTTGCGGATCATTTTAGCAAATACGGCGTTAGGAAGGTATTGTTCACGAAGCTTGATGAAACATCAGTGTACGGGGCGATTTTCAATTTGATTATGAATTTTGAGATGTATCCTACTTATTTGGCAAGCGGTCAGACCGTACCGGATGATATCGACAGATTTCAAATCGAAACGTATATTCAGCATTTGTTAGGGAGCAGCAGCCGATGAATGATCAAGCTGAAGCGTTACGCCATTTAATCAAGCAGCAAGAACTTCGGGAAGAAGGACGAACGACCCGCGTGGTTACCGTAACCAGCGGTAAAGGCGGCGTAGGAAAATCGAATTTCAGTCTTAATTTTGCATTATCGCTTCAGCGATTGGGAAAAAAAGTGCTTGTCTTTGACGCAGACATCGGTATGGCTAACATCGATGTACTAATGGGGGTTTCATCATCCTACAACCTGTACCATTTGCTGAAGCAGGAAAAAACGATTTGGGACATCGTACAGGAAGGTCCTGAAGGACTGAACTTTATTGCAGGCGGTTCCGGCTTTAAGGATCTTTTAGATTTATCGGCGGAGCAATTAGATGGCTTCGCGGGAGAAATCAATAAGCTGCACGGCAAATATGACGTCATCCTGTTCGATACGGGGGCGGGATTATCCAAGGAAACGGTTAAGTTTATTACCGCCGCCCAGGAAACGATCGTCGTTACAACGCCTGAACCCACTTCCATTACGGATGCGTACGCGCTAATCAAGATGGTTAAAGCAATGGATGTTGATGTTCATTTCAAGCTAATCGTGAATCGTGCGTCAGACTTCCGTGAAGGGAAGCAAACGGCTGACAAAATCAATCTGGTTGCGCAGCGGTTTCTTCAATCGGAATTGCCCTCACTAGGCATTGTTCCAGATGATCCCAACGTGTCCAAAGCAGTGAAGCGTCAAGTGCCGTTTACCGTTGCCTATCCAGGAAGCGAAGCGTCCGTTGCTGTCGAAAGGATTGCAAGACATTTCCTCGAGATACCTCAAAGCAATACAGTTAGCGGTGGAGTCAAAGGATTTTTGCATAAAATGTTCAGGTTCTCCAGATAATCCTTTTGAAATTGAGGAGGGAATAGCATGGCTCCTTATCGCGTACTCGTTGTTGATGATTCCGCATTTATGCGGAAGATTATAAGCGATTTAATTGTCCAAGATCCTCAGTTCACAATCGTGGCTACGGCCGGGAATGGCAAGGAGGCAGTTGAGGCAGTCGCTGAGTGGAAACCGGATGCCGTTACTTTGGATTTAGAAATGCCTCTAATGAACGGAATAGAAGCGCTTCAGCTTATTATGAAAAGCAATCCGATTCCGGTCATCATGCTTTCAGGCATTAGTGAAGATAACACGAGAGAGACGATTAAAGCCCTGCAATTCGGCGCTTTCGATTTTATTCGAAAGCCTTCAAGCGCTGTGTCTAATGATATTAACCAAGTCGGTGAAAATTTGCTGGAGAAGCTTCGGATTGCGGTATTAACGAAGCGGCATCAGCCCGTAATTACAATTAAGGAAACGGGAGCAGCGGCTGTTAATGAGATTGAACAATCGCGGCTGTCAGAAATAGAAGAGCCTCAAAAACATGAGGATAAGCCATTAGCAACGCAGGAGGCTAAAGCGAAGGAACGGAAGAAAACGATTCTGCCGCTGGTTAAAGATAAGCAGCCGATGCAGCAAATGACACCCCCTTTACATACAAAGCCAAGAGGTTACGAGTTGGAGCCGGCAGCACCAAGCAGCTCAATACCTGCAATTGTACCACGGAAGCAGGCAACCCGGGATCTACCGCGAGAGCAAACAAGGCAAGCAGCAGTACCGCTTTCTATAAGCAGCCAGAAAGCAAAAGAACCGGTAGCCTCATTTCGTCACCTAGTCGCCATCGGCACTTCAACCGGTGGACCAAGGGCCCTTCATCAGGTGATCAGCTCGCTGCCGGCAGCATTCCCTGCACCGGTGCTTGTTGTTCAACATATGCCGCCTAAATTCACAAAATCTTTAGCGCAGCGGCTTGATAGCTTTAGCGCACTTCGTGTAGTCGAAGCGGAGCAAGGTGAGAGGGTATTGGCGGGTGTTGTATATATTGCTCCTGGCGGTTACCATATGGAGCTCGTTAAGGATGCTTCCGGCTATCTCATTTCGTTAACGGAGCAGCCTCAGCGCAACGGTCACCGACCTTCCGTCGATGTATTATTTGAATCATTGATACCGTACCGGGATTTAAAAAGGCATGCGGTTATTATGACGGGAATGGGCAGTGATGGAGCAAAAGGGATGAAGCAATTGGTAGATAGCGGGATCGAATCTACGATTGCCGAGTCAGAGGAAACCTGCGTCGTTTATGGCATGCCGCGTTCCGCTATTGAAGCCGGATATGTCGATAATGTTTTACCGTTGCAACACATTGCATCACAAATAGTACATGCAGTTTTGAAATGAATAGGCTAGAGTCGCTCAACAATACTAACAGGAGGTGCTAGTAAATGGATATGAATGCCTATTTGTCGATGTTTATCGATGAATCTAATGATCACCTGCAATCATTGAACGAAAATTTACTCCGACTTGAAAGCGATCCGGAGGAGTTAAGTATTGTGCAATCGATATTTCGTTCAGCGCATACGCTGAAAGGGATGTCTGCAACGATGGGCTTTGAAGATTTGGCGGCGTTGACCCATGAGATGGAAAACGTGCTTGATCTTGTTCGAAACAGCAAGCTCAAAATGGACAGCTTTATTTTTGACACCTTGTTTAAAGGGTTGGACGCGCTTGAAGCGATGGTTCAAGATATTGTAGCTGGCGGTACAGGGAAAGCCGATGTAACTTCGATTGTCGCATCATTACAAGTCATATTGAAAAGTGATTATAGTGCAAGCAAAGCTGCTCAAGCTCCTGCAGCAACAGCAGGAAATGCTGGCGCAGCACCTTCTAATGCATCAGGGGCGATGCAGCTGGATGAATTTCAATCTTCAATATTGCAGCAATCTATTGAAAGCGGCCATAACGTCTATCATGTTCAAGTCACCATTCGTGATAATTGCTTGTTGAAAGCGGTTCGCGCTTATATGGTTTTTGATTTACTGGAACGAAACGGTGAAGTCATTAAGTCTGATCCGTCCGTGCAGGATATTGAACAAGAGAAGTTTGATTTTTCTTTCTCCGTATTTACGATTTCCAGTTTGACACAGGAAGAACTTCAGGGACAAATTTCGAATATTTCTGAAATTGAAGCTGTAGTCGTTACTGTGTTGGATGTAGAGTCGTTAGCTATCCTAAGCAATCCGTCTGCAGCAAACGCAGTTGAAACCTCTAAAGCGACAAGTGAAACAGCGGTTAGGGCAGAAGCGGTACGTGAAGTTGAGGCTGGCAAAGGGCAAACTGCAGCAGCCGCAGCGCCTGCGGTACAAGCGGCACCAGCAAACGTTTCGCGAACGATTCGTGTTGACATTGAAAGATTGGATATGTTGATGAACTTGTTTAGTGAATTGCTCATTGATCGCGTTAGACTTGAGCAGTTGTCAAGCGAAATCAAACGTACTGATTTGACTGAAACGGTTGAGCATATGGCACGTGTAAGTTCTGATTTGCAAAGTATTGTACTGAAGCTGCGGATGGTACCAGTCGACTCGGTATTTAATCGTTTCCCGCGTATGATTCGAGATCTGGCCAAGTCGCTCGACAAGAAAATCGATCTTGTTATAACGGGCGCCGATACAGAGCTTGACCGTACGGTAATTGATGAGATCGGCGATCCGCTTGTCCATTTGCTCCGCAATTCGGTAGACCATGGCATTGAAACGGTTGAAGAGCGGCTGGCGGCAGGTAAACCGGAGACAGGCACCATATATTTGCGGGCATTCCACAGCGGCAACCATGTCTTTATTGAAGTGGAAGAGGACGGTCGCGGCATTAACCACGAGCGTGTACTGAAAACAGCCATAAAAAACGGCGTGGTGACAGAAGAGCAGGCGAAGCAGCTAACTCCTGACGAAGTTAACATGCTCATTTTTGCAGCGGGCTTCAGTACGGCGGATAAAATTTCCGACATATCCGGGCGAGGCGTTGGTCTTGATGTTGTCAAGTCAAAAATTACTTCATTAGGCGGTAACGTAACGATTGACTCAGCTTTCGGAAGAGGAACTAAGTTTTCCGTACAGCTTCCGCTTACGCTATCCATTATTTCGGCAATGCTTATCAAGCTAGGTTCCGAGAAATACGCAATTCCTTTATCCTCGATCGTGGAAACGGGCATTATTCGTAAAGAGCAAATCTTACATGTTCACGGAAATAAAATGATAAAGTTCCGCAATGCCATTATTCCGCTTGTATCCCTTAGCCGCGTTCTCGAATCTCCCGATTTTAATGAAAATGAGGAGCAAGAGACCGAAATAGTTGTCGTACGCAAAGGTGAGAAGTGGGCTGCGGTTATGGTCGATGAATTTATCGGACAAAGTGAAATCGTCTTAAAATCGCTAGGGACATATTTAACGAACATCGAGGCGATCTCTGGCGCAACCATTCTTGGCGACGGTTATGTTGCATTAATCATTGATCCGAGTGCACTTATCAAATAGGGAGGTTTTTACGATGGGAGAAGAATTAAAAGTTATCGTGTTCGCACTAGGCAACGAAGAGTACGGAATTGAAGTGGATAAGGTTCGCACGATTGAAAGACTGTCTCCGATTACACGCGTCCCAAAAACAGCAGCTTTTATTAAAGGCGTTATTAACCTGCGGGGTATCGTAGTGCCTGTTATCGACTTGCGCGGCCGTTTTAACTTGTCGGAGACGACAGCTACTGAAAACTCAAGAATAATAGTTGTAGCTGTCGCTGATATGGAGGTTGGTTTTATCGTAGACTCAGCGAATGATGTTATTGATATCGATACTGACAGTATCGATATCCCGCCAGAAATTGTCGGCGGCATTAAGGCGAAATACTTACGGGGCATTGCAAAGCTTGGTGAAGGACGACTGCTCATCATGCTTAATTTATCAGAAGTTTTGAACAAAAATGAGATCATACAATTAGAGCAATTAGAGGTGTAGCAGTGAGTATATTTAGCCGCTTTGAAGCCTTTGAACTTGATGTTCTGAAAGAAGTCGGCAATATCGGAGCAGGTAATGCTGCCACAGCACTGTCACGATTGTTGGACAAGCAGGTTGATATGGCTGTTCCCAGAGTAAGCTTGCTTCCGTTCGAAGAGATTGCTGAACGGGTTGGCGGATCGGAGCAAATCGTCATAGCGGTGTTTCTTCGGGTAGAAGGAGATGCACCCGGCAACATGTTTTTTATTATTGAAGAAGAGTCCGCCAAACGGATCTTAAACCAGCTGCTGTCGATGAATATTAATCAGCAGGACGGCTACTCCGAAATGGAGCTGTCAGCGCTTTGCGAAATTGGTAATATTTTAGCCGGCTCGTACTTGTCATCGCTGGCTGATTTTACGCATTTATCGATGGCACCATCTGTTCCAGCAATTGCGGTTGACATGGCAGGCGCTATATTAAGCTATGGTTTAATGCAGTACGGAGAGATGGGTGACTCGGCCCTGTTAATTGAAACGAAATTTTTGGAAGACCACCAGTCGCTTGAAGGTCACTTCTTCCTTATTCCTGATCCGGAATCGTTCGAGAAAATTTTCAGGGCATTAGGAGTCGTCATCGAATGATACAACTAAATTTGGTCAAGGTTGGCATGGCAGACTTAAATATTGCAACAGATGGAGCAATTCTCAAAACGACCGGCTTGGGATCGTGTGTCGGGCTTACCTTGTATGACCCGATACGCAAAATTGCCGGTATGGCGCATGTCATGCTGCCGTCCTCAGAGATTGCCCGCGAGACCAAAATGAATTTGGCTAAATATGCCGATACAGCTATTCCTGAGCTGCTTGATCGAATGATTGCAGCCGGCGCATATGTAGAACGGATGAAAGCAAAAATGGCAGGCGGCGCTCAAATGTTTGCCATGTCAGGCCAATCCGATTCTCTTAGAATCGGCCCTCGCAACGTGGAATCATGCACGGAAATGCTGAGCAAATTTAAAATACCGATTATTTCACAGGATACCGGCGGAAGCTTCGGAAGAACAGTTGAGTTTGACAGCAATAGCGGTATGTTGTCGATTAGAAGTGTGCAGTTTGGTACAAAGGAGATTTGATATGCTCGGAACATGGCGATGGAATGTCGTATTTGGGTTCATCGGCACTGTACTTACGGTAGCTTTCTCAATCGGGAACAACCCGATTTCTGTTATGCTGCTCCGAAGTATGTATGCTTTCATCGCTTTTTTTGTTCTTGCGTTTGTAATGCGCGCGGTACTGACATACATCCTTCAGCCACCCTCTATAGTTGGGGAGCAGCCGGAATTGGATGAGGGCATAGGAACACAGCTTGATATGCTGACTCCTGATGAGACAGATGATTTGAACCAAATGTTAAAGTCGCAGCTGCAGGACGGGAAAACAACTCCCGTTAATGAAGGGCAGGCCAATGCTGCTGCTGCATTTCGACCGTTAAATCCTCCTCAATTGTTATCTTCAAAAAATACACAGCCTGAGGAATTGGTTAAAGCCATTCGTCACCTAACAGGAGAGTGAGTCGATGATCGAGCAGAAAACGCCTCATTTGACAAACATCCAGATGTGGCAAGCGTGGAAAGAACATGGTGATTTGGAAGCAAAAAAGCAGTTGATCGAGCAATATTTGCCGCTGGTTGATTACGTAACGAACCGTATGGCGATCGGACTTCCGAAAAATGTGATGAAGGACGATCTTGCCAGCAACGGTGTTATGGGTTTAATTGATGCGATTGAGAAGTTCGATTATTGCCGCGGGTTACAATTTGAAACATACGCTTCTTGGCGTATACGCGGTGCCATAATTGACGGACTGCGTCAAGGAGACTGGGTTCCGCGTTCCGTTCGGGAAAAAGCGAAGAGAGTAGAAGAGGCCTATCAGCATTTGGAGCAGCAATACATGCGTTCCGTTACCGATGCTGAAATAAGCTCATACCTGCAAGTGTCGGAAAAAGAATTCATAAACATGCTGCAAGATATCGCAGTTACGACTGTCTGTTCGCTTGAGGATCCGATTCGCGAAGAGGAATCCGAAACAAGAATGTCCTTGCTGGTCGATGATAAAGCCAAAAATCCGGATCATAAGGTACACGAGTTTTATTTGAAGGAATCATTAGTAAAAGGGATTGAGCGGTTGACGGAAAAGGAACGAACGGTAGTTTCACTCTTTTATTATGAGGAACTGTCTTTAAGTGAAATCGCTGAAGTTATGTCATTATCACCTTCGAGAATTTCCCAGCTTCATTCGAAAGCCATACTGCGGCTGCGAGGAGCTTTGGCTAAGCATAAAGATCAACTCATGCAGCATTAGAGAGGAGGGAGTAAGGTGGACAATCAACAATTGGAATCATTCCTGCGTATTCAGATATCAGCCGATCAGCTGTCTGCCTTCCTGACATTTAACCGAATTACGGATGAATTTGTGTGCGACAGCCAAGAGCTCGAACGTTATGTACGCAGCAAAGGGGTTGTCCATGGACTCCGGACTGAGGTGCTTGATCAAATCGGAAAAAATCCGCTCGCCTATTGTAAAGAGCAGACGTTAATTGCTCAAGGTAAACCTTCCGCACATGGTAAGGATGGATTGATTAGACTCGTTTACGATATGGAGAATACGGATCATCGTCCAGCCGAACTTGAGGACGGTAAGGTCGATTTCAAGGAAGTCGTCCAGCTCAAAAACGTTAAGCGCGGTCAATTAATTGCCGAGCGCTTCGATCCTCAGCCAGGACTAGCAGGCATAACAGTGACAGGTGAAGAGCTTCCTCCAAAATTAGGCAAGCATGTCAGGTTTAAAGTAGGAAAAAATGTCGTTGTGAACGATGAGCAAACAGCTATGTATTCAGCTATTGACGGTCTTATTACGATGACGGACAAAGATAAAATAAACGTCTTTCCCGTTTACGAAGTAAATGGCGATGTTGATTATCACATCGGCAATATCGACTTTGTAGGAACGGTCGTTATACGTGGCAATGTGCTGAGCGGCTTTCGAATTAAAGCTTCGGGAGACATTAGAGTTATTGGCGGAGTCGAGGGTGCAGAGCTTGAGTCAGAAGGATCCATTGAAGTTACCGGCGGCATTTTGGCAGGCAACAAAGGCTACGTGAAGGCTGGACGCAATGTTCGCAGCTCCTTCATTCAGGATGGCAATGTTATTGCCGGCGAAGAGGTGCTTGTCTCACAAAGTATTATGCATTCGAATGTGAAAGCCGGTAAAAACGTTATCTGCTCTGGAGCAAAGGGTTTGATTGTCGGCGGGGTAGTTCAAGCGGGCGATCTCGTTAGTGCGCGAACGATTGGTAACTCCATGTCAACGGCTACCTCAATAGAGGTTGGGGTGAAGCCGGAGTTAAGAGATGAATTGCTTGAATTAAGAGCAAAACTTAAGCAATTTATGGAAAGCCTGGACAAAACAGATAAGGCGCTTACCATTTTGGATCAACTGGCTGCAGCAGGTCAATTGTCGCCGGATAAGCTTGCCTTGCGTATTAAATTCTCCGCAACAAAACGTCAAACGTTAGTAGAGAATGAACAAACAAGGGAACGAATTCTTGAAATCGAAAGAACGCTTGAGGATACGGACCGTTCGAAGGTCGACGTTAGTAATATAGTATTTGGCGGAACTAAAATTGTAATCGGCCGCTACACAAAATTTGTGAAGGATGCTGCACAGCGTGTCTCTTTCCGCTACTCGGAGGGGGATATCGTACTTGTCCCTTTTACTTCGTAAGTGCAGAAAACTTGCCGCGTAAAGGTGTGAGCTGATGACATTCAAATCCATTGATTTGCAAATGTCTATACCACGAACGCAAGAATTCAGCGGTATGCAGAGTCAAGCTAATCATAAGCCGGTAGCCGATCAAAATACGTTGGCAGAACAAACGGCTAAACATACGGAACAGTTAAGAAGCAAAAATACAAACATCGAGCAAACGACGGGACTTCACGTTCGAAGCGAACAGGATGGACATCAGGGGCATGCATATCGAAATACCAATCGTAAACGTCAAGAGGACGAAACGATTGAAAATAGCAAGGAGCCGCCGACGGCTCACCCTTTTAAAGGGCATCATTTGGATATAAAATTGTAAATTCTGAGGAATCAATTAGCAAAGGCAGGTTATGAACGATGCAGCCATACTTGCAATATATTGTATTACTTGGAGCGGTTGTCATTGTTGGCGCCTTTATAATGCCTCGAAAGAATCAACATGCAGCGCTTCCGACTCAAACGGTGCAAAATATGGAGACCGCGCTGGAGCAGTTTATGGAGAACATGGAAAAGGATAATCAGGAGCTCGTTCAGCTAGTCGCGAAGGCGCAGCAGGAAACGAAAACTGATGCGGATCGCAAAGAGCAGCGAATAATCACTTTGGAGCGTAAATGCGCTATGCTTGCTGAACAACTCGAGCTGGCCCTTTCTCGCCCAGTTTCTCAAGATGCCAGACCGGTTCAAAGTTTTCAGGCAGTTGAGATGGAAAGCGTAATGCCTTCTATTGAAGCTGTCGTCCAGCCGGAAGTCATATTAAATGAAGCAAAGCAATTAAACAAGATTCAAGTTCGTTACTCGGAGCTATTCCAGCTGTATGAGCAAGGAAAATCAATAGAAGCCATATCCAAAAAGCTTGGCATGAGTAAAGGCGAAGTGCAGCTCATTATCCAGCTTGCCAAGCAGGAAGAGGCCGCGCATGCTTAAAAACCGTGCTTTTTTGACCGGCCTCGGTGCAGGCATTATCGTAGGCGCTTTGCTGTTCCAGCTTATGCTTCTTGGTGAGCAGAGCCGGCAGAGCCTTGAACAAATGGGTAATGAAACGAATGAGAAGCTCTACACTAGCGCTGAGGTGGATGCACTGCTGATGGCAGAACGAGATTCAGCCCAAATCGACGGGCAAACGAAACCGGATGCAGTGACGAGCGATAAGAACGCGATTAAGGATGAAGAAAAGACTGCTTCTATAGAAAAAGAAAAGGATATAACTAAGCCCGTACATCATGTCATCCGGATTGGAACGGGTTCCGGAATAACCGATACGGCGGAACTGCTTGAAAAGCATAACATTATACAAAATAAAACGGCCTTTATAAATCAGATGCAAGAATCAAAGAAACTGGTCCGTGCCGGTTATTTTTTGTTTCAAGAAGGCATGACGGTTGAAGAAGCTATTACGATCGTTACCAGTGAGCCGATTACGAAGGAATAGGGGCAAGCTTTTACCTCTAGCAGCATGTCAAACAATCTCATGTTTATTTATAATCGTTTGTTGCACCAGGCATGTATTTATGGTATATTAATTCACGGTGTTAAAAACGCACGCAGGTCAATTTTGCCAACGGTGCTTCCGCACGGCGGAAGTTTTGGCGAAAGATGCGACTGGCGGAGGAGCACTAAAAAAACCATTACAGGAGGTGTTGAAGAAATGGCGGTTATTTCCATGAAACAGCTACTAGAAGCTGGGGTACACTTCGGTCATCAGACTCGTCGTTGGAACCCGAAGATGGATCGTTATATCTTCACAGAAAGAAACGGGATTTACATTATCGACTTGCAAAAAACGGTTAAGAAAGTTGACGAAGCGTACAACTTTGTTAAATCGATCGCTGCTGACGGCGGCACTATGTTGTTCGTAGGTACGAAAAAACAAGCTCAGGATTCCGTGAAAGAAGAAGCAGAACGTTGCGGCAACTTCTACATCAACCAACGTTGGCTCGGCGGAACTTTGACTAACTTCCAAACGATTCAAAAACGTATTGACCGTTTGAAACAGCTTGAGAAGTGGGAAGAGGACGGCACTTTCGAAGTTCTTCCTAAGAAAGAAGTTATTATTCTTCGCAAAGAAAAAGACCGTTTGGAAAAATTCCTTGGCGGTATTAAAGGAATGAAAGGTTTGCCAAGCGCGTTGTTCATTATCGATCCGCGCAAAGAGCGTATCGCTGTTGCGGAAGCTCGTAAACTTGGTATTCCAATCGTTGGTATCGTCGACACGAACTGTGATCCGGACGAAATCGACTATGTTATCCCAGGTAACGACGATGCAATTCGTGCCGTTAAGCTGCTGACTGCGAAAATGGCTGATGCAATCGTTGAAGCTAACCAAGGCGAGCAAACAACGGCTTAATTTAGAATTTCCGGTAAGTCAACAAAGGGTGGTCAGATGGTGAAAAACCTCTCACTGCCCTTTTTTTGAACGAAAATGATTTGTTAAAATGATGTAAACAAACCAATAATGCATAAGAATGTGAAGCCAATATTGCTTCAAAAATTTTAGGAGGGTTTATGATGGCGGTTAGTGCTAGCGCGGTAAAGGAACTACGTGAAAGAACAGGAGCAGGAATGCTCGATTGCAAAAAAGCTTTGGATGAAACAAACAACGATATCGAAAAGGCGATTGCAGTGCTTCGTGAAAAAGGTTTGGCTGCTGCAGCAAACAAAGCTGGACGTATTGCAACTGAAGGCGTAGTTGAGTCGTATATCCATGCAGGCGGCCGTATCGGCGTTATCGTAGAAGTTAACTGCGAAACAGACTTTGTTGCAAAAACAGATCAGTTCCGTGAATTTGCAAGAGACGTTGCGATGCAAATCGCGGCTGCTAACCCGAAATTTGTTCGTCGCGAAGAGGTTCCTGGCGATGAGCTTGAAAAAGAACGCGAAATTTTGAAAGCTCAAGCACTAAACGAAGGTAAGCCTGAAAAAATCGTAGAGAAAATGGTTGAAGGCCGTATCTCTAAATACTATGAAGAATATTGCTTGTTGGAGCAATCCTTCATCAAAGACCCAGACAAAACAATCTCGGCTTTGCTAAATGAAAAAATTAACACAATCGGTGAGAATATCTCGATCCGTCGTTTCGTTCGTTACGAGCTGGGCGAAGGACTTGAGAAAAAAGTAGACAATTTCGTTGAAGAGGTTATGGCTCAAGCGAAACTTTAATCCGAACGCACAGGCGGGGCGGGGCGTCCGCCCCGCCTGCTTGTATAAATAGAACATAATTGAATGACCTCATCACTTGAGGTGCATGATGGAGGTAATAATGTTGGAACAGCCTGTGTATAAACGTATCGTTTTGAAAGTTAGCGGTGAATCATTATCCGGACAGGAAGGCTATGGCATTGAAGCAAATGTGATTGCTTCTATTGCTGAACAGGTGAAGGAAGTTATTGCGCTTGGCGTTGAAGTGGCTATCGTTGTCGGCGGAGGAAATATTTGGCGCGGGATTGCTGGTACAGCTAAGGGAATCGACCGTGCGACTGCTGACTACATGGGCATGTTGGCCACAGTTATGAATTCACTAGCTCTTCAAGACGCACTGGAACAAATCGATGTGCCAACCCGCGTACAAACGTCGATCGCTATGCAGCAAATTGCTGAGCCTTACATAAGACGTCGTGCGATTCGTCATTTGGAGAAAGGTCGCGTAGTTATTTTCGCGGCAGGAACAGGTAATCCGTTTTTCTCGACAGATACGACAGCGGCTTTGCGCGCAGCGGAAATTGAAGCGGAAGTTATTTTGATGGCGAAAAACAAAGTGGATGGCGTCTACTCGGCTGATCCATTTAAAGATAGTTCGGCTGAAAAATTTGAGGAGCTTACATACCTTGATATGCTGAACCGGAATTTAGGAGTTATGGATTCAACAGCTTCCTCGCTTTGTATGGACAACAATATTCCGCTTATCGTATTTGCGATTACTGAGAAAGGGAATATTAAACGCGTCGTCCTGGGTGAGAAAATCGGAACGATTGTGAAAGGAAGTGCGAAATAGTGCCACAAGAAGTCAAGAAAAACGCAGAAGAACGGATGGAAAAAGCAATTTCGGCGATGAAGCGCGATTTATCGTCGTTGCGCGCAGGTAAAGCAAATCCTGCATTGCTTGATCGTATTCAAGTTGAATACTATGGGGCTATGACGCCGCTTAATCAACTTGCAAACATTAATACGCCTGACTCGCGCACGTTGTTCATTCAGCCGTGGGACAAATCGTCTATGTCTGCTATTGAAAAAGCTATTATGAAATCGGATCTTGGCTTAAATCCGTCAAATGATGGAGTCTCCATTCGTATTTCGATCCCGCCGCTAACAGAAGAGCGTCGAGCCGAATTGGTGAAAACTTCTAAAAAGTTCGGTGAAGATGCAAAAGTAGCTATCCGTAACATTCGCCGCGATGCGAACGACGCTGTGAAGAAGATGGAGAAAACAACGATTTCCGAAGACGAATCGCGCGGTCATCAAGAAGATATTCAGAAAGCTACCGATAAATTCATTGCGGAAGTCGACAAAGTACTAGCAGCAAAAGAGAAAGAAATTATGGAAGTATAATGATACTCTGGGCCCCTCCGACAGGTGGGGTTTGGTTTTGATTTCGGTTGGGAGGAACGAAGATGATCGAGCGACTTTGGGCCAAATTAAGCAAATCGTCCCTTCAGCCGGCTGATCCTGGGGCCTTTGAGAATGTGCCTGAGCATGTTGCTATTATTATGGATGGGAACGGCCGCTGGGCTAAGGATCGTGGATTGCCGCGAATGGCAGGTCACCATTCCGGTATGAAAGCGGTCAAACGCATTACGATAGCAGCAGATCGACTTGGCGTCAAATATTTGACGTTATATGCGTTTTCAACAGAAAATTGGAAGCGACCGAAAGCTGAAGTGGATTTCCTCATGAAATTACCTCAGCAATTTTTGGAAATAGAACTAGATGAACTGATTGCCAACAATGTGCAGGTCAGGATGATGGGACATAAAGAGGATCTGCCTCCATTTACGATTAGCGCAGTGGAAGAGGCAATTGTTAAAACGGCAAATAATACAGGTCTTGTATTAAATTTTGCGTTAAATTACGGCAGCCGGAAGGAAATGCTGGAAGCGGTAAAGGATATTGCGGCTGATGTTCAACAAGGTCGTTTGGCTATAGAAGATATTGACGATAAGGTAATGGCCGATCGCTTGCTTACAAGCGGCCTGCCCGATCCTGATTTGCTCATACGAACAAGCGGAGAGCTGCGCCTTAGTAATTTTATGATGTGGCAGTTAGCCTATAGTGAATTGTGGTTTACGGATGTGTATTGGCCGGAGTTTACAGAAGCGCATTTTCATGAAGCGATTTTGGAATATCAGCGGCGTGCACGTCGATACGGTGGATTGTAGCTTCAAGTATCGGAGTGTGACTTTTCATTGAGACAACGAATTATTACCGGTGTTGCTGCAGGCGCGCTGTTTATAACCTTAACAGTAGTCGGAGGGTGGATATATACCGGTTTACTTGTATTGCTCGCAATTATCGGATTTACTGAATATGCTCGTATGAACGGCGTAGCATGGTCGCATCCTTCTTCATTACTCGGTTATGCGGGCGTGCTTTTGTTCGTGCTTCCTTGGTCAGACTGGGGAATTGTCATTCCTTCGGTGTTAACGATCGTGTGGATGCTTGCTTTCTTGCTGCTTGCTTTAACCGTAATTACGAAAAACCAAACCACAATAGACGGCGCTGCGCTCATGTTGCTTGGCGCTTTATATGTAGGTTACGGATTTGCCGCCATGATTGAAGTTCGTCAGGTGGAGCTGCACGGATTATTTTGGACATTTTTATCGTTCGGATGCATCTGGGCATCGGATATCGGAGCTTATTTTACAGGACGGGCATTCGGTAAAACAAAGCTTTGGCCATCCATAAGTCCAAATAAAACGATTGAAGGAGCACTTGGCGGTGTTGCGCTGTCTCTAGTAGTTTCGACAATGTTCGCGTGGTTTGCTCCCGAACTTATTGATTTACCGAAAGCACTGCTTATCGGCTTAATCGCAGCTGTTGCAGGTCAGTTCGGAGATTTAATTCAATCCGCTTATAAACGAGTGCGGGATATTAAGGATACAGGAACGCTCTTACCGGGACATGGCGGTGTTCTTGACCGATGTGACAGTTGGCTTATCGTATTTCCGCTATTGCTGCTGACGGAGCTGCTTCCCGTATAAGTCAGGAGGATTTTCGCATGAAAAAAATAAGCATTTTAGGTTCCACTGGATCAATCGGTACACAAACGTTAGATATTGTGGCTCATGATCCTGAGCGTTATAAGGTAGTTGGCTTGACCGCTGGCGCAAATGTCGAATTGGTCATTGAACAAGCCAAGCAATTTAAGCCTGCTATTGTGAGTGTTGCTTCAAAAACGGACGCGGACGCCATTCGGCCTCAATTGCCGGCAGGCACGAGAGTCGTGTACGGCGAAGAGGGACTGATCGAGGTTGCGGCAGGAACCGATGCGGATACCGTCGTCACCGCGATTGTCGGAAGCCGGGGCTTACCTGCAACTTTAGCTGCAATCAATGCAGGTAAAACGATTGGTCTCGCGAATAAAGAAACGCTCGTAACTGCGGGACATATCGTCATGGAACGTGCGAAGCAGCGAAATGTCTCGATTTTGCCAATCGACAGCGAACATTCCGCGATCTTTCAGTGCTTGAACGGTGAAAACCGACAATCGATCAAGCAGATTACGCTAACTGCGTCGGGCGGATCCTTTCGGGACCGCAGTAGAGAGCAGCTTGAAGGAGTAACTGTTGCAGAGGCCCTTAATCATCCGAATTGGGCGATGGGTGCAAAAATTACGATTGATTCTGCAACTATGGTGAACAAGGGCTTGGAAGTAATCGAAGCGAGATGGCTGTTCGATGTTACATATGATCAAATAGATGTCATTATTCATCCGGAGAGCATCATTCATTCTTATGTGGAGTTTTCCGATAATAGCATAATTGCCCAGCTCGGGCTGCCTGATATGCGCGTACCGATTCAATACGCATTATCGTATCCGGAACGAAACGCAACCCCGACTAACCGGCTGAATTTGGCTGAAATCGGCAAGCTGCATTTTCGCGAGATGGATTTCGACAGATATCCTTGCTTGCGGCTGGCATTTGAATGCGGCCGTCAGGGCCAATCGGCGCCTGCCGTGTTCAATGCGGCTAATGAGGTGGCTGTTGCACGCTTTCTAAAGGGTGAGATTACGTTTCTTGATATTGAACGGATATTGGAAACGGTAGTAAGTCGTCATCAAGCGTCGGACTTGAATGACTTACAGATGATTGCAGAAGTGGACGCGTGGGCGCGCCGGTTGGCAGAATCCGTTTAACGGACAAATACCGGTTCTCTTGTATCGGACGGGAGAATAATGATAATCTATGTACAGGCCGTAACGAACAGGAGGCTTCAACTCAATGCACATGATTCAGGTCGTTTTTTTGACCGTACTCGTTTTTTTCGTTATCGTAACGATCCATGAATGGGGTCATTACTTTTTCGCTAAACGGGCAGGTATTTTAGTTCGAGAATTTGCAATCGGCTTCGGGCCAAAACTTTTTTCCTTGAAGCGCGGGGAGACCAGATATACGCTTAGACTCATACCTGCAGGCGGCTTCGTTCGTATGGCGGGAGAGGATCCGGAAATTGTCGATGTTCAGCCAGGTCAAACGGTAGCCGTTCGTGTGAAAGATAATTTGGTCACCCGCCTTTACTTGGATCGTCTCGATGAGCGAAGCGGTGTTATTCGCGGTGAGGTTCTCTCGATTGATTTGGAAAACAAGCTTTCTATTTCATTGGACATAGAAGGTGAGACAGAAAGCTATTCGGTGCATCCTCAAGCTTTAATGATTACAAAAGGGAAAGAAACACAAATTGCACCGATTGATAGACAGTTCGGAAGCAAGACGGTAGGGCAGCGCGCGCTAGCTATTTTTGCGGGTCCGATGATGAACTTCATTCTTGCGTTTGTGCTGTTTGGCGTGTATATTCAAATGTCAGGAATTCCTGAGCATGTTCTTATCAAAGAAGTAACGCCGGGCATGCCTGCGGAACAAGCAAAGCTGCAAAACAGCGATGTTATCGATGCGATTAATGGCCAGAAAATCGGAGCTGACTTCGGTAAAATGATCGATTTGATCGGCCAATCGGTCGGCGTACCGGTTACCCTCGATATTATTCGAAACGGGGTTGTGCAGAAGGTCGTGCTCACTCCAGTCGCTGATGCCGAAGGTGTCGGCAAGGTCGGGGTAACGCCTATGTATCAGACCCGTCCGGCTACCTTTGTTGAGACCATAAAAAATTCATCTCTTCTGATGAAAAATATGACAATCAGCATTTTTGACGGATTTAAAAAACTTATTTTGGGTCAATTTAAGCTGGATGATTTAGGCGGGCCGGTACGAACGGCGGAAGTAACCAGCCAAATTGCTCAGCAGGGACTGGATAAGCTAACTTCGTGGACCGCGCTGCTCAGCTTGTATCTAGGGATATTTAATTTACTTCCGATTCCGGCATTAGACGGTAGTCGTCTCATATTCCTCGGGATTGAAGCGATTCGCCGGCGTCCGATTGATCCAAACAGGGAGAGCATGGTGCATTTCGTTGGTTTTGCGCTTATTATGCTGCTCATGCTTGTTGTGACGTATAATGATATTTTACGATTGGTAAGAGGGGAGTAGTAAGTCGCTCATGTCTAAAGACAAACAGTTTGTAACTGAAATAACGCCTCAAAGCGAAGATTTCTCCAGATGGTATATTGATGTCATCAAAAAAGCCGAGCTCATGGATTATTCACCGGTTCGCGGTTGTATCGTATTTCGTCCGGAGGGCTATGAGTTATGGGAAAATATTCAACGCGATCTTGATCGTCGTTTTAAGGAAACAGGGCATCGGAATGCATATTTCCCTTTATTTATTCCTGAGAGCTTTTTTCAGAAGGAGAAGGAGCATGTTGAAGGGTTTAACCCTGAGCTCCCATGGGTTACGGAAGCGGCCGGCGAGAAGCTGGAAGAGCGTCTCGCTATTCGTCCGACGTCGGAAACGATGTTTGGACATATGTATGCAAAGTGGATCCAATCGTATCGCGATCTGCCATTATTGATCAACCAATGGGCAAACGTTGTCCGTTGGGAGAAGCGGACGATGCCGTTTTTGCGGACGAGCGAGTTTCTATGGCAGGAAGGCCATACCGCCCATGAGACGGAAGAGGAAGCTCGTCAAGAAACGATGCAAATGCTAGATGTATATACGCAGTTTGTAGAAGAGTTTCTCGCCATTCCCGTTATTAAAGGCGAGAAGACGCCGTCGGAGCGATTTGCGGGTGCAGTCGATACTTATTCAATCGAAGCCATGATGAAGGACGGTAAAGCTGTCCAAGCAGGTACATCGCATTATCTCGGAAATAAGTTTGCCATCGCTTTCGATATTAAGTTTCTCGATCGTGAAAATTCGCTGCAGTTTGCCCATACAACTTCTTGGGGAGTAAGCACGCGACTTATAGGTGCGCTAATCATGGTTCACGGCGACGACCGCGGACTGGCTTTGCCGCCGAAGGTAGCACCGACACAAGTCATTATGATTCCAATTGGTCCGGCAAAAATGCGGGAGCAGGTTGTTGGACGCGTGGACGAGCTTTACGCTGAACTGAAGAAAGCCGGCGTTCGAGTGCGTGTCGACGACCGCGCTGACGTTAGTCCCGGCTGGAAATTTAACGAATACGAAATGCGCGGCGTTCCGCTTCGCCTTGAGCTTGGGCCTCGTGATATGGAAAATGGACAAGTCGTTCTTGTTTCCCGTATTACCGGCGAGAAGCGTGTTGTTCAGCAAGCGAACCTCATTGCTGAAGTAGAAACGATGCTGGCTGAAACACAGCGTGAAATGTTCGAGAGAGCAAAGCAGTTCCGAATCGACAACTCGCGTAACGTTGATACATTAGATGAAATGAAGAGCTTCCTCGAGGAGCAGCGCGGATTCGTAGAAGCCGGATGGTGCGGCTCAGCCTCCTGCGAGAAGCAGGTTAAAGAAGAAACAGGAGCCACTAGCCGTAATATTCCTTTTGTACCAACTGTACAAAAGAAAGCATGTCTCGTATGCGGCGATGATTCCAAGCATACTGTCGTGTTTGCACGTGCTTATTAAGAACTGAAGCTGGTTCGGTTCGGATCTTAAGGAGTGAAGTTGTATGAGCCAAACCGCGGACAAGCGGCAGCGTTTCGAGCTGCTTTTGAAGCAGACGGAACTGCCGCATGAACTTATTCAAAATTATTTTCAAGATGGTTATATCGATCAAGTTATCGTTAGCAACAGCAATCGAGAATGGACGTTTTGCATCCGCAAAACGTCCATGGTGCCTTTACAGGCCTATAATGGGCTATGTCAAGCAGCAAAGATGAAGTTTGAGCATATCGCAGCCGTATCCTTTTTGTTCATCTATGATCCTGTAGTTGAAACCGAGTCGATCGTCCTTCAATATTGGGGTTTGTTCATGGAATGGGCCCAGCGGGAAATTGCATCTGTTAATGGATGGCTTCAAAAAGCAAGTATCGAGGTAGAGGGTGACGTGCTGACGTTATCGCTTCTCGATACAACCGGCCTGGAGCTTGCGCGGAAGAAGCGTCTGGATGATGATATTGTCCGTTTTTACAGCACTTATTTTCAGCGAAATTGTAAAGTTAAAATGATTGTCAGCGAAGCAAGGCAAGAAATAATCGACGAATATGCGCTCAGGATTGTTCAAGAAGAGCGTGAATACGTACAACAGCTAATGGCCAGCTCGCAGTCTGAGGCAGAAGAAGTTGACGAGGGCGAGGTGCGCTTGGCAGTTGGCTATGATATTAAAGAAGAGCCAGTGCCGCTGATGAATATCATTGAGGAAGAGAAGAAAATTACGGTCCAGGGAGCGGTTTTCGGGCTCGATGTAAAAGAGCTTCGTAACGGCAGCACCTTGTTTACGTTCAACGTCACCGATTTCTCCGACTCGATCGCTATGAAAATGTTCGCCAAGACGAAGGACGACGTTAAAATATTGAGTCAGCTCGCTAACGGTAAATGGGTCAAAGCACGCGGCCGTGTTGAATATGACCGGTTCATGCAGGAACCTGAGCTCGTTATGATGCCAAATGATTTGCATGAGGTTAAGGCTCCTCCGGATCGTATGGACAAAGCGGAAGAAAAACGGGTAGAATTTCATCTTCATACGACGATGAGTGCAATGGATGCAGTTACGCCTGTTGATGTATACATTAAGACGGCAGCAAAGTGGGGGCACAAAGCGATAGCCGTAACCGATCACAGTAATGTGCAATGTTACCCGGATGCAAATAAAGCAGCTAAAAAACATGGCATTAAAGTGCTTTTTGGCGTAGAAGCGAATGTCGTTAATGATGCGGTGCCGATGGTACTGGAGTCAAGACCCGAACCATTAGCTACGGCTCAATACGTCGTATTCGATATTGAGACAACTGGTCTTTC
Source organism: Paenibacillus prosopidis (assembly GCF_003337375.1). Lineage (GTDB taxonomy): Bacteria > Bacillota > Bacilli > Paenibacillales > Paenibacillaceae > Pristimantibacillus > Pristimantibacillus prosopidis. Next base: position 174,421 of record NZ_QPJD01000003.1, read on the forward strand.
CGTCATCAACAACAAAATTATCGAGCTTGCAGGCGTGAAAATGAAGGACGGCAAAGAAATAGACCGTTTTTCAACGCTTCTTAACCCGCACGAAAAAATACCTTATCACATCACGCAATTGACGAATATTAATGATGACATGGTGAAGGATGCTCCGGATCTGGAGCCTAAGCTTCGCGAGTTTATCGATTTTATTGGGGATGACGTACTCGTTGCCCACAATGCCCGGTTTGATATCGGCTTTATCCAAGCCAATTGCAAGGCGCTTGGAATGCCGGAGGTCAAAAATCCGGTGCTTGATACACTGGAGTTGGCTCGCTTCATTCACCCGTCACTCAAAAACCATCGACTCAATACGCTGGCGGACAAATATAAGATTAGTCTTGAAAATCATCACCGCGCGGTTGATGATTCGCTTGCGCTTGGAGGCATTTTATACGGACTTATTGCCGATGCGGCAGAACGTAACATTACTAATTTACATCAATTAAATGATTATGTCGGCATTGATTTATCTAATACACGTCCTTTTCATTGCAATATTTATGCCTTAAACGCAGTTGGCAAGAAAAATTTATTTAAGCTTATTTCTTTATCCCATACTGAGTATTTCAAACGGGTGGCAACGATCCCCAAAAGCAAGCTTGTAGAGCTTAGAGATGGGCTGCTCGTTATATCGGGGTGCGAGAAAAGCGAATTTTTTGAAACCGTGCTAAATAAGTCGCTTGAGGAAGCAATCGAGGTGGCTCGTTTCTACGATGTGCTTGAAATACAGCCGATTGACTTCTATATGCATCTGGTGGAGAAGGGCTTAGTCGGCAGCCGTGCCGAGATTGAACAAGCACTGCGACGCATTTGCCAAATTGGAGATGAGCTGGGCAAGCCCATTATCGCGACTGGCAACGTTCATTATTTGAATCCGCGCGACAAGATGTACCGTGATATTACGATTCACGGAATTACTGGCTTCAGCCCGCTTAAGAGCATACGCAAGCCGGACGCTCATTTCCGAACGACGGATGAGATGCTTGAAGAATTTGCTTTCCTAGGGGAAGCAAGAGCGCGTGAAGTCGTAGTGACGAATACGGCCGAGCTTGCAGATCGGTTTGAGCCTTATGACATGTTTCCGAGCGGACTCTTCGCACCTATCATCGAAGGCGCTGACGAGGAAATCCGAAATACCTGCTATGAGACAGCGAAGTCCATGTATGGAGAAGAGCTTCCGCAGGTCGTGATCGACCGGCTGGAGAAAGAACTCGTTCCTATTATTAAATATAAATTTTCGGCCAACTATCTCATATCAGAGAAGCTAGTCAAAAAGTCGAATGAGGACGGATACCTCGTAGGATCTAGGGGATCTGTAGGGTCATCGGTCGTAGCTACCTTCCTAGGCATCTCCGAGGTTAATCCGCTGCCTGCGCATTATTTGTGCAAAAATCCGGATTGCCGTCATAGCGAATGGTTTTTGGATGGCAGCGTTCCGAGCGGCTTTGACTTGCCGGACAAGCTTTGCCCGAACTGCGGCAAGCCGATGAAGGGTGAAGGACAGGATATTCCGTTCGAAACCTTCCTTGGCTTCAAAGGCGATAAGGTTCCCGATATCGATCTTAACTTTTCCGGTGATTACCAGCCGATCGCACACAACTACACGAAAGTGCTGTTCAGCGAGAAATGTGTTTTCCGTGCGGGCACGATCGGTACGGTAGCGGAGAAAACAGCATATGGCTTCGCCAAGAAATATGAAGAGGAGCATAACAAAAAATGGCGCGGCGCTGAGCTTGCGAGACTTGCAAGCGGCTGTACGGGCGTAAAGCGCAGTACAGGCCAGCATCCCGGCGGTATTGTCGTTGTTCCAGATTATATAGATGTCGAGGACATTACTCCGGTTCAATATCCTGCGGACGATGTGAACGCGGAATGGAAGACCACGCACTTCGATTATCATGCTTTTGACGAAAACCTGCTGAAGCTCGATATACTCGGTCACGATGATCCGACCATGATGCGGATGCTTCAGGACTTAACGGGCGTTGATCCAACGACCATTCCAATGAATGATCCGAAGGTTATGAGCATGTTCAACTCAACGAAAGCACTTAATGTACCTGGCGAACAGATCCGTTCCTCGGTAGCGACATATGGCGTACCTGAGATGGGAACAAAATTCGTTCGGCAGATGCTTCAAGAGACGCAGCCGTCATCGTTTGCCGATCTACTGCAAATTTCCGGATTGTCGCATGGTACGGGGGTTTGGCTTGGCAATGCGCAGGAGCTGATCAAGAATGGAACCTGCAACATTAAGACCGTTATTGGCTGCCGGGACGATATTATGCTTTATTTAATTTATAAAGCGGGCATGGATGCCGGTCTAGCTTTCAAAATTACGGAAAGCGTTCGTAAAGGTAAAGGGCTGACGCCGGAATGGATAGAAGAGATGAAGCGCTGCAAGGTCCCTCAGTGGTACATTGATTCCTGCCTGCGCATCGAATATATGTTTCCGAAGGCGCATGCGGCGGCATATGTTATATCTGCTGTTCGCACCGCTTATTTCAAGCTTTATTATCCAATCGAGTTTTATGCCACTTACTTTACGGTAAGAGCCGACGATTTCGATCTGGAGCTTCTCTGCCAAGGGTACGACGCTATTTTGCGTAAGCTGATAGAAATAGAAGCAAAAGGGTTTAACGCACTGCCGAAGGAGAAAAACATGGTTTCCCAGTTAGAAATGTCGCTCGAGATGACGGCACGCGGCTTTTCCTTTAAACCGATTGATTTGTACCGGTCAGATGCAACGAAGTTCCTGGTAGACGGAGACTCGCTTATTCCGCCGTTTGCAGCAATAGCAGGGATAGGGGATAACGCTGCGCGCAATATTGCGGCTTCAAGAGCTGATGGCGAATATTTATCGATAGAAGATTTCCAAATGAAATCGAAGGCGACAAAGACGATCATCGAGGTGCTTGGGAACATGGGCTGCTTCCGCGGATTACCGGAATCAAACCAGCTTTCGTTGTTTTAATAAGGCTAGGCTAGAAAAGATTTCTTGTCACTCTATAGCGGTTATGTTATAATTTTTCTGGCAATGATGATGATAAAGACTTTGATGCAGAAGAGTGGGGAAACCCACTCTTTACGTTTTGTAATCGGCAAAATGGCATAGTGCGTATAAACAGGAGGTCAACTGAATTTGAGTACATCCAAAATCAAAACCGCCGTTGAGGATTTGGTTCAGCCCTATCTCAGCAGCAATGGATTTGAACTGGTTGATATTGAGTACGTCAAGGAAGGCGGCAACTTTTTCCTTCGCATCTTCGTGGATAAAGAAGGCGGGATCGATATTGATGATTGCGGCCGTATCAGCGAATACGTCAGCGAGCAGCTGGATAAGAATGATCCAATTACGGACGCTTATTTTTTAGAGGTTTCTTCGCCTGGAGCAGAAAGACCGCTTAAGAAAGAAGAAGATGTCCGCAAGGCAATCGGAAAGAACGTTTTCTTAACGACATATGAACCGATTAGCGGCGCTAAAGAATTTGAAGGGCTGCTGCTTGCATTTGACGGAGAAAATGCGGTTGTCCGCACCGGCAAGAGGGAGTATACGATTCCTTACGCTAAGGTGGCAAGCGCCAGGCTTGCAATCGTGTTCTAAAATATAAGTAAGCATATGCTATATCTTTATATGATGCTTATATTTCACCGCGCGACCCGGACGGCTCTCGAGAACGTCACCTGTCTTTTATGCTTGACTGATTCGTTTTATATATTGAAAGGGGGAACTCCGTTCCAATGAGCATGGATTTTATTGAAGCATTACAGGAAATCGAAAGAGATAAGGGGATTACCAAAGATGTGCTCCTGGAAGCTATTGAGGCTGCACTAATCTCTAGTTACAAACGGAATTTTAATACGGCGCAAAACGTACGTGTTGATATTAACCGTCATACCGGCGTTATTAAAGTATATGCCCGCAAAACGGTCGTCGATGAAGTGCTTGACCCGCGCCTCGAAATTACAGTGGAGGCGTCCCGTGAAATCAATCCGCATTATCAGCTTGATGATGTAGCGGAAATTGAAGTTACGCCCCGCGACTTCGGACGAATTGCTGCTCAAACGGCAAAGCAGGTCGTAACACAGCGGATTCGTGAAGCAGAGCGCGGTCTTATTTACAATGCGTTTATCGATAAAGAAGAGGATATCGTCAACGGTATTGTTCAACGCCAGGACGTTCGCAATTTATTCGTCGATCTGGGTAAGGTTGAGGCTGTATTGCCTTTGACGGAGCTCATGCCGACGGACAAATTCAAGCACGGCGATCGTGTGAAGTCGTATATTACGAAAGTGGAGAATACGACTAAGGGGCCTCAAATTATACTATCCCGAACGCATCCGGGTCTCTTAAAACGATTGTTCGAGCTCGAGGTTCCGGAAATTTACGACGGCGTCGTTGAAATACGTTCAGTAGCACGCGAAGCTGGCTTCCGTTCGAAAATTGCAGTCCACTCCCGCAACTCCGAGGTCGATCCGGTTGGTTCATGCGTTGGTCAAAAAGGACTGCGCGTTCAGACGATCGTTAACGAGCTGAAAGGCGAGAAAATCGATATCGTTCGATGGTCCGAGAGCGTAGATGAATATGTAGCGAATGCGCTCAGCCCATCCAAGGTGCTGGAAGTAATCGTGTTCGAGCAAGAGAAGATGGCTAGAGTCATCGTTCCTGATTATCAGTTGTCGCTTGCAATTGGCATTAAAGGTCAAAACGCAAGGCTCGCTGCAAAGCTGACAGGCTGGAAAATCGATATTAAGAGCGAGACGCAGGCAGAGCAAGAATACGGCCGTCCGAAGTCGCTAACGACAGTTATGCATCAGGATTCGGTTTCCATCGATTAATAATTACGAATGCGTCAATTCAGCTAGCAGAGGAGGGGTGTGCGGTGAGACCGAGAAAAGTACCGCTTCGCAAATGTGTCGCTTGTCAGGAGATGATGCCGAAGAAGGAACTCATTCGGATTGTGCGGACACCGGCCGAAGAGGTGCAAATTGACCTGACAGGCAAGAAAGCGGGCCGTGGCGCTTATTTGTGCGGTAAAGTGAGCTGCTTCAAATTAGCGAAGAAGACTAAGGCACTAGACCGGGCGCTTAAGCAGCATGTCGGCGAGCATATTTATGATCAGCTTGAGCAGGATTTTGCAGCGGTAGAGGAGCAGTTTATCGCAGGCAAGGAGCTGGTTAGCGATGAAGCAGAATAAAAGCTTATCCCAGCTTGGAATGGCGATGCGGGCCGGTAAATTGATTACGGGCGATGAAATCGTACTGAAAGCGGTAAGACATAAACAGGCGCATCTCGTCATTCTTGCCGGAGATGCTTCAGAGAATACAAAGAAAAAATTTCGAGACAAATGCAGCACCTACGGTATACAACTCGCCGAAGCATTCGACCGTGAGCAACTAGGAAAGGCGATTGGAAAGCCGGAACGCGTTGTACTAGCGGTAACCGATGCACAATTCGGGAAAATGATTGCGAGTCATCTGAGCCATAATACGGAGGTGGATAATATTGAACAATAAAGCAGACAGCAAGGACAATAATAAAGATAAGCTGCGCGTATATGAGTACGCTAAATCTCTCAATATGAGCAGCAAAGAAATTATTACGATTCTTAAACGGCTAAATTTGCCCGTCAATAACCATATGAGTGTAATGGAAAATGAGATGGTGCATAAGGTTGAAGGCTTTTTCCGCGATATTAAATCGAATGCTGCCGCAAAACGGGCACAGGAAACGACAAGCGTATCAGTTTCTTCTGCGCAGCCTATTGCTACCCGGCCGCAATCGCAGCAGCCGCAGCAGCATGAGAGAAAACCGCAGGCGCAGCCTCAAACCACAAACAATAATTTATCTCAAGATAGACAGGGGCCTATGAATTCTATTAATACGAAAACACAAACCAACCAACAGCAGAGTGAACAACGACCAGCGCAACAATCAAGCACCAACCGACCAGCGCAACAATCAAGCAACAACCGACCAGCGCAACAATCAAGCAGCAATCGTCCGGCACAATCAAATACTGCCCGCCCAGGACAAGGTCAAGGCGGACAAGGCAATCGTCCATCCGGTTCTAACGCAAGCCGTCCAGGACAAGGTCAAGGCGGTCAAAATAATCGTCCGGCACCATCCGGCCAGAACCGCAGCAGTCAAGGCGGACAAGGAAATACGAATAACCGTCCAGGCGCACCACGTCAAGACGCAGGCAGCCGTCCTGCGCCGCAAGGACAAAATCGTGCTTTTGAATCCAGACCAGCGCAAGGGCAAGCCCGTGCAAATGACGATCAAGCGAACAGAAAAGGTAAACCAAACCAAAAACGGTTTGACGATGCTAAAGTTAGCGGCTACAAAGGCAATAACAACCGTGGACCTAAAGGACGCGGCGGGAAATTCCAACAACAGCCTCCGCGCGAGAAGATTGATAATACACCTAAGAAGATTATCGTCCGCGGCACGATGACAGTCGGCGACTTAGCCAAGTTGCTTCACAAGGACGCATCAGAAGTTATCAAAAAGCTGATCTTCCTTGGTGTTATGGCTACAATTAACCAAGAGATCGACATGGATGCGATTCATTTGATCGCTTCCGACTACGGCGTAGAAGTCGAAGTGAAAATTCCGGTTGAGGAAGATTCGTTTGAAACCGTCGAAGAGACAGACGAAGATGAAAATTTGGTAGCCCGTCCTCCGGTTGTAACGATTATGGGTCACGTTGACCATGGTAAAACAACCTTGCTCGATGCGATTCGCAAAACGAACGTAACAGGCGGAGAAGCCGGAGGCATTACGCAGCACATCGGCGCTTACCAAGTTGAGATTAATCATAAAAAGATTACGTTCTTGGATACGCCTGGTCACGAAGCGTTTACGTTAATGCGTGCACGTGGTGCACAGGTGACGGACATTACAATTATCGTTGTAGCTGCTGATGACGGCATTATGCCTCAGACAGTTGAAGCAATCAACCACGCGAAAGCGGCTGGTGTGCCGATTATCGTAGCAGTTAACAAAATCGATAAGCCAGAAGCAAACGTTGACAAAATTAAGCAAGAGATGACTGAGTATGAACTTGTACCCGAGGAGTGGGGTGGCGATACGATTTTCGTCGAAGTTTCCGCGAAACAACGTATTGGACTCGAAGGTCTTCTTGAAATGATTTTGCTCGTAGCTGAGGTTAACGACTACAAAGCCAACCCGAACAAACGGGCGCGCGCTACTGTTATCGAAGCAGAACTCGACAAAGGGAAAGGACCGGTTGCACGTATTCTCGTACAGCACGGTACGCTCAAAATCGGAGATGCTTTCGTCGCGGGTAATTGCTTCGGCCGTGTCAGGGCAATGGTTAACGACAAAGGCCGCCGCTTAAAAGAAGCAGGTCCATCGACACCAATAGAAATTACGGGCCTAACGGAAGTGCCGCAAGCCGGAGATCCGTTTATGGTATTCGAAGACGAGCGCAAAGCACGTGCTATCGCAGACCGTCGTTCCATCAAACAGCGTCAATCGGAGATGGGCGCAAATACCCGCGTTACACTGGATGATTTGTATAGTCATATAAAAGATGGTGAAATTAAAGATCTGAACGTTATTATTAAATCGGACGTTCAAGGTTCTGCCGAGGCACTGAAAGGCTCGCTTGCTAAAATTGATATCGAAGGCGTTCGCGTTAAAATCATTCATAGCGGTGTTGGCGCGATTACAGAATCGGATATTATTTTAGCGTCGGCTTCCAATGCAATCGTTATCGGTTTTAACGTTCGTCCGGATCCGCAAGCGGAAGCGACGATCGCCCAAGAAAAAGTTGATGTGCGGATGCACCGCATCATTTACAACGTCATTGATGAAATCGAGCAAGCCATGAAGGGCATGCTTGATCCGATTTTCAAAGAAGTTGTAATCGGCCATGCAGAAGTGCGTAACGTATTCAAAGTGACAAAGGTAGGTGCGATTGCCGGCTGTATGATTACTTCCGGGAAGATCACTCGCTCCGCTGAAGCGCGTCTTATCCGTGGCGGAATTGTCGTATACACGGGTAAGATCGATTCCCTCAAGCGTTTTAAAGATGATGCTAAAGAAGTTGCTCAAGGCTATGAGTGCGGCATAACGCTTGATCGTTACAACGATGTAAGAGAAGGAGACACGATCGAAGCGTTTGTCATGGAATCAGTAGAGAGGTGAGTATAGCATGGCAAAAATCCGTGTAGGACGGGTCGGCGAGCAAATTAAAAAAGAGCTGAGCCAAATTATACAAACAGAACTAAAAGATCCAAGGATCGGTTTCATTACCGTTACAGGTGTGGAAGCAACGAGTGATCTGTCACAAGCGAAAGTATATCTAAGCGTGCTTGGAAGCGATGAGCAGAAGGAAGCAACGCTTAAAGCTCTGGCAAGCGGAACAGGCTTTATCCGTTCTGAGCTGGGTAAGCGGATGCGGCTTCGTCATACACCAGTAATACTGTTCAAGTTTGACAGCAGTATAGAATACGGAAGCCGTATCGAAGCTTTGCTTGAAAACATTAACAGCGGGAATCAAACTCGATGACCATACAAGGCAGCTATTTGGAGCAGCTGGATGAAGCACTGGCGTTTATGAGGAGTGCGGAAAGCTTCCTCGTCGTATCGCATGTCCAGCCGGATGGTGATGCAATCAGTTCTACTGTAGTTGTAGGCTGGCTGCTTCAAAAGCTGGGTAAGTCGGCCGTGATGATGAACGAAGACGAGCTGCCGTCCAGACTGAGTTACTTGTACCAATTCGATTCAATCATCAATTATCAGCTTGAAGCCACTAAGCAGACGTACGACGCCATAATTGCCATAGACTGTGCTGATTTTAGGCGGATCGGAGAAGTATCGGGCAGCTTTGCCCCTGAAGCGAAGCTGCTTAATATCGATCATCATCCTACGAACAACGGCTTTGGCTCCGTTAATGTTATCCGTGCCGAAGCGGCAGCAACAGTAGAAATTTTGTTTGATTTGATCGAGCATGCAGGTATTTCACTTGACTTAGATTGCGCCACAGCCATTTATACGGGACTACTAACCGATACAGGCGGATTCCGCTATTCCAATACAAGTCCCCGCGTCATGGAGATAGCATCGCGGTTGCTTGCAGTTGGCGTATCCGGAAATGAATTGGCCGATCATTTGCTTGAGAAAATGACGATGGCTAAGTTAAAGCTGCTGCAAATCGCCTTAAACCGTTTGGAGTTTACAGATAATTTGGAGATCGGCTGGGTATTCATCGGCAAAGATGACTTGCGTGACACGGGTGCGGTATCTGAGGACCTAGAAGGCATTGTTAATTATGCGCTTAATGTTGACGGTGTCGAGGTTGGCATTTTGTTTAAAGAAACAGAAGACGGCGCTGTCAAAGCGAGTCTCCGTTCTGCAGGTAAAGCGAATGTTGCTGCTATAGCACAGTCGTTTGGCGGGGGCGGGCATGTCAGAGCAGCGGGATGCCGGCTGGAAGGTCCATTATCTGACGCAATTAGTCAGCTAGTTGAAGCAGTAAGAAAGGCGTTGGTTTAAACGATGGACGGCATTTTGGCAGTTTGGAAGCCTGAAGGCTGGACTTCTCACGATGTGGTTGCGAAAGTTAGACGTATCCTGAAGATGAAGCGTATCGGACATGCAGGAACGCTTGATCCTATGGTGACCGGTGTATTGCCGCTATGTCTCGGACGTGCCACACGAGTGGTTGAATATGTTCAAGAACGGCCCAAAGCCTATGAAGCCGTATTGCAGCTTGGCATCGCAACCGATACAGAGGATCTGACCGGAACGGTTATTGAGCAGCAATCGTCAGTAGACGTTACAGAGTTTGATGTTCGTGAGGCTCTTAAACGCTTTGAGGGAGAGATTGAACAGATACCTCCGATGTATTCCGCGGTCAAAATCGAGGGTAAGCGGCTTTACGAGCTGGCCAGAGAAGGCAAAACGGTGGAACGGAAGCCGAGATTAGTTACTATTCACAAAATAGAGCTAATTGACGCGCAGCTGGAGTTGGAACATCCCAAAATCTCTTTTTCGGTCGTATGTTCAAAGGGGACTTATATCCGCACATTATGTGTGGATATTGGCAAAGCGTTAGGGGTACCTGCTGCAATGGCTCATTTGACGCGTACGATGTCTGGCGGCATCACGAAAGAGAGCTGCTTGACGCTTGAGCAAATCGAGCAATTGCAGCAATCCGGTACGTTAAGCGAGCATTTAATTGCTGCAGATGAAGCTATTACGCATTTGGAGCGTGCAGAGGTTCCAGTATCAATCGGCAGGCTTGCGCTACAGGGGCAAAAGGTTGGTTTGGAACATGCTGGTATAAGAGCTTTAGACAGCGAAGCGGGAAAACTTATTCGTCTATATAATGACGATAATTCGTTTCTCGGGATATTTCAGATCGACACGGAGGCCGCTGTATTCAAGCCAGTCAAAGTTTTTTCTGCTTGAGCAGTCGTTAAAGAAAGTTAATAGGAAATGCAGGTGTGTCAGCGTTGGAAATAATACCATTAACTTATCCTTTAAACGGTTTGTCCACGTTAACGCTGGACAAACCGCTTTCCATAGCAATCGGTCATTTTGACGGTGTTCATCGCGGACACCAAAATGTGATTCGCCAAGCAGTAAGGGAAGCGAAGGAAGCCGATTTGCTGTCAGCGGTATTGACCTTTGATCCGCATCCAAAGGAAGTGCTCGGTCAAGGCGATCAATATTATCGCTGCCTTACGCCTTTAGAAGTTAAGACGGGATTGTTTGCGGAGCTAGGAGTCGATCTCGTATTCGTCATGAGATTTGATACCACTTTCGCATCTGTCTCCCCGGAGCGCTTCGTAGATGAAGTGCTGCGCACGCTTCGTGCAAAGCAGGTCGTTGTAGGCTTCGATTTCAATTTTGGTTACAGAGGCTCCGGAAACACGGAAGCGCTGAAGCAATTGGGCTACCCTGACATTGCTGTGCATGTTATTGAGCCGCTGTTTGAAAACGGCATAAAAGTCAGCAGCACCTATATTCGGGAATCGCTCGAGCAAGGCGACTTAGAATTGGCTGAACGCCTGCTGGGCAGACCTTATGAAATGGCTGGTATCATTGTACATGGGGATGGGAGAGGCAGAACAATAGGTTTTCCTACCGCTAACCTGCAATTCAAGCATCCTTTCGTAGCTCCGAGGCTTGGCGTTTATGCGATTACCGCACTGCTGGGCGGGAAGGCATACCCGGGCGTTTTGAATCATGGAATGAAGCCTACGTTTAATAAGCAAGAGGTTCAGCCGGTTATGGAGGCACATTTGTTTGATTTCAATAGTGACATTTATGGGGAACAAATACGTGTTCAATTCCGATCTTTTATCCGGCCGGAACAGAAATTCAATTCAGTTGATGAGCTCGTCAAACAAATTGAGTTAGACTCACAAAAGGCTAGATTTCTAACGGAAGCATATAAATAACGAAGAAAATCGCATTCGCCTCGACAACGGTCTATCTAATATGATATACTTTACAACGTTGTGATTAGACATACGTTTTATATGTTCTAACCGCATACTTAACCTTAGCTTGGGTGTCCGATCTCACCGGCGGCAGCGAGGCTAATGGCGATTATATTGAAGGAGGTGAATTAGGATGGCAATCACTCAAGAACGTAAACAAGAACTGATTGAGACGCATAAGACACATGCTACGGATACTGGTTCTCCAGAAGTTCAAGTCGCTATCCTGACTGAAAACATCGTTAACTTGACTCAACATTTGCGGGAGCACAAGAAAGATCACCATTCCCGTCGTGGTTTGCTCAAGATGGTAGGTCAGCGCCGTAAGCTGCTTGCATACCTCAAAAACAATGATGTTAGACGTTACAGCGCATTGATCGAAAAACTCGGCCTTCGCCGATAAAACATGCGTAATGAAAAGCAACCTGGCTGTCCTGCCGTCCGGGATTATCGGATATGCGGATTCGGGTTGCTTTTTGTAATATGAAAAGACTCAGAAATTGCTACCATTCGTGTAGAAATATATACGAAATGACTAACCTTTAGGAGGGATAAAATGGTTCAACGAATTGAAATGACAGTAGGCGGAAGACCGCTGTCGATCGAGACAGGCCGTCTCGCAAAGCAAGCGAACGCTGCGGTAACCGTTCAATACGGCGATACAGTCGTACTATGTACGGTAACAGCATCTGCTGGACCGAAGGATTTGGATTTTTTCCCTTTAACAGTCAATTACGAAGAGCGTTTATATGCGGTCGGTAAAATTCCAGGGGGTTTCATTAAACGTGAAGGCCGTCCTAGCGAAAAAGCAATATTGTCCAGCCGTTTAACGGACAGACCGATTCGTCCGCTGTTCCCGGAAGGTTTCCGGAATGATGTGCAAGTCATGAACATGGTCATGAGCGTCGATCAGGATTGCTCGCCTGAAATCGCTGCAATGATCGGCACGTCAGCTGCATTATCTATTTCAGACGTTCCTTTTGACGGCCCAATTGGGGGGGTAATCGTTGCCCGTGTAAACGGTCAATTTATCATTAACCCGACAGTTGAGCAGGAGCAGCAAACCGATCTTTACGTCGTCGTTGCAGGAACTAAGGACGCCATTATGATGGTAGAGGCGGAAGCGAACGAGGTTTCTGAAGATGTTATGCTCGAAGCGATTATGTTCGGTCATGACGAAATCAAGAACATTGTCGTTAAAATCGAAGAGCTGCAGGCTGTTGCCGGCAAACCGAAAATGGAAGTTAAGCTACATAGTACAAATGAACAAGTCAATGCTGATGTTCGCGCATTTGCATCTGCACAGCTTGTTGAGGCCATTAAGGTTGAAGAAAAGCATGCGCGTCAAGATGCGATTGATGCTGTGAACAGCGCTGCTGTCACTCATTTCGAAGAGCAGTATGCTGAAACGCCTGAGCTGCTTTCCGATGTGAAGGAAGTACTCTATGACATCGTGAAGGAAGAGGTTCGCCGCCTCATTTCTCATGACAAGGTTCGTCCCGACGGACGTAAGCTTGATGAAATCCGTCCTATTGATTGCGATGTAGCGCTTTTGCCGCGCACACATGGATCCGGATTGTTTACACGCGGTCAGACACAAGCGCTTAGCGTTTGTACACTTGGTGCGATGGGCGATGTTCAAATATTGGATGGCATTTCGCCTGAAGAAACAAAACGCTTCATGCACCATTACAACTTCCCTCCGTTCAGCGTAGGTGAAGCTCGCCCGCTTCGTCCGCCAGGGCGCCGCGAAATTGGTCATGGTGCGCTTGGTGAGCGTGCGCTATCGAAGGTAATTCCTTCTGAGGCAGATTTCCCTTATACAATTCGCCTCGTTTCTGAAGTGTTGGAATCGAACGGTTCTTCATCGCAAGCAAGTATTTGTGCGAGCACGCTTGCAATGATGGATGCGGGGGTACCGATTAAAGCACCTGTAGCAGGTATTGCAATGGGGCTTATCAAAGACGGCGACCACTTCGCTATTCTTTCCGATATTCAAGGTATGGAAGATCATCTTGGCGATATGGACTTTAAGGTTGCGGGTACTGCGGAAGGTGTTACAGCTATCCAAATGGACATTAAGATTGCAGGTATCAATCGTGCTATCCTGCAGCAGTCGCTTGAGCAAGCCCGCCAAGGACGTCTATTCATTTTAGACAAAATGCTTGAAAGCCTGCCGACTTCGCGAACAAGCTTGTCCAAATACGCTCCGAAAATTTTGACACTTCGCATCAATCCGGACAAAATCCGTGACGTTATTGGCGCAGGCGGCAAAATCATCAACAAAATTATTGAAGAAACAGGCGTAAAGATCGATATCGAGCAGGACGGTATGGTATTCATTGCTTCCTCTAACGAAGAAATGAACCAAAAGGCAAAATCGATTATCGAAGGCATCGTGAAGGAAGTTGTTGTTGGAGAAATTTATGTCGGTACAGTAAAGCGGGTTGAGAAATTCGGCGCTTTTGTTGAAATTTTGCCGAACAAGGATGGACTAGTCCATATTTCCCAGCTCTCGACTGAACGTGTTGCCAAAACCGAGGATGTCGTCAACATTGGCGATCAAATCAAGGTTAAGGTAACGGAAATTGACCAACAAGGCAGAATTAATTTGTCTGCTAAAGTTTTAATGACGCCGGAAGTATCTCCACAATAATGACTCGCCTAAAGCGACAATAGATATATGCGAGAAAAGAGCCAGATTTAATCTGTCTCTTTTTGTTTTTCTTATGGAATAAATGTAGCCACATAATCTCGTCCCATTTTTCATACATATGGATTAACGTGCTTATTCACTACAAAAAGTGGGGAAGCACCTAGGCCGCTTACGGGAGTGGAGATTATGATTGTGAGAAAAGCTGCAATGATCGCAGCTAGCATGCTAATTTTGCTTGTTTTTGTTAATATTAATGAAGATGTTTCCGGATTTCTCGCCTCGTTGAAATATGGCGACGCTAAGCTTGCTTCCACTGTTAAAACATATTCTGAGACGGAAAGGAAGGAGCTGTTGACGACAATTTCTGCTGAAGCTGAGAAGCGCAAAATTGCTCCAGTCAATGCGAGAATCGATCGGGTATGGAAGGCGATTCCAGGGTATAACGGATTGGAAGTAGATGTGGAAAAAACGCTTGAAGCAGCTTTGCTTGAGCCTTCATCCAGTTCGATCCGTTACATTTTTAAAGAGGTTGAGCCTAAAATTAAATTGAATGACTTAGGTCCTTATCCGATCTACCGGGGTAATCCGAATAAGAAAATGATATCATTAATGATTAATGTAGCCTGGGGAAATGAATACATAGATTCTATTTTAAAGACCCTTGAGCGGGAAAATGTGAAGGCTACTTTTTTTCTTGACGGCAGCTGGCTTAAGAAATTTCCGGATGTTGCGAAACAGATACAGGCTGGTGGCCATGAAATGTCTAATCATGCCTATACGCATCCCGATATGAAGATGTTAAGCAGAGAGGCTCAATATAATCAAATTACTAAAACGGAGTCGCTGTTGAAGTCAACCTTAAACGTAAAAAACAAATGGTTCGCGCCGCCTTCCGGTTCTTTTAATCAAGCGACAGTACAGATTGCCGAGGAACAGGGTTTAAAGATGGTGCTCTGGACGATCGATACGATCGATTGGCAGAAGCCGTCCGCGGATACGATCCTGCGTAGGATATCAGCTAAGCTTGAACCGGGAGCATTAATTCTGATGCATCCAACCTCTTCGACACGAGATGCTATAGGAGGAATCATTGCAACTGCGAAAGCAAGAGGTTATTCGCTCGGAACGGTCAGTGAAACACTATCCTCAGCACGTATACCTCCCGTTGTTGAGGGAGCGAACGGTTTCTGATATAGTAAAAACATTCATGCAGTAGGAGGACACTAGGTGAACAAATATACGCTAAGCAATGGATTACGGGTCGTCGTTGAATATATTCCGACCGTAAGATCGGTTTCATTCGGAATTTGGGTTAAGACGGGCTCACGCAACGAGACGCCGGCAAACAACGGAATTTCGCACTTTATTGAACATATGCTGTTTAAGGGAACCAGCAATCGTTCGGCGAAAGATATAGCTGATTTATTCGATGGAATTGGCGGAAATGTCAATGCTTTCACTTCCAAAGAATACACCTGTTATTTTGCCAAGGTGCTTGATGAGCATTTGCCGCTTGCCGTAGACGCACTTTCCGACATGTTCTTTAATTCGCAGCTTGATGAAGGCGAGTTAGCCAAGGAGAAAAATGTTATTCTTGAAGAAATTTCAATGTATGAGGATACACCGGACGATAAGGTTCATGACGAAGCCTCGCGTGCTTCTTTCGGGGATCATCCGCTGGCTTATTCGATTTTAGGGCTTGAAGATCGCTTAACGGCAATGAACTCGGATTCACTTCGCGGATATATGAATGACATGTATACCCTTGAAAATACAGTAATTAGTGTGGCTGGCAACGTTGAAGAGAGCAAATTGCTTGCTCTGCTCGAAAAGCACTTTGGCAGTTTTACAAACAGTAAACCGGTTGTGACGGGAGGAGATGCGCCATCCTTCCAGGGTGATTACTTGTTCTTCAAAAAGAAAACCGAACAAAATCATTTGTGCATTACCTTTCCGGGATGTTCGATCACGGACTCGAATATTTATGCGATGATTTTGCTCAACAACGCACTTGGAGGCGGGATGAGCTCGCGATTGTTCCAAGAGATAAGGGAAAAGCGCGGTCTTGCGTATTCTGTATATTCCTACCATACGTCCTATGCGGATACCGGATTATTCACCATTTATGCGGGTACGGCTCCAAAGCAGACAAAAGAAGTGCTCGATCTGACGATGGAGCAATTGAACGAGTTGTCGGTCAAGGGCTTAGGCGAGGATGAGCTTCACCGCGGCAAAGAGCAATTGAAAGGCAGCTTGATTTTGAGCTTAGAGAGCACGAGCAGCAGAATGAATAGACTCGGCAAAAACGAGCTGATGCTCGGTTACCATTATACGCTTGATGAGCTGCTTAAAAGGATTGATTCGGTAACAATGGCAGATCTGCGCGAGGTTACGCAACGTATGCTGTCTGTACCTTTTGCGGTTGCTATGGTAGGATCGAACGATAAAGCAGCTGCGCAATTGGGGAGGAATCAATTTGTTTCAAGTATTGTTTAAACGTATGGAAGGCAATGAAGATATTGCAATTCCACGCAAAATGTCAGAATGGGCCGCCGGCTTTGATCTGCAGGCCGCGGTAGGCGAGCCGGTCGTTTTGGAGCCTGGTGAACGCCAGCTGATTCCAACGGGTTTTGCGATGGCTATGCCTGGGGAGTTGGAAGCGCAAATTAGGCCGCGCAGCGGACTGGCTTACAAGCATGGCATTACATGCTTGAACTCGCCGGGAACGATTGATGCCGATTACCGCGGCGAAGTAAAGGTGCTGCTTGTTAATTTAGGGCAACAGCCGTTTACGATTACACGCGGAGAACGCATTGCGCAGATGGTGTTTCAGCAAGTGCCTGCAGTTATGATTTCGGAAGCAGAGCAATTGCCGGAAACGGTTCGCGGTGCCGGCGGCTTTGGTCATACTGGCGTGTAGGCTGATATAGGTTTATTTTAATGTAAGAAAGATCGGGGCATCCGCCACGATCTTTTTTTCTTTTTCACCCCGCTCTGGGCGGACGCATAAGATACTTTAGAGCTAGTAGCAAGAAAGGAGTGAAGCCTGATGCTAACAGGCGTTCAAGTGCTGTTGCTTGGAGGCGACGCAAGACAGCTGGAGGTCATTCGCAAGCTGACTGAACTGGATGCGTCCGTCACCGTCTCCGGCTTTGACGGCTTGCATTCGTCTTTGGACGGAGCCGTGCAAGCAGAGTTCGAGGAGCAGCTGTTTGAAGGAATCGACGCATTACTGCTGCCGGCGGTAGGGACGGACGATCAAGGTCTGATCCATGCCGTGTTCAGCGATCGTCAGATGATGCTGACAGACAGTCATTTTTCCAAGCTTCCGAAGCACTGCACAGTGTATACAGGTATGGCCAAACCATATTTGCGTCAGCTGTGTGAAAAAAATGGACTTTCGTTAGTAGAGTTGTTTGACCGCGATGACGTTGCTATATACAATTCCATTCCGACAGCGGAAGGCGCATTGATGATGGCAATTCAGAACACGGATATTACGATTCACGGATCTTCATCAATGGTGCTTGGATTCGGTAGAACGGGGTTTACAATGTCGCGCACACTTCAAGGTTTAGGATCAAAGGTTAAGGTTGGAATACGTCGTTCCGAGCAATATGCACGGGCTTCGGAAATGGGCTTTGAGCCTTTCTACATCAGTGATTTGTTGCAGCATGTAAGCAATATTGACTTGCTTTTTAATACAATTCCGACTATGATAGTCACAGCACAAATTATCGCAAATTTACCTTCGCGGGCCGTTATAATCGACCTCGCATCGAAGCCGGGCGGAACAGATTTCCGTTTTGCCGAGAAGCGGGGAATTAAAGCGATGCTTGCACCCGGACTACCCGGTATCGTCGCACCTAAAACAGCTGGTCGTATCATGGCGGAATGCTTATCACAGTTGATTTTGGACGATACGACTAAGCGGGGGAATGGGATATGAATTGGTCTGGTATTACAGTGGGCTATGCCTTGTCGGGTTCGCACTGTACGTTTGCTGAAGTTATGCCTGAAATTAAACGGTTCGTCGATGCAGGTGCAAATGTGGTGCCGATCGTTTCGAATACGCTTATGACAACGGACACGAGATTTGGTAAGTCCGAGGACTGGCAGACACAGCTCAAGGCAATTACTGGAAATGAACTTATATCAACTATTGTGCAGGCGGAGCCGCTAGGACCGTCTAAATTGCTTGATGTTCTTGTTATTGCTCCTTGTACAGGAAATACAACGAGCAGATTAGCAAATGCGATTACGGACAGCGCTGTGCTGATGGCTGCCAAAGCGCAGATGCGTAACGGCCGGCCAATCGTGCTGGCCATTTCGACAAATGATGGACTTGGTTTAAATGCCGCTAACATAGCGAAGCTGCTAGTGGCTAAACATATTTATTTTGTTCCGTTCGGCCAGGATAACCCCGTGCAGAAGCCTAATTCGCTTGTTGCCAGAATGGATTTGGTCTTGGAAGCATGCGAAGCTGCCCTTCAAGGGAAACAGCTGCAGCCGCTTCTTGTCGAACGTCATACTTGACACAGGGTATAGAGGGGAGACGACAACAGATGTCGAATCAGAAATTGTTCAATGTTGCTGTAGTAGGAGCAACAGGCGCAGTAGGAGAACAAATATTAAAATTACTTGAATCAAGAAACTTCCCGGTAAAAGAGCTTAAGTTATTATCGTCTGCTCGTTCAGCAGGCACGAAAATTTCATTCAAAGGTCAAGAGCTGACGGTTGAGGAAGCAACGCCGGAAAGCTTTAAGGGTATTGAAATTGCATTGTTCAGCGCCGGCGGAGATGTTACGAAAGCTTTAGCGCCTCACGCCGTTGAACATGGGGCCGTATGTATCGATAACACGAATGCTTATCGTATGGACCCTAATACACCGCTTGTCGTTCCAGAAGTGAACATTGAGAAGGTTAGTGAGCATCAAGGCATTATCGCTAACCCGAACTGCTCGACCATCCAAATGGTTGCGGCGCTCAAACCTCTTCAGGACCGTTACGGTATTTCACGTATAATTGTCTCTACTTATCAAGCAGTTTCCGGTGCAGGTAGCCGTGCCATAGACGAAATGCTGCGCCAGACGCAGGCTGCTTTGAATGGCGAGGAAGTGAACCCTGCTATTTTGCCAGTGGGCGCTTTGCCGGTTAAGCATCAAATTGCTTTTAATGCGATTCCGCAAATCGATAAATTCCAAGAAAATGGCTATACGCTGGAAGAAATGAAAATGGTTCGCGAAACCAAAAAAATTATGGGTGACGAGTCCATCCAGGTTACGGCTACTTGCGTACGTATTCCTGTTGTTTACGGTCACTCAGAGTCGCTGTATGTTGAGCTCAAAAACAACTACGATTTGGAAGATGTCAAGCAGCTGTTAGCAGATGCACCGGGCGTAACGCTCGTTGATGACCCTGCAAATCAGCAATACCCGCTTGCGACCGATGCTGCCGGTAAGCCGGATGTTTTTGTCGGCCGTTTGAGACGCGATCTCGGGTCAGAGCGCGGACTTAATATGTGGATCGTCTCCGATAACCTGCTCAAAGGCGCAGCATGGAACGCTGTACAAATCGCTGAACATATCGCAAAAGGTTAATTTATTAAGTAAAGGGTAATATGCTGCTTCTTCTTGGGATCGAATACGGAGGATAACCATATGCGCATCCTGATTCAAAAATTCGGGGGCACCTCTTTATCAACCGACCGTGCCAGGGAACACGTTATCCGTCACATTAGCAGAGAACGCAATAATGGTTTTGCAGTTGTCGTCGTCGTTTCAGCAATGGGTCGCAAGGGCGATCCCTATGCGACAGATACTTTGCTGCAGCTTGTCTGCGACAATGGCGATCGATTGCCGGCGCGTGAACGGGATATGCTGTTAGGCTGCGGAGAAGTGATTTCCGCAGCCGCTTTATGCAGCTTGCTAAGCGCTGCCGGAATACCGGCCGTCGTTTTAACCGGGGGACAGGCGGGGATCCTTACTGATGAACAATATGGGCATGCGCGCATTAAAGAGATTCGTCCTGACAAAGTGCTTGCCCACCTTCGTTTAGGCTCGGTCGTCATTGTAACGGGGTTTCAAGGAGTTACAGCGCAAGGTGATACGACGACTCTTGGACGCGGCGGTAGCGATACTTCTGCTACTGCGCTTGGCGCTGCGCTTCGTGCAGAGATGGTTGATATTTATACGGATGTCAATGGTATATTGACAGCGGATCCGAGAATTGTCGAGGAAGCAAAGCCGCTGCCGGTCGTCAGTTACGCAGAAATATGTAATATGGCGCGTCAAGGTGCAAAGGTTATTCACCCGAGAGCCGTAGAAATCGCCCAACAAGCCCGAATACCGCTCCGCGTACGTTCAACGTTTACGACGGACACGGGGACGCTCGTAACGGACTCCTTTGAAAAAAGAGCTGAATTATCCGTTAAGGACCGTCATGTGACAGGCATCGCTCATGTATCCGGTGTTACACAAATATCGGTGAAGGCGATCGAAGGCCGTAATGACGTGCAGCTTCAAGTCTTTCAGACAATGGCTAAACATCATATTAGCGTTGACTTTATTAATGTAACACCTAGCGGAGCTGTTTATACTGTATTTGACCGGGATGCTGAACGGGCAGTCCATGTGTTGAAGGAATGCGGTTATACTCCTTCAGCGGTAAATGGCTGTGCGAAAGTATCCGTTATAGGCGGCGGCATGAACGGAGAACCTGGCGTAATGGCGCGTATTGTGGAAGCGCTGACGGAGCAGGGTATTTCAATTATGCAATCTGCAGATTCTAACACAACGATTTGGGTGCTCGTAAAGGAAGCGGATATGGCAGTGGCATTAAGGGCCCTGCACGCTAAGTTCGAGCTTCATCTATAAACACGCGGTTTATTTATTCGGATAAGCTGGCATATTCATTCGAACTTTTTCGGCTAAGTAATGCTTTTAGGAGGAATTCAGATGGAATTTGGAAGATTAATTACCGCAATGGTGACCCCATTCGATGCTGACGGTCAAATCGATTGGCAGACAACGGGCCGCTTGATTGATTATTTAATTGAGGAGCAGCAAAGCGATAGTCTTGTCGTTTCCGGAACAACTGGCGAATCACCGACGCTGTCGGATGAAGAGAAGCTGGAATTGTTTCGTTTTGCTGTCAAGCATGCGAATGGACGTTGCAAGATTATTGCCGGTACAGGGAGCAATAACACGGCCCATTCCATCCATCTGACGAAAGATGCGGAAGCGGCTGGTGTCAACGGTATTTTGCTTGTTGCGCCATACTATAACCGTCCTAATCAAGAAGGACTATACCAGCATTTCAAGGCTGTAGCGGAAGCTACTGCGCTCCCGATTATGCTTTACAACGTAGAAGGGCGCACGGGCGTTAATATTTCTGTAGAAACGACGCTACGATTAGCCGAAATTAAAAATATCGTTGCAACAAAAGATTGCGCATCGACAGATCAATTAACGCAAATCATCAGCGCAGCTCCTACTGGCTTTAAAGTATATACCGGTGATGACAGTGCGTCACTTCCTGCTCTAGCAGTAGGTGCATACGGGACTGTAAGTGTGGCTAGTCACATCGTTGGTGCCAAAATGAAACAATTAATTACAGCATTTGTTACAGGAAACGTAGAAGAAGCTGCTAAGCTAAACGGTGAATTATTTCCTGTTTTCAAGGGGCTGTTCTATTGCCCGCATCCTGTTCCAAACCCGGTTGCCGTGAAATATGCGCTTGGCTTGACCGGACTTCCTGTAGGCGGAGTAAGGCTTCCGCTTGTTACTGTAAATGAAGCAGAAGCAGCTTTTTTACGTAAACTGATCCTATAAATAAACGTATTTGTTGATTGCAGCCGGTGCGTCCAGCATCGGTTTTATTTTTTTGGGAAGCATAATTGATAATAGCAATATCGGGTTTCACTTGTATTCCATCTTTTTCATCATGTATAATGATTTCAAGTGACTGGGTGCGGCAAATATTTGGAAATGAACAAAGCGTCAGAGCGGCATCTGACGATAACAGCACATATTTATGCAAATAGCCATGCTTTCGAAGCGATTTTTGCTTCGCAAAATTTTAAGGAGGTATAGATACACTTGTCTAAGAAGAACAACCAAGATAAGCTACTCATTTTTGCACTAGGCGGAGTAGGCGAGATCGGAAAAAATATGTATGTAATCCAGTACAATAACGACATTGTTGTTGTTGACTCGGGTTTGAAGTTTCCAGAAGAGGATATGCTCGGTATAGATATTGTTATTCCGGATATTTCTTACTTAACGGAAAATCGCGATAAGGTACGCGCTATTATTATTACACACGGACACGAGGATCACATCGGTGGTTTGCCATACGTATTGAAAAACCTAAATGTACCTATCTACGCAACAAAGCTGACACTGGGCCTTATTGAAGGTAAATTGAAGGAAGCTGGCTTGCTGGGTGAAACCAAACGAATTCTCATTAATGCGGACACAGAAATTCAATTAGGAACCATTCGAGCTTCTTTCTTCAAAACAAACCACAGTATTCCGGATTCCGTCGGCGTTTGCCTGGATACACCGGAAGGAACAGTCGTTCATACGGGCGATTTCAAATTCGATCATACGCCGGTTAATGAGCAATTTGCTGATTTACAGCGTATCGCCGAAATCGGTAAACGCGGCGTACTTGCATTATTATCTGACAGTACGAACGCAGAGCGTCCGGGCTACACACCTTCAGAGGCTCAAGTAGGCGACAATCTTGAAGATATTTTCCGTAAATCTTCACAGCGCGTTGTCGTTGCGACGTTTGCTTCGAACGTACACCGGATTCAACAAATTATTAACGCCGCGATTGCAACCCGCCGCAAAATTGCTGTTGTAGGTCGCAGTATGGTTAACGTTGTAGGCATTGCTTCCGATCTTGGATACTTAAACATTCCGGAAGGAATGATTATCGAACCGGAGGAAGTAAACAAATTGGCGGCTGACCGTGTCGTTATTTTGTGTACAGGCAGTCAAGGAGAACCGATGTCGGCGCTTACACGCATGGCGCGTTCGACACACCGTAAGGTTGATATTTTACCAGGAGATACCGTTATCATTGCCGCAACGCCAATCCCGGGCAACGAACGATATGTAGGCCGTACGGTTGATGAACTGTTCCGTTTGGGAGCTAATGTTATTTATGGACACGGATCAGTATCTGGCGTACACGTATCCGGTCATGGCAGCCAAGAAGAATTGAAGCTTATGCTTAATTTGATTAAACCTAAATACTTTATTCCTATTCACGGTGAGTACCGGATGCTTCGTCAACACGGTAAGCTAGGTGAAGCAATCGGCATCGAGCGTGAAAATATTTTCATTATCGATAACGGTGATACGGTCGAATTCCAAAACGGCAACGGCCGTAAAGGCTCGAAAGTACAAGCAGGCAATGTTTTAATCGACGGCTTAGGTGTAGGCGATGTCGGAAATATCGTACTTCGTGACCGTAAGCTTCTGTCGCAGGATGGTATTTTAGTGGTGGTAGTTACGCTAAGCAAGCAAGATGGGGCAATCATGTCCGGTCCGGATATCATTTCCCGCGGTTTCGTTTATGTGCGTGAATCGGAAGGCTTGCTGGATGAGGCTAACCGAATTGTAACATCAACGTTAACCAGATTGATGAATGATAAAGTAAATGAATGGGCATCGCTCAAAACGAATGTTAAGGATGCGCTTGGTCGCTTTTTGTACGAGCAAACACGCCGTCGCCCAATGATTTTGCCGATCATTATGGAAGTTTAATACGAATTACGATAAATAATCATGAAGAGGATCGCAAAAACGTCCCGCATTGCCGCGGCGGACGAAAGCGATCCTCTTTTTTTGTGTTCATTTATGATAACTTTTTTTGAATAATTTCCACGTCCGACTCCATACTATGACGAGCTATATTTTATATGAAGGGGATTGAAAATAATGTATCAATCAGGAATGGATTTTACATCAGAACAGCTTGAGCCTAACGCAGATGAGAAAAGAAAGACGAACACTGTCGTCGATACGATCCAGCAGCTTGGTCAAACGGCAACGCCTGCCCCTACAGAATCGAACATATTTTGTATGACGATTATAGGTCAGGTGGAAGGTCATCTCGTTCTCCCTCCGCAAAACAAAACGACGAAATATGAGCATCTTATCCCACAGTTAGTGGCAGCTGAACAAAACCAGAAAATTGAAGGCGTCTTTATCATTCTAAATACAGTTGGCGGCGATGTTGAAGCGGGGTTAGCCATTGCCGAAATGATTTCTTCCTTATCTAAGCCTACTGTTACACTCGTCTTAGGAGGCGGTCACTCCATTGGCGTGCCCATTGCCGTGGCAGGAGACATGTCGTTTATAGCAGAAACAGCTACGATGACGATACATCCTATTCGATTAAACGGGCTTATTATTGGTGTACCGCAAACGTTCGAATATTTGGATAAAATGCAGGAGCGTGTCATTCGTTTTGTGACCTCCCACTCGAATGTGAGCGAGCATATTTTTAAAGAGCTGATGTTCAAGACCGGCGAGTTGACGCGTGACATTGGAACGACTGTAATCGGAGCCGATGCGGTTAAGCATGGTTTAATCGATGCGGTCGGCGGCCTCGGAGAAGCGATCAAAGAGTTAAATCGAAGAATTGAGGCCAATAAGCTTCTCAAACAAGAGGTGAGTACCGTATGACCCTTTATACGAATATGCCGCTTGAACTCGTCCTGGAAGGAGTTAATGATGAGGTGGAGCCGCTTCAAGAGGTATGGGCAAATGGCGTAAAGATGCAAGTAACTTCGGTAGCGCCCGGAATAGGTAAAATTGTACGACTGCTGGAATGCGACTTGAATGACTATTTAAATCCAAGCTTAACGCCTGGAATGATAGTTCATTATCAACCAACTGCAAACTGACGTTCGTACCATCGTCTCATAGGAACATTTGTCCACCTATGGTATAATGTTTTACCAGAGGTGACTGATTTGGCAAAGAAAAAGAGACGAAAAAAATCAATTGGTGCAAACTTAAAATATGAAGTCTATGGCATATTGCTTATTACCATTTCCATTATCGCGCTCTCCGGAGAGGCTGCTGTCGGACGCTCATTATCCAAGCTGTTCGGACTGGTGCTCGGCAAGTTTTATTTTGTACTTGCTCTGATAGGTGTTTTTGTAGGGCTCGCCGTTATGATAAGACGAGCTTGGCCGAAAGGCTGGACGAATAAAAGGACAGGCTTATTAATACTAGTGCTGGCGTTTACGTTAATGAGCTCGATTTCGGAAATTGATCAGAAGCTGAGTCCTATAGAAGAGCTGTCTGGAGGAAAGATTTTGGAGCAGCTCAGCACCGATTTAAGAACACAATTAATTTCCGTTTCAGCTGCAAACGATCAGTCGATCAGAGAGAAAGAGATAAGCGGTGGTTATGTAGGAGCCATTCAATATTCGTTATTTTTTTCCTTATTCGGCTATTACGGCGCGAAGCTCATTATGTTTGTCATGTTTGCTATTTCGATTATGCTGATGACAGGCAAGTCATATGTAGAGCTAGGAAGAGTCATCAGCACGAAAACGGGACGGCTGCTCAAACTGCTTGGTGCTAAATGGGCGAAGCGTGCTTCCTTGCGAGCTGCAGCTGCATCAGCTAACAATAATGTAAGACAAGCCGATATCGTTGATGACGATGATGACACAATCGATGACGATTATGACAGCTATGTCGTCTCTCCTCCAAAAAAGAAGAAGTCGTTGTTTTTTTCCTGGAAGCAGGATAACGGGAAAGAGCAGATTAACACACAGGATGAAGTGCAAGATGAATGGATAATTGAACAAACCGCAAAGGGTACAAAGTCTAACGGCATACCGGCATGGCAAAGCGATTATGATCAACCATGGGAGAAATCAGGCGAGGAACAGCCTTCGGCAACCGCTAATCACCGCGTTCAAGATGATCTCGCGCCATGGGAAGAGGCTGGAACAATTTCGGTTATGAACGGGGTGCCTGCTCCCGAGGAGAATGCTGAGCAATGGACTGGAACCTGGCCGGTTAATGAACCGGGAGCTACAGAGGTTCCTAAGGATTCTGAGGATGAAGATGATTTGCCTATAGCTGATTCGTTAGTGCCGGCTGCCGAACCAACAGAAGACTCCGATGCGTTGGTGAATGAAGAAAGCTCTGTACTAGCTGCTCCTAAAAGACCTGCTTCAGAGGTAGAAGCAAGTAAGGTGAAGCCCTACTTGCTTCCGCCTTTCTCCTTGTTAACAAAGCCGAGCTTGCTGGGCAAAGGCTCGGATGCATCAGATATGTTCGATTCACGCAGGAAGCTTGAAGCGACTCTCGAAAGCTTCGGTGTTCGCGCCAAAGTGCTCGATGTTGTACGTGGACCTGCAGTGACGCGTTATGAGGTACAGCCGGCAACAGGAGTTAAGGTCAGCCGGATTGTTGGTTTAACCGATGATATCGCGCTTGCGCTGGCTGCGAAGGACATTCGGATGGAGGCGCCCATTCCAGGGAAATCGGCGATCGGTATAGAGGTTCCTAATATGGAAGTATCAGTTGTAACGATGCGCGAGGTTATGGAAACTGCGGCTTTCCAGAATGCACCTTCTAAATTGTCTATAGCATTCGGAAGAGATATATCCGGGCAGACGATTGTCGGCAATCTGGCCCGAATGCCGCATTTGCTCGTTGCAGGTGCTACCGGCTCCGGAAAATCGGTGTGTATTAATGGTATTATTACGAGCATTTTGTACAAAGCGGCACCTGATGAAGTGAAGTTCCTAATGATCGACCCGAAGATGGTTGAATTAAACGTATACAACGGCATACCGCATTTGCTTGCTCCTGTCGTAACGGATCCGCGCCGCGCTTCGCTTGCACTTAAGAAAATCGTAGTTGAGATGGAGAAGCGCTATGAAATGTTCTCGAAATCCGCGACTCGTAACATTGAAGGCTACAATACGCTTATGGCAGATAACCCGGCCGCAGTTCTTCCGTATATTGTCGTTATTGTGGACGAGCTTGCCGATTTAATGATGGTTGCAGCGAATGATGTTGAGGATTCTATCGCAAGGCTAGCCCAAATGGCTCGTGCCGCAGGTATTCATCTCATCATTGCTACTCAACGTCCTTCTGTTGATGTTATTACCGGCGTTATTAAGGCAAATATTCCATCGCGCATCGCATTTGGCGTATCCTCACAGGTCGATTCACGTACGATACTTGATATGGTCGGGGCAGAGAAGCTCTTAGGCCGGGGAGACATGCTATTCTTGCCGGTCGGGATGTCTAAGCCGATTCGGGTACAGGGCGCATTTTTATCGGATCAGGAAGTCGAAACGCTCGTTACATATGCTCGCGGACAAGCGGAAGCGGAATATAAAGAGGATCTTGTGCCTGAGGTCGAGGAAGAATCAGCTGAAGGCGACGAAATGCTTGATGAGCTTTACGATCAAGCGGTTCAAATTATTTTGGAAGCAAAGCAAGCATCAGTATCGTTATTGCAGCGCAGAATGAGGATTGGATACACAAGAGCCGCAAGACTTATCGATCAGATGGAAGCACGCTCTGTCGTTGGGCCTTATGAAGGAAGTAAACCGCGTGAGGTGCTTATTACGATGGAACAGTTCCAGGCTGGCCGGATAAGCTCATAAATCCCGTGGATTTCATGAAGCGCGGATAAAGTGCATAGAAGCCGGACAACTTTCTCATACTAGAGTTAGGTAACGCTACCTTAAGCGAACTAACTTGCAAGAGAAAGGCAGATCCCTACATGAGAAATCGTTTGATTGTGGTGACCTCGATTATCGTTCTGCTGTTGTTCGGGTCCTTTTCACTACTGCGCGGCGGGGAGAACGCTGCAACGGAAACGTTCAGCAATGCTACGCTAAAGGTTGGCTCCTCTGGCCAGGATGTATATGAATTGCAAGGACGTCTAACGCATCTTGGTTTCTTCAAAGGCAAAATTGACGGGAAATTTGGTAAGAGCACGAAAGATGCAGTTACGTGGTTTCAATGGAAGTTTGGATTGAAGTCAGATGGTGTCGTCGGTGCGAAAACAAAGCTGAAGCTTTGGGAAGCAACGAAATCATGGAGGCCGACTGCAAAGACAGCTCCTACTCCTAAAAAGAGCACCCCGGGATCCGTTGCCAAATCCAACCGGCTTGGCTTTACGGACAATGACCTGCAAATGATGGCCAACGCCGTGTATGGCGAGGCGCGCGGTGAGCCGTATGAAGGTCAGGTAGCCGTTGCGGCAGTTATTATCAACCGGGTGAAATCACCAAGCTTTCCGAATACGATTTACGGCGTCATATTCCAACCAGGTGCTTTTACGGCTGTCGCAGACGGCCAAATTTGGTTAACGCCTAATGAAAAAGCGAGAGAAGCAGTAGAAGATGCTATCAATGGCTGGGACCCATCCGGCGGATGCGAATATTACTTCAATCCTGATACCGCCACCTCGAAATGGATATGGACCCGGACGCAAATCAAAACAATCGGGAAGCATATTTTCTGTATGTAACTATACGTTGGTTATGAAAGGAAGCAGCCGTTACTGCCTAGCGCAGCAGTGGTTGCTTCTTCCATTTCCTATAGGTTAGAATGGTATAGGGATTTGTCAATTGGAATAGATTTACTCTATATCCACATGTGTTCTTAATCCGTAATAAGACGGGACATTAACGCGCCGATGAAAGGAGCAAACCGAGTGACCCAATTCGAGAGAGGGCAGCTGCAGCGGATTCGTCTGCACGTATTGCCTACTAAACGATTCAAGACGTTTGCAATTTCTTTATTTGCAGGACTTACGCTCGATGAAGCAACGGTAACGCCGGTTGCGCTCATTCCATTCGTACTTAGAAGAGGTACGGCAAACACGCCTGAAACAATTGCTTTTCGAGAGAAGCTTGACGATCTATATGGAGCGGGCTTTGGTTTCGATGTATATAAAAGAGGCGATTCTCAGATCGTCCAATTTCGGATGGATGTAATTAATGACGCGTTTGTTTCTTCCAATACATCACTGCTTGCCGCTTCGCTTCAGTTTTTGGGCGATGTGGTTACCGATCCGCTGCTGGAGAACAACAAGTTTCGTCAAAAATATGTGGATGCTGAGAAAACGACGCTTAAAAAACGTTTGGAGGCGATCGTCAACGATAAAATTCGTTATGCGGCTGAACGCTGCTTAGAAGAAATGTGCGCCGATGAACCTTACCGGCTGCATCCGTTAGGAAAGCTTGAACAAATTGACTCGATTACGCCGGAAGCTTTGTATAAGCATTATGAGCAGTGGCTTGAGAATGCGGCACTCGATTTATATGTCGTCGGTGATACATCGCTGGAAGAGGTGACGCAGCTTGTCACTGGGGCGTTCAAGCTTATAGCAGGTACGCCGTCATCTTATTCTTTGCCTAACGTTAACCAAACCGTTAAAGAAGTGAAGAAAGTGACGGAGCGGATGGATGTTAGTCAAGGCAAGCTTAATATGGGCCTTAGAACAGGGGTCGGATATGATGATGATGCTTATCCTGCCGTTCTCATGTATAACGGCATATTAGGCGGTTATCCGCATTCGAAGCTGTTTCTCAATGTACGGGAGAAGGAAAGCTTGGCCTACTATGCCGCATCACGTCTCGATGGCCACAAAGGCTTATGCACGATCCAATCCGGCATCGAGTTCGCCAATTATGAGCGGGCGGTCGCTATTATTCAAGAGCAGCTTGAAAGCATGCGGCAAGGAAATCTATCGGAACTGGAGCTTGATCAAACAAAAGCAATGATCTCGAATCATCTTCGAGAGCTGCAGGATTCCGCATACGAGATGATTGCGTATGATTTTAACAGTGTGCTCACCGGTAAGCAAAGAAGCGCCCAGCAGCTGCTGGAGCAGGTTCAAGCGGTTACTGCGGATGATATCGTTAAGGTTGCGCAGGGCGTTCAGCTGGATACGATTTACTTTTTGCGCGATCGAAAGGAGGCATAACGTATGCAAACCCTTACTTATCCAAACGTGCAGGAGACGTTATATAGGGAAGTGCTCGATAACGGTCTGGAAGTCATCGTGCTGCCCAAGGAAGGCTTCAACAAAACTTACGCGACGTTTGCAACTAAATACGGTTCCGTGGACAATCGTTTCTCGGTCGGCAACCAACCCGCTGCAAAAGTTCCGGACGGTATCGCACATTTTCTGGAACACAAAATGTTCGAAGAACCGACGGGTGATATTTTCGCCGTATTTGCATCTCAGGGAGCTTCGGCGAACGCGTTCACAAGCTTTGACAGAACGGTTTATTTGTTCTCTGCGACAGAACAGATTAATGCGAATTTAGAGACGCTCATTAATTTTGTTCAAAATCCGTATTTTACCGATGCAAACGTGGAGAAGGAAAAAGGCATTATCGAGCAGGAAATAAATATGTATCGAGACAATCCGGATTGGCGTGTATATTTCGGGCTTATTGACGCTCTTTATCATGAGCATCCCGTGCATATCGACATTGCAGGAACAGTCGAATCGATTAGACAAATCGATAAGGAAACGTTATACCGTTGCTACGAAACGTTTTATCATCCGTCAAACATGCTGCTGTTCGTAGTTGGCGGCGTGGAGGCCGAGGAAGTGTTTAAGCTCGTTCGCGATAACCAAAGCCGCAAGTCTTTTGAACCGCAGGGACCAATCGGGCGTTATTTTGAGAATGAGCCTTCCTCTGTGAAAATAGCTCGTAAAGTGACTGAGCTGCCCGTCTCACTGCCCAAATGTATGATTGGGTTCAAAGAAAAGAAGACTGACCTAACGGGTGAAGCGCTGCTTCGTCAAGAAGTAACGACTAAGCTGATGTTGGAAGCGCTAATAGGTCCTAGCTCGAAGCTGTATCAGCAGCTGTATGAAAATGACCTCATCTCGGATTCGTTCGGCCACGAATTTAATTCGAGTACCGGCTATGCCTTCTCGGTAATAGGCGGCGATACGCCTAATCCGGATGAGTTGATCGCTCAAATTCGATCAGCTGTGGAAGACACGCTGGAAAGAGGCATTGAGCCTACCGCTTTTGAACGGTCGAAACGCAAAAAAATTGGCAGCTATTTACGAATGCTGAACTCCCCAGAAGCAATTGCCGGTGAATTTACGAGATATCGGTTCCGTGACAGCAATATGTTTGATGTGCTCGACTATTATGAAAGCTGCACACTTGAAGAGATAAATGAACGGCTGCGCGAGCATTTTGATTTCGGTCAGCTTGCTGTCTCCATCGTGGAATCGCCGGCAAAATGAAGACGCTGCAGCAAATGACGGTATTAATAACCGGGGGAAGCCGCGGAATAGGGGCAGCGATTGCCAAACGTTTTGCCGCGGAAGGTGTTAATATCGTCATACATTATTTGCATTCGCATGAAACGGCGAATGAAGCAGCACGTACTTGTATGGCTCTAGGCGCGAACGTATTAACGATCTCAGCGGATTTACGCTCGAAGGAGCAGCTTGAACGGATGCGGGAAAAGCTGGAGAGTCATAACATGCTGCCGGATATATTAGTTAATAATGCCGGCATTTCACATTATGGCATGCTGACGGATGTATCGGAAGAAGAATGGGACGATGTAATGGCTGTCAATTTGAAGGGCATGTTTCTCTGCTCGCAGCTTTTCATGCCGAATATGATTGCACAGAGATATGGCCGCATTATAAATGTATCATCCATTTGGGGCATGTCAGGCGCTTCCTGCGAGGTGCTGTATTCGACAACTAAGGGCGGCATGAACGCTTTCACGAAGGCGCTGGCGAAGGAGCTGGCGCCAACCGGCGTTACTGTAAATGCAGTCGCCCCCGGCGCTGTCGACACCGATATGATGGCTGGCTTCAATGCGGAGGAGAAAGCTGCGCTGCAGCAGGAGATTCCGGTAGGCCGCTTCGGTTCGACTGATGAAATCGCTTCGCTTGTTTATTTTCTGGCGTTACCTGAATCATCGTACATTACAGGACAAGTTATCAGCCCTAACGGCGGTTGGCATACTTAGGAAGCAGACGCAACCTTTTGCCCGTCAAGTCCGTTTGTATAATTAGTGATGCTTTGATACAAAATAATGACTGTTGATGATTCTTTTCTATACCATTAGGAGGCGAAGAGGCATGTCAACTGTCCTTTCTAATTTTGCAACATGGAAACATTTTTTGGCGGACCGTGTATCGCATGCGAAAAATGCCGGAATGACGGAAGAAACCATTTCGACTTTAGCATACGAAATCGGCAGCTTTCTCGACGAGAAGGTCGATCCGAAAAATGAGGAAGAACGAGTGCTGAAGCAGCTATGGGATGTGGGCGATGAGGCAGAACGCAAAACAATCGCCCGCTTGATGGTCAAGCTCGTCCAAGTATCGTAGTTGTCTGAAGCAAACAGACGGCATTAGTCGTCAACTGAAGCAGAAGCAGGAAGCCTCCCAACAGGAGGCTTTTCTGCAATGTTTCTTTTTAGGTTGCAGGATTATGACGAAAATTGTAGAATTATGTTTCATGGTGGAACGGATACATAATTTACTATACTCGAAATGAAGGTTTAGGACGGTGACTGCTTTGGAGTCGAAACAATGGTACATGGAATACAAAATACATAAAAATCGCCCGGGTTTGCTCGGTGATATCGCCTCTTTGCTAGGGATGCTCGAGGTCAATATTATGACGATAAACGGTGTAGAGGACCGCACGCGCGGCATGCTGCTGCAAACGGACGACGATGAGAAAATCGAATTGCTCGGCAAAATGCTGCAAAAGGTCGACAATATTACGGTAAACAAGTTGAGAACGCCTACAATCGTAGACATATTAGCCGTTCGTCACGGACGATATATTGAGCGCGATTCGGATGATCGGAAAACCTTTCGTTTTACGCGTGACGAGCTCGGTATTTTAGTTGATTTTTTAGGTGAAATATTCAAGCGTGAAGGCAATCAAGTGATCGGCTTAAGAGGTATGCCGCGAGTAGGGAAAACCGAGTCCATTATTGCGGGCAGCGTATGCTCGAACAAGCGTTGGACGTTCGTGTCTTCAACACTCCTCCGTCAAACGGTTCGGAGCCAGCTGTCGGAGGATGAAATGCAGCCGAACAACATTTTTATTATTGACGGAATTGTAAGTACCATCCGTTCTAATGAAAAGCATTATGGATTGCTTCAAGAAATAATGGCGATGCCATCTACAAAGGTGATTGAACATCCAGACATATTCGTCAAGGAATCACATTATGATTACAGTCACTTCGACATTATTGTTGAGCTGCGTAATACGCCGGATGAGGAAATTACGTACGAGACATTCACTGCTAACTACTCAGACGATTTCTAAAAGGAAGGAGGCCGTCTCATGTCTGATTTAGGCGAATTGCTACGTAAGGCGAGAGACCAGCGGGGTTTAACGCTCGATGATATTCAAGAAACTACAAAAATTAGAAAAAGGTACTTGGAAGCGATTGAGAGCGGAGATCACACCATTCTCCCTGGTCCTTTCTATGTACGTGCTTTTGTGAAAAATTATTCGGAGGCTGTGGGGCTTGATCCGGATGAAGTGCTTCGTTTGTATCAGCATGAAGTTCCGGCTCCACCGGCGGAGCAAAATGCCGATCCTATAGCGGTAAGGGCACCGCGGCGGGTAAAATCGCAGTCTTCGGAGAGATTGGGTAAAATCGGATTCAATGTGATGATGTGGTCCTTTCTCATTTTGATATTCGTTGTTGTGTGGGTATACGTTATTAACAGTGATTCTGACGAACCCCAAAAGGCGGACCAGAGCACGGACATTACAGATGTATCTGAGCCTCCTGCTGTAGATAAAGACGAGGATCCTGCCGTGAATGAAGGTATTGGAGCTACACCGACACCCGAGCCTGCAGCCCCTGAACCGACCCAAGCTGTTACAACCGTGACCTTTGGCCGCAAAGTAGGCAAGGCTGACCAATATGACATCGGTCCTTCCGGTAACCATAAGGTTGAAATTAAGGTGGTCGGCGGGAAAAATTGGTTAGAAGTGCGCTCTGGAGGCGCATCGGGTGAAAAACTCTTTTACACGAACGCTGAGGATGGCGACATTAAGACATATGAGCTGACAGAACCGATCTACATTAATGTAGGGCGGGCTGATTTGGCAGAAATAACGGTCGGCGGCGTTCTGGTACCGGACGGTGACCGCGCAGGCTCAAAAAAATTATTGCTGAATCCGGTAGTGGCAGAAACGCCGGCAACTGATGAAGCTGCGGACAACGGAACTGCCGCAGATGAGGCTAAAACGGAATAAAGTTTAAAGGTAACAAAGGAGAGGTGCACAATGGCATCAGAAAATGCATTTGATATTGTTTCTAAAGTGGATATGCAGGAGCTGGCTAACGCGATAAAGCAAGCAGAGCGGGAAATTGAAACACGCTTTGATTTCAAAGGCAGCAAGAGCAGCATCGCGCTTGAGAAAGAAGATTTAATCGTTGCTTCCGAGGACGAATATAAGCTAAAAAGCGTGCTTGATATTCTATTGTCCAAAATGGTAAAACGGGGCGTACCGATAAAAAATTTGGATTACGGCAAAATTGAAGGAGCTTCGGCTGGAACCGTTCGTCAACGGATCAAGCTTAGACAAGGGATTGAGCAGGATGTTTCAAAGAAAATAAACATCTTAATCCGCGATTCGAAGCTTAAGGTAAAAAGTCAAATTCAAGGCGATCAATTGAGAGTATCGGGCAAAAGCCTTGACGATTTGCAAGCGGTTATGAAAATGCTTAGAGAAGCAGATCTGCCTGTAGAGCTGCAATTTACTAATTATCGCTCGTAATAATGAAAGCTTCGTTTCATCGGTTTTCGAGAAGCGGAGCTTTTCGTTTTGCGGTAGAGATACTGAAATGTGAGGCAACTGCCGTTTTTGACACGTCTATTGGCATGTATTATACTTGTTTAGATAGCTTTTCGGAAGGATCTGGGGGATACACCGATGATAGAACAAGAAAGAGCAGTCACTTATAGCAGCGTCAGGAAATCAACTGGTTTTGAAATGATATCATGCTCGAATCACGAACGTAGGGTTCGCAAAACGCACACCTATGAGTATGACCGATCTAAGGAGGGAACTGCGTGAATCTGGCGAACCGAATTACATTAGCCAGAATATTTTTGGTGCCGGTTATTATGTTTTTTCTGCTTATTAAAGTGGACTTGGGGTCGTTCAGCTTTTCGGACTTCTCCATTACATACAATCAAATCGCAGCGGCACTCATTTTTATTGTGGCGGCAAGCACTGACGGATTAGACGGTTACATTGCCCGCAAAAACAAAATCGTAACTAATCTTGGCAAACTGCTTGATCCTCTGGCGGACAAGCTGCTCGTTGCAGCAGTTCTTATCTCGCTGGTTGAATTGGACAAGCTAAACGCCTTGATCGCGATCGTTATCATCAGCCGTGAATTTGCTGTAACCGGATTGCGCCAGGTTGCTCTTCTCGAGGGTTCTGTAATGGCAGCGAGCATGTGGGGAAAATGGAAAACAGCGATTCAGATTACGATGATCATCGCTCTCCTGATCAACAACTTTCCGTTCGCTTTTATCGACTTTCCGTTCGATGTTATTGCAAGTTGGGTTGCTGCCGCAATTACGGTATACTCAGGCATCGATTATTTTGTTAAGAACAAGCATTTAATTCCTGTACAGTAATGAAAAAAAAGCATCTTTCCGTCAAGCGGAAAGGTGCTTTTGCATATATGTTTATTATATGAATCGAATCTCAATCCAGAAGGGAACAAATCCATGAAAGCAGAAATCATAGCAGTCGGAACAGAGCTGCTGCTCGGCCAAATCGTCAATACGAATGCACAATTTTTATCGCAAAAGCTTGCAGAGCTAGGCGTTGATGTCTACTTTCAGACAGTTGTCGGCGATAATGCGCAGCGGCTGCGTCAAGCGATCGAAATTGGTAGAGGCCGGGCTGATCTGCTTGTTTTCACAGGTGGTTTGGGACCGACCCAGGATGATCTGACCAAGGACGTGCTAGCTGATTACCTGAACAGGGGATTGATCATCCATGAGCCTTCCATGGCACAAATCGAGCATCTTTTCAGCTCGCGGGGCATTCATATGGTGGAAAGCAACCGGCGGCAGGCTTTAATGATAGAAGGCGGGGAGCCGCTTGAAAATACAACAGGTTTGGCAGTCGGCAACGGATTGTCGGCAGACGGTACCTTGTATATGCTTTTGCCGGGCCCGCCGAAAGAAATGAAGCCGATGATGGAGGGGGCGGGAGCAGCTTGGCTCCGGTCTATGTTAGGAGGGGAGCAGCCGCTGTATTCCCGTATCCTGAAGTTTGCCGGTATCGGGGAGTCAACCTTAGAGGCAAAGCTGCTTGATTTGATCGACGGACAGACGGATCCGACGATTGCGCCATACGCAAAGGAAGGCGAAGTGTCGATTCGGGTTTCGACCAAGGCTAGTTCGGAAGCAGAAGCTGATCGGAAAATCGACGACACTGTCGACAAAATTAAAGAGCGTGCCGGCGAGCACTTGTATGCGCAGGAAGACGTGCCGATCGAAGTCCAGGTTATACAGCTCCTAAGGGGTTCAAGCCGTAAGCTGGCAAGCGCAGAAAGCTGCAGCGGAGGTTTGTTTGCCGAGCTCATTACAAACGTTCCTGGGAGCAGTGGAGAGTATGTTGGCGGTGTCGTTACTTATACGAATGGGATGAAGCATCACTTGCTCAGCATTCCGATGACACAGCTTGAGGGGGAAGGTGCGCCGGGTGCCATCAGTGATTCGACAGCCGCATTAATGGCGGAGCGGGTCAGACAGATTTCGGATGCTGATTTCGGAGTATCCTTGACCGGTGTCGCTGGACCTTCAGAGTCTGAAGGCAAGCCTGTGGGACTGGTTTATTTTGCGATTGCAGAGCGTGGGAAGCCGACCAGCGTGCATTCGCTTCACTTAAGCGGAGGCAGATCAATCATTCGTTTGCGTGCGGTAAAAGCAGCCTTATATCGGCTGTGGCTTACACTGCGGGCCGAGGAAACAAGGGCAACTGAAGATTGAGTATGTCTAAGATGGTTTTGATTGTAAAAAAAATGATTGTAATTTGTCGAATCAATCGATATACTTGAAACTAGTTATCGGAAGAACCGTGGCGAAGATTACTTTGCTGCGGTTTTTTTATGTCCATTTAAGGGGGCGAAGTGAAAAAGACGAATGTATGTTCGAAAAAAATGCTTGGCAACCCGTCGGAAAAAAGGTATCATAACATTATAAATAGTGAAGGATGTGGGTTAGTTGTCAGATCGTCGCGCTGCGTTAGAAATGGCTTTACGTCAAATTGAGAAGCAATTTGGTAAAGGCTCCATCATGAAATTGGGTGAATCCACACACATGCAGGTAGAAACCGTGCCTAGCGGTTCACTTGCTCTAGATATCGCATTAGGAATTGGCGGCTTGCCGCGTGGACGAGTTATCGAAGTATACGGACCGGAATCGTCCGGTAAAACGACAGTTGCTCTACATGCAATCGCTGAAGTTCAACGCATTGGTGGACAAGCTGCGTTCATCGATGCGGAGCATGCGCTCGATCCGCTTTATGCAAGCAAGCTCGGCGTTAATATTGATGAGCTGCTGCTTTCACAGCCTGATACGGGAGAGCAAGCATTGGAAATTGCCGAAGCGCTCGTACGAAGCGGCGCTGTCGATATTATCGTAATTGACTCCGTTGCGGCTCTTGTTCCGAAGGCGGAAATCGAAGGCGACATGGGAGATTCACACGTAGGTCTACAAGCGCGTTTGATGTCACAGGCGCTTCGGAAGCTGTCTGGGGCCATTTCGAAATCGAAGACAATTGCGATCTTCATCAACCAATTGCGTGAGAAGGTAGGGGTTATGTTCGGTAACCCGGAAACAACGCCAGGCGGACGCGCATTAAAGTTTTACTCCAGCGTACGGCTTGATGTACGCCGGATTGAGACGTTGAAGCAAGGCAACGATATGGTCGGTAACCGTACCCGCATTAAAGTCGTTAAGAATAAGGTCGCTCCTCCGTTTAAGCAAGCGGAGATTGATATTATGTACGGTGAAGGCATTTCTAGAGAAGGCACTCTTGTCGATATCGGGGTAGAGATGGATATCGTTCAAAAGAGTGGTGCATGGTTCTCGTATAATGGCGAGCGGTTAGGTCAGGGACGTGAAAATGCGAAGCAGTTTTTGAAGGATCATAAGGATATTGCCGCAGTTATAGAGAAGCAGATTCGCGAAGCAAGCAATTTATCCGCCGCGGCCACTCAGGCTAATTTCAACGCAGCCGCAGATGAAGACGAGGAAGAGTTCGAGGATCTGGACTAAGCATAACCGGTTTTCATAAA
The DNA here is from genome assembly GCF_003337375.1 of Paenibacillus prosopidis. Classification (GTDB taxonomy): domain Bacteria; phylum Bacillota; class Bacilli; order Paenibacillales; family Paenibacillaceae; genus Pristimantibacillus; species Pristimantibacillus prosopidis. The sequence goes on from NZ_QPJD01000003.1 coordinate 212,971, forward strand.
TGACGATGCTTCGCCGTCCCATTTGGGGCGGCGAAGCTGTGTTTAGAAAGGATATACGGGGTGGACAAGATCGATTCGAACAATAGGGAAGAATGGATGATTTTATCGGTTCGGCAAGATAAGAAGGAACGTAAGCTATATCATCTTTTCGCAGATTCGGAAGAACCGCTGCTTTCGGTGCATGAAGATATACTGATTCGCTTCCGCTTGATGAAAGGCCAGCTGTTAACAGCCGATCAGAGAGAAGAAATTCGGACGGAAGACGAGCAGTACCGGGCCTATGTGCTCGCCATCGCCTATTTGGGCGCTAAACCTAGAACGCGAAAGCAAATTGAACAATATTTGATGCGTAAACTATTCGAGGAAACAAATATTCAATATGCGCTTGACCGTTTAGAAAGGGAGCATATTGTTGATGATGAAGAATATGCTCACCAATTCGCAGCTGGCCGGCTGAGAAACAGCTTAAAAGGCCGCCTTTGGATAAAACAAGAGCTGCAGCAGCGGGGCGTGTCGAAAGAAACCGCTTCGGAAGCGACGAATGCACTCGATAGTGAGACTGAATTAATAGCAGCGAAATCTGCTGCGGCGAAAAAATGGCGCTCTTTAAAAGGCGAAACATTTGAACGAAAGCGCAAGCTGATGGGATATTTATTGCGCAGAGGGTTTCCTGGCGACATCGTGAAGGAAGCGATAAAGTCTATCGATACGAACGAAGAAGTAGATGCGTTCGAAGAGGATGATGGGCTTTTGCTTGACAATTGATTTTATGAAAAGATAAAATGAGGTTGTATTCCTTCTATTTTGAATCAATTTTCCTTCCAAAAGTTGATTCGAAACGATTATTTTCGTCAAATTAGTACATGTTGAAACGGTATTGAAGCCGGTTGAAAACCTAATATCATCCCAAGCAGTGCCTTGGTATGCAGCAAGGAGGTGAACAAGATGCTAAATGAGGTCATTTGGATCTTGATCTGTCTCTTTGTTGGCGCAATTTTCTTTGGGATTGGTTATTTTATTCGAAAGTCGATTGCCGAGGCTAAAATTTCGAGTGCTGAGCAAGCCGCTGTCCAAATCGTTGAAAATGCGAAGAAAGAAGCTGAGGCTCAGAAGAAAGAAACTGTGCTAGAGGCAAAAGATGAAGTCCACAAACTTCGTTCCGAAGCCGAGAGAGACATTCGTGAGCGACGCAACGAGGCTCAACGTCAGGAAAGACGTTTGCTCCAAAAAGAGGAGTCGTTGGATAAAAAGTTAGAAGCGCTGGAACGCAAAGAAGAGTCTGTAGCCAACAAAGAAAAACGGATCGAAGAAACGCAAGAGCAGATCGATTCCATTTACAAGCAGCAGCTTAGCGAGTTGGAACGCATCTCAAGCTTGACGACGGAAGATGCGAAATCGATTATATTATCCAATGTTGAGCAAGAAGTACGACATGAAACAGCTCAAATGATAAAAGAGATCGAGCAGCAAGCGAAAGAAGAAGCCGATAAGAAAGCACGCGACATTATTTCGCTAGCTATTCAGCGGTGTGCGGCAGATCATGTGGCTGAGACGACGGTTTCCGTCGTAACGCTGCCTAATGAAGAAATGAAAGGCCGCATTATCGGGCGTGAAGGCCGTAATATCCGTGCTTTGGAAACATTGACCGGTATCGATCTAATCATCGACGATACACCGGAAGCGGTCATTTTGTCTGGGTTCGACCCGATAAGACGCGAAATTGCCCGCACATCTTTGGAAAAGCTTGTGGCTGACGGTCGTATCCATCCTGCCCGCATTGAAGAAATGGTTGAGAAATCCCGTAAGGAAGTCGATGAGCGTATCCGTGAATACGGTGAGCAGGCTACTTTCGAGGTTGGAGTTCATGGCTTGCATCCGGATTTAATCAAGATTTTAGGACGATTGAAATATCGGACAAGCTATGGTCAGAACGTATTGAAGCACTCCATGGAGGTTGCTTACTTGACTGGCTTGATGGCCGCAGAGCTTGGCGAAGATATTACGCTGGCAAAACGCGCAGGATTGCTGCATGACATTGGTAAAGCGCTAGACCATGAAGTTGAAGGCTCACACGTAGAAATTGGCGTAGAGCTTGCGAAGAAGTACAAAGAGCATCCTGTCGTTATTAACAGTATTGCATCCCATCATGGTGATACGGAAGCAACATCAGTAATTGCAATGCTCGTAGGAGCGGCTGATGCTTTATCGGCGGCGCGCCCAGGTGCTCGTCGAGAAACGCTTGAGACTTACATTAAGCGTCTCGAGAAGCTCGAGGATATTTCGGAATCGTTTGACGGTGTTGAGAAATCGTATGCGATCCAAGCCGGTCGTGAAGTACGCGTAATGGTGCAGCCGGACAAAATCGATGATACGGAAGCATTCCGTCTCGCTCGCGATATTACGAAAAAAATCGAGAGTGAACTCGATTATCCGGGACATATCAAGGTTACGGTTATTCGTGAAACACGAGCAGTCGAATATGCGAAGTAAGCAACAAAAATCATATTCATTTCAGAAAAGTGGCTGCTTGTCAGCCACTTTTCTGTATGAAAGCGTGCAAAAAGGAAGTGTATTTACGTGAACGTTTTATTTATTGGTGATATCGTAGGCAATGTAGGAAGAAGTGCGCTTAAGCGGGTTTTGCCCGCACTGAAGAGCAAATATAATCCTCATATTATTATTGTTAACGGTGAGAACGCTGCTGCAGGCAGGGGGATTACGGCAACGATTGCGAAGGAATTTTTCGAATGGGGCATCCATGGGATAACGATGGGCAACCATACGTGGGATAATAAAGATATATTTGAATGGATTGACCAGGAGCCGCGTCTTGTCCGTCCAGCGAATTATGCAGAAGGGGCACCCGGAGAAGGGATGGCCTTCATCAAAGCAAATGGCAAGCAGCTAGCAATTATTAACCTGCAAGGGCGTACCTTTCTGCCGCCAATTGATTGTCCGTTCCGCAAAGCGGATGAGTTAATCGAAGAAGCAAATGAACATACGAAAAACATACTTGTTGATTTTCATGCGGAAGCGACATCGGAGAAGATTGCAATGGGCTGGCATCTGGATGGAAGAGCTTCGATTGTTGTTGGCACACATACGCATGTGCAGACGAATGATGATACGATATTGCCTGGAGGAACGGCTTACATAACGGATGTTGGTATGGTCGGGCCTAAGGAAGGCGTACTCGGCATGGAACGCAATGCTGTTCTGCATAAATTCATCACGCAGCTTCCCGTACGTTTTGTTGTGGATGAAGGAAAATGGCATTTGCATGCCATATCCGTTCAGCTAGATGATACAAGCGGGCAAGCCCGTAAAATCGAGAAAATTCGATTAACGGAAGATGAATGGCTCATGATGTAATGCTTTGAATCTTTGAAAAGTTCCGACAATTCAGAACAGTTTGCGAATTGAAGGGAATAAAAGCAGGAATTTTTTGACCTCTCTCGAATACTATTTAAAAGTGGAATCCATCCAACAGTCCAAGGGGAGGTTCTTTTTATGGATGTATTAAAAGTTTCAGCAAAGTCCAATCCAAATTCCGTTGCAGGTGCGCTCGCCGGTGTTCTTCGTGAACGAGGCGGCGCTGAACTGCAAGCCATTGGGGCTGGTGCGTTAAACCAAGCAATCAAGGCCGTTGCGATTGCTCGCGGATTTGTCGCTCCCAGCGGGGTGGATCTAATTTGCATTCCAGCTTTTACTGACATTGTCATTGACGGGGAGGATCGTACGGCAATCAAATTGATTGTTGAGCCTCGGTAGCAAGCAAAAGGTACGATGATGAAACAGCTGGCTGAATAACGTAATTGTTTGCCTGTTTACGTCGTAGACAGGTTTTTTGCTGTGAATTTCACGAATGGAGAGGTGCAACTATGAAAGTGGTAGATTTTCATTGCGATGTGCTCTATAAGCTGCTGCTTGATGATGAGCTAACGTTTCAAGGCAGCAAGCCTGGCATATTAGATGTTACATACGAGCGTCTGAAGGCTGCTGGAACGATTCTGCAAACATTCGCCATCTTCATCCCCCAATCGATGAACGGTCGATTAGAACCTATTTTGGAGAGTGTAGATCGATTTCACCAATTAGTATTATCTTGTGATGATATGGTATGGGTGAGAACGTCCAAAGAGTTGGATGCATGCATAAAGGATGGGAAGATTGGAGCATTATTGTCACTCGAAGGCGTTGATGGATTGCAGGGGCAAATGCCGATGCTTCGCATCTTACATCAATTAGGTGTACGAGCAGCGGGACTGACGTGGAATCATGCAAATTGGGCTGCTGACGGTGTGATGGAAACGCGAGGCGGGGGATTAACAACTAAGGGCCGCCAGTTTGTAGAAGAATGCAATAAATTGGGTATACTGTTAGATGTATCACATTTGTCCGAGAAAGCGTTTTGGGAGGTTGCTGAGCTTTCAACAAAACCGGTTATCGCTTCCCACTCTAACGCTAAAGTTATTTGCGACCATCCTCGCAACTTAACTAATGAGCAAATCAAACGGCTAATTGAGAAGCAAGGATTGATTGGCATCACGTTCGTGCCGTATTTCGTCTCAAAGGCAGAAGTTGTACAAGTAGATGACGTCCTCCGTCATATCGAGCATATGTGCGAGCTCGGAGGAGAGTCTCATATTATGTTAGGCTCTGATTTTGACGGCATTGACCGATATGTAATGGGCTTATCACATCCGGGTGAGCTATCAGCTCTGCAAGAGGCATTGCTAAAACGATATTCCGGGCGTCAAACGGAACAATTTATGTCCGGAAATGCGCTTCGATTCCTGAGTAATTTTCTTCCAAATGGGTAAAATAAGTTCAATCTATTTCCGATATGGAATCAATCGAAACAAACTATGTTTTTATTAAGCGTTTACATCTTGATTTTTCTGGATTTGCACCTTAAAATTGTTGTGACTATTATAACTTATATTATATAATTGTTTGATGATGTCGAATTTTTTGCACGTTCTAGAAAAAGAGGAGATGGGCATTTTGATCAGTCAATTGTCTTGGAAGATCGGGGGACAACAAGGGGAAGGCGTCGAGAGTACCGACCGGATCTTTTCCACGGCGCTTAACCGCTTGGGCTATTATTTATATGGATATCGGCACTTTTCTTCGAGGATCAAGGGCGGACACACAAACAATAAAATCCGCATAAGCACGAAGCCGATTCGCGCGATTTCTGATGATTTAGACATTCTTGTTGCATTTGACCAAGAGAGTATCGATTTGAATGCGAAGGAATTACGCGTCGGCGGCGTTGTCGTTGCGGATGCGAAATTCAATCCAACAATACCTGAAGGCATAGATGCAAGATTGTTCTCTGTGCCTATTACCGCTATGGCGGAAGAGCTTGGTACATCTTTGATGAAGAACATGGTTGCTTCCGGAGCATCATGGGCGCTTCTCGGATTGCCGCTTGAAGTATTTAACAAAGCGGTTGAAGAAGAGTTCGGACGTAAAGGCGCAGCTATCGTAGAGAAAAATATTGAAGCGGTTAAGCGCGGAGCTGAATTCGTTCTCGAGCAAGCGGGCGGACCGCTGGATGAGTTCAAGCTTGATGCGGCTGACGGTAAACAAAAGCTGTTCATGATCGGCAATGAAGCCATTGGTCTCGGATCTATAGCTGCCGGCTGCCGTTTGATGGCTGCTTATCCGATTACTCCGGCTTCGGAGATTATGGAATACTTAATCAAAAAGCTTCCAAAATTCGGCGGTACCGTCGTACAAACGGAAGACGAGATTGCTGCTGTAACGATGGCCATTGGCGCGAATTATGCCGGTGTGCGTACGATGACAGCATCCGCTGGTCCTGGACTGTCTCTTATGATGGAGGCAATCGGACTAGCAGGAATGACGGAAACACCGCTCGTTATTGTAAATACGCAGCGTGGAGGCCCTTCGACCGGTCTTCCGACGAAGCAAGAGCAATCTGACTTGAACGCTATGGTTTACGGAACACATGGTGAAATTCCGAAAATCGTCATCGCGCCTGCATCGATTGAAGACTGCTTCTACGATACAATCGAGTCGTTTAACCTGGCTGAGCAATACCAGGTTCCGGTCATTTTGATGACTGACTTGCAGCTGTCGCTTGGTAAGCAATCATGCGAGCCGCTTGATTACAACAAAATTGAAATTAAACGTGGCAAGCTGGTCCAAAATGTACCTGCTCTTGAAGGCCACGATTTATTTAAACGATACGAATTGACGGAAGACGGCGTTTCTCCGCGCGTATTGCCTGGTGAGAAGGGCGGACTGCATCACGTAACAGGCGTTGAGCATGATGAAGTTGGACGGCCATCCGAAAATGCGGTAAACCGTCAAAACATGATGGATAAGCGTCTAAACAAGCTGAATGATATGTACATCCGCGATGCGATCCGTGTTGACGCTCCGCACGAGACGCCAGACTTGCTGATTATCGGCATGGGCTCTACTGGCGGTACGATAGATGAAGCTAGAACCCTGCTTTCACTGGGAGGCATATCAACGAATCATATTACGATTCGCCAAATTCACCCATTCCCAACAAAATTGCTGCTGCCTTACTTGCAAAAAGCGAAACAAGTGATCGTCATCGAAAATAACGCAACCGCTCAGCTCGCATCCCAAATCAAGATGCATGCCGGCTTTGCAGAGAAAATCGAAAGCTTGCTCAAGTACGACGGCAATCCGTTCCTGCCTTCCGACGTTCACAAAGCTTGTAAGGAGTTGAGTTTAGATGGCAACGTTCAAAGAGTTTAGAAATAATGTAAAGCCTAACTGGTGTCCCGGCTGCGGAGACTTCTCCATACAAGCGGCTATTCAACGCGCTGCAGCAAATGTTGGGCTTGAGCCTGAAAACTTAGCTGTTATTTCGGGTATCGGATGCTCCGGCCGGATTTCCGGTTATATTAATGCTTACGGATTCCACGGTATTCACGGTCGTGTGCTTCCAATTGCACAAGGCGTAAAGCTAGCTAACAGGGAAATGACTGTAATTGCTTCCGGCGGTGACGGAGACGGCTTCGCGATCGGAATGGGCCACACGGTTCACGCCATTCGCCGTAACCTGAACGTGACTTATATCGTTATGGACAACCAAATTTACGGCTTGACGAAAGGTCAGACTTCTCCGCGAAGCGCGGAAGGCTTCAAAACGAAATCGACGCCTGAAGGCTCGATCGAGTCGACGCTTTCGCCGCTCGAAATCGCTTTGTCCGCAGGCGCGACATTCGTTGCTCAATCATTCTCAAGCGATTTGAAGCAGCTTACCAGCTTGATCGAGCAAGGGATTAAGCATGAAGGCTTCTCGCTCATCAACGTATTCAGCCCATGCGTAACGTTCAACAAAATCAATACGTACGATTGGTTTAAAGAAAACATCGTTAACCTGGAGCAATTCCCTGATTACGATCCAACTAACCGCGTGCTGGCGATGAACAAGATCATGGAAACGAACGGTATGCTTACTGGTCTTATTTATCAGAATACAACACGTAAATCTTATGAGGATCTGGTTACCGGCTTCAAGCAAGAGGGTTTGGCGAAGCAAGACATTATGATAACGCCGGACCAATTCGACAAGCTTGTTGCTGAATTTAAATAAGTGGTATGATAAGCATGCGGCCAATTGGCCGTATGCTTTTTTTCAACGCTTTAAGCGTAACTATCAATTCGTAGCAGGAGAGTGACAGCATGATACATAAAGAAGTACCTATAGGTGTATCCGCAAGACATATTCACTTATCAGATGAGCACGTTGAGCTTCTGTTTGGCAAAGGATATACGTTAACGGAAATGAAACCTTTATCGCAGCCGGGACAATATGCAGCCAATGAAACAGTAGCTGTTGTAGGACCGAAGGGTACGTTCGCAAAGGTGAGAATACTTGGACCAACCCGCAAGCGGACACAGCTTGAGGTATCGAGAACCGATGCTTTCGCGCTTGGCGTAAATCCTCCGGTACGCGAGTCCGGAGACATTGCGGGTTCGGCTGGCATAACGCTCCAAGGACCTGCTGGCGAGATTAAGATTGAAGAGGGCGTCATTGTTGCAGCGCGTCATATTCATTTCCATACGAGCGATGCTGAGCGGTTTGGAATTGGCGATAAGCAATCGCTGCGAGTACGTTTCAGCGGTGAGCGCGGTGTCGTGTTTGAAAATGTAATCGCACGCGTATCGGAGCAGTATGCGCTTGATATGCACATCGATACGGATGAGGCGAATGCGGCAGGTGTGAAAAATGGGGACACGGCGGAAATTGTTGATTAGGCTGCATTAAAATAGGCTGCTTCCAGGGTCGTCGAGGACGTCTGAGAAGCAGCCTTTTTTGGATTACAGTTTTCGTTTTTGACAACCTAAGTAATATTAATGACCCATCATCATCGATACTTCTGGTTTCTCGTCCGGGTTAGTGCTTAACTCCTGTTTCGGTCTGCGAAGAAGGAGGGCAACGATAGCGCCGAAGATCGAGATCGAGGCTAAGATGAAGAACGTATCTCCGTAAGCGGAATAAACAACGTTCGGTCCAGGACTTGTTGCGCCGTAGTGATCTATTCTGCTTGCCAAAATAGTCGACAAGCCGGCGATTGCAAATGAAGTCATGACCTGCTGTGCAGCAGCTGTAAGCGATGTTACCCTGCTTACGAGCTCCCTGGGAGCAGCCTGCATAATATGAGTGTTGAGCGGCATCATCGATAAGCCCATCCCGGCACCCAGCATAGCAATTGGAATCATGAGCGTCATTAAGCTGGTGTCAGAAGAAATCTGGCTGAGCAAGAAGCCTGCGATTGTAACAATCGAGAGTCCCGCAATAACGGTTGGACGTGCGCCAAAACGGTCTAACAGCTTGCCGCCGATTGGCATGAAAATACCCGCTGAAAGTGCTTGTGGAAGCAGGATCAAGCCTGTCGTGAAAGGGGAGTAGCCTTTCGCAATCTGGAGGAATACCGGAATAAGGAACAACGTACCGAACAGTGCAATTTGCACGATCCATTGCAGGACAACGCCTCTTGTGAAATTGCTTGATTTAAATATGCGCAGCTCCAGAAGCGGCTCCTTGCGGTTTAATTCTACGAAGATGAAAATGATAAGCGCAATGCCGCCGACAATCAGACCTGTCAACGTTTCTGTCGATGTCCAGCCGCTGCCTGCGCCTCCTTCGCCGCCAGCAGAGCTTACGCCGAAAGCGAGCATAGCGAATGCGAGCGGCGCGAACAGCATGCCGAGAAAATCGAGTGCCGGAACGCGCTTGCGTTCAATGTTAGGTAAAGTGCGGAGTCCGACTATAACCGCTATAACACCAATTGGCAGGTTAATGATGAAAATCCAGTGCCACGTTACATACTCAATTAACCAGCCGGCTACAACAGGGCCGAGGGCAGGGGCGAGCAGCATGGGAATCCCGATCATGCCCATTACAGCGCCTTGCTTGCCGGGAGGGCTGAGTCTGAACGTGAATGCCATAGCGATTGGGGCAACCATACCGCCGCCAAGACCTTGGATAACCCGGAATACAATAAGCTGCTCCGCAGTTGAGGCCAAGGCGCAAAGGCCCGAACCGATTGTGAACATAATGATGGAGAACAAAAAGATTTGCTTCGCTCCGAATCTGTCCGACATCCATCCCGCAAGCGGAATGACGGCTGCTTGAGCTAACGCGTAGCCGGTGATCGTCCATTGAACGAGGGTCATCGAGCTGCTGAAATCCTCCATTAAGCCCGGCATAGCGACATTCATCGCCGTACCATCCAAAATGACCATGAACATACCGACAATAATGGCGACAAGCGGTGCGAGGATGTTTTTAATCGACATTGGATCGCCTGTTGGTGCCGCATGCTTTGAAGCTGAAGACATGTCACTTCCTCCTATCCTTGTATAGGGGTCTATCCTTCCTATTGTTGACCTGCCTTGTATGTCAGGCTACAATAAAAAGATGACCGCATCAATGAGCGGACAATTGTCCGCACTACTGAATAATAAAGACGTTTTGAGCAATTGTCAATCCTTTCATTTGCGATTACGGAAAAAGGAGAAATGAACGATGACTGCACCAGACAGCAGCAGAACGAAACAAGAACTCAGCAAAGCGATTTTGCACACAGCAAACCACTTGTTTACGGAGCATGGGGTAGAATCGGTCAGCATGCACCAAATCGCCAAATCGGTTGGCATTGGACAAGGCACCCTTTACCGGCGTTATGCAAATAAAGGCGATTTGTGCATGGATATGATGAAGGAAAATTTTGATATATTCATCAAGGAGATCGATCAATACTTAGCAACGAGTGCGCAATTACCGGTTCAAGAGCGATTGAGCGGCGTCATGCGCCGGATTATTGCATTCATCGATAAAGAATCGAAGTGGCTTGGCGTCATGCAATCGTATAACAAAATAGAGGATCACAAGACCGATTTTTTTCAATCGCCGCCTTATCGTTATTTACACCATGTTCTTAGCAGCTTATTTCGGGAGGCTTCAGAGCTGAAGCTAGTACAAAACATTGATCCCGGCTATGCCGCGCATTCGTTTATTTCCGTACAGTCTCCGCACACGTATAGACAGCTACGGCATGTAATGGGATATTCGTGCGAGGAGATACAGGATCGTTTTTGCAGGACATTTATTGACCCTCTATTTCGTTAAATGGTATAATACTGAATTGGGCTATATAAAGTAGAAACTATTTGTACCGATAAGGGAGTGAATAGGCATTGATGAAGGAAAGCAACCGTATCGCTACGGACAAAAAGCCCGTCGAAACAAAGGATTACTCGAAATATTTTGATTTTAGCGACGCGAAAGTGATTGATCAGGATGAGAACTCAACGACCTACCGCATTAAAGGAAGGATCGTCAACATAAATTCGACGCCAAGTCACAAGGATGAGAAAAAACGCGGTAAAGAGGACATCGAGGTGCATTACGATTTCTCGATTCCAGAGGAGCTGCGCACGATCGGCGCAGGCAAGCATTATTTGATTCAAACGTATGGCTGCCAAATGAACGAGCATGACACCGAGGTTATGAAAGGCATGTTCGAGGAAATGGGATATACGGCGACGGAGGACCGGAAGCTCGCGGACGTTATATTGCTCAATACATGCGCCATTCGCGAGAATGCCGAGGATAAAGTATTCGGTGAGCTGGGCCATCTGAAGACATTGAAGACGGAAAAGCCTGATTTGCTGCTCGGAGTATGCGGCTGCATGTCGCAAGAGGAGTCGGTTGTCGGACGAATTTTGCAAAAGCACGCGTTTGTCGATATGATTTTTGGAACGCATAATATTCATAGACTTCCGTATTTGCTGCAAAATGCTTATTTCAGCAAAGAGCTCGTTGTCGAGGTATGGTCCAAGGAAGGCGACATCATTGAGAACATGCCGAAGAAGCGTGAAGGAATGCGGGCTTGGGTCAACATCATGTATGGCTGCGATAAGTTCTGTACCTACTGCATCGTGCCGTATACGCGGGGCAAGGAGCGCAGCCGCCGTCCAGAGGACGTTATTGCCGAAGTGCGGGACCTTGCCCGTCAAGGCTTTAAGGAGATCACACTGCTCGGTCAGAACGTGAATGCATACGGCAAGGATTTTGAGGATATCAGCTACCGGTTCGGCGATTTGATGCATGATATGTCCAAAATCGATATTCCGCGTATTCGATTCATGACGAGCCATCCGCGTGATTTCGACGATCATCTCATAGAGGTATTGGCGACGCGCGGCAATTTGGTTGAGCATATTCATTTGCCTGTCCAATCAGGCAGCACTGAAATATTGAAGCGAATGAGCCGCAAGTATTCCCGCGAAATGTATTTGGAGCTTGTCGAAAAAATTAAAAAAGCGATCCCTGATGTCATGCTAACCTCTGACATTATCGTTGGCTTCCCTGGTGAAACTGAGGAGCAGTTCGAGGATACGATGACGCTTGTGAAGGAAGTGGGCTTTGATTCCGCTTATACCTTCCTCTATTCGCCGCGTGAAGGAACGCCTGCGGCTGGGATGGAGGATAACGTACCGTTAGAGGTGAAGAAAGCGCGGCTTCAGCGTCTGAATGCCTTATTGTCTGCTAATGCAAGAGAAAAGAACGAGCAGCTGCGCGGCCAGATCGTTGAAGTGCTGGTAGAAGGCGAAAGCAAAAACAATGCGAATGTCCTATCCGGACGTACCCGCACGAATAAATTGGTTCACCTTGAAGGTCCAAAGGAATGGATCGGACAGTTCATTATGGCGAAAGTGACCGAAGCGCAAACATGGTACATCAAGGCTGAGGCGATAGAGCAGAGTGCAGAAGAAGCCGTTAGCTAACGGCAAAACAGGAGAGATGACAAATGGCAGAGCAGCAAACGACAGCAAATCATTCGGAGCAGCATCATCATGACCACGATCATGCGCACGGCGGCGGCTGTGGCATTCCCAGCTTCAACACGCGTGATTTGATTGTGAAAGAAGATATTACAAAGAAGGCGAAGGAGCTGGCCGACCTGATTTTCACGTCGGAGGAAGTTCAGCATTATCGCCGTGCGGAGCAGCAAATTAACGGCAATGAGCGTGTACAGCAATTGATCACCCAAATTAAAAAGAAACAAAAAGAAGTCGTAGCCTTCGAAACGACCTTCAAAAACGCCGACATGGTTAAAAAAATCGAAGCTGAAATGGAAGTACTCCAAGACGAGCTTGACGGTATTCCGATCGTTTCGGAGTTCCAACAAAGCCAATCGGATATAAACTATTTATTGCAGTTGGTCGTATCCATCGTCCGTGACACCGTATCGGAGAAAATAAATGTTGAAGATGCGTCTGAGCCGGATCCGGAGGAATGCATCGAGTAAGTAGTTCTAAAAGTGTAATCGTTAGATGTAATATAGAGCATAGATAAGAAGCGTTTGTCGAATATGACAAGCGCTTCTATCCTATTTTAGGGGAGAAAGCGAGGTTTTAAATTGAGAGCATTTACATATTTTAATCCGACGAGGCTTCATTTCGGGCAGCAGCAGTTGAAGCAGCTGCCTGTTGAAGCAGCCAAATATGGGAAAAGAGTGCTGCTCGTTTATGGCGGAGGCAGCATTAAAAAGAGCGGCTTATACGATCAAATAGCAGAAGCTTTAGCCGATGCGGATTGCGTCATTACGGAGCTGAGCGGGGTTGAACCGAACCCGCGTATATCGACCGTCCGCCATGGCGCGGCGCTCTGCCGCAGCGAATCGATCGATTGGGTGCTTGCAGCAGGAGGCGGAAGCACGCTCGATTGCGCCAAAGCGATAGCGGCGGCAGCCAAATATGACGGCGATTTCTGGGATATCGTCTCGAAGAAGGCGAAGGTATCGGCGGCATTGCCGCTTGGCACGGTGCTGACATTGGCGGCAACGGGATCGGAAATGAATGCGAACTCCGTCATTTCAAATGAAGAGACGCTTGAGAAGCATGGCTGGAGCAGCCCGTACGTGTACCCGGCCTTCTCGATTCTTGATCCTGTGTTTACGGTCAGCGCACCTAAGGACCATACGGTATACGGTATGGTAGACATGATGGCTCATGTATTCGAGCAATATTTCCACCATGATTCGCGTACGCCGGTTCAGGACGGCTTCTGCGAATCGATTATGCGTACGGTCGTAATGACCGCGCCTATGCTCGTCAGCGATTTGACGAACGTGCAGCATCGCGAGACGATTTTGTACTGCGGCACGATGGCGCTGAACAATACGTTGTCGATGGGTATTGTAGGGGACTGGGCGAATCACGATATGGAGCATGCCTTGTCGGCTGTCTACGATATTCCGCACGGCGGCGGATTAGCGATTTTATTCCCGAATTGGATGACGTATGTGCTTGAGGATAATATTCAGCGATTCCGTCAATTTGCGGTGCAGGTATTCAGCATACGTGAGGATGGCCGCACGGATCGTGAAATTGCTGAGCTGGGCATTTCCGCGCTGCGGAAATTTTGGACATCGCTTGGAGCGCCTTCGAGACTGGCTGACTATGGGATTGACGACAGCCGCATAGAGGAAATGGCATCTAAAGTGACGGGGGATGGCACAAGAGGCAACTTCCGAAAGCTGACGAAGGAAGACGTGCTGGCGATTTACCGAATGTCGCTGTAAGACGAAAAAGCCGTATTTGAAGTCACTCTTATAGAGGGACTGCGAATACGGCTTTTTTATGGCAGCTGTACTTAATTTTTTACAAATGAATGATTAGTTATAAACGTTAAATGTCGGATCTTCCGTGTTCTTGCTGGCGGTTGACGTTCGAATGTGGACAATGTAAGGTGTTAGGGAGACTGCCAAAAGGGTGCCAACGAGCGATTTAAGAGCATCACCGATTATGAATGGATAAAAGCCTATAGCCATTGCTTTTTGGAAAGAAAAACCGGTAATGTGCATGAGCCAAGGAATGCCGGGCACATAGGCGAACAGCGAGCTGAACAATTCGAAAATAATGAAAAAAGCGATAAAAGCAACAGCTTTATTACCTTTGGAGACATTGTTTTTCAGTAGTCGTCCAACAGCAAGGCTTACAAGTAATGCGCAAAACGGAAAAGCGAAAATAAATCCGCCAGTAGGTCCAGTCAAATGAGCAATGCCGCCTTGACCGCTGAACAAAGGCAGGCCGAATGCCGCAAGGATTATAACGACAGAGATACTGAGAAAAGCGTTGCGCGGCGTAAGGAAAAGACCAGCTAATAGAACGGCCAGCGTCTGCAGCGTAAATGGCACAAGCGAGGCGCCAAGCTTAATCGTAAGCGAGCTCATAACGATAAACAGCGCCGCGAATAAAGCAATAAAGACGAGTGACCGGATGTTGTTGGTTTGCATAGTTGAAACGACTCCTTTATGTAGTTGCATATTTAATGTTAACCAATTATATTCAGATAAAGTTAACAAATCGAATTGTAGCATAGCGAATTGTTTTGGGGAAGAGGTTGGGTGATATTTTTTGGAACAGACTTGTCAGATTGAAATCATAGATGCAACAGTTACACCGCCTGTAATGTTCGCTGCACAGAAGCCGCAGCCTATATTAAAGGGTGTAAGCGTTCGAATATACGAAGGGGAATGGATTACGCTGCTCGGTCGAAACGGAAGCGGGAAAAGCACGCTGGCGAAAGTTGTAGCAGGCTTTCGGACAGCCGGCGTTACCGGTAAAATGATTAAACATATTGAATCTGCAGCGAAAGGGAAACCGATTCCGATTGTCATGCAGCAGCCTGAGGCAGCCATGATCGGCGCTACGCCATGGGAGGACGTCGTGCTCATGCTCGAGCAAAACGAAATGGAGGCTTCGCGCATTCCGTTAGGGGCGGAAGAAGCGCTGCGAAAGGTAGGCATGGGTGACCGGATGTTTCAGCCGATTGAAACGTTATCAGGGGGGCAGAAGCAGCTGGTCGCAATAGCGGGCTGTTTAGCCGTACAATCGCCCTTGCTTGTCCTTGATGAGGTGACGGCGATGCTTGATCCCGAAGCGGCTAGCTACGTGCTTGAACAGGTCAGGGTTCTTCAGCAAAACGGCGTGACAGTTATTTGGATTACGCAAAAGCTGGAGGAGCTGCGTCAGGGCGACCGCATCGTAGCGATGAACGACGGTGCGATTGCTTTTGATGGACAAGCGGATGAATGGTTTGACCGATCCTCATATGGCGATCAAGGGAGTGTATGCGAGCAGCTGGGCTTCGAGGCGCCTTATTCAGCCCGAGTGTCGTGGGAGCTTGAACGGCAGGGCGTGAAGCTTCGCCCGTTTCCCTTTACGGCGGAAATGCTGGCAGAGGCGGTGAAACGGTATGAGCGCTGATTGGATGCTGAACGGAGTATCGGTAAGCGCTGATGGAGCTGATAAACGGCTGCTCCTAAATGACGTTAACCTGCATTTCAAGGCTGGACAAATTACGCTGCTTCTGGGGCGAAACGGAGCGGGAAAGTCGACGCTGCTCGAAACGATGGCAGGTATACGGACGCTGCAGGAGGGGACGATCGGGCTCGGAGATGATTCGTTATGGGTAAGCACTGGACATAGAAAAAAGCTTAATCGCGACGTAATGCTCAGATTCGGCATTTCGATGCAGCATGCAGAATCGCAATGGTTTGCTTCGACCGTTCGCGAAGAGCTGCTATATTCGTTGAAGCCTTACCGATTAAAGGGTGAAGAAGCGAATCGGCGAATGGAGTATGCGCTTGCTGAGGCGGGGCTGGCAACGGAGCTGCTTGAAAGAGATCCGTGGACCCTTAGCGGCGGGCAGCAGCGACGGCTTACACTCGCCTGCTTGCTGGCGTGCGAGCCGGAATGGCTGCTGCTGGATGAGCCGACGGCGGGGTTAGACGCCGACGGTGTTCGCCGCCTGTGCGCGGTGCTTGAGGCGCACAGGGCGGCAGGGCGCGGAGCGGTCGTGGCCACGCACGACCTCGACGCGCTGCTGCCGCTCGCGGACGCTGTCGCCGTCGTTAGCGGCGGCACGGTCCGCGAAGCGGCTGCTGCAGCGGCGGTAGCGCATGCTGCAGCAGCGCCGCAGGCGCTATGCGCGCTGGCGGAGCTGCGCGCGGAGGCGGCTTTGCCGCCGCTGGCACCGGCGCGGAGCGGCGGCGGGGCGCCGTGGCCGGAGCCGCGCGAGGTAGCGGCGGTGCTGGCAGCGGAGCTGATGCGACCAGGGCGCGTGCTCGGTGGTGCTGGCGCGGTCGTGAGCGGGAAAGTTGCAGATGCAAAGCTTTTAACTGGAGCTATTGTAGACGACATCGCTAATAAACAGCCCTACACTGGCCCATCGCTTGCCGCAACTGAGCTGCTTCGACCGGATCGTTTCGATCCGCGCGCACTTATCCTCGTTTATTTGGTGCTTGCAGCAAGCATATTTGCGCAGAGGACCTTGCTGGAATTATCATTGGCTGCGATTGTTACTATGATGCTGTTGGTGCCATTTCGAACGCTTATATGGCCATGGGTTCGGGTTATTCGCGCTTATGCGGTTCTTATAGCTATTCTCTGCTTTATAGGGGGTGTAACCTTTACCCCGCTTTCATTTGACTGGACTAAGGCGCTGCCGATTGTACTTCGGCTTGGAAAGCTGCTCCTCATTATGCTGCTTGGGATGCCCATGCTTAAACTAATGACACCGTTTAGATTGCAGCGTTCCATTGAGCAATCATTCGGCTGGTTAAGCCGTATAAATGTTCCCATTCATTCGTTCGCGCTGCTCGTTACGCTCATATTTCGGTTTATACCGCTGTTAACAGGGGAGTGGGAAAGATTTGCGAAGCTTGCTCATGCGAGGGGGAAGGCAGTTACGGCGCTGAGAACGGTGCCGTTCAGCATGCTGCAGTCGGTTATGATTCCATATGTTCGTTCCATTCTTCGTTTGGCGGAGCAAATGGCAGATGCGCTGGAAGCCCGCGGCTTCGGCTACACGAAGCGAAAACCAACTTACGGTTTTCGCCTTCGCTTCGGCCGCTCTGATGCCATCCTATTCATTGCAGCTGCCTTTAGCAGTGTATTGCTCTTCCTTATCGCTTCTGTTCTGTAAGAGTGGGAGCACCTTCGGGATCCATCGCCCATCCTCATCGGCAAGCAGCGTACGCCATCCAAGCGATGCTGCTTGCTTTAAATTTTTGTGCTGATCATCGACAAACAGCACAACGCCGTCTATCGCAAAGTGACTTGCCACACGTCTATAAATATCCGGATGAGGTTTCCGCAAGCCAGTCTCACTGGAAATGGTTATACTTTTCAAATATTTGTTAATGGGATTAACAATCGGTTCAACCCAAGCGGGCAGATGGTTGCTAAGGAGATGAATATCTGCTATTAAGCTCCATTCCACGATCTTCTCTAAAGCAGGCAATGGCTGCAGGCTCCGGTCAATGAACGAACGAGCTTGTTGGACTTGTATATTAGGAGCCTGAACCTTTATCCATGACCAGAACTGCTCCTCTGATAGGCTGCCTGTCCATAACTGCTCGCTAACCTGTCTTTTATAGGCTTCATACAAAGTGTCTTCGGATACAGCGGCTTCTCCCGCTATCAGCTGCCAGAAGAGCGGCGACAAATTAGTCGCAAGCACGCCCCCGATATCGAGCACAAGCTGGGGTCTTGTCATCCGCTCACCTCCCCGGTATGCTTTTCTCCAGTCCGTACATGAACAGCACGCTCTTGCCTTGCCCACGCCCATACGAGAAATGCTGCAGCAGCACCCAGCAATGAACCAAACAGGAAGCCGCTGTTCAAGCCCCAGCTTTCGTTCAACCAGCCCGCTAAGAAAGGTCCTGAGAACATCCCGATCGCATAAAGCGCTTGGTATAGCCCCATAGCCGTTGCTCGTCCAGGGAGGGCTACGTCACGAATCGCTAGCCCCAGCAGAAGGGGCATATGCAGCCCTTGCGCAAAGCCGTTTATCGCTTGCGTTGCAACAAGCATGCCGAACGATTGCGCAAATACCATCGCTAACGTACAAAGTGTGCTTAGAACAAAGCCGGCTCCGATTGTTCCCCAATAACCGAATCGAGGCGTGAACCATCTTGCTGTAAAGAGTGAAGCGAATGCATGAGGAAGCATAAAAGCAAAAACAAGCACCGTTAATCCGATTCCGCCGGCGCCCATCTCTTGCGCCTTAAGCGGTGTAAAGCCAAACATCGTAATAAAGAGCACGCCATGCGCGAGAATCGACAGCAGCGAAACTTGCAGCAGCGTTTTTGTTCGTACGACATTTTTTATCATGGCAAATGACATTCCTGGCTGATCGCGCTGTCCCATACGAGGCTCCTTAAGCAAGAAAGCCAGCAGCAAGCCGATACCCGCTATAATGGCGCCTATGCTGAACGGGGCATTTTGGTTAAACCCTTCGGTCAGCCACCCGCTAAGCAGCATGCCGATCATTTGTCCGGATACTGTCATTACGCTAATATTTCCCATGGCACGTCCAGTCTGACCGGCGCCGAAATAGCCTGCATAGAGCACCGTGAATGCGACCCATGTCGAGGCGCAAACGCCTGCCATCAACCTGCCTGCAAGCGGCCATATCCATAGTCCGGGTATAAGAAACAACAAGCAGCTAATGGCTGCAGTCAGCATGCCCAGCAAAATGAACGGCTTGCGCTTTCCCCATCTATCCGATAATATGCCAAGCGGAAAGCGCACAAACATTTGCACGAATCCGTAGCTACCAAGAACGATGCCGATAAATTGAAGAGACAGCCCCCGGC
The DNA here is from genome assembly GCF_003337375.1 of Paenibacillus prosopidis. Lineage (GTDB taxonomy): Bacteria > Bacillota > Bacilli > Paenibacillales > Paenibacillaceae > Pristimantibacillus > Pristimantibacillus prosopidis. Next base: position 232,164 of record NZ_QPJD01000003.1, read on the forward strand.
CACTTAAAAATGGAGATAAAGTAGGGACGTATACGTACATTGAAGTCCAGTATAAAATGGTAATAGTCGTAAAAAGGAGTCTTTGTGAAACAGATATTGAATTCATATAGGCAGCTACCCCTTTCACATTCACTTTATCGCATGGCTACTTCAATTGTCACTATTTAGTTTCCTTGGTAAATGGGAACTTTCCCCACCTAAAGCCGTATAAGCAATGGACTTTTAAATTGCTCAAATTCAAGGCAATCAATTTATTGTAGAGGTGATCATGGATGAAAACAGAAGCACGTCAGACAAACAGATGGGTTCGGGAAATTCGAGAATGGGTCGTATCACTTGCTGTTGCGGTCATCGTTGCGTTGCTCTTCCAGACGTATGTATATGCGCAATCCGAGGTTCAAAACGTTTCGATGCAAAATACACTTGTTGCTGGTCAACGGTTAATCGAGGATAAATGGTCGTATCTTTTTCATGAGCCGCGGCATGGCGATATTGTCATTATTAACGGCCCGGAGAGCGATGTCCGGCTCGTCAAACGAGTTATTGCTCTGCCTGGCGATGTCATCGATATAAATAATGGAGAAGTATTTTTGAATGGAGAACGATTAGAAGAGCCTTATGTTAAAGGACAGACGTTTGAGGGCGTAGTTGAAGTGCCTTTTACACTTGGCGCTGAACAGTTTTTCGTGATGGGAGACAACCGCGAGCATAGCTTAGACAGCCGTGCGCTCGGGCCGATTGCAAAACCGAGCATAGAGGGAAGAGCGGTATTTCGGATTTGGCCGATCCCTAAGTTCGGAACATTGAGCGAATAGAAGGAGCTGAAAGAGAAGCATGCCGTTTACTTTATCGCATCCTTTATATGCCGCCCCGCTGAAAAAAGCAATTCCTTCCTTAAGCGTGACTGGTCTTGTACTTGGTAGTATGGCGCCAGATATTGAATACTTTATTGCGATGCAGCCTCTCCGGACAATTGGTCATTCCTTAGAGGGCTTCTTTTTAATAACGTTACCTACCTGTATCGCTTTTGCTTATGCTTTTCATCGGGTAATTAAGCCTGTTCTACCTCATTTTCTTCCATCTATTGCAGAAATTGACCGGTTTGCCTATCATTCTATTCGCCCGTGGCGTTTAACGACAGGAGCGGAGTGGTTCCTTTTTTGTGTATCGTTATTAATTGGCTTTGCTTCGCATGTGTTTATGGATAATTGGACGCATAGCAGCGGCTGGTTCGTGCAAAGGATTCCGTTTCTTCATAAAATAATTGCTGGCGATTACGTCTATCATATCCTCCAGCTTTCATTATCTGTTCTTGGAGCTGCTGTTCCCGCTCTATATTTCATTTATCGATGGTATGACTGGTATAGGAATAGCAAAAATAACGCATCCGACTGGATGGTTCTTCGACCCTTCAAGCAGCAGTGGCTGCTTCTCATTTTCTTTTCATTGTTGTTTCTTTTCGGCAAATTGATTTTGTCGGGTTCTTTTTTTTCGTTAAGTATTTGGGTTGTCGCACCTATTACAGCTTCAATACTAGGCTTGTACATAGCAACAATGCTGGATTTCACTATGCATTCAAATCAATCAGCGAGAGGCGTATGGTTTACCCTTGCTTTGTTAGGCATTATCGCGATTTATAAGTTATTAACGTACAAGGCGGAATTTTCAGTATGGCTTTGGATTATATTCATTTGGGCATTGTCGATTGTTATACTGCTAAGCTCGATTTATTGCCATCCGAATAAGCAATCGAACTAAAATACACCTTATTAATAATTTATATAGTTAAATAACAGCGACATTAAATTATTTAAGTTATGACTCTCAAACGTAATAATTTTGTAAGAAATGGTTACAAATTCGTTTAGAAATGGTCGTTATGATAAACCATAGATTCAACAATAAAAAGCATCAGCGAGGCGTGAAAGGAATTGTCCATTAGAGTAAAGCTGTACATGTCGTACTTGGCGATGGTGTTCGTACCGATCATATTAATGATTGCGTTTATGCTATTCATTTTTTATGCGGGCGGGAATAAGGATGTGCGCCAATATTTCCACAAGGAAGACAACGAGTCTTACCTACAAGCGCTCGTATTCGGCGAATTGTCTTATGTGCTGCGCAACGATGCAGGGGAGCTGGAGAAAAAGGAATATGTGACAGGGATTCAAGACAAGCTTGGAGAGCTATGGGCTGGATTGGTAATCTCGCGTGATGGGAAGATCACTTCGGTTGCTCCGTTCTTGCGGGAGGTCTCGCCAAATGAGGATTGGCAGAGCCTGCTTGAACAACCGCCGTCAATGGTTACCTTCAATTCATTCCATTTTGAAACCAGCTCGATGGACTTCACGTATCCCGATGGCGGTGAAGGCAGAGCCGTCCTGCTGAGACGAAACGACAGGGTGCCTATTTATTGGCGGCCGGTCAGTACAGCAATCAGCTTGGCGTTTATAGGCTTAACAAGCCTGCTGCTTACTTATTTCGTTTCGCGAAGCATCATTCGTCCAATTCAAACGCTTAAGGCGGCCGCGCTTCAAATCAAGGATGGCGATTTGTCGCATAAGGTCGTAGCTACGACGAAGGGGGAAATCGGTCAGCTTAGCATCGCTTTCGAGGATATGAGGGTGAGGCTGAAGCAATCCATCGACCAAAGCTTACAGTACGAGGAAAACCGGAAAATGCTGCTCTCCCACATTTCACACGATTTGAAAACACCGATTTCAGCAATAAAAGGGTATGTGGAAGGCATTATGGATGGAATCGCCAATACGGAAGAGAAACGCAACCGTTATATGCAAACCATTTACCGCAAGGCGGCGGATATGGATCAGTTAATTGATGAGTTGTTCCTCTTCTCTAAGCTTGATCTGCAAAAGGTCGCTTTTGATTTTAAAACCATTGATATTACACGGTATATGGAGCATTTATTGGACGAGCAGCGGTTCGATTTGGAGAAATCAGGTGTTAGGCTGCATTATAAGCAACTTGACGGTCAGCCTGTTATGATTGCGGCCGATCCGGATAAGCTGAGCCGTGCATTAACGAACATTTTGAACAATTGCGTAAAGTACATGGGTCAGCACACAGACCTCAACGCAAAAGACATTGTCGTATGGATAAGGGAGCTGGAACAGTTTGCTTTAGTTAAGATCGAGGATACAGGACCAGGTATCGACGAGGAAGCGCTCCCGTATATTTTTGATGGTTTCTACCGCGCGGAACAATCCCGTAATTCGGAAACCGGCGGCAGTGGTCTAGGACTTGCTATTGTTAAACAAATCATTGAAGGGCACGGCGGTGACGTTTGGGCGGAGAATACGGAGCAGGGCGGTGCCCGGTTCTGTATCAAGCTTCCTAAAGCGGCATCGGTCAAAACGGTGGGTGATCATGAAGAACATACTAATCATTGAAGACGAGAAAGCCATTGCCGAGCTGGAGCGCGATTATTTGGAAAGTTACGGATTCTCCGTGCACATTGAGAGTCGAGGAGATGTCGGCCTGCAGAAAGCGCTGGAAGGCCAATTCGACCTTATTATTTTGGATGTGATGCTGCCTAAAATGGACGGCTTCGAAATATGTCGTCAGATTAGACAATCGATCAATATCCCCGTGCTAATGGTGACCGCAAAGAAGGAAGACATCGACAAAATCAGAGGGCTGGGCCTCGGAGCCGACGATTACATGACGAAACCATTTAGTCCGAGTGAGCTCGTGGCGCGGGTGAAAGCACATTTAGCCAGATACGAGCGGTTGACAGCGGATAAAGGAGAACGTGGCGACCATATCCGGATCCGCGGCTTGTTTATCGATAAGCCGTCCCGCCGAGTGATGATTCATGAAGAGGAAGCGATGCTTACGGCGAAGGAATATGAGCTTTTGCTGCTGCTCTCCTCACATCCGAATCGGGTTTTTGAGAAGGAAGAGCTGTTCGAGCGTATTTGGGGGCTTGATTCGAATGGCGATGCTGCTACAGTAACGGTACACATTCGGAGGCTGCGGGAGAAGATTGAGCATGACCCTTCTAATCCGCAGTATATCGAGACGATATGGGGCGTTGGTTACCGTTTTAAAGTATAGATAAAAGATGAGGAGTGGACCTATTTGAAAAGCATTATTCGTTTCTCGCTTAACAACAAATTTGCTTTGTGGATTTTGACGCTGTTAGTATTGTTTGCCGGTATGTATTCAGGTCTGAATATGAAAATGGAGACGATTCCGGATATAACCGTCCCGATCGTTAGTGTAACGACGGTATATCCAGGAGCTGCTCCGGAAGAGATTATGGACAAAATTACGAAGCCGATTGAGCAGCGGACCCGCAATTTGAACGGCGTTCAGGTCGTTAGTTCAACGTCTTATGAGAATGCTTCATCGGTCGTTATTGAATATTCGTATGAGACAGATATGGATAAAGCGGCAACGGAAGTGAAAAATGCTCTTTCGGAATTGTCATTTCCTGATGGCGTACAAGATCCGTCGGTATCCCGTATCAGTTTAAATGCGTTTCCGGTTTTGTCGCTAAGCCTGTCTAATGACAGCTTGAATTTAGAACAACTGACAAAGGAAGTACAGGACAATGTGCTGCCGCGTCTGCAAGGGTTGGATGGCGTAGCCAGCATTCAAATATCCGGTCAAAATGTGATGGAAGGCGAGCTCGCATTCAAGCAGGATAATCTGAAGCAGATCGGCCTGACCGAAGATATGGTGAAAGGGATAATCCAAGCATCGGCTTTATCCGTGCCGCTAGGCATTTATGAATTTGGCGATTCCGAGAAAGCCATCGTTGTTGACGGCAATATTGCGACCGAGGATGATTTGAAAAATCTCGTTATCATGCCTGGCGTAAAGCTTAGCGATGTGGCGGATTTAAGTATTGTCGGCAAAGCTGAATCGGTATCCCGCACGAACGGTAAAAACGCGATTGGCTTGAATGTAGTGAAGGCAGCAGATGCGAATACTGTAGATGTCGTTAATCTGGTCAAAGAAGAAACCAAAGAGCTTGAAACAAAGCATGAAGGCTTGACCTTCACCACTACATTCGATCAAGGGAAACCAATCGAAGAATCTGTAAATACGATGCTAAGCAAAGCGATTATTGGCGCCCTGTTCGCTGTCATCATTATTATGATATTCTTGCGCGATATTCGTTCTACTATCATTGCTGTTGTTTCGATTCCGCTGTCCATACTTATTGCGCTTCTTATTTTGAGCCGGATGGACATTACGCTGAACATTATGACGCTCGGTGCGATGACCGTTGCAATCGGGCGGGTTATCGATGATTCGATCGTTGTTATCGAGAATGTGTACCGCCGAATGGCGCTTACGACAGAAAAGCTGAAAGGAAAAGAATTAATTCTCGATGCTACCCGCGAGATGTTTGTTCCGATTTTGGCTTCGACAATCGTAACGATTGCTGTATTTGTACCGCTTGGACTCGTGACCGGCATGGTCGGTGAAATTTTCCTTCCGTTCGCGTTAACGATCGTGTTCGCTCTTCTGGCATCATTGGTCGTTGCCATTACCGTTGTCCCTATGCTGGCTCATATGATGTTCCGTAAGGACATGAAGCCTGGCAAGGCACACCACGATAAGCCAGGACGGATGGCTGAATGGTATAAAGGTGTGCTGCGATGGTCGTTGAACCATAAAATGATTACATTCGGTTTAGCCGTTATCCTGTTGGTCGGAAGCTTATTCCTCTATCCATTTATAGGTTCAAGCTTCCTGGCGAATGATGAAGAGAAAATGATGGTCGTCTCCTATAATCCGGCACCGGGTGAAACGCGTGAACAGGTTGAGCAGATGGCTCTTGAGGCAGAGAAGGCGCTGCTTGACCGTAATGGAATTACCGTCGTCCAATATGCGGTAGGCGGACAAAATATGTTTAGTCCCGGCGCATCCAAGCAGGCGTTGTTTAACCTCACCTATGAAGATGACTTTGAGGATTTCACGGCTGAAAAAGAAAAAATCGTCCCGCTGTTGCAAGAGCTTGGCGGCAAAGGGGAATGGAAAGAACAGAATTTCGGTGGCGGGGGGCTTGGCGGCTCAGGTATATCGATGCTCGTATACGGGACGGATATGAAGTCGCTTCAGCCAGTCGTTGATGAACTAATGACCAAGATGAAAGAAAACAAAGATCTGGACAACATTGATTCCAGCTTGTCTCAAACCTATGATCAATACCGCCTTGTTGCGAATCAAGAGAAACTAAGACAAAACGGACTGACTGCCGGTCAAATTGCGATGGCACTAAGCCCTGTACGCGAGCGGCCTGTACTTACGACGATCGAGAAGGACGGCGAGCAATTCAACGTTTATGTGAAGGTTGAAGAAAAAACGTTCAAAGAAAAAGCCGATCTCGAAAACGTGAAGCTGACTTCCCAGCTTGGCACTGAAGTAGCGCTCAAGGACGTCGTTACGATCGAAGAGGGAGAATCACCTAATACGATTACGAGACGGGATGACCGTATCTATGCAGAAGTGACGGCTGATGTAACGGCATCTGACGTTGGTAAAGTATCCACAAATCTGCAAAAATTGATTGACGAGACCGAGCTTCCAGCCGGCGTTGATGTCGACATGGGCGGAGTGACCGAGCAAATCACTGAGACATTCACGCAGCTCGCACTTGCCATGTTAGCAGCAATAGCAGTGGTGTATCTTGTGCTGGTTATTACATTCGGTGGCGCGCTCACGCCTTTCGCGATTTTATTCTCGCTGCCATTTACAATTATCGGAGCAATGGTAGGATTATTCGTCGCAGGGGAAACGCTTAGCGTAACCGCTATGATCGGTGCCCTTATGCTGATCGGGATCGTGGTCACGAATGCGATCGTGCTCATTGACCGCGTTATCCAGAAGGAGAAAGAAGGCTTATCGGTTCGCGAGTCGCTGCTTGAAGCGGCGGGCACACGACTTCGTCCGATTTTGATGACGGCTATTGCTACAGTTGGAGCTTTGCTCCCGCTTGCATTCGGATTCGAATCCGGCGGTCTCATCTCGAAAGGGATGGCGGTGACGGTAATCGGCGGCTTAACAAGCTCTACGCTGCTTACGCTCATTATCGTACCGATCGTCTACGAATTCCTAAACCGCAAGAAGAAAACTCAGGTTGTTGAATAAGTGATTCAATAGTTAAATAGTTGAAGAAGAAGCTGTCCAAAGGTTCAAATTGACCAGGACAGCTTCTTTTTTCGATTGATTGGTTTTGCACCTATTACTATTGTATATTTAGAGAAGAGTGTGCTCATAAGAATGACTGAACACTGATGTTCAATTGTCCGTTAGCATAGCAGGCAGGACAGGCTCCTGTTTAATACGTTAAACTCTCAAAATTAATAGTGAAACATGGTGATCGTATGGATGAACAATTGGAAAAAGCTAAACAGCTGTTTTTTTCTTATCAAGGCCATTTTTTTCAAATGAACCGTGGAGGCGACTCCGAAGAATACAAGTCCTATTGTGTTGCCAAAGAAGTAGAAGCCGAATGGTACAAAGAAATGATTGATCAGGTCGCGGGCGAATTATCAATTATGAACTGGAATGCGGTATCCCGGATGGAAGCCATAGTTAAATATTATAAGGACAGCATGATTCTTGAAAAGGTTATTTCGTTCGTGTCCCAGCATATTAAGGGGTCTGATAGTATTGTTAAACTTATGTATGCTGAAAAAATAATTGAAATCATCAGATCTCTTAAAAACGTCCTTTCGGACGAGGTGTTGCACAAAGCTTTAAAAGTTACGCTGGGGACACTTGAAGATATTATTTCAAAGCCTTTGGTCATAGACCCGGGACATGAATTAAAGTTATTCGACTTAAAGGACAAGAAATCATTAAATAACAGAGCCAGAAAAAATATAGACGTGCTTCACGAATTGCTTGGGTGACATATATTTTGGAGCATCATAAAATCCTAAGCGAATAGGACGATACTTATTGGGTGACCCTATTACCATCTCAAAAGAGTAGACAGGCGGTGGTAAAATGTTACGTCATATCGTTATGAAGGCTGTATTCGTTCTGCTCAGCCTGGCTCATTCAGAAGTGATCCAGGCAGAAGGTACCGTCCAGTACGCGGAACCCAACTATGCAAAGTGGGGCAAGCTGGCGATGGAGGAAACGTCAAAGGCTTATCGTAATGCTTCCATCGTAGATTACAAATATGAAGGCAGGACGGTTATTTCCGAAGGTGAGGCCGAGGAGCGGTTCGTGCTTTGGATCGTCAAGGATACAAGAGAATTCGGAGTTCGTGTAAGCATAAGGGTCAAGACAGGCACAGATGAGCTCATAAACGTTCGAATGAAAGAGCTTAATCCAAATAATTGAAACAATCTGTGCGTCTGCACCGTAATAGAAGTAAACGACGAAATTATACGCTTCATGATGAAGCGGGAGGAGCTTATCTATGCTAATTACAACAACGCCCACCATTGAAGGCCGTCCAATTCAAGAGTATGCAGGGGTAGTTACCGGTGAGGCTATTATGGGAGCTAACGTGGTTCGCGACTTTTTTGCATCGATTACCGATATCGTTGGCGGACGTTCAGGCGCATACGAGAGTAAGCTAAAGGAAGCGCGCGACATCGCTATTGAAGAGATGAAAAATCAGGCGGCCAGGCTCGGAGCAAATGCAGTGGTTGCTATCGATATCGATTATGAGGTTGTGCGTGAAGGTATGTTAATGGTTGCCGTAAGCGGCACTGCTGTCCGCATCTAGTTTATCCGATTTTTCCGGAAAAGTGAGGGTGCTTCGTTCGTCATGAGCAATGTTTCATGAGAACGAGGTTTGCCTCACTTTTTTGTGTCATTTTATAAGCGCGATGTGGACAAATGCTTTGTCTACGAGATACAATGCATTCAAACGACAAATAAGCGAACAAAGCTTGAAGGGATGGATAAGATGTATCCGGAAATATCTACAACCGAGCTGGAAAGCCAGCTTAAAAATGGGAAATCAATCAATCTTGTCGATGTGCGAGAACCAGACGAATGGCAAGCCGGCCATATTAAAGAGGCACGCAGTATTCCGTTGTCCGAGCTTCAAGAACGAATCGATGAGCTCAAACAGGGAGACCAAGAAATTGTACTGGTATGCCGCAGCGGCGGACGCAGCGGTAAAGCATGCGACTTCCTGTACGCTCAAGGCTATAAAGTTGTTAATGTAACCGGCGGCATGCTCCAATGGCCGGGCGAAGTCGTTTACGGCGATTAAATTCTCTTTTCATTAAAATAATAAGCCCCTGTTTGGGGCTTATTTTAATGTCGATAAACCATGCTCATGACCAATAGAATGGAGGGAAGCGATGATAGGCCTGAGAACAAGACTTAAGGGAAACGCGCGAGGCTGTCTTGCTTACGAGCCACTTTTTCTTATTCCATACAGTATGTACAGTACTTATGCGACGATCTATATGTTTGAACTGGGGATCAGTGAAACGGCGATCGGTTGGATTACGACACTCGGACTTCTCGTGCAGGTGTTCTCTTCTTTTATTAGCGGCTTTCTGACCGATCGGCTGGGACGAAAGCTGGCTCTGTTGTACTTTGATATATTAAGTTGGACAGTAGGAACGCTGCTTTGGGCGATTTCTAATAACATTTGGTTTTTTATTATTGCGGTTGTTGTAAACGGTTTCCAAAAAGTGCCCGCGACAGCGTTCTATTGTTTGCTTGTTGAGGACACAGCGCCAAAGGATCGAACATACGTATTTACGGTGCTCCAGCTTATCGGGATGCTAGGCGGCTTGTTTGCGCCTTTCGGCGGTTTGCTCGTCAGTCATTACGGATTAATTCCAGGTGTCCGAATTATGTATGTGATCGCATGCGTTTGTATGACGCTTCAGTTTGTTGGCCGCCATTTTGCCACCAGGGAGACGGATATAGGGCTTCGAAAAATGAGGGAAACCCGAAATGTCGGGTTTATGACCGGGATGCGCGAGTACAAGGGTGTCATCCGTGACATGGCCGCAAACCGGCGGCTTCTTTTGATTTTCGGTGTTTATATCCTGTTTCAATTTCAATTAACGTTGAAAGGTACATATCTCTCGCTCTTTTTCGTAGATTACATGCAGCTGGACAGCAGGCTAGTGTCCATTTTTCCTGCAGTCACCTCCGTGTTTATGCTGCTCGCCATGTGGCTTTTGATGCCCAGGTTCGGCGATAACCGTCTTCATTCCATCATGATTTGGGGATTCTTGATCTCGCTGGGTTCGAACCTGCTGTTAATTTTTCCGCTTCCAGGCACGATGTTTTGGCTTGTAGCCAGTACGATTCTGGCGGCTGTTGGGACGATTATGACCTATCCATATTTAGAGGCCGCGGTGGCCAATGCAATCGACGACGAGAACCGGGCTGGTGTATTTGCCATTTTGTCGGTCCTGGTTCTGCTAGTCATTTCGCCTTCGGGTATAATCGGGGGATGGGCTTATACATTAGATCCGACGCTGCCATTCCTGCTGATTATCTTATCGTTTGCCGCCAGCATGGCGCTGCTTGCCTTATATAAGAGGGAAGATGCAGCATATTAGGCTTCATTGAATAATTAAATAAGTCACTTGAACTGCTGCATAAACCGTCAACTCCCCGGGTTCGATTGGAGTAACTGCAGTATCGGCAAGGAAGGACGCTTTAAAGGGGATGGGCTCCACAGTACGAGGTAGTTCCTGGACTTTGCTAGGGACTGCGAATATGGAAACTCCTAGTGTATTCGCGATCGTTACGGCTTTTTGCTGAGCGTTCCGAATGGCAAGCGCTAATGCCTGATTTTCGTATCTTTCCCGTTGAAGGATCGAAAACCGAATGGAAGAGACAGTATTGGCACCATGAGAAACAGCGGTATCAACTACAATTCCTGTCTGATCCACTCTATCGATGGTAACTTGCAGAAGATGGGTCACTTGATAGCCCTTAAAGATTTGTTTTCCATCTATATAATCGTATAGGATTTCAATGCGAAAATCGTTCGTTTGTATATGTTCACGGGGGATATTTATTTGGAGCAGGGAATTGATGATGTTCGTTACGGTTTCCGCGTTTTCAGATTGAACCGATTGCAAGACAGACCCTTCGGTTACGGCACCAAGTACGACCAACGCTCTTTCCGGAGCAGCTGCCACTGTTCCTTCGCCTAGCACTTCGATAGTGGGCAAGCATTTATGTTGAATTGGAGAAACCATATTGTAAATGGGATTACCGTACATCGTCGGACTCCTTTCGTATAAAAGAGGTGTAATATACTGTATGGGAAGTTCGGCTTCAAAATTCTTGTTTCTATTACATAACCAAAGCGAAAATATGTCTGAATATTGAAAGTATCTGGTCTGTTTTCTGGTAGTTTGCCGTCTCGATAAGGACTACAATGAACGAGAAAGGGAGTGTGATGATGCCCTTTCTTACAACGTATCCAAGGAGGCAGCAGTTCAATGAGTGAGAAACAGGTAGAAACGATTTCGGAATCGGTTACATATATAAAAAATGAGGGTGGTCCTGCCTTAGGCTATTCGGAATCTTCAGGCGTTAGCATCATCAATGCTGACGGATTTGCTTTTAAGGACCTCAATAAAGACGGGAAGCTGGACAAATACGAGGACTGGCGTTTGTCTCCTGAAGAACGTGCAAAAGATCTGGCCTCTAAGATGTCCATTGAACAAATCGCCGGTCTGATGCTCTACAGCGGACATCAGGCTGTACCGGCTTCGGACGGATTTTTTTCCGCTTCGTATAACGGCAAGCCCTATTCGGAAAGCGGCGCGAAGCCGTACGATCTCTCGGATCAGCAGATCGAGTTTCTGACGAGAGATCATCTGCGGCATGTGCTGCTCACATCCGTCGAAAGTCCAGAGATAGCGGCTCATTGGAACAATAACGTCCAAGCTCTAGCGGAAGGAATCGGTCTTGGCATCCCGGCCAATAACAGCAGTGATCCGCGCCATAGCTCCGATGCTAGCAAAGAATACAATGCAGGTGCGGGAGGCGCAATCTCAATGTGGCCGGAAACACTTGGACTGGCCGCAGCATTTGATCCTGCGCTGGTACAAAAATTCGGCGAGATTGCCGCTAAAGAATACCGGGCGCTTGGCATAGCAACCGCGCTGTCTCCGCAGATCGATATTGCGACTGACCCGCGCTGGGCGCGCTTTGATGGCACATTCGGAGAAGATCCGAAGCTGTCGGCTGACTTAGCTCAAGCCTATATCGACGGGTTTCAGACTTCAACCAAAGAACGGGCGATCGTAGACGGTTGGGGATACGACAGCGTAAATGCGATGGTGAAGCACTGGCCTGGAGGCGGTTCCGGCGAAGGCGGCAGGGACGCCCATTTTGGGTACGGCAAATATGCGGTATATCCGGGTAACAACTTCGAGGAGCATCTGATTCCTTTTCTGGAGGGAGCCTTCCAATTAAAGGGCGGAACGGAGAAGGCTTCTGCCATTATGCCGTACTATACAATTTCTTATAATCAAGATCAGGTAAACGGCGAGAATGTCGGTAACTCCTACAATGCTCACATTATAGGTGACCTTCTTCGCCATAAATACGGTTACGACGGTGTCGTATGTACGGACTGGGCGATAACGGATGACGAGGGTCCTGATATTAGCCGTTTGTTTCCCGGGGGCCGCTCATGGGGAGTTGAGCAAGGCTATACCGTTGCGGAACGTCATTACAAGGCGCTTATGGCCGGAGTCGACCAATTCGGCGGAAATAACGATGCTGGACCGGTTCTTGAGGCGTATCGCATAGGCGTCGCCGAGCACGGCGAAGCCTACATGCGCGGGCGTTTCGAGCAATCGGCCGTACGACTCTTGAAGAACATGTTCCGTGTCGGGTTATTCGAAAACCCGTACTGCGAGGCAGAAGAAACCGCCCGTATTATCGGTCATGCCGATTATATGACTGCAGGCTACGAAGCGCAGCTTAAATCGGTCGTATTATTAAAAAACAAAGGTCAAGTTCTTCCTCTGCAGAAAATGAAAACGGTCTATATCCCGAAAAGACACAGACAGGCGGGAACGAGCTGGTTTGGCTTCCCGACCCCCGCGTATGATGGTTATCCCGTTAGCCTGGATGTGGTCCGGAAGTACTTCAACATCACGGATGACCCCGAAACCGCGGATTTCGCGCTGGTGTTCATAACAGGGGCCGATTCCGGAAGCGGATACAGCAAGGCGGATGCGGAAGCCGGCGGAAATGGCTACGTTCCGATCAGCCTGCAATATGGTCCATATACCGCAGAGCACGCCAGAGAGACGAGCATAGCCGGCGATGAACGAGATGTGTTGAACCGCACCTACAAAGGCAAAACGATATCGGCTGTGAATGTTTCGGACCTGGAGGCGGTGTTGAAGGCAAAAGAAGTCATGAAGGGCAAGCCGGTTATCGTATCCCTTCAACTATCGAAGCCTTCGATCGTGGCTGAGTTTGAAGCGGCGGCCGATGCGATCGTTGCTGCATTCGGCGTTCAGGATCAAGCGGTTTTGGATATTATAACCGGTGAAGCAGAGCCTTCAGCACTGCTGCCTATGCAGATGCCCGCGAATATGAAGACCGTTGAAGAGCAATTCGAAGACGTTCCGCACGATATGGAAGTACATGTCGATTCCGAGGGGAATGCCTACGATTTTGCCTATGGTTTAAACTGGAGCGGTGTTATAAGCGACGGGCGGACCGAACGCTACGGCAATAGAAAATAGACTGAAGCAGACAAGCCGGGGAGCACTCCCCGGCTAATTCGTGGTATAATGCTCTTTACTCATTTGATAGGCAAAAGGGGAGTTAATAGAATTTGAAATTATTCAATCGTTTTGTCTATAATTCGCTTCGTTTTAAGCTTGTCACAGGACTAATGCTCATTATGCTGCCGATGGTTTCCTTTCTGATCTACAACAACTTTTATTCAATGGATGTCGTCCGTAACCAAGTGGCTCAATCCAACAGCAACATGCTAAATCTTTACATGGGATTAATCGATACAACGTTAGTGGATATCGACAATTACCTGCTCAAATTCGCCGCGGAAGAAACCGGCTTATATATCCTCGACCGTCCTCCCGAGGTCGATGTCGACTTGTACAATCTGGAACGTATATGGCTTTTTACGGAGTTAAGAGATAATGCTACTTATTATAAAGCATTGGATTTTTTCTTCGTCTATTCGCCATTGAATAAGGATCTGGTGTTTGCGCCTAAGTCAACGGGCTCCGCTTATTCCGATAATGATTCCATCAAGGATTCAATTACCCATTTCCTGCAAGATGAACAAACGATGAAAAACTATCAGTACGACCGGTGGTCTGTACTTCATGTTAACGAGCAGGCTTATCTTCTCCATACGATTAAAGCAGGCAACTTGTATATTGGTGCAGGAGTTAATGCCGATGATGTCATGGGACCGCTCGATCTTCTCGATCTCGGTACCGAAGGCAGGTCGCTGCTTGTTGAAGGAAGCCATACGCCGCTTCAGGACGAGGCTTTTTTTAAAGAAAATGAAATTGATCTGACTTATACGCCTCATTCGTACCGGCTAACCGGCGTCGATGACAAATATCTGGTGATAGGAGAGAAATCAGGCAAGGGTGATTTCGGTTTAGTCGCGGTGGTTCCCGATCAGAACATATTGGAGAAGCTGCCTTATCTGCAAAGGATCATCCTGCTTCTGGCAACTGGATCCGTCTTGATATTGCTTGTTGCCGTCTATTTCCTGCGTAAGGTGGTACTGCTGCCGATCAACCGGATCGTCGTGGCCATGCGCAAAATCAAAGAGGGCTATTTGGAAGCAAGAATACCGGACAAACCGGCTTCCAACGAGTTCGAGCTGATGAACGGAACGTTTAACAGTATGATAAGCGACATCCAACAATTAAAAATCGACGTTTACGAGGAGCAGCTGATCAACCAGAAGGCGGAGCTTAAGCAGCTGCAGCTGCAGATCAACCCGCACTTTTTTCTGAATAGCTTGAACGTCGTCTATTACTTGGCGCAAGAGAAAAGGTACGAATTGATACAGGAACTGTCCTTCTCCTTGATTCGCTATTTCCGGTTCATGTTTCGCAGCCATACGGATTACGTGCTTCTGCAGGATGAGCTCAGTCATACCGAAAGCTATTTGAAAATCCAGAAGTTTCGATTTCCGGATAGCTTGACATATGCCGTTTCCGTTCAGGATGAACTGCTTGACTGTTACATTCCTCCATTAATGATCCAAAGCTTTACCGAAAATACGATCAAGCACGCGATCAACACGGACGAGGCTACCCATATCGATATTGCGATATGGCGAATCGACATGCTTCCTGAAGGAAGGCTGCATATTCAAATCCGCGACACAGGACATGGCTTTTCCGAAGAGGTGCTGCAGCAGCTTCAACAGGAGATCAACCTTACGAATGAAGTAGGGGAGCATATTGGTATTTGGAACGTACGGCGCAGGCTGCGTTTGTTGTATGGGGATAAGGCGAGCATTGCCTTTTCTAACGATAACGGTGCCGTTGTCGATATGATCATGCCTTTATCGAAAGAAATGAGGTAGAGAAGATGTACCGACTATTAATCGTTGATGATGAAGCGTTTATCGCGAATGGGATTAAATCGAGTGTGGATTGGCAAAAGCTTGGCATCGTGAGTGTAGCCATAGCTAATAACCTTCGGCAAGCGAAGGAGTTGTTTGACAATCAGCCGGTTGACATGATGATTTGCGATATCGAGATGCCGCAAGGAAGCGGATTGGAGCTCTATGAATGGGTGAAGGAGCAGCACCCTCAAACGGAGTGCATCTTCCTGACCTGCCACGCCGACTTTCATTATGCCAAGAAGGCGCTCCAGCTCGGCAGCTTCGAGTATTTGTTGAAACCGGTTCCGCATGATGAGTTAAAGCTCGTCATGACGAAGTTAATTGAGAAAATCAGGAAGGAGCGGGAATCCGCCACCATGGTAACCGAGCGATTCTGGCAGGATGTGCTCAGCCAGGCGATTCCATCTTTTCCGGACAAAATCATGGAGATTATCGAGAAGCAGAAAATTCCGTACACCAGGTCAATGGGATTTCTGCCAGTCGTCATTAGCGTACAGCATTGGGAGAAGTCATTGACCGCCCGTGAGGCGCAAATTATGGAGTATGCGCTGCGCAACGCGTTGGAAGAGGTAGTCATTCAGCGCGGCTCGAACGCACAAATCGTCCGGATCAAACCAGACTACTTACTGATCGTTTTCTCGGAAGACCAGCCATCCTCAGATAGCTGCAGCACCAATCGCAATGATATTAGAAACCGCTGCCGGACGTTTATTGAGGTATGCAATCAATATTTGTATTGCCATCTGTCTTGTTATATCGGCAAACCAGTAAAAGCACATGAAGTGAGGGATATGGTTGATTCGTTGATAGCCTTCAAAAAGAATCAAGTCAATATCGTCGATCGTGTCATCTTCATTGATGAGCAGATAAAGAAAGAATCTCAGATTCCACTGCCTCCAATGAATGTGTGGTCAGAGCTCATCAAGCAAGGGAATAAGAAAAAATTGCTTGATGAGTCGCAGCAATTTCTGGATTCATGGAAGCGAATCGAGTGCTTGGGCGCCAAAGGCCTGCAGCAATTTTATCAAAGCTTTCTGCAAATGGTCCTGCATACGCTTCACCAGCAAGGGCTGCGCGCGGATGAAATTTTCTCGGATCATTTGTCGCCGGAGCGTGTTCTGTCGGCTACACGCAGCGTGAAGGATCTTCAGGATTGGGTAAGAGACGTTCTCGAGAAAGCGCTCGTCCATATTCAAGGGCTGGATTCGAGCGAGACGGTCGTGGAGAAGATCAAGCGGTATATCGCGCTTCATATTGACCAGGAGCTGTCGAGGCAATATATCGCTGACTATATCGGATTAAGCCCGGATTATATCGTTAAATTGTTCAAGAAAGAAACGGGTCTCTCGATATCTGACTATATTTTAAAGGAACGGATCAATCTTGCAAAGGAACTGCTGTCCATGACGGATACTACGATCAGCAATGTCGCGTTGGCAGTAGGCTTCTCTAACTTTTCCTATTTTTCCACGCTGTTTAAAAAAGAAGTATCGGTGACGCCCCAGGATTATCGCAAAGGCTGCCCATCGAAATAAGCGGTGCCGTTAGAGGTGTAGGGATCACCTTTAACGGCATTTTTTACTCTTCTTCGCATGTCGGAAACTCAAAAGTCGTATGTCGGATTCTAAGTAGTTGGTGCATTTACGATGCGTTAGTATTAGACCAAGCAAGAAAATAAATGAAGCCAAAGGTGGTCGAGACCCGTGCAAGCCCATTCAGAGACGCGGATTCAAGAAATGAAGCAGGTCTCAATGAAGAAGAAGAAGATATCGACTTTTGCTGTTGAGCTCAAAAAGGTGAGGAAATACAGAGCGCTTGTGCTAATGGCGTTGCCCGGCTTGCTGTATTTGCTCATCAACAACTATTTGCCGATGTTCGGCATCGTCATCGCGTTTAAGGACATCAATTTTGCGAAGGGTATTTTCGGCAGTGATTGGGTCGGACTCAAAAACTTCGAGTATTTGTTTAAAACGACGGATGCTTACATCATTACAAGGAATACGCTGCTGTACAATATTACTTTCATTCTCTTAAATACGGGGATTGCCATTGCGCTGGCGATTATGCTGAACGAAATCCGCAAACGGTATTTATCGAGAATGTACCAGACATTGATCCTTCTTCCATTTCTGATATCCATGGTTATCGTGGGCTATCTGGTGCTCGGATTCCTGGATGTCGAGAACGGATTTATGAACAAGATCTTGCTTCCCATGTTAGGTCTGGATCCGATTTCCTGGTATAGTGAAACGAAGTATTGGCCTTGGATCTTAACGATCGTGAGCGTATGGAAGGGTGTCGGCAATTTATGCATCATCTACTTGGCTGCGATCATCGGCATCGATAACGAGTATTATGAGGCTGCCACGATTGATGGCGCCAACAGATGGCAGCAAATCCGGAAGATCATGATTCCGCTTATTGCTCCGGTTATTACGATTATGACTTTGCTCGCGATCGGACGGATATTCTACTCCGACTTCGGCTTATTCTATCAAGTGCCGCTTAACACAGGCGTACTTATGCCGGTAACGAACACAATCGATACGTATGTATACCGTGCATTAATTAACCTGGGCGACATCGGGATGTCCTCTGCAGCCGGCTTGTACCAAGCATTTGTCGGATTTATTCTGGTCATCATATCCAATGCCGTCGTGAGAAAATATAACAAAGACAACGCGCTGTTCTAGAAAGGGGGAAATTCTATGCAATCCGGCAAGTTCTATCAATGGATAATTAACATTATCATGCTGGTCTTCACATTTTTCTGCATCATGCCGTTCTGGCTGCTGTTCTCCGCTTCTCTTACCGACGATATGGAAATCGTCCGCAGCGGATATGCCTTTTTTCCTGATAAAATAACTTTCAGCGCGTACGAGCATTTGATGAACAGCTCCTCTGATATCTTCCGTGCTTACGGCATCACAATCTTCGCGACCGTGGTCGGCACGGCAGTAGGACTTGCGCTTACGGCGATGGTAGCTTATCCGCTGTCGCGAGTAGAAATGCCTTTCAAAAATACGCTGGCCTTCTACGTATTTTTTACAATGCTGTTCCACGGAGGGCTTGTACCGACGTACTTGCTGTATACGAATTATTTTGACTTGAAAAATACGATGCTGGCTTTGATTATTCCCGGCTTGCTAATGAACGGTTTTTTCATTATCCTGATGCGGACTTTTTTTGCAACCTCCATCCCGACAGCCATTATCGAATCGGCCTATATCGATGGAGCGAAGGAATGGAAGATTTTCTGCGGCATCGTATTGCCGTTGTCAACACCGGTGCTGGCTACGGTAGGCTTGTTCTACACGATCCTTTACTGGAATGACTGGTTCAACGGCTTGATCTATATTACCGACAGCCAGTACTATAGTCTTCAGAACCTGTTGAACCGAATTTTGCTGGACGTTCAGTTTTTGCAGTCTTCAACGCAAGCAGGCAGCCGGAGCGCTGAAATCGCCGCGAATATTCCGCTTGCATCCATGCGGATGGCGATGGCTGCCATCGGGGTCATTCCGCTGCTGATCGCGTATCCATTCTTCCAAAAGTATTTCGTGAAGGGCCTTACGATCGGAGCTGTTAAAGGGTAGGCTATTTCCGGAGCTTACATCCGGATTAGATAGATAATGATTTATAACTGAAGGGGTAGGATGAAATTGAAAAGAAAAACATTCAAGACGTTTGCACTGCTGTTATTTGCTGTAATGATGCTGATGACGGGCTGCGCATCGAAAGAGAACAATTCCGCGGGCACTTCGGAGGGAAGCGGAAGCGATTCCGGGTTAGATTCCTATGAATTAACGATGGTTTTCCCGGCGGGCGGAGAGCCGAAGGACTTGGTGGCCGTGCAGGACGAGATCAACAAAATTACGAAAGAGAAAATCAACACGACCGTAAAGCTAATTCCGATTGGCTGGGGGGCTTGGTCCCAGCAAACGACTCTGATGCTTTCGGGCAACGAGAAGGTCGACCTGATCGTCAGCGGCCTTGGCACGTACAGCCAGCAAGTATCCAAAGGCCAGCTACTTGAGCTCGACGGGTACCTGGCTGAGCAAGGACAAGGTATTAAGGAGGCGCTTGACATTCTTGATCCGGCTTTCCTGAATGCCACACGAATCGAAGGCAAAGTTTACGGCGTTCCGAGCATCAGGGATTTGGCGGCAGATTACGGCATTTCAATGCGTAAAGATTTGGTCGACAAATATAAAATCGATATTACAGCTATTAAATCGTTGGATGACTTGGATGCCGTTTTCCAAACGATCAAGGAAAATGAGCCAGGCATCATACCGACGGTGAAGTACGGGAATTCCATCATCGATACTTACTCAGGCAGCTACTTTGATAACTTGGGTGACGGCTTCGGCGTGCTTCCGGGTTATGACAACGGTCTTAAAGTCGTGAACATGTATGAGACGCCGGAGTATGCACAGCTGCTGA
Organism: Paenibacillus prosopidis; assembly: GCF_003337375.1. Lineage (GTDB taxonomy): Bacteria > Bacillota > Bacilli > Paenibacillales > Paenibacillaceae > Pristimantibacillus > Pristimantibacillus prosopidis. The sequence goes on from NZ_QPJD01000003.1 coordinate 252,184, forward strand.
ATACGGTGAGACGATGGTATCAAGCAGGCTATATTGCCAAGGATGCCGCTACAAGCACGGAGACCCAATACAATTTGGTGAAGGCCGGCAAAGCGTTTTCGTTTATCTCTCATATGAAGCCAGGCATTGAAAAACAAGAATCAAGACTGACAGGTACGGAGATGGTGTCGATTCATTTGAGGCCAGCCGCTACTACGACGTTTAATATCACTTCCTTCATGTGGAGTATCGCCAGAAACTCGGAAAACCCGGAAAGAGCAATGATGCTGCTCAATCTGATGTTTACCGATAAAGACATTATCAATTTATTTGACTATGGTGTTGAAAGCAAGCATTACGCGAAGGTGTCCGATAACATGATTGATTTCCCTGAAGGCGTGAATGCGGCGAACTCCGGCTATAACCTGCAGATGGGATGGTTGTTCGGCAACCAATTTCTGTCCCACATTTGGAACGGGGATGATCCGGAGCTTTGGAACAAGCTTGCTGCGTTTAACAAAAACTCCTTAAAGTCAAAAGCGCTCGGCTTTACCTTCAATGCTGATGCGGTCAAAACGGAGATCGCGGCGGTCACGAACGTGTCGAATCAATACAAAATCGCGTTGGAAACGGGAACCGTAGACCCAATGAAGCAATTGCCGGAATTTATTAAAGCATTGAAGGCAGCGGGAATTGACAAGATCATTGCCGAGAAGCAGAAGCAGCTTGACGCTTGGGCGGCATCAGGCAAGTAATTTAGAAATGTTGAAGGGGCGGTGCAGACATGCGGATGGACCGCCCTCTAAATACCTGATAAAAGGCGGGAGTGTTAATGGAAATCGTAACGAAAAAAATTCCTGATTCCAATGCTGTTGGTGAGCTGGATCCGAGGGTATATGAAATATTAAGTCAAAATAAACGCAATTTCGATGAAGGCGGCATGCTTTTCATGCCGGAGTCAGAATCTGCCCCAGTGAGCTTTCCTATTGAGCGGCTCAGGGCTCTCATGGGTTGGGCGAACACGGATGTCACCCGTACGGATATCCAAACTGTGTACAAGGAAATTATCGGAACAAATGGCAGCATTCACGTACGTATCTATTCACCGTCTTCAGAAGGAATACACCCTTGCATCTTGTTTTTCCACGGCGGCGGCTTCATAGGAGGAAGTCTGGAAACGGTCGAAAATCCGTGCAAAGCTTTGGCGGAAAAAGCGAATGCCGTTGTAGTCTCCGTCGACTATCGCTTAGCTCCGGAGCATGCCTTTCCCGCAGGGCTTACCGACTGCTTCGATGCCGTGGAATGGGTGTTCCTTCATGCCGCTGAGATCGGCATAAATCCTGGGCAAATTACCGTTTGCGGCGATAGCGCGGGAGGAAATCTGGCGACGGTATGCGCGATGATGGACAGGGACCGCGGTACCGGCATGATCAATTTTCAAGCGCTCATTTATCCGACGGTCAACATGGCGGGCATCCAAACCGAGGATTTTGAATGGAGTATCGATCAATACACCATTAATAACCATCGGGAGCTCATCATTCCTGCCGTTGAAGGGTTAAAGCAGGGAGGCAGTTTCTTTCACGACATGTATTTACAAAAGCAAACGGACCCGGGGCATCATTATGTTTCGCCTTTGCTTGCCGACGATTTAACGGGATTACCAGAGGCACTTGTCATCGTCGCAGAGTACGACTACCTACGCCTGGAAGGTGAAGCGTACGCACGCAAGCTGTCTCGGTCGGGCGTTCAAACCAAGCTCATCTGTTATAGCGGCATGGATCACGCATTCATCGATAAAATTGGATTGTATCCGCAAGCGGAGGATTGTATGGTAGAAATCGCAGAGGCAATCAAGAGGCGATTCTCTTAATCAGAAAATGAGGGGCGAGGTTGAACGATGATCGGAATTTGGCATAGCATAGTTACTTTGGGGCAACAGAAATCGAAATATATTTTTGTGATTGAAGAAAATGATGGATATTCCTTAACGGTATCAGCCGAGCCGATGCCTTTGCCAATTGAGATTACCGAGCTCTCGGTTGAGGATAAACGTTTGAAAGCGGCAGGATGTTCAATGTTCATGCCGGGTGAGACAATCTCCATTGATTTGACATTCGGGGAAAGCGTTTTCGCAGGTACGCTGAAGCTTCCGTACGCCGGTGAAATCACCTTGAATGGCGCAAGTGGAAGAGGACCTTCGCTATCGGAGGATTTAATCGAGGAAGTTGCTCCCTATCGGAAATCAAACGTACAGGGTCGCTCCGACGATGACATTAAGGGGGAAGTCGAGCAGCTGCTGGAGCGGATGTCACTGGTTGATAAAATCGGTCAGATGAGCCAATGTCTCGCGTCCGCTTTCTCGTTTGGAGGGGATGTGGACTCCGAACCGCCGGAGAAGCTGGTTGCCGATGGCAAAGTCGGGTCCATCCTGGGCGCGTTCGATATCAGGCGCGTATTCGAGCTGCAGAAAATCGCGGTAGAGCAATCTCCGCTGCGTATCCCGCTTCTTTTCAACGCGGACGTTATTCACGGCCATCAAACGATTTTTCCGGTCCCGTTGGCATGGTCCTGCAGCTGGGATATGGAGGAAATTAAACGGGCCTGCGCCATTGCTGCCAAGGAAGCTGCCGCTTCAGGCATTACTTATAATCATGCGCCGATGGTCGACATTACCCGGGATGCGAGATGGGGACGCGTTGTCGAGGGAGCAGGCGAAGATCCGTACCTCGGAAGCGAGATTGCGAAGGCGCAGGTCGAAGGGTTCCAAGGCGGAAGCCTCTTTGATCCGGAGACGATCATTGCTTGCTTGAAGCACTTTATTGCTTATGGAGCAGCGGAGGCGGGCCGGGACTATAACACGGTTGATATCTCCGAAGGGACCCTGCGCAATGTCTATCTGCCACCTTTCCGAGCGGGGCTTGAAGCAGGAGCGGGTTCCGTTATGAACGCTTTTAACATTTACCAAGGCGTTCCCGTGGCGGGCAATTCTTATTTGCTAAGGAACCTATTACGGGATGAGCTTGGATTTGAAGGCATGCTTATTTCCGATTACGGGGCTATCGATGAGATCGCCATACACGGCGCAGCCAAGGATGGAAAAGAGGCGGCAAAGCTTGCGCTCGACGCCACGATGGATATTGAAATGGTGACCCGGCAATTTTACGATCATCTCCCGTCACTCATCGAGGAAGGCGCCGTGCAGGAAGCGCAGCTTGATGCTGCGGTGCGACGGATTTTAACCTACAAATTCAAAATTGGACTTATGGATGATCCTTTCCGTTATGTAAGACCAGAGAAAGAGATTGAGTTTCATTTCAGCGCGGAGCATTTGGAGGCAAGCCGGGAGCTTGCCCGCAAGTCGATTGTGCTGCTGAAGAATGATGGCGTGCTTCCGATAAAGCAAGACCGGAAAATAGCGGTCATTGGTCCTTTTGCAAGCAGCAAGGATTTACTCGGCCCATGGCAGTTTTCCCGGTACGGCAATGAAACCGTCACTTTAGCGAACGGGCTGCGGGATAAAGGCGTCGAGCTGCTACTCGCGGAAGGCTGTAAAGTAACGGAGGAAATCGCAGGCGGATTTAAGAAAGCGATCGAACAGGCCAAGCAAGCCGATGTAGTCATACTGGCGTTGGGCGAAAATAGCGACATGTCCGGGGAAGCCGCCAGTCGGATGGATATTGGGCTGCCAGAGGTACAGCTTCGATTGGCGGAAATGGTCGTCGGGCTCGGTAAACCGACCGTGCTGGTGCTGACGGGCAGCAGGCCGCTCGTGCTGGATTGGTTCGATAAACATGTAGATGCCATCGTCGAAACCTGGTTCCTCGGTTCGCAAGCGGGGCATGCCATTGCAGATGTGCTCCTTGGCGATTATAATCCATCCGGGAAATTGACAATGAGTTTTCCATACAAGGTTGGGCAGGCGCCTGTCTATTATAATCATTTTATGACGGGCAGGCCGGTGACCGAGGAAAATCGCACTCAGAAGTTTATATCCAAATATTTAGACGGACCTAATGAGCCGCTGTATCCTTTCGGTTACGGTCTCAGTTATACGACATTTACCTATTCAGAAATACGGTTGGATAAGGTTCACTTATCAGGATCGGATGCGATCAACCTTACTCTTTCCATTACGAATACGGGAACCGTTCCGGGAGAAGAAATCGTTCAGCTTTATATCCAGGATCTGTATGGAAGCTCCGTCCGTCCCGTGAAAGAACTAAAAGGGTTTCGCAAGGTGCGGTTGAACGCCGAAGAGAGCAAGGAAGTCCGCTTTACGATTACGGAAGCCGATTTGAAATACTACTTGGCTGACGGGAGCTATAAGGCGGAGCCCGGAGAATTCAAAGTGTATGTCGGTCCGAATTCCAGGGATGTGCAGGAATCCAAATTTGAGCTGGTAAAATAAAGGAGGTTATTAATCAATGACTACGACGATGAATAGAGACATTTCACAATTACTCAATCAGAATCCGGTGGAGGATGCGATGGACGGAGATGCGGCCGAAATGGGGATGGCCATGTTCATGAGCATGCCGGCACGCGGGTTGGTTTGGATCAGTAAAGGGGAGATTACCGAGCAGAAACTGGATGAGATTCTTGCAGATCTGAACAAAGAAAAAAATAACGAATAAGACCTTCATGTCCGGTGAGATTACCGGAGGCCGTCAGTGAGCGGAATGCTCCGTGCTGACGGCCTTTTGCATAATGAGAGGAGAAAGTCACGTGGATATATCAAACGTACCTGACCATAAGGAATCGGCCTTCGGGAGCAATGGCAACCGATTAATCGTGTTCGTAATGGTGCTTGGGGTTTTTGTCGCGATTTTGAACGAAACACTGCTCAACGTGGCGCTGACGCCGATTATGAACGATCTCGGCATATCGCCGACTACCGCCCAGTGGTTGACTACCGGCTATTTGCTCGTCATTGCTGTGCTTATACCGGCTACCGCCTTATTAATACAACGTTTTACGACAAGGGGGTTGTTTCTATCTGCTATGGGAATGTTTGCAGCCGGCACTCTCGTGGCGGCGATTGCCCCCGGTTTTGCCGTTCTATTTGCCGGAAGGTTAATTCAAGCGGCGGGAACAGGGATTCTATTTCCATTGCTGACAAATGTCGTATTGGCTATTGTTCCTTTTCATAAAAGAGGAGCTGCCATGGGTACGATCGGGATCGTCATAACATTTGCGCCGGCGATCGGCCCAACGTTATCCGGACTGATTGTAGCAAACTACAGCTGGCGGGTGTTGTTTTACAGCGTGATGCCGATTGCTGCTTTCGTTATGGTCTTTGCGTACATACGGTTGAAAAATGTGACGGAATCGGGCAACCGCAAGGCCGATCCGCTGTCGATGCTCCTATCCACGCTTGGTTTTGGCGGGATCGTGTACGGCTTCAGCAGCGCAGGGGAAGGACACGGAGGATGGTCGGATCCAGGAGTGCTCTGGCCGATTGCAGTGGGAGGTTGTGCGCTCGTTTTCTTCTGCCGCCGGCAGCTGACGATGCGGCAGCCGATGCTGGATTTAAGAACATTTAAATTCGGCATGTTTAGCCTCTCTGTCATGATTATGATGGTTGTCATGATGGCGATGTTTTCGACAATGATGCTGGTTCCGATATTCCTTCAGAATGCGCTGGGCTACACACCGCTGCATGCAGGTTTAGTCATGCTTCCGGGCGGCATCGTAATGGGGATTATGTCGCCGATAACCGGCAGATTGTTTGACCGATACGGGGCCAGATGGCTGGCGGTTACCGGTCTTTCGCTTATGGCGGTCACATTGAGCGGGTTTGGCTTCATGAAGCCTACCATTTCCTATTTGACGATAACCTCCCTAAATACGCTGTTCATGCTAGGCATTTCCATGCTGATGATGCCGGTTATGACGAACGGCTTGAACGGGCTTCCGAGAAGGCTGTATCCGCACGGCACGGCCATTGCCGGTACGCTCCAGCAGGTTGGCGGAGCAATTGGGATGGCGCTGCTGGTAACGGTCATGACGACTGGTTCCAGCCGTTTTGCGGCGAATAATGCGAGCGTTATTTCGGACTCTGATTTGTTTGCGCTGGCGATGACAGCAGGCATGAGGCAGGCTTTTTTGCTGGCATTCGCCCTCGTAGTGCTTGCCTTGCTGACGGCCGTTTTATTTCTGAAGCGCTCGACTCCTCCGGCTGGAGAGGGAGAGAGCAGGACGGTTGCCGTTCATTAATTAGTAGATACGACGGAAAATCAAAATCGGTAGGTCGGAAATCTGAAAGTTAGATTGCGAGTTTTCATCTATTCTACTAAGTGTATACGCTTTCATTAAATTAAATAGGGAGGTCACAGCAATGACGAAGAACAGAAATGCGGCAAAATCGATTCTATTGTTAGCTTTGGCATTTACCATGTTGATCACAGCATGCAGCAATGGAGGCAGCAACGGCAAAAGCAGCACCAATTCCGGGAACGACGGAGCAGCTTCGGAGGGTCAAAGCAGTAACGGCAATGGTGAATTAAAGCCTGTCGAGCTCGTAATGGTATTCCCAGTTGCCGGCGAACCGAAGGATTTCAAGCTGGTTTCGGACGAAATTAATAAAATGACCAAGGAAAAAATCAATGCGACGGTAAAGCTGATTCCGATCGGCTTCGGCGCTTGGTCTCAGCAAAAAACGCTGATGATGTCGGGTAATGAGCAGGTAGACCTGATCTTGAGCGGACTCGGAACCTATAGCCAGGACGTGGCTAAAGGGCAGTTCCTTGAGCTTGACGGCTATTTGGCTGAGCAAGGGCAAGGGGTAACGGAAGCGCTTGATTCTCTTGATCCGGCGTTCTTGCATGCCACAAGAATTGATGGCAAAATATACGCCGTTCCGAGCATCAGGGATTTGGCCGCGGACTATGGAATTACGATGCGCAAGGATTTGGTTGATAAATATAACATCGATACGACCGCGATTAAATCGCTGGACGATCTGGATGCTGTTTTCAAAATCATTAAGGACAATGAGCCGGGCCTCATTCCGACGGTCAAGTACGGAACATCCATTATTGATATTTACGTAGGAAGCTTCTTTGATACCTTGGGTGATGGATTTGGCGTGCTTCCGGGCCATGATAACGGCCTAAAAGTTGTGAACATGTATGAGACACCTGAATATGCAGAGATGCTGAATACAGTCAGAAGATGGAATCAAGCGGGCTACATTGCAAAGGATGCTGCTACGAGCACAGAGACGCAGTACAATTTGGTCAAGTCCGGCAAGGCTTTCTCGTTTATATCCCATATGAAGCCGGGTATTGAGACACAAGAATCAAGAACGACAGGAAAGGAAATGGTGTCGATACATTTCAGACCAGCGGTTACAGCGACGTCCAACATTACATCAATTATGTGGAGTATCGCAAGAAGCTCGAAGGATCCGGAGAGAGCGATGATGCTGCTCAACATGATGTACACCGATAAAGACTTCATTAATCTGCTTGATTACGGGATTGAAAACAAGCATTACGTGAAAGTGTCTGATAATGTCATCGATTACCCGGAAGGCGTTGATGCAACGAATTCCGGCTACAACCTGCAAATGGGATGGATGTTCGGGAACCAGTCCCTATCCCACATTTGGAACGGGGATGACCCGGAGCTTTGGAATCAGCTGGCGGAGTTTAACAAAAACGCAATAAAATCGAAAGCGCTGGGCTTCACCTTTAACGCCGATGCGGTTAAAACGGAAATCGCGGCGGTAACGAACGTGCAGAACCAGTATAAAGTTGCTTTGGAAACGGGAACGGTTGATCCTGTGTCCAAGCTGCCTGAATTCATTAAACAGTTGAAAACAGCGGGGATCGATAAGATCATCTCCGAGAAACAAAAGCAGCTTGACGCGTGGGCGGCTGCGAGCAGTAAGTAAATGTAACACTGAATAACTTATAAACGGTTTCTTCCTTCGTATGATTGGAAGAAACCGTTTTTTATTTTACTGATGTGATTGACAACTTTTCGATCTTAAACGTGGATAGATGTAAATATATGGTGTAGACTAAACAATACTTAAATTAATTCAGAAAGGAAGTGTGTCTCATAACTGAATCATCAGGATTTTCGATGTTTGAGTTGTTACCTACTTTAATGTTCATTTTTAAAGGTGTCTTTATGCTGCTTGGAATTACATGTCTCTACCTGTTCATTAAACTAGCAATTCGAGGAATTCAAGCGCTGGATATTTATCTGGATGAAAAGAGAAATAGACGATTGTGATAATCTGATTAAGGTAGGTGATTTTTCGTGTATGAGCATGGTTATTTCAATCCTGAAAACTACACAGGAAATCATTTGCATGTAGACAATTGGAAAGATGAGTGTACTCCCTTTATTGAGGCAATTGCTTGGGTCAGAGAGGATGGAACAATGGATTTATTTTTTAATGATTTTGCAGATGACAAGGAATATCAATCATTGTTCGGTGATAAAGAGCATCATTATAACGAATTTATGGGAATATTCATTAGCAATGTTAAAACAAATGAAGAAGCGTATGAAAAGTTTTGTAATTGGATTGACGAAGTGTTATATCCATATAGGAAAAAATAGGAGGATTTATGAAGGGGGAAAGCATGCATAACGAATTTGAACTGATGAATATTCAAGCAGAGGTTCTATTTGCTCACGATTCTTTGGGGAGAATAACAAAAGTTAATGAGTTCGAAGGTCATCCAGCCCCCCGGCTTTTTTGGGGAAAAACAAAAAAAGGCAATGTTCTGAGGTTTCGCGGGGATGTTCCAAGTGACATTGCAAATAAAATGATAGAAATAATAAATAATAGCGATGATACAAACATAGTGTTGGCAAAGATTATTAATGAATTAGAACAACAGACAAAAATAAGTAGTATATGGATGGGCCCAGCTTATGTTTTTGAGGATTATAAGGTAGGAGCTAGTCAGGCTGTAAAGGTAACAAATGATAATAGAGAATATTTAGAGCCAGGATTCAAAAAATTATTGACCGAATTAAAGTATCGGGAACCGTGTTATATGGTAATTGAGGATAATAAAGCAGTCTCTGTGTGCTTTAGTGCGAGAAATACGGATAGAGCGGCAGAAGCGGGCATTGAAACATTGGAAGAATATCGCGGCAAAGGATATGCCATAGCAGTTGCATCAGCATGGTTGGCTGCAGTACACGTATCAGGGAAAGTAGCCCTTTACAGCACCTCCTGGGATAATTACGCTTCACAAGCAGTGGCAAAGCGTCTCCAACTTACCCTCTACGGTACAGATATATCTATATACTGAATAAATTCACTACAGAATTTTTAGATGGGTCTAAATTAAAGTAAAATGACAGTTTTTTGGGGGAGGGGATGAGCGATGTCGTCGGATGTACAAAATAATCTTCAACGTATAGTTCGAGAGCTGGGTGTAGATGACATAGTTGCATTACTTAGTGAACGAATATCAGGAGCCGATTTTAATACCCTGCTGCTTGAGGTATTTAGAGAGAAAACTAATAAGTCGTCACCAAGTGCGACCAACCTCTTAGCTTTGCATATCAGTGACTTGATAAAGTCGCAAAAAATAGCAACCGAGAAGATTTTATCCGCTTATCAACAACTCACAGACATGTCAGGGCTCAATATTTTGGAAACGAACCCGGGATGCTCCCCCACTTTCATTTGTTTTGTATGGTAACAGCTGGTATAGATCAAGGTTCTTATCAATTTGAAAAACAATCCTTTTGGGAGCATATTAAGGTATATCAGGATATTTTCCGTTCTTTGTTCAGTTCTGATATCAAGGTTGTGCTTAATGGCCGTCTTGGTTATAAGGACACTGATGGGCTATTACAAAAAATCATGCAGTATGGGGAAAAGCATTCGATTAAAGTAACCCTATCTATAAAGGAGCCTAATAAAGAAAATCGGTATTATAAGGGGCTTCAATTTTCTGTCATTATTTAATATTGTCACTTGTTGACGATTAAACAACGTATAGTTATGATAAACTTGATTGAACAATATGACACGGGAGAGAGCCTTACAGATGGAACTTGGAGATAAAATTAAAAAGCTGCGGAAAGAGCAAAATCGGAGTTTGACAGAGATAGCCGATATTTGCGGGTTTTCTAAAAGCTTATTGTCTAAAATAGAGAACGGTAAGACGATGCCGCCCATTTCAACCCTAATCAAAATCGCCGATGCCTTAGGGACTAAAGTTTCAATACTTTTAGATGATCAACAGCAATCAGGCACGATTTATACAACGGAGGTACAAAGCCAATCGAAATTAGTAAAAACGGAAAAAGGCTACTCCTTTTTTGCTTTTGCCGTCGAAAGAGAAGACAAACTGATGCAGCCGTTTCTTTTTGTTTCAAGGAAAGATGAACATGACAGCAGGCATGTTTTCAGCCACAACGGTGAAGAGTTTATATATATTCTAGAGGGCAAAATGAATTATAAAGTCGGAAACGTGGAATACACATTAAATCCAGGAGATTCACTATACTTCGATTCGATTGAAAAACACAGCTTGAGTCCAATTACGAATGAGGTAAAATATGTGGCTGTGTTTACTCAATCCAAGCCTGGTCCTCAACAGTAAATTGTCAGAGGAATCTAGAACGATCCCCAAGGGAACAAGAGTTGAATAAAAGCTGTCGGCAGTGTTCAGTCGGCAGCTTTGCTGCGTTTTCGGGAGATTAGATCAACTATAATAGTTCTTTACCTGTCGGAAGCCAGAATGTTTGATATCATATTTGATATCATTTGACAAGGGAGAGGATTTCGATGGTAGTTCGTCCATATAGTCCAGAGTTAGAGGAAAGTGTTATGAAGTTAAGTCCTAAGGCATATATGCTTTTTAAACATAACAAAGATTATGAACATCAGAAGATGAGTTGTGTGTTCAACGAAGAAGGAAATTTAATCGCTGTGGGCTACTTACGTCATAGAATTGCTGATGATCATGATGTAATGGAATTTGTGATGGAGGTAAGTGAAAATGCTCACGAGCATATTTTTGAAATAAGAATGGCTTTGTATCCTTCATTAGTTGACATCTGCCACGCTATTCGTAATCCTGAAGCGATAACCAAGTTGGTTGCATGGGATGATTTTGATGGCGACCGTGAATTTTACATACAACAAGGCTTTTCCTCTTATCAAACGTATTATTTCGCTAAGCGGTCGCTTGATAACTTCATTCCTGAAGTCAATACACCAATTAGTGTAGAGGTTTATCATAATCCGTTGGAAACAAAAGAAGAAAGAGTTGCATACACCAAAGTTGAGAACAATATTATCAAGGTGTTCTACATAGAAGCGTCAATATGCTGGAATGGATGATGGGGGGACCAGAACTTCATACCATTTCGGCTTTTGAAGGCAATGAGCTAGTTGGAAGTGTCATGTGTTGGCAAACAGGTGCAATTGAAAGGTTATTCGTAATTCCACGTTGGCGGAATAAAGGACTAGGTGAGATTCTCGTTGCTAAGGCTTTTGAATATCACCTTAAAAATGGAAGAATCAATGTAGAGACGTTGGTAAATGAACAAGATGAGGAAGGTAAGCTTTTATTGGAGTCTATGGGTTACAGCTTTCCTGTGAAGCTTGAACTTTTGGCATTGGACATTCAATCGTGAAAAGGATTAATCCACGTGAGGGCCAGAATTTCTTCCTTAGAGAAAGAATTCTGGCTGAAAGAATTCTGGCTTTTCATTTTAAACCTAGAACTAGCTGCTAGGATGATAAAGCTACCGTGGCTTGTATCGGCGTCTTTTTGAGCTTTTGGCCGAGACAGTACCGGAATCCGAAGCGTTCTCTTCATTCTGATCCGATTCGTCAGTGCTGGAGGAACCGCTTCCGTTGGTGGAAACCGAGGTTTCTTTGATGTTTATGGTTGCGACATTCCCAAATATTATCGTGCCTTCGTTGTTAACAATGATGACCCTTCCAGGCTGGCATCCCATATAAGCTCAGCATCCCTTTCATTCGTCACTATGGAAGCTGCAAAGATAGTATCTGCTGCTCACTCTCTATTCTATGAAGAGAGAGTATTAGAGGTATTGGCTTTTCGTAGTGTTACAAGAGCCTTTTTTGCCGGCGAATATGATCAACTCCGATAGTTACGTTCTGGAAGACACATTAGCCGTTTTATCTAACTACGACCCAGACCGAGGAGTATTTGGGGTCCACCAAAAATTCAATGAAATGCTCTTTGGCAACAAAAGCGCTTAATTTATAACTTACAGGTAATGATCGTTCATTAACGAAAGGGCTGCAGGGTGGCAGCCTTTTCTAACGGGTAGGAGAGCTTCTGTAATGATAGATACTCCAAAGGATGCATTAAGAGTAGTAATTGGTTCTGGGGAATATAACAATAATCCCGAGTGGATTCAAACTCAGGAATCAGAATTAGATTTATTAAAAAGAGATGAATGGGTAAATCGTTTTCTACCAAATACGATTTCGGCAATATTGGCAGAGCATGTCTGGGAACATTTAACCTATCATGAGGGTATTGAAGCCGCAAAGATTTGTTTTGAATTCCTAGAGCCAGGCGGTTATGTACGTTGTGCTGTTCCTGATGGTTTTTTTCAAGATGAAGATTATCAAAAAGGTGTACAAGTAGGTGGACCTGGTCCCGCAGATCACCCCGCAGCCAGCCACCAAATTGTCCTTAACTATAAAACAATAACTTCAATATTTGAATCGGCTGGATTTGAAGTTAATTTGTTGGAATATTGTGATGAATATGGAGCATTTCATTACAAAGAATGGGATGAAATAATGGGTTTTATATATCGTTCCAAACGTTTTGACCAGAGGAATCAGAATGGTAAACTAGGTTTTGTTTCTCTTATCATTGATGCTAAAAAACCACTTTAAATCGGACAAGAGAATATTACTTTATCCTCACCTGTCAGTATTCCTAACATAGTATGTAGGAAGGTGGTGATGATAAATGACCTTTACACTTACAGACTGGATGATCTACACGATGTGGGCCATATTTGGATTAATGATCATTGATTTTATTATTTCCTTTGCCAAATCATTTTGGGAAGGCACTTTCAATACAACTTTTTTGGATTATTTGAAGGATATCCTATTTTATGTCCTGCCCTTGAACGTTATTATATCCATGATTCCAATTGATCCTACGGGTTGGATTCTTGTGAGTGTATATTTCGTTGGCGGGATTTCTGTCATTCTAAAGTATGTATTGGATATCAAAAAAAGATTCCAATAAAAAAGCCTTCCTAGATGGAAGGTTTTTTTATCCCCCCTGAAAAATTGGGATTACATCGAATTATTATGAGGTGGAATGTTTGTTACAACAATCCAAAATCACGTGATATTAGGAGTGTACCATGCAGGGTGATATTGAATTAGCGACAGAAAAAATTGAGCAGCTTAATTTTCGCAATCAAAGAGCTATGATGGAATTGATAAAAAGAAGTTTGAAGTTAAATGATGATGAGTTTACTAAAGAATTGCTCTTAGCTTACGCTCATCAAAACCCTATACATATTTTGGAAGTAGCAGTTGCTCTGCAATACGAAGAAATCATTAAGGCGTTGCCTGATAAATTTACTTAGCCACTAAACACAGCGTGAACCAGTCCTTTTTAAGGGACTGGTTTTTTAATAAATTAAAATTACAATTATTTACATTATGGACGGTCTGTAATCTGGTGAGTGACAGTTTACTTAAGCTGACCAATTTCAAAGAGATTATATGTTATATACTATGATATAAGGAACCTTTAACGATGAAAGGAGAACCATGATGGAAATCCTGAATGATGTACTCGTTGCAAAGGCAGAAATGCTTATCAGAAAACCGGTTGAGGAGGTGTTTGAGGCTTTTATCGACCCTGCGATTACTTCAAAGTTCTGGTTCACAAAAAGCAGCGGAAGATTAGAAACGGGAAAACGTGTCCAGTGGGATTGGGAGATGTACGGTGCTTCTGCAGCCGTTGATGTAATAGAAATCGAGGAAAACAAGCGAATCCTCATCGATTTTGGCACTACGGTCGAGTGGATTTTTACTTCTCGGGCAGAGAACGAAACTTTTGTTGCGATTACTAACACAGGATTTAAAGGAGATGGGGCTGACATTGTAAAGCAAGCCCTAGATTCAACGGAAGGATTTACGATTGTTCTTTGCGGTCTAAAGGCGCTACTTGAGCACGACATTATCTTGAATCTCGTTTCGGATAAGGCTCCTGATGCCCATGTTGAACGTTAGATTGCCATTAATTAAAAATCAAAACGGCACCATTGGACTGCCGTTTTTTTGATTGCATTTCAGAAAGGAATTTCTTTCCTGTTAGCGAATGATTAAAGAAGACGGCAGCGCTTAAAACTCACATTAACGATACTCTTATTTCAAAACAAGGAGTGAATATCTCATATGGATGAAATGACGCAGATGATGAAGCAGCTGACGGAAACCGACGGAGTACCAGGGCACGAACGCGAAGTGCGTACGATCATGCAGGAATATTTGCAGCCTTTAAGCGACGAAATTGTCAAAGATCGGCTTGGAGGTGTGTTGGGTAAAAAAACGGGTCGGGCTGACGGTCCAAAAGTGCTTCTCGCCGGTCATCTGGATGAAATTGGATTTATGGTGACGCAAATTACATCCAAAGGATTTCTCCGCTTTCATCCACTTGGGGGATGGTGGCCTCATAACGTACTGTCCCAGCGTGTTAAAGTAAAAACCCGTAAAGGCGAATATACAGGCATTATCGGTTCGAAAGCTCCGCACGTGTTAAAAAAGGAAGAACGCGAAAAAGTAATGGAACTTAAGGATCTTTATATCGACATCGGTGCGAAGGATGAAGAAGATGCCAAAGAAATGGGCGTCCGTCTCGGCGATTGGATCGTTCCCGTATCCGATTTCACAACTATGCGTGGCGGCGAACTGTGGGTGGGCAAAGCGCTGGATAATCGGGCGGGCTGCGCGCTAGCGGTAGAAGTTCTTAAAAGGCTAAAAAACGCAGATCATCCCAACATCGTATACGCAGGAGCGACCGTCCAGGAAGAAGTGGGCTTGCGCGGTGCCGGGACGGTTGCGAATCTGGTGGAGCCGGATATTGCTTTCGCACTTGATGTAGGTATTGCGTACGATACTCCCGGAAACGAATCACAGCACATGACCTGCAACGTCGGAGACGGACCGTTGGTGCTGCTGTTTGATGCCACTATGGTACCTCACGCCGGATTACGTGATTTCGTGATGGATACCGCTGAAGAGATCGGCATCAAGGTGCAGGTGGACGCCTTGTCTGGGGGCGGTACGGATGCTGGCAAATTTCATACGAGCGGGGTCGGCTGTCCTTCCCTTGTAGTCGGTTTTGCCACCCGATATATTCATAGCCATAATGCTATTATGTCAAAAAGCGACTTCGATCAAGCCGCTGCACTGCTGACAGCTGTTATCAACAAGCTCGATCGGGACAAAGTAAATGAATTGATCGGATAATTACAGCAAATATCCGAATGCTGTCCTCTCAAATTCGATAAGCCGGAATCTCTGCTAAAGAAATTCCGGTTTTGATTTGATTGGAGCTGCGGTTATCGAATATTAACTTTATGTTTGGGGGTAATAAGAATGGCAATGCCAACACATATTGTAGCGGTAGGTGGAATCGTAGAAAATGAACAAGGAAATATTCTGTTAGTGAAGACACATGATGGCGGGTGGGTCTTCCCTGGTGGACAGGTGGAAGTCGGAGAAAATCTAATGGATGCATTAAGTAGAGAAATAAAAGAGGAAAGCGGAATAGACGCAGTTGTTTCCTACTTGATTGGTGTATATTCAAATACAGGAGTTTATAAATGGCATGACGGTGTTACTGATGTCCCTACTAAAGTAATGTTAGATTATGTGTGCAAGCCCGTCGGTGGAGAATTGTGTACTTCGGAAGAAACATCCGAAAGTCGCTGGGTAGCAAAGGATAAGGTGCTTAATATGGTTACAGCGCAAGCTATTCGTACCCGCTATCAAGCTTACTTGGATTTTGATGGAAATATAAATTATATGGCATATGAAACTAGTCCTAAGTTTGAACTAAAACTGAAAAGGACTGTATAGAAAGGGGAACCTTAAGACATATGATGTACGAAAAAATTTTTTTTCTTACCGGTAAACCTCGTATGGGTAAAACAACTTTGATTAAAAAGATTATAAATGAAATTGGTCCTGATAATTGCGGGGGCTTTTATACAGAGGAAATACGAGATGCCAGAGACCGAACCGGTTTTAAATGTGTAACCCTTGCAGGAGAAAGTCAAGTAATTGCTAACGTAGAGAGTAACAGTTCTCTTAAAATTGGTAGATATGGTATCGACATAAGTAACTTCGAAAACGTGGCTTTAAAGTCTATACAGGACTCTTTAAAGTCGAAAAAAGTAACAGTTATCGATGAAATCGGATTTATGCAAATGCTTTCCATTCCTTTTCAACAAATGATTTATAAAGTAGTTTCGGAAAATCATCACATTGTACTAGGTACAATTCCTTTAGATAGCCATCCAGAAATAGACAAAATTAAAAGGCTTCCTGGGGTGAAAATCATCAATGTCAACGAAGAAAACCGTGATTTTATAGCTGAGGTTGTAGTAAAAGATATTTTGAAGGCTGCCGACGGCAACGAATCGGCGACCTTCTTCTGAAAAGATAGCTTGATACAAAAAGATTGAAATTGCATTTTCAATCTTTTTTAGTAAACCATAACGGATCGTCGCAGTCGACATCACCATTGTAGTTTATAAGTATCTCATCCCCTGCTTTTATGTCTGTATAGGCATAGAAGTCAAATGTGTGATTGTCAAAGTTGATGTCATAGGTGGCATTAGGCTGATACGAATGGTTAAACAAACTGCCATATCCTAAGAGGATGGCTGTGTGATTAGCACCATACTCGAACACATAATCTGAAAGTATTGTTTTCTCTATATAATCATGGTCCTCATTAGGATAAGGAATGACAGGTGCTTCATGTATAAGTTCACCTTTTTGTATATCACGAGTCGCAAATACTCCTCTTTTGAACTCTCCTTTACTCAATTTGGAAATTTTTATCTCAATCATGCTAGTCACCTTCGCGTTCTTTAGTCTATGGAGTTTTTGATCAACTGTTAGTATTGGAAAGATTCATTTTAACTCACCATCGGTAAAACAGCAATATTTAGAAGAAATTGGAGGGTAAAATGTTAACTTTGTATATAACACGACATGGCGAAACGGAATGGAATATTCAAAAAAGGATGCAAGGTTGGTCAGATTCTGAACTAACCCAAAAGGGCATAGAAAATGCTATTTCTCTTGGAAACCGTTTAATGGATGTAAATTTTACAGCAATATATTCAAGTCCAAGCAGAAGAACTGCAAAAACATCTAAACTAATTCGGGGTGATAGAGAAATACCAATAACTTTTGACGATCAACTTAGAGAGATAAATATGGGTTATTGGGAAGGTAAGACACAAACATACATAAAGGATAATTACCCGAATGAATATCAAGCTTTTTGGGAAATGCCACACCTTTTTAAGCCTTGTGGCGGAGAAAGTTTTGATACTTTTATGGACAGGGTATTTAGCGTGTTTGATAAGATTATTTCGGAAAATAAAAAGGGCAGTGTCTTAGTTGTAACACATTCGGTGGTTATAAAGGCAGTATTATCTTCCTTTAAAAGGTTACCTCTCGAAAAGTTATGGGAACCTCCATTTATCAACGGTACTAGCCTGACTATTGTAGAGATAGCTGATACAGGTGAAAGCACAATCAAACTAGAAGGCTGCACTTTACATGCATAAAAAATTGGAGGAAGCATTGTGAAACTTATACTTGTTGAAGGGTTACCAGGTTCGGGAAAATCTACAACTGCAAGATATATTGCTTTACAATCTGAAAGGAACAGAAACAAGACAGAGCTTTTTCATGAATCTGCTTTTCAACATCCCATTTTTCTTCAAAATCCTATTAGTAATCACATGGAATGGATGGAATTGTATATTTCTAATTGGAATAAATTTTTAAATGATCAAAAAGATAATGAATCGACTATCGTAATGGAATCTGCTTTATTTCAAAGTCCTATTCTTCACTTGCTGCATATGGATATCGATAGAGAAATAATTGTGCAGTTAATTGAAAACATATATTCACGTTTAACGGATATAAATTGCAGTTTGGTATATCTATATCAGGATGATCCGATGGTAGGAATCAATAGAATGATGAAAACAAGAGGGGATAGGCTCTGGCTGAATAATAAGTATGAGCAATATAAAGATGAGCCTTACTATGTGAATAGAGGGCAGCGCAGTCCTGATTTGCATCTTGACTTTTTGTTCGAGTACGCAACGATTGCACGTTCTGCTTATTCTAGATGCAGTCTAAACTCTTTAGCAATCGAAAATACAAATTGGGATTGGTCAAAATATCACAGTAGTATACTGGATTATTTCGGGTGGATACATAAACCTGATCCGGTTGTTCCTCTTTCTGAACTACAAAAATTTATTGGCATATACCGTAATGAAGAAATGAATTTTGATATCAATATTGAAGTTAAAGATGGTCAATTGAGAATATTTGGCGATCACCATTTAAAATCAAAGGATACGAATAGATTTTATCTTGATAATATTAGTATTGTGGTAAACTTCGTGAGGAGTCATTCCGGTGATTTTAATGAATTAATAATTGAAGAGAAAGACTTAGTAGGTAACCAGAGGGATGAAGGGACAAGATTTGTAAGGGTTTTATAGAAATAAACACAGAAGGATAAAAGAAGGAACCGTCGCTAACTAAGCAACGGTTTCTTTGGCATTATAATGAGCAAGACAATAAAAAGAATTTCAGAAGAGCAGGAATTCTAACTCATCCTAACGAATAGCATTCGACAACATCGTCGACGAGTTCGGTTATCGTGGCAGAAAGAAGGGCATGAGCATGAAACGCACAAGTATTCGCTATAGGCTGATGATTCTGATGATTTGTCTGACTACGCTGCCTGTTTTGACGGTCACCTGGATTGCGACAAACAATACGCGAAATTCGGTAGAAAAAGAAATGATTGAAGCAAACCGTTCCCGTATGCTTTGGGCGGATCAGTATTTGGATGAGTTAATCCGGCAAATCGACGTGCTTTTTTATTCCTTACAGGTTAATCAGCAATTGATAGGAGGCCTTAACACGATAGATAGTCAGGATCTGGGCGGGCAATTTCGGACCCAACGGTATATTCAAGAGACGTTGACCACAGCTTTTTATGGAAATTCCAAGAAAATAGACGAGCTTGCGCTGTACACGCATCAAAACCAGAAGGTATATTCGGTCAACTATACAAACAGCGGCCTCATTTATTCGCTTGATATTCAAAAGGGCAACTGGACCCGTTTGCTGCAGAAACCCGTTAATATGTATTTTAAAGAGTCCGGCAACGGTATTTATGCGTTTCATAGCATTAACCGGTTTGCGGATCGCCATCTTCTCGGCGGACTGTCCGTTCGTATTAACAAGGATGTGTGGAAGGAAGTAAGCGATATTTTGAAATCGGAGGACGAGAGTTTGGTGTTTTTAGTCAACGATGAAGGGGAAAGGTTGTCAGGCTCGACGCCGGAACAAAACTTCGATGAAGTAATTGATCAAATGAATAAGGTTAAACCGCTGAACTTCGAACTGGAAATCCAGAAAACGGATAACTTTTTTCTATTCATGAAACGGGTAGACGACGGTGAGCTCACCTTAATTAAAGCTCTGCCCATCACAACGATAACCGAAAGCGCTAACAATACGGTTCGGGCGGGAATTGTAACCGGATTATTGTTCGCAGCTGCTTCTATCCTGCTTTCCATTACGGTATCGCTGCGTATAAGCAGACCGATCGTCAGCCTTGCAAGAACGATGAGAATGACCCCAATCCACCAGTTTGAGCTGACATCCGTCCAAAGCCAAGATGAAATCGGCCTGTTGGAGCGCGGTTATAATTCCATGATGCAGCGGATGAAAGAATTGATAGAAAACGAATATCAGAAAGAAATCGAAGTGAAAAATGCGCAGCTAATGGCGTTACAAGCGCAAATTAACCCGCACTTTTTGAACAATACGCTTAACCTGATCGGAGGAATGGCTCTTGTCAAAGGGGCCCCTGAAATCTACAAAATTACGAAGGTGATAGGAGATTTGCTTCGCTATTCGATTAGCTCCGGTCATGATTCGGCGACGCTGGAGGATGAGTTAAAGCATATCCGCAATTACCTGTTTATTCAGGAGCAGCGTTTCTTGGGCAGGTGCACCATTACAGTCATAAATGATGGTTCGGGGAATGTGCTTAGTCTTCCCAGATTTACTTTGCAGCCGCTTGTGGAGAATGCGTTCGAGCATGGCCTGCAGCCGAAAGAAGGGATCTGGCAGGTTGAGATCCGGGTGAAGACGATCCGTACCCATGTGGTCATTTTGATCAAAGACAACGGGATAGGTGTCGATTATAAGCGACTTCATATGCTTCGAGCCGAACTTAAGGAAGGGATGGCATTAAAGCCAGATCGAACAGACCAAGCCAAGGATAAGCCGAGAATCCGAAAGGGAATTGGCCTGCAAAATGTCGATTCGAGATTAAAGCTGCATTTTGGCGGAAAAGCATCCATTCGGTTATACAGTAAACTTGAAAAAGGAACATTGATCGTTCTTAAACTGCCTTTGCCTAACAAGGAGGAAAGCCATGAATAAAGTGCTGATTATTGATGACGAACCGTGGGCTCGAGAAGTTATAAAGTCGCTGGGAGAGTGGGATCGGCTGAGGCTTGCAATCGTCGGGGAAGCGGAGGATGGCAAGGAAGGGCTTCGATTAATTAAGGAGCTTGAACCGCAGATCGTACTGACAGATATGAGAATGCCCGGTTTCGACGGGGTGGAGCTGCTGCAGCAATTAAAAAGTCAGTTTCCGTCGCTGAAAATTGTTGTGATGAGCGGATATGACGATTTCATTTATTTAAAACAGGCGATCCACTCACGGGCAGTCGATTATTTACTGAAGCCTGTTGATCCAATCGAGCTGAATGATGCACTCCGGAAATGTATCCATGAGCTGGAGGTTCAAAAGCAAACGGTAAACACCTCATGGAAATTGCCGCTTGTATTTCCGAGCACGGCTCTAATGGACCGCTATATGGCGCTGCGGCAGCGCGTATTCGCCGCTTTATTTGAACTATGCAAACCGGCTGTCTTGCAAACTATGGACAAACTGGAGGAGTTTTTGGAGAGTGCCTTTCCGGAAGGTATGGAACCGGCGCTACAAGCAAAAATGGGAGACGATTTTCTTCAGATTCTCGATCAATTCATGTCTGAAAATGAAGTTGGCTTCGAGTCCCGAGCTGCGGAGACGGATGCTGCTGCGCAATGGAAAAATGTATCCGAAACGTTCCAAGCGATTGGACGCAAATATGGGGAAGCGATCGATAAAATCGAAGCCATTCGAAAAACAAAAACTCGTCTGGTCATCGTTGAAGTGCAGAGCTATATCGACCAGCATTATATGGACCCTATATCGCTCGAGACGGTCGCTCATCAGTTTTTTGTGAGCAAAGAACATTTAAGCCGCGTATTCAAAACGACCGTTGGCGAGAATCTCACCGAATATATTATCCGCATGCGTATGGAAAAGGCGAGAGAGCTTCTGATGCAGCCGCACATCTCGATAAAACAGGCAGCACAAATGGTCGGATACCCGGAGCAGGCTTATTTTCACCGCGTGTTCAAGAAGCAGTTCGGCATCACGCCGGGCGATATTCGCAGCGGTAAAGAAAAGTAATGACATATCAATATTGTGCAATAAAAGTTGCTAATCGGCGCTAATGTTTCATCCTGCACACCTCATCTATACTGAAGAAGCACTAAACCAATAAGGGGGATGTACACGATGAAGAAAGCGCTTTATCTAGGACTTGTAGGGTTATTGTTGTTGTTGTCGCTTGCTGCTTGCAGCTCTAACAACAACAAAGGTAACGGTGCAGAGCCGGCACCTACCAATGCAGAAGGAACCACTGCAGAAAAAACGGAGGAACCAACGGCGAAAGCACAAAAAGTGGAATTGAAAATACAGATCGGTTCTCCTAGGTTTAAGGATCAATTTGAGAAGTATTTTGAGCAGTTCAAGGCGAAGGAGCTCGCGGAGAAAAATATTGAGGTTACAATCGACCTTGAGATGCCGAATCCGGATCAGGCTAAGCAAGTACTGCAGGCCAGACTCGCTTCTGACGATGCGCCGGACATCTTCGATGTTCATGCAAACGATCTATCCACTTATTATAAAGCGGGTTATTTGGAGGATCTTACGACGCAGCCTGCGATTGCAACGTTATATGACAGTGTGAAGAGTACGGTGACGCTTGACGGTCAAGTCGTTGCGCTTCCGCTCGAGAGCTTGTCATGGGGTTATCTATACAATAAAAAAATATTCAGCGATTTAGGAATCACGCCTCCGCAGACGCTTGATGAAATGAAAGCGGTTGTAGAAAAGCTGAATGCGAATAACATAAAGCCGTTCCTGCTTGCTTTCCAAGAGTCATGGGTGCCGCAGCTTATGACAGCGCTCTCTCTCGGCGGAATCATTTCATCGGAGCATTCGGACTGGATCGAGAAAATGAATAAAGGCGAAGCCTCATACGCGGATCTACAGGATATTTTCAACATTATCGATCTTATTATGGCCAACGGCACAGATAAACCATTTGAAGTCGGAAACGAAGCAGGTTCAACTGATTTCGCTAACGGCAAAGCTGCTATGTGGATTCAAGGCCCATGGAATGCGGAAACCATTTTGAAGGTTAATCCTGAAATGGAATTCGGCGTTGCTCCGCTTCCGGTCAGCAACAATGCGGCAGGCACGATGATCAATCTGTCGACTTCGACTACCCTTGCCTTATCGAAGACCAGCAAAAACAAAGAAGTGGCGCTTGATCTTCTGAACTACTTCTATGATGAAAAGGATTCATCGGCGTTGTTCCAGGAGCTGAAATTTAATCCGGTGTCTACCGTGCATCAATACGAGGTATTCCCATGGGTGAATGAAGCATCTGAATACGTTGCTCAGGGTAAAGCCTATCAGGATTTGAAGCTCCCGAACGGCGTAACGGACGAACAGGCGAAATTGCTTCAAAGCTACTATGCCAAAGAGGTTACAAAGGAACAGTTTATCGCGAGCATGGATAAGGCTTGGGCGACTGCGATCAAAGCTGCGCAATAAGGAAGGCAACCGACTGACTGGGAGTGACGGAATATGAACGTAACGAGAAAAAACAAGCAAACAGTCATTCTTCTTGCCTTCGTGCTTCCAGCCTTATTGTTTTACGCTGTATTCACCATCGCCCCTACTTTCGGGGGCGTGTGGTACAGCCTGACGAATTGGAATGGCCTGAATCCCACCTATGAAATGGTGGGATTCTCCAATTATACCGAAGCGCTTGGGAATGATCCTTATTTCATCAAATCCATTTGGTTCACGATACAATATGTGATTTATATGGTCGTTTTGCAAAATGTAATCGCACTGCTATTGGCTGTATTCGTGGAGTCGAGAAGGCATAGTAAGGTGTTGTTCCGGACCATTTTCTTTACTCCGAATATGCTCAGCTTGATTATCGGCGGGTTCATGTGGGTTTTTATCTTTACTAAGGTACTGCCTTCTATCGCAGAAAAAACAGGCTTTCTCTTCTTGGACCAATCCTGGATTGGCGATCCATCCTGGTCGTTCTACTCTATTATCATTCTTTCCTTATGGGGCGGCGTAGGGTATCAAATGGTTATTTATATAGCGGCTTTGCAAGTGGTCCCGGAGCAATTAAGAGAAGCGGCTGCCATTGACGGCGCAAGCAGCGTGCAGATCTTCCGGCATGTCACGCTTCCAATGATCTATCCTGCCGTCACGATCGGTATTTTCCTGACGCTTAGTTCTTCGTTTAAAGTGTTTGATGCCGTATATGCGTTAACAGGCGGCGGTCCAGGCAGGTCAACGCAGGTGATTGCGCTCAATATCGTGGAAGAAGCGTTCCGCTTCAACCAGCGTTTTGGCTATGCCAGCGCCAAAGCCATTATCCTATTCGTAATTGTCTTGCTCATAACGATGCTTCAATTATGGATAATGAAGAAAAGAGAGGTGGAGGCATAATGGCGAAGCGGCATTCGGACCATTCAGCAATTAAGCACGGCGCCGGAAATGCTTTCATTGTTCTCTTTTTGATAATCGCCGCGATCATCACCCTATTTCCTATTTATATGGCATTGCTAAATTCCTTGAAATCGGACGGGGAAATGCTGAATCGGATTTTGGCGCTTCCTATCCGACTGGAGTTCGGTAATTACGCTGACGCATACCGGAAAATCGATTTTTTAAGAAGCTTCTGGAATACGATCGTCGTGACAATCACAGGTGTGACGGGAATTATTCTATTCGCATCAATGGCCGGATACAAAATGTCGCGGACTCCGGGAAAGCTAAGCAATTTTTTGTTCGCATTATTCGTTTTGTCATCCTTAATTCCGTTTCATTCCATCTTAATTACGCTTGTTAAAATCGCTAAAGAGATCAAAGTTCAGGGGACTACGGTTGGTCTCGGGTTGATCTACATCGGGCTTGGAGTCGCGCTGGCCATCTTTCTATACCATGGTTTCGTAAAGTCGATTCCAAGAGATTTGGACGAAGCGGCGCTTATGGATGGCTGCGGCGATTTTCGGTTGTTTTTTGTCATCATCTTTCCGCTGCTTCTTCCCATTACGGCAACGGTCGCTATTTTGAATGCGTTGTGGATGTGGAACGATTTCCTGCTGCCGCTGCTTATGCTTACGGATTCCGATTATTACACGCTGCTTATTTCGACCAATATGCTTTTCGGCGAGTACAATAACGACTGGTCGGCAATTCTGGCTTCTTTGGTGCTGACGATGCTTCCGATTATGGTCGTGTATCTGCTCCTGCAAAAGTATATTTTAAGCGGTATAGCTGAAGGTGCGATTAAAGGTTGATCGGGAAGGGACGAGGACTTGGAAATGGAGCATAAACGTGAAGTGCGGGGCTTTCTAAAAGCTTCCGGAAAAAAAGTAATAAACGGCGAGGGGCAAGAAATCGTGCTTCGAGGCGTCGGTTTCGGCAGCTGGCTGCTGCCGGAAGGTTATATGTGGCGTTTTCCCGATCAGGGCGACCGTCCAAGACGGATCGAACGATTGATTGCGGATTTGGTCGGAGAGACGAAGGCAGCCGAGTTTTGGGAGCTTTATTATGATCGATATACGGCTGAAGCGGATATTCAAAAAATCGCATCCGAGGGCTTCAATTCTGTACGCGTTCCTATTAGCGCCAGATTTCTTATTGAAGAGGGAGAACCCTTGCGTGTAAAAGAAGGTCGTTTGCAGCTCTTAGACCGGGTAATAGAGTGGTGCCGGAAATATTCTCTCTATGTCATTCTGGATTTGCATGGCGCTCCCGGCGGACAGACCGGTACCAATATCGACGATTCGGAAAACGACAAGCCTGAACTGTTTATGGATGAGCGAAATAAACGGTTGACGGTTGCTCTATGGAGGATGCTTGCCGACCGCTATCAGGATGAATGGATCGTGGCAGGGTATGATTTGCTGAACGAGCCGCTTCCTGACTGGTTCTCGGCCTATAACGACCAAGTCATGCCATTGTATAAAGAGATTGTAGAGGCGATTCGGGAAGTAGATAACCGTCATATGATCATTTTGGAAGGCGCGCACTGGGCTACCGACTGGTCGATATTCGATGAGAAGATCGACGACAATCTCATGCTTCAATTTCATAAATACTGGAACAATCCTGATACCGAGAGTATTCAGCTATTTTTGGACAAACGGGAGGAGTGGAATGTTCCGATCTTCATGGGTGAAGGCGGGGAAAACAACTGCGATTGGTTCGCGGGAGTATTCAGGCTATACGAGGACCATGATATTTCTTGGAACTTCTGGACATGGAAGAAGCTCGACTGCACCAACTCTCCTTGTTCCGTCATTATGCCTAACGGCTGGCGGCTGCTTGTAGACTATTTAGAAGGTGGCGCCAAGCCGGATGCGAAATTGGCTGAACGTATTTTGTGGGAGTACTTAGACAATCTATCGATTGAACGCTGTTTGTACCGGCCTGAGGTTGTCAACGCTTTATTCCGCAGACCACCTGTACGGATTCCGGCAATTTTCTATGGCTATAAAGGGGGAGGTACAAGCTTCAGCATAGGAAAGACTGCGGAAAAGAACATCGGCTTTCGCGTGAATGACGGTATGGATATCCGGTTTGTGGAGAGCGAAAGGGAGAAGCCGAATTTTCAACATATGAAGGGCGAGGAATGGCAGCCAGATGAGCTTATGTATATTCAGCTGGCACCGAATGATTGGGTTGCCTATGAATTTACGGTTACATCCATATCGTCTACTACTGATTATACGTTGGATATGCGGCTTCGAATGGAAAATTACGGCAGCGTCGCTGTTTGTTTGAACGGCGTCCTGCTTGGGACATCGGGAATGAAGGGAAACGACTGGCATACGGTTCGACTCCGCGGAAAATTCCAAGCTAAGGAGGGCATTAACCGATTGGTGCTAATGGCTGCCGATCTTCCTGCTTCTATTCAGTGGCTGCATATTTCTCCGGTCTAACCCGGAGTTCCGCGTATATGAATAAAACCGAATAACCACTCAAAAGCCACAACATGGGCATGATAGAAGATGTCCATGTTGTGGCTTTTTTAACTGCAGGAAACGAATAAGAGGAAAAATGGATTAAGTTACGAAACGGGTATAGTTATTGGTGTGACGGACTAATCTGCAGTGGGACATGTATCTTTTTGTGCTCTTTTTCTGTGTATGAGTGCCTGTATTTTTTCGTCTTACGCAAACATAATTTTTTTTCGATACGGAATAAATTTTAAATCCTCTTCTTCTGCATCTGCCGGTCCATCCGGAATCAGTACCTGACTTTTTGAATTCAGGAAACTGCACTCTTCTCCATAAAGACTTTCTAAATAAAAGCGTTCCTCCCTTAACGGACCTCACATGCTTACGTTCTCCACCGGGCCGAAATACCATGAGCGCTTTCTTAGCCTCAAAATAGAGATAGGATGTATGCTTGCCGATAATGGAACCTTTACCTTTCTTGAGCGCAGTTACAGACTCCCTTAAATATTTGGGTCCATAATAATCATCATCATCAAACTTGGTGATGATCCCTTCCTTCGCTCTGGCGATTGCGTAATTCAAACATTTTCCCAGATGATATTTTTGTGGAAGCTTATAAACCCTTACTTCGTTATTCGGATATTGGCTGGCTCTTTGTTTCCATAAATCAAGGTCCATATTGTCTTTGTTCAAGACGATAATCATCTCTTTGTCCTTCCAAACCTGCCGGTCATAATTGGCGAAGACATTATCCATATAAGCGGATCTCATGGTACATGCAATAATGGTTACCACTTACTCCAACTCCTTGTTTTGATTATTTATCAATTTCTTGTTCCATGTTGAATTTTTAATGATTTTATATTTTTCCCCTTTAATGATCTGTCTGTATAGTTTCAGAAAATTATCGGTCATGATGCTGTCGGAGAAATTGGTTCTCACGTAACGCCTGCATCTGCGGGCTGACGGGAAATTTCTTCGGTTCTGAACTTTAGAAATCATATCCTTCGTATTGTTGCATAGCAGTTTCGGCAATCCCTTTAAGACTTCCGGAACGGCGCCTTTCTTGAACCCGAGCACGGGAGTTCCGCTGGCCAACGCTTCAATAAGAACGAGGCCGAAAGGCTCATTCCAAGTGGATGTGAAAAGAACACAGCTTGCTTTGGCTAACAGGTTCATCTTTGTTTTGCCTCCAACTGGTCCCACATATCGAATGCGTTTATTTAAGTGAGGCTTGATTTTGGAATTAAAATACTTCTTATCATTAAGGGTACCTGCAATGATAAGCTTTTTCCCCGTTTTTTTTGCGACTTCAATCGCTAAGTGAACGCCTTTTTGCTCGATCAATCTGCCAAGAAACAGAAGATAATTGCTTTTCTTCTTTCGGAAGGAATAATCATTGACCCTAATACCGTTATGGACGTAGTAGCCTTTATTTTTACCGTATCTTTTTAGGATCGTTTTGCTTACGTATACCGGAATTTGAACCCCAGTTACCCCCTTTGAATGGGAGTTCCGTATGGTCGGAATGGGCGGGTTTGCATTCGCAACGATACCGTAATGATCATGAATGATATCTACATCGTCAGGGAGATTTTTCATGATGAAATCGAGTTGTTCATCAGGATCGTCCGTAGGATACTCAAAGGTTTCGGTAGCTTGAGCTTTGGAACCTTTCTTGGCAAATAATATGACTTCATGCCCGCGTCGAACTAACTCCTCGGTTAAATAATAAACGTCCCGCTGCGTCCCGCCATAAGCCTTAGGAGGAACTGGAATCGTATTGGTCGATATTTGAGCAATCTTCAAAGTTCACATCTCCCTTAGGTTAATATCTATGGGCACTTCTTGTTAAGATATGAACGGTTTTCAGTTGGTGACACGGCTACTACAATAGATGGGCATTGTTAATTCCGCTCTGTAAGAATCGAATTGAGGAGCTTGGCCCATACCAATATCAAATACTTTTCATAGATTAATAGAAATTGATCTTTACTAGGGGAGATGCGATTTGAAAGGACTTATCCTCTGTGCTGGAAAAGGGACGCGGCTGCATCCGATCACCCTCAAACATCCAAAAACGCTAATGCCTGTTGCCAACACCCCGCTATTGCAGACTTGCATAGAAAAATTAGTCGAGCAGGGGATAGTGGAGATCGGAATCGTCATACATCCAACGCAAGAGTTTGAAATTAGGGAGCAATTCGGAAACGGCGAATCTCGGGGGGTATCCATCACTTATATTTACCAAACCGAAGCAAAAGGCATTTCGGATGCGGTGAAGCAAGCACAATCTTATATCGGAGAGGATGCTTTTTTGCTGTTGCTTGGTGACAATTTGATTTCCGAACCGCTAACTGAACTGAAAATTGACGTCGAAGAGAGGGGGAGTCACGGTTCCTTGCTGCTGGCAGAGGTTGAAAATCCACAAGATTACGGAATTTCGGAAGTGTTGGACGGACATATCGTAAGGTTGGAAGAAAAGCCTCAAAACCCCAAGTCTAATCTTGCCGTCTTGGGAGCTTATGCCTTGACTCGTTCGATCTTCTTAGCCGTAAAGGACATCAAGCCTTCCGCTAGGGGGGAGTATGAAATTACGGATGCTATCCAATGGCTCGTTGACCATAACTACCCCGTTACTTATCACATCACGGAGAAGTTAAATATGGATGTTGGAACAGTAGACAGATGGTTGGAAGCCAATCGCAGAACGCTTGATGAGATGGATAATGATGGGACGATACATGAAACCGCCATATTGGAAAATTGTACGATTATTAAACCGGTATCCATCGATCAGGGATGCGTCCTGAAAGATAGTGTTATCGGTCCTTATGTATCCATAGGCGCGGGCTCTCATATTGAAGGTTGCCGGATTGAGAACAGCATCATTCTTAATGGGGTTCATTTGAAGCATTTATCTAATACGTTAAAGGACACGGTCATTGGATTTCAATCCGTCATGGCGGGCATACATCCAAGAGGAGATGGTAGTGACCAATGAATATTTTAGTAATTGGAACGGGTTATGTAGGGACAACTACCGCCTTGGTATTTGCCGAACTGGGATGGAACGTAACTGGACTCGATACGGATGCACAAAAAATTCAGCAGTTGGAGAAGGGCGTACTTTATTTTTACGAACCCGGATTAGAGGAATTGTTGAAAAAGCATCTAAGTTCCGGGCAAATACGTTTTACTACTAATAAGGAAAAAGCTATTCAAGATCATGAGATAATCTTTATCTGCGTAGGAACACCTTCCCGTCCCGATGGAAGTGCCGACATGCGGTACGTAAAGCAGGTTGCGGAAGATATCGGCCAAACCATGAACGGTTATAAACTAGTCATCACCAAGAGCACGGTTCCCGTTGGAACACAGGAACAGGTTACCTTATGGATTCAAGCAGCACAAAAAGGATCCTATCCATTCGACGTTGCTTCCAACCCGGAATTTTTACGCGAGGGAAAAGCATTGACAGACGCTTTGAATCCGGATCGGGTCATCATCGGGTCTAACAGCAAAAAAGCTGCGAATCTCCTTCAAACGCTGTACCAGTCTGCAAAATGTCCTGTCGTCGTAACCACGCCGAGAACCGCAGAGTTGATCAAGTATGCGTCAAATGCATTTCTGGCCACGAAAATATCCTATATGAACGAATTGGCGAGACTATGCGATCAACTGGGCGTCAATATAAAAGAAGTGGCAAACGGAATTGGGCTAGACCCAAGAATCGGCCCAAGCTTTCTACATGCGGGAATTGGTTACGGGGGTTCATGTTTTCCAAAAGACGTTTCTGCATTGATTCTCGCTGCGAAACAAAATAATATCGAGTTAAGCATCTTGGAAAAAGTCGTGTACGTTAATCAAACACAGCACTTATACTTGCTGGAAAAAGCCCGGGAACGTTTAAAATCCTTTGCAAATAAAAAAATAGCGGTTTTGGGTTTGGCTTTCAAACCGGATACGGATGACATTCGGGAAGCCCCAGCCCTTCGTATAATCGAAAGCTTGCTTAAGGAACAGGCTAATGTTTACGTGTATGATCCGGTAGCCAAACTTCCCGCTGATCTACATTACGGATCCGTTACAGCCAGCAATGAGTTGGAAGAAGCGGTGAAAGACGCAGATGCCGTCTTCTTATGTACGGAATGGCCGATTTTCCGAAATGTTGATTGGGCTAAAATGAAAAGTATCATGAATCAACCGAATATGTTTGACGGCAGAAATGTGCTGGATTCCCGTGAAATGAATTCCAATGGTTATTTCTATCATGGAATCGGGTATGAATAAGAGAAAGTCAGACAAATCTTGTGAAAACAAAAACCATAGCCAGTCTATGGTTTTTTTCTATTCAATAAAGGAAATGATTGGGTGTAACAAGAATAATACTATTCTACTTATTACTTATAGAAAAATAATGGAGGTGAAGTTAAATGCCTTATTCTCATTATGGAGAGATCGGGGATGTGTGGAAGCACCTTCCTTTATGCTTTTTCCTGACCGAAGAAAAACCGACTGTCAATATTGAATCCAATTCTGCCTATCCAATCTATAGGTTGAACCAAACTGACGAAAGAAACTATGGTGTTTTTCATTTATTTGAACAAGTGAGTAATAGTGATCGTTATGTAAATATTGAGAGCTCCCCCTACTTACAAATTTTAAAGAAAATACCCGGCAATCAGGAGACGCTTCAAACCTATCTCGGTTCTCCCGGCTTAGCCTTGGAAATATTAAAGGATAGGGGCCAGTTTATTTTTTGTGATATCGAAGCTGATCCCCTGCAAAACATCATGGATTACGTAAGACAAATTCATCTCGATAATAGAGTCAAGACTGTGCAAGGCGATTCAAAAGACCGCTTGTGGCATGAAATTGAAAATATGGGGAAAGAGACGTTTCTTCATATTGATCCATACCGAATTTTCGAAAAAAACGCTAATGATCGGTGTTATTTTGATTTATTTATAAGAGCCATTAATCGTGGAATTAAAACGATGTTATGGTACGGCTATGAAACGCTTAAGGAACAAAAGGAAATGCACGCAAAAATGCGTGAGGCCTTAGGAAATAGTGACATTGAACTCTTGGGCATTGATTTTTATATTGAAGGTATCTGTGATTCCGTTGTGGAAGTGAATCCTGGCGTTCCAGGATGCGGCATTATGATTGCCAATTTATCAGGTCCTTCCTTTGAGAAGTTCAAACAGTATGCAAATGAATTAGAAGCAATCTATCAGAATGCATGGTATCAAAACAAGCCGGCAAGATTGAAGTCGGTACAAGTAAACTTAAAAGGTTGACGAAAAATCAATGAACCATTACATGACAGCTGCCGTGAGGCAGCTTTTTTCTGTCTAGAAATTGTTGATAAAAACAGGATTTACTTTTATAGCAGCGAATTCAATTGAAGATATAAACTCGAATTCAAATTATTTACATGGAAAATGATAGATTTTTTTACGGAATGGCATCAATAGTCGGGAGGTATTCTTTTGGAGCAGAATAGGACCTACGTACAAACTACCACTCTCTTTCGGGAAGCGCTGCAAACGTTCATAGATAAAATCAAGCAGGACGATCAAGTGATTGCAGCCGTCCTGCTCGGGAGCCTATCGTATGATCAGGTTTGGGAAAAGTCGGACATCGATCTAAAGCTAATTGTCCACGATCAAAAGCTCAGAAACGGCTACATGTGCTTTGTCGAAAACGATGTACCGATCAACGCGAGCATTCAGACGAGAAATGAGTATAAACGTTGGATGGAGCGGTCGGTACAAAGCTCGTTTAATCATTCCATACTCATTCGCAGCAAGCTGCTGTTCACGAAGGATCCTTCGATCGCTGAATACTTCGAACAGATTCGTTATGTTGGTGAACGCGACCGGCAGCTGCAGCTGCTGCGGCTTGGGTGCCATACGCTTGGGCTGCTTGCGAAGGCGGAGAAATGGCTATACGTGAAGCGTGACGCTGGCTACAGCGCTTTTTGGATCATCAAAATGGTTGATTTGCTTGCACAAATTGAAGTGATCCTCCATGCAGACGTTCCCATGCGGGAATCGGTTTTGCAGGCGCTCGGGTATAACCCGAACTTTTTTCATACGGTATATACGGAGATGGTGTGCGGAGAAATGAATGAATCGAAGGTGACCGCTGCGCTGAAGAGCATTAATGGCTACTTGGACGAAAGGGCGGAGCAGATATTTCAGCTGATTCTAGCTTATTTGAAGGAAGAAGCGGATGTACGAACGGTAACAGACATCGTGCAAAAGTTCAGCGTGGTCATGGAGATCGATGCCGGTTCCGTCACGACGGCTTGTGACTGGCTGGCGGAGCAGGAGCTTCTTGCTAAGATGGAAGCAGAGACGAAGGCAACGCCGAAGAGCCGGATCATGTTAACGGAGCCTGCGTATATGTACGAAAATTTCGATGAACTAATAGGGGAGCTGTGAAGATCGGATGAGGCAGTATATCGAAGTGCGGGGAGCAAGACAAAACAATTTGCAAAATGTTGATGTCAACATCCCGAGGGACAAGCTGACGGTTATCACGGGAGTGAGCGGGTCCGGCAAATCGTCGCTTGCGTTTGATGTGATCTATGGGGAAGGACAGCGGCGGTTTCTGGAGTCGCTCTCGACATTCGCCAAAAGCCGGATGAATCAGCTGAAGAAGCCGGACGTCGATTTCGTGTTCGGGTTATCCCCGGTTATTGCAATCGAACAGAAGAAAGGCATCGTCAATCCGCGCTCAACCGTCGGTACTATGACCGATATTTATGATTTTTTGCGGCTGCTCTTTGCGTCCTCCGGGGAAGCAAGCTGTCCATTTTGCAGCCACCCTGTTCCGGTGCGAACAGCCGGCCAAATGATTGATCATATTCAGCAACTGCCGGAAGGGACAGAACTAGAAGTGCTCGCACCGGTGTACAAAATATTCGGCGAAAACTATGAAACGACATTTGATGAAATTCGCTCGAAGGGGTTTCGTACGATCAGCATCGACGGGGTTCGGCATAGCCTCGGCGATCCAATTGAGTTGGATGAAGAAACGGATTATCAAATGGAGGTTGTCGTGGACAAGGTAATCGTCCTGCCGAACGTGTTCAAGGTATTGACGAAAACGATCGAAAATAGCCTTAAGCTGGTCGGGGAAGGATTTATCCGCTTTGAAATTGTCGGAATTCCATTGGGTAGGCAAATCGATACCGACGAATTTTACCGCGGCTTTGCATGTCCGGAGCATCATCTCACCATGGGTCAGATGCAGCCTAACTATTTTTCCTTCAATGATCCTGATAGTGCGTGCCGGACTTGCGGCGGTATTGGAACATTCATGCGTGCGGAAGAGCGGTTCTTGATTAAGAATGCGGAAAAGAGCATCAACAAGGGAGCGATCGATCCAAAGCTGCTGGGCTCGAGCACCGCTACATGGCACTGGACGATGCTGTATAGTCTATCGCAGCATTATGGATTCAGTCTAGATACGCCGCTTAAGGAACTACCGGAATCGATCCGAAATATTTTAATTTACGGTTCAAAAGGAGAGAAATTCCCGTTTCTTCCCCGAGAAGAATCAACAAAGTCGCAAAACCGTCATGCCGGTAAGCTGATGAGCTTCGGCGGGCTGGTTCATACGGTCAATTGGTGGTATAAGCTTTACTTGAAACGCAAAGCCATGACCCCGGCTGAAGACGAGTTTTACAAGCGGGTTATGGTCGAGCATACTTGTCCGGACTGTGAGGGGAAAAAGCTGAAGCCTCAGCGCTTCTTCGTGAAGGTCGGCAATGCCGACATCTACGAGCTCTGTAATTTGTCTCTCAAAGAGTTTCATCAATTTCTGGAGAACGTATCTTTTCCGCAAGAGAAGTCGCTGGTCGGTCGGCAGATTACTGCCGAAATTCAGTCCCGGTTAATTTTGCTGCTCGATATCGGCCTGGAATATTTGAGCCTGGGCCGCCGTTCCGATACAATCTCCGGCGGCGAAGCACAGCGTATCCGGCTGTCGACGCAGATCAGCTCGGGACTTATGGGAATGCTGTACGTTTTGGACGAACCGAGCATCGGTTTGCACGCACGGGACAGTATGCGCATCATCGACACCTTAAAGAAGCTGCGTGATATTGGCAATACGATTATCGTCGTGGAGCATGATATCGATACGATCTGCAGCGCCGATCATATTATCGAGGTCGGGCCCGGACCGGGACTACATGGCGGACGCATTATTGCAGAGGGCGATGTGGAGCAGCTCCGCGCGCATCCGGAATCGATCACGGGCTCTTTCCTGACAGGCGTTCGGAAAATCGAAGTGCCTTCTATGCGTCGGCCTCCATCGGGTTTAAACCTATCGATCCGGGGAGCGAGAGCGAACAATTTGCAAAACGTTAACGTAGATATCCCGCTTGGCGTTATGGTGTGCATTACCGGTGTCTCCGGTTCCGGTAAGAGTACGCTCATCAATGAGGTGATGTGCAAGCAGCTGCACTCCCTGTTCCATGATGCAAGAATCGTTCCCGGTGAGCATGATGCGCTCGAGGGACACGAGCACTTGAGCGGGATTATTAATATTGACCAGTCTCCGATCGGACGAAGCTCGCGTTCTAATCCGGCGACCTACGTAGGATTTTTTGATAGGATCCGCGAGCTGTATGCGGAAGCGGCTGCTTTGGACGGCAAAGAGCTGAGCAAAAATGACTTTAGCTTCAACCAGAAGAACGGCGGACGCTGCGAGCATTGTCAAGGCGAAGGCGTCGTCACAACGCAGCTGCAGTTCATGCCGGATGTCGAATCCACTTGTCCGGTATGCAAAGGGGCCAGATTTAACGACGACGTGCTGGAGGTGCGCATTCGGGAGAAGAACATCGCAGAGGTGCTGGAGATGAGCATCGAGGATGCGGTCACTTTCTTCGAGGATCAGTCTTACATCCTCCGTAAGCTGAGTGTATTGAATCAGCTTGGTCTAGGTTATTTGCGAATCGGCCAATCGTCGGTTACGCTGTCCGGCGGAGAAGCTCAGCGTATAAAGCTGGCAACAGAGCTAAGCAAAATAAAACGGGGATCACACAATCTGTATATTCTCGACGAGCCGACAACGGGGCTGCATTTGCGCGACATTCAAAAGCTGATCGATTGTCTTCACCATCTTGTAGACGCCGGACACACAGTTGTTGTTATCGAACATCACTTGGATATGATTAAGGTCGCCGATCATATTATCGATATGGGCCCCGAAGGGGGCAATAAAGGCGGTACGGTAGTCGCGTTTGGCACGCCGGAAGAAGTAGCAAAGAAGGAAGGCTCGTTGACAGGCCGGTTTTTGCGAGAAATGCTGATCAAGGATAAGGTAATGTCAGGCTAGGTTTATATCAACTTTACGCAACAAATAAATAGCGGATAGGGGAGATGCGCGATATGGAAAATAAACATACCTTTAATGCGGTTGCTAATGAATACGAAAAGTTTAGACCATCTTATCCATCGGAATTGTTCCAAGGTATCATTCAATACTCACTGATTGAAAAGCATGACCGCATCCTTGAGATTGGCTGCGGCACAGGACAGGCTACATCGGGTCTTGTCGATTTAGGTTACGAACATATAACCTGTGTTGAACTCGGCAAAAATCTTGCTGACATTACGACTGAAAAATTTAAGCATATAAAGTCCATTAATGTGATTAATTCGGCTTTTGAAGATTGGGAGGGTAGGGAGGAAAGCTATAGCTTAGCCATATCCGCTACAGCTTTTCACTTTATTCAACCTGAAATAGGATATCCTAAAGTTTCGAAGTTATTAAAAAACAAAGGTTCCGCGGCATTTTTTTGGACCGTACACGAACCTTCCTTCGATGAAATATATTCAGCGATTCGAGATTGTTATCAACGATATGCGCCGCAGCTGGACGACATCAATAAACCATCACCTGATGAGGTAATAAACGAAAGATTAAAAATTACGGAACAAACCAATCTTTTTGATGAATTGGCAGTTAAAGAGTATAGATGGTTTCAAGAGTACACGAGTGAACAATTTATTTCCTTTTTAAATACTCATTCGGGACACAGGCTGCTGGCTGAAGATATAAGAGAAAGTCTCTTCAACGAAATAAAGGACGTTATTGATCAGTATGGAGGAGTTATTAGTAAGCCTCACTTAGTTGCGTTATTTTTAGCCAGGAAAAAATAGTCACATAAAGAAAAGAGCGCCATGACGGCGCTCTTTTGCTTATTTTTCTATAATTTCATCCAGTTCCGACGAATGTTCGTTGGCGGCGGCCTTGATTTCCTGATCGAGCTTGCTCTTGCCTTGTATCTCAGTAGCGGCTTGAATTTGCTGCTCTAACTGCTCTTCGATTTGCCCAATCCCATGCGCTTCCTGGTGCTGTCTGCTTGTCGTCATTTTTATTCCTCCGCAATCATTGTTCGCCTTTAGGCTAAATTTTATCATTCGCAATATGTCGTGATCTTATTCGTGTATTTTCAATATAACTATCCATTCCTGCTACTGTTCTACAAAAGCGATTCAACGCCGTCAATAAATATTTCCGTACCTGAAATATGGCTCGATTCTTGCGAGGCAAGAAATAAAACTAGATCAGCTACCTGCTCGGGCTGTCCCGGTCCATGCTCCAACGGCTGGCTTCCTTCCGGATATTTAACCGGAATTTTGATTTTGTCCAGCTGGGGAGTCGCTTTCGTGCTTTCTCCGATGTTGGTTTGAATGGCTCCCGGACAGATGACGTTAACCCGGATTTTATATCGTGCCAATTCTAATGCGGCCATTTTAGCAAAAGCAATCTGGCCTGCTTTGGAAGTGCTGTAGGCAGACATGCCGAACCCTGAAAAAGAACGGCTGCCATTAATGGAGCTGGTTATAATGATGCTACCACCATTTTTTTTCATATGCGGAATGGCGTATTTAACGGTTAGAAACGTGCCTTTTAAATTGGTTGTCAGCGTATGATCCCATGCTTCCGGGGTTAAATCTTCGATTGGAGAGACGATGCCGTTGATGCCGGCATTCGCAAACACGATATCCACACGTCCCCATTTTTCAGCAGCAGACTGAATCGCCTGGTTTACCCGCTGCGGATCCGATACATCAGTATCAACAAATAACGACTCGCCGCCCATTTGATTGATTTGTTTCTCCACAGACTCGCTGCGGTTGTTGTTCAAATCGATGAGACATACTTTCGCTCCATTTTTAGCCAAAAGTAAAGCGGTTGCTCGCCCAATACCGGAGCCGGCCCCGGTAATGACCGCAATTTTATCTTTTACACGAAGCGTTCCAGTAAATTCTTGAAGCTTTTCTTCAGAAATACTCATTATTTAACTCCTCCTGGGGTACTCGAATTTTCCGAATTAGTGTTCCATGGGAATGTTTATTTATTCCACCGATCACATAATCCATCAGTGTCTAGGCAAGGATATAGCGGAAAGTAACGGAAACTGTGAAAATATATAGTAAGGGGAATGATCGCAAGTGAAGGCCGAGAAAATAGTGGATGAAATTAAGAAACGCGCTATGAAGCTCGAAAGTGCAGACGATCTTGACGCGATCGTTCAAGCCATTGGAGATGCTGATTTTGTTCTGCTTGGGGAAGCTTCGCACGGGACCTCAGAGTTTTATACCTTACGTGCTGAATTATCTAAGCGTTTAATTGTCGAAAAAGGCTTCTCCTTTATCGCTGTGGAAGGGGACTGGCCGTCTTGTTACACTTTGAATCGTTATATCAAACAATACGAAGATTCTGCTGTAAAGGTCAGAGAAGCTCTCCGTGATTTTAATCGCTGGCCAACGTGGATGTGGGCGAATAACGAGGTGATGAATTACGCGGAATGGCTTTACGATTACAATAAAAATAAGACTGACGGGAGAAAGGTAGGCTTTTACGGAATCGACGTATACAGTCTGTGGGAGTCCATGGATGAAATCCTGAGTCACTTGAAGAAAACGGGATCACCAGAAATGGAAGCGGCTCAAAAGGCTTTTGATTGTTTTGACCCCTACAAGCGCGATCCTCAAACTTATGGGGTTTCGGCTGCTTTCTTATCTGAAAGCTGCGAGGAAGAGGTAGTTAAGCTGTTGACCGATCTTCAAGCCAAACGACAGCTAAGTAAGGGAGAAGATGAATCAGCTCTGAGCGATGAATTGAATGCCCTTGTTGCGGTCAACGCCGAACGATATTACCGGTCGATGGTTCAAGGCGGCCCGGATTCCTGGAACGTCCGGGATCGTCATATGGTCGAGGCGCTTAATCGGATTAAAGCATTTTACGGACCGGATGCAAAGGCAATTGTATGGGAGCATAACACGCATATCGGCGATGCAAGGGCGACGGACATGGAAGCCGACGGGATGGTGAACGTTGGACAGCTGCTCCGTGAGCAGTACGGCGATAATCGAGTCTATGTCGTAGGATTCGGAACACACCGGGGTACCGTAATTGCTGCTGATCAGTGGGGCGGTGAAATGCAAGCCATGATGGTACCGGAAGCCCAGTCAGGCAGCTGGGAAGATGTGTTGCATAAGGCAGGAGCATATGACAAGATTCTGCTTTTTGACCATGACCTAGAGCCTTTCCAAGTGCCGATAGGGCACCGGGCTATTGGAGTCGTATACAATCCCCGCCGCGAAAGAGGAAATTATGTGCCGTCTGTTATAGCCCGGCGATATGACGCTTTTGTATATGTTGACGAATCAAAAGCACTCGCCCCTCTAAGACAAGAAATACTACATTACTAAACACTTTAAGGCTGCAACCCATGCAGCCTCTTTATTTTCGATAACGATTATAATGAGTGCGCATCTATCCACGCTATAAGGAATTTTAGCTTCCCGTCAAAGTAGCCATCGTCCTGCCATGCTCCCCAAATGGCGCTATTCCCCGTATGAAGTCCCATCAGCCAAAGCTGTCTAGCTGCAACGAATAATGGAATCATTTCAAGATCATTAGCTTTTAATGGACGTTCCTTTGTATAAGCATCCAGAAAGGCATCCCAGCATTCATCCTTAAAGTCTTCCTTTTTGGATCTGCCATGGACTCGGTCCCATAGAAAAACAGAGAGATCATAAGAACGCCATCCAATTCCGCAGCAGTCGAAATCAAAGTGTGTTACATTACCGGAGTCAGAATGAAAAACGTTCCAGCCATGCAAATCACCATGACAGACGCCCCAATCAAGAGCTCCTTCGGTCAGAGCATTGAGTCGGTTTTTTAATCGGCTGGCTGTCTCCGTTAAGAACTTTAAGTCATCCGGCCGATGGTGTAAAAACGGGAGAATCTTCTCAAGCGGTTCATCAAACAGATGAGTTGAAGAAAGCTCGAACCGTTTATACTTGGGTACATAACTATCCATAGCTTTGTGTAGTTGAGCTGTGGAGTGACCATATAATCGACTTGTATCAACATCAACTTTTGCTGATCCGTCTGCAAAAGTAAACAAAACGGCATATCGCATTCCTTCAGGGGCCTCAATTTCAGTCAACAACTGGCCGTCTTTATTTGGAATTGGGTACGAAACCGGAATCCCGAAGCGATTTAAATGTAATAACAGATCCAGTTCAAAGCGAATATCTGCTTCTGATCGCCATTGATGTTTATAAATACGTAAAACGAAAGGCCCATTTTCCGTTTCGACCATATAGGTGTCGTTCAAACCGTTCGCAATGAACCGGCTTTTGATTGGCGTACCGATATGGTAAAGAATTGCCATCGTTTTGAAAAGATTTTCTTTATCAAAAACAGTATGTATCGCAGGTATATAGACCAAGCAGCACTCTCCCTTTCGGTCGTTTCATGAATATATAATCTTATCCTAGCTGAATTTCAGAAAGAAAGGGATAGAAATAATGGTTATAATCGTTCTTTACGATTTGACTATCTGTCGTTTACGCAATGAGGGATTGAGAGACGACAAAAAAACAAGCTGCCGATTTTATTCGGTAGCCTGTTTAGCTTATTGTGACAGCATTTGATCAACCTTCTTTTTCATGGAGGCTACGACTATCTTTTTGTAGTGAATCGCTAATATCAGCACTTGGATTTGCTGCTTTCGAGATAGCTGCTTCAAACGAGGTTCTTCCTTCAGGAAGATGCGTACGATCGACCAGGCCGCTGGGGTTATGCGTTCAGGTTTGATATCAGGTAAATAGTTAAGCAGCCGTTTATTGCGGAAACGATACAACCATGATTTTACTTGGGCTTTGGGCTTGCTTTCATCAACTAAGCAGGGCGCAGCTACCTTTTTGGTATGTTTGCGAAGAAATTCGTACCGGTCATTCCCAAGCAGGATCATATAACTGCCGTCCTTGCGGTTTTTGCGCACCACCAACAAATGCATGCAGTCCCACATCATCAAACGAAGCTTCCGGATATGCGAGGTCAAATTGGAGGGAATATCAGGCCTTATCTTACTTAGAGGTATATACTGGACGGTGAATCGCATATACATCCTCCTTCCCCTTAATGAATATATATGAGCGGAATGCATTGTCCTAGTCACCGGATTGTCATGATGAAATTGAATTACTTGTTCGGATGTTATAGATGAATAAACGGGGGTTATATCAAACAAATCTAACAAGCGGATATCCCGATCCGAAAGGATTGCTTATGAAGCGCGTAAGCAGCCTCACATTATAGGTTCGAGTAATCGAATCTGAGGATCAGAGAATCTAAGGATATGACGCAAATATGTCCCGCAACTAAAAAGCCGCACCGAGCGGCTTTTTTTCATGGTCCCATATAAAAAGGATCTCGCGTCCCAACCAGCCTCAATAATGATAAGTAGGGGTGAACATTATAGCGCTCGAGATCGAGTCCCACGGGCAGCACATATTTATCTTACGTTTAAGATTAGCCGAGGGAACCGCATCATTTACGCCTGGTGTTAGCTACGCAGGTTTTAATGAAAAAAAACTGGGAAAACCCTGAAGTTATAAAGCAAAGGAATGAAGATTTTAGATTAGGATTAAAGCTCATTAGGGGCGCTGCTCGGGTGACATCAAAACTGTGACTACACCCGTAGAAGCCTGTGTGGCGTGATCTAAGGACAAGGGTTCAAATCCCCTCGCCTCCACCAACCCAATCCGAATGAGGACTGGGTTTTTCTGTGTCCTATTATCTGAATGATGACACTAAGGCAACCATACGTTCTTGACGGCTGCCATATCTACTATAGCAGGTATTTTAGTGCAACTATCATGCTTGTACGTTCGTTCTGATAATTAGGGGGTGGTAGAATGAAACAATTCGTTTTGATTCTTTTTCTAATTTTAACCGTTACTGGATGCGGGTCGAATATGCAATCAGCATATGGCGACCTGGAGACTCTTACCCACGACTTTAACCAGAATGGGCTTGCAATAAAAGCTAATATAAAGGTAGGTAAAACCATTAAAGTAAATGCATCGATTACTAATAACAGCGGGGAAACAATTATTTATAATGGGCGTTGCGGCATTCCTTTTAGTATATCTGTGAAAAAGGAAGATGCCCATTCGCACCTCATTACACGTGATGAAAAAGAAGTAGGTTGTGATGATATATTTGATCCCAATGATTTAAGGGAAATGGAACCGAACGAAACATTTGAAAAAGAAATAATATTTAAACGCGAGGTTAGTTTAACGAGTAGACGCACTGTGAGTGCATTAAGTGGCATGT
The DNA here is from genome assembly GCF_003337375.1 of Paenibacillus prosopidis. Lineage (GTDB taxonomy): Bacteria > Bacillota > Bacilli > Paenibacillales > Paenibacillaceae > Pristimantibacillus > Pristimantibacillus prosopidis. Next base: position 294,527 of record NZ_QPJD01000003.1, read on the forward strand.
ATGAGGTGTCTTTTTCCTTCCAAATGCATGACAATGAGAAAGTCTTTTCGTCATTACCATTAGAATTGATGATGGACAAAGAACCTGAAATAATGACTGTGAATCAAGCAAAAGAGTTCGCAAAAGAAAGTATAGAAGTGATGAAATGGTTTGATGAACATGAAAAAGAAGATATGTCCATCGAATCAGAGGACGCCATTTTAAGCGATGGAATGTGGACAGTTATGTTTCATGCTGTTCACATAGACAAAGATGGTGTTGATCGAATTATCATCAACATGGATGCTAAATCTGGGGATATTAAGGGGATTCATTATGAAGAGGTAAGTAAAGAGGTATTGGAAATGTTAGATAAATAAGCTTCGCAGAGAAAGGGGTAAATTATTATTTTGCTACTGCGAATTTTACAGCTATTTGTATTCGAAGAAATATTGGTGCTTCTCTCAGCCGACTTTTTCCATTGGAAATTTTCCGCTATTCAACAATACCGGGGTGATAAAAGTTCAACCTTCTGTAAGGCTGCAGCATCTCTTATACTGAAATCACAGCGAGGCCGTAAAGCCTCATGCTAAAAATAAGCAGAATGTGGATGATCCACAAAAAACAAGAGGAACTGGGCAGAAACCCTATTGATTGGTAGACGCAGCTTGGCATAATCACAAACAAAAGCCAACCCAAAAAAATGTAATGTTACCGATATTTCACATTGGCGAAATGTCTATTGGACCACTAGAAAGGATGATAATAATGACAGTTTTGCAATTATCCTCTTACGACAAGCTCAAGTCATTGCTGCTCGGATCGATGGTTGATGGAGGTGAAACGGTTGCCCGGACGGAGCTTGCCCGTTTCGCGGAGACACTGGAGATCGCGGAGAATCCTGACGACATGCTGCCTTATTTATTCGCCACGGCCCTGATGAAGAGGCTGGATCCCGTCCGAAACGAACAAATGAACCTTTATTTGCGGAAGTACGATGTTCCGCAGATCGAGCTGTTTAATTTGCTCGCACAAAAATATCCGTTGGTCGCCAACGCATCGCGTTTTGCGAATAGCCTGCTGGCCCGCTATGTCCATCCCGGCGAACCTGTTTCGTTTCTGGAGATCGGGATCGGCACCGGACGCCAAATCGTATCGCTGCTTCAGGAGCTGGCGCTTCAGGATAGACGCCCTTCGTCGATTGAGCTGTTTGCGATCGAACCAAACGAACAGTGCTTGCGGCAAGCGCAGGAGAACGTTATGGTAGCCGCCGAAAGCTGCGGAATCCGCGTCTCGTTTCATCCGATTCCGTATGAAATCGAGAGCATGCCGGACGAGATTTGGAGTAGGTTAGCCGTAGGCAGCAGCAAGATTGTCAATGCATCCTTCGCGCTGCACCACATTCGCGATACGCATGCGGGATCAGCAGGTAAGAATGGCGTATTGCGCAAGCTTAGCTCGCTTCGTCCGGCCGTCGTCGTCATGTGCGAGCCGGATTCGGACCATCAGACGTCCGACGCGATCAGCCGGTTCATTAATTGCTGGCAGCATTTCTCCCTGGTGTTCGAATTGATCGATCAGTTGGATATACCGCCGGAACAAAAGCGCGCGCTGAAAATTTTCTTCAGTCGCGAGATCGAGGACATTATCGGAAACCCCGAGCATTTGCGCTGTGAACGCCATGAGTCGACGGCTCATTGGATCGACCGGTTGGAACGGGCCGGTTTCTCGCCGAACCCGGACATGAACGGCTTATCCCTGCACATCCCAATGGGGGTATTGAGCACCTCGGATGAATGGCACATCGGTCTGGGTGCCGGCGAAATCAATCTCGTTTCCGTTATTTGCGCCGTTCCGAAAAAAGGTTAAATAATGTTGGTGATCAATGTCGAATAATGAAACGTCTAAAACAGATTCTTAAACGAGAGTTGAGGAGATTGCCTGCGGCAACTCCTTTTTTTTGTTGAAGGAGTGCCCAGAGGCACGCATCTTCTAGCCGGTGAAAATCCGGTCATGGGAGGGGCCAAGCCCCCATGTAGCTAGGATGCCTGCGTACGGCGAAAGCTTTGCGCAGAAGCGCATCGACAAAAGTCTTGTCGGAGACAGGGCGAGCAACATGCCAGGCCGTAACATTAAGTGAATCCTGCCGCGTCGTCAAAAAGGCCTCGCAAGAGGGAGAAGGGGAAGCCGAACCTCGCTTCAACGGGTGAAGGCCACGGAAACTGCTATGAACTTGGAGCGGCAGTGAAGAATCCTCCGGCGTAAGGGGATCGGCATGGTATGAAAGAGGATGCAGTGAACTGGGGAGACCCTCCCCTGCACGGAAGTTTTTTTTAAAAAAAAAGAACCGTAAAGAAGCGGTCTATAAATCCAAAAGATGAAGTGATCGGCTTGCAGGAAGGGAGTCCGAGGGGCTCATAGTACTGAGGAACTGCAGGACAACACAACCTGCAGGAGGGAAGGAGCCCTGCTTTGTTCATGTTTCTTAAGGAGGTACGAGTCAGTGAATGCCCAAGGGCTAACGACACCAAAGGAAAACGTTCAACAACTCCAAGAGAAGCTAGGTCGTGCGGCCAAGGAAAACAAGAAGCGAAGATTCCATGCTCTGTATGACAAGGTGTACCGAAGGGATATTCTGTGGGAAGCGTGGAGGCGAGTACGCGCAAACAGAGGCGCAGCGGGTGTAGATGAACAAACCCTTGCAGACATTGAGAAGCAAGGTGAATTTCAGTTCATAGAAGAATGCCACCAACTGCTGAAGGAAGGGGACTACCATCCTTCGCCTGTTCGGAGGAAGTACATCCCCAAGAAGGATGGAAAACAAAGGCCGCTCGGCATCCCGACCATTCGTGACCGAGTCGTACAAATGGCAGCTTGTCATTGAGCCTATCTTTGAAGCGGATTTCCAAGAAAGCTCGTTCGGCTTCCGCCCAAAACGCAGTGCCAAACAAGCGCTAGAACGAATCCGAAAAGCATGCAATCGCAAAGGGAATTGGGTGGTCGACGTCGACATCCAAGGATACTTCGACAACATCAACCAAGAGAAGCTAATGAAGCTGGTCGTTATGCGAATCAGTGATCGGCGAATATTGAAGTTGGTGAGGAAGTGGCTCAGTGCGGGGGTCATGGAGGAAGGAAGCGTTCGGCGGTCGGATTTAGGGACACCGCAGGGTGGAGTTATCTCGCCGTTACTAGCAAACATCTATTTGAACTACCTTGATCTGTTATGGGAACGCCATGGAAAACCGTTAGGAGAATTAACACGTTATGCGGACGATTTCGTGGTTGTATGCAAAACTAGAAAGGACGCCATGCGTGCATATGAACTCATCCGGACGATCATGGAACGGTTAGAGTTGACCCTGCATCCGACCAAAACACGGATAGTGGGTTTATGGACGGGAGAAGAAGGCTTTGACTTTCTGGGGATGCATCATCGTAAGACCAAAGCGGAGACGTCACAAGCACGTGTCTACTACACGACACAGCAATGGTTAACGCAGAAAGCAGAAACACGCATACGCGAAGTGGTGAAGGAACGACTTGCACCACCCAGTATGCGTAAGTGTTCATTTGCAGAACATGTCGCATGGTTAAACCCCAAGATTCAAGGTTGGCGGAATTACTACTACACGGCTTACAGCCAACGGAAATTAGCCAAGCTAGATTGGTACATCTTACAGCGGTTCACAAGATGGTATGCGAAGAAACGGCAACGAGTGAGATGGATGGGATCCTTTCAAGAGGTAAGGCATTTGACAAAATTACATGGATTGAAGAAGCTCTTGTAATCTGCATGCCCATGAATGACGAACATCGGAAAGCCGTATGAGGGAAAACCTCACGTACGGTTTGATGAGGAGGGGCTGGGAGACCAGCTCTTTACTCTAGTAGCGGGCAGGTTTGCATAGTAAACCATGTTTATGAGAGGAGGAAAAAACCAGTCCCTGAAGAATAATAGTTAAAAATGATTATGCTAATTATGGAAATAAGATGATCGAGGAGTGGAGGTAGGTCCTAAGGATGAACAAACGTTATTGTTTCAAACAAAATGAAATCGAAAATATTATTAACCGTTTTGGCAAAGATTTTTATGAAAAAGTTTTGAGTGATATCGAAGTATATGCTGATAAGTGGACTTTAACCTCTATTCAATTTATTCCTTCATATTCTGCAAACATAGTTTTTATATGCTGTTCAGAAAACTTTGGAAACGTAGTGATTAAAATAGGTAATCCTTCTTTCGGAGAAACTTTCACAGAATTTAATACTTTGTGTGAATATAACGGAAGACGATTTTGCAGAGTCTTTGACGAAGATATTGAAAATGGCGTGATACTTGAAGAATGTGTTCAGCCTGGGAATCCTTTAAGGGATGAGAGTTCTCTTCTTAAGAGACTATCCGTATTTTGTTCCCTATACAATGGCTTGCATATTACGCCCGCTAAAGCAGAAATATATCCAACTTACACAGAGTGGGTCGGTAGGATAACAGAATACATGAGCAAGCGACAAGATTGTAAAGAATTATATTTGTATATGAAAAAAGCAAAAGATATCTGCCTATCGGTTTCTACTATTTATTCACAAAAGATGCTGCTTCATGGCGACTTTCATCATGATAATATTTTACTTGGTAATGATGGAGAGTATATAATTATTGACCCTAAAGGCGTAATAGGCGATCCTGTATTTGATGTTCCACGTTTTATATTAAATGAATTTGGTGATGAAATAACTACGGAATTATATAAGAAAATAAACGATATAATATACATCTTAGAAAAAAAGCTTAATATTCCAAACGACATATTAAAACAATGCCTTTATGTGGAAACTGCAATGGGGATATGCTGGAGCGTAGAAGACGGCTCAACCCCTGAGGAATATCCGAGTCTTATAAAAAAGGTTGCTTTCGCAGAAACAATTTTGACTACTTGATTTGGGGAAACTTCACGTTCCTCAATAATGTATAGCATGTCTAAACACTACTAACCCATGATGTACAGATGTTATCACGCGTTTACAAGGAAGTACTCCGATTCAAATCTGAGAATGAAAACGAGAACTATGTATGTTGAATTGTTAACAAATTGTTCAATTTGATTTGCAATATGTAGCCGTTCAGTTTTGGCTGACACCACCGGAGATGTTTCATTCAATGAAGAAAAACGCAATTGATTTATAACGAGAAGGGAGGGTTTACGAATGAAGACAGTATTGACTCATGTAAGAATTAATGTCTCTGACGTAATTAAAGTTTCAAAATGGTACGAGGAAACACTGGGGTTTAAAGTTTCTGTAAGATACCCGGAAGATAAACCGTATTACATTGGTTTCGAATCAAAAGGGGGTGCTGATTTTTCAATTCAAGAAGATGAAAGTTATCCATCAAAGGGAAGAGTTAATTTCCAAGTATCTAACCTAGAAAAACTTTGGGATACGTTAAAAGATAAAGTAACTGTTGTTGAAGATTTACATACAACACCGTATGGGGTTACTAAGTTTACGATTGAAGATCCAGATGGGAACGAGCTTGGCTTTACGTATTGAATTAAGATCACTTTACCTAAGTTAAGCCGAAGAATCGTTGAGATGTTCGAGTAACCCATACTTACCTAGGAGCAAGGGACAGTGCCCTATTACGAACTTACAGAACGGATTCGGACAGTGCCCTATTACGAACTTACAGAACGGATTCACCTTTTTCATAAAAAGAACCAGGAGATATACAAGGAATTTGAATACACAGATCGCAATGAACTCGTCCTTCTTGCGAAGATGAAATTGGGACGTCTAGATGAGAAGGATATCACTGAATACGTATGGCTTTTGGAACGTTGGGGATATGAGGACAAAAACAATAGCACCGATTGAAGGTTATGAAAACGAAACGATCGAGATTTTAGAGATTAAAGATATTTCCGATGTAAGGGTTGTTGGCTTTTTATCTAATAATAATCCTGCATATGTTCAATTTTTTAAAAATCAAAAAGGTAATTATGAATGGAGTCATATAGAAAAAAGTGCAAATCGATCATTTACCACATATATAATTCACGAGTCGACCAATAAAGCTGAATTTTCGAAATTTATGATTGTAACAAATCAAGCAAATGATATTGCTAAAATGCAATTAGGCATAAATGAACAAGTGATCGAACAGGAGTTTATCGTCAACCAGAAGTCTGTTACTTGGATCGACTTACCTGAATCACAGGGTAAAACCTATACCTTTAAATATAAATACTATGATAAGGAAGGTAATCTGATCGGAGATAATTAGGTGACAAATCGTTCAACTACCATGAAAGAACGGATTAATTTCCATGCTCTGTGGTGCAGCATATGAGGAGCATGGATGAGCTGCGTCGCTTTAAAGAGACCCCGGATTATTTTTTTGAAATAAGTTATTACCTGTGTCGATTTTGTTAACTACCGTTCGTCGTATGAATAGAGGCACAATTCATCTCATCTTAAGGAGGATATTAAAATGAAATTTCTGTGTTTGGGGTACTTAGATCATGAGAAAATGGATTCCCGTCCGGAGACGGAGATCAACGCAGTGATGAGGTTATGTCAGCCTCACCTTGAAGAATTCTATAATAGCGGCCAAGTAATTATGGATGCTGGCCTGGCCTTGGAATCAAAGTGCTTGCGCCGGGAGAACGGGAAGGTGACGATTACGGACGGTCCCTTTACTGAGACTAAGGAGATGATAGGCAGCGTGTTCCTCATAGAAGCACAGGACATGGAAGATGCCATCAGGGTAGCTTCCCTTCATCCGACTACGCAAGTGGGGGAGGGCGAGCAGTTTGGCTGGCGCCTGGAAATCCGCCCGATTCATTACTTTGAAAAGAAAGAACTCTCCGAAACTTCTAAGTTTTAGGTTTAAAAAATATGCGATAGGAACTTGGTATTCTTTCGTCGAAAATATAATTGTTCAAGCAAGAAATATGGGCTGGCGCATTTGTCATCATTGATTCGTCGAATACACATAGAAGCGGATTTACTCGGGGGTTCTTAACGGGTACAAAGAAGCTTCACTAAAAAAATAGGAGGTATACATATATGAGATTTATGATGATCGTGAAAGCCACGACAGATTCAGAGGCGGGGGTTATGCCTAGTCAAGAGCTTATTGATGCCATTCAGAAGTATAACGAGGAATTGGTGAAGGCTGGAGTTTTGCTTGCTGCCGATGGTCTGCAACCCAGTTCGAGTGGAATACGGATTTCCTACCCGGAACCCGGAGGCAAACCGAAGGTTGTTGACGGCCCGTTTACGGAAGCAAAAGAAATAATCGCAGGATATACATTGATTGAAGTCAAGTCGAAGGAAGAAGCGATTGAATGGGCACTTCGCATGCCTGACCCTCATGGTTTTGGACAGGGAGAGATTGAGCTCAGACAGGTGTCCGAGATAGGGGACATAATGGATAATCCCGATTCACTTGCGAAAGAAGCGGCGCTTCGCAATCAGCTTGAGGAGCAGAAAAGAGCGTGAATGGTTCCCATACCGAACGAACGATTGACGCAATATGCCGAATGGAGTCAGCAAAACTTATCGCAGGGTTAATAAGAATGGTTCGGGATGTCGGCCTTGCAGAGGATCTTGTTCAGGATGCACTAGTAATTGCTCTTGAGAGGTGGCCGGAGAGCGGTATACCAGAAAATCCGGGTGCATGGCTGATGACGACGGCGAAACGGCGCGCTATTGATAATATTCGCAGGACGAAGCTGCGTGATCAGAAGTATGTAGAGATCGCTCACAGTATGGATTTATTTACAGAGGAAGACATAGATCAAGTTTTGGACGGGGAGATCGGTGACGATCTCCTTCGTCTGATCTTTATGACCTGTCATCCAGTGTTATCGCAGGATGCCAGAGTTGCCCTGACGCTTCGCCTGTTATGCGGGCTCACCACAGATGAAATCGCTCGTTCTTTTCTTGTCGCCGAATCGACGATTGCACAGCGAATTGTCCGTGCTAAGAAAACCCTTAAGACCGAGAAGGTTCCTTTCGAGATGCCTGACGGGGAGGAACTTAAAGACCGTCTGTCTACAGTGCTCGAAGTGATTTACCTTATGTTTAATGAAGGATATTCGGCAACATCCGGAAATCAATGGATTCGTCCGCTACTATGTCAGGAAGCACTGAGATTGGGGCGCATACTTGCCGAGATCACACCTCTTGAATCGGAAGTTCACGGACTTGTCGCGCTAATGGAGATACAGTCTTCGAGGTTGAAGACACGGGTGGACTCTAAGGGAGAACCCGTTCTACTTATGGATCAAAACCGGGCGCAGTGGGACCAACTGTTGATTCGCCGTGGTTTGGCGGCATTGGATCGCAGCCGAAAACTAGGACGGCCGCTCGGGCCTTACTCGTTGCAGGCTGCGATATCCGCTTGTCATGCGCAGGCGCCGACGGCAGTCGAGACAGATTGGCCCCGAATTGCCGCTCTTTATGAAGCGCTTTCGAGAGTGGCGCCTTCACCGATCGTTGAATTAAACCGCGCGGTCGCCATTTCCATGGCGTTTGGTCCTTCCTTCGGATTGCAGATTATCGACAATCTGAATGCTGAACCTTCTTTAAAAGATTACCATCTGCTGCCGAGCGTTCGCGGGGATCTCCTAGTGAAGCTGGGACGGTACGCTGAAGCCCGTACAGAATTTGAACGCGCCGCTTCCATGACCCGGAATGAGCGCGAAAGGGCACTATTACTGAACCGAGCGGCTGATTGTATGTCTAGAACATCGGATAAATATTTTTAGCCATTTTGTCGATTATATGGTTTCCCACTCGTCGTTACAGTAAGGGAAGAATTGCGGCAGCTTATACCGCCTCAATTCTTCATCCCAGAAGGAGGGGAACAATAATGCGATTCATGTTGATTGTCAAGTCGACAGTGTACTCGGAAGCAGGAGTATATCATAGCCGAGAGTATAACAATGCAACGATTACGTACAAGCAGTTTTTGGTCAAAGCCGGTGCGCTTCTAGCTGCAGAAGTTCTTCAGCCAAGTTCAAGTGGGATAAGGATAACATATCCACCGCATAGGGGAGAGCCAAGGGTGCAGGTTGGCCCTTTTTCAGCAGATAAAACGCTCATAGCGGAATTTACCCTGATCGATGTGAGGACGGATGACGAGGAACTGAATTGGGCCCTCCGTATGCCGGTTCCGGCGGGCCTCGGTGAGTTCGAAATCGAAATACGAAGGCTCGAAGAGAATTCGGATTCTTTACGAGAACCTAGAATACAGGCACTTGAATCAGATTTGCAAGACCAACTCTATATGTTCAAGAAGAATACCAAATCATCAACCAGCTTTAATTTAAATAATAGAGGAGTGTAGGAAAAATGAACCAAGAAGTAACAGATTTTATTCAGGCGATAAAAGAACCATGGCAGCAAGAATTATCCGCTTCTCTTCGTGAAGTTGTCCACCAAGCTATACCGGATGCGCATGAACGCATTCAGTATAAGAAGCCCCATTTTTTAAAAAACGGAAAATACGCCGTCGTAATCTCGATATCGAAAGACACAGTCAGTTTTACCATCTTTAATGCTGACATGTTGGAGCTTCCGGAAGGAATGTTTGATGGTCCCCCGGAAAGAAAAACACTGAAACTACGTAAAGGGGATACGTTTAATTCCAAACAGTTGGTGTCATTGGTCAGTCAAGCTTCAAACTCACTTTAATAACCAATAACCATCAGGAGAAGGCTGCCAGTATCGGCAGTCTTTCCCCGTTAAAGATTTTATCCATATGATACCATAATGAGAAACACTGTCACTTGAATTTTTCCATTTTTTCCTCTGTAGTAACATTAAGTGCCTTAGCGTATTCAAATGTTAAGGTCATCCCGCTATTCTGCCTATGAAACCATTTGGTTATGGGTCACTTTCTTTAGTTCTTGTACTTTTGGGATTTTTAATAAACTGGAATTTTGGGAATTTCATTGTAAGCCATTCTCTCTTTAAAATAATCGGACTCGATTTATATTCCAACGGAACTGATGGTTTTCACTATCCTTTGTTAGCATCAATACCGTTTTGGTTAGGGACAGTATTGGTTTCCAAACGGTACGTAAATGATTTTGGGGCAGTCGTGAGTAATAAGATTGGCGAGTTCATGCTTGCTATAAACGTGATTGTTACAATAATTTTTCTAATACTCCCAAGTTGGATTAAGTATTAGTAGGACTCCCAAAGTAATGAACGTATCTCAATTGAGCATCCTTATAGCTGCAGCTATTTACTTGCTTTCATTTGATGAATAACTAGCTAACTAGAGAAGTTTGAAGTACCTAAGTAGTGCTGAGGATTATTTCATTCGAAGGTTATGCAAACGGGATACGAGAGCATATTGGCTTTCAAAAAACAAAGCAAAGAGATGGTCAGCAGCTCGTTTGCTCTTAATGATCAGACCACAATTAAAAGTGGAGAAATAATCCAAAATAGGAGGTAAGGATGAAGTTCATACTTATATTTGGTCCCCAGGCTGTAGGGAAGATGACAGTAGGTCACGAACTTGAGAAAATCACAGCTATGAAGTTGTTTCACAACCATCAGACAATTGAGTTGCTTCATCCTTATTTTGGCTTCGGGCCTGAGATGTGGAGGTTATCCGATCTGTTTCGAAAGGAAATCTTTGAGCAGATGTCTCAAAGCAATAGTGCTGGATTCATGTTCACATACGTATGGGCGTTCGATTTACCAGGAGACTGGAGTTTTGTCGAACAAATCTGTGACATTTTTGAGTCTAAGGGGCATGAGGTATGCTTTGTGGAGCTCGAGGCTGATTTAGAGGAAAGGCTTACGCGCAACAAGTCCCCTCATCGCTTGCACTATAAGCCGACTAAGCGGGACGTCAAACGATCAGAAAGGGATTTAATTCAGACTATGGAAAATCATAGGTTGAACTCAATACCGGGTGAAATCTCAAGGAAAAACTACATTAGGATTCAAACTACCACTCGAACGCCGGCTGAAACAGCACTATTGATTAAAGATCGATTCCAGCTTTAGATCAATCAAATGGAGTTGAAAAAACCATAAAAAGGAGGCAGTCTGCCATGTTAAAACTATTCGAGTATTACTGGCAAGTGCGCAAAGATTGGTTTGACTGGTGCGACTTGGTAACCGAGAAAGAGTTGCTGAAGAAACGCTCAGGCGGTCAGGGCAGCATTCTCTATACGCTGTTTCACATTGTAGATGTCGAGTACAGCTGGATAAGCGATTTACAAGGAAAGAAACCTCAAAAGCCTCCGTTCGAGGACTGTGCCCACGTGCAGAAGTTAAGAGATTTTTCAGCACGTTGCCATGCGGAAATCAGTCCATTCATCTACGCATGGAATAGCGGCATGGAAACTCGTAATTTGTCCGACCAAAACGAAACAGGCGAATGGGAGAGCTTCAAATACGGGGAGATTATGCGACATGTTCTCGCCCATGAGATCCACCACATCGGTCAATTATCTGTATGGTCGCGAGAAATTGGAAAGCAGCCGATTACCGCAAACTTGATTCGAAGGGGATTGTTCGATATTTAACGCAGTTTAGTACTAGTAATTACCTCGCTCGTCGATACAACTTTTCCCTCTCAAAACGCGTCTATAATTTAGTACGAATACAGTGGGAGGAAGATTGGTTTTGAAGAAAGCATTTCTTGTTGTTATATTAAGTATTGTTTTTGCAACAGGATGTTCTAACGAAACAGAAAAATCAGGTCCAGTTCTACATCAGGAAACAATTGGGGACCTAGCGTATGAAATCAAGCTAAGTAATAACCACTTTGGAATGAATGAAGAAATTGAAGTCTTCACATCCGTGACGAATCGGGGAAAAGAAGCTTTAACCTATGTTTCCGGAAGCTCTAGTTGTCCTAACCATGCTTTAATTAATATCACTCACCAAGAAACAAATACCAACTTGTCAACAAAACAAGGCGAAGGTTGCACTTCAGATTTAGGCATCTCTACACTGGAGCCTGGTCAAAAGGTCGAAGATAAGTGGATTTTCATATCGAAGTATCACAGCAAATCACGACTTGAACCAGCACTCTCGGGCACTTACGATGTGAAGGTTTCGTTGCCTCCGGAAGATATTGAAATTACAAAAGATTATCAATCAAAACTGATAAACCCACGAACAAGCACCACAATACAGATTATTCTTTCAGACAATAATTGAGCTAGCTGGGAACGATAGTTAAGGAGCTTGCTTCGAGGCAGCTCCTGTTTATTGAAGTAACTCGCAATTATGCACAACAGTATATGTTGTCACGTCTAATTTTTGTGAACGATTTTTCACCGGGTTCAATTGTTAAAGTTGTTTTTGTGAAACCTTCGAACATCAGAAAAAGCATTGCAAAGAAAAAGCCTTTTGTTCTTTTAGTTAAAAGAGATTGTTTTGTTAAGAAACGAAGGGAATCGATAACGGGACACGATAGCTAAATTAAAAAACAAGTGAAGGTGATCGGCCCATTGAACCGGCTAATATCTCCGGGCTGACTGCTGTACGATGGTACTGGATTGCAGTTAGTATCAGACAATTGGGATAAAATGCAAGATACCATCTCATACTAAATACGAGATGGAGGTGAAACGCTATGCCCAAAAATGACGCCGATCCCAAGCATGACCGCGAAGATAACCGCGCAGATACGAAAAATAATCAGCAGAATAACGCTAATTTCACTGAAGAAGCGCAAACGCTATCGAGCAACAAGGCCGCTGATTACGTACCAAGTTTAAATGGTATCTCCAAAAATCAAGTTTAAGTAACTGCAGGCTGCTCTTCTCGTCTCTATATGATGGAAGAGCAGCCTTTTATGTGGAATAACCTTTCCAAAGCCTTTTTCACAGGTGGTAAGGTCAAAAATCTGGACGTGTAATTATTATTAGGTAGTAAAATGGGAAAAGAGAGCTGAATAAGTCATTGTGTAGCACGGTTACTGGTGTTATTTTATTGAAGTACGGGAGGATAATTGCAACGTTCAGCGATCTGGAACCGTACTTAACACGTATACTAAGTGAAGGGTGGGACTAGGCTTGTATGAATATAAATATGTAGAAACTTCATTAGGTGGATTTTTCACAGATGCAGTACATAGAGAAACAATTGGTGAACATGCAAAAGACGGATGGAGATTAGTACAGGTTTTGCCGACACATTATAATGGTCACGGGAAACCTACAGCGTACGAAATTATTTTTGAACGATTAATACAAAAATAGAAAAAAGCTTGCTACGCTAACCGGACAATTTAAATTGGAGGAATATCAATGAGTCAACGCTATCGTATTACAAGAGCATTTCAGGAAAATGGCAATTCGGCGCAAATCATATCTTTGGAAGAGTGCAAACAGTATTTCTCGTCCAAACCTGATTTTGCCTATTCATCAGTGTTTACGGTAACAGGTTCAACCAGCATGTCCATTGAGGGAGATTTTTTCATGTGGAGCTATGGTGATACAAAAATCCCATTCAGGCATTATGAGGGAGATATTTACGTATCCGCCGCCAATGAAGCGGTGATCCCCAAAATGATTGAGGTTGCGGGCGAATTAGGAGCGGATGTGCTGGAAGGGTAATTTTTTTCAATACTTGTTTGATGGATGCGTCATAAATGCCTCTTTCAAAGCAAGGAGCGAGGTACAACCCTAAATCCATCAGATACAAACCGCCAAAATCCTTGAAAATCAAGGATTTTGGCGGTTTTTGCGATGTGAGAGCAGGTACAATAAATGCAATTGGACCATAGTTGCAGACATAAAAGTTTAGCGAACCAGCTCAATTAACTTGCTTGCTGCACTGGAAAGCGGCATGTTCCGCATAATCATAATCCCTACGTGAGAGGGCGGCAGCGGCACGTCTAATTGAATCTCGAAGAGGGAGCCCTCCTCCAGCTCCTTCGAAACAAATTCTCTGGTTACATAAGAGATTCCGAGTCCTCTCCGAGCAAACTCGATAAGTAGATCCACGCTTCCTACCTCAATTTCAGGTTTGAGTTTATAGCCATAGCTTTGAAACAATTCCGTAATGGCCATTCGTGCCCGGCTATTCCGGGAGAATAGGATGACGGGGTGCTCGAGCAACTTATCCAGCGATAAAACCATGTTCTTAAGCTCGGCATAACGTTCCCCCGCTACAAAGCAATCCCTAAGCTGAATACTTTCCCTCACTTCCAGCTGAGGATCGTCGATCGGCATACGAACGACGCCCAAATCAATTTTTCCTTCTTTCAAGAAAGCAATAACTTCCGGCGTCGTTCCATGATTCAGGTGCAATCTAATGCGGGGATACTTCTTATGAAAATCTTCCAAATAAGGAAGCAAGTAATGCTTAAACAGCGAATCGCTACCGCCGATACGCAGCTCGCCGCTGTCCAAATTTCTAAGCGCGGCCATTTTTTCTTCGGCCAGCGATATTAAGATCTGAGACTGCTCAATATAGGAATACAGTATAGCGCCCTCTTGCGTCAGCTCAACGCCTTTGGAATTCCGGTAAAACAATGTGATGCCAAAGCTGTCTTCCAGCTGTTTGATAGCATGGCTGACGCTTGGTTGTGTGAGATACAACGCTTTGGCAGCCTGTGTCAGACTTCCTGTCTTCGATGCCCAATAAAAAACTTTATACAATTCGTTATTCATAGACGTGATCTATAGCTCCTGTAAAATATATTAATTACTTGTATGTCCGCTAATCGTATTATAGTGGAATTACAGAAAAGAAACCAGAGCATGCGGAGTGGGATAATGTTCATGTTACTTTAACTGACGTTAATATCATGCCGGACGTAACAATTAAGCTCTGATGGAAGGAGATGGAGAATGGAGCCAATCACGATTGTCTTGTTTGGAGCAACAGGGGATTTAGCCAAAAGAAAGATTTACCCGGCCCTGTATAATTTGTTCCTCGATAATAAGCTGCCGCGATCTTTTTCCTTAATCGGCCTTGGAAGAAGAGAATGGACTGACGCATCATTTCAGGCAAATGTCGAGCAATCTCTTCGAGATTTTTCCAGACGCCAAGCGAACGACCCTGCATTGCTGAAAGAATTCCTGCAGGCATTCCGGTACAGCGTTCTGGATATTGGCCAAAAGAAAGATTATCAGAAGCTTCTGCTGCTCATTGAACAGCGGGAAGAGCAGCTTCGCATTCCACCGAATCGCATGTTTTACTTATCTGTTGGACCTGAGTTTTTTGAAACAATCGCAGCCAACATTCAAGATAGCGGGCTAGGTTCCGCAAATGGCTGGAAGCGTCTTGTGATCGAGAAGCCTTTCGGACATGATTTGCAATCTGCCCGTGATCTTAATCAGAAGCTGAGCAATGCTTTTGCGGAAGATGAGATTTACCGGATCGATCATTATCTCGGCAAGCCGATGGTGCAGAGGCTTGAGTCTTTGCAGCAGACCAACCCGGTCATACAGGCGTTATGGAACAACCGTCATATTGCCAACGTGCAGATTACGGCAAATGAAACCGTCGGCGTGGAAGAAAGAGCGGGTTATTACGATCACGTAGGCGCGATAAGAGACATGTTCCAGAACCATATGCTGCAATTGCTTATGATGACGGCGATTCAGCTGCCTCAGAAGAGCGCCTCCGATAAGGTGCGCTTTAAGAAGAAGCAGGTAATGGAGGCCCTCGAGCCGCTGCAAAAACAGGATGTTGGAGCCAGCGTTATCCGCGGGCAGTACGAAGCAGGAAGCATCCAAGGAAAGCCGGTAATCGGCTATACGTCCGAGCCGGGCATTGCTCCTGCATCTAAGAACGATACGTTTATTGCCGCCAGATTGCAAATCGATGATTACTTTTGGCGGGGAGTTCCTTTCTATATCCGTACAGGCAAAAGAATGAAGGAGAAATCGACGCGGATCGTTATTGAATTTAAAGATCCGTCTAAGCAGACCTTATCGGCAAGCGAAGATCTCATAGCACCTAATCTTCTTGTCATTGAAATGAGTCCTCACGAAGGCATTACGCTTCAAATAAATACGAAGGATCCCCAGCATAAAGGGGAATTCAAACCTATTCATATCGACCTTCATCCAGGTGAAAAGGATTTTCCCGAGGCTTACGAAAATTTAATTCACGATGCAATGCACGGCGACGCTACGTTTTTTGCCCATTGGGATGAAGTCGAAATGTCCTGGGCATGGGTTGAGCCGATCCTGGAAGCATTCGAAGAGAACCTGGTTCCGCTTCATCCGTATGCAGCGGGCACTAATGGGCCTGTCGAGTCCGATGCGTTACTAGCCCAGGACGGCTATCATTGGTGGTTCGATACCAAGCCTGAACAAGAAATTGAAGCAGAGGAAGGGAAACAATATGCCTACAACACAAACCATTGAACAGTTAGCGATCGATACGATCCGCACCTTGTCAATTGATGCCATTAACAGCGCCAATTCCGGTCATCCGGGGCTTCCAATGGGAGCAGCGCCGATGGCGTACACCCTTTGGTCCCAATTTTTGAGTCACAATCCCGGCCATTCCAAGTGGTTTAACCGCGACCGTTTTGTATTGTCTGCAGGTCACGGTTCCGCTTTGCTGTACAGCCTTCTGCATTTGTCCGGCTATCAGGTGTCGCTTGACGATTTGAAACAGTTCCGCAAGCTGAACAGCAAGACACCGGGACATCCTGAATTCGGGCACACGGATGGCGTTGATGCCACAACCGGTCCTTTGGGACAAGGGGTTGCGATGGCAGTCGGAATGGCGATGGCCGAAGCTCATCTGGCCGCAAAATTCAATCAAGACGGTTACTCGGTCATTGACCATTATACGTATGCGCTTGTCGGAGACGGCTGTCTGATGGAAGGCATTTCATACGAGGCGATGTCCATGGCTGGACATATGAAGCTTGGCAAATTGATCGTCATGTACGATTCCAACGACATCTCTTTGGACGGAGCACTAAACCTTTCTTTCGGAGAGAATGTTCAAAAAAGAGCGGAGTCGGCTAATTGGCAATATTTACGCGTTGAGGACGGCAATGATATTTCGAGTATTGCAGAAGCGATTGCGGCAGCTAAGCAAAATGATTCGCAGCCTACGCTCATCGAGATTCGGACGATTATCGGTTACGGCAGCAAGGCAGCTGGAACGAATAAAGTACACGGCAATCCGCTCGGCAAAGAAGAGGCGAAGGCCACCAAGGAAGTTTACGGCTGGAATTACGAGGAAGAGTTCACCGTTCCGGCAGAGGTTAAAGCTCATTTCGAGCAGCTTAAAAGCAAGGGCGGACTTAAAGAAGAAGAATGGAACAAACTGCTTGCTTCTTATACGGTCCAATATCCGGCTCAAGGCAAGGAACTCGCACAAGTTATTGACGGTACCGTTTCAATTGACGCTTCCAATATCCTGACGTTTGATGCATCCAAGACGATTTCAACCCGCGTAGCGAGCGGCGAAGCTATCAATCACTACGTAAAAACCGTTCCTGCTATTTTTGGCGGCAGCGCCGATTTATCGCATTCGACGATGACAGATATTAAAGGGGAGCAAATGTTCGCGGTTGAATCTTACGCGGGACGCAATATTTACTTCGGCGTCCGTGAGCATGCGATGGGCGCAGCCGGCAACGGTATGGCGCTGCATGGAGGCGTAAAACCGTTCGTCAGTACCTTCTTCGTATTCAGCGATTATTTGCGTCCATCTATCCGTCTGGCTGCACTGCAAAAGCTGCCTGTCATTTACGTCTTTACCCATGATTCGATAGCCGTTGGGGAAGACGGACCTACGCATGAGCCTGTCGAGCATTTGGCTGCGCTGCGTACCATCCCGGGTCTTACGGTTATTCGACCGTCCGATGCCAATGAAACGTCGAGCGCTTGGGCGTATGCGCTGCAGCAAAATGAAGGTCCGGTTGCTCTTGTATTGAGCAGACAAAATCTCCCGATATATGAGTCGACAAAAGCCAATGTTGACGCAGTAGCTAAAGGAGCTTACGTTCTGACTGAAACAAACGATAAGCCGGATGTCATCCTGATCGGAACCGGTTCGGAGGTATCGCTTGCTGTGAACGCCAAAGCGGAGCTTGAGCGGGATAACATCTCCGTACGTGTTGTTGCCATGCCGAGCAGAGAGCTGTTCGAACGTCAGCCGGATGTTTACAAGCAAAGCGTTCTTCCTGACTCCGTATCCAATCGGGTAGCCATTGAAGCCGGAATTTCGCTTGGCTGGGACCGTTACGTAGGACCAAGCGGCATATTAGTGACGATCGATACGTTCGGTGCATCGGGACCGGGCAACCAAGTCCTGGAATACTTCGGTTTCTCCACTGATAACGTCGTTCGTTTAACGAAGCAATTGTTAAAATAATAAAAAATTAACCCAAAACAATCGGAGGTAATTAATTATGAAATTTTTTATCGACACAGCAAACTTGGTAGACATCAAAAAAGCGTATAAAATCGGTGTTTTGTCCGGCGTTACGACGAATCCATCCTTGGTTGCCAAAGAAGGCGTGAAATTCGAAGACCGAATTGAAGAAATTTTGAAGGAAGTTCCTGAGGTGGAATCCGTTTCCGCCGAAGTAACGCCTGATGCGATTACGGCTGAAGAAATGATTGAGCAAGCAAACGAACTGATCAAAATCAATAATTATGACAAAAACATCACGATCAAGCTTCCGATGACGCTTGCAGGCTTGGAGGCATGCCGTTACCTGACGAAAAAAGGCGTTAAAACAAACGTGACTTTGATTTTCACGGTTAACCAGGCGCTATTGGCCGCTCGCGCAGGCGCTACCTATGTCTCGCCGTTTCTTGGCCGCTTGGATGATATTTCGGAAGACGGTGTCCTGCTCGTTGCCAAAATCGCCGAGCTGTTCCGTGTACACAACCTGGATGCACAAATAATTGCCGCATCGGTTCGTCACCCTGATCATGTTACTCGCGTGGCAATGGCAGGTGCCCATATCGCAACCATTCCGTTCAGCGTAATTGAGCAGCTAACCAAGCATCCTCTTACGGATCAAGGAATGGAGAAATTCGCTAGTGATTGGAAAAAGACAGTCCAATAAGAAGGGGAGACCTTGCAGATGACGATTTCATTTGATTATTCAAATGCATTATCTTTTATTGGGCAGCATGAAGTGGATTACTTCAGCGAGTTCGTGAACACAGCTCACCGTATGCTTCATGAGAAGCAAGGCCCGGGATCCGATTATCTGGGCTGGGTAGATCTGCCGCTTCAATATGATCAAGAAGAATTTGCGCGAGTCAAGCAGGCTGCGCAGCGTATTCGCAGCCATTCCGATGCTTTGATCGTTATCGGTATTGGCGGTTCTTATCTGGGCGCCAGATCGGCGATCGAAGCGCTGTCCCATACGTTTCACAATCAGATGAGCGGGAATACCCAGGTTTATTTTGCCGGCCAAAATATCAGTTCAACGTACATTACTCATTTATTGGAACTGCTTGAGGGCAAAGATATTTCCCTGAATGTCATTTCCAAATCGGGAACGACGACGGAGCCGGCTATCGCATTCCGTATTTTGCGTGATTATATAGAGAAAAAATACGGTAAAGAGGAAGCGCAAAAACGTATTTTTGCTACAACCGATTCATCTAAGGGCGCATTGAAAAAACTTGCCGATGAAGAAGGCTACGAAACGTTTGTCATTCCTGACGATGTAGGCGGGCGCTATTCCGTTCTAACACCGGTAGGGCTTCTACCCATTGCCGTTGCTGGACTCGATATCGATCAAATGATGGCGGGAGCGGCAGCCGCTGCCCGGAAATATAATAATGCCGATCTTGCTTCCAATGAAAGCTATCAATATGCGGCCGTTCGCAATGCCCTTTACCGTAAGGGAAAAACAATTGAGCTGCTGGCTAACTTTGAACCATCCTTGCATTATGTCTCCGAATGGTGGAAACAGCTGTTCGGCGAAAGCGAGGGCAAAGACCAGAAGGGGCTTTATCCGGCCTCCGTCGATTTTACGACTGATTTACATTCAATGGGCCAATATGTTCAGGAGGGCCGGCGCGATCTGATCGAGACGGTGCTAACAGTTGGGAAGCCGCGGGTCGAGCTGAATATTCAAGAAGACGCGGGCAATTTGGACGGTTTGAATTTTATTGCCGGTATGACGATGAACGAAGTAAACAAGAAGGCAGCCGAAGGTACAAGGCTTGCCCATGTTGACGGCGGCGTACCTAACTTGATCGTCGAGCTGGATGAGCTTAATGAATATACGTACGGCGAAATGGTGTACTTTTTCGAGAAGGCATGCGGGATCAGCGGCTTGCTGCTTGGCGTGAACCCGTTCGATCAACCGGGCGTCGAGGCTTACAAGGTCAATATGTTTGCTCTATTGGGCAAGCCTGGCTTCGAGGCACAGAAAGCCGAGCTCATCAAGCGTTTATCTGCAAAAGGACAGGAATAATAGAGAGGCAGGGTACTATGAGTAAACAGCAAATTGGCGTTGTCGGCTTGGCCGTAATGGGTAAAAATCTAGCGATGAACATCGAAAGCAAAGGGTTCTCGGTTGCTGTATATAACCGCTCACCGGAAAAAACAAATGAGCTTCTGGAAGAAGCGGCGGGTAAGAACTTCGTGGGTACGTTCAGCGTAGAGGAATTCGTCCAATCGCTTGAGACGCCGCGCAAGATTTTAATTATGGTCAAAGCGGGACAACCTACGGACGATACTATTAATCAACTCGTTCCGTACCTCAGTCAAGGAGATATTCTGATCGATGGCGGAAACGCCTATTTCCCTGATACGCAAAGACGAAACAAAGAACTGCAAGCTAAAGGTTTCCGCTTTATCGGAGCTGGCGTATCGGGCGGCGAAGAGGGTGCGTTGAAAGGTCCGGCGATTATGCCAGGCGGGCAAAAGAGCGCGTATGAGCTGGTTGAGCCAATCTTGACGGCCATTTCCGCTAAAGTGAACGGCGATGCTTGCTCGACCTATATCGGGGAAGACGGCGCCGGCCACTATGTTAAAATGGTGCACAATGGTATCGAATATGGCGATATGCAGCTTATTGGCGAAGCGTATCACTTGCTGAAGGATGTACTGAACGTAAGCACAAACGAGCTCCATGACATTTTCACAGAATGGAACAACGGCGAATTGGATAGCTATTTGATTGAGATTACAGCCGATATTTTCTCGAAGACAGATCCGGTGACAGGCAAACCGATGGTGGATGTGATCCTCGATTCGGCCGGGCAAAAAGGTACTGGGAAATGGACCAGTCAAAGCGCATTGGATTTGGGAGTTCCGCTGTCCATTATTACCGAATCCGTATTCGCACGCTTCCTATCCGCAATGAAAGAAGAGCGCGTAGCCGCAAGCAAGAAGCTGAACGGTCCTGCGGCATCAAGCTATGACGGCGATCCGAAAGAATTCATCGAGGCCGTTCGCAAAGCTTTGTATGCAAGCAAAATCGCTTCGTATGCGCAAGGCTTTGCGCAAATGAGAGCTGCATCCGATGCGTACAATTGGAATTTGAACTATGGCAGCATTGCGATGATATTCCGTGGGGGATGTATCATCCGAGCAGGGTTTTTACAAAATATTAAGGATGCTTATGATAAGGATCCGGCTCTGAAAAACCTGTTTTTGGACGAATACTTCGGCGGGATCGTTGACAAGTATCAGGAAGCTTGGAGAAAAGTCATCTCGATTGCCGTAACCAGAGGGATTCCGGTACCTGCCTTTGCATCCGCTTTGGCTTATTATGACAGCTATCGTACAGAGAGGCTGCCGGCTAATTTGCTGCAAGCGCAAAGGGATTATTTCGGGGCGCATACGTTCGAGAGACTGGATCAAAAGGGAAGCTTCCATTTCCAATGGATGGATAATACAGCACAATAAACAGTAGAGCAGGCTGTCGACACCAAATGGGTCGGCAGCCTTTTCTGTTAACCGGCATGTCAAGAATATTATTATTTATTTCTAATATGCTCAACCCATTGCTCATACAGGTCTAACTCAGAACGTTGAAAGATTCCATTAAAATCATTTGGATTCCTAATCACTTTGTTTAATGCATCTAATCCATATTTATCAGCAATGAATTCCACAATTAAATAAGAAAACTGAAAACCATTCATTGTTTCAAAATCCCAAGTATCGTTATTTAATTCTTGAAAAGTTGGGATATCAAGATTCTCGATTGCATCTGAAGTAGTGCTTTTAATATACTCTTTGGACATTAGTTTTGCTTCATATCCTCCAATGCCCTGACGCAACCATTTCGGAGAAAGGGGATTAATGTCACTAATTAACCACATTGTGAACAAATGCACAGTGGATTTAAGAATAGATTGATACGTATGCTCTGGTCCAGGATTTAAAGGGGAAACAATCTTTAATTTGTTTTCCTCAAAAGTGCCCATGAACCAATTAGGGGCATTTGCTTCTCCGACAGCTTGATGGAAAGTCGGAAGATCTGGATAAATTTCAATGATAATTTTTCTGGATGGATGGTGTTTAAATTTTGTTGAAATTCTTTCAACATGATCCTTAAGTTCATTAAATAAGTCATGATGCACCTTCTTCAGACTATCATTCGTGTCATTTGCTTCACTTTTACTTACAATCGATATTATTTCTTGAATAGACATTATGGTAATATCACCCCATTCTTTTAATTCTCTTCTTAATTTCTCTAGTGACCGGTACAACCTGTTTTTTACCGCACTCTCACGCATTCCAACGATCTTGGAAATTTCCAATAAGGTACAGTCCACAAAAAAGCGCAAAGAAATAATCTGTTGGTCTAGTTCATTTAGTTGTTTTAACGCAGAACTAATATCAATACGAATTTCAACATTCTTAGCAAAGTCAAGAGAGACAGACTGTGATTCATAATCTGCAAAATCATAGTTAATTTCTTTTTTTCGTGATAAACTTCGAAATTCATTTTTCACTGTATTCTGAGCTATCTTGAAAATCCAAGTGAATAAACTGGAATTTTCTTTAAAAGTATGAATGTTTTCTATTGCCTTTAAGAATACTTGTTGCGTTAAGTCATCCACAATCATAGGATTTACTTTCAACGAGAGATATTTGCGGATTCTTTTGCGATATTGATCATAGCTGATTTCAAATTGTTTGATGTTGCCCTCTTTATCCGGATAAACAGGGCTTTTGTCATGAGCTCTAGACAATTGTAGGAACCTCCTCTTGACCTTACATTCAATTAGACACCGTAGGGAGATAAAAAGCCACATACAAGTTAAAAGTTTTTGTATTGATTTATCGGCTCTGATTAAGGTAAAATTTGTAAAAAGTTCATTAGGAGGTGGTAGGGTGTTAAATGAAATAAAGAGTGACATTGACTATCCAATGGTAAAGATTCCAGGGGGAGAAATAGAATTAAGAGACGATAGAATAAAAAGAAAATGGAAAGCTGAAATAAGACCGTTTCTTCTTGCCCAGTATCCTGTAACTATGGGTTTATACTATGCTATTACAAATAAATCACCTAATTCTTTAGAGGGAGATCAAAAACCGGTTGTGAATATTTCTTGGAATGATGCAATTTCTTTTAGTAATCTACTTTCACAGAAAGCTGGACTGAAAGAGTGTTATTCAATAAGTAATGATGGTGAAAACTTTATTTGTGATTGGGAATCAAACGGCTATCGGCTTCCTTCAGAGGCAGAGTGGCAATATGCATGCAAAGCAGGGACTACTGGTTACAGATACGGAGAGCTTGATTAGATTGCCTGGTACAATGGAAATTCAAGAGGCAAAATCCATGAAGTAGGAAGAAAGGAACCGAATGCATGGGGTCTGTATGATATGTTAGGGAATGTTTGGGAGTGGTGTTGGGATTTATATGATGAACAAGTGTACGGCTCCTACCGAATTTTTTGAGGAGGCAGCTGGGCTGAAGAGGCCAGGGGTTGTGGGGCTTCGTGCCGTCGTCGTAGCCATCCGTCATTTTTCATAGATGACCTTGGTTTCCGTCTTGCACAATCTTTTTAACTTCTACAATCAAATGACGTATTTAGGGGAGGCGGGGTGGAGCAATGAAAAAGCCTGAAAAAATATACAACACTGCGGTAGAAGCTACGCTGGAAGTCATTGGCGGGAAGTGGAAACCCGTAATACTTTTTTATTTAACCTTCGGAAAGAAACGCAACAACGAGTTGAAAGGCTTGATACCTGCAATTACCCAAAAAGTGTTAACACAGCAGCTTCGGGAGCTAAAAGAGGCGGGCGTCGTCACACGCATTTCTTATAACCAGGTTCCACCGAAAGTTGAGTATGAGTTGACTGAGTACGGCTGGAGTCTTAAGGAGATCCTGCATTTGATGTGCAGGTGGGGAGACACGCATATTGAGAGAATATACGGCAGTAAGGCTGACGTTCTGGCCCCTCCCCGATTCGAAGCAACGTAATAACATATTCGATAAGCCGTCCAAATTAACAGGACGGCTTATCTGGTATCATTGATTATGGGATAACCTTGCGTCGTCGGAAGTCGTCGAAGATGTTCATAAACATCGCTTCGGTATCGATGTATTCGTGAAAACCAAAGCGGCGGGCTTTCGATCCATCGGCAAAGAAGTCATAATCCCATGAAAACACGAAGTCGCCAAAACGCCAGGAGGATACGTCATTGTAGGAATGCCATGCAAGCTCATGCTTCTCGACCATCGTGTTCCAGAGCTCCTCTTTGTCGCTCATGACGACATCCAGTGACATTGGCAGAGGGGGCGCTATCTCCAAGCCGAAATAGCGGGCGATCTTCGGCCATAGCTCGTTCCAGCGGAACAGATCGCCGTTCGTAATGTTGAACGCTTGATTGGCACAACTCTCGTCAGTCGCCGCCCAGACCGTTGCCTTAGCCAAGAGCCCGGCATCCGTCATCTCCAAGAGACTGCTATAAGCGCCTGGCTTGCCTGGAAAACGCAACGGCAAGCCAAGCTCCTTTGAGATTGAGGCATAGATCGCAATAACCATGGCAAGGTTCATCGGATTACCCAGCGAGAAGCCGCAGACGACCGACGGACGAAGCGCCGACCATGTCCAGGACTTGCTTTTTTGCCGTTGTTCTAAAAAATTTTGCTGATCGACATTGAACTCAGGCGGCATATGGTGAGCGTCGGTCTCGCGGGCCGGCGTCTTGAACGGGCCGAGATGTGCACCGTATACCTTGTAGCCCTGCATTAGACTGACATGTTTCAGACTAGGCGCAATGGGTTCGATCGCTTCGACAATGTTCACTAGCATCGCGAGGTTCGGTGGAACAAGTTCAGCCCAAGTAGGGCGGTCTTGATAGGCTGCATAGAAGATATGCGTTACTTCAGTAAAACGGCTTATCTTCTCATTGATATCGTCTTTATTGAGCAGGTCGACCGCCACATACTGGACACGGCCGTTTGGTTCTCCGCCTCGACGGGATAATCCAATCACGTCCCAATCTGGCAGAGCAGCGAGGTGATCGATGAGATTGCGGCCGATAACACCATTTGCGCCAACGACCAAGGCGATTTTGCGCATTACGGGGGATTCATTATTCATAGTGTTTCAGCTCCTTATAATGTGCTTCATTCACTATTATTTTGAATGGAGGAGCTGCACTTGGAAAGTACGCACTTTGAAGTGCTTTAAGCACTTTCAGGTAATCCAGTAGTGTCTATGGATAAATATATGGTTGTTTTTATCTTCGCTTAGAAATTAATTCCCATCTTATGGACATACTACACGTAACTTTGAGAGAAAAGAAGGATACAGAAAATTTGAAGTTATAGGCGGGAGGGGATACATATGCTGGAGTCGGAATCAGTAAAGACAGAAGAACAGCTTCAAAATGATAATAAAAAATTCAGCGAATCTAACGAATTCAATCATGAACGCAATCAAGTTGCGAAAGCGCAAAAACAAATGGCATCACAAGAGACAACGGGAGTATTGGAACAAGAATAAGACTACTCTAATTACATTGATAAAGACGACGCCAGACAACGGATGCAACAACCGCTGTACTGGCGTTTAACAGTGGTAACAAAGAAGTTATTCCTGCTTAGTATAAGCTTGTAAAGCAGGGCGTATATAAATTGAAACTTGTTGCGGCTTATGTTTTTGAAGCAGCTTAAACATCCGTTTCCTACCGAACGCACTAGCACTATGAATGATGATTTTTCGGGGATATAGATGATTCGCAATCATATATTTGACTACTTCGTATCCGGTCGGGTTACCATGACCTAAGTTGTAATCCAATGAGAGCGTTGCGATTTTATTGGATTTAATTAGCGTGATGCACTCTTTAGCTGTCCTTGCTAAGTGAAATCCTGAAGGGCAGGGCCTTTTATCATCAAGGTATACATTCATGTTTGTATTTCCCCCAAAGCGTGTTTATTGTGGCTTTATAGTATGAGGAGAACTTCTTTCTTGACACAAATACCCAATTCCTGTATAAATACATCTAAGAAACAATTGGCTAATAGGATTAACATTTATGAATGGGACAGTAGTCTATGACGGATAGTCACAGCGAGCCGGGTCAGTGGAAGCCGGTACGGATGTCTAAGATGAAGCGGACCCGGGAAATGGTTTGCCGAACCGAGCATGTCGCAGTAGGCAGATCCGGTCATCGACCGTTACAAAAGCGAGTGGTTAATCCTCCTTAGGGTTGACACTTAGAGTGGTACCACGGGAACATTTCGGCTCTCGTCTCTTAATTAGAGACGGGAGCCTTTTTGTTTTAGGCGAATGGAGGAAAAAGCGATGATAAGTAGAAAAATCACGTCAGCCATTGATGATATTACGCAAGACATCCTGCAGGAGGCCAGCCTGCTGCGGCCTGAAAATCTAAAGATAACGGTTGAACACCCGGCAAATCTTGAACACGGAGAATATAGCAGTAATATCGCCATGCAGCTTGCAAAGCTATTAAAGCGCGCTCCGTTCCAAATCGCCCACGAGTTTAAAGAGAGGCTGCTCGGACACACAAATCTGAGCTCCATTATTAACAAAATTGAAGTTGCTCCGCCAGGTTTCATTAATTTTTATTTGGATTGGCAAAAGTGGGCGTTTCAATCGGACCTTCTAACGAGTGCAACACATCCATCCGGTAAAAAGGTTCTCATCGAGCACACGTCGATTAATCCGAATAAGTCAGCCCATATCGGTCATTTGCGCAATTCCTGTATTGGAGATACTTTAGCGCGTATGCTGAAAAAAACAGGTCATCAGATCGAAGTGCATAACTATATCGATGACCTCGGAAACCAGCTCGCCGATACGGTTGTCGGGATCCTTCATACATCGACGGAGCAGCCCTACCTGCGGTTTGGCGATTTTTGCTGGGAGACGTACGCCAAAATCAATAAAGTCTACAAGGAACAACCAGATTTGCTTGAGCATCGTACGAAAGTCCTGACGGAGCTGGAAGAAGGCCATTCCAATATAGCGTGGATGGGATTGCTGATCGCAGAAAGAATCGTTCGCGAGCATGTCGAGGAAATGAAGCAGTTTGGTATCGCTTATGATGTTCTAGTGTGGGAAAGCAGCATCGTACGTGAAGGATTTTGGGCGCGGGCATTTGAGCTTCTGCAGATGACGTCTATTTTCCGCCAAGAGCAGGAAGGCAAGCTGAAAGGGTGCTGGGTGCTCAAACAGCCGGATAACGACGGAGGTATAGGGGACCCATCGCAATCCGAGTTCCAATCCGATAAAGTATTGGTTCGCTCCAATGGCATTTTGACCTATACGGCCAAGGATATTGCTTATCATCTTTGGAAGTTTGGCATGCTGGATAAAGATTTCCGGTACAAAAAGTTTTCGGATCGCCTTTGGTCCACGCACCCGAACGGCGTGAAGAAGCAAATCGGCCAAGCGGATATGGTCATTAACGTAATCGACCAAAGACAGGAGTATCCTCAGGCTATGGTGAAGCAGGCGCTGCTCGCTTTAGGCTTCGAGGAGCAAGCAGCTAATCTCAGACATGTCAGCTACGGAGTGGTATCCCTAAGTCCCGATACAGCAAAAGGGTTAGGCATTGATACATCAGATGGCAAGCACGCTTATGCGATGTCGGGCAGACAAGGTATCGGGATTAAGATTGCGGAGTTCTTGGCGCGCATGGCGCTCATTATTGACGCTAAGCGTTCCCGTAAAGCCGGTCTATCCAGTCGCGCCATTGCAGCGGCATCTATTCGATACTATCTGTTAAGGTTCCATCTTCAAACGGAGGTCGTATTTGACCTCGAGCAAGCAACGGAAGTGTCTGGCAATACGGGTGTATATTTGCTTTACTCCTATGCGCGTTCATGCAGCATTTTGGATAAAGCGAACGAAACGTCCATAACTATGCCATCAGAATGGCAAATGTTCCAAGAGCTTGAGCTGCAGGAACACAGTCTGCTGAGACAGCTTGCTTATTGGCCGGAGACGCTGCAAGCAGCGGCAAATGAGCTTGCTCCGAATTATTTGTGCAACTATGTTCATGACCTCTCTACCTTGTTCAATCACTTCTATGCAACATGTCCGATCCTGAAAGCGGAAGGTCAGAAGAGAAGCTTTCGACTATGGCTGACGGACCGTTATAAGCAGACCATGCAGGAAGCACTTGAAATACTAGGTCTGCCAACCCCGAAGAGAATGTAGCTGCATGTTCCATTCATGCAATTCGCTTGCCTGTCATATAGTTTAACGCAGAGGTACAGGCATATATCGGCGAAGAGTGGAAGGCGGGTGCGGCGGTTGAAGCATACAGAGCTTGCGGATAAGTCAGATATGAGTGTAACGATAGATTTTGCCGTGCAAGGAATGAGCTGTTCGGCTTGTGCGGTACGTATAGAGAAGGCCATTGGCAAAATGGAAGGAGTGCAGATGGCGGCGGTCAGTTTCCCGCTTCGAACGGCATGGGTACAATATTCGGCACATCTATTGCAGCCTCAGCAAATTGCAGAGCGTGTGAAGCAGCTCGGGTTTGTTGCGCTTATGAGCGAATCTCCCCGGCAAGGATTATATAAGGAGCATAACACCCTCAGGCTGAGGCTTATCGTTGCAGCGATTCTTACGCTTCCGCTCCTTGCCGGCATGATCCGTCATCTTCCGCCGCTTGAGCCGCTTCTCGGCCTGCTGCCAGCATGGCTATTGATGCCATGGCTTCAATTAGCGCTTGCCAGCATTATTCAATTTGTCATTGGAATGCCGTTTTATTTTGGGGCTTATTATGCACTGCGTCAGCGCAGCGCGAATATGGATGTGCTTGTCGCTTTAGGCACGACTGCCGCTTATTTATACAGTCATTATGTGGTTTTTCAGGACGGACTGCTTCGTCAGTCGGATGCTGCCGCTCATGCGCCCGCGCTATATTTCGAAACGTCTGCTGTGGTCATCACGGCTGTCCTGCTTGGCAAATATATTGAAACCGCGGCCTCGCTCCGCGCACAGCAAGGCTCTGACGGCTACGGCAAGCTGCAAGGTCAAATGGCTGCCGTCGAACGGGCAGGGGAAGTCATTCACATGAAAACGGAATTTGTTCGAGCCGGCGACATCGTGATCGTAGAGGCTGGAGAAATCGTGCCGGTTGACGGTATTGTTTGCGGTGGAGTTTCCTCGGCGGATGAGTCGCTGCTTACAGGCGAAAGCTTGCCAATTACGAAGCGTGAGGGCGACCCTATATGGGCGGGTACACGCAACGAAAGCGGCCGTCTACGCATACGGACAGAAGCAGCTGGTCACAATACGATGCTTAACCGTATTCAGGAGCTTGTCAGACAAGCGCAGCGGTCAAAATCGGCTATTCAGCGTAATGTTGACGCGGCTGCAAGCTGGTTTGTACCAATTATGCTCGTATTCGCTCTATTAACGGTCATTTTATGGGGGGCTTTGCTCGATCCCGGCAACTGGAGTAAGGCGTTCGTATGCGCAATTGCGGTCTTATTGGCGGCGTGTCCGTGCGCGCTCGGCTTAGCAGCGCCGATTTCGCTTGTCATCGCTTCAGGTAGACTGGCAAAGCAAGGCATTATTGCTAAGGAAGCGGGTGCACTTGAGAGGCTGGCGCGAATCCAAACTATTATTTTCGATAAAACCGGCACGTTGACCGAAGGAAAGCCGCGTGTTAGCGCGATGCTTGCGGTTAAGGGAAGCCAGGCTTCGTTATTGCGGCTGGCAGCCGCTGCCGAATCTGAATCTGCGCATCCGCTGGCAGCTGCAATCAGACGTGAAGCAGTGAAGCTTGGACTTGTTATTCCGGAGGCCGAACAACTAGCATATACCCCTGGTGGCGGGGTTGAAGCTGTTATAGAGAAGAAAGCGTTCGCGGTCGGCAATGCCCGTTTTGCAGCAGGACGGGGCTGGCAAATGGGCCAAGAGGTGCAGGCCTTCGCGCAGGCTCGTGAAACGGCTGGTGAAACGGTACTGTACGCAGCAATCGAAAGGGAATGCGTTGGCGTTCTAGCGTTAAGCGACATGATTAAATCTAACGCGCGCGAGACGGTGAAGGAATTGAAGGAGCTCGGTGTGACCGCTCTTCTGGCAACCGGTGACCATGAAGCGCCTGCCCGCGCCGCGGCAAAAGCGCTAGGCATCTCCGAGGTGCATGCATCGATGCTTCCAGAGAGCAAGCTTGCGCTTGTTGAAGAGCTGAAGCGAAGAGGGAAACGGGTTGCCATGGCAGGCGATGGCTGGAATGACGCTCCGGCACTCGCTTCTGCAGACGTTGGGATTGCGATGGGGGATGGTACGGATGCGGCTCTAAGCGCAGGTCATATGACTCTGCTCTTAGAGCGTCTGAAAGCTATTCCCGAAGCGATTCGCATTAGTCGGTTGACGATTCGAAATGTCCGGCAAAACCTGACATTCGCATTTCTCTATAACGTCATCATCATTCCTTTCGCTGCGTTCGGTCTGCTTGAGCCTTGGATGGCCGGAACAGCGATGGCCCTTAGCTCGGTTTCTGTCGTTGCCAACGCGCTGCGGTTAACGGGTAAGCTTAAGCGTTATGCAGGAGCAAGTTAATGACAATGACTTGGCATCAGCTTGGATTAATTGTGTTGACGGGACTATTCAGTGCTCCCCACTGCATCGGGATGTGCGGCGGCATCGTGTCCTCCGTTTCCCTGCATTCGACTGCATCCGTCCGCAAGTCGACGCTGCTGTATAATACAGGACGTATTATTTCTTACACGGTGTTAGGGGCTGTAATGGGAGCTGTTGGTTCGTTTGTTGACGTGGCAGGTAAGCTTGCAGGTGTGCAAGGACTTGCTTCTATTATTGGCGGCTGCTTTCTATTATTATGGCTGTGGCGCAGGTTTCAGCTTCCTCTTATGCAGCGTCTGTCAACCTTTCTTCACAAAAGACTGGCAGGCGATATTCACCGTTCCAAGAGCAAAGAATCGGTACATCTGCTCGCAACGGGAATTGCATTCGGATTCTTGCCCTGCGGTTTGACATATGCCATGCAAATGACGGCGGCATCAACGGGTTCCGCATTTGAAGGAGCCTCCGTTATGGCTCTGTTTGGACTATCCACTGTCCCGGCGCTGGCGTTAGCTGCGTCGATTGCTGCTTTTGCCAATAAAAAGTGGCGGCGTTTCATGCGCAAAGCAGGGCTCATTACGGCGATTGCGGTTGGATTATTATCGATCTTAAGAGGACTAGCTGTTAATGGGGTTATACCGACCTTTTCACCATGGCTTTGGTAAGGATGGCTGTTTAACGCACCGCTTGCAGATGCCTTTCTAATGCGTACGTCTTATCGCCGTTTTCAATCGTTAACGTCGCCTTCCACATCCCGGCCATTAGCGGTATCCCTTCACCTGTATAGTGACCGGGAGAAGCTTCCTTCATTTTAAATACGACATCGCCGCAAACCATGCCAATCATGTCCAGCTTGATCGCTAAGGATGCTCCCTGCAGGGGAGTTCCAGCTGAGTCAGTCAATTCGAGCGTAAACGTATTGTTCTTAAGAACCTTTGCCGGATAAGGACGGATCGTCCAAATCGCATGTCCTATCTCGAACGAATGCTCCGTAATAGGCGGTGGGGCTTCTTCGCTGGATTGAATCCAGGTAAGCGCAAATACGATAAGAAGTGCGGTTACGGCAATGAGCTTGTAAATGGGCGCGTACGATTTGTTAAGCGGCATCATGTTAAAGGATTACCTCCCATTGACTTATTTAGCTTTCAATTTTAAAAGAATAAAGTAAAAGCAGTCACTACGTTAACTATGCTTCAGACGTATGGCGCAGAACGATAATAAATACAACAGTAAGGGTGGACAAATTATGAGAGACGGTGTATAGTAACTACTGATAATTTCATAGTTAATAAATAGGTGCTGATACGAGTTAGTATGAGGAGATTAAATTTTCATCTCCGACATTCGTTGAAGCTTAATAGGGAAGTCCGGTGAAAATCCGGCACGGACCCGCCACTGTAAGGACCGGCAAAGCGAGCGTATGCTCAGCGATTGCCAGCGCACCGGCATTACGTCACTGGGCATTACGCTCTGGGAAGACACCGGCTGTGAAATCCGAGTCAGGAGACCTGCCTGTTTATCATAACGCTTTACCCTACGTGGACTTAGGGAGGTGTTGGAGAAGCTATTCGCTTTGTTATTTTATGAGGCGTATGACAGCATTTCTGGCACATTTGTCAGAAATGCTTTTTTTGTTTTATACGAAAAAAAATTTATAGGGGTGTAGAGAACAATGAAGTGGAACAACCGCAGTATGATGAAAACGCTGTTTGGATTGCTGCTGACGATGATGCTCGTATTTACGGCAGCATGCGGCGCAAACACAAACACAGAGAACAAACCAGGCAATACGGCAGCTAATACGGAGCAAAGCGCGACGAACGAGCCGGCACCGACGGAAGAAGCGGCAGCTTACCCGCTCACTATTAAAGATGACACAGGAACAGAAGTGACATTCGAGCAAGCGCCGACGAAAGTGGTTACGCTTGTACCAAGCGAGACAGAGGCAATTTATGCAATCGGCTCCGGCGAACAAGTGGTTGGTGTAGATGAATATAGCAACTATCCGGAGGAAGCGGCGTCGAAGCCGAAAGTTGGCGATATGACGACCAATATTGAAGCGGTCACTGCGCTGAATCCTGATCTGGTCCTTGCATCATCCTCGATGAACACGGAAGCGATCACGAAGCTGCGTGAATTGAACATTACAGTATTTGCATCGGATCCATTGACTTATGATGCAGTCATTGCCAAAATCGAGACTTTAGGTAAAATTATGAATAAACTAACCGAAGCGGCTGCTGTTGCCGACAATATGCGTACGGCTAAGCAGCAAGTCACCGATGCGGTGAAGAATGCAGAGAAAAAGAAGGTATACCTGGAGTTTTCGCCGGGCTGGTCAGTCGGAACCGGCACATTCCTTGATGAGCTTCTGACGCTTGCAGGCGGACAAAATATTGCGTCGGCTAAGCAAGGCTGGTTCGAGATTAGCGCTGAGGAAGTTATTACGCAAAATCCTCAATTGATTATTTATCCTGCTTTGAAGGAGGACCCGAATCCAATTGTTGTTGGCATTGAAAGCCGTCCTGGCTGGGATGTCATCGATGCGGTGAAAAACAAGCAAATGCATGCAGTGACTGAGGATCCGCTCGTACGTGTTGGTCCGCGTCTTGCAGACGGTCTGCTCGAGCTTGTAAAAGTGATTCACCCGGATCTCGTTAAATAAACCTATGAAGCATAAATTACTTTGGTATGGAGGAGCAGCTATGCTCCTTCTTGCTGTTTCTATCGTTGTTAGTTTATCGATCGGCTCAGCAGGCATTTCAGTTCGGGATGTATGGGGGATTCTCATTCACCAACTCCCGTGGCTTGCAGACGAGCCTGTTGACTATTCGCCCGGAGAAGTAGCGATCGTAACGCAGGTCAGGCTTTCACGCGTTTTACTGGCAGTCCTCGTTGGCGCTTGTCTTGCGCTGGCAGGGACCGGCTTTCAAGGGGTACTGCGCAATCCGCTAGCCGATCCCTATACGCTAGGTGTCGCCTCGGGCTGCTCGGTAGGCGCCGCTTTTATTATATTGTTCGGCCTCCAAGCGGCACTTGGGATGTGGACCATACCGCTAGTCGCGTTTTGTACCGGAACGGTGACGCTGCTTGGCGTTTTCTGGCTTTCGCGCAATAAGGGCGTCATGCAAATTGAAACGCTTATTTTATCAGGAGTCATCATACAATCGTTTTTGGGAGCTTTCGTATCGTTTATGGTGTCTATGTCGGAAAGCGTCGTCAATCAAATTTTATTCTGGCTTATGGGCTCGTTAGCGATGCGCAGCTGGGACAATATGTATATGCTTATGCCGTTTCTTGCTGTAGGATTTCCGCTGCTGCTTGTATATGGCCAGTCGCTTAATTTATTCGTACTTGGAGAGCGGCACGCGGCGCACCTTGGTATTCGTGTCGAACGGACGAAGCTGATCGTATTGATCAGTTCAACGCTGCTTACGGCAGCCGCTGTATCCGTATCGGGTGTTATCGGCTTTGTCGGGCTCGTTGTTCCGCATCTGATACGATTGCTCGTTGGTCCGGATTACCGGTTGATCACGCCTTTATCTGCGATAGGCGGGGGCGTGTTCGTCTTATGGGCAGATACGCTGGCGAGAAACGTGTTATCGCCGAAAGAAATTCCGCTAGGCGTTGTTACCGCTTTAATCGGCGCACCTTTCTTCGCTTACTTATTGCACCGGCGCAAGCTGAAGCAAGGAGGTTCATTATGATAGAAGCACGAGGCATTGTCCAGTCAGTTGAAGGGCGTCCGGTGCTGAATAATCTTTCCTGCTCGTTTCAAAAAGGACGAATGTACGGTATCATTGGACCAAATGGCGTTGGGAAATCTACGCTTCTGCATCTATTGTCCGGCGTCGAACAACCCAAGCAGGGCGAAGTACTGCTGAACGGGCGAAGCATTTATTCTTTTCCGCGCAAGCAGCTTGCAAGACAAATGGCTGTGCTGCAGCAAAGCGGTTTGCCGCCAGTCGGCTTCTCGGTCCGTGAAGTCGTGAGCATGGGCAGATATCCGTTTCAAAACTGGCTGGGCAATGAGGAGCATGATTCGGAGACTACCATTGATGAAGCACTAACGGCGATGGGCTTAAGAGAGCTTGAGCATCGCAAAATGGATCAGCTAAGCGGTGGCGAGCGGCAACGGGTCGCTTTGGCGAAGCTGATGGCGCAGGAGCCTTCTATCATTTTGCTCGATGAGCCAACGACCTACTTGGATATCGGCTTTCAAGTGCAGCTGCTCGATACGGTTCGTGCATGGCAGCGTGAACGTAAGTTAACGGTTATTGCCGTACTGCATGACTTGAATTTGGCTTCGCTTTATTGTGACGAGCTTGTCGTTCTTCACCGAGGTACGGTCGCGGCAGCCGGAACGCCACAAGCTGTATTGACTTCCGCTCTGATTGAGCAGGTCTATGAAACCGTAACGGCTGTTATCGAACATCCATTGACGGGAACTCCGCAAATTATGCTTCAGCCGAATTCAAATAAATAATCAATATAAGCAGCAGGCTTGAAGGGGTATGGGATATGGAAAATAAATTGTATTTGCAGCTTACGGAAGCGGTTCAACGCATTAAGCCTTTTGATGAGCAGACTGCGATGTTAGCCGAACGTCACTCTGATTCCTTAACGAAGCCGCCAGGCAGTTTAGGCAAGCTGGAAGCTATGGCGCGTCAGCTCGCTGGGATTACCGGTCAGCTGTGGCCTGATTTTACAAGAAAAGCGGTCATTGTGATGGCTGGAGATCACGGCGTTTGCGACGAAGGGGTAAGTGCCTTTCCGCAGGCGGTAACGCCGCAGATGGTCATGAACTTTTTGAACGGCGGCGCAGCTGTTAATGTGTTGGCTCGACAGGCTGGAGCGGATGTCGTATGTGTGGACATTGGCGTAAACGCAGATTTGGAGCATGAACTTCTGGTTAGCCGGAAGGTTGTAAGAGGTACGGCAAATATGGCAAAGCAGCCCGCAATGACCCGCGAGGATGCGTTACGTGCGATCATGGTCGGCGTCGAGGTCGTTAACGAGCAGGTAGAGCGCGGCTTCCGTTTATTTGCAACGGGTGAGATGGGCATCGGCAATACGACGGCTAGCGCGGCTATTACGACCGTATTGACCGGGTTGTCTCCGGAGAATTCCGTTGGCCGGGGAACGGGCATTAACGATGCGGCCTGGTTGAATAAAGTTGACGTAGTCAAGCGTGCAATTGCTGTTAATAAGCCGGATTCGTCCGATCCGATTGATGTGCTGGCGAAGGTAGGCGGGGCGGAAATTGCCGGACTGGCAGGTGTTATAATCGGAGCTGCGGCGAACGGATGCCCGGTCGTAATCGATGGATACATTTCTTCGGCTGCAGCGCTGGTCGCATCACAGATTGCGGAGGAAACAAAGCCTTATATGATTGCGTCCCATTTATCTCAGGAGCAGGGTCATTTAAAGCAGCTTGAATCAATCGGTTTGTCGCCGCCCATCCAGCTGGAAATGCGGCTCGGAGAAGGCACTGGGGCCGTATTATGCTTTCATTTTATTGACGCTGCGCTTCATCTCATGCAGGAAATGGCGACATTCGAGAGTGCAGGCGTATCTAAGGGTTAGGTGATTTAAAGTGGCCATTCTCATAACCGGCGGTGCCCGCAGCGGCAAAAGCGCCTTTGCAGAGCAATATGCAATGCACGCGGGGGCCCGTGGTATTTATATTGCAACATGCCAGTCTTATGATGATGAGATGAATGAACGGATTGCCAAGCATCGGCTTGACCGGACGGAATCCGCTTTTGAGTGGGAAACGGTCGAGGAGCCTTATTCCGCTGCAGAGCTGCTTGGCCGATTAGGAAAGCAAATAGCCGAGGCTGCGAAAAATGGGGTAGAGCCTCCTGTCGTTCTGCTCGATTGCTTAACGCTGTGGTTGACGAATTGGCTTCTGCGAGTCGATCAAGAGCCGCTTAGCGGCAAGCTTCTAGAGGATGAAACGAATAAGCTGCTTGCGGCTATCCGCGACTATCCTTTTCAGCTGCTCATCGTTACAAATGAGGTAGGGGACGGAATCGTACCTACCTATCCGCTGGGAAGACTGTTCCGAGACGAAGCAGGACGGCTGAACCAACGAATCGCTTTACTTTGCGAACGTGTATTTCTCGTAACGGCGGGTATCCCGATTGAGCTAAAATCGCAAGCGTTCAGGTGGGATCAGCTATGATGTTCTATTCTATACAGGAAACGCTGCTGCTTGCGGCAGCAGCGATTGTCATTGATTGGATCGTGGGCGATCCGAAATGGCCGACCCATCCTGTCATATGGATGGGCCGGCTTATTCGCTTTTTAGAGAGCATACTCGCGCCAGAGCGTATGATACATCGTCCTTTGGCGGTAAAGGCGCTGGGTGTTATTTTAACTTTTGTTACTTTGACTTTTAGCTGTGCAGTGATGTGGGTCATTATTTGGGCTGCGGATGCCGTGCATTTATGGCTTGGTTATGCGGTTAGCGCATGGTTTATTTCTACGACAATTGCCGTAAAGGGCTTAAAAGAAGCTGCTATGCTTGTCTATAAGCCACTTATTGCAGGCAGGCTGGATGAAGCGAGGAAGTATGTCGGCTATATTGTAGGACGGGATACCGCGAAGCTCGACAATCGGGAGGCTTCGCGGGCTGCTGTCGAGACGGTTGCTGAAAATACAGTGGACGCTCTAGTTTCACCTTTGTTATTCGCGATTCTCGGGGCCGCTCCGCTCGCGATGCTGTATCGCGCGGCGAATACGCTGGACTCTATGGTCGGCTATCGGAACGAGAAGTATAAACAGTTTGGCTGGTGCTCAGCTCGTGTGGATGATGTATTGAATTTTATTCCTGCCCGGTTAACTGGCGTAATGCTTGTGGTTCTGGCCATGGTATATCCGGGTATGAATGCTGGAAGAGCGGTACATGCCGTCTTCGCTTTCGCTCACCGTCATCCAAGCCCGAACAGCGGCATACCTGAATCAGCTGTGGCAGGCGCGCTTGGGATCGAGCTCGGCGGAAAGATTGTATATTTCGGTGTTGCGAGCGAGCGGGCACGAATGGGTTGGCCGATCCGCCCGCTTCAGCCGGATGATATTGTGCTGACGGTCCGCCTATTGTATGGTGTCAGCTTTATTTTATTTGCGGGAGTGATCGCAGTATGGTTCGTCGTTCGTTGAAGCTGCATGTTCAAGCACTTATAGCCGCTTTTCAATTTTTGACACGATTTCCCGTTCCCGTCACGATTCCTTTCAACGGACCTGTGCTTACCAGGAGCGTTATTTATTTTCCGCTGGCTGGAGCTTTAATAGGGATTTGCCTTGCTGCAGCAGCCTGGCTGTTAGAATTCATTGTGCCGGCTTGGCCTTCTGCTGTGCTTATGCTTGCATTATGGACGGCGCTTAGCGGAGGCCTGCATATGGACGGTTGGATGGATACGGCAGACGGTGTGCTTAGCCATCGTTCCCGTGAACGCATGCTCGAAATCATGAAGGACAGCCGTGTTGGTGCAATGGGGGTACTTGCGGCAGTGCTGCTTTTGTTGTTTAAAGCATCGCTGTTGGCTGAGCTGCTCGTTAACGATAAAGCAGAAATTATCTTTTCGCTGCTAATCGTTTGTCCCGTCTGGAGTCGTGCTTGGATGGCTATGGCGATAGCAGGCTGGCCTAACGCGCGTGCAGGTGAAGGAATCGGGGCATTATTTAATGGCGTTAAAGGTGTGCAGGCTGCTGCTTCGATGCTCCTTGCGTCTGCCATTACTTTCATTTTCTTAATAATAGAAGGAATAGCCTTGCACGAGGCGTTCGTGCTCCTGTTCATTGCTCTTGCAGTGACGCTCTCATGTGGTGGATTGCTTGCCGTATGGCTTAACCGTAAGCTAGGCGGATTAACCGGAGATACATATGGCGCAATGAATGAAGCCATTGAAGCGGCGCTGCTGTTTATGGCTGTCCTATGGCTGAATATATAAAGAAGGAGTTGGACTGACATATGCTGGAAAGGTTTGGTC
The DNA here is from genome assembly GCF_003337375.1 of Paenibacillus prosopidis. GTDB lineage: Bacteria > Bacillota > Bacilli > Paenibacillales > Paenibacillaceae > Pristimantibacillus > Pristimantibacillus prosopidis. The sequence goes on from NZ_QPJD01000003.1 coordinate 333,484, forward strand.
ATGGCGGTGATTTGCGGACAGCGGAGGAAGCGTTTGGTTTACCTGCGGAGCAGTTTGTTGATTTCAGCTCGAATATGAATCCGCTTGGACCTCCTGCCGCAGTTAGAAAAGCATTGTCTTCGTATGCAGACATGATAGGGCAATACCCGGATCCGGCAGTGCGCGGGCTGAGACGAAAGCTGGCATTGCATCATGATATCGATGAGCAATCGATTGTCATTGGCAACGGAGCGGCGGAATTAATCGATTTAATCGTACGTGCGCTACAGCCGCATTTGACTACGCTTGCCGTCCCATGCTTTGACGAGTATGGAGATGCCGTCCGCAAAATAGGCGGGGCGGTATACGAGATAAAATTATCGGCGGACAAACAGTTTGTTTTAGATATTGAAGCGGAGCAATTAACCAGCGCTGCAGCGGGTGGATCGCTGTTTATGCTCGGCTCGCCAAACAATCCGACGGGACAACTCGTCGAGCCTGAACTAATTATGAAGCTTTTGAATACAGGCGCATATGTGGTCGTCGATGAAGCGTTTATGGATTTCGTACCGGACGAATCGCGTTACAGCCTTATTCGGGAAGCTGCACGTCATGAACGGTTGTTCGTCATCCGTTCGATGACGAAATTTTACTCAATACCGGGTATTCGTCTCGGTTATATCGTAGGTACACCAAGAGCGTTAAGCGGTTTGCGGCGCCTGCAGGTTCCATGGAGCGTTAATTCATTGGCGCAGCTAATTGGCGAGGCAGTGCTGGATGAGTCTGATTTTGCGTCACAGACGTTGGAATGGTTGAAGGAGGAGCGGCCGTGGCTTACTGCTCAATTGCAGGCGATTGGCTTTGAAGTATACCCAAGCACGGTAAATTATTTGCTGCTTCGTATTCCGCGGGAGGCTGGACTTAGTGCCAGCATGCTTCAGCTCGAGATGGGCAAGCAAGGTGTTCTTATTCGCGACGCGTCTCGGTTTCCCGGACTTGATCATACGTATATTCGCGTTGCTGTTAAGCTGCGTGAGCATAATGAGCTTCTGCTAGTGGCGATGATGAAATGTATAAATCGAGACGGGGAGCGTGGGGACTAATGGATACGCGTGCAAAACAGATGTCCGCTGCGCAAGCAGGTTTAGGCCGTACGATTATGGTGCAAGGCACGGCATCCGATGTCGGTAAAAGTCTGATAACGGCCGCTCTTTGCCGTGTATTCACGCAGGACGGATGGCGCACGGCACCTTTTAAATCGCAAAATATGTCGCTTAACTCCTATGTAACTTGGGACGGCAAGGAAATTGGCCGAGCGCAGGGAATGCAGGCTGATGCGTGCGGCATCCTGGCAACGACTGATATGAATCCGATATTGCTGAAGCCAACACGTGAAATGTCATCGCAGGTTGTGGTTCACGGTAAGCCGCTGCGAGATTATAATGCGCGCGAATATAGAGAGAGCTATTTGCCAATTGCCGGAGAAATCGTGCAGCAATCGCTGGGAAGGCTGAGGGAAGCCTATGACATTATCGTGCTCGAAGGGGCGGGCAGTCCGGCAGAAATCAATTTAAAGGATCGCGATATCGTCAATATGCGAATGGCGGCGTGGGCCGATTCTCCCGTTATTCTTGTGGCAGACATCGATCGCGGCGGCGTGTTCGCATCGATAGTCGGTACGCTGGAGCTTCTGGAACAGCATGAACGGGACCGGGTGTGCGGATTTATTATTAATAAGTTTCGCGGCGACGTAGCATTGCTCCAGCCTGGCCTGGATTGGCTTGAAGCCCGGACAGGCAAGCCGGTGCTCGGCGTACTGCCTTATATGCCGAACTTGGAGCTGGAGGATGAGGATTCGCTGTCTCTATCGCACAGCAAACAGCAGCCTTCAGATGCTTTAACCGCTGTGAATGATCAGCACGATCAACTGGATATTGCCGTTATTAGGCTGCCGCGAATATCCAACTTCACGGATTTCGATCCGCTTCATTTTGAGACGGACATTAAGCTGCGCTATATCGATCGGGCTAACCAGTGGGGCGACCCCGACGCTATAATCCTTCCCGGGAGCAAAAATACGATCGAGGATTTGCTTTGGCTGAAGGAAACAGGATTGGCAGATTTACTGCAAAAGCATGCAGTTGACGGCGGCTGGACGGCCGGCATTTGCGGCGGCTATGAAATGCTTGGAACGCGGCTTCTGGATCCGCTGCACGTGGAGTCGGAAGTGGAGGAAGCGGCGGGGCTTTGCCTTTTCCCATTCGAGGTAAGCTTCGCGGAGGAGAAGAGAACGGTTCGTGTAGAGGGTTATGGTCGGTTGAACAGCTCGCAGCAGCCAACTCCTATTGAAGGTTACGAGATTCATATGGGTGAGGTTAATTGGCAACCGGAGGGTAGGCCGAATTTTCAACCGTTTCATATAAGGGTACAAACATCGTTGCAAAAGACGGCTGAGGCTGCCGATTATGAAGCGGAAGGAGCATGCTCGCCGGACGGGAAGGTGTGGGGAACGTTTATTCATGGCATTTTGCACAATGACGATTTTCGCAGAGAGTGGCTTAATGGTATTCGCGAATCGAAAGGGCTGGAGCGCCTGCCTGCCGATCTTCGGTTCCAGGAGCGGCGGGAGAACGCGTTCGAACGATTAGCCGAGCACGCGCGCCGCCACCTGAACATATCTCTTGTTTATGAGCTTCTTGGCATGGATAAGGAGAGCATGCGATGACTCAGCCATTCCGAAGCGGAAGTATATACGAGTCCATATTATTGCGCGGAGTGAGCTTACGTTTGCTGGAGGATCGTATTGAAACACATTGTCCCGATCGGATGTATGCGCTCAGCAGCGCCGTTCATCCCGGCGGATTCTCGTATGCGGAAAAAATCATTAACTGGAAAGTGCCTCTTACCTATCAATGTGATGATCCTGCACAAGATATTGTGCGGCTGTGCGGGCAATGGGGCTGCAATCACCAGCATACGATCGGTCTGATAACGGCGGCAAAGCTGTCCCATGCATCAATAACTGAACTTGAAGGCGACAGGTTCAAGCTGCTTTGCTGCACGACCGTCGGCACACGTAACGCTGCAAGAGCCGGCCTGGCGCGCAATACCTTTTCTGCTTATAAGCCTGGAACGATTAATACGATTATTTTGATCGATGGTCAGATGACCGAGGCAGCAATGGTTAATGCCATTATAACGGCTACTGAAGCCAAAACTGCGGCGCTGCAGCAGCTAGGGATTATTGAGAGGGCAAACGGACAACCAGCTACAGGTACCACAACCGATGCGATTGTCATTGGCGTTACTCAGCATGCGCATTGGAACGCGGTGCATGCTTATGCGGGCGCAGCTACAACAATCGGTTGTGCGATTGGCGAAGCCGTGTATAAGACGGTGCTTGAAGCAACGCGGACGCAGCAGGAGGACTAGGACTTGGTGGGATAGAGAAATGACAAAGATGTTCTTGACACCGTAGATGGACCTTCGTTCATCTACGGCTTTTTTGCGTGCATTCCACTAAATCTGATCCCGAGTACTAAACACTTATATTGATTTGATTAGCAAGGCGGAGGCCGTTGTACGCTTAGTGTAATTACGCTTGACACAATTGATCACAAATAATAACATTAGTTATATAACATATGTTATTTTTTATGGAGGAAGAATAGATGCCGCCAAGAGCAGAACTAACGAAAGAAAAAGTTTTATCCGCCGCGTTTGAGCTGGTTCGGAAGCAAGGATTTGAGTCTATAACCGCGAGAAACGTCGCTAAGTCGCTTAAATGCTCCACCCAGCCTATTTATAGCCTCTATAACAGCATTGAAGAGTTGAAAACGAGCGTGTACGACAAAGCAACCGAGTTTGCACGCAATAGTATGATGGAGTATCAGGACAGCGCCAATTCTCCTGCTCTGAACATTACAATCGGTTTCCTGTACTTCGCACAGAATGAGAAGCAACTGTTTAGAACTTTATATCTTTCCGGATACAGAAAATACAATCCGCACACGGATCAATTTTTAGGAGAAGAATTGACCACTTACTATATGAGATACAGCAAAAGGCTGCACGACGTACCAGACAATCAACTCAAGCGCATTTTCTTAAAACTAACAATCTATTTAATCGGCATTGGAACGCTTCTTAACTCCCACACTTTGGAGCTGGACATTAACGAAGCTATTGAAATGATACGAGAAATGTACGAGATGCTGCTGCAAAAAGAAGGTCTCACTTATTAAATCCAAAGAAGGAGCGAGACAACATGATCAATAAATTTGACAACAAAATTGGAGAAGGCGGATGTGCAGAAGTGTTTGTTTGGGAGGACGCGAGCAAGATCGTCAAATTAGCAAAGCCTAATACGAGCACCGCTGCTTTACAAGCAGAATTGCATCATTGTCGAATCGCATGGGAGTGCGGGCTGCCTGTTCCCCAGCCGTTTGAGCTGGTGAAAATAGAAGGTCGATCGGGTATTGTGTTCGAACGTATTTATGGCGATTCGATCATGAAGCGTTTTGTTGAAAGAGCAGTAGAGCAGTCAAAGCTGCAACTACCATTAAATGTGTTCGACGACTACGTCGGCGCCCGAATTACGGCACGACTTTTTTATCAAATCCATACGCATTCGGTTCCGAATATGCCGATCCAAAGGGAAAACATCAAACGTGACATTCGTCGCGCGCAATATTTGCCTGAGGCCGACAAATTAGCAGTGATCGCCCAATTGGATCAATTGCCGATGAAGCAGCAGCTCTGTCATGGAGATCCGAACCCGGGCAACATACTGCTCCGGGATAACGATGCGGTCATTATTGACTGGAACAATGCTTCGTCCGGGAATCCGGAAGCGGATTTGGCCGAATACATCATTATGATTCGATATGCTATATTACCCCCGCATTTGCCATGTGAAGCGAGTGTCCTTCTAAATGCAACGCGCGAGGCTAGCATTCGCATGTTTATTGAGGAATACGAAAAGCTGTCCGGCATCGGTTATGCAGACATTGAGCCTTGGATTGCTCCTATTGCAGCACGTAAGCTAATCGCCGATGCAATATCCGAAGAGGAGAAAATTTTGCTCGTGAACGAGATTAGAAGAAGGCTCCATAGCAATTGCAGCTAGTTAGCTGTTGCAATTCGCGAAAGCTGCCGAGGCAACTTCTTACTTTAAAGAGAGAAAATGTAACGACAAACTATAATATACGTGGGGGGAACATAATGTTCAAATTGAAAGATATAATCATAGGTGTAATAATTTCAGCTTCGGCACCTTTATTGATCATGGCCTTTTTTAAGTTAAATTCATCACCTGAAGTTGTCAATTCTGATGGATCAGTTACCATGACCGCACAGTGGATAAGCTTCAAGTTTACATCTTACTTGTTTACAATGGCCTGTATTTTTACTCTATACATGATTATAAGAGCGATAATAAAAGTGTTGAGTAAGAAAAGGTAAGAGTGACGAAGCTCAAATAGACGAAGAGAGGAAAACACTAATGAAGGTAGTAACTCTTTGTGGTTCCACTAAATTTAAAAAGCAATTTGAACAGGCAAATGGTTATCTTACGCTGCAAGGAAATATCGTACTTAGTTTAGCCTTTTTTGAACAGAGTGAGGGTTTTGAAATCACTCAAGAACAAGCTGAATTACTTGGAAAGATTCACTTAACGCGGCCAGGTTCCTTGTATCCGAATTGGTTTACGGACATGACAAATGATATCCAAATCACGGAAGCTTTGGTGTTATAATTTGAGGGCTTCACTTAAAACGATATCTTAATAAAGGCAGCGACATTTTAGGACTATTTGAAAGCACAGGAATAGAGCTAAATCTAGCATTATTGCAACAATTCAGATTAATTAATAAACTAGAAACTAGCGCTATTCAGTTATCGAATCGAAATATTCCCAATTGACGGCTATGATTTGTGGGGAGGAATAGCTAATGGGATTTCTTATAGAAATCGTACTCGAATTATTTGCCGATTTATTTATAACGGAAGGCTCAGACCGATTCGCGAATCGCAAACAGCGGCAGTATATGAAGAAGTTGAGGAAATGGGCTCGTGAGTATGAATGGTTTGAATATGTTTACAAGGATGAGCGATTCACCAAAATACTTGAGAACAATGACGAGATCAAGAAAATGCTGCTAGACAAATCATATTTTCGCTCGCTCGACTTGAATCTTGATGAAAGACGCCGGTTCGAAGAGCTCCTTTATGCCAAATATAACGACAAATCTGTACAACTATAGTCAATTACCAATTACAGCCGTCAGCAAATCATGTAAAATAGAACAATCGCATGATCAGCTGAATCGTAAATTCTATAGCAGTCGTAAAAATGGAGGGCCTGAACTTTGATTCGGATAATTGGTTTTACAAGAGAGAAACAATGGGTGACAGACATGACGATTGAGCAGCTGAAGACGGCTGACCTCGAATGGTATTGGGTTGATTTCTGTGATCCGAAGGAGGATGAGTGCAGGCTGCTCGATACCTTTTTTCACTTTCACCCATTAGCGATCGAGGATTGCTACCACTTGCTTCAGCGTCCGAAAATAGATCATTACGAAGACGTCCATTTTTTGGTGCTTCACTCCATTGAACGGAAGACGCTGACGGTTAACGAAATCAATATATTCATAGGACCTCGGTTTATCGTAACGTTCCATTACGAGCCCTCGCCCGAAATTGAAGAGGCTCGCACGAAGCTGAAAACAAGCGTGAAAATCGGAGAAAACGGCCATTTGTATGCAGCTTATTTGGTCATGGACAAGCTGGTCGATCAATATTTCCCTGCAGTGCATGAGCTTGAAGATCAGCTGGCTGATATGGAAATCGGCAGCACCGACGGACTTAGCCAAACGGCAATGAGTGATATATTCAGCATTCGTTCCAGGCTGCTGCGGCTGCGCAAAACGATTATTCCGATGCGTGACCTGCTGTATCGGTTAACGAATTCCGATCGCATAGACGAATTAATGCCGTACAAAGCATTTTATCACGATATATATGATCACCTGCTCAAGCTATCGGAAATGATGGACTCCTGCAGAGAGATGACGGCTGATTTGCGCGATAGCTATATTTCGTATAATTCCAACAGGATGAATACGATTATGAAGACGCTCACCGTTATTACGACGATTTTTATGCCGCTGACTTTTTTAGCAGGGATATACGGAATGAATTTTAGCAACATGCCGGAGCTTGAATGGAACTGGGGATATTTTGCGGTATTAACGCTTATGTTCGTGATTGGATTTAGCATGTACGCTTGGTTCCGGGCAAAAGGCTGGTTTAAATGAACAAAGCTAAGGAGATTGGACAGAGATGCAAACGAGAGAAACTGCTCGGATGAGCAAGAAGCGTGTATTTGCCGTAGTCGGTATATTGGCATCCATAACGGCTGTATTGGCGGTTATGTTGTATTTGATGATTATTGCTCTGGGCAACCGTACGCCTGACGATCAGACTAATCTGAATCAAAAACTCAGTTATACATACGCAGCAGCGGCTGCGCCTAATGGGATGAAGCTCCATGTGCTGCAAACGAAGCCTGCCTACGTGACGCTGGAAGCTATCCAGAACAACGTAACTCTTGCAGGGAAAGTCGGGATTAACGGCGGATTTTTTTATGGAAATCAGCTGCTTAGCATAGGTGTGGTTAATAGCCTTCCGGTGAACGGGGATATCGGGAATTTCGGAGCCGGCGGTGAAAATGTCAAATATGCACGGGGGACGCTTGTATGGGACGGAGCATCGGATTCGCTTAGCGTGCAGATCGCAAGACTTGCTTCTGAGCTGAAGGTAAAGGATCATACCCGCTTCTGGGCACAAGGCGGCATCAGCATGAGCCTCGGGGACGACGACCGTTGGGTTGCTCAAACCGTAACGGAGCATGCTCCTTTTCCAGATGATGAAAGATTGCGTTCAGCGGCCGTTTACGATGATAAAGGTACATTATATTTAATCGTAAGTGAAACGAAAGGCTCGTTAGCGGAATTTCGTGAAGCAGTTGTCGATAGCATAGGTGACGGAAAGCTCGTTGACGGGATTTTTCTGGATGGCGACGGTTCATCGCAGCTATTAAGCAATGAAGCTTCGCTGCCTGGCGATAACCGTCCGGTCGTACAAATGCTGCGTATCGTAAAATAGATCGAGATGGATGAAGGAGTAATCAGAATGAATCACCTGCAACTCCCAATAGATGCGGTATTGCCGAAGCTGCTCGATTCGCTGCAGGACGATGTCAACGCAGTGCTCATAGCAGAACCGGGGGCTGGTAAAACGACGCGCGTTCCGCTTGCATTGCTAGATCAGCCGTGGTTGTTGGGCAAAAAAATGATTATGCTCGAGCCGCGCCGGCTTGCCGCAAGATCGGCGGCGCAGTTCATGGCCAGGTCGCTCGGTGAACAGGCTGGAGAGACAGTAGGCTACCGTGTAAGGCTGGACACACGGATCGGTCCGCGAACACGCATAGAAGTTGTAACCGAAGGCGTGCTGACACGCATGCTGCAGGAGGATCCCGCCCTTGAGCAAGTTGGTGCCATTTTGTTTGATGAATTTCATGAACGCCATTTGCATGGTGATCTGGGACTGGCACTGTGCTTGCAATCGCAAGCGCTGCTCCGTGATGATCTTCGGCTAGTCGTTATGTCGGCAACGCTTGATGCCGAGCCTATCTCCGAGCTGCTAGGCGGTGCGCCCGTTATTCGAAGTGAAGGGCGTGTATTTCCTGTTTCCACAAATTATGCTCCATCACGTGTTGTCGGCCGCATTGAGCCGCAAATGGGGCGGACAATATTGGAAGCGCTGCGTGCTCATGAGGGCGATGTGCTTGCTTTCTTGCCAGGCGTGGCAGAAATTCGACGTACGGCGAGATGGTTAGTGGAAGCAGGATTGGAATCGCATATACGGATAGAAGAGCTGCATGGCAGCCTGCCGCTAGAGAAGCAGGACACAGCCGTCTCTCCTTGTCAAGAAGGAGAACGAAAGGTCGTTCTATCCACATCCATTGCGGAGTCGAGCTTAACCGTGCAAGGGATTACGATCGTTGTAGACAGCGGACTCATGCGTGTTCCGCGTTTCTCGCCGCGAACGGGTATGACGCGGCTGGAGACTGTGGCCGTCTCCCAAGCATCGGCCGATCAGCGCAGGGGCAGGGCAGGCCGACTAGCTCCCGGCGTTTGTTACAGGCTCTGGACGGAGCAGGAGCAGCCCTATTTACCTGCTCAAAGTGAGCCGGAGATCCTTGAAGCAGACCTCGCTTCACTCGCATTGGAACTGGCCGTTTGGGGAATTCAAGATCCACTTGAATTAGAGTGGTTGACTGCGCCGCCCGCAGCAGCCTATGAGCAAGCGATTTCGCTTCTGCTTCAGTTAAAAGCCATTGATAAAAGCGGCAAACCGACGAATACCGGCACCCGCATGGCGCATTTCGGTCTTCATCCGCGCCTCGGGGCTATGATTTTGCAAGCGGCTGAACGGGGATATTCCCGTGCGGCTTGCCAGTTAGCTGCCTTATTAAGCGAACGGGACTTGCTGCCTCAAGAACGAAATGTTGATATTCAGCTCCGGTTAGATTTGCTGTATCGTTTGACAGGAAGAGATGGTAGCTCGGAGAAAGGCGGCAGGTCCGATCATCCTGGCAGCGCAGCCGCCTATCGAATAATAGCTCAAGCGGATCAATGGGAGCGGATTGCCGGGCAAGTTAAAACAGTTACGAATGCGATTAGTCAAGTGGAGTCCATTCCAGCAAAGCTTGCCGGCCAAACAATGCCGCTCGGCGTCCTGCTTGCGTATGCTTACCCGGATCGGATCGCACAGCGTCGCAGCGATGGCCGCTATTTGCTGGCAAACGGTAGAGGAGCGGTGCTGCCGGAGCTTCAGCCGTTATCACGCTCCGCTTACCTAACTACGTGTGAGCTGGACGATGCAGGTACAGAGAGTCGTATTCGTCTCGCGGCAGAATTGACATTAAACGATATTGAACAGTATTTATCCGGTTACGTAACTTCGGAGGATGTTGTGGAATGGGATTCAGCCTCGCAAGCTGTGCGGGCAAGGAAGCGTGTACGGTTGGGCTCGATTATTATGAAAGAGTCGCCTCTGCAGCAGCCGGATGAAAATCAAGTAGCGGATACACTGCTCGCCGCTATTCGTCAAGCAGGATTCGTCATGCTGCCGATGAGCAAGCAAGCTTTGCAGCTGAAGGCACGCATGAAGCTCATGGCGCTGAGCGGTGAGGATTGGCCAGATGCTTCTGATGAATCCTTGCTGAATACGATGGAGCAATGGCTGAAGCCGCATATCTACGGGATGAAGAGCCGTTCGGACCTCCAAAAGCTGCCGATGCTTCAGCTGCTTGAAGGCAAGCTGAGCTGGAAGCAGAAGCAGGAGCTGGACGAGCAGGTTCCGACGCATATTACTGTTCCAAGCGGCTCGCGCATTCCGGTTGACTATAGCGATCCGGAATCACCTGTATTGGCGGTGCGGCTGCAAGAGCTGTTCGGCATGAAGGATACGCCGCGTCTTGCCAGAGGCAGGCTGCCGGTAACGCTTCATTTGTTGTCGCCTTCGCAGCGTCCTGTTCAAGTGACCCGTGATTTGCGCAGCTTCTGGGAGTCCGCTTATTTCGAAGTGAAAAAGGATTTAAAGGGACGTTATCCGAAGCATTATTGGCCGGATGATCCTTACACAGCCGCACCGACCAATCGGGCAAAGCCAAGACAGCCCTAAGCTAACCCAGTTTGAGTCTCCCATTAGGAAAGGAAGTGTCCTGTACGTATGGCGTTCTACATTTTGGTCATCTATTTGATTCTTATTAATAGCTACACCTTTACGCTGATGGGTATGGATAAGCAGCGTGCGAAGCGGCAGCGCCAACGTGTTCCGGAGAAAAGATTGTTTCTGCTGAGTGCTATAGGCGGATCCGGCGGAACATTGCTTGGGATGAAAGCGTGGCGCCACAAAACGAAGCATCGCTCGTTTACGGTTGGCGTTCCATTTCTCCTCGGACTAAATCTGGTGCTCATTATTGTGCTAATCGGATTTATTGGAATGAATGCCAATTCTTGATTGCTTTGTGAAGTTGTCCTATGGTATAGTGGGATTTCGCTTTTTTCCAAATATAATAAAGTATAAATTTGAACCTTATACGATGCTTTATTTCACCGCGAAACGAGCTTTTACCGCCACGGACGGCGAAAACCGTTTACGCTTGAACTACACCATTACAAGATATCTTAGGAGGTAACTGACATGACGGTTCAAAGTGCCTATCAAGAGGAGCAGGAACGGTTAACCGAATCGCTTCGCGACATTAATGCTCAGCTGCAAGCGATCGGTCCGCGCTACAAAGGTGACGATTTCACAGAGCAAATGCTCGATTTGCAGCAAGAGGAACGGAGATTGCGGCTTGAAGTTTCCCGGCGGGAGCCGTATTTCGGCCGTATCGATTTTCAAGAGCTGCCTCAAGGCGAGCAAAAACCATTGTATATCGGCAAAGCCGGCGTCGCGAAGCAAGGAAGCAGCGAGCTGCTTGTAATAGACTGGCGTGCACCTGCGGCCAGCTTGTTCTATTCCTTCACCGGAGGAGATGCGCCTGCGGCGTATGATTCGCCTGATGGTGAAATCTCGGGCTATGTACATTTAAAAAGGAATTTTATGATTCGTCAGGGAGAGATTGTTCGTTTGGTCGACAGTTATGTGCGCGGCCAGGAGGAAGGCTCGGTTACTGACGAATTTCTATTATACAGACTAGGCGAAAATAAAGATAACAAGCTGCGCGATATCGTCTCGACGATTCAAGGCGAGCAGGATCGGATTATTCGTGCTGATCGCAACAAAGCCCTGTTTATTCAAGGAGTAGCAGGGAGCGGAAAAACAACAGTTGCCCTCCACCGCCTCGCATTTCTGCTCTATCAATACGCAGACCGCATGCGGGCGGAGCGGATGATCATTTTTGCGCCGAACCGGATGTTTCTCGATTATATATCAGGCGTACTGCCTGAGCTCGGTGTTGGTGACATTCAGCAGACGACCTTCAGTGACTGGGCTGTTGAATTGCTCGAGAAAGCAATAGCGGTCAGCGATCCTTCGGATACGATGGCTTATTGGTTCGAGCAGCGCCGGACGGCGGACGAAATCGAGCATGCATCGGGCAGATTTAAAGGCAGTCTTGCCTTTAAAGCTATAGTTGATGATCGGATTGCTGATTTTGAGAAGCGGATCGTACCGGTGACGTCATTCGTACCGATTGACGGACTTGAGCTTAAGCCTGAACAAATGCGCGAATGGTATGACACGGATTACGGTGAAGAGACGTTGATGAAGAAGCGCGACAGGCTTGTTAGCCGGATTCGCCGCTGGTTCGAATCGGAGCTTAAGATGAAGGGTGTAGCTGACAAAAAAATACGGGCGAAGGCTCTTGCGAAGTTTAACAGCTTCTCGAAAAAGATTCCTTCGTATACGACCATTCAGCTATATGCCTCACTGTTCCAAGGGAAGCAGGCTGCAGCTAGCGTGCCTAAGAGAATTGCTGTAGCAACTGCGGATAGATTGAAGCAGGGTGTGGCTTCTGCTGAAGACTTGGCGCCGCTCGCGTACATTCAGCTTCAACTATTTGGCCTGCCGAAGCAGGCCTTCGATCATATCGTCATCGACGAGGCGCAGGATTACTCGCCGTTTCAGCTTGAGGTTCTGCGTTTATGCCAGCGGACGGCATCGATGACCGTGCTTGGGGATTTGCAGCAAGGTATACACGCATATGCCGGCGTTCAAAGCTGGGCCGAGCTGACTTCTTTGTTTGATGAAGAACAAATCGGTTTCTATGAGCTTAATCGAAGCTATCGCTCGACCATGGAAATTATTGAATTTGCGAACAAAATATTAGGCGAAATGACCGGCGGCGTGAAGCCGGCCGTCCCCGTCTTCCGGAGCGGAGATCCGGTCGTAACCGAAGCGGTTCCGGGTGAGCAGTGGCTTGACCGGATAGAAGCGTCCATTCGTGATTGGCAAGCGAAGGGTGAATACGAGACAATTTCAGTAATTGGCCGTACCGCGCTGGAGTGCGAGCAAATCTATCACCACTTGCAAGGCAAAGGGTTTGATGCTTCACTTGTACAAAGCAAGCAGCCGGCTTATGGCGGCGGGTTGTCGGTTGTCCCTGTCTATTTATCGAAAGGGCTGGAATTTGATGCGGTCCTGATTGCTGATGCCGGAGAGAATGCGTATGAGCGCCTGGATGCTAAGCTGTTATATGTCGGATGTACGCGCGCTTTGCACAAGCTGAAGCTGCTGCACAGAGGAAAACTGACATCGCTGCTGGGCGGAGAAGCATAACTTCGGTATAATAAGTAGCATTATAACGTTGCACCGGAGGCTTTCGACATGAACTGGGACGATTGGCTACCCCCTGTGTTGCTCTCATTAAAAGTATCGTTGGCAGCTAGCGTAATCGCTGCTGCCATAGGCATTATTGTAGCGCGTCTCATGACGCTGCGCGCGTTCAAAGGAAAAAGTATAATAGAAACGATAATCATGCTGCCGCTCGTGCTGCCGCCAACGGTCATCGGATTTATTCTGCTAATCTTGCTTGGACGCGGAAGCTGGATTGGGCAAGCCTATGAATGGCTATTTCAACAGCCTGTCGTCTTTTCCTGGACCGCCGCAGTTATCGCGGCAGTCATTGTTGCGTTCCCCCTTGTTTATCAAACAATGAAGGTAGGGTTCTCGTCGGTTGACCGTCACCTCGAGGATGCTGCTCGTTCGTCAGGCGCAGGAGAAGCTCAGGTACTGCGTTTCATTACGATTCCGCTGGCTAAGCGGTCGCTTATCACTGCGTATGTGCTCGGATTTGCCAGAAGCATCGGCGAGTTTGGCGCGACATTGATGATCGCGGGCAACATCCCCGGCAAAACGCAAACGGTGCCGACAGCCATTTATATCGCGGTAGAGACTGGCGATACTACAATGGCGTGGGCGTGGACGATCTCCATCATTGTTTTTTCATTTGTTATGCTGCTGTTTACGGGGCGGAAATTAGAACAATAATGTGAACGACGAATCCTATCTGAATGTGTCGGCGTAATACAATCAGAGAAGGAGAGTGACAGAGGATGCGGCATGTCAACGATACGAAAGAGCAGCTGACGGCTTCCTTGCACGAAATAGAGGCTTGGGAGCGTGAGCAGAAGGATTTATGGTTTTGGGAGAAGCTTGGACGGCTGCCGTTCATGCTGCTCGATAAAGTAACGCCTAAGTTCGTTCAAGAGAAGCTTGGACAAGCAGTGGATGAAATCGGCGGGTATATCCAGAACGGCGGCAAGTATCTCGTTTCCGAGCGTTCCGTAATTGAACGGATGCAGCGTAAGTCGGATCCAAGCGGTTCGAACGCATTGGCATCCGAAAAGGATCTATCTATCGACAGCGTGGCAGCTATGCCGCTTAGCGTAATGAATCAGACAGCTGAGGAGCTAGCCTCGAGCCGCTCTACGATGGCGACGCTGCAAGGCGCGACGACGGGTTTCGGCGGTATTTTTACGTTAGCGGTGGATATTCCGGCTGTGCTCGGTTTGTCGCTCAAAATCATACAAGAAATAGCGATCTGCTATGGATTCGATCCGAAGCTCAAGGAGGAGCGCATTTTCGCGGTGAAGGTCATGCAATTCGCTTCTTCCGATATCGTAGGAAAGAAAGCGATCTTAGAGGAGCTGAGCGCGTACGATTCAGCCAACCGCAGCAGTCAAATGATGTCGCAGCTGCAGGGCTGGCGCGAGGTTGTAGCTGTTTATCGGGATAATTTCGGCTGGAAGAAGCTGTTTCAGCTCATACCGGTGGCCGGCATGCTGTTTGGGGCATTCATTAACCGCGGCATGCTGAATGATGTGGCGGAAGCGGCAACGATGCTGTACAGAAAGCGAAGAGTTGTATTAAAGCTGGCGGAGGGCGGAATTGCACCATGATTGCAACCGGCAAAAAAATCGCAAACGAAGCGGCTGCCTTTATAGGAGAATTGTATTTTGAGCTTGGGAAGAACGAGCGGGATGCAATACAGCGAATAAATGAAGTTGTAAACGAGATTGAACGGACTGGCGCGTATTCACATACGTCCGAGGAGCTGATGCATGGGGCGAAAATGGCTTGGCGCAACAATAACCGTTGTATTGGCCGGCTTTTTTGGCAATCGCTGGAGGTATTTGACGCACGTGACGTTCAGGATGAACCTGAGGCGGCAGAACGGATTTTCCGGCATATGACCTATGCGACAAACAGCGGACGTATCCGGCCGGCGATTACAATATTCCCGCCCAGCCACTCGAACAACTGTATCCGAATATGGAATCATCAGCTTGTCCGTTATGCGGGGTATCGAACGGAAGCGGATATTGTAGGCGATTCTTCGTCTCTAGCCTTCACGGAAGTTTGCGAGAAGCTCGGTTGGAAGGGAGACGGCTCCCGATTCGACGTTTTGCCGCTTGTTATTCAAAAGGGGCAGCAAACGCCTCAGTGGTTTCCTTTGCCTAGCGGAACCGTGCTCGAGGTTCCCTTGTCTCATCCTGACCATGCCGATTTCGAGAAGCTGGAGCTGCAATGGTATGCTGTCCCTTTTATTTCGGATATGGAGCTGGAGATTGGCGGCATTTCGTATTCGGCCGCACCTTTCAATGGTTGGTATATGGGAACTGAAATCGGGGCCCGAAACTTATCCGATGCAGATCGTTATAATCAACTACCCAAGGTTGCTGAACTGTTTAAACTGAACACTTCGACAAACACCTCGCTTTGGAAGGATCGCGCGTTAACGGAATTAAATATAGCCGTGCTACACTCGTTCAAGAAGCATGGCGTTAGCATTGTCGATCATCATACGGCTGCGGAGCAGTTTCTCCGCTTCGAGAAGCAGGAGCAGGAAAACGGCCGGAAGGTCACCGGACGGTGGTCATGGCTCATTCCGCCAATGTCTCCTGCAACGACGGGCATCTGGCACCGCAGCTATGACGATACGGAGCGCAGTCCGGCCTACCGTTATCAAGCTGCTCCATATTAAGCTACAATAGATTCACAATTCTAGTAAGAGACATGAGTAAGCATGGGGGAATAATAGTCGTGGATTTTCAAATGCAATATTTATCCTTTTTCGTTATTCATACTGACGGGGACGAGAGTGCCACCTCATCCGGCAAACGCTTTAAGCATTATCAGACACTCGATGAGGATACGTATGAGGACAGTGAAATTCAGAGATTTCTGGATGATGAATTTAAGCGGATTGTAAAAAGAAAGGTTGAACGCAATCCGAACTCGGCTGGAGCGCCGACGAAGATTGGACGATTTATGGTCGAACCCGGCTATGAGCTTGGGAGCAACCAAAACTATAATTTATTTCAACGGCTCCGCGATGCGGATTCGAAGGAACGGTTCATAGGCATTGCCGATGAGCTCGTTCGGATTTATATGGATACGAGTGCCGTTAGGGGCGGAGCTTTTATCATCGCGCTTTCGAAGCTGAACACTTATTTCGACGAACCTTTTTTATTTTTGCTAAAATGCGACTTCGAGCCGAAGATCGCACGGATTTCTGATGAACGCAACCTCATATCGCAAGTGGAAATGGCTATAAGCGCCCGCAGCATCAAGTCGATCCAATATCCGCATATGCCGGAGGAAGGCATGCTTGAGCATTGGGAGCTGAAAATCCATCAGGCTTCGCATGCGCGGTATTTTGAGGACTTCTTAAAATATGTTTCTTATGAGAAGCCGCTACCTGAGGTGATGGGCGAGCAGGTCGTCGAGATGGTTCATCAATACATTGCCGACAAATGGCAGGAGGATGAAAGCTCGGAACGGCGTGAGGAGGAAAATGCGGTCGAGGTATGGGCGGCAAGCGAGAAGCGCGATTTGCAGGAATGGTGGTCGCAGGAGCAGGTGGAAGTTGCAGCTGCGGCATTAGTCGAGCAAAAACCTGATCTGCCGTTTTCGTTCAAGCTCGACAGCGTAACGATCAAAGGGCTGCTTGCCGACTTCGGCGCGTCGATTCATTTTGCCAAGCATAATGGCCGTTATTTGGTCGTTATTGAAGGGGACGCCTTCCAATTTGATAAAGGAATGTCGCCAGTCGAGCTATTGCAGCCGCTTGATCTCGTTGATGTATTGCCGCTTATCGGCAGCAAGCAGCCGTCTGATGTTCCTAATGAGTCGCAGAGCTACTCACAAATCGGCGAAAACGCAAACAGCGACGAAGGTGTGCCCTGGTAAAGGGGAAAAGATGTATTGAATTAGCAAATTAGGGGGAGGCTGTATAAGTGGACAACTTATTTTTCATAGAAATTGGCATGGGATGCGACCTGCACGGTCAAAATATTACGAAGGCATCGGTGCGCGCGGTTCAAAACGCCATTCACCACAATTCAATGCCGGGACTGCGGTCCGTGCTGCCGGGCGGCACCTTGGACAATATGAAGGTGCGCGTTAAGCTTGCGCTGCCTTGCGACAAGGCTCTGCTGGATGTCGAGCAGGTGAAAGCCGTACTGCCTTACGGCCAAGTCTCTGTTGAGCTGGTAGACGGAGGCATGCTTACGACGAGCGGTGTCGTCCTGCCCGATAAAGATGATAAAAACGATTTGATCTACGTCGTTATTGCGTCTGTCGAGGTGGGCTACTAATATCATCACCAATGCAAAAGGGAGACTACGATGGTTTTAAAGCTTTTTTTATTCGCGGTGCTTCTTGTATTTACAGCCTTCTTCGTTGCTACGGAGTTCGCCATTATCCGGATGCGCTCTAGCCGCGTCAATCAGATGGTTGCCGAGGGAATCAAAAACGCAAAGGCTGTTGAGCAAGTAACAAAAAATTTAGACGGTTACTTATCCGCCTGCCAGCTAGGTATTACGATAACCGCGCTCGGGCTCGGCTGGCTCGGTGAACCGACGATCGAACAATTTCTGCATCCCATATTCGATCGGCTGAATATTGAAGGTGAATTAAGCTCACTGCTGTCGTTTGTCATCTCTTTTGTCATTGTGACGTATTTGCACGTTGTTCTTGGCGAGCTTTTCCCGAAAACTCTTGCTATTATTATGTCGGAGAGGATTAGCCAGCTTACAGCGCCGCTCATCATCATTTTTTATAAAGTGATGTATCCGTTCATTTGGCTGCTCAATGGCTCTGCCAATCGTTTAGTGCGTCTGTTCGGCTATAAACCGGCGAAGGAGCATGAAGCGCATTCGGAAGAAGAGCTTCGGATTATTTTGTCCGAAAGCTATGAGAGCGGTAAAATCAACAAAAGCGAATACGGCTATGTGAGCCGCATCTTCGATTTTGACGAACGGCTTGCCCGTGAAATTATGGTGCCCCGTACAGATATGATTTGTTTATACATCGATCAGTCGCGCGATGAGAACGTGGCGATTATAAAAAAAGAGCAATATACAAGGTTTCCAGTTGCCAAAGGGAGCAAGGACAATATTATCGGCATCTTGAATACGAAACAATTTTTCCTGCAATATGAAAGCGACAGTGAGGTTGACATTCGAATGCTGCTTCAGCCGGTCATGTCAGTACCGGAAGTGACGCCGATAAAGAAGCTGTTGAAAAAGATGCAGCAGGAGCGTGTGCACATTGCCCTATTGCTGGATGAGTATGGCGGAACGGCGGGTCTTATCACAATCGAAGATATTATTGAAGAAATTGTCGGGGAAATTCGCGACGAGTTCGATGCGGATGAAGTGAAGGAGATCGAAGTGATCGAGCAGCAGCGTTACATGGTTGACGGGAAAGCGCTACTTAGCGAAGTGAACGAAGCTGCAGGCACCGATCTTGAAAGCGACGAAGTCGATTCGATCGGCGGATGGCTGTTTAATCAGAAGCCGGAGCTGCCGGTCGGCGAACCGTGGACGTATGGCCACATGACTTTCGTTATTCGTGAGCGCGACGATAACCGGATCCGCAAAATTGAAATTCAAACCGATTTTTTAGAAAGTGAGATTAGTGAATACGGACATGCATAGAGCGGGTATCCGACCTTGTAGCACCAGGGTGAGGATGCCCGCTATTTTGTTTAGGGAAAAACAAGCTATCCAGACAGTCCTGGATAGCTTGTGGTTACGAGTGATTGCGAAGCAGCTTATTGTCGAGAACGAAAGTACCGAACGGGATGAAAGCGGCAATAAACGCGGCTGCAACCTTCAAGATCGACCAGCGGCGTACGAGCCAGACATGTGCGAGAGCAAGCATATAAAGGACGAATAAAAGTCCATGCAGTCCGCCTACAATAGTGACCACCTGCGGAATATCTGCCCAGTATTTGAGCGGCATTGCGATGAGCAGCAGCACAAGAAAAGATATCCCTTCAAAAAATCCGACGATACGCAGTCGGCCTATAGCTGTTTTGAACATCTAATTCCCTCCGTTTGAATGAAGTCGTACAAGTCATAGAAACTTCTACAATAGTTGTACGATTTCGGAGGCAGCTTGTTTCATTGATTTTTTAATTTGCAACCCATTTCCAATTTTATCCTTCCTACCTCCTACATAAAGCTTAAATTAAAAACATAGTCACGACAGTCGTAACTGCAAGACCGATAAGCACCGGCTTCAAATTACGACGTGCCAGCTCGAATGGATCGACTCCACAAATGGCTGCTGCCGGAATGAGCGCCCACGGTATAATTGTACCGCCGCCTACCCAGATGGCCGCTACTTGACCGAGAGCGGTTAAGGTGGCAATACCGGAGCCAATAGCATGCCCGAACAGCTGTGCGATAGAGCCTGCGAGGGATATTCCGGAGAAGCCCGAGCCATCAAGCCCGGTTACGGCGCCAACAATAGTTAGCGTGATGGATCCGACAACGCCGTTCACTGGAACGACATGCGCTAGTGCAATACCCAGGTCATTCACGATTCCGTGAGAGGCTTCAGGGAGCTTCTCGCCGAACATCGCCAGAAAGCCGGAGTCTCCCAAATAGAAAAATGCGGCGATCGGTATGACGGGACCGAACACTTTAAAGCCGAATAGGAACCCTTCGATCAAATAGCTGGTCGTTTTCTCAAAGCCTTTGCCGCGATGCGTCAGCATCGTGATGAGGAGCATGATGAGGATAGCCGTCCCCCCGATAAGTGCGGTAGCATCTCCTCCTTGAAGATCCAGCATATACATCGTGACGACATCTATAGCGAATAAGATTGGTATGATAACGGCAAGCCATTGCTTCGTGCGAAGCGAAAGCGCCTCGCGATCAGCTTTTGCCGAGAGGTCTCGTACTTGCAGCGGATCATTTGTTGAAACGATGAGTCCGTCCTTCCACGTTCCAAGACGCTGATCGCGGCGCATCATCCAGAAGGCTGATACAGTCGTTACTACACCCATGACAATAACAAGCGGAATACTAGCCTGCATCACTTCGCTTACAGATATCCCCGCGGCATCAGCTGTAAGCTTAGGTGCCCCTTGGATAATATAATCTCCTGACAAAGCGATGCCATGACCGAACAAGTTCATGGCAACAGCAGCTCCTAGCGCTGGTAAGCCAACCCGAATCGCTACGGGCAGCAATACGGCTCCGATGAGCGCTACAGCAGGCGAAGGCCAGAAGAACCATGAAGTTACCATCATAATCAGTCCGATTCCCCAGAAGGCCAGTGCAGGCGTTCTTAAAAACCGCGCGAAGGGTGATATCATTATTTCGTTTATTCCCGTACGGATGAGGATGCGACTCATTGCAACGATAATGGATATAATTAAAATCGTACCTAATAATTCTTTAATGGCATAAATAAAACTGTTGAAAATACCGCTTACCGAACCGCTTGCCGATGTAGTTGCAAGTATCCCGATTCCCAAGATCCCCGCAATGCATATGAGTGTTGTGTCGCGCCGCATCAGCATAAATCCAATAATGGCGATTATGAAGCCTAAGTAAACCCAGTGAAGCGCCGATAATTGAATTTCCATCCCAATCACCCTCTCGTGACATACACGAAACCAGCCAGAGCCGATATCGTATTGTAATGTATGCTTGAGAGTGGATAGGCGTTCAACCAAGCAGGTTGCGTGGCAAATTTTGCTATGCTATTCTACTTGAACAAACATTCTTATAGCACTTCACTGAGGAGGGATCGGATGATTAAACGGAGCGTGGCGATGTTGATGCTCTCCATAATGCTTCTGACAGCAGGCTGTGGTATTATTGAGGATGTAGGACAAACGGTAAATTTTGCTACGGAAACGACGGAATACTTACAATCGTTAACGGACTTTGGACAAGATATGAATGCTCTTGCGGAGCAAGCAATGACCGACCTGGACGCAAGAACCGATTTGAAGGAACGTCTACTTGCGCTTAAGGAACAGGTTCAGCAATATGGAGCGCTTCAGGTGCCGGATTATGCGAAAGAGCTTCATCAATCCATATCTGAATATAATGCGACTCTGCAGCAGGGGCTTGATCAAGCTTTAACGAATATTGAGCAAGGAAGAGCTGTGTTCGAATCAACCGGTATTCCGGATACGATCAACAAAATTAATGAGCTGCTCAATCAAATCAATCAGCTCGCGCCGTAACAACAGAATAGGAAGGAAGAACAAAATTGATTAACATCAAAGTACTGGATGCAGCAATGACGTATTCAAAGGAAGACGGTTATGTAGGCAAGGTTCAATTCGGGGTTGAAGATCACGTGAATGAATACGAAATCACTTTGCACAGCAAGAGAGGTACGGAATGGGGCTATGGCTTGTTTTTCTTGCATGAATCGGGCAAGGAGGAGCAGCTGACTGCATTGGAAGATTTAATCGAAGAGGATGATGAGTTGTTTGACTTCCTCGTCGATGCGGCTAAGGAGAAGCTGGAGAAATAAGAAAGCGAGAAGGGGCTGTTCCATATGGTCATTGACCTTATAGAACAGCCCCTATTGTTTAATGTCCGCTTGATAAGGTTATGCCTACCTTGCGAATGATTAATTTACTCTCTTCATTTAGTCCGATGAAATTGACCTGCTTATCCTGCTGCTCATATTTACTTTTCACTTTGGCAATGGCGGTCACCGCGGATTGATCCCAGACATGAGAGTTGTTAAAGTCCAATACCACATGCTGCGGATCATTCTGATAATCAAACGAGGCGACAAAGCTGGTTGTCGTTCCAAAAAACAGCTGTCCTTTTATCCGATATGTTCTTATTTGCGGTTTTTCATCTGAAGTGGATACGCGAATTTTCGCGATTTTCCAAACGAAGACTAGTGCGCTGAGCAGCACGCCTGCAAATACACCTTTCGATAAATCGTGCGTAATAAGGACAATCGTAACGGTAGCAACCATAATGAATGCATCCGTTCGAGGTACTTTATGAATGTTGATGACGGATTTCCAGTCAAATGTGCTGATGGATACCATAATCATAACGCCGACTAATGCTGCCATTGGAATTTTATTGACCACATCGCTTAATACCATAATAAGAAATAACAGAAATGAGCCTGCGACAAGCGTAGAAAGTCTGGTTCGACCACCGGATTTTACATTAATGACCGATTGACCAATCAAAGCACAGCCTGCCATACCTCCAAAAAAGCCGGTCACGATGTTGGCTAAACCTTGACCGCGGACTTCTTTATTTTTGTTGCTGGCCGTGTCCGTCATTTCATCTAGGACCGAAGCCGTCAGCAGCGATTCCAAGATGCCGACGATTGCCAGTGATAAGGAATAAGGGAAAATTATCCACAAGGTGTCAAGTGAGAACAATACGTCCGGAATGTGGAACAGCGGAAGCGTACTTTCTATAATGCCTCTGTCACCAACCGTTTTGAGATCCGCACCAATAGCGACTGCGATAATGGAAACGATTATGATCGCCGCAAGCGGGGATGGAATGACTTTCGTAAATCTTGGCAGTATATAAATGATGAGAAGCGTCAAAGCAACTAATGCATACATGATCCAGGTTGCGCCTACAAAATGAACAAGCTGCGTCGTGAAGATCAGGATGCCTAGTGCGTTGACGAAGCCAAGCATAACCGATTGCGGTATGAATTGGATAAGCTGTCCAAGCTTCAGTACACCCATTACGTATTGCAAAATGCCTGCCAAAATCGTAGCAGCGAACAAATACTCGATACCATGGTCTTTGACCAGCGAAACCATAAGCAAAGCCATTGCTCCTGTTGCGGCTGAGATCATGCCAGGTCTTCCGCCAACAATAGAAATAATGACGGCGATACAGAATGAGGCGTATAGTCCGACCATCGGACCCACGCCAACCATGAGCGAGAATGAAATGGATTCTGGAATAAGGGCAAGCGCAACGGTTATACCCGATAAAATATCACCGCGCAGGTTGGAAAGCCAAGATTGTTTTAGTTTTTGAAGCAACACAAATAAACCTCCTTATAGTTTTGTGAAGCAAAACCCGCTTCGTAAGCATTCGCTTAGTTATGTGAAGCAAAACTCGCTTCGTAAGCATTCGCTTAGTTTTGTGAAGCAAAACCCGCTTCGTAAGCATTCGCTTAGTTTTATGAACAAAACTTTCATTATTTGACTTTCCACTCTCAGAAAAGTCGGGACCGATGCACACTGAGGGTTATTATACAGTAAATGGCGAACGATTTTTGAAATATGAAGATCCATTTAAGCGCATACATTTACTATTTGCATACGATATCTTTCGATATCTTCATTTTGGATAAAGATATGTCCAACAAAAAACACCGCGGAATGCGGTGTTTTAATCAAATCAATCATGGCAGTTGATTACATTGGACGTTCGATTTTTGCCTTTTGATTTCTTCCTCTAAAAAGCTTATATGAGGCGTAGCCGACAATGGCCGCCGCAAGTGCAGATGCAGCCCATACGCCGTATTTATAAATGAGAGCGGAAAGATCTTTCACCTGATCGCCGACGAACGTTCCTATAATGAAGTAAATAAGTGTCCAGACGAAAGCGGAAGGGTAAGCGAAAAGGATAAAACGTTTGAACGGCATTTTGTTTAATCCCATTACATAAGGGGTAACATGCCTCAAAAATGGAAGGCAAAGGCTTATGCTTATTGCATAACCGCCATAACGCTCACTCATTTGTTCGGATTTGATCAAAAACTTGCTAATATTTTTTTTGCTGCTGAACCAATTGGATAACTTGCTTCCGGCAAATCTTCCGATGCTATACCCAAATGTCATGGCTGAGCAAATACCCAAGCATGTCATAATAAATGCTGGTACAGGTGACAATACGTCAGATGCGGCCAAAGCGCCTCCGGTCATGACAACCGCTTCATTCGGTATCGGCAATCCAATTAAGCCCAGGCATAAGACGAGAAATAATGCGAAATAACCGACTTCTTCTATTATACTTAACAATAAATCATAGCCCATTAAGCAACATCCTTACTTTCCAAATAATTGAATTTTTATAAATTTACACTCCTGATAGGTTAACATAAACGAATCATAAAGGATACCTTATTTACGGATTACACTGTAGAAGGATTCAACATTTTGAGTTCGAAAGGATGAACTATGAACGGTAATCAGACTCGCAAAAAAGTAACGATTGCCTTATTTGTAGCCACTTTCCTGGCTGCTATCGAGGGCACGGTCGTCAGCACAGCAATGCCCAGCATTACTGGAGAGCTGCAAGGAATCCAGCAATACAGCTGGGTCATTTCAATTTATTTGCTGGCAACGGTTATTACAACACCTGTATACGGCAAGCTTTCTGACCTATATGGGCGCAAAAGGATGTTTATTGTTGGGGCGCTTATTTTTCTGGCAGGCTCGATGCTGTCGGGCGTTGCTCAAACGATGGATCAGCTTATTTGGTTTCGAGCGCTGCAGGGCTTAGGCGCAGGCGCCCTGACGACAATTCCGTATACAATCATCGGTGATTTGTATCCGTTCGAGCTAAGGGCAAAGGTACAGGGCTGGATGTCGAGCATTTGGGGCATTGCCGGAATATCTGGTCCGCTGCTGGGCGGTCTGTTGGTTGATTATGTTTCGTGGCGGGCAATCTTCTATATGAACCTTCCGTTCGGAATCGCAGCCATCTATTTGCTGTCGACATCGCTGCATGAGGTTTTCGAGAAAAAGAAAAAATATATCGATTACCCCGGAATTGCCACATTCACAATCGGCATGTTCAGTTTTCTATATGCGATGACGTTATTGCGCGATGCAGGGGACGGAAGCGTATCCTCTTGGGTAATCGGGTTGCTGTTTGGGACAGCGGTTGTTTTTATCTTGTTGTTTATCGGAATTGAACGTCGTACGCCGGAACCTATTATTCCGTTTCAACTATTCCGGAACCGAATGATAAGCATGGCCAATCTGAACAGCTTCTTATTGTGTGTTATTAACGTCGTTATCATTTTTTATTTGCCGCTATGGATTCAAGGCGTTTACGGTAAACCGGCTACTTATTCCGGGCTTGTCATGGTACCGTTATCGATTGCATGGCCGCTTGGCTCGATACTAGCGGGCAGCTGGATTGCCAAGTTAGGTTTGCGGTACATAAGTGTCGTAGGGGCATGCTTCCTTTTAGTGAGCAGCATCGGTTTCTCATTAATGAACGCTTCATCGCCGATCGTCCTGTTTATTGTATATACGTTTTTGGCGGGACTTTCATTCGGCTTGTCCTTAACCTCATTAACGGTTGCGGTATCATCAGCTGTTGGCTGGGAGCTTCGCGGTTCGGCGGTAGCCAGCAACAATTTCATTCGTACGTTAGGACAGACGACCGGTATTACCGTCTTTGGACTGCTTCTTAATACGGGTGAGGCGGAACGGATCGAATCAGAAGCGCTTGAAGCCAGCTTACATACGATTTTTATATGGGTAGCGCTGTTGTCGGTTTTTGTCGTATTTGTATCCGTTGGATTGCCTAAGCTGCAGCAGGCCGAGCAGCAGCAAAGAAACGTTTCTTAGGAAAGGTCGAATAGGCGAATGAAACGATTGAATTTGGAAGCACTCAGCGGGCAATTGAAGGAATGGAAGATGAAGTCGGTTATCGTCCTCGAGGGCGGGCAGGTTGCCTCGGAGTGGTACGACCTTAACAAAGATACAATTGGACCGCTCTATTCCTGCACCAAAAGTGTGTTGTCCGCGTTATTTGGTATCGCTCTCGATAAAGGCTATCTCAATAGTGTGGATCAGCCCATTACCGACTATTTGCAGCATCCTCCTGAAATCAGGGGCGCGCTAAGTAAAATCCAAGTGAAGCACTTGCTAACGATGACCCCAGGCTTTGATTGGCCGGATTTCGACAAACCCTATAAGACGTTTAGAGCGGCGGTCGATCCAACCGGATTCATGTTCGAGCAGCCGATTATATCTGATCCGGGTACGGCATTTACGTATAATTCTGGCGGTTCGCATTTGCTGTCGGTGATTTTGACGAAAGCGACTGGCATGACTGCGTTGCAGTTCGCCAAAGATAATTTGTTTGAACCGCTACAATTTCGACGCGTACGATGGATGGAGCGCGATGGAGTGAATGAAGGCGGTACGGGCATGAATTTATACGCACGCGACTTAGCTAAGATAGGGGTGCTGTATGCGCAAAATGGACGGTGGGGTAGTGAACAGCTGTTATCTCCAACATGGGTCCAGCAATCGACGAAGCTTCATCATAGGGGCTTGCTTCAATATGAACCGCCGATCTATGGAGGTTATGGCTATCATTGGTGGCATTCGCCGGAGAGTCATAACGGCCATACCGATTGCTATTTTGCATTCGGCCACGGCGGTCAATATTTGCTAATATCGCCTCAACTCGATCTTGTGATAGTCATCCGCAAGCAAGTGACGAAACGTAACGATGCGATTTTTTCCAGAAGGCTCATATTCGAGCATATCGTGCCGGCTTTTAAAGAGACTAGCGAAGTATTAAAGCATTAATGCTGTTCCATGGATTGTTGAAAAGATAGGAATTGTTAAGGCATCGATTATAGATCGGTGTCTTTTCTTATGTAATATTCATGTTAGACATATGCATTATGAAGTAAAAATCTATGTGATTATTTAGTGAAATGTATTGCCTAACGTCAACCTCTGCATTATTATGTTAGTTAAACTTACACAATGATAGTGCGGTTAATAGTATTAGCCATTAAAGTCAGAATATTTGTGCAATTAGTATCTGCAGCAGTAAAAAGGTATGCATATTGTAAGGAATGAGGGTTTATTTCCGGTGTTTAGCGCTTCTTTTTGAGCAAGTGACGAGAGAGCGGATGGAAACTTTTTGAAACCGATGGTTAGGCGGACTATTAAATAAAGATTCTGAATACGCTGGTAAATGCTCCGGACGCTGGGTGAATAATTTAATGCGATTGAAAATAGCGTTCCTGCTTCAACGGTGTCAAAAGTAGAAGTCTCAGACCGAATTTGGTAAATGGTTTGGCTAACCCGAGGAGG
This sequence comes from Paenibacillus prosopidis, assembly GCF_003337375.1. Classification (GTDB taxonomy): domain Bacteria; phylum Bacillota; class Bacilli; order Paenibacillales; family Paenibacillaceae; genus Pristimantibacillus; species Pristimantibacillus prosopidis. The sequence continues at coordinate 360,878 of NZ_QPJD01000003.1, forward strand.
AGATATCATGGAAACTATCCTAATTCACAATGCCGTTGTGATGACGATGAACGAGCAGGATCATATTTTCACAGGCGATGTACTTATTGAAAATAATCAAATAAAACAAATGGGTGAGCGGGTCGATGCAGGCGCCGTTGATCGGATCATTGATGCGGCCGGTAAAGTGCTGTTGCCGGGCTTCGTTCAGACGCATATTCATCTCTGCCAGACGCTGTTTCGGGGCAGGGCCGATGACTTGTCGCTAATTGAATGGTTAAAAGAGAAAATATGGCCGCTTGAAGCCGCACACAGCGAAGATTCGGTTTATTACTCTGCCATGCTGGGCATCGGGGAGCTGATTCGCAGCGGAACGACTACGATACTGGATATGGAAACTGTTCAATATACCGAGTCGGCTTTTCAGGCGATTAAGGAAAGCGGCATTAGAGCGCTATCCGGAAAAGTGATGATGGATCATGGTTCAGAGGTGCCGCTCGCGCTGCAGGAAAATACAGAAAAATCGCTGCAGGATAGCGTGGATTTATTAGAGAAATGGCATGGCGCAGGTAATGGAAGAATTCAATATGCTTTCTGTCCGCGTTTCGTCGTATCCTGTACGGAGGAGCTGCTAATTGGCGTTCGTGATCTGTCTGCTGAATATGGGGTTATGGTGCACACGCATGCCTCGGAAAATTTGGGCGAGATTGCGATGGTTGAAGCGGAGCGCGGCATGCGCAACGTCGTTTATTTGGATCATATCGGGCTTGCAAAGCCGAATTTAATATTGGCCCATAGTATTTGGCTGGATGATGAGGAAAAGCGGATCATTCGCGAACGTGGTGTGAAGATCACTCATTGCCCGGGCTCGAATTTGAAGCTCGCTTCGGGTATCGCGGAGGTGCCGCTTCTACTCGAACAAGGTATTGATGTCGGCATAGGGGCGGATGGAGCTCCTTGCAATAACAACTTGGATATGTTCCAAGAGATGCGCTTGACTGCTTACATGCAGAAGGTGAAGCATGGTCCGACGATAATGAATGCAAGGACAGTGCTGCGCATGGCAACGATGGGCGGGGCACGCGTGCTTGGTTTGGAGCAGCAAATCGGCAGCGTCGAAATCGGGAAGCTCGCAGATTTGCAGCTGCTCGACCTTGAAGACTTTCACGTCTATCCGTCATTTGATGCAGACTGGTACTCCCGTGTCGTCTATGCAGCAACAAGAGGCGATGTGGATACGGTCATCATAGATGGACAGATCGTTATGGAGAGCAAAATCGTGAAGACCGTGGACAAAAAGATCGTACTGAAGGAAGCGGATCGCTCCTTGCGCAAATTGATCGAGAGGCTTTAAGGATGATCTTGATTGTTCGAAGCTAAGGTAGCTTCGTTTGCGAAGCGGATACTTGGGGAGGGACAGCGGATGGATATGTATAAAGTGCTGGCTGCGGTTAGTTCGGACAATCACCCGAGCGTGCTTGCAACAATCGTTTGCGTGGAAGGCCACTCTTACCGGAAGGCAGGGGTAGCCATGTTAATTAAGTTAAGCGGCGAGCACATCGGAACAATAAGCCCAGGCTGTCTTGAACATGATTTGCTGGAGAGGACAGCTGACGTCTGGGCATCCGGCCGGCACGAAGTAATTGAATACAATATGAATCCTGAGGAGGACGCGATTTGGGGTGAAACGGTTGGCTGCGGCGGTAAAATGATGCTGCTGCTCGAACCGGTCGTTGGCCTTTTACGGTCGACGCTGCTTGATGCGTTAAAGAACATTAAATCGGGGGTATCCGTAAAGCTCGAGCGCCGATGGAATGAAACTATTATGGATTATGTTCTGCGTGTGGAGGGAAGTGGGTCTGATGCTGCCGAGGGTCATCCGGAGACTGAAGCTGACGGTTCTAACCGGATGGCTATAAGGATAAGCCCCCGGCCGAGGCTTGTGCTGTTTGGGGTTGGCAATGATGCGTATGCGATCTACTCGCTTGTGAAGCACATCGGATTCCACATTGTAGCAGCGGATTGGCGGCCTTCATTATGCACGCAGGAGCGTTTTCCCGAAGCGGAGTGCGTAATAGGTTCACCTGAGGAAATTATGAAGCAGCTGCAATTATGTGGAGATGATTATTTGATCATTTGCAGTCATAACCTGCAGCAGGATAAAGAAATGATCCGGCTTGCGCTGCCGTTACAGCTCGTCTATATCGGCGTTATGGGATCTAAGAAACGAATACGGTGGCTGTTCGAAACGTTTCTTATTCCGTCCAACGTGAGGGCGCCGATTGGTCTCTCTATCGGAGCGGATGGTCCCTATGAAATTGCCGTCAGCATCGCAGCTGAGCTTATAGCTATACGTGCGGAACATAAATCGCGGTCGCGGAGGGAGGCGGGAAGCGATGCATATTTCAGCCCTTTACTTAGCGGCCGGACAGAGCAGGAGGATGGGGAAAAGAAAGCAATCGTTGGAGCTGGCAACGGGACTTATGCTCGGAAGCATGGCGATTCGTGCCCTATCATTAAGTCCTCTTGACTCAATAGCTGTTGTTGTACATCCGGATGATCCTTTAGATTGGCTACCGGCATTAGGGAATTCGGCTTTTAGTGCTTCACCTTCTGCTTGGCCATCTATTCAAGTGGTTACATGTACGGAAGCATCTCAAGGTATGTCCTTCTCGATTCGCTGCGGGTTAAAGGCACTGATTGACGATAATCCGAAGCTTGATGCTGTTGTTGTCGTATTGGCTGATCAGCCATTCATTACGACGGGGATGATCGCCGAGCTGATCGGTTATTTGTCCGAACGGCCGGAACTGGATTATGTTGCGACTGCAACGGATGTCGGCGGTGAGGGTGAGCAGAATGCCATTCTTATGCCGCCTGCTATTTTATCCCGCTCCATGTTCGAAGTGCTGCTTCAGCTTGAAGGAGATGCCGGCGCCCGTAAATTATTTGGTTTACCGCAATTTAGAGGTGCTGCTCTTCTCGCAGCGGATCGGACAACTGTGTTCGATGTCGATACTCCAGCTGATATGGTGCTTGCGACAAAACAAATTTTGGGTCAAACGTACATTCGGGAACATCGGTTTTAACGATAACAGGAGGGGAGAGCAATGAGCATGAATGTTCAGGAGACTCTGACGTCTCCTCTTGTTTGGCATCCGCAAACCGCTGCGGAAGCATGGCAATACAAACAAACATATGGCATACACAGCGTATTTGTAGCAGGCGGAACACTTCTACGAACCCACTGGGAATCGGGCGCAGCGCCGATGCCGCAGCATTTCATTGACCTTAGCGCCATACGTGGCTTGAACGAGATAAGAGTTGGTGAAGAAGGATTGCTTATCGGAGGACAGTCTAAGTTGCAAGAATGCCGTACGAATCCGCTTTTACAGCGCCATTTCCCAATGGCTGTAGATGCGATTCGCTCGATTGCGGCACCGTCAATTCGAAATTTGGCGACGATAGGCGGAAATATCGCTTCAATAGTAGGGGATTCGGTACCTGCTTTACTCGTCTATGATGCTTCCCTCATCTGGTATAACGGTCAGACAGAGCAGGAGGAGAAGCTGTCCGATTGGCTGCTCGCAGCAGGGCAATCCGGCTATCGGAATGATCGGCTCCTGTTAAGCTTGAAGCTTCCTCTTAAAAGTGAGACATCAAGAGGTGATCGAGATGAGAACTCAACGAATTCGAAGATGAAGCGTTTTGGCGCTTTTCATAAAGTCGGCCGCCGCGAAGCGTTTACGCCTTCGGTTGTAACGGCTGCCGTCAGCGGATCGATAACGGATACAGGGCTTCTGAACAAGATTCAAATAGCGGTCGGAGGCGGTCAGACGATTCCGCGACGGTTAATAGAAGTAGAAAAAGAGATCGTCGGAACAGCAGTGGATGGAGAGATGCTTCGCCACTTGTTCGACCGAGCATTAGAGCTCTATGAACCTCGCGAGGATGTATTTGCATCTGCTTCTTACCGAAAGCAGACAGCGGCCAATTTAATTGTAACCGAGCTATGGAAAGCGAGCGGCAGGTTTATCGGACAGGGAGGATGAGGCGTATGCTGTTAAACCGCACAAGCAGCGGAGGACGGTGGCGAATCCGGCCTGACGGGCCGGCCAAAGTAACCGGTGAATTAACGTATTTAACAGATATGACAAAGGAAGACATGCTTTACGGTCTCGTACTGCGAAGCGAACACCCGCATGCTCGCATTATTTCGGTTCAAACGGATAAGGCGAAGCAATTGCAAGGCGTACATGCCGTGCTTACTTACATGGATGTGCCGGGCCTGAATGCTTTTGGTATTGCCCATCCGGATCAGCCTGTGCTGTGTGAGGATCGCGCCAGGTATGTCGGCGATGCAATAGCAACGGTAGCTGCTGAAACATTAGCCATTGCTCAGCAAGCGCTAGAACAAATAGAGGTGGAGTATGAGATATTACCTCCCGTTGACGATCCGGAGTTAGCGATTTTAGACGATGCTCCACTGCTACACCCCCAAGGAAACACGCTGCATCGAACCGCGTTCAACAGAGGTGATGCCGAAGAAGGTTTTAAGCTGTGCACTCATATTATAGAAGAAACGTATTATACCCCCCGTCAAATGCATACGTACATGGAAACGGAAGGCGGTCTGTTCGTGCCGGGAGATGATGGCCGGCTGACGGTATATTCACCTACTCAACACGGTTTCATGGATCGTCTGCAATTATCCCGTATTTTAGCGATTCCGCAAAGCGATATCCGTATCGTATCGAGCCCGATTGGCGGTTCATTTGGAGGGAAAGACGAGCTGAATGTCCAGCCGTACGGTGCGCTGCTTGCTGTGAACACCGGTAGACCAATTAAAATGCATAACTCCAGATGGGAATCCGTTCGCGCCGGATTAAAGCGGCATCCAATGAAAATTACGATGAAGACGGGAACGGATGCGGATGGAAAATTGCTTGCTCATCAAGTTTATATTATTTCCGATACCGGTCCCTATTCGACGCTTGGCGCCGAGGTGCTGAACTTCGCGACTGAGCATGTTATCGGACCTTACCGTTATGAGCACCTTGACGTAAAGGGCGTTTCAGTATTTACGAATAACGGCATGTCCGGCGAGTTTCGCGGCTTCGGCGGTAATCAGGCGATCTTCGCGCTTGAAGGGCAAATGGATCGGCTGGCTGAGCGGCTCGGTCTTGAACCGTGGGCATTCCGCAAGCTGAACATGAGGCAACTAGACGATTTAGGACCGTTTGATCAACCGATTGCAATGACTGAAGGGGCCGATCAGGTTTGGGATGCGGTATCGACCAGCCCATTGTGGCTTGAAAGGGAAAAGATACCTCTCGAAGGTCAGTCTGCCGCAGAGCCATGGATAAAGACCGGCATAGGGGCCGCCTTCACGATGCACGGTGCTGGACTGGGCGTCGGCATTCCAGATCCGGCAGGAGGACGGCTAGAGCTGGCAGTCGACGGGAAAATCGAAGCGGTGTTCGGCTATGAGGAGTTTGGTCAAGGGCTGATCGCTGCGCTGGAGCAAATGCTGATCGAGCAGTTTGACTTTGCTCAGGAAGATATCCGAATCATCATTGGGGATACGGATGTCGTACCTGATAGCGGGTCAACGACCGCTTCGCGGGCGACCGCGATGATGTGGAAATCGTTGCAGCGGCTGCACACACCGTTTACGGAACAACTGCTTGAGCGTGCGGGCGCAATTGTTGGCCGTCCGGCTGAGCAGCTTCGCTTAAGTGAAGGCGGCGTTAGAAAAAAAGTAGGCGATGAGCTGCTGATTACCTACGGAGAGTTAGCGAAAGCTGAGGGTGAGCCGATACGCTGCGAAACGTCGTTTGTATTTCCGACTTCGCCGACCGATCGGGTAGGCGCGCATTTTATGTACACCTATTCGGCGGTTGCCGTCAAAGTTGAGCTGAACACGCTGACGGGTCGAGTGAAGGTGCTGCAGCAATATCACGCGGTTGCAGCCGGTCCGGTCATTAATCCGCAAGGCTTTCTTGGGCAAATCGAAGGCGGCAGCAGTATGGCGCTCGGCTTCGCGCTAATGGAAGACGCGGTCATGGAAAAAGGTCATTATATGACACGAAATTTAGATACTTATCTTGTTCCGACGATTGCCGACCAAAGAGGCAAGATTGAGGTCCAGCCTATCGAGCATTTACCAGAAAATGACGAGCATGGACCGCGGGGTATCGGTGAAGTTGGATCAGTGACGTTGGCGCCTGCTATTGCTGCTGCCATTCATCAAGCAAGCGGCAAATGGGTAACGAAATTGCCGATTGATCCGAGCTACTTGCAGGAAACGCCATTTTTTCTATCAAAGGCGGTGAATGGGGAATGAGCGATAAAGCTGCGGAGGTTCAAGTACCGTTTCAACTGCAATGCTCGGTCAATGGCGAACTGAAAACAATAGCGGCACCTCCTTCCACAAGGCTGCTGACGATTTTGCGGGATGAAATGGAGCTTACCGGCACGAAGAGGTCTTGTGAAATCGGCAGGTGTGGTGCGTGTATGGTGTTGATTGACGGGAGAGCGGTCAATTCCTGTTTAACAATGGCATATCAGTGCGCGGGTAAACAAATTACAACGATTGAGGGCTTGTCGGCAAACGGATTGGATCCGATTCAGCAAGCGTTTCTGGAGGAGGGCGGCTTTCAATGCGGGTACTGCACGCCAGGAATGATTGTCTCCGTCAAATCGCTGCTCGATGACAAGCCGAATCCGAATGTGGATGAGGTTGCGGAAGCATTATCAGGCAATATATGCCGCTGCACGGGATACGGCGGAATATGGCGCGCGGTGCAGCGAGCTATTGAAGGGAGGCGGTATTGGAAATGACAAAGAGGATTGATCAAATAAATGAATTAAGCCGTGAACAATTTGTCGAGCTGCTGGGAACGATTTTCGAGCGGTCGCCTTGGGTGGCTGCGGCGGTGTGGAAAGATCGCCCTTTCGCTTCAAGGGAAGCCCTTCACACAGCGATGATCAACGTCGTACGGGAATCGCGGGTGGATACGATCATTGACTTAGTTCGTGCTCATCCTGATCTTGGGACGCGTCTCGCTGTCGCTGAATATTCGGCAAAGGAACAAAAGGGAGCAGGACTGGATCAGTTAACGGCCGAGGAGTATGAACGTTTTTATGGACTGAATCAGATGTATGTGAAAAAGTTCGGCTTTCCCTTTATATTAGCGGTGAGAGGCAAGACGAAGGATGATATATTGGCGGCTATGGAAGCTAGAATCGGGAATCCGGCAAGTAAAGAAGCGGCGCAGGCGCTGCTCGAGATTGAAAAAATTTCCGGCTTTCGTATAAGGGATCTCATTACAGAGTAGAGAAAGGATGGAGCGTTATGCTTAAACTACGCAGCGGACGAACACTATATTATGGTAAAGGGGACGTGCTGAGCTATCGGACATATGCTGCTCCGCTCACGGTCAGATCCATTCCGGAATCTCCCTATAAAGGCGATACCAATGTTATTTTTGCACATAATATTAAGTTCTCGGTAAGCAGTGAAGCGCTTCTAACCTCGTTTACGGAAGGCGATAACAAGCAGGTCGTTGCGACCGATTCGATGAAAAATTTCATTTTGAGACAAACCGCCAATTATGAAGGATGCACGACAGAAGGGTTGCTTGCATTCATCAGTGAGCGTTTTTTTGATCGGTATCCGCATATTGATGCTATCGAAATAAGTGCAGATCGGCTGCCATTTAGCTCCGTTACCGTCGGAGAAGGCGGTGGCTGGAGCGATAGTCAGCTTGTGTTCCGTCGTTCCCATAATGAACATGCAAGTGCTGCGCTCAAATGGGTCCGCTCGAATGCCGGTATCCAGCTGGCTCAGCACGAGAGCTCTTTATCACATATTCAGCTTATTAAGGTGAGCGGCAGCTCTTTCTACGGTTTTATTCGAGATGAGTATACGACGCTACCAGAGAGCTATGACCGGCCTTTGTTTATATTTCTTGATATTTTTTGGACATATGCGGATGCAGCGGATGCGTTCGACAGCGAGCGCGGACATTATGTAGCTTCCGAGCAGGTGCATGATATCGCACATACGGTGTTCCATAAGAATAATACGCCTTCGATACAATATCTAATCTATCAAATCGGACATCGCATCTTAACGAGCTTCCCGCAGCTGGCTGAAGTACGTTTTGAATCAAACAACCGGACTTGGGAAACGATCGTGGAGCCGCTTGACCCGAATTCGGCCGGTGTATATACTGAACCGAGGCCGCCATACGGTTTTCAAGGCTTTACCCTGTCAAGGGATGATTTGACCGAAGGGAACGAGGGGCAATGAGCGGGCGCATAACGACTCATGTTCTGGATCTTGCGGGCGGCAAACCGGTTGTCGGAATTACAATTGAGCTATGGTTTTTGGGAGAAGGCGCCGAATCAAATTCACATAATAATAATTATGTTAACCAATATGAAGGCGCTCCGAAGCTTCTTGGCACATTTGAGACCAGCCACGATGGGCGTGTTGATCAGCCTTTGCTGGAAGGGGCGGCAGTGATGCCGGGTATGTATGAGCTTGTTTTCGGCGCAGGCGACTATTTCCGACGGGCGGCTCATTTGTCAGCTATTACCGATAACATATTCGATTTGATTCCAATTCGCTTTCGGATCGGGGATGCAGGCTCGCATTATCATGTTCCGCTTCTGGTTGCGCCTGGCGGGTACAGCACTTATCGCGGGAGTTAGAGGAGACAGATGTATATAGGAAACACATGTATACAGGAAACACATGTATACAGGAAACGTTCGTGGTGCATGAATATACCGAAGATATTGTATGGTTGGATATCGACAAGGAAAGGGGATTTGGCGATGACGTTTATAAATGAAAGGCCGGCAGTGGATAAAGCGTTATTGTCGCAGCTGCCAAAGGTCGATTTGCATGTGCATTTGGACGGAAGCGTGAAGCCTGAAACGTTAAAGGAGCTTGCGCTGGAGCAGTCCGGAACGCTGCCGGTTCATTCGGACGCCGAACTCCTGTCCAACATGCAAGTGAACGAGCAATGTGAAAGCTTAACGCAATATTTGAGCAAGTTCAGCTTTGTGCTGCCGTATTTGCAAACAGGAGCAGCACTTGAACGGGTAGCTTACGAGCTGGTTGAACAAGCATCCAAGGATCGAGTAAAATACGTTGAAGTTAGATTTGCGCCGCAGCTCCACCGGCTGCAGGATATGTCAGTAGATGAAGTTATACATCATGTAGTTGAAGGATTAAAGCGTGGCGAGCAGACGTTTGGGACTATTGCAAGAGCAATTGTCATTTGTTTGCGAAGCCATTCCTACGAAATGAATAAAGACGTTGTTCAGGAAGCAGCGCGATTTTATAAAAAAGGGGTCGTCGCAGTCGATCTGGCTGGAGATGAAGCTTCGTTTCCTGCCGAGCTGTTTCGCCAGCTGTTCGAGGAAGCCCGGCAGCTCGGCTTACCGATAACCATCCATGCGGGAGAAGCAGCTGGCGCCGAAAATGTTCAGGTGGCAATTACTGAGCTTGGAGCAGTGCGAATTGGACATGGCGTACGTATGCTGGAGAATCCAGAAGTGGTACGGCTGGTGAAGGAGCGACGGATTCCGCTGGAAATGTGTCCCCTCAGCAACATTCAGACGAAGGCTGTATCCGGATGGGATGCTTACCCGGTTCGCAGCTATTTGGAGCAGGGGATCATTGTAACCGTCAATACGGACAATATGACCGTTTCTGATACGAACATTTTGAAGGAATATGAGCAGCTGATTGAGCATTGCGGCTTCACATTGACGGAAATTGCGACAATCATAATGAACGGCGTGAAGGCAGCGTTTCTGGAGGAAGAGGAAAAGCGGTTGCTGATTGAGCGGTTTGAGAGTGAATTTACTGCTCTGGGTGTTGGAGTGGGGCCTTTCTGATTTATATGGGAGAATGAGATTTTAAATGGCAAAGCTAGCAGCAAAGAGGCTCAGCGTCTTAATAAAGATGACTGAACCTCTTTTTTTGTATATACGAAGGATTGGTTATTGTTTCCAAGATAATTAGTGATTGGTATACTTGAAGGGAGCGGATAGTGACTGATGAGTAGTATGCTTTAGTTGATACATGAGAGAGCTTGCTGGATTCATTGGAAATGCTGAAATCTCACCTCGCACCTACGTCTTACTTGTTGCCTGGTTGCCATAGTGGATTTTCCCAATAATGTTTATAACAGACTATATCAGATAACTTCTAACTTGGATTAGGGAGATGTCGATTCATTAGTAGTGGTATCGAGGATAACGGTAATAAGTGGCGCTCTGTCCTCATTTTTTTGCTTCAACATCTAAAATAGAGGGGAAATTTGGAGTTATTCTGCGATTTTAGGTAAAAAGAGATCAATTCATAGTGAATAAGACCAAAAAATTCCCCTATTGTTTGGTTACTTCCACCAACAAATGAATAACACCACAAATTCCGTTATATACTCTAGCCTTGCGAACTTTGGATAGTACATCGACAGTCTCTTATATTCAACAAATAAAGATTTACTATTCTGAATAAGTCATATACGAATGATAAAGGAGAGTTTATGAAACAAATATATTTTGTAAGACATTGTAAAGCAATTGATCAAGAACCAGAAGCTCGTTTAACCGAAGAGGGTATTCGGCAAGCGCTGGAGTTGGCTGAGTTTCTTAAAAATAAAAATATTGAATACATTATCTCAAGTCCATTCGAAAGGGCAATTCATACTATAAAACCATTGAGTAAAATGATTCCATGTGAAATTCATATTGATAATCGTTTACAGGAGCGGATTTTAAGCAGAGCCCCTTTGGACAATTGGATGGAAATACTTGAACAATCATATGTGAATTACGAATTAAAGCTTGATGGTGGAGACTCTTCGACTGAAGCGGTTGAGAGAGGTATGAGTGTAGTAAGGGAAATGATTGCAAGACCGGAAAAGTCGATATGTGTGGTAACGCACGGAGCTTTGCTGTCTTTATTGATTAGACAATTTAACAAGGAATTCGGGTTTGAAGATTGGAAGAAGCTTTCTAATCCGGATGTATATAAGCTCGAGATACAGGGAGATCAAGCTTTTATTGAACGAGTTTGGAAGCCTTGGTCCGGACCAAAGTAAAGAGTAATCGCAGAAATGATCTAAAGAACTCTCTACAATAAATTACAGAAAAGGATTGTTATTATGAATCAGTTAATTAATGAAGCAGTTATTAAATTGGTAGATAATTTACAATTACCTGAAAGAGTATTTAATATTGACGATTTACCTTGGGTGCCATTTGATGATGGGACTTGTTTTTTTAAACCACTACGTTTCGATTTAAGTACAGGCTTATGGACATATTTATTTAAAATTAAGAGCAATAAAGTATTAACTCGCAACAGACATACAGGTGGATGCGTTATTGGCTACAATCTTCAAGGACAATGGAGATATGAAGGGCGAAAGTGGATAGCAAAACCAGGGACCTTTATTTTTGAACCACCAGGAGACATACATACGTTGATTACTGAGGATGAAGAGGTAATTGCATTATTTATTCTGGGAGGGTCTCTTCAATACTTTGATGAGAATAACGCAATAATCGGACAGGACGACATTTACACAGTAATAAAGAAGTATAGGGATTATTGTACTGAGAATGGATTGGAAGTTCGTGAGGATTTATTTTACTGATTAAAGAACGCTATTCGGAAAACACCTGGAAAAGGAGAGATTATTTTGAGAACCTTATTTTATTACAATTGGCAGATCAGAGACGAATGGTTTCAAGTTTTAGAGCAGGTACCTGCGATTGATTTGTTAAGAGACAGACATGCTGGGGTTGGATCAATCCTCAAAACAATTTTTCACATCATAGATGTTGAATATAGTTGGATAAGGGTAGTCAAAAATGAGTCAGATATTACTTTTCAGTTTGAAGATTATAACGATCTTAAGTCATTGAGAAATTTATCAGAGAAAATCAGATCAGAAATAAAAGAATTTATTGATAATTGGTCCAATGATATGGAATGTGAAGCCGTTATCCCTTCATGGATGGATAAGACATTTAATAAGGGCGAAATATTACGACATATTTTAGTTCATGAAATTCATCATATCGGACAACTTTCAATTTGGTCGAAAGAACTGGGCATAAAAGTTGTTTCTTCAAACTTCATTGGAAGAGAACTGTTGGAAAGACATTGACTTCTGAAGGAAAAGAGGGCCGGAAATGTTAATTAGAATGGCTGAACACTCAGACATTGAAGCGCTGATCAAAATGAGGCTGGATTTTACACTTGAATACAATGCTGATCTTATTATTACAGAATCAATATTTGAGGAGTATCATCATGAAACGAAGCAATTTCTTAAGAATGCGATCGAATCAAAGCAGTGGTACATATGGGTGGCGGAAATTAACGGTGTCATCGTTTCACACATCTTTTTGGAATTGATTGCTAAAGTGCCTAGACCAGGGAAGAAAACAAACCCATTTGTATACATGACTAACGTATATACGCTGCCAAATTATCGGGGCAATGGAATCGGGAGTGAGCTTCTTTGTAAAATAAAGGAGTGGTCAGAAGCTAAAAATTTTGAATTTATTATAGTATGGCCAAGCGATGAAGGTATTGAATTTTATCGAAAAAATGAATATGTACATTGCAAAGAACCAATGGAGCTCATGCTGGAATAATATTTTGAAGAAATGAAGGTGTACGGGTGGAAGAAGTTAATGTTACTAATTATAACGCTGAATGGATCAATGATTTCGGACAAGAAAAAGCGAAAATTAAGAATGTTATGGATAAAATTATTCTTGGAATTGAACATATCGGTAGTACTTCAGTTCCGGGCCTAGGTGCTAAACCAGTGATTGATATGATGGTCGGGGTAAAAGAATTGTCTCAGGTCAGCCCTGAATATATTGTTCAACTTAAATCAATAAATTATGAATATGTTCATAAGCCTGAGTTTCCGGAAAGGCTCTTTTTTAGAAAGGGTCACTGGAGGGCTGGTACGCATCATCTGCATGTTTATATACATAACGGAGAGCATTGGTTGAATAATATTATGTTTCGAGATTATTTGAGAAGTCATCCGAAGGCGATGGACGATTACTATCGGTTGAAGAAGCAGTTAGAAGGTCTATATAAATCGGATAAAGTTGCTTACACGGAAGCAAAGGCTCCGTTTATTCAAAGCATTTTAACAAAATTAAGATCGGAGAATCAAACATGATTAATTGTCATTTTATAATTACGGGGACTTCTCGGGTATTGGTGAACAGTTAGCTAAAATGCTGCTGGAAGCGGATCATCATGTTCATGGCATTTCAAGAACTCATCTAAGGAATACCATTTGCGGTTCTTTATTAGAATAATTGAACATCTTTATAAAAAATCATAATAACTTAAATGAGCCTGCTGAATTGACATCGAATACTCCATGTTATATTATATGACATATAACCAATTATGTTTAAAAAGAAACTTGTTACATGTGTTATATAACTTGACGCCGTTGAATATTTTATCCAATACGTAACGAGGAGTGGTTCAGATGAGGTTTTTATTCATTATTGCAGGTATGCTTTCTGTAGCTAAACATAGTAAGGTAGATGACGATTGTGTAAGCAAGCTTAACGAAGCTTTTATTGGGAGCGAGCGTCACTGGAAGTCGCTCACACTTTTTGCATAAGCTAAGATGGTCTTTTGATAATTAAGGTGTTTCCTCCATGAGGGAACACCTTTTTTATGTGAAGTAAAATAACTTCGTTAGATAACAGCTTTATCAAATATCCAAATTTTCTGAAATCAACCTATTGTCGAGTACGCATTCATCCGCTTTTCGGTAACAAAGACGAACAATAAAACGCTTACTTATCATTTCATACGTCAATTTGTTTTAAATGTTAAATTACCTGACAAATTTTTATTGAAATATACGTGAAAATGCGGTAAATTATTGATAAAGATAGTTTTGTTAGCAAATGTAACGTCAAATTGATAGCTTGTCTTTTAGAACGAGAGTCTTTCTAGAGAATGTTTAACAAAATAGGAGTGTGGATGCGATGAAAAAGAAGCTGGTCTTGATAGGTAACGGTATGGCGGGAGTAAATTGTATTGAACAGATTTTGAAGCTGGCCCCGAACCGGTATGACATTACCATCTTCGGAAGTGAACCTCATCCGAACTATAATCGAATCATGCTGTCATCTGTTCTAGCAGGCGATGCGGATATTAATGATATTGTTATCAATAGTTGGGACTGGTACAGAGAAAACAACATTATTATCCACGCTGGACATACGGTAAGCAATATCGACACGAAACGCAAGATCGTCAGCACGGAAAGCGGCATTCAAGTGCCTTACGATGATGTCATTATTGCAACCGGCTCGCTGCCTTTCATGCTTCCGCTGCCGGGTGCGGACAAAAAAGGCGTTATCGCATTCCGTGACATTAAAGATTGCGAAACGATGTTTGAGACGGCGAAAAAGTACAAAAAAGCGGTTGTTATCGGCGGCGGCTTACTCGGACTAGAAGCGGCTCGGGGGTTGCTGAATCTGAATATGGAAGTGTCCGTCGTTCATAGCAACAAAATTCTGATGAACAGACAGATGGACGAAACGGGTGGGATTATGCTGCAGAAGGAACTTCAGCAGCAAGGTATGAAATTCCTTCTCGGAAAAAATACAGAGAAGATTCTAGGAAAAGAGCGGGTAACGGGTCTAAGATTTTCGGACGGCTCCGAAGAGTCTGCAGATCTAGTTGTTATGGCAATCGGTATCAAGCCCAACATGGCGATGGCTAAGAAGAGCGGCATTGAAGTTAACCGAGGTATTCTCGTTAACGATTTCATGGAAACAAACATTCCGAATGTTTACTCGGTTGGCGAATGCGTGGAGCACCGCGGCATTTCATACGGACTGGTCGCGCCATTGTACGAGCAAGCCGCCGTCCTTGCAAAGAAACTGGCGGGCCTAGAAACGGAAGGCTATCACGGTTCCGTCGTTTCTACGAAGCTGAAGGTTTCGGGTGTGGATGTGTTTTCGGCGGGTCAATTCTTGGATAATGTTGATACACGTGCCGTTCGTGTGCAGGATGAGTTCGGCGGCGTATACAAGAAAGTCGTCATTCGGGGCGGCAAGGTTGTCGGCGCTGTATTGTTCGGTGATATTAGTGACGGAGCGCGCCTGTTCGCCATGATCCGCAGCGGCGAGGATGTAACCGGGAAAGAAAAAGAAATATTGCTCGGCTCGGGCGGTTCGGCTCCATCCAACGCTGATTTGATTGCCTCGATGAGCGATGATGAAATTGTTTGCGGATGTAACGGTGTTTCCAAAGGCGCAGTTGTAACTGCGATCAATGAAAAAGGATGCACGAGCGTCAATGATATTAAAGCTTGCACGAAAGCGTCCGCTTCCTGTGGCGGCTGTAAACCGCTAATTGCAGATGTGCTGACGTATGTACTTGGCGCGGACGGCGTGAAAACCGTCAAAGAAGGCATTTGCGGTTGTACAACGCTTAGCCGCGATGAAGTGGTTGAAGGCATACGCGAGATGAAGCTGACGACTTCGAAGGAAGTCATGAACGTAATGGGCTGGAACAACCCGGAAGGCTGCTCCAAATGCCGTCCTGCCTTGAACTACTACCTCGGCATGGTATGGCCTGAAGATCACGAAGACGAGCGTGAATCAAGATTCGTTAATGAAAGAAATCATGCCAATATTCAGAAAGACGGCACGTACTCTGTTGTTCCGAGAATTTACGGCGGGGTTACGACACCGCAGGATCTGAAGAAAATTGCCGATGTAGCGGTGAAATATGAAGTGCCGCTAGTAAAAATAACAGGCGGACAGAGGATCGACCTTCTGGGCGTTAAGAAGGAAGACTTGCCTTCGATGTGGACGGATCTCGACATGCCGTCGGGTTACGCATATGGTAAAACGCTTCGTACGGTAAAAACATGCGTAGGATCGACGTTCTGCAGATTCGGAACGCAGGATTCGATGGCCATGGGTATCGAAATGGAGAAGCGCTTCGAACGTTTGAGCACACCGGCGAAATTTAAAATGGCCGTATCCGGCTGCCCCCGTAACTGTGCGGAAGCGACGATCAAGGATTTGGGCGTCGTGGCGATCGACGGCGGATGGGAAATTCATGTCGGCGGAAACGGCGGCACGAAAGTAAGAGTCACAGACCTGCTCGTTAAGGTGAAGACGGAGGAAGAGGTTCTGGAATGGACGGGAGCCTACATGCAGTATTACCGTGAAACCGGCAAATATAACGAACGTACGGCGGAATGGCTTGAAAGAGTCGGCCTGGATACGATTAAGGCTGCCTTAGAGAAGAAAGAAGACCGATTGGCACTCGTCGAGCGGATAGAACTTGCGCTCAGCCTGACGCAAGATCCATGGAAAGAAATTGTGGAGACTGATAAATTGCGCACAACATTTGAAAATCTACCTATTCCCACAATGAACTAGAAAGGGTGTCATCAGCATGAAACAAGTTAAAATCGGTCATATTTCGGAAATTGAGAGCATGCGGTCAAGAGTGATCTTCGTTGGAGATTTGGAAATTGCTTTGTTTAAGCTATCGAACGGTGAAATAAAAGCGATTGAAAACAAATGTCCGCATAAAGCAGGTAAGCTTTCCGAAGGAATCGTATGCGACCATCACGTATTTTGTCCGCTACATGATTGGAAAATCGATTTGAACGACGGCAAGGTGCAAGACCCGGATGAAGGCTGTGTCGTTTCCTTCAAGGTGGAGGCGGATGCTGAAAGCGGTGATTTAATTTTATACGTGGAAGAAAAGGCTTATCAAGCATCCTAAGGAAGACATTCGGGGAGAAACGGACCAATGGAAATGAATCAAACAAAAGCACTCATATATTCAACGTTCGCTATGACCGTATCATTCATGATCTGGTCAGTGTTTCCGCCGATTGCAGGGCAGATTCAGGAGCTTTTTAATCTAAGTACGCTTGAGAAGAGTATTCTGATTGCAACTCCTGTTCTGCTTGGTTCGATTATGCGGATTCCGATGGGTATTTTAACTGACCGTCATGGCGGCAGGAAAGTGTTTACGCTCACGATGCTGTTCTTGATTTTACCGGTAGTAGCAGCCGGATTTGCTGATTCTTATGTATGGATGTTGGTCTGCGCTTTATTTATCGGTATGGCGGGCACCACATTTGCTATTTCTTTAACTTTTGTATCCAGATGGTATCCGCCGCAGAGCCAGGGGTTTATATTGGGCATTGCCGGTCTAGGAAATTTAGGGGGAGCGGGAGCGAATTTTTTGCTTCCCTCCATTTCATCCGCATACGGCATTTCATGGGTATTTTTTAGCCTGGCAATTGGAATCGCGGTAATGGCTTTAGTTTTCCATACCTTTACCAAGGACGCTCCGAAGCCAGCCGAACCGAAAACCTTGAAACAATCATTATCCGTCATGAAAGATAAAGCAACTTGGCATTTGTCCATCTTTTATTTTTTGACGTTTGGAGGCTTTGTCGCTTTCAGTGTTTATCTTCCGACGTTTCTTAAAGAACTATTTCAGCTAAGCGCTTTTGATGCGGGACTTAGAACAGCGGGTTTTGTTTTGGCAGCTACCCTGATTCGGCCGGCGGGCGGTTATTTGGCGGACCGCTTCGGCAGCAAGAACGTATTAACGGTTGTCTTTATCGGGATATTGGTTGCCGCGCTTGTCTTGTCTTTCACGCTTGATCATTTCGTCTATTTCAGCTTCCTATGTTTGTTGATCTCCTTGCTGCTTGGTTTAGGCAATGGGGCCGTGTTCAAAATGGTGCCTGAAGTTTCTTCGGGAAATACAGGAGCGGTTACAGGGATTGTCGGCGCAGCAGGCGGCATTGGTGGATTTTTTCCGCCGATTGTACTCGGTATCGTCAAAGACACGACAGGACAATACAATTTGGGATTTATTTTCATGGTGATATTTGCTTTAGCATGTTTGATTTTGAATTATTCTGCCCTGAAGCCGAAAGAAAAGGCAGTCCAGAATGGCATGGAGTTCACGGCTTAGACGCATGGTACTGGCAGCGCTTGCCGGTACGGCTGGAGATGCGAACGGGACTGCTCATTAAAAGGAAGGTGCAGCCGTTTACCTAATTGGAGGTTTAATGATGGCGAAAAGAAAATTAGTTGTGATCGGAAACGGTATGGCGGGCGTACGCTGTGTCGAAGAAATATTAAACATCGATCGGGATGCTTTTGAAATCACTATTTTCGGCAAAGAACCCCATCCCAACTATAACCGCATTTTGTTATCGAAGGTGCTGCAGGGCGATACGACCATAAAGGACATCACGATCAATGACTGGCAGTGGTACGAAGACAATCATATCCAACTTTTCACGAATGAAACGGTAATTAATGTAGATACTGAACGCAAGAGAGTTGTTACGGAATCCGGCAAGAGCGTCACATACGATGAGCTTATTTTTGCTACGGGCTCCTTGCCTTTTATGCTGCCACTGCCGGGTGCGAATAAACAAGGCGTTACCGCCTTTCGGGATATTCGCGATTGTGAAACGATGGTGGAAACGTCCAAAAAATATGAGAAGGCCGTTGTTATCGGCGGTGGATTGCTTGGGCTCGAGGCTGCGCGTGGCTTGTTGAACCTGGGTATGAAGGTAGATGTTGTTCATATTTTTGACAGTATTATGGAAAGACAACTTGACCGTACGGCAGCCAAAATGCTGCAGACTGAGCTCGAAAAGCAGGGGATGCGCTTCTTGCTTGAGAAGCAATCGGAAGAGATTATCGGACGGAGCCGCGTGGTGGGGCTGAAGTTCAAAGACGGAACCAAAACCGATGCCGACCTCCTTGTTATGGCGGTAGGCGTTAGACCTAATGTACAGCTGGCTAAGGAAGGTAAGATTGAAACAAACCGCGCTATTGTCGTCAATGATTATATGCAGACGAATGTACCCCATGTATATGCAGTTGGTGAATGTGCGGAACATCGCGGCATAGTGTATGGGTTGGTAGCACCGCTCTATGAGCAAGGGAAGGTACTCGCAAAAACACTGTGCGGTATGGAAAATGAAGGTTATCATGGTTCGGTGCTGGCGACCCAGCTGAAGGTTTCGGGCGTAGACGTATTCTCCGCCGGCGAATTTATGGACAGCGACGAGGTAAAGTCGCTGAAATGGATTGACGGTATCCGCAGCACGTACAAAAAACTTGTCATTCGCGATAATAAAATTGTTGGTGCTGTTCTGTTTGGTGACATTAGTGAGGGTACGAAGCTCCTAAACATGATCAAGCAGAAGACGGATATCTCCGTCTATGAGAAGGAAATGAATACTGGAGCAAACGGCAAGGAAGCAGGAGAAGCCGCAATCGCGGCAATGTCCGATAAAGAGCTGGTGTGCGCCTGCAACGGGGTTTCCAAAGGGACGATCATGCAGGCCATTCAGGAGCAAGGATTGCAAACGGTCGATGAAGTGAAAAAATGTACGAAAGCATCCAGCTCCTGCGGCAGCTGCAAAACAATGGTCAGCAGTATTTTGGATTATGTGCACCGTCACGGTTTCGAGAAGACGACGGAGAAAGAAACCGTCTGCGCTTGCACAACATTTAGCCATGATGAACTTATGTTAGAGATTCAGAACCGCCGTTTTAGTGATACAGCAGAAATCATGTCCGCATTGGAGTGGCAAACGGAGTCGGGTTGTGCGGTTTGCCGCCCTGCACTACATTATTATTTAGGCGTACATGGGGCTGCTGCACCGCTGGTGCAAGCAGACGGACCGATAGGCATTCAGGCTGACGGTACTTTTGCAGTTATGCCTAGAATGTATGGGGGTATAACAAGCCCGGAACAGCTGCGGCAAATCGCGGACATTGTAGAGAAATATGGGATTCCTCTTGTGAAGCTGCTGGAAGGACCGCAGCTTGGCCTGCTCGGTATCGCGGCAGAAGACGTCTCGACCGTTATGACAGAGCTGAATTTACCGGGTAATGAACCGGTATACGGGAAATCGGTGAGCACGATTGGAACATGCAGCGGTATTAAATACGCCGTAGATGCGATGCGAGATTCAATCGCACTCGGGACCGCATTGGAGAAGAAGCTGGAGCGACTGCAGCTGCCGCATGAATTAAAGATTGGGGTATCTGCCAGCCCGCACAACCACGCGGGATCCCTTACAAAGGATATCGGAATCGTAGGGGCGCCAGGCGGATGGGAGATGTATGTAGGCGGCAACGGCGAAAGGCAAGTAAAGATGGGTCAACTGCTTTGTACGGCCGCAACGGATGAGGAGATTCAGACACTAGTTGCTGCTTTCCTGCAGTATTACAGAGAGACAGGGTATTATGCGGAACGGGTGACGCAATGGATAGAACGAATGGGTCTGCTGCAAATCAGAGAAGCATTGTTCGATCCGTTTCTATTGCAAATATTAGGAAGCCGTATGGATAAGGTGCTTTCGGTTTCGCCAGAGCAAGCAAATCAGCAGCAGACGGCTGCAGTGACAAGGTGATCAGATGAAACCATTAACGGTATTAACTAATAAACCGAATTTCGAAGCTATTGTCGAACACGACCATGTCATGGATACGCAATGTCCTTTTTGCAGCGTGCAGTGTAAAATGCAGATCGTCGAGCATCCTGGCGAAGAAAGAAATACGTATACCGTTCTTCCGAAGCCTAATGCCGCTTCGGAAGGGCGGTTGTGCATCAAAGGGATGAACGCCTACCAGCACGCTCTCAGCAGCGATCGCCTCACCTATCCAATGGCTAAAGTGGATGGAGCATTCGTGCGGATCAGCTGGGAGGAAGCATACCAGCTGATTCAATCCAATTTTACCAAAGTCGGAAAGCAGTTCGGGAACGATGCAATCGGCGTATACGGCGGTGGATCTTTGACCAATGAATCCGCGTATTTGCTTGGTAAATTCGCACGGGTCGCGCTGCGGACCAAATATATCGATTACAACGGGCGGTTTTGCATGTCTGCGGCTGCGTCCGCCGGCATTAAGGCGTTCGGAATTGACCGTGGTTTGACTAACCAGCTATCTGAAATTTCATCGGCAAAGTGTATTATTTTGGCGGGCACGAATATTGCGGAATGCCAGCCTACGCTCATGCCTTATTTTACGAGGGCGAAAGAGAACGGCTCATATATTATTGCTATTGATCCAAGAAATACAGGCACAACCGAGATGGCGGATTTGCATTTAAAGGTAAAACCAGGAATGGACGCCGCTTTAGTTAACGGTATGTTGAAAGTATTGGTGGATGAAGGTTATGTGGATGAATCATTCACTCAGGACCGTACCAACGGATTTAATGAGCTAAAGGAGCATCTTGCGGCTGTTGACTTGAACGAAATTGCGGAAATTACGGGCGTTCCGCTCGCGCAAATTCGCCAAGCAGCTGAAGCATTCGGCAAAGCGGCAACCGGTATGGTATTTACAGCAAGGGGCGTAGAACAGCAGACAGATGGGCATATGGCCGTACGAAACTTCCTTAATATGGTGCTGATTACCGGGAAGATAGGGAAGGAAGGCTGCGGCTACGGTGCGATTACTGGCCAGGCAAACGGTCAAGGTGGCAGAGAGCACGGACAAAAGGCCGATCAGCTTCCGGGATACCGTTTGATTGAAAACCCGGCTGATCGTTCCTATATCGCAGAGGTATGGGGCATACAGCCTGAAGAATTGCCGGGAAAAGGCGTCTCTGCGTATGAAATGATGGAAAAAGTCCATGAAGAGGAGATTCGTGCTCTGTTTGTTATGGGCTCCAACCCGATCGTATCCAACCCGAACGCTAACTTTGTAGAAGAGGGTCTGCGTAAGCTGCAGTTTCTGGTGGTTGCCGATATGTTCCTCTCGGAAACGGCGAAGCTGGCTGATTTGATTTTACCTACTTCCTCTTATTTGGAGAATGAAGGCACATTAACCAACCTGGAAGGCCGTGTTCTATTGCGGGAAGCTAGCCGGGCAGTTACCGGTGAAGTGAAGCATGATTGGGAAATCTTGTGCGGCATTGCGCATACCCTTGGGAAAGAATCTTATTTCTCCTTTACGTCTTCAGAGCAAATCTTTGAGGAGCTTCGTATAGCAACCCGCGGGGGAGTAGCTGATTACTATGGTATCACCTATGATCGGCTCCGGCGGGAGGAAGGTGTTTATTGGCCTTGTCCAAGTCTGGACCACCCTGGAGAAAAGCGATTATTTGAGACGAAGTTCGCTCATCCTGGCGGTAAGGCAGAACTGATTGCGGTGGATAATCATTTCCCTGATGAGCAGGTAAGCGGCGAGTTTCCGCTATATTTGACAACTGGCCGCGTGCTCTCACATTATTTGACCGGCGTTCAAACACGAAGAAGTCATACACTGGCTGCACGCAGCTTCGAATCCTTCATGGAAATTCACCCGAAGACGGCACAAAAGTACCGGATCGAGGAAGACTCGTTAATTCGTCTGGAATCGAAACGTGGAAGCATCGTCGTCCGCAGCAAGCTGACGAGCGAGATACGGGAGGATACAGTGTTTGTTCCCATGCATTGGGGCGATATTCAAAATGTTAACAAAATTACGAATCAGGCATTGGATCCGACATGCAGAATGCCAGGCTTTAAAGTATGCGCGGTGAATGCAAGGCCGCTTGTGGAATCCATGTAATAGCTAGCAACATGAAAATATTCTTAACCCCGAAGGATTGTGACCTTTGGGGTTTTTTTGCACACAACTTAGCGTTATGATTTATTTATCTTGGATTTCCTCCAGTATAGAGGTAGGGTTTGATGATAAGACGTGGCTATATTGGATTTCCTACAATATAATCGTCTATAAGTACGTATTGAAATCATTAAACATGCAGGCAAGCTAAGTGGTCAGCTTTGAGTTAATTTTATTTTGGAGGCGATTACATGGGCATATTTGAAATTGATTTATGTCAGGAAGCATTAATCGGTTCTTTTACAAAGGAAATAAAACCGTTGCTTACTGTAAACTCCGGAGACACTTTACGATTTCAAACATTAGATGCGGGATGGGGAACGGGGATAAGCAACAGGGAAAGGGAAAAACCGTTTAAAAGAAGAGCTAATATAGATAGCGGACATGCATTAATTGGACCTATTTATATCAATCATGCAAAGCCTGGTATGACGCTTGAAATACAGTTAAATGATATGATTCCTGGTCCCTACGGTTATACATCGGCTGGTCAATATCCAAACTGGCAAAATGAAAAGTTGAAATTAACGGAATACAATGAGATTACTCTGGATTGGAAGCTTGATAAAATCACGATGAGCGGATCATGTGAGTGGAACGGGAGAACGTTTTCGGTTGCTTTACGTCCATTTATGGGTGTAATAGGCATGCCGCCGGAAGAAAAAGGTATTTTCTCAACATGGCCGCCTCGACTTTGCGGAGGAAATTTAGACTGCAAAGATCTTATTAAAGGAAGCTCCTTGTTCTTGCCCATCCCTATAGAAGGTGGCTATTTGGCAATTGGTGATGGGCATGCTTTGCAGGGCGATGGGGAAGTTAGCGGTCAAGCCATAGAATGCCCGATGGAGCTAATCGATGTCACTCTCTATTTAAGAGAGGATATTCAATTAACTACTCCTCGGGCTAATACACCATCCGGCTGGATTACGTTCGGTTTTCATGAAGATTTAAATGATGCTTCAGTTCAGGCAATAGACGGCATGTTGACTTTAATGAATGAATTGTATGGATTAACCAGAGTTGAAGCGATGGCATTTGGAAGTGCGGTCATTGATTTGAAAATAACGCAGATTGTAAATGGGGTAAAGGGTGTACAAGCTTGTTTGCCGCATGGTGCTCTTAGATAAATAATTCAGGAAAGTGTGGATGGTTCTATGGAGTTTAATGCGATTTTCCTCGATTTTTATGGAACATTAGTTCATGAAGACGATGACATTATTCCTATTATTTGTGAAAAGGTGAAATCAACGGCCGCTCAGGAATGTGCTTTAAAAGATATAGGAGCCTTCTGGTGGAATGAGTTTTCTATTATGTTCAAAAATAGTTGCGGGGAATCTTTTCGAACCCAAAGAACGTTAGGCATAGAATCATTGGCAAATACCATTAGAAAATTCGAATCAAATTGTGATGCAGAAGAGATCATTCAATTGCAATTGGAACATTGGACAAAACCTAAATTGTACTCAGATACAAAGCCATTTTTACAAGCGTTTGAGGGAATTCCAGTGTACATACTCTCAAATATTGACTCATCATATATTCAGGCAGCCATAAAGTATCATGACATACATGTAAATGATATATTAACAAGTGAAGATGTACGATCATATAAACCACGACCGGAGTTATTTCTTGAAGCTTTGAAAAGATACCGCTTGAATACTGATGAAGTCATTCATATCGGCGACTCCTTAATAAGTGATGTCGGGGGAGCGCAAAATGTTGGAATACAAGCGATATGGTTAAACCGGTTAAACAAATCTAATACGAGAAGGAATTAAGCCGGATTTTATTTGTAGTGATTTGAATCAAGCTAGAGAAATAATATTATGATTGCTGTTATCGAAACAAACTCAAAATATGGCAGTCCAATAATTAAGAGTTGAATCAACCAAAACAATTAGCATACAAAGGATGTTCACATGGATTTTTATATACTTGTTTTATTAGGCGTAGTCGTTATATTTGCCGCAGGGTTCATACAAGGCTTAACTAGCTTCGGATTTGCTTTGATATCTATGCCACTGCTAACGCTATTTATACCGCTTCAAGAGGCTGTGCCTATTGTAGTCATTTTAAGCTTATGTACTAATGTTTACGTTTTTATTAGCACACGACGGTATATACAATTCAAAAAAATAGGGCTCTTAGTCGTTTCAAGTTTATTAGCCGCACCGGTTGGTACACAATTATTAGTTTACGTTGAACCTTATGTCCTGAAATTATTTGCAGGCTTATTAATTGTCGTCTTTGCATGCTTATTGCTCATGGGAAAAACATTTCCCATAAAAAACGAGCGAATCGCGTTCATTCCAGTTGGTCTAACAAGCGGATTATTAAATGGTAGTATTTCGATGAGCGGCCCGCCTGTCGCTTTGTTCTTGTCAAATCAAGGTGCAAGTAAAGAGACATTCAGAGCGAATATAACGATTTATGGCATCATATTGAATGTTATAACAGTTACTGCCTTTTTCTATAGAGATCTGATTACTCAGGATGTGATGATGTATACGGCGTGGTTTGTACCAGCGACGTTCATAGGAGTAATTATTGGAGTTAAAGCATTAAAGAAGCTAAACGATAAGCTGTTTAGAAAAATAGCATTATGGCTCATTATAACTTCGGGAATTTGGACAATAGTTAGCGCATTAAGAATTGTCTAAGTAAATAGCAGGATGATGATCGCGAGGTGTTTTATGGGCCGTAAATGGGAAGTAGTAGCTTGGACTTCTGAATGGCATTTGATGTATGAGATTATGTCGAAGGAATTACAGCATATTTTTCAGAAAGAAATCATTGAGATCCATCATGTTGGCAGTACTTCTGTACCATCCATCGGCTATGCAAAGCCTATTATTGATATTTTAATTATTGTAGAGAATATTGAAAACGTTAGTTTATACGATGGTTTGATGATGGGGCGAGGTTACAGGGTAAGAGGAGAAAATGGTATTCCGGGAAGAAGATATTTTACTAAAGGCGAGAATCCTCGAACACACCATATCCATATCTTTGAGAATAAAAATCCTCGGATTCTAACTTCTTTAGATTTGAAATCGTATTTAATGGAATATCCACTCGAAGCGGCTAAATATGGTCTGCACAAATTAAAGCTGCTTGAGTCTTATCCTCATGAGCTATATCAACAGGAAAAAGAGAAATATACAGATATCTTGGTCATGAAAGCTTTAAAATGGGGAAAAGCAAATAGAACTGCGGATTGGTAGTTATATATTTCCAACAACCCAAAGACATGATACATTAATAAGACATCATTTAGACGAAGCGCAGATGCCTTCGTCATTTTATTTTATGAAGGAGAACACATGGAAAATAGAATTGAAAAAATAAGAGCCGAAGAAAGAAAATACCATGAAGCTTGTTATGACAATTATAAGTTATTTGAAGCGGGATCGTGGCTGCATAAACCTGTGAGGACCGTAATGGACAACCTTTCATTAATGGAAGATAGAGAGTACCTTTCTGTTTTGGATCTAGGCTGCGGCGTTGGAAGAAATAGCATACCAATTGCTGAAACTCTGCTGAAACGAAACGGGAAGGTCGTTTGTGTTGATCTTATAGAGTCTGCTTTAGGTAGATTGATGAGTTATAGCAGGCAACATAGTGTTGACCATTATTTAGAGCCTATATTATCTGATATTGGCGATTATAATATCCCAATCCATGAATTTGATTTTATTGTTGCCGTATCCGCGTTAGAACACGTGAAATCTGTAGAAGTATTAGTAGATACATTAGGGAGAATGACGTTGGGCACTAAGTCAGATGGGATAAACTGCATTATTATGAGCACCAATATTAAAGAAAATGATGCGCTAACCGGTGAAAGCTTAGAGCCCTATATGGAAATAAACTTAAGTACGGATCAAGCAGTCCAGTTACTTAATAAAGTATATAAAGGATGGGAAGTTCTAGACACCCACGAAAAACCTCTAGAATTTTTAATCGAGAGAAACGGAAGAGAAATCTTGTTAAGATGCGATTGTTTAACTTTTGTAGCTATGAAGAACGGAAAAGGTGAACAATGAATGCTCTATCATTTTAGCGAAGAGTCCAATATAAAAATATTTAAGCCAAGAACGGCAAAAGCATTTTCTCATTTAGAACCTGTCGTATTTGCAATTGATCAAGAGCATGCTCTTCATTACTTTTTTCCTAGAGATTGTCCAAGAGTAATTTATTGGAAAGCAGATTGGAGCACTTCAAGGCTTTTTCTCCGATAGTACAGTAGATAAAATGATTGTCGTTGAAAATGACTGGTTAGATCGGATTCGAAATACAGAGCTGTACGTTTATACATTCGCTGAGGACGGCTTTGAGTTGTTTGAAGAAGCAAAGACAGCTGGGTATTATATTTCAAAACAAGAAATCACTCCATCAAAGGTTGAACTAGTCGGTGATCCTCTTGGAAAAATTTTAGCTGAAAAAGTAGAATTACGATTTACTCCGGATTTGTACCCAATAAGGGATAAAGTCATTTCATCTTCTTTAGATTTCTCGATCATACGGTTTCGTAATGCGAAAGGACCCTGAATGAAGAGGAGCTGCGAATATGAAGAGGAAAGCAGTTATATTTGATTTGTTTGAAACGTTGATAACCGAATATTCAAATGGTAGCAGAACTTCTAAACGAAGCTATAATTACATGGAATTACTAGGTCTGTCCAACGAAGATTTTAAGCAGGAGTGGGGCAGTCGTCAAAGTAGAAGAATGAGCGGTGAATTAGCCGATTATCCCTCGGTCATTAAAGATATTATGTTGAGTAGAAATTTACCATTTAATAAAGAAGCAGTTATGCATTTATATAAGGAACGAAAGAAAGAGAAGACAATCCCGTTTGAAAATATCCGTTTAGACATCCTAGAACTGTTATCCACACTTCATGAAAAAAACATAAAAATAGGCTTGATAAGTAACTGTACAGAAGAAGAGGTGCAGTACTGGAAAAAGAGCATAATTTCTCATTTTTTTGATGATGTTATTTTCTCCTATGAGGTCGGTATGGCTAAACCTGATAAGCAAATATATTTATTAAGCTGTAAGCATCTTTCATCAGCACCAGAGAACACGATATTTGTTGGTGATGGCGGTTCAGGAGAGTTGGAAGGAGCAGATAAGGCGGGATTGAGAGTTTATCATGCAACTTGGTTTAATACCTACATTCAAAGTGATTTCACAAAATTGAAAAGCCCTTCTGATTTATTGAATAAATTGGAGTGATAACATGAAGGATCATGTAAGCCAGGACAAGAAACGGTGAGCATCGTTTTATCCGGGCAGCTTTACTTTGACGGCAAATAAGCTCGAAAGGTAGGTTAACCCAAGATTGTTTTTCAAGATACAGGAATAAAGAAGCCTCAATTACGAGCTGAAGGGCTTATACATAACAAGGATTTTACCCGATTTTTAGTTCAATGCGATGTTGAAGAAACCTTCTATCGATTTCCAGGCGGCGGTGTAGAGTTTGGTGAAACAGCATCTGAAACGATCGTAAGGGAACTGTTCGAAGAGTTTGATTTGGAATTAAACATCGGACAGCTAGCTTTAATCAATGAAAGCATTATTGAGTATGATGGCATACAACGACATGATTGTACGTTAATTCACTGGTGTTGGTTAAATCATGATTCTGTTCTTATAGATATGAAAATGCATAAAGAGCACGATGATATTAAACTGGTCTGGAAATCGTTAGAACAATTAACTGAAAAACCGTTATATCCTGAAGGAATTTTAGAAATGATGATGCGTAAAACCGTGAGTCAAGTGCATCACAGTGTTATTCGAAAAACGTATTGACGATGACTAATAATGAGCAGGGAGACGATGTTTATGTTGCAGGAAAGCATGAATCAGCCTTGGTTAGCCGATCATATTCAGAGAAAAGCGAAAGAGCATAATTTTACAATGTCTTGTGATAATTTAACAGGCAGTTTGCTGCGATTGCTGATCTCGACCAAACCGAATTGTAAAGCACTTGAACTAGGTACTGGAGCGGGATACTCTACGACCTGGCTGCTTGATGGAATGGATCATGACTCATTATTAATAACAGTTGAATCGGAAGAGAAGTATATCAATATTGCTAAGGAGGTCATTCTTGATCGAAGAGTTGATTTTCGAGTAACTGACGGGGTGGATTTTATTAAAGAGCATCTCGACCAGAAATTTGATTTGATATTTGCTGATACGTGGCCAGGGAAATTTTATCTGCTTGATGAAGTGCTAGGCATGCTGAAACCAAACGGTCTTTATATTATTGACGATCTGAATCCTCAGCCGAACTGGCCAGAAGGGCACGGAGACAAGGTTCATAAGCTAATTGAAGCACTTGATCAAAAAGAGGATTTTCATATATTGAAATTAGACTGGTCTACTGGAATTATGATTTTAACTAAGAAGTGATATAGGGAGACTCAGATGAAACTCAAACATTGCAGCTTTCGGGAGCTATTTCCCTTATTATTAGTGAAAAGGAGTGTTCTAAAATGAATCATATTATTCGTATCTTTGATCACATGTACTGGGCCAATACGAAGATTGTTCATTCTTTGCAAGCAATTGAGGGTGATATAGAAAAGCTATTACGCTTATTTGCCCATGTCCTTTCTGCCGAAAAAGTTTGGTTAACACGTATTAATGGAAAAGATGCTTCAATGATTTCGATTTGGCCTGATGATTTTAGCCTTGAAGAGTGTGAGAACATCGTTCAAGAGAACAATGCTGGATTTATGCATTATTTCAAGCAGCATACAGATGCTGATTTGTTAAACGTTATATCTTATCGAAACAGCAAGGGAGAAGGTTTTAATACAACAGTCTATGATATTTTGACGCAAGTTTCCTTGCATGGCAGTTACCACCGAGGACAGTTAGCAGCTCTTCTTCGAAAAGAAGGGATAGAACCCATTAATACGGACTATATAACTTTTGTAAGGCAATTAGATGATGTCGGAACAAACGAATAAGGGAGGTATTTACTGATGAGTAATCACTCGATCAGTAGAGGCACTAAAGAAGAAAGTGAATATGTACGGAACCGATTAATCGCATTCAATGACGAAACCGTCCCTTCAGATTTAAATAGGAACTATGAAGAAATCAATCTTACCTTGAAAAATGATACAGGAGATATCATTGGCGGTTTAAATAGCGTATGGTGCTGGAACTGGATCGAGGTTGATATATTATGGGTCGACCAAAATTATCGGGGCATGGATTATGGATCTAAGCTTCTAACTGAAATCGAAGAAATCGCAAAAGAAAAAAAGTGTACGTTTATTAAGTTAAATACGTTCAGCTTTCAAGCTCCAGACTTTTATTTAAAAAAAGGCTACAATGTTATTGGCGTTATTGAAAATGCTCCTAGAGGATTTAAACATTATTACTTTATGAAAGAACTAGAGACTAGGTGATTAACGTGATTATATGGATAAATGGTGCGTTCGGAGCAGGGAAATCGCAAACTTCGTATGAATTGCATAGAAGAATGATAAACTCCTACTTATATGATCCAGAAAACGCAGGTTATTTTATTCAGAAGAATACCCCAAAAACAATCCATAAGGATGATTTCCAAGATTACTCCATGTGGCGTGAGTTTACTTATTCGAT
Source organism: Paenibacillus prosopidis (assembly GCF_003337375.1). Taxonomy (GTDB): domain Bacteria; phylum Bacillota; class Bacilli; order Paenibacillales; family Paenibacillaceae; genus Pristimantibacillus; species Pristimantibacillus prosopidis. Next base: position 391,218 of record NZ_QPJD01000003.1, read on the forward strand.
GCTGAAGCATCTTGATACTGCATACGATGGAGTAATTATTGTGCCGATGACCATCGTACATCCGCCTTATTTTAATGAAATTATAGGCAAGCTAAGGGAAGATGGCGTACTCATCCATCATTTTGCTCTATGTGCTTCGAAGGATGTTTTGAGAAAGAGGCTGCGGAGTCGTGGGGAAAGCAGCAACTCATGGGCTGTCCAGCAAATCGACAGATGCGTGACGGGGTTAGCTGACCAGACGTTCCAGCATCATATCGATACAGATAACATGTCGGTGAAAGATAACGTGGAGTATATCGCTTTAATGTCCAATATCAGCCTGTCACCAGATAACAGAAGTTCGCTGAAACGGGTATATGACCGAGTGAAAACTCAAGTAAAACAGATCCGTTTCTAATTATTGTTTAAAATTTAGGAGGAACAACTTTTGTCTAACTTAATGCAAAATAAAACAATCGTCATCATGGGTGTAGCGAATGATCGAAGCATCGCCTGGGGCGTAGCCAAATCTCTTCACAATCAAGGAGCTAAGCTTATTTTCACCTATCGAAAAGAAAGATCGTTAGAAAAGCTCCAGAAGCTATTGGAAAGCCATCAAATAGAAGCTTTACAAACCGTATCCTGCGATGTGTTAGATGACAGCAGCGTAGCATCAGCATTTAAGGAAATTGAATTAGCTGCAGGCACCATTCATGGTGTTGTGCACTCGGTTGCTTTTGCTGAAAAGGATGAGCTGCAGGGGGAGTATGTGAATACGACAAGAGAAGGTTATATGTTAGCCCAGAGCTCAAGCTCGTATTCGTTGGTCGCCGTTGCTCGGGAAGCGAAGAGACTCATGACAGAAGGCGGCAGCATTGTGACTCAGTCCTACATTGGCGCTGAACGGGTAGTGAAAAACTACAATGTTATGGGAGTAGCGAAAGCCGCATTGGAAGCAAGCGTTATGTACTTGGCAGAAGACTTAGGGAAATACGGAATACGGGTAAATGCTATTTCTGCAGGCCCTATTCGCACGTTAGCTGCAAAAGGTGTGTCCGGCTTTAACGCTATCATGTCCACTATTGATGAACGGGCACCGCTTCGTCGAAATATTGATCAGGATGAGGTTGGCGATGCAACCATGTTCCTATTGAGCCATTTATCCAGAGGAATTACAGGAGAAGTTCTTCACGTGGATGCGGGTTATCATATTTTGGGTATGTAGGCTAGTATTCAGAAGAAAGTTGTAGAAATGCCTTTCATTATGAGATATCATTGATTTAGGTAATGATATCCAATATTGGAGGGCGTATTCATGGAACGTTTTGAGATTTCGAACACTAATAAAAGTTTGGAAGTTAACAATGCTAGCATTGCCGATTCTAGATTTGTAAATGTGTGTGCTGAACGTCTCTATATGGAAAACATAACACTTGCCGGTACGAAGATAACGGATGCAAACCTCAGTGATTTGGAGATTGACGGGGCTCAGCTTGGCGGAGCATTCATACATAATATTGGATTGCCGCCGGAAGGACATCCTCATTACGAACCTGACAAGAAACAGAGACCTTTACGGTTTGAAAACTGTATGCTTAACGATAGCACGATCGTGAACTGTAATTTAACCAATGTAGAAATTTCTGATTGCAATATAACGGGTCTGAAAATTAATGGGATACTGGTTGAAGACTTATTGAGAGAGTATGCAAAGTTAAAATGATAGGAATTCTAATTGCCACCTGTATTATATAGGTGGCTTCTTTATCATTTAAGTAACGAAACGGGTGAATAAGTGATGATTCAACTATTCGATATAAGAGATCAGATTAAGCGATTAGATGCGGCGGTCGATTATTTCTGGAAGCAGTGGAAGAGATGCTTCTAATGCAGCTTCGATTTTTCGGTTCACTTTATCGACATCGATACTTATAACAGGATCATCTTTTAAGTTATATTTTGCTTTCAATCGTAAAATACGATAGACGCTCCGGTCTAAGGTTTCTTCAGTCAGTATTCCGTTGTCCGTACTTTTCTTTAGAGCTTGTAGGACGGATACTTGCTTATCGTAATCATGTCCGACAAGCAAGATATCACTGCCAGCTTGTACGGATTTTATGGCAGCTTCACCTATATCATAATGCTTTATGATTCCGCCCATCGTCATGTCATCGGTAATAACGACTCCATCGAATTTGAGGTTTTCCCTTAATAAATTGGTTATTATTGTTCGTGACAACGATGCTGGATTTTGTTTATCGATATTCGGAATAAGCAAATGAGCAATCATTATAGCATCCGCACCCTGCTTTATGGCTTCTTCGAACGGAAGCAGCTCGAACGATTGCAGCTCTTTCAATGTTTTGTAAACGACAGGCAAATCAAGGTGTGAATCGACGGAAGTATCCCCATGTCCTGGAAAATGCTTCACCACAGCCGCGACTTGTTCAGATTGAATAGCTTTCATCGTTTCAATGCCATGACGAACAACGGTTTGTGGATCAGAACCGAATGATCTATCTCCAATTACCGGATTGTTCGGATTGCTGTTAATGTCGAGCACGGGAGCGAAATCCATATTAAAGCCAAGCGAATGCACTTCTTTACCTAATGCCAAACCGATCTGACGGGTATAACTTCTTTGGTTAACCATTCCGACTTGTTGAGCCTTTGGGAGCTCGATGAATTCATCAGGCATTCGACTAACCTTTCCGCCCTCTTGATCAACACTCAACCATAAAGGAGCTGTATTAGAAATATTCGCAGCCTTCAATTGGTTGAGCAAGGTCATGGTTTGGTTAGCGTCAGCTATATTTTCCTTATACAAAATAAACCCGCCAATATGGTAGGATTCGATCATTTTCAGAGCGCGAGCTTGTATGGATGTTCCTTTCAGCCCTACGATTACCATTTGACCAATTTTTTCATCGATGGTCATTCCGGCTATTTTTTCTTTGATGGGATCTATGGCTTCATTAGGTTTATTAGCTGTACTCGTCCCACAACATACTAGCAGTGAAAAGATCAATGAATGAGATAATAATAAAGCTATTTTTTTGTACATGAATTATTCCTCCTTTGTTGCAATATCCCCTGGATCAGCCATCCTCATACCCGTATATTAGTATAGAAAATTAAAATTTCAACCATACATCTATCAAGAAACCTACATATGGGGAGGCTTTATATCAAGATGGATCAAAAAGAAAGCATGAGCAATGATGTGTATAATGAAAATCTGGATCAAATTCGAGCATTATGCTTATCATTTCCAGGAACAAACGAACGGTTGAGTCACGGGGCCCCAACTTTTTTTGTGAATGAGAAGAAGTCGTTTGTACAGTACCATCTGAATCACCATGGCGATGGGAAAGTTGCATTATGGTGTGCCGCACCTTCAGGCGCGCAACCGATACTTGTCGAATCCAATCCAGAAATTTATTATATTCCTGCGTATGTTGGACATCTTGGTTGGGTAGGTGTACGACTTGATCGAGATGCTGAATGGCACGAAGTGAAGGGTGTCATTCAGGACGCATATTTGACTAAAGCTCCAAAGAAGTATGTTGAGATTGTAAGGGCCGGTTTAAAAACATAGTTAATAAGAAAGTAGGGAAAATATGCGGGTCGTACAGCTAGAAAGCAAGAAATTAGTCGGCATTCGTGTTGTTTGTGAAGGAGATCAATACGTAAATGAAATACCGAAGGCTGCTAAGAAATTAGAGGAACAAGTTCTTAAAATAAAGAATGTAATTGATCCTAATAAAATGATAGGTGGATTTGTAGTGGGAGATTACTTGGATGAAGAGGATGGGTACTGGGTTTGCGTAGAAGTAGAAGAATATGATGAGATTCCTGCAGGTATGGTTACTCTAACTGTTCCTGAACAGAGATATGCCGTCATTACACATACGGGATCTAATAGAGAGATTAGAAATTCATATGAAGCTTTACATCATTGGATTAATGAAAATGGATTAGAAAGAGTTCTTAATGCGTGGCATCTGGAGATAACTAAGAATTGGAGAATCCAAGAATCCAATTCATATGAAATCGACTTATATGATACGATTAAGTGAAAAAATCTTTACCCTAAACATTGACGCTACATAATAGGAGAGTATTTTAATGCTTAAATATAATATTTGTTTCATTAAACGCGGACAAGAAATCTTATTGTTGAACCGGGAATATCCGAGCTGGATGGGCTGCTGGAACGGTATAGGCGGCAAGCTTGAGCTGCATGAGACTCCAAGAGAGTCGATGATTCGAGAAATAGAGGAAGAAACGAATATAAGAGATTACGTATTACATTTTAAAGGTATCGTAACGTGGACAAGCGACGGATCAAATTTTGGTGGTATGTACGCTTATGTAGCAGAGGTATCGGAAAGCTTTGAATATCAGACACCAATAAAGACAGTTGAAGGAATTTTGGATTGGAAAAAAATAGACTGGATTATGCATAGCCAAAATGTTGGAGTTGCATCTAATCTCCCTGAAACGCTTGATTTGATGTTAAATGATTCGCATAGCTACGACCATCATTGTGTATATCTAAAGGGAAAATTGCAAGAACATATCCCAACTCTCATTCATCCACATATGGAGACAGATGAATGGTTAAGGGAGCAATATTTCCAGAAATATCTCTTAAAACAAGGATTTACACGATGAAAATTCTTATCGCACAACCCAAATTAGAAAAAGAGATCAGACAGCTTGAACAAGAAGCCCTTAATCATCCTTCCGTTGATATTATTATTTTTCCTGAGGGATATTTGAATCACAATGTAGAATTGGCCTGTGAGCTTGCTAAGACATCTAATAGAATAATCATTTCTGGACATAAAAAACCGAAGGATCGCGCAATTATCATTAATCGGAATGGAGTAATTAGTTTAGATCGTGCGAAATATGATAGCTCCGTAATCGTTGAAGTGGAAGGGAAACGAATTGGACATATCCTATGTGATGAGTTGGTTTTACAAGGATTAAGCGGATTGGCGACTTCCAAAATTGATTTTATTGCTCATCCGATCGGTGTAGGGATGTTCAGTGAAGAGCAGTTTGATGAGTGGATAATTGAAGCTAAGAAAATAGCTGTGGCTTATCAAACGTTAGTGATGGGCACAAGTCATGCTGATGGTTCATATCGCGGCTCGGATGTTTCAATCCCAATCGCTTACTGTGTTGATGAGAATGGGCAGGAAGTGTTTATTGCAAAAAATGATATACGAAGTAGAATTTTGGATACGGATACTAGGACTGTAGAAATTATTGATGTAATCTCTTCTTGAGGTGATTAACGAAGACCATCGGTTTCGGGAACGTATCTAATGATTACGCAAAGTATCGCGATCATTCACCTGCTGTTTTATTCGAATAAAAATAGGATATGAGGCGTTGGAACAAAAGGAGGAGTGGTATTGGACTGTCTCGGATGTCGAATAGCCAATAAGATCGAGAACGTACATGTTGTATATGAAGATGAATTAATTATCTGCATTCTTGATATGGAGCCATTTAATGAGGGACATCTCTTAATATTACCTAAAAACCATTTTCTTGATGTAGACGAAATAACGCTAGAAACGCTATCAGCAATCATGAATGCTTCTGTAAAAATGACCCAGGTGTTAAAGAAGGTGTTTAACCCTCATGGGATAACGATATGTCAGAATGGCGGCATTTTTAATGATTTGACGCATTATCACATGCACGTCATACCTCGTTATTCAAAGGATGGATTTGCTTGGTCGGAGCCGATTATCAATCATGGAGCCGAAAGAAGATTGAATGAAACAAAGCAACGAATGGTAACCGAAGGAGGATTACATTGATAATAGCACTCATATTTGATTTTGAGTCTAGCGTTCTAAAACCATCTTGAAAGAAGGTGATAAGCCATGCATGTAAATATTAATCAATACCTTATAAGTGATGACAAGAGTCTTCTTGATATGGAAACTATAAAAGCCTTCTTATCCCGGTCGTATTGGGCGAGTAAACGAACGGCAGAGAGAGTGGAGAAGTCGATGCAAAACTCGCTCTGCTATGGTGTATATGACGGAAACAAACAAGTTGGGTTCGCACGAGTGGTGACAGACTTTGCAACCATGTATTGGCTATGCGATGTATTTATTGATGAAGAGCACAGAGGACAAGGCATTGGTAAAAAATTAGTAGGGAGTTTAACGACATCAGATGAACTGAAAGATCTGCTTGGGATATTAGGAACAAAGGATGCTCATGAACTGTATGAGCAATTCGGTTTTACATCGGATAAAGAGAGAATGATGAGAAGAATGCCGGATTATATCCGAAACCTAAGTTCCCATTAAATCAAAAGGAGTGATTGGAATGAGTGAACAGCAATCGAAAATAAACAGCCCTATATCAGGTGGAGTGCCAGCTGTATTTGTTCATGTAAAGGATTTGAAATTGTCTATTCAATGGTACAGTCATTTACTTGGTTTATCAGCAACTGACACAAATCCTTCAACCTTCTATATATTCAGGTTGGAGAATGGTGCTAATATTTTTCTTGTGCAAAGTAACGAAGTCACGCCTTCTCCCCACGTTTTATTTAGCTTACCTACGCCCAATCTTGAGCAAGCCCTGCAGTTTTTTGAACAAAACTTGATCGAGATCGTGAAGGAAGATGAAGAAACGATCCACTTTAAAGATCCGGATGGAAATATAGTTATGGCTTGTAATATATAATTGAACATTAATTTTCATAAAGGTTGATTTCTGTTTGCCATATAGGTTATTTTTCTTATAGAGATGTTTACTCAAAGAAAAATACAGAATAGAGGAATCGTGTTGAAATTCAGGCCTTGTATAGATTTGCATGACGGAAAAGTAAAACAAATCGTTGGCGAAACGCTTAATACCGAGATTATTGAAAATTTTGTATCCAAATATGACTCTACTTATTATGCCGAACTGTTTCAGAAGGATGGATTAATTGGGGGTCATGTCATTATGCTCGGTGGCGGCAATGAAACAGCTGCTGTCAATGCACTTAAACATTACCCTGGAGGCTTACAAATAGGCGGAGGTATCACCTCGGACAATGCAATGTATTATTTGGATCAAGGCGCATCTCATATCATTGTCACGTCTTATATATTCCAGGATGGTCAACTGAATGAAAATCATTTGTCAAAGACCGTATCTGAAGTTGGCAAGGATCGGTTAGTTATCGATCTTAGTTGCAAAGAGAAGGATGGTAAATGGTATGTGGTTACGAATCAATGGAAGCAGTTTAGCGATTTTGAAGTAAATAAAGAAAATATCCGATTCCTTGAGCAATATTGCGACGAGTTTCTTGTACACGCGGTTGATGTGGAAGGGAAGCAGCGCGGCATTCAGCAAAGTCTGGTCAGCTCGCTTGCGGATTGGGTTACCATACCCACTACATATGCGGGCGGAGCCAGATCATTAGCTGATATGGATCAATTTAATGAACTGTGCAATGGTAAATTAGATATTACGATTGGCAGCGCACTCGATATTTTCGGTGGAAATCTTTCTTATGAGCAGGTTGTAGAGTATAGCAGAAGGAAACAAGCATGAGGGGTTAATACGCAATAAAATAAAGACACCGTGACCTTCTATGTGAAGGGATAGCGGTGTCTTGTTAGTTATAGCGTAAAGATTTTCAAAAGGAACTTGTAACAAATCACGTTGAATCTGCGTTTATGATGTTATCCTACATGAATCGGAAAAGAATGGTAATCTCGATCGACAGCGCTAAGAATAGTGGGACAAGTTGAGAAGAATCCATGATGCGATCCAAGAGCTCAAGGAAAAGCACCAGAGGTAACGGTTATTTTTGCGAGACTGTACCACGAATGATAGCATCAGCTGCTTGCATTTGGAATCGAAACGAGGTTTATAAATGAATGATATAGAACTATCTAAGCTGTTAGTGGATCAAATCACATCATTACATGGAAGCAGCAGCATATCAAAGATTTATAAAGGTTATTCTAGTGATGAGAAATTCATCGTCGAGAAAGGCAATCAAACGTTTTTGTTAAAAAAATTTGCTTTGGATGACTTCCCGAGTAAGCAGACTGAATATGAAGCATTGAGGATGATGCAGCAATATGACGTCAAATGCTCTAGACCACTAGAAATAGGATCGTTAGAAAATGTTGGTTTTGGCTACATGCTCTTAACGTATATCGAAGGACAAGAAGCAACTGAAGCGCTGCCTTCGTACGCGTCAGTCGTCCAATATGAGATAGGCGCCCAAGCCGGTAAAGAGCTGGCCAAGATGCATAAGTGGCACGCGCCATCTTCGATTGCTCCCTGGTTTGACAGAAAGTTAGCAAAACATAATCAGTATATGGAACAGTATTATAAAGGAGATGTCAGAGTTAAACATGACATGAAAGTCTTAACCTTTATTGACCGAAATTTGCGAGTAATGAAAAATAGGCCCAACATGTTTCAACATGATGATTTTCATGTAGGGAATTTGATTGTGAAGAATGAGAAATTATCGGGTGTCATTGACTTCAATCGGTTATACTGGGGAGATCCCGTACATGAATTTCTGAAGGCTGGCATGTTCAGCTCGGAAATAAGCATTCCGTTTACGATCGGACAAATCAAGAGCTATCATAAGGATCAAGAGCCAGACGAGTTATTTTGGAGGCTTTATTCTCTTTATTTAGCGATGACCATTATCTCTTCGGTTGTATGGATTTTAAAGGTCAAGCCCGAGGAAATCACGATCATGATGGAGAAAATCGAGCGCGTACTTGAGGATCACGATTATTTTAACAACATTATTCCACGGTGGTATTTGGAGGAACAAAAGCAATGAGACCAGATCATTATGCACTACTGTTTGAATTCGTGAAATGGGCAGGTGAGCAATCACATATTGCAGGTATCGCTTTAGTTGGCGCTTGTGCAAGAGATGAAGAAGAAGATGAAGATTCGCACATGAATTTCGTTATTATTTCAGATAAGAAGGCAAAAACACTGGAAGCTATTCTGCATCAATTTCAATTTGATTTGATGGAGCAGGCGACTAAGGAGGAGTGGGGCATCCTCACCTCATTAAGAATAGTATATGCCAATGGAATTGAAGCCGAATATGGCATAGTTGAAGAAGAATGGGTTAAGAATCCACTGAATCAGGGAACAATCGATGTCGTTACAAAAGGATTTAAAGTAATATGGGAACGAGAAGCTTTGTTTGAAGGGATTACACAGTTTATTGCCAATCATAATCAGTAGATAAGTAAACAATAGAAACATCGGAAAAGTGCTGGAGGTTAATGCAGGTTCGACAGCGGATATTGTTCAATATACAGATAATGGCGGAACAAATCAGTAATGGGAATTGGTTCGAATTAACTATGTTGTAAAATAAATAGGCAGCCTCTTCGGCTGCCTATTGAAATTTCATAGATAAGGGGGAGAATATGCTATGCTTCAAACTACTAGAATACTTGCTTTTGGCCGAACAGCAGAGCTCATGGAATATGATGATAAGCATGTTTTGAAATTGTTTAAAAAAGGACTTCCAGACCATCTCGTAAATGAAGAATATGTGATCAGCCTGCGAGTACATCAATCGGGTATGACGGTTCCAGAGCCAATCAAGAAGACAGAAATGGATGATCGGCCCGGAATTGTTTATGAGAGAGTTTACGGAGATACGATGCTCAGCCGTTTAAGTAAAAAGCCTTGGTTAGTATGGAAGGAGGCTGCCAGGCTAGCTCAAACTCATCTCGATATGCATACAAGAAAGGTTAGCGGCCTGCCTAAGCAAAAGGAGTTGCTGCATTATAAAATTAACGAAGCGCCTGTACTAACCCCTGAAGAAAAGAGTGAAATCATTGAGCGATTAAGACAACTGCCGGAAGGGCAGAAACTGTGTCATGGTGATTTTCATCCGGATAATGTCATTGTAGGGAATCGAGTGTGGGTCATCGATTGGATGACGGGAATGACCGGTAATCCAGCAGGCGATGCTGCACGGACGATTTTACTGCTTCGAATGGGTACACTACCAGAAGGAACACCGGCATTAATCGCAGCTTTATTCGCTTTTATAAGAAATCAGCTCGCAAATCGATATACAAAACGATATCTCAAAGGCGGTAATGTAACCGCTAATGATGTTGAAGAGTGGTTGATCCCTATCGCAGCAGCGCGTCTATGCGAATGGGTACCGGACAAAGAGAAGCAAAATCTGGTGAACCTGATTAGAGCTAAGCTTAAGGAGGATTTATGATAAACATACGGACATATTGCGAGGAAGATCTTACTTCGCTTACAGAGCTAATGCATGACCTGGGCTACCCGACAACCGTTGAAAGAATGAGAAAAAGGATGAGTTTTATCGAAAATATCCCATTACAATTCACCTTTGTTGCAACTCGAGAAGAGCGGGTAGTCGGTATGATGGGTATTCGCCAAATTTACTCTTATGAGGAAGACGGCATTACAACGCAAATATCACTTCTGGTTACTAAAAAGGAATATGAAGGTCAAGGTATTGGGAGATCTCTTGTAGGTTTTGCAGAAGAATGGGCTTTGGGGAGAGGTTCCAATTTATTGTATTTGACTAGCGGGATTAGGCCGGAGCGAATTCGAGCGCATGAATTTTATAAATCGATCGGATTTGATACAACAGGCTATCGTTTCGTTAAGAAATTAGAACGGTGAATGAGGTTGGCCGCGTTGTAAATCGACTGATAATTGCAAATAATTGTTTCACATTGGACCTTACAGATGTATAATCATGGAAATGGTACAACAGGGGGATAACGATGAGCAGCATTAAAGCAATTATATTCGATTTGGATAACACGATATTAGATAGAACGAGTACGTTTAGGCAATTTACCGTTTCCTTTTTAAATACTTATTTTGGACATTTGGAAGACAATCAAGAGATTCTTGAACGAATGATTGACCTCGATCAGGATGGTTATAAGGACAAAAATGTATTGTTTCATGAATTATTAGAAGAATTGCCTTGGAACGTGAAACCCGAGCACCATGAATTATTACAATTTTACAGAAACGAATATGTAAAGAGTGCGGTTCTTATGGAGCAGGCATTAGAGGTTATTCGTTATATTCGTAAGAACTACAAAACAGCCTTAATCACGAATGGTAGAAACGAGATACAATACGGAAAAATTGACCGAATGGGTATTCGAGATGAATTTGATTTTATTATCGTCTCGGAGGAAGCGGGATGTAAAAAGCCGGACAGCCGTATTTTTGAAGCCGCGATTAACCATCTGCAGCTGCAACCCGAGCATTGCATTTATGTAGGGGATCATCCCGTTAACGACATGGAAGGTGCTTATAAAGCAGGAATGGAAACGGTGTGGATGAAAGTGAATCAGCCGTGGAGAGATGGACTTTCGGCAAAGCCATTACATACAATCGAGCGTTTAAATGAGCTATTAGCGTTATTTTGAGGAGGCAGGCATGATTGTAAAATTGAACCCGCTAGATTTGAATAGTGATCAGTTATCATGGTTATGTGTTGAGCCTATCCTTATTAAAGTTAACTGCTTGCTATGATTACAGGCCCTTTACGAGAAGTATGCACTGACGGCTCAGCCATTCATCGAACAGAAGAATAATCACGTACGAAATCATATAGACGACTATCTCATTTTATCCGAACAATAAAAGCAGAAAAAGGGGAAGATAGAATGGATGTAAGATTTCCTATTGGCAGGTTCAGTTATGAAGGTGAAATTACGCAGCTGCAAAGAGAAGCTTGGATTAACGAGATTGAGCAGCTGCCGAGGAAGCTTCGGGAAAGTATCGAAGGGTTAGAAGATACGGAGCTTAATACGCCCTATCGTGACGGTGGTTGGACGATTAGACAGGTCGTTCACCACATTGCTGATAGCCATATGAATAGCTTCATACGATTTAAATTGGCTCTTACTAAAGAAACGCCTTCGATAAAACCGTATTTCGAGGACCGTTGGGCCAACCTTCAGGATAGTGCAGCTGCTGAGGTTGACCTATCCCTTTCACTAATCGATACCTTGCATAAGAGATGGGTCATTTTGTTGAAGTCACTTACTAACTCTGATTTTAAGAAACAATTTTATCATCCAGAATCCAAAGAAACCGTCAGCTTAGACTATAACCTTGGTATTTACGCATGGCATGGCAACCATCATGTAGCTCATATTACTGCATTCAGAAGCAAAATTAAATCATGGAACGGGTGAATGGAGATGATACAGTATAAAAACGGTAAAGATCTGACTGCAGAGCATCTATCCCAGGTTTTTCAAAATTCGGGCATTAAGCGTCCTTATCAGGACTTGGAACGGCTGCAAAAAATGATAGATAACTCAGATATTATTATAAGCGCTTGGAATAATGATAGGCTTGTAGGTGTTGCGCGCGCGATCACGGACTACTCCTATTGCTGTTATCTGTCCGATCTGGCAGTAGACCGGGAATATCAACAGCTTGGTATCGGTAAGCACTTGGTAGAACTGCTTAGGGAGATGCTTGGGGTAGAGGTGTCGCTTGTGCTGCTATCCGCGCCTACAGCCGTTGATTTCTATCCAAAAATCGGGTTCGCCAACTCGGATAAATGCTACATTATCGCGAGAGAACGATAATTTCATTGCTACTTTAATTCGGGGAGGTACCACATGTATTTGTCCGGCATAGCGGTTAATCAAGGCGTTAACATTCATTATTTGGATTCTATACAATTGTCTGACCATCAATCTGCCCCGATTATCATTTGCCCAGGATTGTCCGAAACGGCTGAAGAATACGAGGATCTGCTAACCTATTTGCTGCCCCGCAGAGGGATTGCGCTTTCGTTCCGAGGGAGAGGAAGGAGTGATACTCCCCTTACAAATTATGATCTCATTGATCATATTGGTGATCTTGAAGCGGTCATCAAAGAATCAGAGCTTAAGCGATTTCATTTGTATGGGAATTCGCGCGGTGTGTCTTATGCGTTAGGCTATGCTCAGGATAACCAAGAACGGCTGCTTTCTCTTGTTGTACAGGATTATCCAGCTGAACATAAGCAAATGACCGCCGAATGGGCCGAAGATTATTTCGATAACTATTTATTACCCACTGGGCGGAACAAGCTTATTCGGCAGCAGACAGTGAAAAGCATTCAACGTGAATCTACGGCTGTACAATTAAGTAAAAAGCTTGGCCTTCCTATTTTGGTCATACGGGGGCTGCTTGAGGGTTCCTTAATTAGTGACACGGATTTATTAAATTACCGGAATTATTTCAGAAACTTAATGGTTTGCGAGTTTGCACAATCATGCCACAATATCCACATGACGGAGAAAGATGAGCTTTATAGTACGATTAAGCGATATTTAGACGGTATAGACCAAACATAAGGTAACATAATAATAGTTATGTAAACTTATATCAAATGAAGAGCACTTTTCGAATCAAAAGAATAACTAATGTGAGGCAAAATAAATGGGATAATGGAACTAAGAGCGGTTGTTGGTTCAAGACCGCTCATAATGGCCGGTGCATGTGTACTCGTTTTTAATGAACATGGCCACTTATTGCTTCATTAGAGATCTGTTACTTTGGATTGGGGGACGCTTGGCGGTGCGATGGAGTGCGGAGAATCGATGGAAGAGGTTGCTGCCCGCCAGCTTAATGAAGAAGCGGGGCTTATAGCCACAGAATGGTAGTTCTATTTCCTCTTAAATGGTACGAATCGATAATTAGAAATATAGTTGATAGTGATAATGATAATTGTTATCATTTATTGACTTTGGAAGTAAATGAGCGTTCACCTTCCATCTAATTATACCGTTCTATAAGGAGGAACTGCTGTGTTTTCGCGTAATAACAAGAAATTAGTGTGGCTATTAATCAGTTTGATGATTATGTCGCTATGGTTAGCGGCTTGCGGAAGCGATGAAACAACGGATGCTTCAAACCAAGCAGCAAAGAATGAAAATGCTGCAAATGCACCAGAAGAAACAGAAGCTCCGACAGAAAAAAAATTAACAGACGCGCTCGGTAATGAAGTAACGATACTTGCAGATCCGCAGCGTATTATTGCTTCTTACTTGGAAGATCACTTGGCGGCTCTTGGCGTTAAACCAATAGCTCAATGGTCAGTAGCTAATGGCGTGCAGGATTATTTGAAAGAAACGTTGGAGGGCATTCCTACAATTCCTTATGACCTGCCTTTCGAAGCTGTTACAAGCTTCAACCCTGATCTTATTATTGTCGGATCAACTAGCACAGTTGAAGGAGAAAAATACGCACAATACGCTAAAATTGCTCCTACATATTCGCTAGGGGATGAGATTAACGCAGATTGGCGTAAATCATTGCTTAAAATCGGTGAAGTACTGGGTAAGAGCGAAGAGGCTCAAAAGGCTTTCGATGTCTACGAAGTTAAAGCAAAAGAAGCGAAAGAAGAACTGCAAGGCTCTGCTTCAGGACAATCCGCTGCAGCTATCTGGCTCGTGCAAAAGAACTTTTATGTTGTAAGCGACAAATTGTCTAGCGGCGCTGTAATATACAACGACTTGGGACTGTCAGTACCGGAAGTTGTAAAAGAAATTTCTGCAGCTGGCACAAGTAATTGGAACGCAATCTCACTAGAAAAATTGGCTGAACTCGACGCGGATCACTTATTCCTCATTAACAGTGATAATAGGCTCAGAATCGCTTAAAGACCCGATCTGGCAAGCAATTCCGGCTCTGAAAAATGGGAACGTATACGAGTATCCTAATACGTCCAGCTGGTTGTATTCAGGGGCAATTGCAAATTCACCAATCATTGATGATGTATTGGAAAGCATCGTAATAAAACATATAAGGACTGTGCCTTCTGGTCAATACCGCCAGCAGGTTAGTCCTTTTTCATGATTAAAGGCTATCGCTCCTACTTGAATAGATGTATAATCGTGGAAGAAATGAAGATGGATAAGGCGGTGTGCGATGATGAAAATGAAACGAACGGTACCGATTTTGCGCATATTTGATGAAGAGAAAGCTAGAGAATTTTATTTTGACTTCTTGGATTTTAAATGTGATTGGGAGCATCGTTACGAACCAACAATGCCGCTCTATATGCAAATATCGAATGGCGATTGTATCCTGCATTTATCTGAGCATCACGGTGACTGCAGCCCAGGCTCAGCCATACGAGTTGAGGTTGAAGATGCGAAAGAACTGCAGGAGCAGCTATTGGCTAAAGCCTACAAATTTGCCCGCCCAGGTTTTTCTGATGAGTGGAATGAAGTATGTGTAACAGACCCATTCGGCAATCGAATTCACTTTTATACGACAAAAGAGTAGAATATAAACATTGCCTACATTAATATTTATTCAGATTAAAAATTAATTAGATTAATAATAAACGCAATTACTTGTAAATGGGGGTAAATACTTTGATTGAAGCTTTTATTTTTGATATGGACGGCGTCATCATTGATAGCGAACCTATTCATTTCGATGTGGATATGAAGACGATGCATCATTTAGGGGCAAGTATTACGATCGAGCAGCTGGAACTATGTTGGGATGACAAATCCTGAAATGTGGGATTTGATTAAGCAACAATATAGTCTTGCGCCATCAGTGGAAGAAATAATAGATTATCAACTCAACGCTAAAATTAAACATTTGCAGGACATTGAAATTTTCCCCATTAGAGGAATTCCAGAGCTGATAGACGAGTTGAAGATTCGGAAAATACCGATCGCCGTCGCCTCTTCTTCGCCTAGACGCTTCATTGAAGAGGTTTTAAGTAAATTTATAATTACTCATGAATTTAATTGTATTGTCAGCGGAGAAGAAGTTCCGAAAGGAAAGCCTGCTCCTGACGTATACATTGAGGCTGCAAAGCAATTAAATGTTAATCCGAGCAAATGCATAGTGCTTGAGGATTCAAGAAATGGCATAGCAGCTGCGAAAGCGGCCGGCATGCGTTGTATCGGTTACGTTAATGCTAACTCAGGCAATCAGGATTTATCCTCTGCAGATTTTATAATTCAATCAATTGATGAGATTCTTACGAAAGATTTGATCAGCGAAAACGGGGGTTAAGTGCTTGGATCGTAATATTATGAACATGGCAAAAGAGGTAGCCATTGCAGCTGCTTATGAGGCAGGCCGATTAACGAGAGAACGCTTCGGCACACTTATTACATATGACGAGAAGGATGATCACGGAGACATCGTAACTGAGGTCGACCATTTGGCTGAAGCTATTATTTTGAGAAAAATTCAGCGTGTATTCCCGGAACACCGAATCCGGTCTGAAGAATATGGTGAAAATGACCTCAATAGCGATTGGCTTTGGCTCATTGATCCGCTCGATGGAACGAATAATTTTGCAGTTGGTTTACCGTTATTTGCGATATCCATTACGTTACTATATAAGCTTAATCCAGTTCTAGCTGTTATTTACGAACCAATGACCGACCGGTTATACGTATCCAGCGAAGGCGAAGGTGCATCCTGTAACACACATCCAATTACAATTGACAAAGCAAAGGATTTTAAAAAAGCGCGAGTAGGATGGATACAAGGCCATGCGTTACAAAATCAAGAACGCGCTGTTAAGCTAAGACATTACATAGACGTTAATACAAAACGAATGATGAGGCTATGGGCACCGACTTTGCAATGGTGCATGCTTGCAAGAGGTGATTTGGACGGAATAATCGTTTACAATTCGGAAGGTGAGGATTTATATTCGGGTCTTCTGATTGTGAAGGAAGCAGGCGGTGTTGTCGTTGATTATGACGGAAACACGTTTACGGGTATGAGCCCGCAGCCGTACCTGATCGCTTGTCATCCCAAATTTCAGAACTATTTTATTAACATGGTTAAAGATGGCCTGCAATAAACTTTATAGGGTTAAATCTTTTATGCTTGGTTTTTACCTCTAAATTCGTTTACAATGTACGAAGTAGAGGGAGGAATCATGACATGTCGAACATAAACCGGATGCTGCTTGATGTAGATACTGGCATAGATGATGCCTTAGCCATATTGTACGCATTGCTTTCTCCTGAGATTAAGGTAGAGGGTATTACGACAGGTTTCGGCAATACCGATGTTGCTCAAGCTACAGAGAATACATTACGCGTCATACAGCTTGCCAATTGCGGCTATGAGGTTCCTGTTGCGGTTGGAGCAGCAAGTCCGATTGAACGTATTTTCCACGGGGCTGTACCGCATATTCATGGGAATAATGGGATCGGTGATGCAAGCTTGCCGCCGTCTATAAAGAAGCCAATTGAAGAATCCGCAACGGATTTTATTATTCGAAAAGTAAATGAAAATCCAGGAGAACTCATTCTGGTAACAGTAGGCAGATTGACCAATCTTGCAATTGCACTGCAGAAGGATCCATCTATTGTAACTAAATTTAAAAAAGTGGTTATTATGGGCGGTGCTGTGTTTGCCCCTGGTAATGTGACGCCTGTAAGCGAAGCCAATTTATATGGAGACCCGGAAGCAGCCTCGATCGTATTCGAATCGGAGCTTCCAATTACAATCGTCGGATTGGATGTTACACAGAGGACGCGTTTAACAAGGAATCATCTAGAGATGCTTTCTCGACAGGCACCACCGGATAAACGGGAAATTGTTGATTTTATAAAAGAGGCGACCGAACGATACTTTGCATTCTATGAGTTTTCTAATCATTTCATTGGGGAATGTGCGATGCATGATCCTTTAGCCGTTCTAGTCGCTGTAAACCCGTCGCTTGTAAAAATAGAAGCGATGAATGCGGTTATAGATTGCGGAACCGGCTATACAGCAGGAATGATCATCACCGACCGAAGAGTACGGTCCATAGTTGGACGAGCCGTAGACTTTTGCTTAGAAGTGGATGAGGAAAAAGCTATAGCGCAAATGCTATCTGTATTTATAGGAGAGGGACGTTAAACGATGGAGCAACGGTATTCGCGCGAATCAAAATGTTATAAAACAGCAAGAGTATTTCCTCCTGATGTTAATAATCACAATACGCTATTTGGCGGAAAGCTAATGGCTTATATAGATGATATTGCATCGATAGCGGCAACGAAGCATTGCCGCCGTTCAGTCGTAACCGCCTCAACGGACTCCGTCGACTTTCTGCATCCGATCCGGCCGTCGGATTCGGTCTGCTTGGAATCTTTCGTTACCTGGACGGGCCGGACTTCTGTAGAAGTGTTTGTTAAGGTCATTAAAGAGGATTTATTAAGCGGTGACCGAAAGATCGCTGCAACCTCTTTCTTAACGTTTGTTGCTTTGGATGAGAATAAAAAGCCTGTTCCCGTGCCAAAAGTCGTTCCAGAGACGGAAGAGGAGCTGAAACTGTTTGAGACTGCCCCGCACCGGGCGGAAATGCGTAAAATTAGAAGAGATGAAAGTAAAAAGTTTGCGGGCTTTCTGACCGTCAAGCATCCTTGGGATTAATGGTTTGATTAAAGAAGCTGACGGACCTACGTTTCCGTTGGCTTTTTTAGTCACTTGAAATGAAATATAGTTTTGCACTATAATGTGTAGTGGAAGGAGGGGCTAATGGAAATTAAAAATTTTAAATATGGCGAAGTAGGCTTAAATCGTTTCTTCGGAACGTTGGAAGCTAAAATCATGGAGCTGCTCTGGGAAGCAGAAGAGCTAAGTATTAAGGATGTCCAGCAGCGTTTGGAGAAGGATAAGCCAGTCAATTTCAATACTGTCATGACCGTAATGAACCGGTTGTTAGACAAAGGTATTTTGGAAAAAAGGCTGCAAGGCAGACTTTCACTATTTCGACCTACCCAAACCAAGGAAGACTTCATCGAAGATCAGTCAAAGAAATTGACAGAAAATCTGCTTGATGAATTTGGCGGCGTCGTCATTAATCATATGATTGACGCACTAACAGAGGTTGATAAATCATTGTTGGATAAACTCGAACATAAAATTCAGCAGTTAAAAAAGGATAGTCAATGATGAGATGGCAGCGAAAGTCTTCTATAGTCTTGGCGTTGAGTCTTCTAATTGCAGGACTGGTTTGGAGCCAGATGGGTATGTATTTGGCTCACCTCATGTTTGGTGTAAACCTGCAGGTGAACTTTTTCAAGTTTTGTATGAGCTTGTTTAAGGAAAAATCATTTTATTACTTTTTAGTGATCACTTTTTTAAACGCATTAATTGTTTATACCATATTGATCACACTGATTAAATTTGCGCAGCAATATGTTCTTTCAAGAAGATTTAGAAATAAGATCATGTCACTCAGAGTTCGAACTTTAACCGACCAAATTATTCGTGATTACAAACCACAGAATAATAAACTTATCGTGATTGATCATAAACAATCGATGGCTTTTACGATGGGATTCAGAAGCCCTCTAATTGTTCTTTCTACCGGTTTAATCGAAATGCTTGACCGTCATGAGCTGGAAGCAGTCATTGAGCATGAGGCCTTTCATCAAAACAATCGTGATTCCTTGAAAATCTTCATTCTTCAGTTAATATCACAAGCGCTTTGGTTTATTCCGCTTACCAAATGGACGTATCAAAATTATAAAATTATTAGCGAGCTAATGGCCGATGAATATGCAATTATGAAGACCGGCTCAGAGCTCGGTTTGGGAAGCGCTTTGTTAAAACTGATCAAAAGTTGCTTTCATGAAAATGCAACGCCTGTTTTGGCGCACTTTGCGGATGGGTCAGTAAACTATAGACTACAGCAATTGGTTGACCCTCAGAAAAACATTCCGGTGAAACTGGAAACGACTTCTATCGTGATCTCTATTTATGTCCTGCTGCTATTTATGAGTATGATCGTGCTGGCGGTCACGTAATTTTTTTTGAAACGAAACACTACATTAAGTAGTGCTACTATGAGGAGGATTTAGAAATGAAAAAACAAGTTGAAATTGGTGCGTTGCTTTTGAGAGTTGCATTAGGCTTACTATTCTTTGTACATGGTTTGGACAAGTTCCAAGGCGGAATCGGTAATACGGCCGGATGGTTCCAAAGCATTGGTTTACCTGGGTTTGCTGCTTATCTGGTAGCGTTTATCGAGCTTGTTGGAGGAATTGCCTTGGTAGTAGGGCTTGGAACGAGGATTGTTTCGGGATTGTTCGTGCTTATCATGCTGGGTGCTATTATTAAAGTGAAATTCGCAGCCGGTTTCTTGGGTGGATTTGAGTTGGATTTGGCCTTGATGGTTATGGCTCTTTACCTAGTGATTAATGGCAGTATGATGTTGTCTGTAGATTCAAAATTGCCTGTTGCCAAAAGGGGTGTGTAATTCTTCCAAATGAATACGCACTTAGGTTTGCATCAGGAGTCAACTAGTACATTAACATTACTCTATGTTGGTGGATTTATTTTACTGCTATCCTTGATTTGTTATTGGTATGCTTCAAGGCTGAAGAAAGATAATAGGAGCGGCTTAAAGAAGGAACAGAAAGCTGCCTTAAAACAGAAAACCAAGAAAATGAAAATAGCTGCACATCTATTGCTTAGCGCATCAATATTGGTTATCATCATTCATTTTGCTCAAAGTTTAGGTGGTAATTATGATGTGAAAACATTAAATTTTAATGTACCGATTGAAGTATCGGATGATCAATATTATGGAGCGGACCATACGGATTCACCTGTGCAGTATGAAATGAAGATTCCAACTTCAGGCACGCATAGTCCTCATGATTTAAAGTTCGGCTTTTATACAGAGAAGCCCGCATATGAGAAATTAGTCCATAATTTAGAGCACGGCGATATTATTATTTACCATCGCGCCGATGCCGATCCGGAGCAAATTACGCAACTCAAATATTTTACTAAATTCAGATTGGCTGGGGCAGGCATATTAGCCGTACCAAATGAAGATATTCCAGCAGGAAAAGAAATCGTAGTTACAGCCTGGACGAAAACGATGGAATTGACTACTTACGACGAGCAAAAAATAGGGACATTTATTTATGACTACATCAATAAAGGACCCGAAGAAATTCCAGCTTCCATTCGTCGTGGCGGAGGCACGATGTAACTAATTTTAAGGCAGTCCCATATTTTGGGACTGCCTTTCTTACATTTTAACAGCTATTACCTTTAACATTCTTGTCTTTCTTTGGAATGGATTGTGAATTATCGGCAAGTTTGTCGCCAAATTGGTCTAAGCGGGAAGGGCTAGCCGCTGGACCATCATTATCAGGCTTATTATTTCTTCCTGTCATAATCATCACCTCCAACTTTTATATGATGATCGGCGAGGGGAGTTTTCATGCAGATTTTGACGGATACAAATTAATTTTGAAGAAGGGTGTCGACTTTACGTGAGAGGAGTTGACAATGGAAAGCGTTTTCATGTAAGATAACATCGCGAATATCTAAATAAGTTCTTTATCCATATTGAACGAAATGGAGGGATTATTAACTAATTAATGTAACCGGTTTCACTTTTCCTTAGCAGTTTTATTAGCTCTATAAAATTGAAATGAAAGAGAATTAACGCCATTAATGAAACCGGTTACATAATTTGAACAGTTGTTACAATATCCTAAAAGGAGATGAACGCGTAATGCGAAAGGCTTTGTCTGCTACTCTTATAGGTACTATCCTTATAGGAACTACATTTGGGAATATTCAACCGGTGAACGCGGCGGAAGCGACGAATGTGATCTTGGATGCCAATACACGCTATCAAACCATTCATAACTTTGCTGCATCTGATGCCTGGTCGGTTGATCCGATTGGCAAGGAGTGGAGTGAGCATAATAAAAACCAAATCGCCGATCTGTTATTTTCGGAAGATAAGGGGATTGGCTTGTCAGGATGGCGATTTAATGTTGGGGCCGGCAGCAATCTCACAGATCAGGATATTGTGCATACAAAATGGAGAATGGCGGAAGCTTTTAAGCAAACCGAAAGCGGCGAATACGATTGGTCTAAGCAAGCCGGACAGCAGTGGTTCCTTGAGGCGGCCAAGAAACGTGGCGTTGAGCAGTTCGTTGCCTTTTCCAATAGTCCTCCTGTCTGGATGACTAAGAACGGGCACGGACAAGCCGATAATACGGTCGGTTCAACCAATTTGAAAGAAGGATATGAAGATGACTTCGCACGCTACTTGACCGATGTCGTGAAACATCTTCAGGATGAGAAAGGAATCGTATTCCAACATGTCAGTCCGATCAATGAACCGACTTGGGATTGGAACCGCAGCAATCAGGAAGGGAATCGTTACAACAATGAAGATGTTAAGCGCGTCGTAAATTCGCTTTATGATGAACTGCAACGGCAGGGTGTTAATTCCCATATTGAGATTCCAGAAGCAGTGGAGTATAAGGCGCTGCTGGACGATGAGAAGTATATGGAATACTCGGGCGGGAACACACCATATATGGCTGGCAGTAACAGCGCCGGCACCGGTAAATACCGTGAATACATCAAAGATTTTATCGGCGATTCGGAAATGAAGGGCAAAGTGGACAACATGGTTGCCGTACATTCCTATTTTTCTGAAAGTAACAACGATTTGACGAACCTGCGCCGCATCGCGCGTGAAAATATGGATATGTATGGCGGCGAAGAGATTTGGATGACGGAGTACAGCATTCTGGGTAATTATGGTCCAGGCCGTGATTTGGGTATCGACCCCGCGCTTTATATCAGCAAGGTTATTCATCATGACTTAACGGTTTCAAACGTCTCAGCGTGGCAGTGGTGGACTGCAGTGTCCAACGTCGATTATAAAGACGGACTGGTTTATACCGATTATCAGGTTCCAGGAGACCAACAGAATGTGCTGGATTCCAAGATGTTATGGGCATTAGGGAATTATAGTAAATTCATCCGGCCCGATTCCAAAAGGATCGCCCTGTCGGGTTTATCGAATAATGATCCAAGTGGTTTTCTTGGCTCTGCTTATATCGATGAAACCAACAAACGAGTAATATCTGTTTTTGTCAACAATACTTCCGAGGCAAAAGATATTCGATTGCAGGCGAATAATCTGCCGGCAGGAACAAAGGTGTTCCAGTACGTTCCTTATGTCACATCCGCTACCGACGACTTAGCAGAAAAGCCGGCCGTTGCAGCGGGAGCAGCATATTCCGTACCGGCAAAATCCATCGTCACACTTGTTGGCGCATACCATAACGAAACAGCTGTTCCGGATGCTCCAATTTTGAAAGCAGTTAAAGCGGAGAATCAAGCGATAACAATCGATTTCGACCACGTTTCCGGAGCGGAATCATACACGGTCAAATACGGTAACGAAAGCGGACAATATACGCAAGAAACTGAGCCGTTTAATGACAGCACTCATACAATTTCAGGCTTAACGAATGGAAAGACATATTATGTAGCGGTAATAGCAAATAATTCAAACGGGCAAAGCGCCTTATCAAATGAGATGCATTCGGTACCCGATCTGTTCCCTCCAGATGAAGTACATGCTGCACCGGGAGACGGTCAGGTAACAATATCGTTTATGCCAAGACCGGGTGTCACTGATTATAGGATCAGGGTTAAGCCAGTTAATCAGGATGGAGTCGAACAGACCAAGGAGGTTACCGTCGAACCTGGTACCCTACACAAGTCTGTAGTATCCGGTTTGGTTAATGGCACCGAATATGATGTTTTTGTGGCTTCTGTCAATGGTTCGGAGGTGAGCACAGAGGTTAATGTGAAAGTGACGCCAGCCTCTCTTCCGCCTGCTAAAGTTATCGCCATTCCAGGCGACAAGGAAGTAAAATTGGAATACAGCATTGTCCCGGAGATTCCAGGTTATCATGTACAATATGGGACGGAAAGCGGAAGTTATGGGCTAAAAGCCGAATCAATGGCTGGGACACATACGTTGACCAATCTGACTAATGATACTCGTTACTATGTTGCGGTCTCATCCGATGGCGTCGGAGGCGAGAGCAGACCGTCGGATGAAATTTCAGCAGTACCATCGGCCGAAAGCGTAGTTTTTGAAGATACTTTCGAAGATGGTACCGTATCGGGATGGACGCCGCTGATCAGCACTTGGGACGAAAGCGAAGGTTTATTGAAGCACCAATCGGGTAATGGTGCACAGGGCGCCATCGCCGTTGAAGGTCAACGACTAATCGATGGTACCATTACTGCTGTGGCCCTACATTCAACGCCTGATGCGGACTGGGGTATCTTTTTCCGTGGGACGTACGACAAGTCCTATAAATTTCTATTCGAAAACGGGAAGCTTCATTTACGAAAAGGTAATGATTCACTTTCCAAATCGGTAGATTTTAATCCGGAGTTAAATGGGATTTATAAATTGACGGTGGTTTTAGCCGGAAAAAATATAAAAGCTTACCTGGATGACCAGTTAATTTTTGATGTCAACGATACCACTTACACAGGTGGAGGATTTGGACTTCACAGTTGGGCAGATGCGGAATTCCGTTACTTCAAAGCAGCAAAAGCGGGAGGGGTACCTGTTTTGACGGCTCCGGAACTATATTCTGCGCAGCCTTCAGCAGGATCCATTACGGTTTCCTTCTCTGAGGTGGATGGCGTGGATTCCTACCGGGTCCATTATGGTACTGCTAATAGCGTATATACCAAAACGGTTGAAACATCAGAGCCTCGACATATGATTACCGGACTTGAGAACGGTGTCCGCTATTTTGTAGCGGTAAGTGCTATAAAGGATGGTCAGGAAAGCGGAATATCTAATGAATTGTCCGCAATGCCGCTCATTCCCGCAGATCCGTGGCTATTGTATTATGTGAAAGCCGGCGACGATGAGCCCGGCACGATCAAAGGTTCTCAGATTCTCGGTGTTAAACATAGTGTTAAAGACCAAGCTTACGGAACCGATGCGGTTACAGGAAAGGCTTGGGGTTATGTAACGAACGGTGGAACGTGGTCGCAAAATACGGGTGAGGGATATTTCGACGGTCTGCGAATCGACGAAAGTGATGTTGCGGGGAAAGGGATCACTTACAAATTCGAGGTGCCTAACGGACGTTACAAAGTGACGCTAGGCTTCAAGGATCCGTGGAACAACAATGCCCGAAAACAATTCATTTCCCTGGAAGATCAGCAGGCGAGCCCATCCTTTGTGCCTGGAAATGAGACGGTTAAACAATTTACTGGAGTCGACGTAAAGGACGGCATTCTTGATGTAGGCGTCTTACGGGACATGACCAATACAGGGAAATACGAGGATCCGATGGTTAGTTGGATTAAAGTGGAGATTGATGACACAGGCATGCTTTATTATGTGGATGCCGGTGACAACAGTCCCAATGTGCTCGAATCCGGCGAAACCTTCGGATCCATGAACAGCACCGAAGAACAGCCGTTCGGAGCGGATCTGATTACCGGCTTACAATGGGGATATGTCGCATTTGGAAATTCAACATGGGCTAGAACAGATGCCGCGGAAGCCTATGATACTATTCGCCAATACGATGGAAACGCGTCCGGACCGGGGAAAGGGTTGACTTACAAATTCCAGGTCGCAAAAGACAGCGAAAAATCGTACAAGGTGACGCTCGGCTTCAAAGATCCTTGGAAAAGTTCGAGCCGTTATGAGGATGTCATTATCGAAGGCAAGACCGTATTAAGCGAATATAACATTGGTGCCAAGATTGAGACAAAGATTTTTGATGGCGTTATTGCTGCTGACGGAATGCTTGAAGTAGAAGTTACACGTAACGTCGACCATGCAAGTGGCGATAAACCGATGGTCAGTTGGATTAAAGTGGAGCAAACAACCGGGAATGTACCTGAGCCTGTATTAACCGGAATTGAATTAAACGAAGAAACGGTCCACCTTGAAGCGAGAGATACCCATCAAATCAAAGTAAATGCCGTATATTCCGACGGAAGCACTAGAGTAATTACGGAAGAAAGCAAATTCGTATCCGATCATCCCGAGATTGCGAATGCTGACGCTGTTGGTCTAGTAACCGCTTTACAGGCCGGATCAGCGAATATTAACATCACGTATCAGGGGATGTCCGCAGTTTTTGCATTAACAGTTACTCCTGCCGTTAAAGGTCTGATCGGACTACAAGCTGTGGTGGGTGGAGATGCCAACGTTAGAATTGGAGAAGGGCTCCAAGCTTCGGTTATTGCTCACTATGAGGATGGTAGTACCGCCGATGTGACGAAGTATGCAAATTATCGCTCCCAGGATGAAAAAATTGCAACGATCGATGCAAATGGATTGATTACAGGTCACAAAGTCGGGAAAACTGACATTTATGCTGTTTTCGCAGGTTTTGAAACTACTACAATTATTAAAGTGAAACCCTACAATTGGAAGAACGGCAGTTCCGATTGAACAAAGCATTAGACGCTCTATGAAATCTCATATGATCTACAATTAAAAGCCGCGTAAATCGCGGCTTTTTTTTGTGTGTATTGTGTTTACAATTACCCGAATAAAATGGTTCAATCTTGGGTATTTTATCGTTTGTAATTCGGATGGAAACTATTCAAAACAGGGGGCTGTATTTTGTATCTTTTGTATACTCATAATGATCTGGACGGAGTAGGTTGCGGCATAGTTGCGAGATGTGCTTTTGGCGGCAAAGTGGAAATCCGTTATAATTCGGTTGATGGCTTAAATCTGCAAGTCGAACGGTTTTTAGAAAAATCAAGAAAGAAAAATTTTTTGTTTATTACCGATCTATCCGTAAATGAAGCGAATGAACATGGTCTCGACGAATTTGTAAAATCTGGCGGAAGAGTAAAGCTTATTGATCATCATAAAACGGCGCTGCATTTCAACAAATACCCTTGGGGATCGGTTCAAGTGGAATATGAGAATGGCAAGCTGGCCTCCGCCACGTCGCTTTTCTATGAGTATCTCATTCAGAACGGATTGTTAACGCCCACAAAAGGAATGGATGAATTCGTCGAGTTGGTACGGCAGTATGACACTTGGGAATGGGAAAAGCATGGTTCGCAGCAAGCAAAGCGTCTTAATGATCTCTTCTATTTGGTATCCCTCGAAGAATTTGAGGAAAAAATGACGGAGCGTCTTCAAAAAAATGAGCATTTTTCGTTTGACGAATTTGAAGAAAAAATATTGGACCTGGAAGAAGAAAAAATTGAACGTTATGTTCGGAGAAAAAAACGAGAAATAATCCAAACTATTATTCATGATCGTTATGTAGGCGTCGTTCATGCAGAATCTTACCATTCTGAACTGGGCAATGAATTAGGAAAAGAAAATCCGCATTTGGATTACATCGCGATCATGAATATGGGCGGAAAAAAGATAAGTTTACGAACGATACATGATCATATTGACGTTTCGGAGATTGCAGGTCTTTATGGAGGGGGAGGTCATGCCAAGGCTTCTGGATGCTCCATGACCAAAGAATCGTACCAATCGTTCGTTGCGGAAACATTCCCGATGGAACCAATTCGCGCGGATGCCTTTAAAAATACGTTTAACTTAAAAAACTCCGTTTATGGAACGCTTTATGAGAACAGAAAGGAACAGAGTTTGTTCATTTTTCCATCGGGAGACGGTTGGGTAATCGATGTCGACGGGGAGGAATTGAATGAACATTTTTCGAAGTTTGAAGATGCGGAACGATATGCAAAACGGCATTATGCCGCTTGGTTAGTCCGAGACCAAGTCTATATCGGATACCTAATGGAACATATAGCGGAATGTAGAACGAAGGCATAGAACATATTTAGCTCTAAAAAAGCTTAGTCAGACTGGGAAGGGTGCCTGGCTAAGCTTTATTTGTCGTTCAAACAGATCTCTAATTGCCGCAGCCTGATACTTAAGTTATACGCAAATCGGCAAGGTCAGTCTGATACTTTGTTTTCCTTCGACACCTGCGCAAAAACCGCAGCTGCAGTAGAAGAGGCTGATGTCAGTTTATTTGCAGAAAAAAGTAAGTAAAAAGTAGTGCTTCTGGAAAAAGTATGATATAGTAAATTCAATAACTGTAATCATTCATATGACAGTTTAAGTGGCGAGACTTATGAAACCAGAATTTATTCATAATGGAGGTAATGCTAAAATGAATAATCAAAAAATCCAACCTGCCTCCAAGCTAGGACCTTTATTCGAGTCCTCCAAGCTTGGAACTTTGAACCTAAAGAACCGGGTCGTCATGGCTCCAATGACGAGAGCCTTCTCTCCCGGAGGAGTGCCGGGTGCTGATGTGGCCGCTTATTACCGTCGCCGTGCTGAGAACGGTGTAGGGCTTATTATTACGGAGGGTACCCTAATCAACGATCCGGCTGCCACCAATAATCCGAATATTCCGAATTTCCATGGGGAGGAAGCGCTGAAGGGTTGGGCTCGCGTCGTCGCGGAAGTACATGAAGCCGGCGGGCTGATTATGCCGCAGCTATGGCATATCGGCACAGACCGTAAGGTAGGAGCCGTTCCGAACCCGGAGGAGCTGCCGATCGGACCTTCAGGCTTGGATCTCGCGACCGGGGAAAAAGTTAATGTGCCGATGAGCCAGGAAAGGATCGATTCCGTTGTTGCCGCTTACGCACAAGCGGCGGCGGATGCCAAACGGATCGGCTTTGACGGGATTGAGCTTCATGGCGCCCACGGCTATTTGATCGATCAGTTTTTCTGGGAGAGAACGAACCGGCGCACTGACAGCTATGGCGGAGACCTTGTGAAAAGAACCCGTTTTGCGGCTGAAATTATTGCGGCTTGCCGTCGCGCCGTAGGATCCGATTTCCCTATTCTACTGCGGATATCGCAATGGAAATCAAGTGATTACGATGCTAAATTGGCAGCCAATCCGGATGAACTGGCCAAATTTCTTGCGCCGCTTGTAGAAGCAGGTGTTGATGTATTTCACTGCTCGACCCGCCGCTTCTGGGAACCGGAGTTCGCCGGTTCCGATCTGAATTTCGCAGGCTGGGTTAAAAAATTAACCGGCAAACCTACAATCACTGTGGGCTCCATAGGTCTGGATAATGAGTTTCTATCCTCGTTTAGAGGGGAAAACGCAGGTACGGCGAACGTGGATACCTTGGCCGACAAGCTTAGCAATCGAGAGTTCGATCTGGTTGCAGTCGGCCGTGCGCTGCTGGTTGATCCGGCATGGGCGGCCAAAGTCCGCGATGGCCGACTTGACGAGCTGAAGCCTTTCACCCCTGAAGCGCTGCGTTCGCTATCTTGATTCTGCTGTAATTCTAACCTTATTATGTTTTTATGATCGGGCACTCCGAGTTAGTGGGAGAGCCCGTTTTTTTGTTTGACGACCTAAACTGAATTAGAAACAAGATTAGAGGCAGTTGTTAGACGGATTATCCAGGAATAGCTGCCGCGTGGGCAGCTTCTTTTTGATGTTCGTTGAAGTAACTGGCAGGAAAGTTAATGAAAAGGAAATAAGTATTCTCATTACTGCAAATGACATAATCATGATATCATAATACATAAAATCACTCAGTAGAATCTCGGAGTGATTTTTTATTGTTTAAAGAAAAAACTTATTTACCTGCATAAAAGCCCGAGGATTTTCTCTTATAATTGGAGAGCGGGAATTGTCGGGGGACAAGAACATATATCCTTAGCCGTATTAGGACAAGAACATGTAACCATAGCCGATCCAACATTAAGCACTGTCTTATTTTAGGAAATTGGATCGACTTGGCCGGACGACAAATCAGTTAATCGAGCTCTCTCATGATCTTAAAGAAAGAGGAATCAGTCTGCAGATCATCTCTCTGGGAGTAGATACTAGCACACCGGCTTACAAGCCGCTCGGGCTCGAGGTAGAAAAGGAGGTTGAAATGGCGTTGCTTCTGTATGATAGTCGGAAATATACCATAAAAGAAATAACCGAGCAGACCGGAGTCTCTAAAGCAAAGCTATATCAAGTTCTCAATGTCAGGTAATGTATAGTATTACCTGTATATACTCTGATACTATATCAAAGAACCAGCGAGGGGATCTCTTGTTTTTGTTGAAATAAAAAGTAACTACCGAGCAGTAATGTTTAATCATAACTGTTCTTTACCAATTATTGATGCGGCGGCTTATGTAAAATAAAGCTTATCAAGCGGTATTAACAAAAGGAGGCAATCTGCATGAAAAACAAAACGTTTCAACCCAAACAAGCTTATGAGGGTGGAACACTAATTTAATTAAATAGGTGGACCCCCTTGTTATGTTCAAAAATAACACCTAAAGGGGTAAATCATGCGTTTTCCAATAAACAAGTTTTTCTCTTATTACAAACCGTATTTAACGTTGTTTCTTTTCATATTGACCTGCGCTTTTATCGTATCGTCCGTGACTTTGGTGTTTCCGCTGCTCGTTCGTTATATTACGAAGGATGTTCTGGAAGGCGACTTGTCCGCTGCGCTTAAGGAAGTGTATAGGATTGGCGGACTGATGCTCGTTCTGGCTGCGATTCAGAATATCGGAAACTATGTTGTGGATTACAAAGGTCATGAAATCGGCGCGCGCATGGAAAGTGATATGAGAAGCGAGCTGTTCGCGCATATGCAGAAGCTTTCCTTCAGCTTTTACGATAAGGAAAAGACGGGTCAGCTGATGTCCCGAATCACAAACGACCTGCTGCTGCTTTCTGAGCTGTACCATCATGGGCCGGAAGATTACATGAAATATCTCGTCCGTTTTATTGGAGCATTTATTATTTTGTATCATATCAACGCTCCCTTGACGATTGCCGTATTTTGTTTTTTACCGGTCTTAGCTGTTTTCGCTATGTATTTCAATAAGCTGTTGAACCGGGCATTAAGAAGGAACAAAGAGCGGATCGGGGATGTAAACGTTCAGGTAGAGGACAGTCTTTCGGGAATCCGCGTCGTACAATCGTTTGCCAACGAAAAGATCGAGATCGGGAAGTTTAATCGGGAGAATGGCCGGTTCCTCGACAGCCGGAAGAAAACGTACAAGGCGGAAGCGCTCTTTTACAATAGCTTTGAATCGATCATCCAACTGATTACGATCACGGTAATCATCCTTGGCAGTGCCCATATCGTCAACCAAACGTTAGATTTAGCGGATTTGCTCACTTTTTTACTGTATATCGGCTTCATGATTGAACCCATTCAAAGGTTGGCACATATGAGCATGCAGCTTCAAGAAGGGATTACCGGCTTCCAGCGGTTTATCGAAATCATGAATCTGAAGCCCGCCATTGAAAACAAACCGAATGCGCTGACCTTGGTCGAGGTGCAGGGTGAAATTGAATTCAAACAAGTGTCTTTCCGTTACGAAGACGATTTGGTCCATGTCTTGGCAAACCTGTCGCTTCATATACGAACGGGAGAGTACGTCGCGTTAGTGGGGCCGTCCGGTGCCGGGAAAACAACATTATGTTCGCTTATCCCGCGGTTTTACGATGTGACAGCCGGCGAAGTGATGCTGGATGGGGTCGACGTTCGTGATATTGAACTGCATTCGCTCCGGAATAGCATTGGTATTGTACAGCAGGAGGTTTACCTTTTTGCGGGAACCGTGATGGATAATATCCGCTACGGGAATCCCAAAGCAACCGATGAAGAAATTATTGCGGCAGCCAAGCACGCCAATGCCCACCATTTTATCATGAGCCTGTCTAACGGCTACTACTCTGAGATCGGACAGCGAGGCGTTAAACTATCCGGGGGTCAAAAGCAGCGTCTTAGTATTGCCCGCGTATTTTTAAAGAATCCGCCGGTTCTCATTCTCGATGAAGCAACAAGCGCACTGGATAATGAAAGCGAGAGCATGGTTAAGGAGTCTTTAGAATCACTCGCAAAAGGGCGTACAACCATCGTTATTGCCCATCGTCTGTCTACTATCCGCAATGCCGGGAGGATTATCGTCTTAACGGAGGACGGTATTGCGGAACAAGGAACGCACGAAACGTTACTTGCACGAGATGGCGTGTATGCGCGCCTGTATTCCAGGCAGTTTGAATTACAACGTTGAGGCGTTATATAATGCCATTAAAACGGAGTAGAAACGAGGTACACGCACTTATGAAGCTTATAGATTTAAGCGTGCCGATTAGTCCTGCGCATCCGCGAACCGCTGCCGGCCAGCATTGATTATGCGAGCCATGAAGACGGGGCCAGGCAAGCAGCAGCCGTACTCGGTCTCAAGCAGGACGATTTTCCTGAAGGCAAGGTGTGGGCGACAGAAACCGTAACCCTCAATACGCATGCAGGAACGCATATCGACGCGCCATGGCATTACTGGCCGACTTCGGAAGGGAAGAAGGCCAGAACGATTGATGAACCGCTCGAATGGTTTTTGCATGATGGCTGGAACAGTCCTTTTTAAGGGCTGTTTTTTTAGATTGGCCAAAAAAAATTAAAGGGTGGCTCTTAATGCCCCGGTTCACCGTCCCTAAATCCCAAGCGATCCCGGATAGGCCATCCGGGTTCTATCGGGATTTTTTACGGGACTCGCAAGGAAGAAAAAGACCTCGGGAGTATTGCTAAAACATGATGGCTTCCCGTTCCTTTGTCTCTTCGCAACCATCATGTTTTACGAAGCAGGGGGAACCATGATTCCACTCCGCTATCGCTCATATTCATCATCGTTCCAAAAGCAGTTTAGGATAACAAAAAGTTCAAAATTTCTCCAAAAATTGATGTATAAAAAGCAAATAAAATAACTTCACATCCAGCTAAGGAGTGAACATACATGAGTAGAAATAATTTAGTCGTTCCACAGGCACAAGCAGCACTTAACCAAATAAAATATGAGGTAGCACAACAGTTTGGCATTCAATGGTCTCCAGATGGTTACAATGGGAATATGACTACTCGTGATGCAGGGATTATTGGTGGTAACATTACACGAACATTGATTCAGATTGCAGAACAATCACTTGGCGCAGGAGCAAGAAGATTCTAAATAGGGGTCCTCCCAACAATCAGATTTCGTACGCTAAGGGATGGTCCGGCAAAGCATCTGAAAAAAAATGGTTCCGTGAAAGATCACTCGGGACCTTTTTTTTGTGTTCAGGTTTTAGTCCAGAGAGGCTATCATAAATAGAAACTGCTTAAATAATGAAATTAACAAAACGCACATTGGACTAAAGTGTTATATTGGTGAAAACGCATGTGGGTAGCTGAAAAGCAGCTTGGAGCACCTTTGTAAGTTGATTTTTTAATAAATAACTTGTGTTGCAAAAAAAATTGTTGTCGACAAAACCGAGTTAATGCCATATTTTAGAAGCTTCATCGAATGCCTAAACAGAAGGAGAACATCGACCTTTAAAGAAGAAGTTGTTGGTTAAAATCGCAAATGCCGCTGTAAGCTACTATTTTGCTCCTGTTGCATAATAATTATCAAACACATGCCCTCAAGCTGAATTGGGATCACAGAGTTCATGAGCCAAAAGGAAAGAGAAAGGGGACGTGAAAGGTTGATTCATTTCAATCTCAAAAGAAGATGAAGTATACCTACCTGCAATGCGAAAAAAAGTACTTGTAACCGATTTCAATACTCGTTATAATCAAATTACAAAAACGTTTTGGAAAGTAGGGATGACCAGTCGTCACCATAAAAGAACTTGCTAAAGCAGCTGGAGTATCCATCACCACCGTATCCCGGGCTTTAAACGGCTACTCCGATGTCAGTGAGAAGACTAGAAAGCGAATCAAGAAACTTGCTGAAGAATTATCCTATCGCCCCAATGCTCAGGCCCAAAGCCTTGTTCTGAAAAAAACGAAAACAATAGGCGTCATCATGTCCGATCTAAATAGAACAAACGTCAAGGACGCTTTTGCTTTTGAGGTACTTTGCGGTATTAACGACCGAGCGGGCGAACTAAACTACGATATTATTCTATTCAGCACTAATCCGAACAAACAGATGAAGAAATCGTACACTGATCTGTGCCGTGAGCGTAATGTCGACGGGGCAATTCTGCAAGGACTACGAATGAATGATCCTTATCTAAAAGAAGTGGTCTCGCAATCGCTTTTTCCATGTGTGATGATCGATATTCCGTTTTCTGGAGAAAGAGTCGGTCATGTCACGACCGATAATTTAAGCGGAGCAAGAGATGCCGTTCGCCATTTGGAAGGGCTTGGACACCGACGGATCGCCATGATTAACGGGTATGGGGAAGCAGCCGTAAGTCACGAACGCTTATCCGGTTACAGGCTTGCGTTGCAGGAGACTGGAATCGATTATGACCCCGCACTGGTCTATGATGGGCGTTTCTCGGAAGAAGGCGGAAATGAAGCGGCCGGACGCATCTTAAGCGAGCATCCAGACGTAACGGCTGTGTTCTGTGCCAGCGATATCATGGCATTAGGAGCCATGCAGTCGCTTAAACTTTTGGGTAAAAAAATACCGGATGATATTTCCGTCGTCGGGTATGACGACATCTCAATCGCATCCTATTGCTCGCCTAATCTTACAACCGTTAGGCAGGATAAGTATGGAATGGGATATCAGGCCGCTCAGATGTTAATCGATATGCTGGAAGGCAGACAGGTACACCACAAAATTATGCTTAACAATGAACTGATTATTCGCCAAAGCACAGCTAAAACTCGCTTTTAGCCGTGCGGGCTTTAAGTTTACAGTTTATCCAAAACGTTTTTGTAATTATATTGACGATGCTGTCAGCAGGATAAGGGGTGAGAACGATCGATTATCGGGTGATTAAAGAGAATGACGTCTTCTTGACAACGGACAAGAGCGGAGACATACCTAGTGAAAACCCAACGGGTCTAGGTTTGTATATGCAGGATACACGTTTCCTTAACCGTATGGAGCTGTATATAAATGACGAGAAGCCATTGTTACTCACTTCTTCAGCAGAAGAAAACTATCTGGCCACTATACTACTAACAAATAAGCACATGGAACGAGAGGGTGAACTTCTCCTCTGGAGAGAATCAATTGAAATTCAAAGAGAGCGGTTTATCTTTGGGGGTATTCTTTACGAAACCGTGAAATTGTCCAATTTCTCTCCAACGCGAATTCAATTCAAGCTTTCTACGGTATTCGCCGCGGATTTTAGCGACATGTTTATCGTAAGGGGCTACAGCGAGACAACGGCAGGAGAATACCTTGCTACGGAACAAAGCAACACTCGACTGAGCTTCCGTTACCACGGCACGGACGATGTACTGCGGCAAACGACAATTGACTGGGATGATGAGAGTGGAATCGCCGGTGGTGAAGGAGAAACCATTTTCAACTTAAGTTTACTTCCGGCGACAAGCAAGGAAATCACTTTTACAATATCGCCTTCTTTAGATGGGAGTCTGCCCGCAAAGCTATCGAAAAACGAAGCCATTAAGTGTTTAAAAGAATCCTACCGAGACTGGGTGCAACAAACTACACAGGTCAAATCTGATATGGACTCGTTCAATAAATTGTACAATCGCGGCTTGCAGGATTTAAGGGTGCTATTGACCGATGTCGGTTATGGAGCTTTTCCTGTAGCTGGGCTCCCCATATTCGCAGTTCCATTCGGCAGGGACAGCTTAATCGCTGCTCTGCAGATGATATCCTCCAATCCGATGATTGCAAGAGGAACGCTTCTCACGATGGCAGCTACTCAAGGTACCAAAGAAGATGATTGGAGGGATGAGCAGCCTGGTAAAATCATGCATGAAATGCGTTACGGGGAATTAGCTAACACCAATAAGATTCCCTTTAATCCTTACTACGGAACGATAGACGCAACCCCATTGTTCCTAGTTCTGTTGACAGAGTATTACCACTGGACAGAAGATTTGGCTCTTGTGAAACAGCTCCTACCGAATATTGAGAGTGCGCTTCATTGGATTAATGAGTATGGTGATCGTGACAAGGATGGGTTCGTAGAGTATCACCAGGAATCCCCTAAAGGAATTCTCAATCAAGGCTGGAAGGATTCTGCAGATTCTATAGTGCATGAGAATGGAGATCTTGGGCAATCCCCTATAGCTTTAGTTGAAGTACAGGGCTATGTGTATCAGGCTAAAATGAAATTGGCTCCTATTCTTCGGTTGCTGGAGAAGAGCCAACTCGCGAACCAAATCGAGCTTGAAGCTGAGTTGTTGAAAAAGAAGTTTAACGAGTTGTTCTGGATGGAAGATCAACAATATTTCGCAATTGCACTGGATAGGGACAAAAAACAAGTGCGCTCCGTTACATCAAATCCGGGACACTTGCTTATGTCGGGCATCTTGGATGAAGAGAAAGCTGTCAAGGTTTCTAATCGACTCGTTAGCTCAGACCTATTCAGCGGCTACGGCATTCGCACGATGAGCAGCGGATCGTCAGGCTTCAACCCAATGAGCTACCATTGCGGCAGTGTGTGGCCGCATGACAACTCCATGTGCTTACTAGGTCTGAGCTCTCTTGGATTCAAAGACGCAGCCAACACTGTAATAACGGGGTTAATGGAGGCATCGGCATGCTTCGAGTATTCAAGATTACCGGAGTTGTTCTGCGGTTACGACAACGTAAGAGGATTCGCGATACCGTATCCTGTTTCATGCTCACCGCAAGCATGGGCAGCCGGGACGCCAATCGCTTTTCTCCAAGTGATGCTCGGCCTTATTCCAGATGCGGTAGCTAAGACGATCTCACTTGACCCTTCTCTTCCTTCGGGGATGAACGCTCTGGCAGTGAACCAGCTAGCGATTGGTAAAGGTCATCTTGCCATGACAATAACCCGGGTTTGCAACAAAGTGTTTCGAGTGGAATTACAGAGTAATACAACAGGCTATCGTTTGATCACTAACGAAACCGGTGTTCCCCAGCGTTAATAGGACAATGTTTAACCGCATTGTTTTGTTAAATATATGATTCATAATCAAAAGGGAGGAAAAGAAAAAATGAAAAAAAGATTGTCATTATCTCTCGCTTTAATACTCGCATTTGCTCTGACCGTAACAGCTTGTGGCGGAAACAACGGTAACAACGCAAGCCAATCTCCATCCGCATCCAGCGCGGCGTCCGAAAGCGCGTCTCCGTCCGCTGACGCTCCGAAAGAAACGGTAGAAGTAACACTGGCAGGGTGGGGCGCAAGTCCGGAGGAAACAGAACTCCTCAAACAAACATTAGATGAGTTCCAGGCTAAAAATCCAGATGTCAAAGTGAAGCATGAAGTTATTGCCGATCAATACATGGATGTAATTAAAACGCGTTT
The DNA here is from genome assembly GCF_003337375.1 of Paenibacillus prosopidis. Classification (GTDB taxonomy): domain Bacteria; phylum Bacillota; class Bacilli; order Paenibacillales; family Paenibacillaceae; genus Pristimantibacillus; species Pristimantibacillus prosopidis. Next base: position 428,282 of record NZ_QPJD01000003.1, read on the forward strand.
GATTGGAGGCGAGGCGCCGGACGTATTCTACATGGACGGTTCCGAAGCTCCTGGAATTATTGAAAGTGGTGTTCTAGAGCCCCTAGATTCCTACGTGGGCAATGATTTCGATGTCACAGATTTCGAAGAGCCGTTGCTTAATGCATTCAAATCTCCTGACGGGAAAATATACGGGTTCCCGAAAGACTTCTCTCCACTAGCCATGTTCTATAACAAGAAAATGTTTGCCGACGCAGGAATCACTGCTCCTCCTGCAACATGGGATGAATTCCGTGAGGTTGCCAAGAAGCTGACTAAAGGTAATGACGTTTACGGATTCGGCGTTGCACCTGAGCTCGCACGTCAATTGTTTATGACTCAAGCGTTCGGCGGTAAAGTGGTGGATGAGAATGGAAGCGCTGTATTTAATACAGCTGAAGCCATTCAAGGCTTGCAATTGGTCATCGATCAACGAATCGTGGACAAATCCTCCGGTCAACCTTCCGATGTAGGAGCAGGCTGGGGTGGAGAAATGTTCGGGCAGGGTAAAGCAGCGATGGTATTTGAAGGGAACTGGGCCATTCCTTATCTAGAGTCTAACTTCCCGGATCTCGATTGGGGTACTGCGGAGCTCCCATCAATTAACGGAAAGAAAGGTACAATGGCATTCACAGTTGCTTATGTCATGAACAAGGAATCCAAGAAGAAGGAAGCTGCCTGGAAGCTGATCTCTTACCTAACAGGCAAAGAAGGGATGAAGACGTGGACGAGCAAAGGATTCGCGCTTCCGTCCCGTAAATCCGTTGCGGTAGAGCTTGGATTTGATAAGGATCCTATCCGTGGGGCGCTTGTTGCCGGTGCTGCTTATGCAACACCTTGGCAAGCAGGGAAAAATCAACCGATTATTTCGACTAACTTCAACAATCAATTTGTAAGCGCGTTCCTCGGCGATCAGAAGCTGGATGCGGCAATGAAAACCGCAGTAGAGACTGCGAACAAAGAGATCGAAGCTTCCAAATAATCAAAAGTGCCCGCAGGGTCAGGATATTCAATCCCTGCGGGTAGATTTATCAAATTGGGATGCGAAGAGGACAATTGTTCAGAATCAATCGATAGAATAATGGTCTTCTTCGCAGCCCAATTGGGCAGACGAGAAGGAGGTTAAGTTATGAAAGGGATTCTGGGTAAACGTTCAACAAGAGAGGATTTGGCGGGATATTCCTTTATGTTGCCAACCATTATCATTATCGGAACCTTTGTGGTTTTGCCGATCGTATATGCGGTATTTTTATCTCTCCATAAAGTTACCTTGTTAGGTGGAGTCGGCTACGATTTTGCGGGATTTAAAAATTTTGAACGGATGTTTGACGACTCGAAAGTATGGATTGCTTTGAAAAATACTGCGAAATATGTGCTTATTGTGGTCCCGGCTCAAACGATGCTCGCCTTGATTCTCGCGGCTGCTTTGAATGCTAAGCTCCGAGGGCGGACCTTCTTTCGGGCGGTATATTTTCTACCGACAATTACCTCATCGGCTGTATTGACGTTGATTTTTGTTTGGATCCTTAACAATAATGGTCTCTTAAACGAAGTTCTAGAGATGTTTAATCTTCCGACTCATAACTGGTTAGCAGAGCCTTCCGTTGCGCTTTTTGGAGTTATGCTTATGAATATTTACTCTACCGCCCCTGGATTTATGGTGATTTATCTGGCATCCATGCAAGATATATCCCAAAACATCTACGAGTCAGCGGAAATTGACGGGGCAAACGCATGGACGAAATTCTGGCGAATAACGGTACCGCTTCTTAAACCTGTTACCTTCTTTGTAGTCGTCTTAGGCGTCATAGGTTCATTCCAGGTGTTCGACCAGGCCTATATTGTGTCCAGAGGGGAAGGGGGACCGAACAACTCCACCTTGACCATTGTACTTTTAATTTACAAATATGCATTTAAGAGTTTGGATTTGGGCTATGCGTCTGCCCTAGCGTTTATGTTGGCAGCAGTTATCATGCTTTTCACACTTGTACAAAGAAAGATATTCGGAGATGAAAAAAATTAAAGCAGGGGGTGAAATAAGTGAATACTACTGCGAAAAAATGGTTTAAAGCCGTTATCTATATCATATTGGGGTTTTATGCTTTGCTTACAGTGATTCCATTCCTCTGGGCAATCACAACATCTTTTAAACCGCTCTCCGAAATCGTACAGGGCGGCTTGAGCTTTATACCTAAAAACTTCACATTAGATAATTATAAAACAGTTTTCACCCAAGAGCCTTTGTTTCCGCGTTGGTTTTTCAATAGTGTTTTTATCGCGGTTTCCATTACTCTTCTCAACTTATTACTGAATTCCATGGCCGGTTACGCCTTGGCAAGGATTTCGTTCTTTGGAAGTAAGTTCTTGTTTTTCGTTATCCTGGCGGTATTAATGATTCCGTTTCAAGTTACGCTTATCCCAAGCTTTCTTCTTTTGAAAGAGCTTGATTTCTTGAATACCTATCAAGGGATTATTGTTCCCGGCATGGTGAACGCCACTTACATCTTTATGATGAGACAATTTTTCCTAAGCTTTCCTACAGAAATGGAGGAAGCTGCATTTATCGACGGAATGGGAAGAGGGGGCATATTCTTCCGCTTGGTATTACCGTTGGCCAAACCTGCACTTGCTGCGCAAGCCGTCTTTATTTTCCTGGGTGCTTGGAACAACTTCCTAGGACCGCTTATTATCATGTCGGAAAAGGCTATGTTTACGTTGCCGATCGGACTCAGCACTTTCAGGGGAGAATATATCAGTTATACGAATTTAATTATGGCGGCTTCCATGATGTTTACCGTTCCTGCTCTGCTTCTTTATATTTACTTTAATCGGTATTTTATCAAAGGGATTACTTTTACTGGTGGTAAATAATTGCAATCAACACCGAAGCCTCGGAATTTACAAAGTACGAAGCCAAAGAAGAGATGAAGAAGCTCCTAACAGAGTACTTTAATTCTTTCGATGGAATTACGGATTAATCTTCCTAAAAACGAAAAATGGCTCCGCTTAATAAGTAGAAAAAAACCGCTCTTTCCAGGATAGGAAAAAGCGGTTTTGATTTCTATAAACGATTACTTAGCAGCTTCGTAACGAGCGTCGAAAGCGTTCCAGTCAACGACGTTCCAGAAAGCAGCGATTTAGTCAGGACGTTTGATATTTCAGGTAGTAAGCGTGCTCCCATACATCCAGGCCGAGGAGCGGGGTATCGCCTTCCATAATCGGGCTGTCTTGGTTTGGCAGGCTATAAACCTTAAGCTTACCCGCTTTGTCTGCTGCAAGCCAAGCCCAGCCGGAACCGAAGCGAGTTGCACCTGCTGAATTTCAAACATATGGAGTAATAAATAATTTATTTGAATTATTCGAAGAGGAAATTAACTTCTGCTAACACTTTGGATAGGTTGCGCATTTGCCCGGAAAAAGGGCCTTCATATCCGGAAATGAAGGCAGACAGATTCAAGAGCATATGGGAAGTAATCCCCTTGGGCATTAAGCTCCCTCGGTATGATTTAGTTTTCTCACAAATGCTCGCTTATTCGCAGGATTTCTCCCGGTTGGTTAGGGGTGAAAGACGAGAAGGGGGACTCCGTGTTAGACTTCGGCAACATGAAGGCGTACGGGAATAGAGGGGAATATATACTGCCCCATATAATTCCATTTACTGCACGCTTTCTCCACGCCGCCCCTGGAGGTTCTCACTCCCATGTCTCAACGGGTCTATGCCCTCTCATTCCTTCGTTACGCCTGTCCAAGGGGTGGAGGCCGGTATTGCTAACGGTACGGGTCTACGCCCTTTGGTTTAATTTATCCGGTACTCCGTGCTTTCTTTGAAATCCTGCGAATAAGCCAAAACTCGTACAACGAAACGGTAGATTATCGGTTAAGCTGCTAGCTGAATAGGCAACGTTTTAGGAGGGTTATAGGCTTCTCCACTGCGAGCCATTCCAACTAAGATTCTAGCTAATTTGCCACACAACTTCATTATGGACCTCATTTTCTTCATCTTCTTTATCTGTACATTGTATGCATGCATGGCTTTAAACTCCGAATTGTTTGCGACTAAACTCATGGTCATCATGAAGATAAAACGTCGGAGACGAGAGCGTCCACGTTTGCTAATCTTCATCTGTCCGGTCCATTTACCCGAGCTTGCTTCTGCGAGGTTGAGGCCAGCATGACGCAGTAAGGCGTTGCCGTGCACAAAGCCGCTTAAATCCCCCGCCTCACCTAGAATACCGGCTAAAGAAATCGCACTAATCCCTTTCACAGCAAGCATGGACCCCGCAAATGGAATGCGTTCCAAAACGGCGATAATCTCCGTTTCTACCGTTTGCAATTGGAGGCAAGCAAGGTCGTACTCATCGAGCAGTTGCTTCAAGTGAAGCTTATAGGCATGTGTGGCTCGCTTAGAACCCACAGATCTGCAAGCCAATGAGATAAGAGCTCGAGCTTTTCGATCACCAGAATGCCGTTTCATCAGCGATTTCCAGCCTCGTAAGATATCTTGAGGCTGTAATTTACCCAACTCTTCGGGCGTTGGGAAAAGACGAAGTGTGGCCAATGAACCGGTACACATGATGTTTTTGAAAACTTGTCGCAACTCAGGAAAAACAATGTCGACCCAGCGATGGATTTGGTTCTTCGCACTAACGAGTCTTGTTACGACAGAGTCGCGGTTTGAGAGAAAGACACGTAGTTCTTCAAATGCTTCTGGTGTGTTGCGAGTGAATGAGTAGTAGCCGTTTTTGACCATGTCTGCGATAACGAGAGCATCCTTTTTGTCACTCTTGGATGGCGTATTGTCGCGGTTTTCCTTGTTCTTTTTCACGAGATGTGGATTGACGAGAGCAACTTCAAACTGACGATTTGAGAGCCACCTGGATAGGTTAAGCCAGTAGTGCCCGGTAGGCTCCATGCCAACAATGGCTGCCGTAAAAGCGTGAGCGTTTTGCAGCGACTGGATCCACCGAAGAAGGCTGTTAAAACCCTCTTCATCGTTTGAGAAGGATAGAGGATTACCGACCACGATTCCTCGGAAATTAACAGCACGAGCGACATGCGTTTGCTGTGCGATGTCGATCCCAACGACTAGATGTTGAGCGGTAATTTTTTCAATGAGTTGATTTTGTCTCGCTTGCGATTTAAACTTCATAGTAGAGCGTCCTCCTGGATGATGGAATTTTTAGGGCTATGACCCGTTGCGTACTTCCATCGTACCGAGGCGCTCGTTTTTTTGCAAAGCGGAAATTTAACGCTCTACAGGAATGCTAACGGAGTACGATAGTTCAATCATAAGGGCTGCCAATAGGCGGCCCTTCGTTATGTTAATGAGCGGTATAGTGGAGCCATGCATTTAACTGTTTCATCTACCTCAGCGTTACCATCCCTTTATAATTCATATTTCCAACGAATTAATAAATGGATGGTATATTTAGGATAAATAGAGGGGCTGGCGCTGAAATGAGAAAACGTATCTGTGTTGTTTTACTGTTTATGCTTGCTTTTTGTTTACTAATGAATAGTGTATTTGCCGCTGAACCTGTAAACGAAAATAAGCTCATTCCTGAAGAAGGTCAGTATGGATTTTTTATTTTTGAGATC
>NZ_QPJD01000004.1:0-226464 GCF_003337375.1 Paenibacillus prosopidis
TGTTATTATACCCGCATAATAAAGTAAGAAAGAGCACTGCATCTGCTGGCGTAGAAAACTTTGAAAGATAGACGCACTCCCTGTATTCCACATTTTGTAACCAAGCAGGTTGTTCGAAGTATGGATCCTGGATTACTGCCCGAACTGTAGTCATTGTTATATTCCCCCCTTACCACTTCATTTCGTACTAAAGTGAACTATAGTACCGTTTGTTCAATAAGCAATGGGGGTTTTTACTTAGCGTTTGATACTGGTGAGGGCTCTTTCCTCCACTCTGTAGGACCTTCACTCTCGGGAATAAACTTTCTCCAATATTCTCCGCTTTGTTTATCAAATATAATGATATTGTTTTTATTTACGGCGAACATTTCATACGCCCCTACATTTGAATTATTAACTTTTGTTGAATCAACTGCAATAGGCGAGTCGGAAAAGGTAACCTTAACAAATGCCCCTAAAATAACAAAGCCTAACACAATTGAAAATGCAATAATCAGCGAACTGCTTTTATTCATTAAAAACCCTCACTTCCAAGTTATGGTAATAATGTATTCGACATTTTCTTCGAATAACCTTCCTTCTCTATCTGTGCTCCAGTATACTGCCAGTTAGCACAACAGGCTGCCGACCGAATCATCAGCAACCTGTAGTGAAGATTTATGGAGCTATCGTACCCGTTAGCGGAATAACTTCAAATAGTTTTCTTAATTCCTTTATTTAACCCAATTATTATTAAAACTAGTCCAAGTATTAGGAAAATCCCTACGAATATATTATCAAAAACACCAGGCATATTTGGTTCAGAAGGATACTGTCCAGACCCATTAATTTTTACTGGAACAGCTTCACCAATCCATTTAAAAACAGCAACAAATCATGCCACTTAATGCAATCAGTCCCAGACCAGACATAAAACTGCTCTTCCACATTTGTTGTTTCCCCTCACTAAAAAAGTAATCGTATAATTCATAGGTGTGATTATAACACATAACCTATTGCGCAATCCTGCCAGTTAGCACAACAGGCTGCCGAGTGAATCATCAGCAGCCTACGTAGTGAAGCATTATGAAGCTATCGTACCCGTTAGCGTAGAGAAGTACAATCCTATTCGTAATTATTTTCTTGCGTCGTAACCAACGATTTCCTTAGTTTCAGGGTCAAAATAGATACCAATCGGTCCTAACAGTTCGTCATGATTTGTATTAAATGTAACCTTTTAAATCGACTCTGTTTTGGAACCTCATCCCATTTGGATTGGACCATGTAGACAGCCAAAGTTTAAAAGAGCTGCAACGTGAAATCGACGTTATATTCGCTATTACAATAACCGCAGATATCAATGGGGATTAAAAAAGATGACCCCTGTACAATACAGGAATCATCTCTTGTTTGCTGCCTAAATGTTCAATAACACACTTTTTTAAGTGTCCTTGACAAAGGGTCCAAATCAACAGGTAATTAGACAGCTTGTTCCCTTTTTTCATCCATTATTCCATCGGCGGCAGCGGAATCTTCATTTCTTTGCTAGGATCATCCGTTGTATATTGGTAGATGTATATCGTCAGCTCATCGCCGCTATAATCCCGAAATTTTTCAATAGCTTTATTGTTGCCATCTCCTGTGAAGTTGTTAGTTAGCTGCTCACTTGGTATTTTTCCTTCCTCAGTCATTCGATATGTCTGGTTAATACCGCCGAATGCCGGATTATCGCTCCCGCTTTCAAGGTATACAGCCCCCTCCTTCCTGTAGTAGGTCCATTTCACAGGGTAATCGCCAACGTTAGTCGTAATCGTCTGCTTTTGTTCACTGATTGCTTTTAAGGTAATTGGTTCTTCACCGCCCTCATGCCAAACGACCTCGTATTTGCCAATTAAAAAAATGGCTGAATCTTTCGTTATCTCGAGTCCCGCTGGACGCTCGAAGCGTAATGTATTTTCCTGCGGCAGGCTAGCATCAAAGTATTCACCCCCCTGCCATGTCGCACCATCCACCTCCAGAAAGAAATCGATAAACGGGTATCTCATGTATTTTTCCTCATGAGAAGTCAACAAGCGAATTTGGGTTGGCGAAATGATCAATTCATTAATATGAAAAGGCGCATTTGCGTGATCAACTGCAATGTTAACCTTTTTCATATAAGTACTGTTGTTCATACTCTTCTTGTTCAACTCAATGTTAAAAGCCCATTCCTTATTTAGACGCTCCTCCATACGGTTGTACTGTAGTAAATATTGTGTGGATTCGCCTTTTAAATCTTCCATCGAGTACAATTGTTTCATTTTAAACTCGTTATTGATTCCTGGCTCGCCGTAGGACGCGTGATTTAATCCTTTTATTAGTTTATTATTACTTTTAACAATCAATTGGGGACTGGCATAGCGGAATACTTTGGAATCGGAAAAAGCGACCATTGAAGAAAGCATAACCTCGTTGCTTTCCTGAATTAAAGGCTGAACCGTGACCGTATCTATCCCATTCAGTTCCACAGCAAATGTTTGCACAGAAGCATTTTGTAATTCCAAAGCAATCGGCTGAGTTACCGTTTCTAAGGACTGAAAGCCTAATGCTGAAAACCTTACTTGTTCTGACGACTGACTAGGTATCCAATCCGTTTCAAAATAACCATTCAACACGTTATGCTTCTCATCCCATTGATGATTGTAAGATCCGTCAATCGTGTTGCCTTTCTCATCCATAATTTTCATGTTTTCAAAATTCCAATGATCACCTGATCGATCGCCAATATTAATGCTATATACAAAAAAAGTACGGTTCTCGTCTACTAAAGCGGTATGAAGCGTAAAGGTAACACCAGCATGCGTTACTGATTGATCTATTTTCTGACCTAGACCTTTATTCAGAGCCGTTTGAATACCACTCCGATTTTTCAGTAAATCACCAAAGTTCCAGTTCCATGCAAATACTGGCGTCGCAACGCATAAAAGCGCTATGCACGAAGCTATAATCGTTTTTTTCCAACGGGATAATTTCATTGACTTTTGTTCCATTAATAAGGAATTTTCATGTCTTCGGTCTTCAGCCTGCTGGATTCCGTTCCACATCGCCTCGAAATCCGGATATGGAATTTTATCCTCTTTCAAATGACGAATCAGATCTTTCTCTAACGTTTTCATGAGCTGAGCCTCCTCGTGCATCACTATTATTATTGTACTCAATCATTACCTTTAACAACTTCATCCCCTTATGCAGCCTTGATTTTACTGTTCCGATAGGGATGTTAAGCACATCTGCTATTTCAACATGTGTAAGCTCTTGCACGTATCGCAACGTAACAACAGCTCGAATTTTTAATGGCAGGTTTTGCAATAACAAGCTGTATTCCAATGCAGCTTCGCGCTCCTCTACCATATAATCCACCGTTTTCACTGCTGTTTCAGTAAAAAGCCATTCGAAAACCTTTTCCTTCGTACGTACCAATCGTGTTTTCCGTAAATGATTCAAGCATCGGTTTACCGCAATTTTCAGCAGCCAAGCTTTGCGATGCTCAATATTGTTCCATTCCTTTCTCATTGCTGCTATGAATACTTCCTGACACAAGTCCTCTGCATCAGAAGCGTTGCGGAGCATGTGCAAGCACATTCTGTATACATCCTTGTTATAAGCCTCGAATAATTCTTTTCCCGTCAAATGTGAACTGCCTCCTTCCTTGTCTTCTGTCATATAAACAATCTCCACAGCAGAAAGGTTCATTTAATAAAAAAGTTGGATAGAGGACGAAGTATTAATATAACAATAGCTTTGCTTCTTTTTAATTGTTTCTTCATATATAGTCTCCGTTGCACCACCCATCGCCTTACCATCTTATCGTTGATGCTAAGTGCTTTTGCGACAGTTTTATATCCCATCTTGTCATCGATGAACATTTTCACTGCCTTATGTTAGAATCCACGTCGTATGTCTTTAGAAATTCCCCCATGAAAAATCCCCTCTAAGTAAACTGTAGTGCGCTTTCTTCGCACTGTCTACTTAAAGGGGATTGTCATTGCACTATCGTACCCGTGAGCGTAATAATGGGAGATGTACAGTACAGATTCATGCAGCAAACTCACTAAACACAGTAGCTTGATACCTGGCCATTCTGACTTAATGATACTAAAATATACGTCGTCTCTCGGCTCACCTTTCGCGTTTATATAATTACTCCTAAATATCCCTTCCTGTTTCGCTCCAAGTTTAAGCACTGCCTTCTGAGACCTCAGATTATCGGTATCTACACTGAATTGGACACGATTAAAGTTTAATTTCTCGAAAGCAAAAGTCAACAATTCATATTTTGTAGCCTTATTTATTCCGGTTCCTCTAATACACCTCTCCGTACCACGTCCAACCTATTTCAAGTCTTTTACTTTGAAATACCATGTTACCAAAACGTGTAGAGCCAGCAACTTGGCCTGATGTCTTATGAATGACGATAAAAGGATAACTCGCTCCATCCCTGCGACACGAGAGTGTTCGCGACATGTATTCCTTAAAATCTTCATTGGTTACGATGTGATTTCCCGTAAACTGTGTAATCCCCTTATCAAAAATAATCTTCCGTAAACCACATTCGTATGACTCATTAAAAGGTGTGGTGTCATAATTTTTGAATCAAAATTAATGTTTCAGAATTGATGAGAAAGAAATGTATAATCTTCTCTTCCTTTGTACTTCCTTGTTCACAGATACTAGTTACACCTGCTGTAACCGCAATTATTACATTGCTTGCATCCTTCAATATTTATTAAAGATGCAGATCCGCAAGAAGGACACAGGTCCCGTGAAGTAATCGCGGCTTTGAGATCGGATTTTACTATTAATTGTTCCGTTCTAGCTGCTTCCACTTTGGACTGGTTACCAAGTAAGAATGAGTTTTCTACCGCTGCCGCTTGCTCCTCGGCGCTATCTGTATGAATCTCCAGCGCCTTCGCAACCGCATCGGCAATAGACTCGACACGATTCACGCCAAAGCCGATCGCACCGGACCCGCCTATCCCTTTCAAGTGCTTGATCAGCAGCTTCACTTTATTACCGTGATCACCGTAACGTAAAAACAGCGAGGAAACACGGCCTAATGCCTCTGCCATGGCAAATACATCAGAGCCTGCTTTGCCGACGTTTAGAAAAATTTCGCACGGCGTGCCGTTTAAGTCGTTAATGGTAATGTAGGCCATGCCGAATGGTGTATTAACCTTATAAGTAGCGCCTCGCAATACCTGCGGCCGGCGCTTATACTGTTTGTCGTGTTCTGCCTCAACCACTGCAGTCTCTTCGACTTTTTCTTCCTTTTCTGTCGATTTATCCGTTGACAGCACCTGTACATCACGGCTGCCGTCACGGTAGATCGTTACGCCTTTACAGCCGAGCTCGAAAGCTAACTCATACAGCCTTTTCGTTTCTTCAATCGTAAAGTCAGCCGGACAATTAGCTGTCTTCGATATTGAGCTGTCTACCCAGCGCTGTATTACAGCCTGCGTCCGTATATGATCCTCAGCCGATAAACTCATCGCCGTAACGAAATAATCAGGCAGCTCTTCTCCCGGATGCGCATCCTTCCATTCTTGGGCGATCGGAACATATTGCTTATCGAAGCCAAGTCGGCTTTGGCGGAAATATTCGAATGCGAAATAAGGCTCAATGCCGGTTGATGTTCCGACCATCGTTCCTGTACTGCCCGTCGGCGCTTGAGTAAGCACCGTCACATTTCGAATGCCATGTTCCGCTACGGCAGCCCCAACCTCAGGAAACTTCTCGATGATATTGCGCATAAAGCCGCTTTGAACAAATTTCTCCCCGTCAAATGCTTGAAAGGAGCCCTTCTCGGCAGCAATTTCTGAAGATGCCAAATAAGATTCCCGCGCAATAAAGCTGTAAAGCTTGTCGAGGAATTCCAATGATTCCGCACTTCCATAGCGGACGCCTAACTTAATCATGAGCTCTGCAAGCCCCATCGTGCCAAGACCGATTCGGCGCTCCAGCTTTTGATTGCGCTCGTTCTCCTCAAAATGATAAGGAGTCTTTTCGATGACATTATCCAAAAAACGAACCGACCACCTTGTAACCTTCGCTAATTCATCCCAGGCGACATCATGTTTCTCTTCATCATAAAACTTCGAGAGGTTAACAGCGGATAAGTTACATACGCCCCAGCCGGGTAATCCTTGTTCTCCGCAGTTATGGACAACCATTCCGTTTGCAATCAGCGAGTTTGTAACGGATTCAGTAATATCATATACCTGAGCCCATTCCGCCTCTGTAACGGAAACAACTCTCGAAACAAACTTCTCATTTTTACGGGAATTCCGCGATATTCGTTCAAGGGCTGCTTGTTTTCTTGATATAAATTTAAAACCAATTTCTTCTTTAAATCCAACAATATTATTTTCTGATAAAATTAACTCGTAAAATGGTTTACCTTCATAAATCCGCTGCTCCCCCGTTTTAGTCGTGTACGTAAAAAATTGTTGTTGTTTCTTGTTTCGACTATATATTAGCCCATGTATTCCGAAATTTAATAACAGGAGCTGGACATCTTGCAACAATTTTTTCGAAGAAGATGTTAGCCGTACCGATCGATGCATCTCATCTTTGTCATAAACCGTTCCATCAGCGCTAAATAATGCTTGCAAGTAAGCAACCACGGTTTCCTTGGATGCAGTAAAAATACATTCAGGCACCTCTTTTTCGCCAGACGGCACTGCTTTTATACCGAATTCCATCAATTGTTCCCGAAAAGCTTTGCGCCACCAAAACAATTGACTAGTGCCGTTATCTCTTTTAAACAACTTGGCCTCTGCACCGCTAAATTTCTTTCCAGCTTCAATCATGCGAGGGATGACTTCTTCATCCTCTTGACTAAATACCATTCCGATATCGCCGCGTTTGGAGAGCCACCCCTCTCCAGTCAACCAACCTAAAAACATGCCCCATTGTTCCCCGAGATGGTCATTATCGACAAATTGTCCTTTCCCGGATTGAATATAGACTACATCCTTTGAAGTTAACTGCTGTGCTTCTTTCCAACCCTCTACAGTAAAAACTCGATGCTCGGGCGTAACTTTAAGTTCCATCCCGTTACCTAATGCAATTTTTACAGTTTGTTTTAAACCCGTAGGAAATACTGTTGCCGACCGTATGTTAGTACCTGCTATCTCATAACTCCGTCCCCCAACAATTTGGGCTTGCTGCACCAATCGGTTATCGGTGACAATATTGAAAGACTTATTTTCTGCCTGTTTAAATAAATCTTCAATCCGAATCAAACCGAACTCCGTAGCTATTCGGGTATCAGGATGAAAACACGGATTAGTACTAATAATCGGATTAAAATACCAGCTATTCGACATTTGATTATAGTACTCCATAAACACGACACCGGGCTCGGCGGATTTCCATGCCGATTCTATGATGGTGTGCCAGACGTCGCGGGCACGGACGGTTTTGTAATGAATCACCCTTTTTCCTAGGCGCCGCCACTCGTCAATATCTCCCGTCCACAGCTCGTTGTAATCCGCTTCCTTCGTATCAGGGAATACGAGCTCCCAGTCGAGATCATCCTTCACAGCCCGTATAAAAGCATTGCTTACGCAAACGGATAAGTTCGCGTTCGTCACTTGTCCCATCGTTTGCTTGACCGTTATGAATTCAAGCACGTCGGGATGCCAATCATTAATCATAAGCATTAAGGCGCCCCTTCGACTTCCCCCCTGCTCGATCAAACCCGTCGTATAGCTGAACAACCCTCCCCAGGATACCGCTCCGCTGGACGAGCCGTTAACACCGGCTACAATGGAGCGCCGCGGCCGCAGCGAAGATAAATTCATCCCCACGCCGCCGCCGCGCGCCATGATTTCCGTCATTTCGGCGAGTGTCTTCATGATGCCGCCGCGGCTGTCCTTCGGAGACGGAATGACATAGCAGTTGAAAAGCGTCAGCTCCTCGCTTGCGCCGGCGCCTGCTGCAATTCGTCCGCCGGGTACGAGCTTCCAATCATCGAGGATATAACGAAACTTCTCCTGCCACTCCTTCTGCTTATCCTCACCGCTCTCCACCGATGCCACCGCCCCGGCTAACCGGTCCCACATTTCCTCAGGCGTCTTCTCGATCGTAAGTGTCAGCTTGTCAACGCTTGAATCCACAAGATCTCCATTCCGCAAACGTACCGTCACTGTCCTGCCTTCGCGTGCGACCACTTCCCCGACTTCCTTGGCAGGGAATTTCGGATCATCCTTCGTTAGAACGAGTACGACGTCACCGACCTTCGTTTCATTCGTATCTGCATTTTTCCAAGCATACCGGTCCAAAAAGATTTTTTCGCTCAGACCTTCGAGCCGTTTTCCGCGTTTCGTCCCCATGCATTTCCTCCTCTATCCACCTCGCACCTCAGGCACATCATGTAAATAATATATGCTTAAGGCACAATATATTGTGCTGTTAAACCATTATACTATACTACATATTGATAAACACTCTGAAATTTAGCTGAATTTAACAACCTGCTCCGCTTTCATGCCCTCTCTCACTCTTTTGCTTGTCCATTCTCTTTTTTAGAAGGCTTCTTATTATTATTTGTTGAAAAGGCAATACTAATTAATACTTATCCCCTTTAAATGCGGAAGGAGCTGCACGAGATGACATTCCCTACAACGCCGCAGGCTGCCTCAGCCGAATCAGGCCCAGCCATCGTTACACGCAAGCTGCATCCGCTCGTTGATCTGCAATGCGACCGGACCTGGTTCGAGGAGCTGCAAAATCGACTTTCCCGGGGCGGTCCATGGGATGATTGGACGTTATATCAGCTCGCCATGGAAGCTGAGCAAGCCAAACGAATTGAGAGTTTCGATCAGCTGCTTTCCCTACGGTCTCTACCTTCATTTGAGCCGATGCCGCACCAAATTAGTACGGCGCGCAAGGTCGTGCACGAGATGGGCGGCCGCGCCATTCTTGCGGATGAGGTCGGTCTCGGCAAAACGATAGAAGCCGGTCTCGTGCTCAAAGAATATATTGTCCGCGGTCTCGCCAAGCGTGTCTTAATACTTGTTCCGGCGTCACTGGTGCTTCAATGGGTGCGTGAGCTGAATCAGAAGTTCGGCATTCCTGCCGTAGCCCAGAAGAAGGAGCATACGTGGGGCTATGATGTAGTCGTAGCTTCAATGGATACCGCTAAGCGAGATCCCCACCGTGAAATCGTTCTCGGGACCGACTATGACCTGATCATTATTGACGAGGCGCATAAGCTGAAAAACAAAAAAACGACGAACTATCAATTCGCTAATTTGCTGCGCAAAAAATATTGTCTTCTGCTGACAGCGACACCTATTCAGAACGACCTCGACGAGCTATTCAACCTCATTACGCTGCTGAAACCGGGTCAGCTTGGAGGACAAAGCGAATTCGCTGCCAATTTTGTCGTAGATAAGCGTTTACCGAAAAATGAGGATCAGCTGCAGGAAGCACTCTCTACGATCATGATTCGCAACCGGCGCGGTGACGGCGGCATCCATTTCACGAAACGCTTTGTCAAAAATATTCCGCTCGAGCTATCCGAGGATGAGAAAGCGCTCTACGATGCGGTCACCGGCTTCGTTAAGGAGCGCTATGAAGAGAGCGGAGGCGACTTAACGAGCATGCTATCCCTCGTTACGCTTCAACGCGAAGTTTGCAGCAGCCGGGACGCCGTCTTCTTAACGCTTGTGAACCTATTTAAGAAAACGGCCGAGGACTCGCCAATGCGTCCGAAAATTTGGGAGCTGGTAGAGAAAATCCGTAATATCAAAGCGAATACGAAAGCGGAGAAAGCGATGGAGCTTGTCAAAGAAATGAATGACAAGGTCATTATTTTCACCGAGTACCGGGCGACGCAGGAATATTTGCTCCAGTTTTTCCGCGCGCAAAATATGATCGCAGTTCCGTACCGGGGCGGCATGAACCGCGGTAAGAAGGATTGGATGATGGATCTGTTCCGCGGCCGGGCGCAGGTTCTGATTGCGACGGAAGCTGGCGGCGAAGGCATTAATCTGCAGTTTTGCCACCATATGATCAATTTCGATTTACCTTGGAACCCGATGCGGGTCGAGCAGCGAATCGGACGCGTACACCGCCTTGGTCAGACAGAGGATGTTAAAATATACAACCTCTGTACACTCGGAACGATTGAGGAGTATATTGTAAATTTGCTGCATGAAAAGATTAACCTCTTTGAGCTAGTCATCGGTGAGCTGGATCATATTTTGGAGCGGTTTGAGAAGGGCGACGGCTCGCTGGAGCAAAAACTGGCAAAAGTGCTCCTGGAAGCTGGCAATGATACGGACTTGAAGCAGCAGCTCAATCAATTAGGCTCCTCCCTCAGCCGAATTCGCGACGAGGTGAAGACGGGGAAAAATCCGTACGCCACTAGTCCCGAACTGCTTGTTAAGCTGGATTCACTAGGACAAACAGTGGAGGTGAGACCTTGAATGAGAAGCAGGTCCATAAATTCGTAAATCGCTATTTGGAAGCTACAGAATGCTCCATTCTGGAAAAATCGCCCGCCCATTTTACGGTTAAGCTGTCCCCCTTCGCCGACCGTGAGCTAACGAACCGTCCCTATTATTGGAGCTTCGTTGACCGGGTAGGCGCAGAACCGGAGACAATGACTTACTTGCTTGTAACCGATAAGCAAAAATATGATGCCGAGGAAGAGAGTAAAGCGAAAGCAAAAGCATCAGATCAGCCTGATGCTTCGGCAACTTCGCAGGATGCAGCCGCTAATGCAGCGCTTGGACGCTCTCTCGGTTTCATCCACGGCAGCCTGGCCGCGCCTGCGCGCGTGCCTCGGGAGGATTTATATTTTGGCGCCCGTAAGCTGGATCAGCTGTTTGACGCTGCCAAATCAAAGGGCAGCTACGTTTATTTGTTTCAGGAGCCGGATAAGCGCAGCAGCAATCCGTTCAGCTCCACACCTTACACCGCTTGGCTCGGCGTTAACATGCGCGTCGAGTTCGCTTGTGACCGGAAGCGTGAGGAAATTCATTGCTTTGGTGTTTCGCTTGCAACGGGATTATGTGTTGAACAATTTCACGATCGGCTGCTGTCGCACAAGCTCACGCCAAGGCTCCCAGCCAATATCCATATAACAAAAAACGGTCTTTCCTTCAATAAGGCGCTCGGCATCGTGGAGCAGGCACTGGAACGCAAGCTGCGCGGTTATGATTACAGCTGGGCGGCAGACGCTTCCGCGAGGCTGGAGGAGGAGCTCGTGAGAATAGGCAGCTACTATGAACCGCTCATAAAAAACGCGATTGCGGAAACAAGGCAGGCAATCGAAGAGCAGTTCACCCAAAGGCAAGCCGAGATACGTTGGCAATACGAGCCTCGTGTGACCGCATCCGCCATTAACTGCGGCATCTTTCACCTTGAAGGGATCGACTGACGAGCATTAGACGATATCCGCAGCTAAACGTCAAAAAAAGGCGGTCCCCGGACCGCCACAACATGACATGATGCAACAGCCTTCTTAAAGCTTGTCCATTACAATAGAGATGAGGTGATCACATATGCGAAAAAAATTTATAAGACTGACTGCGGCATGCGTATTAACCGCTCTCGTGTTATATTCTGGCGGATTAAAGACGCAGCCTGCAGCTGCAACAGCTATTCCTGCGACATCAGATCAACCGCTTGAGCAGCAAGCGCAGCTATGGGTAGACGAGCTGGCGAATCAGCCTCATTTTGAAAAATGGAAGCTCGCATCCTTGCAAATCTCCCCCATCGGTCCAGGTACGCATAGCTGGCTCGTCCTCGTAAAACAAAATAAGGAGACCGTCGGTTATTTAGTTGTAAACGCGGTCGAGAATGGCGGCTTTCAGCTGGGAGAATACGGTACTAGCCGTCAACCTTTGTTCGATGATCAAACCTTATCGCGATCAATTAAACAACTTGAGCTGCTGAAGCCGGCTGACAAAACCGAAGCGTTATACATTCACCCGCTGCTCGCCGCATGGAAGGTGACAGCAGATCAAGAAACTTATTTTACGGATGCCGCAAGCGGAGAGCTTCTTCCAGTAGAGTCGAAAGACTGGCTTGCTGCCTCTTACACGCCATTGATTCATGCGGAACGGATGCAAGCTCCTGCAAGCGCTAAGCTGTTAAAGCATGTCTCCTTACCCTCATTCGATCGATATGCAAGGCTTCCCTGGTTGACCAAGGAGCCTCTTCAAGTAGGAATCAGCACTTATTCATCACTTTTTGCAAAAATAAACAGCAAAGAACAGCTCCGTTATACCGCAGAGCTGTTTGAAGGACAAATGCTGTATGTCTGGTCCATCGTCGGCTACAACAAATGGGACAGCGGTCATCTTTACCTCGCGCTTGAAGCAGGTGAAGATGGATCCGAACGCAGGTACGTTCCGCTTCTGTTGCTCATTGAGCTAGGTCACTTTTACCGGTGACGCTGCTCGCGTCCCTTCCACCATAACATAACGCTCATCGGCCCCCAGCCAAACCAATGCGTCAGCCAAGGCTCTCTTCGTTCTTTGGCTGACGTTCTTGTTTGCTTTCGCTCTTCCTTTGGTGTTTCTATATAAGCCATAAACTGCTCCGTCATGTATTTCACATAATCTTCGGCTTTAATTTTAGCCATTCCCGTCACTCCTTCTCGTTTACTATGATGTTATAAGGTTGCCCTGTCTGATTTGAATGTAAACATGCATGAGTTTTCCTCCAAAGAGCCACGCTAACCCTATATCAATGTGATCTGGAGGAACCAATGTTATGCTGCATAAAATAGGTCTAGGCCTTATCGCGTTATGCTTCGCCGCAACCAGCAGTACGGCAGCTGCTTCTGAATGGCCGCTTCTGCCAACCGCATCCGATCAGGATTGGGCGCTTCCATCTACGGTCGTCATCATCGACGTCGGGCATGGCGGCATTGACGGGGGAGCAACATCGGGCGACACTCTGGAAAAGGATATCAACCTTGCCGTTGCCCGGAAGCTCTATGTGATGCTGCGTAGTCAAGGTATCTCCGCAGTCATGAACCGTACCGGCGATTATGCGTTAAGCGAGGATAATCGCTGGCATATAAGCCGTTCAAGACACCGCAAGGACCTTTCGCATCGCCGACAGCTTACGGAAGAGATTGAAAGCGAGCTGCTCGTTAGTCTTCATGTGAATTGGTCCAAAAAAAGCTCGCAGCACGGACCGATCGTTCTGCATCAGAACCGCGGAGAAAGCGCCCTTCTTGCCTTCTGTATACAGGATGCGCTTAACCGGCAGCAAAAAACATCCTTTCTCCCCCGTGAAGGAAAGCCGTATTATTTGCTTAAGCGAGTGCAGCAGCCGACCGTCATCGTAGAAATGGGTTTTATTAGCAGCAGCACCGACCGCGCAATGTTGACAGACCCGCGCCGTCAGGAAGAGATCGCGGCGGCGATCGCTTCAGGAATTAGGCAGTATAAATGGATCGTCCGCTGAAGCGCGGACGAGATCCGACAGCTTTACAAATTGCACGTTTGGCTGCATCAACGGTATGGATTGCTGCAGGACGGAAGCTGTCTTCTTTCCTGGAGGTCCGACATGTCCTATTGTAATACAGCTAACGTGCGATTCCAGATGCTTTCGCAGTACGCTCATCTGCTTCGTAATATGTTGGACGGTATAAACGTCATCGAGAAACACATGGTTTGAGACGATAGGAACATGAAGCTCAGCCGCAATTTTCGGAATAACTGTTTTGTAGGTCGTCCGGCTGTCGAGAAAAAACATTCCGCGTTCCTTGCACACGCCAAGCACTATTCGCATTACCCGTTCGTCAGCGGTTACCTTAGAGCCCATATGATTGTTCATTCCGATTGCATGCGGAACGTCCCCAATCGCGCTCTCCACCCGTTTGCGAATCTCCTCATCGCTCATAGCAGTGGTCAGCGCACCGGGTCCAAGCCATCTCTTCAAGCCCTTTATCGGCTCCATCGGCATATGAACAATGACATCATGTCCAAGCCGGTGCGCTTCCTCTGCATCACGCCTCGTCGTCGGCATGAACGGCATAATCGCAGCCGTAAATTTTACAGGCAGCTTCATCATCTCTTCGGTACCTGTCATCCCGTTTCCGAAATCATCGATGACAATGGCGACCGTTCGCAGCTCTTGCTTATCTTCTGCTAAGCTTATACGGTTTAATGATGACCGTGCTGATACGGTTCCGCTGCTGATAATACCACTCATACAAACTGCAGCTGTCAAAAATAACATTGCCGCTCTAACTGCAACTGCCAGCAGCCGCGGTTGTTTATTCCATGCCAGCTTTTCCTCTTTGCTGCAACAATCATTCTCTTTGCTCATCGCTGCTCACACCCCACTCTTTTATTACTCTCATTGTTTGTGAAGGGGATGTAAAATATGCTGAATATTTCAACTTTCAGCAACTTTCAGCAAGTTATTGACTTCGCAAGCAGCCCCATGCTAACATAAGGAAGCTATTCGAGATATGCGGTCGTGGCGGAATTGGCAGACGCGCTAGATTCAGGTTCTAGTGGTGTAACAGCCGTGGAGGTTCGAGTCCTCTCGACCGCACCAACCTAATAATCATTGAACTTCGGAACATTGTTCCGAGGTTTTTTTGTTTGATGGGGCCTATCCAGTCGAGAGATCTGTACAACAAAAAAACGCGATTTACGCGTTTTTTAATCGGAGCCTCTCATTCATTTTGCAATCGATATATGGTCTGAAAAAATTATTTATTCTTCGTCTTGCCGTTTGATCCGGCTACTTCTGAATCTCGGTGGTTTCCTTCCTGCGACTTCTTGGCTTTGTTATTGTTGTTGCGGGACATCCATTTTTTCCTCCCCTCTTTGCCTTGGTACCATAAAATTATGTCCCGCATCTATCTCTAATATTCGAATGACAATACTTCACTAATCACCACTGTCCGTGGCAAAAATGACTTTGCCCTCTGATAGTGACGCTATTCTTGCCAATGAATGTACACGATATCCATATTCGATCAGCTTTTCTCTACCTGGCTGGAATGCTTTTTCAATGACGATTCCAATGCCGACTACCTTAGCCCCGGCTTGCTCGGCGATTCGCGCTAATCCTAGCGCAGCATCTCCGTTTGCCAGAAAATCATCGATAATCAACACCCGGTCGACAGAAGATAAAAACTTGCGCGATACCGTCACTTCACTCTCCTCTTGCTTCGTGAAGGAGTATATGTTTTCCGTGTACAAGTCATCCTTCAGCGTTAGCGACTTTCGTTTACGAGCGAACAGCAGCGGGACATTCATTTGCAGCGCGGCCATAACGGCAGGCGCTATGCCCGACGATTCAAGCGTAAGCACCCTCGTTACCCCTTCGCCTTCAAAAAGTTGTGAAAACGTCCTTCCGATGTCAAGCATGAGCTGCGGATCCACCTGATGGTTTAGAAAAGAGTCCACCTTTAATACATTTTCGTTTAAGACGATTCCTTCCTGAACGATTTTTTGTTCTAATCTCTTCACGGCATGTCCCTCCAAAATAAGAAATTAACTTGACTATATCATTTATCACGTGATATGATAATTCCTGTTGACACATTATTTGCGGTCGTGGCGGAATTGGCAGACGCGCTAGATTCAGGTTCTAGTGGTGTAACAGCCGTGGAGGTTCGAGTCCTCTCGACCGCATCACCCTACTAATGAACAGAATCGCTCAAATCGAGCGGTTCTTTTTTTATTTATGCGACGAAAGCCTCCGTCTCAATTCAGACAGAGGCTTTCGCTATAAGACTACCATTTAATCGAACAAATCTCCGAATACGTCCAGCACCGTCTTTTTCTTCTTATAAGGACGGCCGTATTTATCATAACCGTATTTATCATGTCCATAGCCTTGATTGCCGTAGCCTTGCTGGCCCTGTCCAGTTCCATAGCCGGAAGGCGACGCTTGGCCATAGCCCGGTGAGCCTGGCTGCGTTCCAAATCCGCCTGACGGCTGGCTTCCGTAACCGCCAGATGGTTGGTTGCCATAGCCCGATTGACCAGGTTGGCCCGGTTGACCAGGTTGAGCGTAGCCCCCCTGCTGCTGCCCGAAGCCTTGGCTTGGCTGTGGCGGCTGGCTGCCGTAGCCGCCGCTTTGCATATCCTGCTGCATTTCACGCACACCTTGCATTAGCTTATCCAATTCCCCTCTATCGAGCCATACGCCTTTGCAATCCGGACACACATCGATAAGCACTTCATCCTTTACAACCTCGCGCATACGAACATCTTCACATACAGGACATTTCATTCCAATCACTCCTTAACTGTACAGATTATAGGGTGCTGTTTTCTATGTTCAATTATGTAGCATCTTCAAAAGGCTTTGCACGTTCTTCTGACGCCAGTGCGTAGTTATATATCCGGCTGAGCTTTACAACGCGGCGGTTCGGACGGCGAATGACGACCGAGGACTCGTCCCACGCGACAACAATTCCGAGTACATCGTTAATTTCCATCTCGTCCCGTACGACTCTAACGGTTTCGCCGCTTAATCGAAACTGATTCAGCTGCTCTTCACTAACCAATGCTATTTCCTCCTGATCCTGCTTTGGTGCAAGCTGCTATTGAAAAACCTCAATGTTTGCTGATGCAATTCATTGAGGTTCGCTTCATTTTGTTCCGGCAAAGCCGTCTATGCTTTCATCATCCTACATTTGTATCTATCGTCTCGTACCATTCATCCAGTACACGAGAAGACATAACGCGCTTGCCAATATAATCGGTCTGACGGTCCGTGAATTGATCCCGCCATTCGATGGATAATTCGTCGCACAGCTTCACAATCGTGAGCAGCTCAGACCAAGCTACGTAACGTTTGTACCAAAAAAACTGCGGATGCTCAATCATATAAGGATATAAATCATCAAATTCCGTATGTTTGCAATCTAGAGCGCGTTCAAAGTGAATCTTTGCGTCAGTCAACTTCGCATACATAAACTCTGCGGACATTTTCCCCATAATCTGTGCCTCCCCTCGATCACTTCTGTATCATTATAAGCGATATTAACCGACGGGGAAAGAGCATTTGTACTGGAACATCTTACTCAAATTTTATTTCACCGTTATCAAGCGACGAAATTCGAACGAGAGGTTCCACCCGAATGCCTTGCTCCCTTAGTGTTCTGCCACCGGCCTGGAATGATTTCTCTACCACTACGCCAAGACCTACCAGCTCTGCACCAGAACGTTGTATAATTTTGATAAGTCCGCGCGCGGCATCGCCGTTCGCGATAATATCATCAATAAACAATACCCGGTCCTCTTCCGTTAGAAACTGCTTCGACACCATAATGTCGGTTACCATTCCTTTAGTAAAAGAAGGCACCCGTTCGGTATAGGCGTCCGGATCGGCAATAAGCGTCTTTTTCCGCCGAGCGAACACGAGCGGTACGCCCAGCACATACGCAGTCGCAAATGCTGCAGGAATGCCTGAGGATTCCACCGTAATTACTTTGGTAATGTTCTCTTCGGCGAAGCGTTTAGCGAATTCTTGTCCCATTTCCATAGTCAATGCAGGGTCGACCTGGTGGTTGATCAATGCATCCATCCGCAGCACGTCTCTCGATAGTACCGATGATTCTGCCAAAATGCGTTGTTTTAAAGTTTCCATCTTCCATTACCTCCACCAAAATCCTTTTCGTTAACGTACCATAGGTCAGGCAAAAAGTGCAACCTTATTAACGTCTTCATGTTTGATCGGTACAAATGAAAGTAATTGAAGGAAATATTTTCAAATCTGCGAAAAACGGAGCAACTTTTTCCTTATTTTGTACGTCTTATATATTATAATATTATAGTGAGACCCATTATATTTGAACATAAAACGGAGAGGAGTTCGGATGATGAAATATACTCGGAATGATACATCAAAAGCTTCAGTATTAGCAGCCGCATCTGCGCTTGTCATTTTGCTTGCCGGCTGTCAAAGCGCATCAACGGCTCCATCTGATCCCTATATAAGCAATAGTAGTCTTAACTACGACCAATCCGAAAAAGAGCCGGACAGCCCTCAAAAAATGTACTCCGAGCAAACTAACAATGAGCTTTTTTCGGATGAGCCTCATGCGAACAGAGCGGATATGACTAACGGTACGAATGCAGAAACTTCAACGCTGCATAATCATGAAGATGATAAGGCTACCGTAAAAACCGAAAGCGAGGACGCGGCATGGACCGCAACCGCGCCGATGCTGCATGGCGTCGCAATCGGCGACAGTGATGCGAAGGTCAGGAAGCTTTTTGGCAAAGAAATCGACAGCTATACGCTTGAAGAGGAAACGGAGACCATCAAAGTACTTGAATACGCTGGCTTCGCGATCGGAATCAACGACAGTAATGCCGTTCATTATATCGAGGTTTATGGTAACGACATTTCAGCGGGCCTCAGCGGGTTACAGGTTGGGGACAAACCCGATCAGGCGCTGCAAATGCTGGGCAAGCCGGAGAAACAAACGACTTATTTGCTTACTTACAAAGCGAGCGGCGCCCTTCTCAAGCTGGATTTAGACCCTGAGCAAAACGAAATCGTATCCATTAAGCTTCTTACAATAAGCTAGCGGCTAGGACCAATCAAGCAGCCACAGGCCGAATAAGGTATACGCAGAATCCTTTGCAAAAAAGTCATGCCTGTCCCCTCTCGGACATACCTTCTTATATAGAGGAGTTATGGAACGGAGGACGGTTCACGATGTGGAAACGCACAGGCAAGGTGCTGCAAATTGCTGCGACCTATATGGGAACGATTGTAGGCGCCGGCTTTGCCACCGGTCAAGAAATATTGCAATTTTTTACCCGCTTCGGGTATTGGGGAACATTCACGATTGCTTTGTCCACCATTCTGTTCATTTGGCTCGGCACAAAAATGATGCTCTTAGCTAACGAAATACGCGCTAAATCCTACGAGGATTTAAATAAGGCGCTGTTCGGTGAAAAATACGGCCGCCTCATTAGCCACTTCATGCTGGTCGTCCTTCTCGGCGTTACGGCCGTCATGCTCGCCGGCGCAGGCACAATTTTTTATGAGCATTGGAATGTTTCTTATCAGTCCGGGCTGCTCATCACAGTGATTGCTTGTTACTTTTTACTGCGCAAAGGGATGAGTGCCATCTTGATGGTTAACGCGATCGTCGTCCCTGTCATGCTGCTGTTCACCGTACTAATTATGATTAATACCTTCCGGTCACCCGGCGCCGACAAATTTATGACGTTGGCCAGCGACTTCTCCCCTTGGGCAGCGTGGGCGTCCCCGTTTTTGTATACCGCGTTTAATTTGTCCATGGCGCAAGCGGTACTCGTGCCGCTCGGCGCAGAAATACGGGACAAAAAAACGATCATTGCCGGCTCATGGCTCGGCGGCATTGGAGTCGGCTTTATGCTGCTTTCCGGTCATATCGCATTGTCGGTTTATATGCCGGGCATCCGGCAGTTTGCCATTCCGATGGGCGGAATCGCCAGCCAGCTTGGACATAGCGTTCAATTCATTTATATTTTTCTAATTTTCGCTGAGATTTTTACGACACTCATCGCCGACATCTACGGACTTACTTTACAGCTCCACGAACGGCTAAAGTGGGCTCGCAGCTTAATTGTTCTTATTATTCTCGCGATTTGTTATGTCGCCAGCCAAATTGGCTTTGGTACGCTGCTATCTACGCTTTACCCGTTATTCGGCTTGATTAGCTTCGGTTGGCTCATTTTAATTATCCGCAAGCGTGTCACGCACACGTAAATTGGACAAATATATACCATTATGCAGCATAAACGGACTATATAAGGACAAGCGCTGCTCCGTGGCAATGCTCCAGCAGGGCATCTCGCACATGCTCATGACAAGTCATAACGATCATTTGCCTGCTGTCCGATAACTCTGCCACCAGCTTCGCTGCGGCTTGCAGCCTGCCGCGATCAAAGTTGACGAACACATCGTCCAGCATGAACGGCAGCTTTATCGACTGCGAGGCTTCCTCCGCCAATGCGAGGCGCATGGCCAAATATACCTGCTCAGCCGTTCCGCGGCTTAGCATCTCGCTGTTAATTAGATGCTGATCCGACGATTCTAAACGAATACCGGGCTCCCCCGCAGTCGACAGTATGCGGATATACTTCCCGTCAGTAAGGCTCGCGATATAGCGAGAGGCGTTACGTAGCACGACCGGCTGCCGTTCTTCTTCGTATATCCGTTTTGTTCTTCTAATTAATGCTGCGCTTATCGAAAGTACGGCATAACGCTCCGCATCTGCCTCCAGCTGCGCTACGGTCATTTCCTTCTGCGCGAGCAGCTTCTGCCGCTCCTCTTCCTTCAGCAAATGATCGATCGATTGCCGCAATCTGCCCCGCTGCTCCAGCTGCTCGCGCTTCTGCTTCTCAAGCTGTTCAAGCTCGGCTTGCGAGGCTGCTTGAAGCGTTTGAAGCCGCTCCTCGTCATTGGATACATACAGCTCCTCCAGCTCGGCAATCCGATCCTCCGCCATACCTGCTGTTATTTCCAGGTCGAGCTTGGACAGCTCGAGGTCCAGCTCAGCTGCTAACCGGCGATGCTCAAGCGCAGTCTCATATTGAGCTTCATTCTGTGCGCCGGCGCTTTCCATCTGAGCAGCTATCGCTGCTGCCAGCTCTTCTAATTGTGCTTCAACGGTTTTTAAGGACAGCCGCAGCTCATCTCGGCGCGCTTCCATGCCGCGCGCTTCGTGCTTCGCAGCTGCGTGACGGCGTATCTCGCCATGCAGCAGCCGCAAGGCGAGTGCCGGGTCAGCAGTCAGCTGGCGGGACGCTTCATCGAATCCCTCACATAATGCTGCCGCTTGCAAAGCGAAAGCGGCTAGCTGCTTGTCGGCGGCGGCTTTCTTAGCTGTCAGCCGGTCGTATTGGTGCAGCCGCTGCACAGCTTGCTCGGCGAGCTCGAACGCTTCGAGCGCGGCTGACGGCGACATCGATGCCGGCAGTGAGCGTGCTGCAAGCCAGCCGGCCCATTGCCGGGCGGCGGCTTGTTTTGTTTGCGCAGCGGCGGCGGCTGCTTCGCTGCGCTCGCGGGCGAGCGCGCGGAGCCGGTCCAGGCGGCGCGCGAGCTCGTTGCGGTTGTCGATGAGGCGCTCGCTGTTTTGCAGCGCCTCGAGACGGGCTTCAACTGCGGCGCGCAGCTGTGTGCGAGCCTGTTCGGCAGCTTGCGCATATTCAGGCGCGGAATGCTGATGTGAAGTTTGCAGCGCGGCAAATATTGCCGATGCTGCTGCTTCTGGCTCTCGTAAGAGCGCTGCCATTGCATGACGAACTCGCAACTCCCGCTCGCCGAGCGCCGTATTCTCCTCGCTTCTTTCTATAGCGAACCCTCCTGGGCCGCGCATTCTTCCGCCAGCCGCGGAAGTCCATGCACGTCCGTTCTCGCCTTTTGCTAGTCTAGCGGACCGGTCCCCTGCAAGGCTAGCCGTCCGTGCCGCACGGCCGCCGCTGCGGCTACGCGCCAGCGCGGCAACAACAAGCGCCAGCGCTGCTACCGCCAGCGCAAGCGCACCAATGCCGGCTCCGCCGGCCGCTTCGCCCGCGGCAGCGCCGCTAAGCGCAGCAGCGCCAAGCGCCAGCGCTGCACCGCCCGCGCCTGCCGCTGCAGCCCAAAGCGGGCCGGCTCCGCCCCGGCCCGCAGCTGCCGCGCCGCGGCCAGCCGCCCCGCTTCCGCCCGCTGCTGCGGCGGCGCCGGCAGCGCGCACCCGCTCGAGCTCCCACTCGCGGAGCGCGCTATCGACGGCGTTCCACGCCTCTTTCAGCGCATCACGCGTGCGCGGCAAAAATAGGAGCCCCGCGCCGTCTTCCCGCTCGCGGCGTTCCGCTTCGCGCCCTACAGCCGCTTCCGCTTCATCCCAAGCATAAGCCGCCTCCCGCTCCTGCTGCGCAAGCGCTTCAAGCTCAGCGGCCAATCTTTCCTCTTGCCGCGCTTCATCGAATTGCTGCTGCCTCGCCTGCCTTACAAAATCACGATCAGCAACCGTCACGTGAAACTCCCGAAGCTGCCGCTCCGTCCATTCCGGCGCAATGCTGCTAACCAGCCGCGCAATTGCCTCATCATGCTCACGAAGCTCCGCTTCCATCTCGCTTCTATCCGACCTCAGCTTGCGCATGCTTTCGGCGGTTTGCAGCAGTGCATCCGTTTCATCTGCCATCTGAATAAACCGTTCGTCAAAGGCGATTGATTGAAGCTGCAGCCCCAGCAGCTGTTCCTTATGGAGGATTTGTTCAGCAGCAGCACGCCGTTCCGTCCTTTGCCTGATCAGCTCTTCCCAGCTTTTCTCCGCTTGCGCCGAAAAGCAGGAAGCATAAGCAACGGCACTTCGCTCCAAGATCAGCTTTTGCTTCCGCATCCAAAGCGGTCTAACCGAACAGGCTTTATTAAGCAGCTGCTGCCGGGCAGCACTTAATGGAAGCTCGCTCTCCAAACGGAACAGTGATAGATCAAGCTTCTCCGCCTGCTGCGTCAGCTCATTGTATGCCGCAATCGCATCTGCCCGCTTCCGCAATGACGCTTCAAGCTGCTCAAGCGATTTTAGCTGCTGATTGATTTGCTGATTCGTGCCGCGCGGCTTGAACAGCTGCTCCATTTCCTGAACAAGCCGTTTCTCCGCTGCTGCAATCGATCTCCCGCTGTCCCACCCGGCCTGGTACAAATAACGGCCGAGCTCCTCCCCCGATAACGCTCCAACCTCCTGCAGTTCCGTTAGCGTAATTGCGAATAATTGACGGTACAGTCTTTCCGTTACATTACCGAGAAAGCGCCGCTCCCAATCCGCTTGCGTAAGGATAACTTCATCGGCAAAGGTCTGACCGAACTCCAAATACCCGCCGGTATGTTCATTTGACGCTTGCTCAACATTTCCAACATCACCCAGTCCGCGCAGCTTCAGCTTGCTTGAGCCATCAGCCGAGTAACGCTCAAGCACATACCGCTTGCCCGACTGATCGGTGAAAAATAATCTTCCCCCGTGCTTCCCTCCGTTAACCGGCTCCTGCCGCAGAGCTGCTTGTCCCCGTTTTGCGAAACCGTAAAGCATCGATCGGATAAAGCTGAACATCGTGCTTTTGCCCGCTTCATTCGGACCATACACAATGATCACAGGGGCATCCATCGGAACACGCTGTCCATAAAGTTGTCCAAAACCGTCAATTTCAGCCTTCAAAAGCTTCATGGCTCGTCCCTCCCGGTCCCATGGATCAATCCGAGCGTCAGCTCCCGGGCTTGCTTGAGCCATCGGTCAGGCAGCTCGTCCCAATTGTTGCGCATTAGCCTGCCAAGCTTCGCATGATGAGTGAGCGGACTAACCGCATCCTTGGCAAAATCGCGCCATTCCGACTCATCTTCAGCCAGCCGGGCGCTTAAGCGGCACAGCTCTCCTGCAAAGCTGTCTTCGGCTTCCAGTTCGTTCCAATTGAGCTCCGCTCCCGTATTCACCGCTATATCGTAGACGAACACCCAAGGCTCTCCAGATGTCAGCCGCTGACCTTCCTGCAGCTGCTCGAGCAGCGTCCGGACAACGGCACTTTCAGTCAATTTATTATGTAATGGACCTCGGCCGGATAAATATAGCCGCAGCATGAGCGAACGGCCGTCA
This sequence comes from Paenibacillus prosopidis, assembly GCF_003337375.1. Taxonomy (GTDB): domain Bacteria; phylum Bacillota; class Bacilli; order Paenibacillales; family Paenibacillaceae; genus Pristimantibacillus; species Pristimantibacillus prosopidis. The sequence continues at coordinate 23,591 of NZ_QPJD01000004.1, forward strand.
GCCTCCAGGGTCAGCTGTTCAACCAGACCAAACAGCTGCTGCAGCAGCTCCTGCTCCGAATAAATATCATCGATCCGGAAAGCATTATCCAGCCAGCGTACCTCATCGAGCGGTACGAAGGTGAGCTGAATGGAGCGTGCAGCTGTCACATCCACGACATAACAGCCCTTTGCCCCCGTTTCACGCGGATTTCTCCCCTGTGTATTGCCTGCATATACGACATGCGGATACTGATGCAGCACCTTGCGATGATGAATGTGACCGAGCGCCCAGTAATCAAAGCCTTTGTTGCCGGTAAGATCTTCAAGCGTGCATGGCGCGTACGGATCATGCGTCCCGTCTCCGTCAACATTGCCGTGCAAGAGCCCGATATGAAACGGCGCCTCCGGCTGGATACGGTAACCCGCCGCCAAATTTTCCGTTACCGCCCGCGTACCATAGGATACGCCGTAAACAAAAGCAGCCAGCTCACCGCTTCTGCGATAAGCCGGCCGATATTCCATCTGATCCGCTCCAAAAACATGCACGTTTTGCGGCAGCGTTAGTGCGGCTCTTGCACCGTTTAGAGGATCGTGGTTGCCGTGAATGACAAACACCGCAATACCGTGCTCCTCCAGCTTCTCCCACTCCCGCACAAGCATGAGCTGCGCGCGCAGCGAACGGTCGGCTTCGTCGAATAAATCTCCTGCAAGGACTATGAAGTCAACCTGCTCCCGAACCGCCGTTTGCGTCAAATGGCGCAGCGCTGCGAAGGTTGAATCAGTCAATGCATCACGTACCCGTTCCGGAGCCTTCGCAAGTCCGCGGAACGGACTGTCTAGGTGCAGATCCGCAGCATGGATAAATCGAAATGGTACAGTCATTCCTTCCCCACCTATACCGTTGTAGTCAACCGTTATTCCGGCTTCATTTGAACGTACACTTTTTTCAGCTGAGAAATGACGCGCTGGAGCGAGTATACCTTTTTTGCCTTATCCCAGCCTGCCCGGGCAAGATTATACCGGTAGGTTGGATCGGTTACGACCTTCTCAAGCGCTGCGGCCAGCGCTGCCGGATCCTCAGGCGGTACGAGCAATCCGTTTACGCCATCATCGATTTGCTCAGCAATCCCGCCTACATTCGTACCGACAAGCGCTAGCCAGCATAGCGCCGCTTCCGCGAATACGGAGCCGAACGCCTCTGCCCGCGATGGCAGCACGAACACGTCAAAGAACGGCATGAATTCTTCCGGGTGAAGCATATATCCGTAAAAAATAATATCGTCGTATAGATCAAGCTTTACTGCCAACGCTTCAAGCTCTTCGCGAATCGGTCCATCGCCGATAATGTGGAGGACAAACGGATGTCCCTGCCTTTTAAGCTCCGCGCAAGCATGCAGCAAGATATCCAGCCCTTTGGCCGGTACAAGCCTGCACACCGTAATTAGCTGAGTGACCGCATTGTCATGCGAGATCGGCTTAAATCGTTTTTCATCAAAACCGTTCGGAATGACTTTAATGCGCTCCGGCTGCTTCACATGGGCTCCGATGTACGATCGAAACGACTCGGAAACGGTGAGCAGCTGATCCGCCTTTGCTTCCAGCTCCCCGTAGATGCTCATGAGAAACCGGTGCTCAGGTCCTCCCTCTTTTATTTTCCCGTTCAAAATAAGCTCCCGCTCGTAGCTGGAGTGAATCGTGACCGCAAGCGGCGTATCCGGGAACAGCTGCTTCATGACAAGCGCCGCAATCGGGTGATGCGCATGAATAATATCGTACGGCTTTTTGATGCGCATTTTCGTCCACCAGACGTAATCCCGGTAGGTTTGAATATATTTATCTACGATTTTATTTCCTCTATATTCCGTATAGTCGAATGTCTCGAACAAAACCTCTTCCTGTCCTTTGCCCCTAACTCGTTTAGGCAGCGAAAATAATTCCATCTGCCAACCAAGCTTAATAAACCGTTCTTGAATGTACGGGACCATCGATGATACTCCGCCCGGCTGCTCCGGAGGAAAAAACAAGGCTTGCAATATGTTCATATGTCCCATCCTTTCAACGTAATGCATATGCAAAAACTATTCGTCTACCGTAAAACATGATATATTAGAACATATGTTTCTGTAAAGCTACTGAACCTAATACTAGACAATGGTGGTTAACTCATGACAATTATGCAATGGCTTGCAGGGCTGAGCGGACAGCTGCTTTCATCATCGGCAGTTATCGTCATCCTTATTTTAATGCTTATTATGTCGGTCAGGCTTTACGTCAGTTACCGCAACAAACGGATTTACCGGTTACTCATTACGGCTATACCTATTATAATCGCTAAGCAATGCCTGCTCGTCGTTCTCGCCTATCCGGGCTGGTCATTAACCCCGTGGCTTTATTTGTCTTTTAACATTTTACAAATCATCTCTTTTATCATTATAAACTTTGTTTTCATGAAATTATATACTCCTCGCACGGCACAATTGAAAGTCGTTCCGTTTATTATTATGAGTATGTTGACTTTTGTGATCGCAGGCATTCAATTTGCAATTACTCCCTTTACTTCGGAAACCTTGCTGAACGCCGAAGCATTTACGTTTCCCGCGCTCGACTTCTACGGGCTAATTGTGATCTTCATGATCATGCTCGACACGAGAAGCGCGGATCTGACCTCTAAATATTATATGAGCCTTATCGTCTTCTTCGCCAATGAACTAGCCCGCCTCGCGAATGCTTATGTGTTTCACGGTTCGCTCTCATGGCTAATTTTGCTCGGTCATCTGCTTCCGATCGTATACTTCACGCTGTTATTTATTCTTTTATTTGAATGGGTCATCGAGCGTTTGATGTCAACCTATCAATCATCGATTATGGATGGCTTGACCGGTCTGTATAACCGCCGTCATTTTGCAGCGAAAGCAGAACTGCTGCTTCGCAGTAGTAAGGCAATCGCGGTTATATTTTGCGATATTGATAATTTCAAAAAACTTAATGATACGCATGGACATCATAAAGCGGACGGTGTACTTAAGCAAGTGGCTGAAATTATAAAAGAGGAGTCAAGCGGCATTGGGGCGGCAGGTCGCTACGGCGGGGAAGAGCTGGTGGCCTGCATTAGCACCGAACGTGTGAAGCCAGAGCTTGTGGCCGAATCGATTCGCCGCAGAGTCGAGCAGGAAACGCCGGTAACCATAAGCGTAGGCTTCAGCACCTCCAAAGAGAGCAAAGCCGTTCAGGATATGATCAAACAAGCCGATGAGGCGATGTACCATTCAAAGATGACGGGTAAAAACAAAGTAACACCGTTTAAATCGATAACGGCTTTTAAAAAATCACACTAGCATGATGCTTCGTTCTATAACGCAGACAGGGGGAGTCCATCTAGGCCTTAGACCTGTTGGACTGCCCCTGTCTGCATTAAATATGATGATATTAGCTCCAATTCTCGTAGCTGCTATTGCATTTTCTACAATAGAAACTTCACATAATGCACGATATAAGGAGCTGTACTGCAGAAATGAAACAGAAAACGCCACTATATGTATACATTTCAGAATAGAGTTGTTTCTGCTGTACATTCGAGACTGTCGATTAACTGTTCATAACTTCGAAAATCGGCTGGAGACCACAAATTGTATGCGAAAAATCATAGATAATGTGCGGCAACACATCGAATCAATTGAATCTGTTCGAAATTTCATACATAAAACGCGATTTAAGCCCTGATCCTGTAAATGGTATTCGAAAAACCACATACATTCTCTGCATGCTTCCGTTCACTTCAAAACAGTTCTCAATAAATCGACAGTCTCTACTCTGCAATGGACAAGCAGCTCAGACAATGAGAAGAGCACCCAGCCGTTGCCGCGTCCCCACGGCACACCATTAGGCTTATCGAACTTATAATCGTATACATGATGCATGATTTGCAATCCGGGAATAAACAATCGTTTTTTGTAATGTAAAAATTGCCCTCTACTAGAACAGGATGAATATTCGCCACATCGACAGCTTCCGGTATTGGAAGCAAACGACTTTATATCGTTCACATATACGTTTACCGAACCATAGCAGCTTATGCTGAACGGACTGTCCTCATCCTGGTCGCCCCATAACTTTCCCCACACATAGACGAACTGCCCATCCGCAAGCTCTGGCCATTTTTCCGTCAGGTTCATCTCATACCGGTAGTCGCTCCCGCGGCGAAACCCAATCGTCGTGTGCGTACGATATACCGGAGGAACTTCGGATGAGACCCGACAAATCGGTTCGCGACTGCGGCGAGCTCAAGCTCCTCGTTTCCTGAAGCGATATTTGCAATCGATCCCTGCTGGTCAAAATACGGGTACGTATGCATACGCTCTTCCCCTTTCCTCAAGCTTCTCCTCCCGGATACAGCGTCGAGCTGTAAAGACGCTTCGGCTGCGGCAGCTGCCGGCCGCCGCTTGGCTGCTCACCCAGCTTAGCAAACTTACTTGAATAGATAGAGGCGGTTAGATCGTTATAGATAATAACCTGCTCTGTCCCTCTACCTAGCAAATCGGCATGCACGGCATAACCGTTTGCAGGAAACTGAACGACGGGATTCATCCGGCCGTCGTACAAAGTAGGAAATACGCCTCCGCCCCTGCGGTAAGCCAAAATATAATCTGGCGAGTCCGCCTCCCAGTGTCGCAATGTTTCGATTATGGTTAGCCAGCCATCCGTCTTGCGGTCTTCCTTCCAGACCTCTCGCCCTTCCGAATCAAGCAGAAACATAGCGTCCTTCCCTTTGAGTCCTCGTCCGTCATCCTCGCGCACGAGACGGTCCAAGCCTGCGATCTGCAGGCCGGGCAAATCATTACGGAATCTGCCGAGCGCGATATGCTGGGACTCCACCGACCCTTCATGGCGCCACAGCTCCTTGCCGGCGCGGTCATACATTACCGTCACGCTGCCGCCGATGACGAGCTCCGGTTCACCGTCCCCGTTCACATCCCCTACCCAAATGCAGTCGGCGTGTTCGTCTAAATCTTTGCAGCCCCAGAGAAGGCGGCCTTGCGAATCAAGCAGATCATAGCCAGCCATCACCTCGTCCTTTCCGTCTCTATTGATGTCATAAACCCATGGGAAATGACCTGGATTGCCCTCATGTGTCCACAGAAGATTGAAATGCCGGTCCAATGCCCACATTTTATGATAGCGGTCCTTCAAAATAATATCGGTGGCCCGTTCTCCGCCGGATAGATTCGCAATGATGATACAGTCGTGGGCATGTGGATCAGGCAGCGGGTAAGATTCCTTCTTCTTGCCGGTTGCTCCGTCGAAAACATGAAACTGATCGTCCATCACACACAAAACCTCAAGCTTGTCATCCCCGTCGATATCGTAGATTTGGGCCGGATAGTCCGAGCCTTGGCTGCCCGCTCCCGGATCCGGCGTTCCCGTCTGCCACAGCAAGTTGCCCTGAAGATCGAATGCGGTTAAGCATTGCACCTGATGGGGGATATAACGCACATCCTGACGGTTATCGGGCTGCACGAGGAGCAGCTCCAACCGGCCGTCTCCATTCAAATCGCCGAGCAGCATCTTGCAGCGCGGACCAGCAGCGCTAATATCTATTTCTCCCAGCAGAACCGCATCTAACGTCTCTTGTTTCATCCTAATCCCCCTCATGAAAACCCCATTTGGCTGCCGCCTTTTACTTCTACGATGCGTCCATCGACGTTAATCCACACGCTTTGCGCCGACGGATTATAGACGAAATCCAAGCCTGCTGAAAATTTCAGCTGATTATATGCATTCATGTAATCAACGATTTGTATGTTTGTGGCATACCAGATATTTTCGCGGCCGCCGGCAAGCTCACAAAAGCGCTCAATGAGCTCCCAGTTATCATCATTGTCAAATTCGTAGCTGTGTCCCCATACGTACATCAGATATAAATATTGTGATTTATGAAGCCCGATAAAGGTCTCCGTCTTCTCAATCAATTGGTCATTATGATGGCAGCTTGGTTTCCATTCATGCCAATCATCCGGCATAGAGAAGCCGCCGGTCGTTTGTACGACACGCGCATATTCGATTCCCAAAGCGGGAAGCATCTGTTTAATTTCTTGGTTAAATGATCCGTTTGGATAAGATATACCGCGAACGGTATACCCGACAAGCCGTTCTAAGCCTTTTCGATCCTCCATGATCTCATATACGATCTGTTCCTTCGGGCAGCGCGCGATCGTCGGATGGGTCAGCGTATGGGCGGACACCTCATGCCCTGTGTACAAGACGGCTGCTTCCTGTTCCGTCAAGCGGTTGCCCGTACCGAACAATCCGCTGTTTAGGTGAAAAGTACCTTTAATTCCGTAACGGTTAAACGTGGACACCAGTCTTCTGTCAGCTATCATGCCATCGTCGTAGCTCATAGTTAACGCCTTGTGCCTGCCTTCCGGGAAACACAATAATATTTTCGGCATCTGAAAATTCCTCCCTCACAAATGGATTTAGCGGGTTTCGGGTATTACGGATTTACTTTCACCGTCTCTCCGAACTATCCCTGCTCACGCAGCCCGTACACATTCAAATTCGCATACTCCGCAATAAAAGGTGACATTTGCCGAAAGCCGATTTTGCCCGCCCCGAGCGGTGGTCCGAACGCTATGCCGTCATCTTCCCATGACAGTATGGTAAGTCCGTGAATCGAAAAATCGATACGAGGGCCGCGTTTCATAAGCAGCATATGGTATGAGCATGAGCAATCAGAGACCGAAGGCAGCGGATCCGCACCTTGCGCAGCAAGATGGAAACCGTAGCTTTTCCGCAAATTGCAGGTGTGAAACTTCCTCTCTTCCGGCCACTTTCTTCGATAGTAGGATAAATGAAAGGCATCGATTTCACCGTGATGATATTGCTCGTATTCGCCCGTACGCGGTGCAAGCGACAGGTCGAACAAATCGACTCCATTCGCGCCAGCTGCTGCAAAAAATAGAATCGCCAAGCCCGGTTCACGAATCGGCCTAAATTCCCAGGTCACCGCTATATCGGCAGGGAAGTCCTCCGGACACCACAGCACAAAATTCGCTTGCTGGCCGTCTTCCGGCTCCCGCGCGCTCTCGAGCCGCATCCTCCCCATCGGAAATGTAGCGACACCGCTCCCCTCCATGCGAAAATGCTTAACATCATTGAAGGAGCGAAGCGGATTGCTGTAGAGCAGCCTCCATTCCGGCGTAATCATCGCTCCACCCGGGTGATTTCTTCCGGCAGCCATTCCGGTATTAATTCCAAGCTAATAATCGTATTCAAAGACCACTGTGCCGCTTCGTTTGTATTAATCCAATCGATCTCCTTCAATTCGCCAACATAAATAACGGAAGCTGCCTCTTCCTGAAGATGTGAAATTGAGAAGGGATTTTGCAGCAGCACCTTCCACGCATGCCTTGCTGCCGCCTCGTCCTGCTTATAGAAAGCTCCGAACGCAGCAATTGCGATGCTGAGCACGGGATGATTGAAGTGCTCATGGCTGACAGCCCCTCCCGTCACCTTGTCCTTCTCCTCCTGAGGTAAATTATAGTAAATGCCGAAATCGGCCATCATGGCCTCCCATACCGGGTCCTTCAGCATGGCCGCCAGCTCGAACCATACCTGCGGCGCGCCCATGCAAATCGCCAGATGGCGGCCCCAGTTGTCGTCTCCGAGCGGGGTTAATATCCCAGTCTTAGGATCGTAGCCATATGTCGGCCCTGAAATAAGACCGAAATTAGCTTGTTTGACGCAGTCGATGCCTACTAAAATTTTGTCCCGGTAAGACGTGTCCTCGTATCTCTCCCACATGGTCATCCAATTGGAGCTGAACGCCGCCCAATCCGGTCCGATCCGAATGTGTGTCGGGTGCTCATCCTTTGGAAAATAAGCGCGCATCGGATCTAGATTAACGGTCGAGTAATCCGCATCCTTCACCTCGTCCATGAGATCCCCGATCCGTTCGTCGGAGGTCAAATAGTAATAGTAACGGTGAAGTCCGGCCATTGCGATGCGCGCCTCCTTGCACCCGCAGCCCCAATGAACGACGTTATGCCTGGAACCAAGCCCCGCATATTCGCCGAAATGATAAACGTCAACTTCGCTCGTATGCCTTGTCATCGCTTCGGCAAGCCGGAACAAATCCTCGCGGCCCGACCGTAGAAACATGACCCACAGCCACATGTTCGGCACCAGCTCCGTATTTTGCCAAGCGCAGCCGCCCAAATCATAGTTCCACACATGCCTGACCGGATCATAGCTGTGCATAAAGTCGCCATAATCCCAGAATCCGTACCACTTCCGCTGCTCGACCTCGCTCTGGTAGAAGGCAGCAATGCTATCTAGCCGGTCTTCCAAATACGCTTTGGCTGGCGTGCTCCGGTCCGGCAGGCTCCATAGGCCGAACGCGCGCGTTTTATGTAAATACTCCGGCTCACAAACAAGCAACGGAGGTGACTCCATTTGCTTCCGCATCGTTTGCAGCTGCTCAGGCCCTGGCGTTTCCGAAGTACACCACAGCATAAGCTCGCTTGTATTTGCAATGCCGTAAGGGGTTGCCCGCAGCTCTTCAGCACCCTCATAAGACGACTCCACATGCGTTTCCGTGTCATAGTGCCGAAGATCCATCGCTTCGGCGTCAGGCGACCAAAACCAGATATTGAAACAAGCTTCCCGCTTAGCCGTTCCATGAATCTCCATACCGGAAGGATGCTTCTCCCAAAAGCTCCGCATTCCTGCTGCCAGACCGCCGCCCTCGCTGCCTATGTAGCCAAGACCGCCCGCTCTTCTTCCTTCGGCCGCCTTCAGCCAGCAGCAATCCTCCTTTGTGCGCTTCCAAACAGCGTAATGCTCCGAGGAACGCTGCACCAGCTTGTAATCGTCCCATACCGCCGAATCGTCCAGAAGCCCGAGAAAATATTCATCCTCCTTGTCGTCGAAATGGACTGACGCCCCCTGCGTTTGCTGCTCGAACAGCTCGCGATATTTGCCCTTCGTCCGGCGGGTATGCAGCGTTTTTGGCGATTCGCTGAAAAAGCCGCTGTCGCCCGCAAGTCGAACATGGCGGTTATATAAGGCCCCCCTCATCGGAACTTTAAAGGATAGGCCTAAAGCTTTAATAAAATCCGAGCTCGGATTCCCATCGTAATGAAAGGTATGTACGATTCGCACCGATTCCAGGCCAGCGTAAAAATATAGGCGAAGCGAGAACGGGAGCCATTCCCGTTTGCCGGACTCTGAGCGATGCTTTCCCTCCAGCTTCACGACGGCTCTAACCGGTCCGCTTTGCTCCACGACTGCCTTATGAATGCGGCTTTTGAAGCTTTCCTCCCGTATAGTCCGCTCACCCGATAGATGGCTTATGCTTTCCTTGATCGAGATAAGCGTGCCTCCGTTACAGACCTGAGCACCGTCCCGGAAGATGCTGCCGATGATCGTATCTCCTTGCTTGTTCACGGTACAAACGATAACGCCGGTATCCAGCACAATCGACTGCTCCGATTCTTGAACAATTACCTTTTTAGACGCTGCAGCACCCTCCGATTTAACAACCATGTAGCCTTCAGGCGACGCAGAGTCTAGCGAAACTGCCGCATGCGCCGACCATTTGATGCTGCCGTCCGGCCAAAAAGCAGCCGGCCAGCTTTGCATCGCTGCCGCTTCTCCCCTGCCAATGTCAATTAGAGCAAGCGAGTCCTCTCTTAACAGCTCGCCTTCCATCCACGGAATGCCCCAGGTCAATCCGACCGGGGCACCGGCCGGTTCCTTTAACCAACGCAGCTTAACAGATAATGGTGATACCAAGGTGAACCCCTCCTCAGATGTGTCGATTTGCATCATACTTAACAACATCTTAAAGAGGAGGCCGCTTGCATACAATGAGACTTTTTTGAATCCATCATCAAAAAACCTTGCACATTTTTATTTGATTTGCACTATATTGCGAGCCGTTCATTCCGCTTGGGTGAGCTCCCGGTAACGACTTGGCGTCATTCCCTCCAGCTTTTTGAAAATACGGTTGAAGTAGCTGTGCTGGTAGCCGACCTGCTCGGCCACGTCATTGATTTTGAGAGCGGATTCCCGCAGCAGCTCCTTCGCTTTGTCCAACCGGAGTCCGGTTAAATAATCAATAAAGTTTTTCCCTGTAACCTGCTTGAACGACTTGCTCAGAAAAAACGGGTTCGTGCCGATATGGTCGGCGCAATTGTCGAGCGAAATGTCCTTCATGTAATTTTGCTGCAAATAAATCATCGCTTGCTCGATCAGCCTCTTAACCTGGGAATCCGAACGGCCGCCCAGCTCCTTAAGAAACGGTTCGCACACCCGCTCCTGGAACCAGGTCAAAATTAACTGCGGTTCCCGTATTTGCGATAGCTGCTCATACATATTCGCGCATTTGAATAGACGGGTCGGTTGAATGCCGGAAACCATAATGGCATGCTGTACGCTGCCAAGCAAATGGAGCATCCCCTGCTGCACGTCGACGGCCTTCGCCCCTTTACACGATAAGGCATTAAGAAAATCGCACAAAAGCCCGTAAGCATCCGACTCCTGCCCGGTCCGAAGCGCCTGGATAAACTCCCGTTCCAGTGTGAACGGATATTGCGGCTCCTCGGCTCTTTCTCCGCTGGCATGAAGCCGGCCTATGTCAATCATCTGATTTTCGTTCTCGAAATTGCGTTGGCTGGCCGCGTGCTTTGCTCCTTCGAACGATAACGGGATATTAGAAATAATATCCGTAGGCTCGCTGATGGCGATCGTTAGCCGCATTTTCAAAATGAGATTGACGGCATGCGTCAGTTCTTCGCCAAACTCTTGAAGCTCCTGGGCATATGAACCGTCCTTTGGCACGATAAGAAGCATTCCTGCCGCAAGATCGTGGAAATTAATCGTTTTGCTTTGCTCGAAGTGCTGGGAGGCGAATTCTTCGATCATATTGACTGCCGCGAACGTAACGAGCCCCTCATCCCCGTATTTGAATTTCCCTTCCAAGCTCGTAATGCCTGTCAGCTGCATATACAGAACAATAAATCGGTGATTGTCCACCTTCCATTTGTACCGCTCCATCCTCTCCAGTAGGTCTTCCTCCGAATAGGCGTACAGATGTCCATGCAGCAGCTGATGAAGAAAGCTTTCCTTCACGTATGGAAGCTGCTCCGACAGCTTAGAATGCAGCTCCGTGCTCTCCCTGTTCAAATTATGCCATTGGCGCTCTATGAGCGAAAACTCGTCATCCTGCTCCTGCGGGAACGCTTTGCCAGCCATCAGCACCGTCATTAGCCGGTTAACAGGCGAATACATGCTGCGGGAAGCGAGCCATGCGAGTAATGCCGCAAGCAGCAGCGCGCTTAGACTTACTGCGAATATTAGTTTTGAAATGAATACGACAGGCGCTGTAATACTCGATATCGGAGAAGCTGAGACGTACGTCCAGCTATCTGCGATCCGTGAGAACTTACCGAATGTGACGGTATAGGTTGACCCGTTCCAATCGAAGAAGAAGGAGCCTTGACCGGAGCCGCGCGACGTTATTTCTTCTTTTAACTCTGCGATAAAGGGCGATTCCTGCGTATTCCCGCCGGTAGATGCTTGCAGCATGCCGTTATCTTGGAGAAAAAACGTTTCGCCTCCGTCATACGGTGTCATTGTACGCAGCATATCGCCCACCTTCTCGTTATCCAAACGAATCAGCAATGCGCCAAAAGGATGCAAGCTTCCGCCAGGAATATGGTGAACAAGGGTCAAATCCTTGGCCAGCGGACGCTGCGGATCAAAGGCCATTTCGGTCCAATAGGTCACCTTGTCCGAGCGCAGCAATCCCTCGTATATATCAAGAACCGGCTTTGAGGTTATCGCTTCATACTCGGGATCGAATAGAACCGGTTGATCAGCGCCTCCCAAATAAAGTCCGACAAGCTTGTTCATCGTATTCGATCCCTGCATAACAAGAAGCGTCTTCGTAATGTCATGCGCCTTCTCGAAATCTCTAATAAAATTAAGGTTTTCAAGGCTGATATCAAATTTGCTGTCAAAAGCCCAATGGGAAAGCATAAGCTCCAAATTCGTCAGCTCAGCATCGATGTTGCGGGCCCTTTGTTCGATTTGTTTGTTATGCAGATGCAGCAATTCGCTTTCCAGACGGCCGCCTGCAATCCCGTAAACAAGCCCCCCCGTAATAAGACCGGGGATGCTGGCTACAATGAGAAACATAATCAAGCTTTTTCGGTAAAACCTGCCTTTCGGTCCGATTTTTCCGCTGTTTTTAAGTATAAACCATGTTTTTATTCCCTTTAGCATATTCTCACCAACCGAATTAGTATTGGTTTTTCCAATATGAACCGTAACTTGTAAACGCATTCAATTCTATTGTCCAAGAATATATCGCAGCGGCGAAATGAACAAGACCTTTTTCTTGGGGCAGGCTTATGAACCTTTTGGACTAGATCAAAAGACAGAAACCCGCGCTCTCGAACACGGGCTCTGCCTATTTTATGCTGAATGTTTATTTGCTGGCTGCGTACAGCTCGTTCATTTCTTTAATCAGCTCGTCTCCGCCGCTCTTCTTCCATAGCTCCAGAGCTGCCTTGAAGCCGGCTTCGTCGATCTGTCCGACGATAAACTTAATTCTCGCATCATTAATAATGTTGTCGAGCTGAGCGCCTTTTTCCGTATACACCTTAGAAATAAACGGCTCGGCCGGGTTCGTAACAATCGTTTTTTCGTTCTCCTTCTGCAGCTCAGCTTGCTTCAAGCGCAGCGGCGTCTGCTTCACCTTCATCGCACGGTCCTCGGGAATGAACGTTAACATTTGGTTCAAGCCTTCAACCTCAGACTCAAGCAGCACCGCATCCTTGCTCATTACGATAGATTCTTCCTCGACTGTATGGTGCTTGCCCTCCAGACCGTAACCCAACATCGTTTGCATTTCCGGCTCGTTTAACTGATCGAGGAAAGCAAGCACGCGCCTCAGCTCCTCCTCCGTCTTAACGGCTGATTTAGGTACCGCCAGCATGCCGGCAAAGCCTGAAGTAGGGAGTGTTTGAAGCACACCTTCGGCGTCCTTTACGCCGGCAAATACATCCATGAAGTGAACATCCGGCTGATCTTTCCCTTCGGCGGCGAGCGCTGCGTGGATTTTGTCATCGGCACGCGCCGCGCCGTCGATTACGTCAATGATAACGCCTGCTTGATTATTCACGACAGGATCGGTCCATTTTGCCGAATCCATAATGGCGAAGTCCTGATTTATTAGCTTCTCGTCATAAAGCTTTTTCATAAATTTCAAAGCTTCTAGATATTCCGGTGTTTGGTGGTCGGGCACCAGCTTTCCGTCCACGTCGCCCCATTTGTTTGGTGCTCCGAACCACAATTTAATGTTGTCGAAGCCGCTCGCCCATCCGCCTGTCCATTTGACCATCACCATGCCGTACGTATCATCCTTGCCGTTTTTGTCCGGATCTTGTTCTTTAAACGCTTTCAATATATTGTAGAAATCGTCAATGGTCTCCGGTACCTGCAGTCCAACGTTATCGAGCCAATCCTTTCTGAAGTAGACACCGTTTCTGCCCAGGGCGCGGCCCCGGTAAATGCCGTAATTTTTGCCTTCGACGGATGAATTGTTTAAGATGACCGGATTGGCTCCACTTAAATTCGGATAATCCTTCAGATAACCGCCGATCTCCCAAAATGCGCCTGATTTGGCCGCATTAACGAAGCTGGGGGATTTCACATCGGGTACATACATGATGGTCGGAAGCTTTCCTGATGCCAGCGTAATATTGAATTTGTCGACATAGGAAGCGTTCGGCACCCACTCAAAATGAATGTCCGTGTTCGTCTTCTTCTCAATCTCGGCGGCAACCGGGCTGTCATCCTTCGGATAATTCGTTTTGAAAATCGGCAGCATGATGTTGAGCTTAAGAGGAGTCTCTTCCTTGCCTGCTGTGTTCGTCGGTGCAGCACCTTCCGAGGCTGCGGTAGGCGCTACGTTATTCGTTTCATTGCTTTTCTGTGAACACCCAACGATCGTGCTTGCGGCAAGCGCGCCAACCAGCAGCAGCGAAGCCCATTTGTTTACCCCGTTTCGATTTCCTTTCATGCATGTACCTCCCTTAGATATTTGTATTATATCGTAAAATCGTCTGCCTTCGGTCAAGCAGTTTCTTGGCAGATGGATGTTACATCGGTTAGCCTTTGATCGACCCGATCAGAACCCCTTTGGCAAAATGCTTCTGCAGAAACGGATAAACGAGCAGAATCGGAACGGTGCCGACCACGATGACCGCCATTTTGATCGACTGGTCCGGCGGTTTGACGAAGTTTGGATCCATTGCATTCAAATCTCCTGCGGCGGCCTGCGACAGTAGTACGATTTGGCGCAGCAGCACCTGCAGCGGCCATTTCTCCGGATCATTGATATAGAGCAGGGCGGCGAAAAAATCGTTCCAATGACCAACCGCATAAAACAACGTAAAGGTGGCGAGCACCGGCTTGGACAGCGGGAGTACGATTCTCCACAGCAAACCGAGCTCCGTGCAGCCGTCAATTTTTGCAGCTTCCTCCAAGCCGGGCGGCAGCTCTTGAAAAAAGTTTTTGACGATAATCAAGTTAAAGGCGCTGATCGCTCCAGGCAATATTAACGCCCAATACGAATCAAGCAATGACAGCTCGCGAATGACGAGATAGGTCGGAATCATCCCTCCCCCGAACAGCATGGAGAAGACGACTAGATTTAAAACCGTATTACGCCCCATTAAGCCGCGCCTGGCGAGCGGATACGCCATCGTAACGGTAAAGAATAGATTGACGGCCGTACCGAAGACCGTGACGTACATGGACACCCCTATGCTTTTCATTATCGTATTGGTCGAGAAAATGAATTCGTATGCCGCTATGGAGAACGTCTCCGGTATGAGAAACACCGCTCTTTTCGTCAGCTCCGCATCCGTTGCGAACGAGCCCGATATGACGTAAATAAACGGCAGGACGGCTGCTACAGCAAATAACCCCAGAAAAAAATAGTTCATTATATCAAATACCGTTCCGGAAACGGTTCTGTATGTTTTGGCCACTGTGATGCTCCCTTCTCGTGCGTTTCCGTTTAATAGAGTCCGGATTGCCCGAATTTTTTTGCCAAATAATTGCTGCCGAGTACGAGAATTACACCGATTATTGCTTTAAATAAACCTACGGCGGTGCTGTAGCTGAAAGCCCCTTGCGTAATCCCCATCATATACACGTACGTATCGAATACCTCGGCCACTTCCCTGTTTAGTGGGTTAAGCAGCAAATAGATTTGCTCAAAGCCGTTCTCAAGCACATTGCCCATGCGCAGGATAAGTAAAATAATGATTGTACTGCTAATGGAGGGCAGCGTAATATGCCAAATTTGCTTCCAGCGGTTCGCACCGTCCATAATCGCCGCTTCGTATTGTTCAACATCCACCGCAGCGAGCGCCGCCAGAAAAATAATCGTCCCCCAGCCGCATTCCTTCCAAATCGTTTGAACAATAATCATAGGCCGGAACCAATCCGGACTTGCCAAAAACTCTATTTTTCGGCCGGTGTACGTGTACAGCAGCTCATTGACCGGGCCTCCTTCTGTGGTCAGAAACACATAGGTCATACTTGCGACGATTACCATCGAGATAAAGTGCGGTACGTATATCAACGTCTGAACCGTTCGTTTGAAAATGGCTACTCGTATCTCGTTCAGGAGAATAGCCAGTATGATCGGAGCCGGAAAGAAAAACACCAAATTATAAAAGGACAAAATAAGCGTATTTCGCAGCAGCATAAAAAACTCGGGATTCGAGAAAAAAATTCGGAAATGCTCGACGCCGACCCATTCACTGTTCCAAAAGCCTGTAAATGGCTGATAATTTTTAAATGCGAGCAGAACGCCCCACATCGGAACATATTTGAATAGTAAGAAGTACAACAAGCCGGGTAATAGCAGCAAGTAGAGCCACTTATCTTTCTTTAACCTCCGCAGCACGCTTGGCCGATAATGGGGAGATGGCCGTTTTAGGTTCGGAGCTGCAACCTGCTTCATTTTCGTTCACCTCCGGGTGTCGTTCATCGCCTCGTCAGCGGTGTTGCCTTATTATGTGGGCGATGCTCCATTTCCGGCAATTAGACATTTTTGAATCTCGTGCAGACAGGCTTTATGGGCCCCGGGCAAGAAAGTCCAAACCCGGCAAAAGTATCGCAATAGACGAATAGCGGTAAAAAGAGGCCTTATACCTGCCAACTCGAGTACAGCACGACTCGGATTGGCGGTATAAGGCCTATATTTACCGCTATTTCAGCTACCTCTTTACAATTACCGGTTTCTCCAGCGCGTACAGCTCGTCCTCTAGTGATTGCATACGTTCAAGCACTGTTTTGCGTGCGTCGTTTATAGCGTGGTTATACAAATGGGGTCCAATCTCCTTAATCATAAAATCAAGCAGCTGCTCCGCCGCGATGGATCCAATCGTCTCCGAGCGCTCAAGCTCAAAAAACTGCTGAATATTTATGACGAGCTGTTCCTTCTGCTCCTTCGGCAGCTTCATCAATAGCATGAAATTAGCCCTCCAATTGTCCTTTAAGTACGGTGACTGCCTGTCCCGATAAATAAACCCGTGCGCCATCCGGCTTTACCTTCACAATGCCGCCGCGTTCCGATGCCTGATAGCCGACCAGCTCATCCTTCCGGAGCCGCTTCGCCCAATATGGCGCAAGTGCGCAGTGAGCCGATCCCGTAACAGGGTCCTCATCTATACCGGTCCCCGGATAAAATGCCCTCGACACAAAATCATAGGCGCCTCCTGCCGACGCACGGCTCGTCACAATGACGCCGCGGGCCGGCAGCCTTGCTAATAGACCGAAATCCGGCCGCAGCGTTCGCAGCGTCTCCTCGCTGTCTACCTCGACGAAATAATCCATCCGATTGCGGCCAACAAACCTGGGAATCAGACCGAGACCTTGAACAAGCTCCTCTGGAGCAACCGTCGCTTCCGGACACTCATCAGGAAAATCCATCACAATCCAATCGTCGGTTAACTTTGCGGTTAACAATCCGCTCTTCGTCATGAAACGTGCCGTCTTATCTCTCCCTAGTCTTTCCGTTTCCCACAATACATGAGCGGTTGCCAGTGTAGCATGCCCGCACAAATCCACTTCTGCTTCAGGCGTAAACCACCGCAAATCATAACCATCTCTATTGGGTACAATGAAAGCCGTTTCGGATAGGTTCATTTCCGAAGCTACGTGCTGCATCCAGCTTTCTTCCTGAGGAGCATCCAGCAGGCATACCGCCGCAGGATTCCCCTTAAACCGTACATTTGTAAATGCATCTACGATATACAACGCGTAACTCATCGTTCCACCATTCCTTTCTTTATTCCTGCTTTCGTGATTTCTATCCTCGCTATAAACAAGAAAAACTCCTTTCGGAGTCAATGGTGCCGTGCTGGCCTTCACAAAACGAAGCAGAGCGAATGCTGGACATTCGATGCTCCGTCCCGTTTCCGCGTAAGACATTATATGGATTGGATTAACCTTTAAGCGGAATGAGCAGCTCTACCGGCTCTTCCTCCAGATGATGCTCGTCAATATAAAATAATTCTAGTGATACGGCGTTTTCCTGCTTTTCGAGCCGCATCTCGTTTATCCAAGTGTGCAGCTGCTCATAGCCTTCGCCGATCCTTTTGTTCGAGCATGCTACCATCGCATAGCGATGTGCCGGAATCGTAAACTGCACCATGCCCGGAGGGACCTCCTCCAAATGCTGCACCTCGTAACAAGCCCAGTAGGTTGCGAACACTTCATTTCCGAAATACGGACTGTACAGGACCGTTGATTTTGATGCGTCATTCAGCTCATGCTTTCGTGTCAAAAACTCAGTTTGCAGCCGAATGGCTTCATCCGGAAAAGACGAATACGGACCGCAGTAGCTAATTCCAGCTAAATGGAGCGCAGGCTTTGTAACGATTGAGCAGTTTTCCACGCGATTTCCTCCTTCGAATCTGTCAGGACTTGTGCGCTAGGATGAGCTTTCTCTGCCCATAGTGTATCATGCTTTCCCAGTAAAAGGATAGTCATTTTCAGCTATAAATGTTGTTTACTATGTAAGTTCCTCAACAAAAAAACATCAGGTCACGTGGACTTGATGTTTTTTACCCTATATTCTAAAAGTTGAAAACGAAGTCGTCGTCGTTCAAAGGTTCAACGTGAATCGTGCGCACGTAGCCGTTTCCTTTTTTGGAAAAGAAGTCATGCTGCTTTGTGTGCGTGCTGATTCCGTTAAATACGATTGGATTAACCGGCTCTTCTGGGAAGTGCGGCTCCAAGCCGAGATTCATAAGCGCCTTATTCGCATTGTAACGGACATATGCGTTTACTTCCTCGGTCAAACCAAGCGGTGTGTAAAGGTGCTCGGTATATACGATCTCGTTCTCATAAAGTTCGTTCAGAAGCGCGTACACTTCACTTTGAAGCTGCTGCTGCTCTTCGCTGCTAAAGGTTTGGTATAGCTCTTGTGCGAGTACGCCAACGTAAAGACCGTGAATGCTCTCGTCGCGAAGAATCAAATCGATGATTTCACCGCTGCTCGTCATTTTGCCTTGTCCAGCCAAGTATAGCGGGTAGAAGAAGCCGCTGTAGAACAGGTAGCTTTCCAGGAATACGGAAGCAGCCATCGCTTTGTAAAGCTCTTTCGAGTCTGTGATGTTCGAGTACCACGAAGCAATCAGGTTCGCTTTCTTCTGCAGCTGCTCGTTTTGCTCGACCCATTTGAAGATTTCATCGATCTCTTCTCCCGATGCAAGCGTTGTGAAGATGCTGCTGTACGATTTGGCGTGGATCTGCTCCATCATAGACATAAATGACAGTACAGCTTTACGCTGCAAGCCTTCGACATGCTCCAAAATTTTCGGCATGCCAATGCCGCCCTGAATCGTATCTAGTAGGGTCAGACCGCCGAGCACGTTTTTGTAAAGCGTACGCTCAGCATCGGTCATTTCCATCCAGTCCATTTTATCATCCGATAACGGAATTTCTTCATCCGTCCAAAATTGCATAACATTTTGCTGCCAGAACGTTAACGTGAAATCGTCGTCCGGGCGGTTCCAGTTCACTGCTTTCATTTGGTGAGCTCCTTCTTAGCTACATAAGCATCGATTAAATTAGATTTACACGGCGCAGCTTGTGCATTCCTCAACGGAAAGACGCTTGGTTCTCGTGTAATAGAGCGATTTAAGCCCTTTTTGCGCAGCATAAACGTAGAAGCGCGCCAGCTCGCGAGTTGTCACGTTACTATTTACATGCAGCACTGAGGAAATGCCTTGGTCAACGTGCTGCTGAATTTCCGCTATAAGATCAATCAGCTTGAACTGATCGATGTTGTAAGCCGATTTATAGTAGAAGTAGTTGTCTTGAGCCAAATATGGCATCGGGTAGTAAGTCGTCGAATTCGCATATGTACGCGTTTCGATGTGTTCAACGATCGGCATTACGCTCGAAGTCGCGTTTTGGATGTACGAAATACTTTGTGTAGGCGCAATAGCAAGACGGTACGCATGATACAAGCCGTGCTTTTGTACTTTTTCCTTCAATGCTGCCCAGTCCTGAGGCGACGGAATTTCCATGCCTTCGAACAATTCCTTCACGCGCTCCGTCTTCGGACGGAAGTCATTCTCCACATAGCGGGTGAAATACGTGCCCTTCGCATATTCGGAACGGTCGAAATCTTTGAACGTAATGCCGCGCTCTTTGGCGATTTCCATGCTTTGCTCGATGGAGTAGTAATTCATCATCATAAAGAATACGCCGGCAAAATCCTTTGCTTCTTCGCTTTCGTAAGCGATCTTGTTTTTTGCCAGATAACCGTTCAGGTTCATCGCGCCGAGACCGACGGAATGCAGTTCCTCGTTAGCTTTGCGTACGCCAGGAGCGTTATCGATTTTGGACAAATCGCTGACTGTCGTCAACGCTTCGATACCGACGTGAACCGATTCCTTCACTTTCTTGCGCTCCATAACATTAACAATGTTAAGCGAAGCAAGGTTACAGCTAATATCGCGGCGGATGACGTCTTCGTAGCCGTAATCCTTAATTTCCGAAGTCTCCTGCAGCTGGAATATTTCCGTGCACAGGTTGGACATTTTAATGGAGCCGATATCCTTCAAAGCATGAATGCTGTTGGCGTTCGACTTGTTCATAATGTATGGGTAGCCGGATTCAAGCTGAATCGAGGCGATTTTTGTCAGCATGTCGCGTGCGTTCATGACTTTCTTTTTCGTTACTTTTTCGTTAGCGAGCAGTTCTTCGTACATTTCGTCCATATCCATGTCATCGAGATGCTTGCCGTATGCTTTCTGTACGGAATGTGGTCCGAACACGAAGAGCGGCTTATTTTGTGCTGCCAGTTCATAAAATTTATTTGGAATAATAAGGCCGATCGACAACGTTTTGATGCGCGCCTTCTCGTCGGCGTTAATCTTTTTGCAATCAAGGAATTCGATAATATCCCAGCCGAAAATGTTGTAGTAGCCGGCTCCGGATCCTTTGCGTTGACCCATTTGGTCCGCATAGGAGAAAGCATCTTCCATCAGCTTCAGCACGGGCATAATGCCCTTCGCTGCGCCTTCTACCCCTTTGATCGGCTCGCCGCGTCCGCGGAGTTTCGACAGGTTGACGGCAACGCCGCCGCCGATTTTGGACAGCTGCATGCATGTGCCCAGCACGTAGTTAATCGAGTTGAGAGAATCGTCCATTTCCAGCAGGAAGCAAGATACCATTTCCCCGCGGCGGCTTTTGCCTGCGTTCAGGAAGGTTGGCGTTGCCGGCTGCAAGCGCTGATCGATCATCGCTTCAGCAATTCGAAGCGCTCTTGCCGCATCGCCTTCGCCAAGGTGCAAGGCAACGATCGCCACGCGGTCCGAATACTGCTCTAAATACTGCGTTTTGTTATTCGTCTTCATGGCATAGTCTTTGTAAAACTTCGATGCTGCCATATAGGATTGGAATTCGAACCCGCTGTTTGCTGTTAATGTAAAAACGGCTTCAACCTGCTCGTATGTATACTTTTCGTACACATTATCGTAGTAATCGTTCTCTATTAAGTAGTCTAGCTTGTGGCGAAGTGAGTCAAACTTGACGCTTTTCTCTTCAACTTCCTCCATAAATGCGGCAACAGCCTCTTTATCTTTATCCAGCTGGTAAAAGCCGTCAGCACCGCGCTGCATCAATTCGTTGTTCAGTTCAATATGCTTCAATGGTTCGCACCCTTTCGACAAAATGTTGCGTATCCTGACTCGTACCCGATAATTCAAATTTCAAAATTACGGGAACATCGTACATTTCCGAGATCGTGTCCGCGCTCTTCGCGAACCCTGATCCCCAGTTGCGGTTGCCGCTCGCGGATACGCCGCGAAGCATATCTGAATTGCTTCGCAGGAACGAAGTCACCTTCTCCGGAACTTGGCCAAACCCTGTCGTGTACGTGACCAGCACGAACGGCTCGTCTACCTCTTGCTTCTCATCAATAGGCACTGCCCGCATATTCAATTTATTGATGAAACGCTTGACATTACCTGTTTTGGAATCATAGACGACTAGCATTGCACGTTCGCTCCCCTACTGAATTTAAGCAATCAAAAATAGCGCTTCTGACTAGCATTTCTGTCAGCTGCGCTTATTCAAGATTTACCATTGGTCAATCTTTGAAGGCACTATATACATCAATATGTAGTTGATGTTTTTGATTCTACATCAAGATATAGGTTCCGTCAATGAAAATTATGGAGAAAATATGAATCTATTTTTTGGGCGCACTCGACTATTTTAACAGATACGGATATGATGGGATAGTGACATTTTATAGCTAATTTGGAGGCCCTAATGGATGCTAAAACACTTGCTGAACAAATACGCGAATTGGTAGAGCAATTATGCCTTGACGCCGGCTACGCGGCTCCTGAGCTGCTTGCATATATAGAAAAATTAGAACAAGACAATAGGCAAATGAATCAAGAATTGAAGAAATTAAAGCTGGATGCTGTCCGTCGAGCCTCCGCTTCGGCAGGGATGAACAGCCGCTTAAAGGATGCGCTCAGGGAATAAATTAACGAGTGTAATCACTACATATAGTTATAGATGCAGTCAATTGAGAGCTGTCCGAATGCTCTTCTTGTTCACAAAAAGCTTGTCGATAAAATATTACAATCAATTACACAAAACGACAATTCCTTCGCGCAACACAATATGTTGTGGCACTCTTGCCTAATCACAGATCGGAAGAAATGCTCCTAGTTTCCTTGCTGGTATTGGCTGCAGATTAACGTTTAGGCAAGTTCTAACCTCGTAAAGGCATATTTGACAATTTAAAGCGAATAAGTGCCCCATTATCTACGGGCGTCTCCCCCATTCACTGCAACATAAAGCAGGGGGTAACCCGCAAGATCATTAATCTTGCGGGTTACCCCCTGCCCATATTCACTTCACGTTATTTAACTGCAGCAAAAAATAAACGTTCAGATCCGCTATGAGCCGGCAGAAGCTCGAAATCGGCAAACCGGTCGACCGACTTGAAGCCGGCCCGCCGCAGCGCAGCCTCAATCCAATCCGGGTCGTACGCCCGCTGCACATGCGATTCCTCAAACCGGTAAAATCTCGAATCGTGATCGCGTGCGAAAATCGTAAGGTGATGCTCGATTTCGCATCGCGCCTCCTCAAAGTCGCAGGTCCATATGTACGCGACATCCCGTTCATCTAGAACGAAAGGCTGTTCCTCCGCATAACGAATTAACTGCTTAGGCGGATGCATGTCGAACAAGAACGTCCCTCCGCTGCGCAATCCTGCAAATGTAGAACGGAACGCTGCCTCGATGTCGGCTTCCTCCGTCAAATAGTTCAAGCAATCACAAAACGAAATGACCGCGTCTACGGGCTCCTGCAGCTCCCAATCCCGCATGTCCTGTTGCAACCAGCGGATGGAGCCTGGACGCGGCCGAGTGACCTGCTGAGGCGTCTCATCCCACTTGCTGCGGGCAACGGTGAGCATGTCCGATGATAGATCGATACCGTATACATGGAAGCCCGAACGGGCAAGCGGGATCGAAATGCTTCCTGTTCCGCAGCCAAGATCAACAACCGTCGAAGGCATGCCGTACCGCGACCAGCTGGCTCTTGCGAAGCCAAGCCATTCCGCATAAGGCATGTCCTCCATTAATTGATCATATACGGCTGCGAACTGGCCATAGGAACGCGTCATTCCGTTTCAGCTCCTTCAGACTGAGAGGATGCGGCTCCGTTATCCGTTTGCTGAACAGATTGTCCAGCTGCTTCTGCCTCCGGTCCCTGAGCCAAGTATGTCCAGCTTCCTTTTTGCGTCACTAGCCCTTCCCGCATCAGCTTCCCTATAGCGCGTTTAAAAGCACCCTTGCTGATTCCAAATTTTTGCTTGATGATCTCGGCATCCGTCTGGTCGGAATACGGCATTCCGCCGCCTGGTCTTTCTTTTATAAAGGCAAGAATGCGATCCGCATCCTCTACTCGTCCAATTTCTTTGCGCTGCGCCATCGACAAATTCACTCTGCCGTCTTCACGTATAAAGGTGACGCGTGCGCTCACCCGTTCGCCAAGGCGGAGCGGTCTTGTCCGCTCGGAGCTGGGAATGAGGCCGTACGCGCCAAAGCCGACAACGCCGCCATCGATGATGACGAATGAACCGAGCTGCAGCGTTTTCGATACCCAACCTTCAACCCATTGATTGTTCCAGCTTGCAGGTGCGGGGAATACAAGCTTCGACAGCTCTTCCTCATAGGCGATTTTTGCGATGAGCCTGCCGATCTTATCATGCTTCATGACCACAAAAACCTCATCGCCCGGGAGCGGTCTGTAATCAATGCTTTCCGGCAGCTCTGAGAGCGGCAGCAGCAAATGTCTGCCTAATCCCATTTCAAGAAAACAGCCGAGACGGGGATGAACGTCAGCAACCTGCAGCCTTGCTAGCTCGTCAAGCTGCAGAAAAGGCTTCTTCATCGTAGCCGCTAGCCGGTCTTCCGAATCGTAGAACAGGAAGGCTTCCACTTCGTCGCCGATTTTCGGTTTCGATCCGACAAGCTCGGTATAATGCAAGAGCACATCCGATTCCCCATCGCTCAAGAAATAACCGTAGGGCGACACCTCGCGTGTCACCCTTAACGTCTGTGTCGTACCTGCTACGAAACTCATGCGAACTCCACAACCTTCGCGTCGGACCACAGCCGTTCAATGTTATAATAATCGCGTTCATCGCGGTGGAATACATGAACAATCACATCGCCGAGGTCAATAAGTATCCACCTGGCCGAATCAACGCCTTCAATGCCGCGAACGCGGTTACCGTTCTTCTCCGCTTGTTTCTTAATTTCTGTCGCAATCGCTTGCACCTGCGTATCAGAATTTCCGCTGCAAATTACGAAATAATCCGCTACCAGTGAAACTTCTTTTAAATTTAATGCAACGACCCGCACCGCTTTTTTATCTTCCGCTGCTGCAACCGTTATTTGAAGCAGTTCATCCGAATGTAACGCCATAGCTCAGCCTCCTGTTGTATATTATTCTAATAAAGCATTCCGCGCTTCTATCGTAAGCGGAAAAATACGTTTTCCCTTCTCAAGCAAGAAGGAAATTGTAGAATTAAATCCTGCGAGAAGCGCCTTATCCAAATGATGCCCACTTAACTCACGAATGGTTTCTACACCTGGAAAATCCCGCCCCGGCTCCATATAATCAGCTAAGCAAACAATCTTCTCCAGCTTTGTCATCTCTCTTCGACCAGATGTGTGGTAACGAATCGCATTCAGCACATCAGCATCCGTCACGCCGTATTCATGTTCAGCGATCCAAGCGCCAACTGGAGCATGCCACAGCTCTTTATCGTACAGAAGCAGCTCTGATGGTAAACCTTTCTCACGAATGATCGATTCCATTCGCTCGGTCGGCCAATATTTGGCGACATCATGCAGGATGGCGGCAAGCTCGGCCCTAACGGGATCCTCGCCGAACCGCTCGGCCAATAGGACTGCGGTTTCCATTACCCCCTGCGTATGCAGCCACCTTCGCTCCGGCATTTCCGCCTTCACTTTGTCGATCATCTGCTCACGATTCATACAATTTGTACCTCCTCATGTAGCTATGCACCGAATCCGGCACTAAATATTGGACCGACAGGCCCGCGTTCACTCTGCTTCGGATCGCTGTTGACGATATATCGACTGCAGGCATGTGAATCAGACTTATCCGTTCCTTTAAAAAAATCGGCAATGCGCCGATATCGTACGGATCGGAAGTCCGCTCTAATCCAATAAATGTAATCTGGGCCGCTAGTTGCTCGATTTGATGCCACTGAGGCAAATCGTTTATCCGATCAGATCCGATTATGTAGGAGAACGAATGGTTCGGATAACGCCGCTGCAGCTCCATGACCGTATCGTACGAGTAGCTTACTCCGCCGCGCTGCAATTCGATATCCAAAGCACGAAAAGCAGCATTGCTCTCAATTGCCCCGCATACCATCTCGTATCGCTTTTCGCCGCTGACTCCAGGCTCATTCGCTTTGAGCGGAGGGACATATGATGGAATGAACCAGACTTCGTGCAGGTCACAATGCTCTCGCGCCGTTTCAGCTGCAATCAAATGACCGATATGGATTGGATCAAACGTTCCGCCCATAATTCCGATCTTACTCACTTGTTGTACTCCTCCCCACATCAAGCAAATAATTGTCTGGCTAATCTCCGCTGCGCGTGAGTATCATTCTTACGATGCTTTCGTTCTCGGATTCACTGATTTAATAAAACATTAATAGGTAAAAATCCGAAGAACAAGAAGCTACCACTTCGTTTCTTCAGAACGACACTCCCGCTCCACTTTTAGTATGCCAATTATCGCAAGATGTCAAAAGCTTCACCAAAATTCGCAATTCTTATTATTTACGAGCAGCGCTCGGAAGCTCGATTTGTTTGTTGTCTTTAGATTCTTTGTAGAGCACGATTGTTTTGCCGATGACTTGTACGAGCTCCGCACCTGCTGCTGCAGCAACTTCTGCGCCGATTTCTTTCGGATCATCCAAGCAGTTGTTTAATACGGAAACTTTAATAAGCTCCCGGGTCTCGATTGCTTCTTCGATGTGACGCACAAGGTGGTCATTTGTTCCGCCCTTGCCAACCTGGAATATAGGCTGCAAATGGTGAGCCAATGATCTTAAATATCGTTTTTGTTTGCCTGTAAGCATGATGTATTCCTTCTTTCATTTCGATAATTCGAATCCGTTCTTATTCATGTTGCTTCTACTAGCGCGTTTATTTGCTTTGCAGCGCTGCCAGAACCGTCTCACGCATAGCCGCTACCGGCGCGGGCTGACCGGTCCAATATTCGAAGGCGTATGCCCCCTGATAGATGAACATCCCTAAACCGCCGTGAGTCCGGCAGCCGTGCCGCTCTGCTTCTTGCAAAAATTTTGTTTTTATCGGGTTGTATATTAAATCGCTTGCAACCGCCCCCGGCTTCAGCCATGCGGCATCGACGGGCGTGTCGTCCGTATTCGGAAACATGCCGACGGATGTCGTATTGATGATGATATCCGCTTGCTGACAAGCTGCTTGCAGCTGATCATCCGGTATAGCCTGTATGTCACATTTATCTTGAAAGGCATCTGTAAGCTCTTTGGCGCGTTCTAAAGAACGGTTTGCAATTGTTATATGCGCAGGATTCTCATTCGAAAGGGCGTAAACGATACCCCGGGCCGCACCGCCCGCTCCAATAACAACGATTCGTTTACCCGCAAGCTCCGGTTCCACTTCTTCCTTCAAAGAGCGGACATATCCGATCCCGTCCGTGTTATAGCCTATAAGCCGTCCATTTTCATTAACAATCGTATTGACTGCGCCTATTACCTGCGCACCCGCATCAATGTCGTCTAATACGGACATGATGTCCAGCTTGTGCGGGATCGTTACATTTACGCCGCGTATCCCCATCGCCCTCACACCCGCTGCAAAATCAGCTACACGGTCACTCGTCACATGAAAGGCGGCATAAACACCATTAATACCCGTTTCTTTAAATGCCCGATTCATCATAATCGGTGATTTTGAATGTCGGATTGGATTGCCGATTACTCCAAACAGTACCGTATTGCTGTCAATCCGGTTTCCTTCTCCTGCACTTGTCACAAGTGAGTCCCCTTCCAAGCCTTTGTTAAATCATCGAGTCGCGAAGCATGACCTTCACGCCCTTCGGTGCATATACATCAATCAGCGCTCCGCTTGTTCCATTCACTTGTATCCAGCCTAGACCGGAAATGAACACATCCTTGTTCACACCGCGTTTTACGCGAAGCGAGTGCCTTGTCCATGCCGGTATGGATTCGAGCTCCTCCAGCGACGGCCCGCCAAGCAATTGGCCTCTATGGTCAGCATACAGCTCATCCGCCCGCTCGAGCTTCGTACGGTGCATGTTTAGCGCATTGGATATATAGAACGTAAAGGATTGACGATCTCCCTCAACAAAATCAAATCGTACAAGGCTGCCTATAAACAGCGTCTGACCTGCATTTAATTGATACACAAGCGGTTTTATCGGCTTGTCCGGCAGAAGTGAACCAAGAAAACTGCGCGGTACAATTTCGGTCATACGTGTAGCATATACAATTCCGGGCGTATCAATAATCGCTTTTCCGTCTTCAAGCGGGATATGAACTGCGTCAAGCGTCGTTCCCGGGTACCTTGAGGTCGTCAGCTCACGCTCCATATCGCTGTAATCACGGATAAGGCGATTAATTAACGTCGATTTACCGACATTCGTTGCGCCGACCACGTAGACGTCGCGTCCGTTCCGGTATTGCTCGAGAGCATCAATAACATGCTCAAAGCCCATATTCCGCTTCGCGCTGCAAAGAACGACATCGACTGTGCGCAGACCTTCTGCCTTCGCTTGCTTCTGCACCCAATTACGAAGACGATTTACATTCATCGCTTTCGGCAGCAAATCGATCTTATTAACGACTAGCAAAACCGGATTATTTCCGACGAACCGCTGCAAGCCGGAAATCAAGCTGCCCTCAAAATCATACAAATCGACAATGTGTACGACCAAGCTATCCGTGCTGCCGATACTGCCAAGCAGCCTTAGGAAATCGTCCTGGTCGACGGCTACCGATGAAGCTTCATTATAGTTGCGGATGCGGAAGCACCGCTGACAAATAACCGGATCGCGTCCCATCGCGGCTTCGGGCAAAAATCCAGGCAATTCAGGCTTCCCTGATTGAAGCTGCACGCCGCAG
The DNA here is from genome assembly GCF_003337375.1 of Paenibacillus prosopidis. Classification (GTDB taxonomy): domain Bacteria; phylum Bacillota; class Bacilli; order Paenibacillales; family Paenibacillaceae; genus Pristimantibacillus; species Pristimantibacillus prosopidis. The sequence goes on from NZ_QPJD01000004.1 coordinate 51,872, forward strand.
CCGGAACATGACGATGCCTGACTATGCTGTTGTTCCTTCACTTTGTTTCCCCCTCGTACCATAACCCTTTTTTCCTTAAACGAATTAATGCAAACCGTTCAATCTTCCGATTCACCCGGGTCATTATACCTTCATCCGCAGGCGCTATCGGCGTGACGAGAATCGTATATAAGCCCATCCTATTTCCGCCAAGCACATCCGTCAGCATCTGGTCGCCGATAACGACAGTATGCTCCGCAGCTAGTCCCAATACGCTAAGTGCTTTACGGAAGGATTTTCCTGCAGGCTTGCGGGCCGCATGTATGTACGGAATTTGAAGCGGTGCAGCAAACTTCGCTACACGCGTTTCATTATTATTAGAAACGATAACAACCTGAAAGCCGCGTGAGCGAACAAAATCAAGCCATTGTACAAGCTCAGGCGTAGCTAACGCTTCCTTCGCACCGACCAGCGTATTGTCCAAATCCGTAATGATGCCGCGGACGCCTCTCGCATGCAGCTCATCTACATTTATTTCGTAAACCGTATTGACGCGCATATGCGGCAACAGCCGTTCAAACATAATGGATATCCCTCTGCTTTCTGCCTGCTATCTTACGAAACTATACCATACAAACCAAATTTGTTGCAAAAAAATACCGCCGCCGAGCAACGCCGGCAGACGGTATGATGTCATCTAAGCTGGTCAATAAGTGACCTTACCCTTACAACAAAGCGGTCTGCATCTTCCGCTGAAGCGATGACGGGGCTATATTTCGCTTGCTCAAAGCCATCGATTACCGCCCTGAAATCATCACGCAGCCGTTTCTGGCTTTGCGACCATCGCATTACTGCCTCGCGCAGCGTCTCATGCTCCTGCCGTTCCATCCCGCGCTTCCTGCAAATCCGAAGCAGCTTATGCGTCTCAATCACGATACGGTCATTATTCGTGTAAGAGCCGTGTCTAATCCGCCGCCATGATGCGATAACTTTCTCACGTCGGATAATGAGCCATGCTGCTCCAAGAATAGTCAACAGCGAGACAGAGCTCCAAGCCCACAGCTTTACATTGGTATTGGTATCCTCTTCACCTGCAGCAGCCGTGTCTCCTGTGCTCCCATCCAAATCCGGCAGCGGTGCCTCTTCCTCCTCCGCAATGGAATAAGGAAACGAGAAGCCGGCGGTAGCCTCGAATGGAATCCAGCCGTAACCTTCAAAATAAATCTCTACCCATGAGTGAGCATCGGAATTACGAACCGTATAGGTTCCTGCACCAGTCGGGTTCAAATCCTCTTCCAGCATGTCTCCAGGAGGGCCGTAGGCACTTGCCGGCAGTACTCCGGGTGCAAAGCCCTTCACCCATCTTGCGGGCAGTCCGATGCTTCGTGCCATGACCGCCATCGATGTGGAAAAATAGTCGCAATAGCCTTCCTTCAGCTCAAATAGAAACCGGTCGACGAAGTCAGTAGTCTTGCCGGTAAGCTTGCTCTCATCGGGTTTATTATTGTAAGAAAAATTTAGTCTCAGATACGTTTCCAGAAGTCTCGCTTTTTCGTAATCGTTTGTAGCCTCTGCAGTCACCTTCTCGGCAAGCTCCCGCACACGTGCAGGCACGGTATCCGGTAATTGGACATACAACGCATTGCGGGATGGATCGGACCATCCAGCTTTTGCTTTCCGCAGCGCTTCTTCATCCAGCACCGGAATGCTTGAAGTGACCGAATACGTTTCAGGATACTTCTGCATGGACCAATCGAGCCAACGCAGCTCCCATGCACCAGGCATCCACATTAGACCTTTTGGCAGAGGAGCCTCTTCATTGCCTATCCAATTCACTCTCGTCACCGGTGCGGCTGCAAACAGAACGGGATAGGCATCTTTACGAACCATCGTCACAATTTGGCTGACTTCGATTGTCTTGGCTAAAGGACGTTCGTCCTGAATGGGTAACGTAGCGCCTTTCTCAATGCGGCTATACGTGTCTCCTTCTTCATTTCCTTCCACGTCATACCAGCCGTCACCGCTATAAACTGACTTTGTCTCGCCTCGCCAATAGCTGCGATGTGAAGTAGAAATCGTCATCATCGGCGAATAATCGTACTCAAAACCGCCGCCGAGCAATTCATCACTTCTGCTGTAACCGGAGCTGGCATTGCCTGAGCTGCCAGGCGTGATCGCATCCGTACCCTTGTCGCCAAGAAATATTTTAACCTTCTCCCCTTTGGACTCCTTCCACATCGTGTAAGGATCCTGCAATATCGGAGAAAGGGAAGGCATATTCAATCCAACTGCCATTAATATCGACAACACCAGGGCAATAGGCAATATTAATTGAAGCGGATATTCAATGAGCTCCTTCCAGCTTCTTGGATGTTCTCGCTGAAGCCTGGACATATGGTTCGCTACGAGCCAAAGCAGCCCGATAAATACAACCAAGCCTACCTCATCCCAAAGCCATATCGGCGTAAAAGAATCAGCTATCGTCAACGTAAAGATGCTCACTCCGATAAAACCAAACATCCGGGGACGAGTCGCTATCCATAATCCAAACAAAACATGCAGCATGAGCAATACGGCGCTAATCCAAATAAATGGAAGAAGCTGTACAGCATGCGCCTGCAGCCACCATACCCACTCTTGCCAGTGCTCCGGGTTCGCAATTACCCAGTCCATTCTTGCGAATTGGGTCGTAATAACGATTGCAGCCGAGATTTGAAGCAGCAGCTTCACAAACCGTTTGCGAAGCGGCAGCAAAATATCGATAACCGCAGCGGAAAATAATGTGTAATAAGCGATGGCGTATGTCTCTTCCCACCAGAAGCCATCGAAAATAGCAATCGTATTCGATAAGATAACAGCAATGAATAAATAGGTTAGCTTCTCATACCAATTAGACGTTAAATAGGCTGATAGCAGCCTGATGTTTTGTTTCATGCAATACTGCCCCCTTCCAGTACGACGGGGAGCTCTTGCAGCTGGCGGATCTCGAACACAGGCCAGCCCCGTTCACGCAGGACTTGCTTCCATGATGTATGTTGATTCAACTTATCAACAGAAGATGAAATGTACAGCAAACAAGGAATAATACCTTTCCGTGACAGCCATTCCATACTGCGAATAACGTCAGCGCCTTCCTCTGATGTAATAACGATAGCGAAGCAGCCAGGCTCCAGCAAAGAATCCGCTCGCTGCAGGGAAGCATAGAGCGGGCGTGACGCATCCGCATCAACAAAGGTCAAATGCTTCATTAATAAATTACGTTGGTCCATACCTGATTTAGGAGAAACCATCGTCATGCTTTCCCCGAGAGACAGCAGTCCCATCGCGGTATCTTCCTTCAACCCGTTTTCCAAAAGTGAAGCAGCGGCCGATACGGCAAGTTCGAAGCGAGCCGTCAATTCACCACGGTAACCGGCAGGATTCCGGTCAAGGACCACTAGAGTCCGCGGCAGTGACTCCCGCTCAAATGCCTTGGATTTCCACTCCCCGGTCTTTGCCGTTGCATTCCAGTGAACGCGCGACAAGCGATCGCCGTATAAATACTCGCGCACGCCGTTAATTTGTGTCGTCTCCTTGGCCGAACGGGAAGCAATCGCATGAGAATACGGTCCGCGGATCCCGCGCTGAACGCCATGCCATTGTCTCAGGGGCACCGTTTGCGGCAACACGCTGAACACCGTCTCAGAGCCGAATTGTCCGGTTTGCTCGAACAAGCCAAACACATCATACGAGATACATTCGGTTTGGGTAAACCGGTATTCACCGCGCTGCAGCGGCGGCGTTTGATAGACGACCTGACCGCTTCGCTTCCAGTTCGGAACGAACGACGTTTCAAATTCCAGCTTTTGCCCATTGTGACGATGCAGCTTATCTCTGACAATGACATAAGGAAGCGGATAATAGCCTGGTATTTTTACGTTCAAGCTTACGTCAAGCGAGCTGCCCGCCGACAAGGATTGATCAAGCGCTGTCGTCCCCGGGCTGGCATAAGCTCTGCTGCCGGACACTTTATTAATACCGCTCCACCGTCCCAATACCAAATAAAACAACAGCATATTGAGTATGATAAACAGCATAAATGACGTCTTGCCACCCTGAAACAAAAAATAAAAAAGACTAGTCGTATAAACAACTGCGACAAGCTGCCAGCGCAACTTTGCTGATTTCACGGATGCCATCAGCTAGCGCTCTAGCCGAACCGGCACTTTCGTTGACTGAATCACTTGCGCAATGATGTCCTCTGCTCTAATCCCGTTCATCCTTGCTTCAGTACGAAGCAGCAGCCGGTGTGAAAGTACATAAGGCGCAAGCTCCTTCACATCGTCAGGTGTAACGAACAGGCGCTGCTGAATGTATGCGCTTGCTTTAGCAGCTCTAGCCAGCGCAATAGCCGCACGCGGACTTGCCCCAAGCATGACGTTTGCATGTTCTCTCGTGCCTCTGATTATTCCGACTAAATATTTGCCGACTGCATCATCGATGTGTACCTCAAGCACTTCCTCCTGAATATGGATCATATCCGGTATGTTAATCATCGGTTCAATTCTATCCGATGGATGTATACCTTCATTAGATAGCACCATTCGCTGTTCATCCGTTTCACTCGGGTAACCGAGAGACAGCTTCATCATAAACCGGTCAAGCTGCGCTTCCGGCAGCGTATACGTACCCTCAAACTCGATCGGATTTTGCGTTGCAAGCAGAACAAACGGACGAGGCAGCTCGTAGGTGTCGCCGTCTACCGTTACATGACCTTCCTCCATCGCCTCGAGCAAAGCGGATTGCGTCTTCGTCGTTGCCCGATTTATTTCATCAGCAAGCAAAATGTTTGCCATAACTGGACCTGGACGGAATATAAACGTTTCCTGCTTCGGATGATAAATAGAAACTCCCGTAATATCGGTAGGTAGTAAGTCCGGATTACATTGAATGCGGCGAAATTGACCGCCGATTGATTTTGCCAGCGCTTTTACCAGCTGCGTTTTGCCTGTGCCGGGTACATCTTCCAACAGCACATGACCGCCTGCGATAACGGCGATGAGCAATCTCTGGATTTCTTCCTGTTTGCCAAGGATACAAGTTTCTAAGTTTCGTAGAATAGCAGCACATAATTGCATGTTTGCAGGACGAATATCCATCTCATTACCTCCCGAAATTAACGCTTAAGTTCGTATACCAATAGTACTATTTTACAGTAATTCCTTTACACTGCACAAACTTTTTCACTCCAAAAAAAATTGGAGGATCCCACAGGATCCTCCAATTCATTTTCGCTTACCCTTTAGGCCTTACGACCAAGGATGCGAGAAATGAGAAAATAATTGCCGCTGAAATACCGGCGCTCGTTACTTTAAAAATACCTGAAATAACGCCGATCCATCCTTGAGTGTGCAGCTCTGTCAGAGCACCGTGGACGAGCGCATTCCCGAAGCTCGTTATCGGAACGGAAGCGCCTGCACCCGCAAATTTCACTAACGGCTCATATAAGTTAAAGCCGTCCACGATCGCTCCGATAACAACGAGCGTAGCCATCGTATGCGCCGGTGTAAGCTTAAACACATCAAACATAATTTGACCGAGAACGCAAATCGCGCCTCCAACTAAAAAGGCCCATAAAAAAATCATACCGTCTTTACCCCCCTTTTGCGCTAATTGCCACGGCATGCGCAATACACGGAATACTTTCGCCCTGCTGGAACGAAAGCGGGGACAGCAGCGCGCCTGTAGCGACAACTAAAATTCGTTTTAATTCGCCCTTCTTGATACGCTTCAGCAAATGACCGTAAGTGACGACGGCTGAACAGCCGCAGCCGCTTCCCCCAGCCTGTACCTTTTGCTTCTGCACATCATATACCATTAGGCCGCAATCGCCAAACACCGTATCGTTCATCGGTACGCCGTTCTTCAGCAGCAGCTCCTTCGCAATGGGATGTCCAACGCCAGCCAAATCACCTGTTACGATCAAATCATAATCGCCCGGCGAGCGGCCTGTATCGTTAAAATGAGCTTGGATCGTATCAACCGCTGCCGGAGCCATTGCTCCCCCCATATTAAACGGATCCGTAATTCCCAAATCTATGACCTTGCCAATGGTCGCGCATTCCACGACTGGACCTTCACCTTTATTGGCAACGATTGCAGCACCCGCGCCGGTGACCGTATATTGTGCAGTTGGCGGCTTCTGAGAGCCATACTCGGTCGGATAACGGAACTGCTTCTCCGCTGTACAGTTATGGCTGCACGTACCGGCAAGCACTTGGCTTCCAGCGCCTGAATTCACAATCAGCGAAGCGAGCGCCAGCGTCTCCATCGACGTGGAGCAGGCGCCAAATACGCCTAAATAAGGGACACCTAATGACCGTGCCGCGAAGCTATTGCTAATAATTTGGTTCATCAAGTCTCCGCCGATATAAAATTGAAGCTGATCCCTTTCGATACCTGCGTTCTGAATGGCAAATTCGGACGCTTGTTCCAGCAGCAGCCGCTCCGCCTTCTCCCAGCTTTTCTGCTGCATATCGAGCTCGGGATGGACAAGATCAAAGTCAGCTGCGAGCGGGCCGTCTCCCTCATCAGGACCGACGACAGTCGCTTCGCCAATAATGACCGGACGATTCTCGAACCACCATGATTGTTTTCCTCGAAGCATGTTACTGCCCCCCAGTGCCCAATATGAGATGTGCAATACCAACAAAAAATGCAGCGACCGTTCCGAAGACAATGACAGATCCAGCCAGCTTGAACATATTGCCGCCAACTCCGAGAACGAGCCCTTCACTCCGGTGCTCCAAAGCGGCTGAGCACATGGAGTTCGCAAATCCTGTTACCGGTACAGCAGAGCCTGCGCCGGCCCACTGCGCTATTTTGTCGTATACCCCAAGGCTCGTTAAAATAACCGATATAAGAATAAGTGTTGCAACTGTAGGATTGCTGGCAGCTTCCTCACTCATTCCCATCAGATGAACGTACATCTCCTGAATAACTTGTCCAAGCACGCAAACCGCACCGCCAAAGACGAAAGCCTTCAAACAATTCGCCAAAATCGAGCGGGGAGGCTCCATTGTTTTGGCGTATGCCTGATATTCCTTTGGCGACATCGACATCTTTTTGTAATTATGCCTGCCTTTGCTTTTGGTAGCCACTGCTGCAACCTCCTTCTATGCTGCGGTTCTCGGCACGACCGAATAACATAACCGCTTTGCTTCATTATTTGTAACAGCAGAGGGCATTATGCCAGCAAAAAAAAGGATTGCCCAAGACCAGTAAACCAGTCAAAAGCAATCCTTTCTCATAAACAAATAGCTAACAATAAAATGACAAGCAAAACGTACAAAATGAGCACGAGTATGCTTATAGAAAGCCGTTTTTGCCGCTTCTTGGACATCACGCTGCTCCCCTCAAACGGGCTTTTTACCTACAGCATATGCCCAAACACTCACATTGGGAGCTTATCCGCTGCTTTTTTCATTAGGCATTTGGTTAAAAACGAGGGAAGAGAGCTCACAAAATGAGCTCTCTCCTACTTTGCTTATTCAAGTTTTATTTCGACCAAAGCTCTACGCGGTCCTTCACCATTTTTGTGAATTCTTCATTCAATTTCGCTACGCCTGCATCTTCAAGATCCTTCAAGAATGCATCGTATACTTTATCAAAATCAGCCGGTTTAGCAAGAATCGCTTCTGGAATACGTTTTTTCATAATATCTTGCGTTTTTTGGAAAATAACGTTTGCTTGGGAGCCAGTTTCGAATGGAAGCGTCCAAGCCGCGCCGTATTTACGCTCTGGGAATGCATCGTCTGCTGGCCACAGATCTTTATACGTTGTTGCGCCGTAAGCTGCAAGCGTCTTTTTGTCTTCTTCCGAGTAAGCCGTTTGAATTTGCTCAGGGAATGTCGTCGTGTAGTAGTTACCGGATGGATCCTTCACGCCGTCTCCGTAACGGGCGGATATCAAGTAGTTGCCGATACCCGTTGTTTTCTTGAATGTGTTGTTATCGTTTGATTTTTGTTCTTGAACGTCAGCAGGAATGACGCGCTTGCCGTCTTCTACATTGTAATGCTTGCCTTCAATACCCCAGTTTACGAGTACTTGACCTTCATCGGAAGCCAGGTAATCCAGGAATTTGATCAGACGAACCGGATCCTGTGCATCTTTCGTGATCCCAATTCCGAAGCCAGTAAGGTAACCAGTGCCTTGGAAGGAATGATCTTGGTACGTTTCGTTCAATGTTACAGGGAAACGAGCGTATGTCGAACCGAATTTGCCTTCAGCTTTCAAAGCGTTTTCAGCTTCGCCGTAATCCCAGTTTTGGTCGATAAGACCAAGAACGCGGCCGGAAGCGATTTTTGCTTTGTACTGATCGTATTTTTGAACGAAGCTTTCTTTGTCAAGCAAGCCGATATCGTTCATGTGGTTCAGCCAACGGAAATATTCTCTTTCTTCAGGACGCTGGTAGTGCATGATTGCTTCATGAGTATCTTGGTTAATGAAGAACTCGCCATCATCCGGAGCGCCGGTTGCATAGAAAGCCGGGTTTGTTACGGAAATCAGAATTTGCCATTCGCCGCCGTTAAGCGACATACCGATTGTTGGTTGGCCGTCTGCTGTTTTTGGATTTTTCTCAATATAGGCTTTGATTGCAGCTTCGTAATCTTGAACGGTTTTGATTTCCGGGTAGCCGGCTGCTTCAAGCACTTGGTGCTGCAATTGGAAGCCGCCGCCTGCATCAAAGTACGTTTGCCCTACGCCGCTTGACGGCAGTATATAAATTCCATCGTCATCCTCGCTCCAGCGAAGACGGTTAAAGTATTCGCCGTAAACCTTTTTAATGTTAGGACCATGCTCTTCGATCAATGGACGAAGGTCGATCAATGCGCCAGCATCAACCAATTTGCCTGCGCTGCCCTTAGGCATAACCAAGTCCGGATACTCATCGCTCGCTACCATAAGTGCGAACATGTCAGAGTCAGTACCGCCAACAGGGAATTCTTGTTTGAGTGTAATTCCTGTTTTTTCCTGAATGAATTTACCTACATCGGACTGCATATCATCCCAGCTCGGGTTGTTATCGCCGGATGCCATACGGATCGTAATTGGCTCAGCTGCCGGCTCATTTGTTGCATTAGTTGAACTATCTGGCGTTGTCGTGTTATTGCCGCCTTCATTATTCGAATTGCCGCATGCTGTGACGAATACGAATACGAGTGCCAACATCAAGCTAAGAGCCATTTGCATCTTTCTTTTCATTTCGTTAAAGCCTCCCTTTTTTCTGTGCGTGATTTGCATGTATATAACAGGAAACCTGCTATTACCAAAATTAGCTTTTTACTGCGCCTAGTGTCATTCCTTTAACAAAATACTTTTGAAGGAATGGATAGACGAGCAAGATTGGTACAGTAACGACGATCGTAATCGCCATCTTAATGGATTCAGGCGATACCGCCGCCATCGATTGTTGTGCGTTCGGGTCGCGGTAGTTGCTGCCCGTCTGTGTAGATAACAGCACCTTCATCAGCTCGTACTGAAGCGTCGTATTTTCCGGACTCCTGTTATTGAACAAGTACGTATCAAACCAGGAATTCCAGTGTCCGACAGCTATGAACAATGCGATTGTCGCAAGTACGGGTTGACAAAGCGGAAGGATAACCTTCCAAAATATAGTCCAATCATTCGCACCGTCAATTTTCGCTGATTCTTGAAGCGCATACGGAAGTCCGTCGATATACGAGCGGATCACGAACACGTTCCAAACGCTGAGCAGTGCAGGAATGATGTAAACATAAAAGGTTCCAATCAAGCCTAAGCTTTTCATCAATAGAAAGCCCGGAATGAGTCCGCCGGAGAAATACATCGTGAGAGCAAACACAACCGACATCCATCTTCTAGCCTGAAAATCAGGTCGGCTTAACGTGTAAGCCATCATAGACGCTGCCACAACCCCGATTGCTGTACCGACTACCGTCCGAATGACGGAGTTTTTAAAGCCGGTAGCTAAGCCCTCAAAGCCGAAAATCGTCTCATAGTTTTTAAAGGTGAATTCACGCGGATAAATCGTCAGACCGCCTCGAACGGTATCCACTGAATCGTTAAATGAAATCGCGAGTACATTTAAAAACGGATATAAGGTTACAATAGCTACAAACGCCATGAATACGTAGATGAAAATGTCGAACACTTTATCGCCAATATTTTTTTGAACAACTCCTTGCATGTGCCCCACCTCCTATATGATCGATTCTTTGGTGACTCTCTTGTATATTCCGTTCGCGATAAACACTAATAGGATGCTGACTACGGAGTTAAAAATACCGATTGCCGTACCGTACGAATATCGGCTCATTTGAATACCGTACTTCAGCGCATACAAATCGAGTACCTCTGAAAAATCGGATACCAGAGGGTTGCCAAGCAAGAACTGCTTTTCGAAGCCAATGCTGATTAAGTGTCCAATAGACAAGATGAACAGAACCATAAAGGTTGTACGGATGCCAGGCAGTGTGATATGCCACATCTTGCGGAATCGGCCTGCGCCGTCAACCGTCGACGCTTCGTAAAGCTCAGGATCGATGCCTGCCATCGCCGCCAGGAATATAATCGAGTTCCAGCCCATTTCCTTCCACAAATCCGAAGCCGTTACTATACCCCAGAACCAGCTGCCCTTAGCCATAAACTGAATGGGCGCATCGATAATGTTAAGCCACATAAGCAATTGGTTTACCGCTCCGCCGTCTGTCGAAAGCATCTTCGATACGAGTCCGGCTACGACAACCCATGAAACAAAGTGCGGCAAGTACGAAATCGTTTGAACCGACCGTTTGAAAAACTGACCTCTCATCTCATTTAACAATAAAGCGAATATAACAGGAACCGTGAAGCCTACAACTAGTCCCATCGTACTCATGGCCAGCGTATTTCGCAAAACGATATAAAATCTTTCATCTTGGAATAATTCAATGAAATTTTCAAATCCGACCCATTTCTGATCGAGAATTGAATTTTTTGGTTTGTAATTTTGAAAAGCGGTAAGCCAGCCCCATACAGGTACATAACTGAAAATAAAAATCCATATAACGAATGGAAGTGACATCATGTACAAGTAACGCTGCTGGAAAGCTTTGAACCAGAACCGGTTCCTTTTGTTCGTCGACACTGCTTTCGGACTACCTTCTGTTAGCGGTTTCATCTGTGCTCCTCCTATCTTTGTAAGCTTCCTCTTTATCTGTGATAGCTTACCCTCTCTTATCTGTACTTATCATAAACGATAGAGACCATTCCTTTACACCCGATAAATTAGACCTAAAATCATATCAAAATAAGCTCTTTCAAGCGCTTTCATAACCAGTGGTTACAGTTTGGGAAGTACGAAAAAAAGACACCCTCAAGCTTCGATTTCATAGAAACGAAGCGTTAAAGGCGCTTTTTGCTCACAGAACTATTAGATTTTAATCGGAACACCTTACTCGATGCCAGATTTGCCGGTGACGCTTTTGAACGATGACGGCGAGACACCCTTGTACTTTTTAAACTTGCTGTGAAAATAATCGACGTTTGCGTAGCCGACACGTTCCGACACCTGATGAACCTTGAGCCCTTCCTGCAAAAGTTCAATCGCATGCTGTATACGAACCTGATCCAAGTAAGTATTAAAATGATCGCCCGTATAGTTTTTGAACATTTTGCCTAAATAGCCGCTATTGTAGTTAAAGAGGTCCGCAAGCGTCTCAAGCTTAATGTTTTCATTGTAATGCCGTTCAATAAAATCAGTCATTTGCTTCATGACGGATAAGCTGTCCGACTTACCGATCTTCAGCACGAGATCCGACAGCCGCTGCTTTAGCTGCAAAATCATTTCATTATAATGAAACGCGAGATAAATGGCTGTGATCATCGTTAAATCCTCCTGAACGGATACTTGCGGATTTGACGTTGCAGCTTTGTTCAACACAATCGTAAGCAGCTGCGCCCAGCTCGACTTAACAGACTGCTCAGAATGATCGTGCGCGCATATGTGGTCCGATGCCTCCTGTACCGCTTTATCTACGCCTTCCTTATTGCCGATATCGATCATGTAATACAGCTTCTGAGCAAGTGTATCGATGGAAAGCTCGTCAGCCTGATCATGTTCTTGCCGCTGCTGATCATCTGTTAGCGATGCCATATGAATCTGCTGTCCCTGCAGCATGAATCGTTGCTCCAATAGCCCGCGGACCGCTTCAGACCAGTCTTGCAGCTCAAGCAGCTCGCGAACCGGTTCGCTTGCGGCTGCGGCGAATCTTACCCTTGTGCCGCACGCTTCTTCGATCCATTGTCTCATTTGCTCACGGGAGCCGTTTTGCAGCAAATAATCCTTAAGCAATATACCAACATAAGGCTCGGCAGAAAATACCCATCCGATCTGCTTCTGCTGGATGATTTCTGCAAGTTTCTTTTTCAGAGTAGCATTCATTGTAAGGGAATGCTCCCTGCTGTATAGCTCAATCAGAAGCAATTGATAATATTTCGCTTCTGATCCTAATAATGACTTGAATTCATGACTGTCTGCGGTCTCCAAATCCAGCTTGCCTGCAGTAAGCTTCTGAAGCAACTCCTCACGCAGCAGGACTGTCGTTTGCTCCGAGCTCAGCTGTATTTCGGATTGTTTTTTTAATTGCTTGCTAATCCGCTCTACATAGCTCTCGAGCTCATCCTCGTCAATCGGCTTAAGAATATAACCGTCTACACTGTGCGCAATCGCCTGCTTCGCATAGCTAAAATCAGCATAACCGCTTAAAATCAAGAAATGACAGACCGTATCCGTCTTCCTCACTTCTTCGATCGCTTGGAGTCCGTCCATCCCCGGCATCCGGATATCAATTAAAATGAGATCGGGACTAAGCGCTTTATGCTTCTCGACCGCTTCCCGGCCGTTTGATGCATCACCGATAACGGTAAAGCCGTATTTGGCCCAATCAACTAACGTTTTTAATCCTTCTCGAATCATCGGTTCATCATCGACGATTAACACCTTATGCATGTGGATGACCCCCTGCCGGAATTTCAAACGTAATGGTGGTACCCGAGCCCAATTCACTATGAATCGTCAGACCGTAGGCTTCGCCATATATCATTACTAATCGCTGATGGACGTTGCGCAGACCGATCCGGTACTCTTCGTCTTCTTCCATATCATGAAGCGATTCGCTGATTTGTTTAATTTTATCTTCGTTAATTCCGACGCCATTATCGGCTACTTCAACATGAAGCACTTGATCGCATAGTTTCGTCGTTAACGACACGAAGCCGCCCTCCGCTATATTTTCCAGCCCATGTACAACAGCATTCTCAATTAATGGTTGAATAATAAGCGGTGGAATTTCGATGTCTTGTCCGGAATCGTCAATATCAAGCCGGAATGTCAGCCTGTCGTTTCCGTACCGGAATTTTTGAATCTCTAGATAACAGCGGACGATTTCAAGCTCGTCCTTCAAAGCAATCTTTTTGGTGCCGACTTCCAAATTACGCCGGATCATCTTGCCCAGCATACGGACGATCACGGATATTTCCGTTTCTCCTTTAATGTGGGCTTTCATGCGAATCGATTCGAGCGCATTGAACAGAAAATGAGGATTAATTTGACTGGCCATCATCTTCAGCTTAATCTCTTTCTGCCGCAGCTGCAGCTGTGCTTGCTGGTTATGCGATTCCGCAACCTCATCCATTAGGCCGCGAATGCTGACAACCATGTTGTTGAATTGTTTAGACAATATGCCGATCTCATCGTTCCCTGTCACATTCGATATAACGTTCAAATCGCCCATCGCAACTTTGTTTAAATCTTTATTCAGCACGAGCATCCGCTTCGCTAATATCGTTGAAAAAATATAAATCAATATGAATGCAATGACGAGACTTAGCATAATGATGCCGAAGCCAAGCAGGCTGATCCGGTTCGCTCCGCTTACAATGCTGTCAATCGTAAATACCGATACGATTTTGAGTCCGTTTTTGCTCGATGCCGGCAGCAAATCCTCAACAACGATTTTGGAAGGCTTGCCGTCGAATTTGAACTCGTACGTGCCTTCCGCTTTATTCGTTAATTGGCTGGCGAAATCCAGTTCGGAAATGTTTTTGCCGACCCAATCCGGATTTTTAGCCGCAATCATATAGCCGCTATCGTCGATGATCATCGTATCGAACGGCTCTTGGCTAATCATCGCGTTCAACTCTTTTGGATTGACGCCAATAACAAGCATGCCGCTAGTCCGATAGGTAGGAAACGTGATTTTGCGAATGAGGCTTAAATAATCTCTGTTATTTTTCGTTTCATCATTTATATACGCCCAATGAATGCCTTCCTGCTCCATAGCTGACTTATACCATGGCGTTTCGGCAATCGTTTCAGTCACCTTCAAAAATTCCCAGTTATCCAATATCGTCATGTTCGTCGTATAAAACCGAATGTTATAAATTTCACTATAAAGCTCAATATACTCACGAAAATCGCGGTAATCCCAGAATGCTTCCACAACGTCGAATGTCGACTTATATTGCGTATTGATGACATCCGTCAATCGTTTGTCGACGAGCAGCTTGTCTGAAATTTCGATCGGCATCCGGATAATATCAAGCGTCTGCTTCTTGACCCGTTCGACATTGTTCGTGATTTGCTGGGTCGCTTGATCGAGCACATTTTGGCGAAACGCAACCGTCAGAAAGATGCCGACGATCAGTACAGGAACGAAGACAACGAGTATAAATGAAAAAATAAGCTTGTTTTTAATGCGGATACTGTTCATTTTGTTAGCAAGCTCTTTGATGTTAAACATCCTATAGTCGGCCTCCTCCTACATTAAGGAAAGCGTTTACGTTTATATGCATTTTTTTAAAGCATCCTATATTATAAAACGATTCAAACATCATTCATACATGACCTATTGGTTATTTTATCATATAAAAATTAGAGGCGGTTATGTAAAAAATTCCGCCCTATTTAGAGCGGAATCCGGTATGACGAATATTCCTCAATGATATGCTCGCCCTTGTTATACACCCACTTAAATGAAAACCGATCGCCTAAATAGCCAGTCCGGCTTCGAATATCCGGCAGAATGACAGCCTCGAAGTTATCCGCTATGACTTTTTGAAGGCCAATAATCCGTTCTTTATTCGAAGCGCATTGCTGCTCGGCCTCGTGCTCCGTTTTCGCCGTCTGCATAAAGTAAGCGAGAGCAGTCTCTTTGTCATCTACATGTTCAGGCAAAGGATGTCCCGAGCCGCGGAATATTTCTTTTACCGTAGTTAACCAATCGCTATACAAGTCCATTTGAATATCACTCATCGTATAAAAGCAACTCCTCTCTCCCAGATCATCGCTATTCTCCAGAATACTGCCGCAACAGGCAAAATGCAACTCTTGAAAACTTAAGGAGCCGCACCAGATCGGGTCATCGACCTTCCGGGCAGCTCCTTTTAAGTTGCAGTACTATTAATGAATTTGGAAGAAGCTTAGCTTCACCGTACCGCTTAAGCTAATGACAAGGTTGTTGTCGTTGCCCGCTCCGGACAAGCTTATACTGACCGACTGCCATTGCTGTTCACCGCTTGGACTCACTCTGCAAGCACCAACCACAGCGCCCGTGGCGCTTCCCGTACGAATGGTAAGCTCGCCGCCGTTCGATCCGCCGCTAACTCGCGCTTCCATAGTGGATGAACCGTTCGACCAGTCGATATCTGCAAATTTAATCCAGCCATCCGGCTGCGACAGACGTACGCAAGTGCCGCCTTCTTTGCTTTCGTCCAGATATACATTAGCGTAATCGTCATAGTTCTCTGCACTCGTTTGCAGCGACAAATCGCGGGCCGGAATCGTCTCGCCGTCAATTCGAATGGATGCGGACACCTTAGCGTCAGCGGAAGAACCGCCAGCCGTAAACGTATATTCGGCAGCTTCCAGGCAGAACCGTCCGCGGGTTACATCCCACATCGCGAGCTCTTCCGCTGGTACGATCAACTGAACGTTCTTTGTCTCGCCTGGCAGCAAGCTTATGCGTGTAAAACCGACCAGCTTTTTGAGCGGACGCTGAACGCGGGAGCCCTCTGTGCGAACGTACAATTGTACGACCTCATCTGCTTTCACAGACGCTTCGTTCGTTACCTCTAGCTTTACGGTTACTTCGCCTTCCATGCTCGTGGCATTGTTTGCAATTACAAAACCGCTGTAGCGGAATGAGCCGTAGCTCAGACCGTGGCCAAACGGATATAACGGCTCTCCATCGAAGTACAAATAAGTCCGTTTCCCTTTTAAAATATCGTAATCCATCAAATCCGTTAGCTGCTCTTCCGATTTGTACCAGGTCATATTCAGGCGGCCAGCCGGCGAGTAATCGCCGAACAGGACGTCTGCAAGCGCATTACCCAACTCTTGTCCTGCATGCGACAAGTAGATGATCGCTGGTATTTGCGCGTTGACTTCGTTCAGCGTAAACGGATAGCTTCCGATAACGACAACAACCGTATTCGGGTTAGCGGCGTATACCGCGCTGATTAATTCATTCTGGGATGCGGCAAGATCCAAGCCTGGACGGTCAATTTCCTCTTTACCGTTAATCAGGGGGTTGTTGCCGACAATGACGATTGCCGTCTCGGCTGCCTTCGCTGCCGCTACCGCTTCTGCGATGCCGTCAATAACAACGTCCTTTGTGAACAGCTCATTTGGACCAATAGTGTTCCCCTCTGCAACGACTAACGAATCCGCTCCTCCGTTTGGCGCTGTAACCAGCTTGCCGTTCCATGTCCGAATCGTAAATTGGTTGTCCTCTTGCGCATCGAGCTTGAATACTTCTTTTACATACCAACCGAACGCTTCGTTAGCTGCCGCGGCGATGTTCACGTCGTCTGCGCTCGTCAGCAGCTTGCCGGAAGCTTTACTCTCGAGCGTGCAGCTGCCCCAGCCCCAATCGGTTACTTCAAAAGTTTCGCCAACTGCTTCCGCTCCCCCGGCTTGCAAGCGGCCGTCATTGTCCGCTGCTGCGCCAATCGCCCCGCCGTTAGCCGCGGATTTGAGAATGACGCGGTCATTGCCGCTGCTGTAGGTAACCGTTTTCCCTTCAAGCTTGCTCTTCACGCCATCCAGAGGAGTCACTTTGTATGGAAGCGAGCCGGAGTACCAGTCACGGTAAACGACATCCGCAAGCGGTCCGATAACAGCGACACTATTCAGCTTTTCTTTGTTTAATGGCAAAGCATTGTTTTCATTTTTCAGCAAAACGATGGACTCCCGAGCCGCTTGCAGCGACAATTCGCCGTGTTCAGGGGCGCAGAGCTTTGATTCCGGCATGTTTGCATACGGATTTTGATCAGCAGGATCAAATTCACCTAACCGGAAACGAATGCGGAACGTGTTAATTAGCGCTTTATCCAAATCCTGCTCCGTGAGCAAGCCTTCCTCCAACGCTTCCCGGATGGCGGCGCATGACTTCTCTTTATCGTCCGTAATGCTGTCGATACCGGCTTTAATCGAATGAGCAACGGCATCCTTATAAGAATCATAGTATTTGTGATCGTTTACGATACCTAGCAAATCGCCCGCATCGCTAACGATGAAGCCGTTCATCCCCCACTCCTCTTTCACCACTTTGTTTACATCTTCATGCAAAATGGTCGGCGTACCGTTGACGGAGTTGTACGACGTCATCATCGAATGCGCGCCGCCCTTTACGAAGGCCGGCTTGAATGCCGCTTGATAATATTCCTTCATGTTGCGCGGATCGATGCTTGCCGAGCAGCTCCCTCGATTGATTTCATTGTTGTTGCCGATAAAATGCTTCAGAGTCGCAACCGCTTTAAAGTAAAGCGGGTGATCCCCTTGAATGCCTTGCACGAGCGAAGCCGTGAGCTCGCCTGTCAGCTTCGGATCCTCGCCGTACGCTTCCTCCGTCCGTCCCCAACGCGGATCACGTTCCATATCGACGGTTGGCGCCCATAGCGTTAATCCGTTAATGGCAGGATTACGCTGGAAGTAGACGCGCGCTTCGTCACCGATAACGGAGCCGATTTCCTTCAGCAGCACCGGGTTCCATGTGCAGCCGAGTCCGATTGGCTGCGGAAACGTCGTTGCTTCGCCGAGCCATGCCATGCCGTGCGCTGCTTCCGTACCGTGCTTATAGGCTTTAACGCCGAGTCGTTCAATTTCTGGCTGGTATTGGACCATCGATTCGATTTTCTCTTCGAGCGTAAAGCGGGAAACGAGGTCGGTAACGCGCTCCTCAAGCGGAAGCTCAATATTTTCAAATGGAAAACGTGTGTTCGTCGTCATCGTCTTTATCTCTCCTTAAGGATTGCTGGTAAAACGGTATACCACTCATTCACTTTCGTTTCGAATGGCTTGGATGCATCAATAATGGTTCCATCCGGGGTTTGAACGACGATTGCCGACGCGTGCCGCAGACTGCACAAAGCACCGTGGGTCGATTGGATGCGGGCAGTAATCAGCTGGCCGGCTTGCCATTCTATATCAACGATGAAGCCGCCTCTTGCTTTTATCCCTTTCACGTAACCGCTTGGCCAAGCTGCCGGAAGCGCCGGAAGCAGCACGATGCCGTCCAAGTGACTTTGCAGCAGCAGCTCGGCAATGCCTGCGGTTCCGCCAAAGTTGCCGTCGATTTGAAACGGCGGATGATCGTCGAATAAATTCGGATGCGTCGACCGTGCGAGCAGCGTATGGATAAAACGGTATGCCGACTCTGAATCCTGCAGCCGTGCATATAAGTTAATAAGCCATGCGCAGCTCCAGCCCGTATGACCGCCGCCATTATTAATGCGGCTCTCCAGTGATAATCTTCCCGCTTCTACAAGCTCCGGCGTCTCATCGTTGTTAATGGTTGTTCCCGGATATAAGCCGTATAAATGGGAAACGTGCCGATGTCCAGGCTCCTGCTCTTCAAAATGCTCATGCCACTCCTGCAGCAAACCGTTTGGCGATATTTGCAGCGGCGGAAGCTTGCGGATCGCTGCAGCAATCCGCTCGACCAATGGCTCATCGATATCAAGCAGCCGCGCAGCTTCCATACAATGGTCAAACAGCTCGCGTATAAGCGTAATGTCCATAGCCGAAGACTCAGCCACGCTGCTGGCCTCGCCTTCCGGTGTCAGAAACTTGTTTTCCGGAGACGTGGAAGGTGATGTCATAAGAAGCCCTTCCTTATTCTCCTTCAGCCAGTCTAAACAAAACAAAGCTGCGCCTCTCATTAGCGGATACGCTTTTTCGCGTAAAAAATCAACGTTGGGATTATACAAATAATGCTCCCATAAATGCTGCGTAAGCCATACGCCGCCAAGCGGCCAGAACGCCCAGCTTGGGTGCCCGGCAGTCGGAGTGGACGTCCGCCATAGGTCAACGTTGTGATGCGCGACCCAGCCTTGGCTATTATAGTGAATAGCCGCCGTGCGGGCGCCGGTCTGGCTTAGCTCTTCAATCATTTGAATCAGCGGCTCATGGCACTCACTCAGATTGCCGATCTCCGCTGGCCAATAGTTCATTTGCGTATTGATGTTCGTCGTATAGTCACTGTTCCATGGCGGCTGTACCCGGTCATTCCATATCCCTTGCAGGTTGGCGGGCTGCGTCCCCGGCCGCGAGCTCGCCATTAGCAAGTAGCGGCCATACTGAAAATATAACGCTTCCAATTGCGGATCCTGCCCGCCTATCTTGTATGCATCGAGCCGCTCGTCTGTCGGCAGCAGCCCGTTAGGAGTTTGTCCCAAATCAATCTGCACCCGCCGGAACATGCCGCGGTGATCCTCCATATGGCGTTCGCGGAGCTGATCGTAGCCGTATGCCGATGCGCTGTCTTGTACACGGCAGTTTTGCTCCCGAAGCTCCTCCTTACTCTTCTTCGGTTGACTATCAAATCTCACAAAGCTTGTTGCGGCGCTGAGCATAAAGGTAACCGAACGCGCGCCTCGAACATCAATTTGATTGTCGCTGCTTACCGAAGCTGCTCCTCCATCCACCTTTACATGAAGCCTTGCTTGGAACGTTACACCACGGTCCGCCTCATATTGGACCGCCTTCGGATGGTCTCCCATATAATTGTCTGCAACATGGCTCGGGCATCGTCCGTCCAGCACAATAACGCTGCCGTTCTCAGAAGATAGCTCAAATTGTACAGAAGAATAAAGCGACGCCGTTAATGATAGAAATTGGTCACCCTCTGCGTCATAGCGCATACAAAGAACCTGATCAACGGCGCTCACGAATACTTCCCGGCTGTATACGGTATTGCCGATCTGAAAGCTGGTCGACGCAACGCCGGCATCAATATCCAGCTGGCGATTATAGTTCGCAGCCTGAGCAACCTTCTGATCAAAATGCTGCTCTACAAATAAATCCCCCATCGGTTGATACGCTTCGACATTCGTACCAAGCATCTTTGACTGTACAAGCTGCTCCGCCTCTACAAAGCGCTTCTGCGCAATCAACTCACGAGTACGCTTTAAATAACGCAATGCCTCATAATTGTTCGTATCGCGCGGAAAGCCCGACCACAGCGTATCTTCATTTAATTGAATTCGTTCCTTATCAATACCGCCGAACACCATGCCTCCCATACGGCCATTACCGATCGGCAATGCTTCTTCCCATCTCGAAGCCGGCTGCTTGTACCAAAGTGTCCACGGATGTTCCTTCTCTGCCCATTTTTCCATGTCTCAATCTCCTGTTATCGCTTTCACATTATCGTTAGAAAACGGTTATTATTCATCATAACGGAATTTCCATGTCATAAAGTACCCGTTAGATTTCATGAAAATTCATATAAAAATTAGTGCTAAAATAAAAAAACCACGGATCAACGAATTCCTGTTAGATGATACGGACTGCATGATTTGATATATATTATTTCAGCCTTAGCCTTTGCTTTAAAAATTGGATATTTTATCTAATTATCTCATGAAAACAACGCGAATTGTCCAGGTACACAAGCGCTAGCAAACTTGATATGCTTTTTTGTAAGCGTTACCATTGATCTTTCTAGAACAACAGCGCCATGACGTTCGCCGTAAAGCTGAATAAAAGGAGGTATCGGTATGATATTGGAAAAGCGGAAACGGCCTCTCCGGTTCTTTCTCTGATACTATAAATTCTACTATCCTTAAAAAAAATAAAAAAACGGAAGCCTGGTGAGGCATATGTTTGGGGCGAAGACTCATTTGCTAATGACGATGCCCGAACAGTTCGTTCCCTTTTACATTGAAAGCATAGGATTTAATCCGGTGCAGGAGACGGTCATTCGTCAAGACGGTTATTCATGTTACCATTGGTTGCAAACGGCTTCAGGCGAGGGTGAAATTATCCTGGGAGGCCGAAAATTTACACTCCCACCTCACCACGGCATCCTATTAATGCCGTATGCTGCTCATCGGTATCGTAAAATTGGCGATAGATGGTCTACTTACTATTTGACCTTCGATGGCACGAAGGTCACTCCATTCCTATCCATTTTAGGCATTCTATGTTCGACGGTCTATGATTGGTCAGCCGGTACGGAACTGGAAAAAGCTGTTGAACAAATGCTGGAAGATGCGCTGCTTACCCAAGATTTAACGGGCTTGGATAACTCGGTCGGCATCTACCGTTTCCTTGTCAATCTGAAGAAGCAGGGAAGAACCAATAGAACGCCTTCCATACAGAGCCTTGTCGAACGATTAACGCCGCTGCTTAAATATCTCGATACAGAATATCACAATCCTGATCTTGGCATGACTGATATGGCCGATCGCGTACAAATTAGTCAAAGACATCTTAATTCCTTATTCAAACAGGCCTTCGGCAACACGCCATACCAATATCTCATCAAGCTGAGAATCCGCAAGGCAAAGGAATTGCTGGCCAACCGACGTTCAAGCCCCATCCATCACATTGCGGAAATGGCAGGCTTTCGTGATTCCAGCCATTTTATCGCGACATTTCGCAAGCTTGAGCGGCAAACGCCCGAACAATATCGAACAACTTAAGCTCCGTTTATTACATGGCATGAATGAAAAATGTATGGATTTCAATAGAATAAAAAACCAAGGCCTAATCCAACCTCTTCGAGATTGGACAGGCCTTTTCATATTCAATTGGATCAGCTATTAGGAAGCTTCGCCTACAACGCTTGTACCGCTCTTCGTGATCGTGTAATTGATGACCGCACCGCTCCAGAAGTGGAACTTCAGGTTGACTACTCCGTCATTCACTTCATTAAAGAAATTTTGTGTAAGCGTAATTTGATTGTTAGTGTAGGAAGGCGAGAACGTATAGGTGAATTCCTTGAACGAGGTCCAGTTTTGCGGACCGGCATTGCCGCCTGCAGCGTACACGGCCTCCATTGTTGCAAGACGGTCGCCGTTGAAGGCTGTCGGAATCACAAAGCCGCTTGTCGTACCGGAAGCGTTTTGCAGCACCGGCGTATTATAATAGAGCACATGGATGCTCCAATTGGCGCCTGCGCTGAATTGGGCCGTCAACACCGCCTTCTCGCCGGTCCCGCCAGTGGTTAGCTTGGAGAGATAACTTGCTTTGACGGTCAATGTGCTGCCGCTCAACGTGTAGTCTCTGCCCGATTTCAAAGTGCTGTTTCCGTTCTTGAGCGAGACAAAGCTATTGCCATTCAAGTTCAGAGCGATCGAAGCGTCCGTAACCGAAGCGCCTTGCTTGATGAAGATCTGATCGGTTGCGGCGGTAGACGAACGACCTGTCAGGCTTGCCTTGATGACATTATAAAGCTCCGGATCATTCCACTGGAATGTGCTGCGGTTAAAATGCTGGCCGTTATCCCACAGCATATGGGTTATGCTTTTCGATTTGGCATACTGGGTGAAGAACTCAAAATACTTCAGCATCTCGCCATGCTCGATTCCACCCACGCCTCTGTCGAAGCCGAGCAGTCCATATTCGCCTATGACTACGGGAATCCCATTAGCTACAAACGTATTATAGAGACGGTCAAACGATGAAGTGATATCGGTAATCGATGTGTCATTAAACTTGGTTTCGCCCGCGATGTTTACGCTGAACGGCCAATATCCGTAATAATGCACGGTGGCAATCAAATTCGTATCATTCAGACTGGCCATCGTATTATTGAGCGAATCCAAATATTCTTGCGAGGAATTGGTCCATATCGTCGGCAGCACGAGCGGGCGAACGGCATTTCCTCCGCCGGACGACCTTACAATATTGAAGAAGGACGTATTAATCTCATTGAGCAGCGTCAATTGCGTCGCCGTATCAACGTTAAAGGTCGGTTCGTTGATGCTTTCGAACATCAGCTTGTTGGAATGATTTTTGAAGTGGTTGGCGATTTGAGTCCATGCCGCATTATATTTGGCCAGCATTTCGTCATGATTCGTCCCCATCGTGTTTAGCCACAACCATGAGTCATGGTGGAGGTTGATCATGACATATAGACCCGCATCCAGCGACCAGTCAACAACTTGCTGTACCCGGGCCATGAATACAGGATCGATCGTATAGTCCGGAGCGGCGCCCATCCGGTGGTTCCATGTAATCGGAATCCGGATGCTCTTATAGCCCTGGGCGGCAATCTGTTGAATCAATGCTTGGGTAATTGCCGGATTGCCCCAAGAGGTTTCGTCGCCTGTCGCGTCGAGCGAATTGCCTAAGTTCCATCCGGGCTGCATCGCGTCGACATAGGTCTGCATAGGCGTTGCAGCAGAAGCCGAAGTCGTGAATGAAAACATACTCATAAGCAAGGCTACGGTCATCATAATTCCAAAAAAAGATTTTTCACTTCGTAACGTCATCGAAAGTCTCCTTTGACTAAGTAATTTGATAAAGCTTCAAAAACCGTCCTAAAGGGATTGAAGTATATTTGTAAGCGCTGCCTTTTTTAAAAAACACATCCCTCCTTTTGTTGCTGGCGGCTTTCAGTGGGTCTCGATGTTCTAATACCTCTCTTATGATACAGGTTATCTCTTCTTTGAAAAATATGAAAAAAAAGAATATAAAAAAACGGAAATGATTGAGACCGTCAAATGCCTGTCCTTTTCAACTTTAAGAAATAAAGAAAAGCGTGAATCCTTTGCGGAATCCACGCTTTTGTACTTCACTTCTTATAACCCGGCAGCGTTAAATACTTTATCGAAGCCAGCCTTCGAGCGTAATATAAGCTCTTCAGGTGACTGGTTAGGAGCCTCCGCCGTTAAAATCTCTTGTGAAACGGCTCCCTTGTAGCCGATTTTTTGCAGCGCCTGAAGAAACCCGACCAAATCGATGACGCCTTCCCCCGGATAAATACGTCCGTTGTCTAGCGCTTCCGAGACCGGTACATTCGGCGCGTCATTAATATGAACATGTACGATTTGATCAGCCCGAAGCGACTCTATCTCGGCAACGGTCAGCCCATTAGTGTACCAATGATAAGAATCGAATAACAAGCCGACATTGCTCTCGCCAATGGCTTCGATCCAATCCAGCGTCTCCGCGAGCGTCCATATAAATGGATTCGCCCAACGCGTTCGCAAATGATGCGGACCTACGAATTCAAGCCCGAGACGAATGCCGTATGCACCGAGAATTTGTGCGCATGTACGCAATCTGCTTGTCGCGAGAGCCATGAAATGCGCTGCTTTTAAATCAGTCGAAGGTAAAATGTACGTACAGCAGCTTTTGCAGCCGAGCGCAGCTGCCGCGGCAGCTGATGAAGCAAGCTTTTTCAAGCCTTCCAGAAATGCCTCTTCTGTCGTTCTCCATTCCACGGGCAGACCAATAGAGCCGATCACAACGCCGCTCCCGGCAAGCAGCTCGCGCGCTTTTTCTACGCCATGACGCTCTACGAACGCGGCAGCATCCAAATCTACTGCTTGAAATCCATGTGCTGCGGCCAGCTCGATCAAACGTTCGTCGCTCTCAATACGGCCAAGTCCGGCGCCGGTTAATCCTCTTAGCATTCGGTTCCCTCCTCTTATATCGTTATTAGGATTAGTTCAGATTCCAATCGAGCTTCACTTCATTGCCCGTACGGGAAGATTCATAGATCGCGTCCAGCACTAAATTATTCGTTAATCCAGACAAAGCCGATGTAATCGGCTGCTTGCCTTCGCTGATACAATCCAAGAAATGACGGCTTAAGCGTGCACGCTCGCCTTCATCGTTATCTGCTTTACGAAGCTCCGTCTCGATTGGACGGTCGAACTTCTCCGTCAACAGCTTACCTTGACCGCCGCGATAGCTTGCGCCGCCTTCCGATCCCATTAAATGGATGAACGGAGTATTGTCCGTATCCATATGAACGGCCCAGCTCACTTCGAGCGACAGCGTGCTGCCGTCTTCCATTTTGATCAAAGCGGTTGCCAAATCCTCTACGTCGTAAGTACCGTTCCAATTCGGCTTGCCCCATGTGCCGATTCCTTTGCGGCTTGGACCAAATTCCGCATAAGTGGCGCCATATACCGATACCGGCTTCGGATTGCCCATCAAATACAGAGCCAGATCAAGCATGTGAACGCCGATATCGATGAGCGGGCCTCCTCCCGATTGATCCATTTGCGTGAACCATGTTCCCCAGCCCGGAATGCCTTTGCGGCGGAACCAGCCGGTTTTTGCCGTATAAATTTTGCCGAGCTCGCCCCGGTCAACTTGCTCTTTGATTTGCATGGGAACCGATTCCCAGCGCATTTGATGACCAACCATAACAACGGAATTTGACGCTTGGCTGGCTTTCAAAATTTGACGGGCGGCATCGCCGTTTATTCCCATCGGCTTCTCCAGCAGAACATGCTTGCCGGCATCAATGGCCTGGATGGCAAGCGGTGCGTGAAATTGGTTAGGCACGCCGATGATGACCGCATCCACGTCCGGACGCCGGATCAGTTCTTCGGGAGACGCAGCAACGTTTGCGATACTGTATTGCTTTGCTTTCTCCTCGGCTAGCGGTAAATACGCATCGGTAATCGCTGTAATTTCGCACAGATCCGTTAGCTTTGAAAATTCGCCGGCATGAACGCCACCGATGTTTCCTGCACCAATAATGCCAATTCTAATTTTATTTGTATTCGCCACGTTGTTTCCTCCTAAAAAGGTTGCGGAGCAAACTTAGCTTCGTAAGCATAAGCTTAAAACTGCTCTCTTTATTTATGTTAGAATAAACGATAAAAGAAAGCGTGCTTGTTTTTCGGAAAAAGTCTCAGTTTTTCGGAGGAATCGACTAAAATATGACATACTATCCCGACTATTTGAAAACGTATCCAAATATGAACACGTCTTCTCCTCTTCATATTAGCTTAAACCGGCTTTATCACGGATTTCGTCCTCACCGCCACGATTTTTTGGAGTTTTCGTACGTTGTTGACGGTAGAGGCTCGGAGTCGATTAATGATATGAGGCATCAGATGCTGCCCGGAACGTTTACATTTGTTCTCCCTTACCAGGTGCATGAGCTGTTTACGGAGCCGGGCAGCACGTTAGTTTTATATAATTGCATGTTTAGCATGGACTTATTGATGGAGCCGGGACAGGAAGAGGGCCTGCTGGACTTAATTGACCGAAATACGATGCCGTCGTTTGCGCAGCTGGATGGGCAGGATAATGAACGAATGCGTTGTTTAATAGAGGACATGTTTAACGAATATAAAGGGCAGGAACCCTGGCGGCGAACGATGCTGCAGGTCAAGCTGAAGGAGATATTAATTGGTTTTGACCGATATCGCCGGAAAACAGCGCCGACACTTACCGTTGCGAATCCCGCTTCCAAAACGAACGCATCGGTATGGCCGATTATCCACTATATCCATAGCCATTATCAAGATGATCTCGCGTTATCCGATTTAGCGGTCCGTTTCTCGCTCAGTGTCTCTCGTATCAGCGAGGTCATCAAACAAACGACCGGGCAAACGTTCGTTCACTTCCTGCATGATTTACGCCTTCGCCATGCCTGCAGTCTGCTCGTCTCCACTGAAATGAGCGTTGCAGAAATCGCGCTCGAGGTCGGGTACGGCTCCTACAAAACATTCTCCCGCATCTTCCGGGAAATAAAGGGTGTCGTACCGAAGGACTACCGGAAAATGAAGCTCGGCATTTAGCCACATATATCGGTTTTTTTTGATTAACAAACAGGAGGCTGTCTCGAAAGTAGAAACATCTACTTACGAGACAGCCTCTGTTCTGCCATGCGTTTACTTTACGAGGACGTCGATCAGAATCACGATGACAAGCAAAGCGTAAAGTACAAGCGACACAACCATTAATGTCCGCTTACTCACAGCGCTACTCCCCTTCCAACACCGTTTAGGCTATACACCACTATTGTATGTGGACGGGAACAACGCGGAAATTGTCCGAACAAAAATACGATCGCGAATTTTATTTTCTATTCATATGCATCCATCGCTATCGAATGCCAGTCATAGGAACAACCATTTTACTAAAAACACAACAACACCTGCAGTTAAGTTAAACCATCCGAGAAAACGTGATACTTTTTGTTCCTTGTTCCTTGCAGCGGAGTGATGTCCTTTTGCATCGAAGACTAATATAAACAATCCGCTAAACAACCATAAGAATATGCCGTAATTGAGATAACTAATGGAATAGCCGCCGCCAAGCAAATTCGGTTTCCTCCTTAAATTCAAAATTGACAATCGGCTATCTAGCTTTCATGCCGATCCGTCTAACTTTTATGGTTACTTTAACATCGAACGTCATCTTTTTGTACATCTCTCTCCATCGCTCTGTGGTTTGAATATGCTTATTCCAATAGCCAGGTTCTTTCGCCCTCACATATTCACCGAAACCAAATATATCCGAACCTTTTTCCTGTGTTTTTTTTATAATATCCGAGTAAAGTTTCACCGAAGCCTCGGTTTGTTCTTGTTCGATTTCTTTGAGGATGTTAGGATCATTAATATTTATTGCCTCACTGATTTTTTCCTCTAGATTAACCTCGAGAGCAGTTGTAATCGTGAAATGAGGTATGCCGTTTTTGATTCGAACGTCCAATTTTGAGTTGCGGTGGGTAGCACCGGTTATTACCGTTTCGGATGAACCATCCAGCTTGACAAACACTTGATACCCCGCGGGATTCATCCCTTTAATTGCCATATAACCGCCTATTTCAAGCGGTTTCGTTATGCCTACCATTTTATCGGCTACAAAATAAGCCAAGCCTTTAATCTCTACATTTTGTTCTTTCTTAAGGCTGACATAAGGCAGAAATCCTTCTTGTCCTTTCTTAGAAGAATTACTCCAAAATATTCCTAGATAATCTTTCGGAAACTTGCCCATCCGGATGCCTTCATCCAACGTTGACATAAGGTAGAGGGTAGGCACCCGCGCTAATTGTGGCGCAGCCTTCATGATCTCCAGCGCTTTTCCTTTTGAAATCATCATCCATGCCATTCTGCGCACTTCCGAATTACGGCGGAAATAATCATTGACATTTCCCAGTCCTTTTTTTGCTAATGCTTCAGATACAACGATGACACGCAAGTGACCAAAAAAAAGTCTGCTGGAGAGCTGTTGCTGTAAATTCATAAAAGCATCATCGATGGAATGACCTACTACATCAATGATCCATACGGTTTCTGCCGAAGCACCCTTTCCTCCTCCGCCTTCACCCGGTCCGAGCGGAATCCGTCCCGGAAGGGCAATTTGAACGGCAACGCGAACCAGTCCTCTTTCCGGAGCTGGAAACGTGCCTTTAAGATGGGTAATGTCATCCTCTTCTCTCTCGGCTTCCGGCTCTGCGACGTCAATAGATACGCCCAAAACAACGGCTCTTTCCTCAATCTCCAGCCGGTCCCAGCACCCTGTAAGCAATGGCATCAAAACAGACACGGCGCACAATACTTTAACTGTTTTTATCCAAGTTCTTTTCTCCAACAGGATTACCTCTCTTTTTACGAAAGATAGAAATCAGCAGCAGCAGGCCCGGATAGCCGATGGTAAGGGAGAGTCCGATGCGTCCAACGGTTTCGATAATGCCATACAACTGTACAATGTTTTGAGGCAGCATGGCCGTTATAAAGACAAATGGCAAAATGAATAAAGAGAATATTTTATGGTCACGCAATCGAAACAGGTGATTTATCGCCTGAATAGTAAGAAAATAACTAGAAAGCAAAGTGGTAAATACAGCGGTAACCCAGACAGCGAGAAATGCCGCATCGAGACGCTCTAAAATATTGGCAGGCAGGGAGGTCGCCTTCGCTAATTCCAGAGTCGGCCAAAGCAGCTGCTTTATCTCTTCTGCGCCAAATACACTAACCGCGGCGACGACGAGTATGACGTATAGGCCGCCGGCAATAAGCATTCCAAATATACTAGCCCTCATCGCCCTCTCAGGCCGCCGCATGGAAGGAATGACTAAGGTCATGATGAAGGAGCCTTGAAATAGCGCAGCAATAGTTAAAATACCTTTCATCGTCCCATTCGGTTCATTGCCCCATATAGGCTGCAGATTGATTACATCGCCATTATTCAATGAAAGCGCGACGATCAACAAAGCCGGAAATAAAAGTAATGGAAAATAAAAATGATGGATGTAAGCAAATGTCGTGGTGTCATTGCGTGTTGAAATGGCTGCGAGCAGCAGCATAACGATAACGGTAACTTCTACAGGGGTTGTTTTCAGTACTGAAGTAACGACGACTTCGCCGAACTCACGTGCGGCGAGAGATGTTAATACGGCAAAGAAAACGATAATAAAAGCACTGCCGAGCCAAGCAAACCATTTCCCAAGG
Source organism: Paenibacillus prosopidis (assembly GCF_003337375.1). Taxonomy (GTDB): domain Bacteria; phylum Bacillota; class Bacilli; order Paenibacillales; family Paenibacillaceae; genus Pristimantibacillus; species Pristimantibacillus prosopidis. The sequence goes on from NZ_QPJD01000004.1 coordinate 81,566, forward strand.
ATGTCCTCGCTGTATTGAACGATTGATTTATTAGGAAACCGCATACCAAGCACCGTAATGAATACCAATCCGACAAAGGCTACCATCATACCGAGAAAGGTAACGAGAGGAGCTCCTGAATCCGCTGCGCGTACGGCAAAAAGCGGGAGTGGAAGCACACCTACTCCGATTATGGTGCTAATAAGAATGGCGGCTGCTTGGATGACGGTAATCTGGCGAGTCTCCATTAATGTCAACATCCCTTCTTATTTTTGATATTTCGATGGATCAAGCACATTTTCTTCCGTATTCTTGAGATCTTCATAAGTATGCCCGCCTAATTTTGTCTCATCTACAGGCTGCAAGAAGGCTGGTCTTTTCCTCATCCACCATAGAGGGCCTCGCACCAACAAATCCTTCATTCCTTGAAAATCTCCGGGAACAAGCGGGCTCAAGTAAGGAACGCCAAACGATTTAAGTGACAAGAGGTGATTCGCAATAACGATCAGTCCGATCATGACCCCGTAAAGGCCAAAGACACCCGCCATAATAATGAGCGGAAAGCGTAAAAGCCGCAGTGCGAGTGCCGCATTATAAGCTGGTGTCGCAAAGGAACCGATTGTTGTTAACGCGATAATGACGACGGTAATCGGGCTGGCAAAGCCGGCAGCCACGGCAGCCTGTCCGACAACAAGTACGCCGACGATGGAGAGGGCGCCCCCGACCTGCTGAGGCAAACGGATCGTCGCTTCGCGCAATACTTCCATTGATATTTCAATAATCAATACTTCAATGACGGCCGGAAAAGGAACACCCGCTCTCCCGCCTGCTACGGCTACGGCAAACTCCGTCGGAATCAACTCCGGATTAAAGGAAATGATCGAAACATAAAGCGAGGGAAAAACTAATGAAAACATTAAAGCGATAAGCCTTGCCATACGAATAGAGCTCATTAACAAATATCGTTCGGTATAGTCCTCTACGGTTTGATAAAACTGGCTGAAGACGGTTGGAATAACCAAAGCTAAGGGAGACCCGTCGACTAAGATGGCAATCCTTCCCTCCAGCAGGTTTGCAACTACTTTATCCGGACGTTCCGTATACTGAACTTGAGGAAACGGCGAAAGATGATTATCCTCGATATACTGTTCCAGATATCCCGAATCCAGCACGGCATCAATATCGATTTTGGAAAGGCGTTTGTTCAGTTCCTTCACAAGATCCGGATTTGTAATGCCTTCCATATAAAAAACAGCTACCGTTGATTTCGTTCTGCGGCCGATTTCCATCGTTTGGATTCGAAGATCGGTCGATTGCAACCTGTATCGGATCAGACCGATATTCGTCCCAATCGGTTCGATAAAGCCTTCCCGCGGACCTCTAATCACCTGCTCGGTTGCCGGTTGATCTATAGATCTCTTTTCAATACTGCGCATACCTACAAAAAAAGCTTCTTCAATTCCTTCAACGGCAATTACAGTCCCGCCACGCAAAATGCCTTCAACCAAAGTAGCGAGTTTCTGTTCCGACTTCCCTTCGCTGTGGTACAGGGTCTCGTTCAACAGAACATCCTTTAATTGATCCTGCTCAATGGATCTTCCTTCCAGATGAGAGGGGGGATACATTAATGGTTTTAAAATATCCTCGTTTAACAACGTTTGATTGATCATATTGGAAAAGTAAAACATGGCAGCCGGGTACTTCCCGAATACATGGAATTTGCGCATGCTAAAATCGTCGTTCACGCCTAAGATGCCCTTGATAAAAGTGATGGTATCTTCAAGATTGCCGGTTACTCTATCATTTTTATGCTCTTCTAAAAAAAGACTCGGAACAGCGGCATTCGATTTTGTTTTCGACTTTTTGAACCCTCTAAGCATAGAAATCTCACTCACCGTCCAATCGCTATAATAGAATTTCTCTAAAAGAAGGAAGTAATTACTCCTTCTAATCTTTTACATATCATAGCGGTTTTAATCATTTAGCTGACCCGGTTTGATTGTTTCCCCGCGATTAAACCAGAAAAAGACGATCCTGTTCCGACAAAATTGCCGGGTTCAGAATCGTCTTCTTGGATCGAACCAAATCTAACTGCTTTATTTAAAATCCCGTCTTCGGAATTTCCTTCGGACATTCCCCGTAAGGCTCGATTTCTCCTATCCGAATCTCATACATCCGGTCGTAAGCCTGCCTCATTGCTTCGGTGAACGGGCGGTAGGGCTGCTGGCAAACGTCAACCGCACCGATCTGATAATTCTCTCCGTCGAACCGTCCCAATACGGGCTGATCGTTTAATTGAAAATAATGGACGCCGATTAGCTCCGGAATAGATGCCGCCTGCTCTACAAAGTAACGATAGGCCAGCCCTCTGTCCTCCTGTGTTGCAACCGCGCGAATACCGTAAGCCAGCATTCCAACGTCAGCGGCTCCAAAATGAAACTCGCCAATCATGACTGGTATATTCAGACGCTTACTGATCCGTTCGATTAGCTGCCGATCCGGCTGAAATTGATAACAATTAATCGAAAATACGTCGAATAGCTCACAGCCCTCGAGCAGATCGTCATTGGCAACCCATGCATACCGCATCCCCAGATTCAAGTGATGGGGATCCGCTTCCTTGCAATAACGGGCAGGAACCTCCACATAACGGCGTATCATCATCCGGTTGAATGCTGCAAAATCTTCTTTGCTTGCACTGCTTTCAGTAATTTCAACCTTCCGACAATCCAAAAGCTGTTCAAAATGCAGGTAAGAGGTTTCCCAGGCCGCATTCAAATGGCCAATAACCTCATATTTTTCCTCTACCCAAGCGACAAACCGCTTTTTACAGTCAAACACGAATGGATGCCGTAGCATTTCCTCCGTCAAATCCAATCCGTCAACAAATGCCCAGTGGGGTTCGTTCCGCATAAAATAGCCTACTAATCTGCGATCCTCCTTAAAGGAAAGCAGCTGCTCCGCAAATGCCATTGCATTCTGCTCATATTCCGGGCTAAACACATCGGGAAAATCGCGAAAGATCGTAGCCTTCGTTGTTGGGAAATCGAACATCGGATACACATACGGGAGCTCGGAGCGGCCGATAAAATCTGCTCCCGACCAATTCCCGACCGTATTGATTCCCCATTCCTTTAACCGGTGCTCCGTAAGGTCGGCCCAAGCCTCCCGCCATTCCTCTCCAAAGGCGCAAATCAAGTTGCTCACAGCAAAGCTGTAGCTATGGGAGCTCCATGCGTCGCGAAACGGTCCGTCCACAGCCGGAAGCGGAGGGATCAGATGCTCCATTCCATTTACCCGCATGTGATCATGCGGGTTGACGCAATCCATTCCCGTACTGAACAGCGCATAACCCTCAGGATCAACGAACCACCAGTTTTTACCGTCGAATTCTGTGCGAAAATAGCCGGAAGGTTCAAAACAAAGCTTCTTCCATCCTCCGTAATGCCCCATACTCGCATGCGTTTGATTATTTTCACGCGCTGTATCCCGCTCCTTATTGAGCATATGGATAAGCTCTTCCAGGGACTGAGTCTTTCCAGCCCAATCCTTACCCGTTAATTGACCAAGCTCATCAATGTAGGGAGCAGCTTCATATTCGAAATCCGGCAGCGAGCGGCTTAGCGTTAGCCCGGACAATTCAAAGCTTCTCACTGCAACAGATTCAATCGTCGAAATGGCAAAACCGCTTATGCGCCTCCGGTCAACGGAAGAATCGCCCCGCAGCACGGATTGCATAATGCCCGGGTACCGGTCAAGAAACAGTCTTTCCCCATTCAAAGCCTGCAAAGGCAGGCAAATCTTTGTTTTCACATAAGGCAGCAGGCCGTAATGGACGGTAATCGACCGGTTTCCTTCTTCGTAAAAGGTAAACAGCAGCACCAGCACATTATGAGATTCATGGTATGCCTCTGCGGTTAGATAATCGTATTCAGGCCAGTCTACCGTTCGGCATTGGGACTCATCCAAGCGAATGCTACCGCCATCTTTGCCGGTTACTACCTGAAACCGGTTTTTTTCCTTGATGTTCAGCTGCGAAGCTGAATCCGTATGAAACGAGGCTGCCGAGAAAACATAGGTCATGCTTCACCCGCCCTTTCTATTCTTTTACAGCGCCGAGCACGATGCCCTTAACGAAATATTTTTGCAAAAACGGATAAACGAGCAAAATAGGCAGTGCGCCGATAAAGATCTGAGCCGCTTTGACGGTACGCTGTGACAGGTTTTCCAAATCCTCCGGATTGATGCTCATCTTGCTGAAATCCTGCTGAACGACGACAGTCTGCAGGAAAGTGGCCAGCGGATACTTCGACGTATCCATCATATAAATGAGCCCGTCGAACCAGGAATTCCAATGCCCTACAAGCGTAAACAGCGTAATCGTCGCAAGGGCAGGCATCGATATCGGCAGATGGATATAAAACAAAATCCGGAACAGCCCGGCACCGTCGATCAGCGCCGCTTCTTCGAGCTCGCCGGGAATCGTGCGGAAAAAGTTCATCATCAGAATCATATTATAAACGCTTAATGCCGGCGGCAGTACAAGCGCCCATATCGTGTTGATCAGACCAAGGTTAGTAATAAGAATATAGCCGGGAACCAGCCCTCCTGAAAAGAGCATCGTAAACACGAAAAACCACATATAGCCGTTCCGGCTTTTAAATTCCTTATATTTCTTGGACAAGGCATATCCTGCGAAAATGATGACCGCCATTCCGATTCCGGTTCCCAGAACGGTACGATATACCGAATATAGCAGAGCCTTTATAAAAGCAGGATTATCGACCGTCTTCTGATAGGATTCAAGTGTGAAGTCCACCGGCCATAAATTGACGATGTTGGCCGTCGCTGCCGACTTCCCGCTCAAAGACACAGCAAACACATGAAGAAGCGGCAAAATGCAAATCAGCGACATCGTAATGAGAAACAAATGATTAAAAACGTTAAATACCTTATAGCCGTTCGATTTATAGTACATGGCTTCTCCCCCTCTCTCTTAGAAAATCCTGTAATTCGCGAATTTATAAGCCATTCGGTACGAGATGATGATTAGTACAAAGCTAATGATTGATTTAAACAATCCCACCGCCGTTGCAAAGCTGAAATCCCCTTTAAGCATGGCTGAGCGGTACACATAGGTATCAATGACATCCCCCTTGTCGTATACCAAAGGGTTGTACAGGTTAAAAATTTGGTCGAAGCCCGCGTTAAGCACATTGCCCAGCTGCAGCGTCGCCACTACGACAATAATCGGCAGCATGGTCGGAAGCGTGACGTTGATTGTCTGCTGCAGACGGGTCGCCCCATCGACCTCGGCAGCCTCGTACAATGCGGGATTCACGGCTGTAATCGCAGCCAGATAGATGATCATACCGAATCCGAATTCCTTCCATATATCACTGACGACGACAACGAACCGGAACCAGTCTCCGTCGCCAAGAAAGAATATAGGCTGCGAGCCGAACCAATCGGTCAGCATCCGATTGACCAGTCCGCCCTTAACCGACAACAGGTCAATCAGAATGCCGCCAAGGATAACCCAGGATAAGAAATGGGGAAGGTAGACCAGTGTTTGGATGCCTCGTTTAATACCGCTTTTGCGGATTTCATTAAGCAGTAAAGCGAATACGATCGGAACAAACAATCCGCAAACGATCTTTAACACCGAAATGATCAGCGTGTTCCAAATGACCTGAACAGATTCATCAAACATGAATAAAGACTGAAAATGCTTAAACCCTACCCAATCCGATTTAAAAAATCCGAGCCATGGCTTGTAGTCCTGAAAAGCCATAACAAGTCCGAATATCGGGAGATAATGAAACACCAACGCAATGATTAACGCCGGTAGTATCAATACGTGCAGAGGCCAAGTCTTCTTAAACCCCCTCTTCCATTTCGACTCCGCTCTGACCGCGGGAGTATGTGCGGAAGGCTCACTCAGCCCGCTCCTCATACGCCAATCTCCTCTCTATAATTACCATGATTACACTTGCAAACGCTTCTGCTACTATTATATCAACGGGCTTCGTCCCAACCTATGATAAGGTCTTAACATCTATATCCCCACTCATAACCTGTTTCATTAATCTCAGCCCGGGCGGTGACGATCATGATAAAATATAAAATATTCCACAAGCTTCTCATCATGCTGGCCGTATTGCTCGTTCCGGCCACGCTGCTGTTTGCGTATGCCAACCAGACGAGCGAAAACGTTGTCAAGGAAACCTTGGAAAATTCAGCGTCGAAGCAGCTTGAATTTACGATGCAGCGGCTGGAGCAGTCGTTAAGGCAGCTCGAAATACAAACGTTATTGCTTGTGAACGACTCCAGCATCAAGGCATATGCCAGTTCATGGGAGTTTCCCGAATACGTCAACCATTTGCTCATGCGTAAAAATGTGGAAGAGAAGCTTATACTGCAAAGTCAGGTAGATTCGCTTATTCATGAGTTGACGGTTTATTGGCCAGCGAGCGAGGAAGTCATATCAACGTCCGATCAAGCGGATTTTAACCGTGTACTGCTCTCCCATACACCTAAAAACCGGTGGCTGGTCCGCAAAGAGGAAGGACAGCTATCCTTTCATCTCTATTTCACGAACCCTTCGATTACAAAACCCGATTTGTCGAATGTCGTATCCATCGTGGAGACAACCTTCACGAGCGACTATTTGCGGTCGGTTCTCGAGGGGCTTGATTCCTCCGGTAACGGCAACTCCTTCTTTTATTTTCCCGGGGGAGAGCTGATCGCTAATGATGAAGTGAACGGAAATATGATCTCGCTCTTGGAGAAAAAGAACGTATTCAATTATACTTCCTCCTCTCAGCCGCAGCTTACCGTGTTAGAGATGGACGGCGTGGAGTATTTGATTCAAACGATTCACAGCCCTTCGCTAGGCGGCATCCTTGTCAGTTATATTAAAATTAACGAGTTTCTTAATCCATTGAACCATGTAAATTTGCTCGTCAACGGCAGCTTAATTTTGTTGTTTATATCCGGTGTTGCGATTTCCTATTTGTTTTACCGGCATTTCCGGATTCCGTTCGGCTACTTAGTCAGAAAAATTGAAAATTTGGGTGCAGGAGATTATACAAGCAGAGCGACTGTCAAAACGAACAACGAATTCGACTATTTATTTGAACGCTTTAATGATATGGCCTCGCGTATACAAGCTCTGATCGAAAACGTATACGAAGAACGCGTACGTACGCAGGAGGCGGAATATAAACATCTTCAATCGCAAATCAATCCGCATTTCTTGTACAACTGCCTTTTCTATATTGTGAGCATGGCGAATAAATCGCCCGAAGCCGTCATTTCCATGGCTAAAAACCTGTCCCAATTTTACCGCCACATCACCCGGAAAGCGGGTACCGACACGACGCTGGCTGACGAAATCCGCTTGATAGAAAGCTATCTTGAAGTGCAATCGATGCGCAACAAGCGTCTTCGGTACGAAATCGATATTCCGGCGCCTATGCTCGAAATGTCAGTACCTACCTTATTGCTGCAGCCGCTTGTAGAGAATGCAGTCGTACATGGCATAGAGCAAAAACGTGAATCTGGACGCATTCGAATCATCGGCGTAAAAGTAAATAACCAATTCCGGATAACCGTAGATGATGATGGCACAGGCTTAAGCAGCGAAGCCCTTCAAGCGCTTATGAACCAGGTTCACAATCGTCAATCAGCGGACGAGACAGGCTGCGGCTTATCGAATATCCACCATAGGCTGATCCATCGTTTTGGACCCGAATCCGGATTATCCTTTTCAACCAATGAGTGGAAGGGCTTTCGGGTAACCCTTCAATTATCGTATAGGACACAGGAGGAGTCAGTCACATGAACGTCTTATTGGTAGATGATGAAGATTACGTACTCGACTACTTAAAGGAAGCGATACAGTGGGAGGAATATGGGATCGAAGAGGTATATGGCGTTAGCTCAGCGGAGGAAGCGCTCGACATTTCAGGACGTGTGCCGATCTCGGTTATGGTGACGGATATTCAAATGCCCGAGAAGAGCGGCCTGGAGCTGCTGAGGGAGATGCGGCACCAACACCCGGAGACAAAGGTCATTTTATTGTCCGGCTTCTCGGAATTCGAATATGCCAAGAAAGCCTTGCAGCATGGCGCCGCCGATTATTTATTGAAGCCTGTCACCGGAGACGAAGTTACTGCTTCTTTGTTTAAAGTTCTTGCCCTAATCGAAGATGAGAATCGGCAGCGTAAACATTTATTGGCGGCTAAAGATGTGCTTCAGCTTGGTCTCACGCGAATGAGGGAGCATCTGCTGTTAGATATGCTGCTCGGCAACCGTTACTCTCCAGAGGAGCTGGAACGGCAGCTGGACACGCTCCACCTGCCGTTCGCTCCCGATCAGGAATGTTTTCTGGCATTGATCCGAATTGAAACCGGAAACGAAGCCGCACGGCATGAGGACTTCGAGCTGCTTAGCTATGCCCTCCTTAATATGGCGGAAGAGATTTTCTTTCAGCAAATCAAGGCAGTTCCATCCTTGTGGTCATGTAAGGATTCACATCGTTTTGTGGCCATTGTCCTTCCTGCCGCGGCATTCGATGGGAATGGAATCACCCGGAAAATAGAAACGCTTCAGCAAGCCGTCCAGACGTATATGAAAAGAACGGTGTCTATTTTGTTGACGCGTCCATTCGTATTCCGGGAGGACATTCACCGGCAATATTTGCTGGCATTGAACACCTTCTGGCGGTCAATTGGTACTCGCACCGGTCTTTTGCTCACGATGGACGAGGCCTCCGACGCTGCTGAGTTGAGGCCGTTAACACGGCTCCATCAATCGCCGACGATGCTGCAGCTGATGGAAACGGGGCGATGGGACGAGGTTGAGGACAGGCTGGATCAAATTATCGAGGAGCTTGACTCCCCCGTCTGCCGGACGCAGCAAAACTTGATGGAGGTCGTCTATTACTTGTTCAGCAGCTTCTCCTACATGGCCCATAAACAAGGAGACTCGTTTTCAGAAATGATCGGGGACGTTTCATTCCTTGATTACCCTATATATTTTCACTCTACCGCCCAAATAAAGGAATGGGCATTGCCTTTAATGGAGCAGTTTCAAAGAGCGGTATCAGAGCCCGCTTCCGGCCGTAGCCATATTATCCGGCAAATACACGATTTTATCGAGGAACATATGCAGGAGGATGTCTCCTTGACCAGAGTCGGCGAGCATGTGTATCTCCATCCGGTCTATTTATCGCGCCTGTATAAGAAGGAAACCGGAGAAAGTCTCTCCTCCTATATTTTACGCGTGAGAATGGAGAAGGCGGCCCGCATGTTAAAATCTACGAACAAGAAGGTCGCGGATATCGCCAAAGAGGTCGGCTACCAAAAAACGCAATATTTTATTCGTTTGTTCAAAGAGCACTATAATTGTACGCCTCAAACTTTCCGGAACAACTGAGGAAACGGCAGCTTTATGAATATCAAAATAGGAACTGCCGATTCATTAAGAGTCGGCAGTTTTCTTATTATATTCACGCTTATGTTTTCTATATTCTTGTTTATTTCACCACTTATGGCCGGACCGGTTGAAAATAAAATACTAGCAGATCCACTTACCCCCTCATTAATTAACTCGCTTATTGCGGAGCCAAAAAAAAATAGGGAGCCCTTAGGGGCTCCCTGACTTGCGTTATTTGCTGATGCTTGCGTACCAATCGTTTACTTCTTTTTCCATACTGTCTCCGCCTTTGCTTTTCCAATCAGCCACGAATGCGTCGAATTTGTCCAGCGGTTCATTGCCGTAAATGATTTTGGCGAAGGTTTCAAGCTCCATCGTTTTCAAGTTATCGCCCTTGCTCCGCATCGTTTCAGTCGGAGCTCCCATGAACTCGTTCGGGGAATTAAGATTTTTCATCTGGAAGTTTAACGCGCCTGCCCGAATTTGTTCCTTATCCGAAGTCGCAATCGATTTCTGAGCAGTCGTCTCCGGTGTATTGCCTTGATAGACAAAATCATAATCCTGCGATCCCTTAAACGGAATGCTAGGATTGTTCCAGAACAAATTGTATTTGCCGGAGGACGCCGCCGCCTCCAATGGAGTCGGGAACTTCTTCGAATCGTAGACCGGTTCGCCGTCTACCATGGCATAATCATAGCCCTCGAAGAAGCCGTATTTGAAATCGCCTGTGCCAAACGAACTATCATAAATTTTGTCCATATAGTAGAAGAAAGCATCCATATGCTCAAAATCTTTGTTGAACATCATGACTTTCCCCTCATTAACAGAGCCGGTATAGCGGGCAGACTTGCCGTCCGGTCCCTCAGGAAGCGGATAGGCTCTAAGCAGGGCATCGGGATTCGTTCCTTTCACATCCCCGAGCGGCCAACCATTCGCCCAGAAAGGTGCGGCAATCATACCTGATTTGCCTTGTATTAAGCTTTCCGTCGCTTTCACCTCGTCAAGAGCAGCTAGTTCCGGATCGAGGTAGCCTTTCGCGTACCATTCTCTCAGCTTGCCGAGACCATCCTTGATTTCCGGTTGAACCGAGCCGTATTTCAAGCTGCCGTCCTCTGCTTTCTGCCAAGCCCCCGGAATAAACTTTCCTGTATAAGCACCGAAGACAAAGCTGGCATCGGACATCCAGTTGGACAGACCGTTGCGGGCGGAGAAGCTGAAGCCAAACGTATCGTCCTTGCCGTTGCCGTCCGGATCCTGTTTAGTGAAAGCCTCCATGACCTTCTCGAATTCTTCAATCGTCGTTGGCGCTTCCAGCTTTAACTTATCCAACCAATCCTGCCTGATCCAAAGCACCGGATTCGTTCCGTCTCCTCCGGAGAAGATCGGCAATCCCATCAGCTTCCCGTCCATTTTCACTTGATTGAACGCTCCGCTGTTGTCCTCGTAAATTTGTTTCATCCGCTCGGAAGCATATTGATCAAAGTCCTGCTGAATATCCTTCACTTTACCGGATTGGATAAGGTCTGAAATAAGGTTCACATCTTGTACGATGAATACATCGGGCAGCTGGTCTTGTGTTGTAAGCGATAATCTGATCTTAGTGTGGTAAGCAGCATTGTCGGGTGTGTCCCAAAGATCCTTGATGTTGATGCCCAGCTTCTCTGCCGCCCATTTATTATGAACGTTATTATGAATGTCTTCTCCATTAATAAAGGTGTAATCCGATCCTACTACGCGTGCAGTCGTGATCGTAACCGGCGGCTCAAATTTCCCGTCGGCATTTTGTGCGGATTTCTCCTCGCCGGAAGGCGAATTAGTTGAATCAGGAGGAACTACGTTGTTATTTCCACCTGTAGAACAACCTACAATCGTTACAAGAACACAAACTAGCATGACCGCTATCCATCTTCTGCCTTTCATTTCATTACCCCTTTTCCACTCGTCTTCTAGTACAACTTAATCGTAGCAAAAGAATAGAAACCGGGATATGCCCCAATCTAAACAATCATAGCCTTTACATAAACTGACCCTAATAAATAAAGGGCTATCCCAAAAGGCCATAGACCTTGAGGGATAGCTCCTTTTTCGCGGGCTATATTGGATTCGGTACATAGCCCTACCTATCCAGCACCGGATAGTCGGTCATTCTCCTAAACTTTCATAATAACGGGAGATCTCGATGATCATCGCTCCCATTCGTTCCGTTTCCGGAACAATAATGCGCGTCACGCCGTACTCTTTCAAAGCTTCGGCAGTCACTTTGCCGACAGCTGCTGCTAGAACCTTCCCATTAAATGCGGCTAATAGTGACTTTTCACGCCCCGTTTCAATCGCATACCTGAACAAATATCGCACCTGTACCCCTGTCGTAAAGCAAACCGTATCAACCGATCCTTCCTCTAATTCGGATAAAATCGTTTCCAGCGTGCTTGTTTCCGGCGGAGTATGTCTATACGGCAGCACCGATTGTACATATGCTGCGCCTTTATCGACCAAGAACGACTCTAACTCCGGAGAAGGCTCACCGTGCAGCTGAATCCAAACGCGCTGACCTTTAAAATCGCAAGCTTCCAGATTTTGCATAAGACTGTGTACCGTCCCATCTTCATCACTCACAACCGCATTAAGTCCCGTTCTCTTAAGGAAAGCTGAAGTCTTATAACCTCTTGTAGCTATTTTCGCTTGAGTAAGGACATTTAAAATGGCCTCATCAATGCCCAGCTTTCCGGCTGCTTTTACTAAACTTTCCGCTCCAATCCCAGTGGTCAAAATGACCCAATCGGCTCCCTCATTAGCAAGCTGCTTCAGCTGATCGGATATTATTGTCTCATCAAATACCGTTAATCCTTGAAGAGAGCGAATAACCGGCGTACCGCCCTGCTTCTCTATAATAACTCCCATTTCATCCGTTTTTTGCGAGCCTGCAATTACAATCCGTTTGCCTTTCAATGCTGCTGTTCCCATAAAAGTTAAGCCACCATACTTTCATAAATTTTATTTATTATATCATTCATTAGATGCCTTTTTCGATTTCAGCCTATATATTTTTTTAAAACGATTACCGCATTGTGTCCACCGAAACCAAAGGAATTCGATATTCCTATTTTCAAATCAGCTTGGCGGGCCTCATTCGGTACATAGTCCAGATCACAAACAGGATCCTGCTGCTCCTGATTAATGGTAGGCGGAATGATTCCTTCCTGCATGCTTTTCACCAAAGCGATGGCTTCCACCCCTCCTGCCGCGCCGAGCATATGGCCAATCATCGATTTATTCGCCGTAATGGGAATACGGTAAGCATGTTCGCCGAATAGTTTTTTGATCGCAACGGTTTCCGATTTGTCACCAATTTCCGTACTTGTGGCATGCGCGCTAATCATATCTACCTCTTCCGGTTGAATGCTCGCTTCAAGAAGGGCTTGTTTCATGGCTTGATAAGCACCAATCCCCTCCGGGTGAGTAGCTACTACATGATAGGCGTCCGAACTAGCCCCATAACCAATGACCTCCGCATGAATTCGAGCGTTTCTATTCAAGGCGTGTGATAGTGATTCCAATATGAGAATTCCCGAACCTTCGGACATCACAAATCCGTCTCGTCCCGCATCGAACGGCCGGCTGGCTCGAGAAGGATCATCATTCCGGCTCGATACCGAGGTAGCGTTTCCAAAGCTGGCAAGAGATATATCCGTTATGGCCGCTTCTGTTCCCCCGGCAATAACGACATCTGCGCCTCCTGAACGAATAAGCCGCCATGCTTCACCGATCGCTGTATTACCGATGGAGCACGCGGTGACCGGAGCTAAAGACGGCCCCTGAGTCCCGAACTTTATGCTGATCATCGCCGCAGCCATATTCGCTATCATCATAGGCACTAACGTCGGGCTTACACGTTCAGGGCCACGTGCGTGCAATAGCTCTGCTTGATTCAACAGTGTTTGAATCCCCCCGATACCTGAACCAACGTATACTCCCATCCTCTCACGATCAACCTTATCAAGTGAGAGGCCGGAATCCTCCAGAGCTTGTTCAGCAGCAGCTAATGCGAATTGGCAAAACCGGTCCATCCGGCGCGCCTCTTTGCGGCCAAAGCGTGCTTCCGCATCAAAATCTCGAACAATACCTGCTATTCTCGACTTGTGCCTGCTGGTATCAAATGTATCAATCGTTGAAATGCCCGATTCCCCTCTAATCAAGCGGCTCCAAAATTGCTCCACATCATTTCCTAGGGGTGAAACTATTCCCATCCCTGTTACAACTACCCGTTCCATTGTATACCCTCCTCTGGAGTTACCTTTATGGAATGTAGTTTGTCATAGTTATTATCCTATTACAAGTTGTCGTTTATTATAGTATAATATGTAACACCCTAACGTTACTGCAAAGGCGGATCCTATGATTAATCGTGAAACGAGACTGCAAGCGCTGTCTACCTTTTTAAAATCTAAGCGTGCCAAAATACTCCCTGAGACCGTTGGTTTTCCTTCCGGAACACGCAGAAGAACTCCCGGCTTAAGAAGGGAGGAAGTCGCTCAGCTTGCCGGAGTCAGTCCTACCTGGTACACCTGGCTCGAGCAAGGCAGGGATATTAAAGTTTCAGCGTCGGTATTGGATTGCGTAGCGGCTGCGTTGCAGTTGAATGATGACGAACGCAAATATTTATACGACTTGGCGCTGGAGACAGGTCATGGAGCCATTCTGCTAAAGGAAGAGCTGTCTGAGATCACTCCCTCTTTAAAAAGAATATTGCAAGAGCTTCGCTTTTGCCCTACCATCATTTCTGATCGTCGCTGTCAGATCGTTGGATGGAATCACGCGGCCTCACATGTCTTCTTGGACTTTGAACAAATACCGGCCGAGCAGCGAAATATGATTCAATTACTATTTACCCGGAAAGAATTTCGGCGGTTAGCGGGAAATTGGGAGCATTTTGTTGGCGGGTTTCTTGCTATTTTCCGGGCTTATTACGGGCAATATGTACAGGACGAATGGTATGATCGTTTTATTAATGAAATGAAGGGAAGCCATCCCGAATTTGCATACCTGTGGGAGCAAAGTCAAGTCAGCTCTGCTCCGGATGTTTTGATTGAATTCCGGCATGCCAAAGGGGGTAAAATGCTGTTCCACCTGACATCCTTACAGGTCCAAGGCAATACCGATCTGCGATGCAGCGTCTATACGCCTGCGCCCGAAACGTCTACGGAATCTAAATTAAGGCGGTTAATGGAGCGTAATGATTGATATGCAAGGTCATTTCCACGCGGGAAAAAGAGGGCGAATGGGCGTAGGAAACTTCATTCCTGCAATGAAAAGGATACCGATCGCCCATGCTGTAATCATACAGCCCAGAAACACCCACTTTTCCGCACCTTGCCCGTATTTTCGCCAATACTGAAATTGGTGCACCGCAACAACAACTGCCCCTAGAGTGAACAAAGCAAGAGGTAACCACATCACTTTTTGACCTCGTCTTCCGGGATAAATAGTGGCGCTCCAATAGAACCGACACCGGTTATCTTGGCGCTTACTTTCCAATTGATCGTTTGATTCGGATACATCTCCGGCCAATCCTTTTCAATACGTTTCCAATAATCGGGGTACTTCTTATAGATCATTGCTCCCATTCCTGAACTGTCCGCACGAAATTCTTTTTGCAAACGGCGAAACAATGATTGGAATGTTTTTTCCATTTCTTCTGAGAAAGCTTTGTTTAGCTTCCGGATTATTTCGGGGTTCGATAGATCAAGATTGGTACGATTGTCAAGAATGCGCCCATAAGCCTTTACTTGAAAGGAGAATTTCGGTTCACCTTTTGAGAGGGCCACCTTGCGCTGCAGCTTTAAACGGTCAAGACGTAAGGAGAGGTCCCCTTTCACCTTAGGGATGCGGATCGTCATGCTTCCGCCCGTTTTTCCGCCCAGCATGCCTGTCAAGGCAACGGCCTCTTTCCCCTTCACAAAACCTTCCAGCTTGTTGTCGCGAAATATTGCGATACCGCTCATTATGATTTTGTTTTCTTTCGTTTTGGCAAAGCTTGCCGCTATTGGTTGCTGCCCGGGCGTAGTTGAAGCGATAAAATAATCTTTTAATGAAGTCGGAATACGTGTTTTTCTGAGGCTTATCTCCCGAAAGAGTTCCACATCGAAAGTTTCCAGCGGAACTTGCATATCCATTAGCTTTTCTGCTTTTGTGTTTTCGGCTACGACCAACAAGGTGCTTAACCGGTTCATCGGATTACGGCTGATCTGATCGAGAATATCTTTAATTCCCTTGCGGGCCAACGGCTCACCTATAAGATAAACTCTGCGGTGAGAGGTTACGATGTCCCGGGACAGCATGCGCTCCGCTTTAGAACGCGTTTCGTCGATATTACGTCCTTCCGTAACAACGTGGGTGACGGGTTCCTTCCTTTTTTGTCCTGATCCAGACTCCCCCGGCCCACCAATCCGGATCGGCTCTGCGATATGTGCATGTACCCGATAAATCCCCGGTTTTTGTCCTTCGTCTACTCCGGTTATCATCACAATGGCCACGTCTACGATTTCTCTTCGATCCCAGCATCCCGTACAAATCCATAGCGCTAGCAGCAGGACGGGAACTAAAGAGGAAAGTTTTCTTTTCAAGCCGGATCCTTCCTCCTCTTTTTATGGTCGTTCAAAGGGCTGTCGAATGATTAAATTTTTTAAGCTTTTCCATGAAAACGGAGCGATCGGTGTCAGATAAGGCAGCCCTGCGGAGCGGAGTCCGGTCAAGTAAATCTGGGTAAAAAACAAACCTAACGCTATTCCGAAAAATCCCAATCCTCCCGCCATTAAGAGCAGTATGATACGAAGTATTCGAATGGCAAACGTCGTCTCATAATGGGGAATCATCAGGGAGGCGATGCCTGTAATGGAGACGACAATGATCATGGGAATGGAAACGATGCCGGCCTGAACGATCGCTTGTCCGATGACCAATGCGCCGACGACGCTGACAGCTTGAACCAATACACGCGGCATTCGTACAATGGCTTCGCGTATGGCTTCAAAGATGCTTTCCATGATTAATGCTTCGACAAGTGCGGGGAAAGGAGAGGCTTCTCGGGATGCCGCAATGGATAGAAGCAGATTCGTAGGCAGCATTTCATTATGAAAAGTTGTAATTGCAACATAGAGGGATGGCAGCAGCAGGGCCGATAGAATAAAATATGCCCGAATCCAGCGTAAAAACGTGGCGCTGCTGTAAGATAGATAAATATCTTCTACCGTTTCAAAAGCGTTCCAGAACGTAAATGGAAAAAGCAATGCAATCGGCGTATTGTTGACGACTACAGCGACTCTCCCTTTCATCAGCGCATTAGCGACAACATCCGGCCGCTCCGTTTTTTGTACGGTCGGAAACCAGCTCAGCGGCCGGTCTCTAATGGACTCCGCAATATAATTGCTGCCTAAAATATCTTCCAAATGGACACCGTCCAATCGTTTGGACAATTCCTCCACCAGTTCGCCCGGAGCTACCTGATCGAAGTATAACAACCGGACTTCGGTATGTGCGACCGATCCAAAATGCCAAACCTTCATCCGGAGCTTTTCGCTTTTCGTGATGCGACGAATCAGTGCAATATTGGTGTCAAGATTTTCCGAGAATGCTTCCTGGGGACCAAGAACGGCTGTCTCGATGTGAGGCTCGGGCACACCGCGAGTCGGGAAAGCTGCGAGATTCGCTAATATCACCTGATCTCTTCCGCATATAGCGACTGCAGCCATGCCGGATAAAATCGCTTGCACCGTTTGTTGATAATTATTCGTCTGCTGCACGGAAGGCGTTTTGATTGAAAAGGGCTCCGTCTCATGGTTTGCCGATAACGGTTCGACAATCTCACGCTCAATCCGCTGTTGGTCGGCAAGGCCGGAAATATACACGATTAGGGAAGAGCCTACTGAACGAAAGACCAGATCGGGCATGGAGCCTAAAGTGGTTTTCAACTCCTCCGCAAACTGTTCCAAGTCAGCCTCATTTGATAAACGTATCGTTTGCTGTTCCATCCTAGCTCCCCCCTATGCCGACGATTTTTTTAAGCTTGATTACGAGTAAAGTCAGCATCGGAAAAATGACGAAAAAAGGCATAAAGACGACCCATATGGCCCATTGATGACCGGTAAAGAGATGGCTGCTGAGGCTCTCTGTCATGTAAAAAGCGAATAGGAATACAATTGCCGATACGGGGATAACGGCAGATCTGATGTTCACTTTCCAGAGATCCGAGATCATCGCGCATGCCGCGTAGGTGAAGATCGAAATTTTGAACAGCACGCCGATCAAGAAGGCGGTTACGATGAACGGATCGATATTTTGGATAAAATCCGCAAAGTTGACCAAATGAAACGTTGTCATCAGCGGGAAGAAAGAACGGGCAAAAAGCTCCGGCCCGATTGAACTGATCGCCAAAATATCCAAAACGATAAATATTAACCCAGCCGTTGCGCAAGACAGGATGGCTGCTTTTCGGAAGTTTTTGGGCGGCATCGTCTTTGACCAAAACGCGGCGAAAGCGAAGGCTTCCGAATACGGTACGGTCAAGTTTCCCGGAATTGCGGCTGTAATGATCGGTTTCCATTCTGCGGCGACCGGAGTCAGCAACGACAAGTGAATGGTACCCGAAGCGACCAATAAAATGACTTCCAGCAGAAAAATGATGAAAATAACAGGAACATTCAATTCCGCCAAACGCCCCATTCGTTCCACCCCTGCATAACAAATGTAGGAAACCAGGAGCTGGAAGAGAACCATTGTTATCCCGATCGGAGTCTTCGGAAGCAAAAACGTACTCGTCAGTTCTCCGATGTCACGCAAATCCCGTCCGGCTGAATAAATAAAAATAAAAACATAAATCACGCATAGGATCGATCCAACATATCGTCCAAATGAGCCCGTTAGTAATCCGGACCAATTCTTGTCAACATTCGTTTCATAAAGTTTCGAATATAGCCATAGGAGGGCGGCGCCAAAAAAAGTGCTGATGCAAGCGGTAATCCATGCGTCCTGTTTAGCAGTGCTTGCAATACCAAAGACAACGCTGGTTCCCAATAAAAACAGAAGCACGAGGCCATACAACTGCCATGTGGTTAAAATCTTCACTATACCAATTCCTTTTTTGTATTATTGTTCCATTTCATTCGTATTTGATGCAGTTGAACTAAAAAAGAGCCCTCGCATTCAAGGACTCGAAAGGTTAAAACTTATAATGAAGCGTAGTGATTGATTTTTTTCTCACGATTGTTTAACAATGCTCTTCCATGACGACAGCATTCGCTGCCGGTCATTCTCGGAATCAATCATGGCTTTAAGCTTTTTTAGTGTACTTGGGCTATTCCATTGCGTACGTTTTTCGAAGAATTTGCTCGATAACCCGTAAAACAAATGAGGAAACAAGAGATCAGCATAAATAATTTGGCATTCATCATCGCTAAGAGGATGGACCTCGCGGTAAGCGCGGAGCATTAAAACGGCTTTCGAAGAGCTCCATCCATGTTTCTTCATTACTTTATTGAATATTTTACGTATATCTCTTGCCGGCAAGTCAAAGGTTAACGAATCCATGTCAATAATGGCTATGCCTTTATTCGTTTTTATCAGATTGGCCGCTGCAAAATCCTGATGACAAAGATTTTTTTGCGCAGTGACTTTGTTCACCCAATTTGTATAATAGTTGCTTTGAATCCACTTTAAGGCTTCTTTCCCTTGGCTTATGAAGTTATCGGCATAAAGAAGATACAATTTCTCGAATTCATTGCTGCTGCTTTTGGCCATTTTTTTATAATTTTCCAACCGTTCTATATACCGTGCATAGTTTTGCGCCCAACCCCCTAAATGTTCTCTTTCGTTCGTCGTAAAGTTCGATTGAAATCCTCTTGATGCTAAATGGAACTTGCCAAGCTCTTTCATGATGCTAAGGAGGTCTGATGTTTTGTAAGTAGGCTTGGTGCCTCGTACAGCGTCGGACAGAATGTAACAATTGCCGCTGCTGTCTTGAGAATATTCTTTGCCTGCACTTGTTTTCACCATAGCGGGAATAGGTGCACCGTTTTTTTGCAAATGCTTAATGGCTTGAATTAAAAAGAGCAGCCTCTTTTGGGTTGCGGGCGATTTTTTCAATATTTTTGTTCCTGAGCCAGTAACTATGGTCCAGGTTGCTTTTTTACCCTTGTCGGAAATTAGTTGAACTTTCCTCACTCGAAGAGGGTATTGGGACATAATGGAGTTAACCGAATTTACATTCTCCTGCATGAACGTTACCTGCCTCATTATTGATTTTTTTTACGAGTGAGGGCGATGCTGTTACGTGAACGCAGCTTACGCGCGACTTTCTTTTTGGATGTGGTCAAAGCGGAGAACGATGTCGGTTTACTGGAATAGGCATTCAAATAAATATTGTTCAATCGCTTGGCTACATGCTCGAATGTATAGTTGCTTTCTACCAGCTGCCTTCCTTTTAGCGCCATTGCCATAGCCTTTTCTTTTTTGGTAAGCATATAATTTATCGCTTTGGCAAACGAAGTCGGACTTGTATAATCGCGGACAATATAACCGTTCTCCTTATGCCTGATAACCTCGGCGTTGCCGCCGCGATCGGTTGTAATGACCGGAACGCCTGCTGCCATGGCTTCATAGTGAACGCGTGCTAAAGGCTCTTGCCATTGTGAGCTGCACACAAATACATCGCCCATCGAAAAGTAATTTTGGATTTCATTAGCCGGAACGAACTTTGTGAATATGACCCTGCTCTTATAGGGTTTGGCTAATTTCAACAACCATTCCCCATAATCGTCAACGGTGTTGTCACTGAACCATTTTCCCCCCACGATGACAAGAACGGCATCCGAATGCCGCTTCAGCACACGCTCCATGGCCTTAATGAGCAAATGAGGCCCCTTTTTGACGCTGAGCCGTCCGACAAACAGTACAACCTTCTTCTTTTGAACGCCATAGCGGGTCCGTAACTGCTCGCGAATACTCTTTCCTCGCGCCGTCCAAACCGGGTAATAACGATCGGGATCAAAACCGGAATATACCGGCACGACTTTGTTCTCGGCTTCGGGGATGCGGTCCGTTACGGTTCTTTTAATGAAATTACTGACGGTAGTTATTTTGTTTACGTATTGTACGCACAGCTTTGCTTCCTCATCGGTAATTTTGTTGTCGGCAAACATCTCATTATGAAGGCTTAACACAAAACGGCTGGATGGAGATGCAGCTTTATACTTTAAGACATTTACTGGACGGTTAAAAACATGAACGACATCGTACGTGTTTTTTTTAAGCGATTGACATACTTCTTCCACGTACTGTTGACTCGGGAAACGAATGTATTTGATGCCGCTACGCGTCTCTTGATCGGGCAATGACTCATCTGTCACCGAATATATCGTTAATTGATGCTTACGGGCGAGAAAAGGAGAAACTCCATCTATCGTCATTTGAATAGCCCCTCCCTTTATGGCAGGGGAAGGAAGTTTCTCTGTACAAATGAACGCCAGTCTCATGCAGAGACAGCCTCCCGTCATTTATAATAATGAATGAAATAGGCAAGCTCTTCGGCTAATCCTTCCGTCAGACTTACCTTTGGTTCGTATTTCAAAAGACGGGCAGCCTTCGAAATATCAGCCCATGTATGCATAGGCTCACCGCGCATTGCTCCGATGTTCACAATATGCGCCTGTTTTCCCATCAAATTCTCCAACGTATGAATAACATTCATGATCGAAGACCGTTCCTTGCCCCCGATGTTAATGGTTTCTCCTATCAGAGAAGGCAGGCTTGCAACTGCTGCCGTCGCTTCGATACAGTCGCTGATATACGTAAAATCCCTCGACTGCGTACCGTCTCCAATTAATGTAATCGGTTCACTCGCAATCATTTGTTTAATAAAGCGATGAAACGCCATATCCGATCGCTGACGAGGCCCATATACCGTAAAGTAACGCAGTATGACAATGGGAACACCGTCGTTCTTCCAGTACACGCGGCACAAATGTTCTCCGGTCAATTTACTTACGCCGTAAGGCGAGAGCGGGGCCGTGATTCTGTCTTCCGGCACTCTCCCGGATGTTTCTCCATAGACGGAAGATGTGGATGCATACACAAATTTTTGAACCTTGGAATTGCGGCATGCTTCAAGCAGCTGCTGAGTGGCGAGTATATTCGTTTCCGCATAATGACGGAAATGGTTCCCCCAACTAGACCGTACTCCGGGTATGCCGGCTAAATGGTAGACGATATCAACGTCTTCAAGCGTCTTCACCCAATCGATTTGCAGCAAATCTGACGTAACCAACATGAATTTGGGATGTAAATGGAAAGTTTCAATGTTTTTGGTGCCAATGATTTTCAACTCGTCGCGAACGAAAGCATCGATTCCGATGACTTCATGTTTACCGCTCTTCAGTAAAAATTCGCAAAGGTGAGAACCAATGAACCCTGCAGCTCCAGTAACAACAATTTTCATGTCCGTTCAGCGCCTGCAAATTTAAACCCTTTCGCTTCTATCATTTTTAGTATATTCATGTAAATTTCTGGTTGTGAACGGTTAATTTTCTTTACGGCTCGCAACAATTCCATATTGAGCTGTTTGGTCAACTTCGTATTGCATAATTCGTATTTCTTAAGCTTGTCTATATTTAAAGTTTTCATTACATCACCCCACTCAAAATCTAGTAATATACTATATTAATTGATTGTGAAGAAATGTAACGGCCAATTTGTAAAAAAAGAAAAAAACAGCCCTTCCACAGTGGGACAGGCTGATTTTTAACATAAATCTTAGTTTACTCGATATCGTCTTCCGGGTTTGGTTTAAATTTATCAGCTAAATTGTTATTGCTGCCTCTAGTTGGAACGCCTGCTGCACCCTTAACACCGGTTTTTTTGCCATCCTTATGCTTATCTTCCTTATGCTTATCTTCCTTATGCTTATCTTCCTTATGCTTATCTTCCTTATGCTTATCTTCCTTATGCTTTCCGTCAGCCTTACCACCGGCATGCTTACCATCATCCTTATGCTTATCATCCTTATGCTTATCATCCTTATGCTTACCATCAGCCTTACCACTGGCATGCTTTCCTTCCTTATGCTTTTCTTCAGCCTTACCACCGGTATGCTTTCCTTCCTTATGCTTACCTTCGGCATGCTTACTTTCAGAATGCTTACCATCAGTATGGTTGTTTGAGCTTTTAGGCATATGCATGTTACCTCCTTCGGGATGTTCCTTATAATATATGTTTGGATTCTATTATTCGTAACTAGACATCTGACCGTTTTATAGAATAGTAGCTCTATTAAATGGAAAAACTGACATCCAACTGATGGATGTCAGTTTGAATGTCAGTTTTTTATTACTCAAAAATCGTTTAGTCCGCTACCGGGACTCTAACGGACACATTGTCTATATGAATGGTGGCGTTATCGTCATACCAGACACGGAACTGATAAGCATGCCCGTCGACAAAATCGGCATCGATGACAAAATCCTGATAGACGCCGGCCGATGTGAAGTCAGTACGCAGGATCGCTTTCTCGCCGACCACTCTGTTGCCTGTACCATCAAAAATATCTAAGTTCAATACCCGATTGGCATTGCCGGTATTAATGTCGATTTTCATCCGGAACATGACCTTATGGCTGCCTGACGGAAGATCCGAAACGCCCGGTCCGTGCAGCATGTGGCCTGCGCTATGCTCAGTCATGTTGGCGGACCAGCTGTCACCGGCTGACGCTCCGGTATTGTGGCCAAATTCGCTCTCGGCTTCAAATAAACGGTACGCATAGGTATTTGCTACAAAAATCGGGAGCTCCGCTTCCAGTCCGTTATAAGCAGATTTGACAATGGCTGCGCCGCTGCCAAGCACCTTTAACAGCCCATCATCGCTGATACTGACGACATCGCTGCCACTAACGACTGACCAGTCGGCTTCCGCCGTCAGATTGACGTCAGGCTTTCCGGCCTGAACCGCTTTTCCCCACGCCTGAAGCTGTTTTTCTTCTGCGTCAGTTCCAAGAGCCAGCGACTCCACGTCACCACCTCCGAATTTAAAGTAAATGGCGTTCGTTTCAGAAACAACCTGGTCCGGCATATCCAACCGCACGTGATCCACCTTGATGTTTGCGGTATCGTCATAATACACCCTAAATTCATAGGTACTGCCGAGCGAGACGGGTACATCGATAAGAGTATAATCCTGATAAACACCGGGCGCCGCAAAATCGCTTCTCATCAGATCTTTGGAAATGATAACTTGGTCGAGACTTGGGCTGTAGACGTCGAGCAATGCGACCCGCTCGTCAATATCAGTATCCGAACCGCCGCTGATCATCGCCTTGAAGGTAATATCGTGTACACCCGTCGGGATGTCGGCCACATAAGGACCGTACAGCATATGCCCTGGACCATGCAGCTCCTTATTGGCCGTCCAGCCGTCTCCATCCAGCTTTCCGGTGTTGTGTCCAAAATCATTCTCCGCCTCATAGATGCGCTGTGCGAGATTGCTGTCCATAACGACAGTTACGCTATCGATTTTCACATTAGCGTTGCCATCATACCAAACCCGAAATTCATAGGCGTGGCCTTGGACAAAATCCGCTTCAAGCACCAGATTTTGATAGACGTTAGATGCTTGGAACTGTGAGCGTGATACCGCTTTTTCCGCCACTACCCTGTTGTCG
The DNA here is from genome assembly GCF_003337375.1 of Paenibacillus prosopidis. Lineage (GTDB taxonomy): Bacteria > Bacillota > Bacilli > Paenibacillales > Paenibacillaceae > Pristimantibacillus > Pristimantibacillus prosopidis. The sequence goes on from NZ_QPJD01000004.1 coordinate 105,687, forward strand.
GTGGCATCGTAAATATCCAGGTTCAATACCCGGTTGTTGTCGGCTACGTGATTATTGATCATCGTCTTGAATTTCACATGGTGACGGCCAGCCTTGATATCCGCGGCCCCGGGCCCGAACAGCATATGGCCCGCAGCATGCTCTGCCTCATTCGCTGACCAGCCGTCTCCATCCTGTTTCCCCGTGTTATGTCCGAAATCCGTTTCCGCTTGATATACCTTGTTAGGTATATCGTTATTTTGCTGCGGGACCTGTTCCTTGATCAGCCCTACCATTTCGACCGGCGTTACAACCCTGACATCGTCATCCAGCTGATCGATGACCGCTTTTACGTCATCCATAGATTTGGACCAGGCATGAACCAGGACAAGAGAATATCCCGCCGCGCTCTTTGGATTTCGCGGAGCGGCATTGATGTGATTGACGACAGACGCATTATCGCTGCCGGCATTCCCCTGCCAAAGCATCTCTCTCGGCGTTATGACCGGCTTTCCGTTTGCCCATTTAATAGCGCCATTCAACGCCTTATGATTGCTGTATTCCAAATAAATAACACCGTCAACGTTAGGCTGCGCCGTATATTTATCCCAAAGCCCGGCATTATTGAACGCATTGAAGTCGATGACTTCCACCAGCCCCAAATCCATTCTGCCCATGTAATTATTCAAGCGTTCCAAATGCTGGTCGAGCTCCGCAGCCGGATATTTGCTCGGATACATATATCCGCCGCCAGAAGGACCGACTACAAATGCATCCTTCCCGGTTGCATCCTCATAAAACCGGTTAACGACGGAAGGAGCCAGATCGATCATGCTTGGCGATACCGCCCATCCCATGTCAAAGCTGCCGCGATTTTCGTTACCGAACCAAGGTTTTCCCTTCTCGCCCAGATCATTGAGCATCCATTGTATATTGTCGCCGTCAGACATAACAAACGACACGTAATGCACATTGTACTCTGCCGCAGGCGGCTCGCTTGCTTTTTGCTTAAGGCTATCCAGCTCAAAACCGCTAAGCACCGATAAGTTGAATGCGTGATCGGCCGGCAGTGTAAAAAGCCCCGCTTCCGAGCTCGGCATGATGAATTGGTCTTCCCCCCTCGATGCATCGCCCCATCCGAGCACGACAGAGTCGTCATCCGCTTCAGCCATTACCGCATTACGAAATGCGCTGTTTCCATCATAAAACATAAACGCACCTGTCATAGCCGCATAGTCCCTGAGCTTTGGTCCCATTTCTTCTTTCTGCTCGATCAACAAGTTATGCTTCAATTGGTTCCAATAGTTTTCTTTTACCCAATTCTCATCCTTGCCTGTTAAATCCATCACCTGCTTGTAGTCTTCCGCTTTCGTGACATCGCTTTGCTCAAGCAATACAGCATCCTTGAGATGAGCTAGAGATGAAGCAGCGTTAATGGAGCTGTTGCCTTGTTGCCAGAGCAGGTAGCCGTTAAAATACTTTTTATATTTTTTCAAAAGCATCCAAGGATCGTTGTAATATTTTAATTTGACGCCGTATTTGTCCTTTAGATCCGTGAGCCACAGCCCATAATTTCCTGATTCCGGCAAAATGTAAATTTGCTCCGATGTCTTATTGGCGATTAAGCCTTGGAGGGAAGCGATCATCACACTTTCTGTTTCAGACATGTCGTTAAGTCTGATTACGTTAAGCTTCTCGGCCCGGTAAGCGGCTTTTTCATAATAAGTGCCGCCTTGCTGATTCGAATCCGAACGAGCATCAGCATAAGAAGTCGTCCAGCCTGCCAGCAATGCTCCAAACAAACAAACCGTTAACGTTAGAGCAAAAAGCTTTTGCATGATATTCCTCCTTCGTTTATGTTCCGTATAAAGAAATGCCGGCAATCTCTGCTGCCGGCATTTCATAGAGCAATCCTGTTACCACTGCAAGTTAACGGTAATACCCTTCGGCGCTCCCGGATACCGGATCAGCACCGTTCCCGATATCGAATCATAATGGAATTCCGCCGCGGTGCCTCCGGCCGTCACGATCCGCGGTTCGCCCGGAACGCGAACCCTCGTGCTCACGTTTACATCCGACGGGGACTCCGACACGAAAGAAAATCCCGTCTCATCAAGCTGCTCCTCGCGAATCCGGGACGAACTGACGAGTATGCCGGGAACGCGAAGCTTCTCGTTAGATTTATTTAAATCATAAAGCAGGCTGTCTTCACCGGGCTTCAGCTCAACAGAATGCCGCACCGGAAGGTCAGCCTCGAACAAATCAAGGAACAGTCCCTGCAGGACAACCGGCTTTTGCGATTCCGTTTCGTCAAGCACGTGAGTGATCAAATAAGGACCGCGCTTCATTTGAAGCAAATCGATTTCCCTGTATTCGCCTTGCTCGCCGCGGATTTCGAGCGCCCGCCTCACGTTACTCCGTACCTGCTTTGCTCCGGAATCCGTGCGAGACAGTACGGCCGGGTTCACCCGGTGTATAAGGACAGCTCCGCTGCCTACCTTGTGCTCGCCTTCTTCCGGGTTTCGGCTGAGTCCTAACGACTCGAACAGATGCTCTTCGGGCCGTTCATAAGCTCTTCGACCCTTCGCACGGTTCCACCATTCGCGGACGGAGTGAAACGGATCGGAGCCATCCCCGACATAGATTAGAACTCCCCCCTCTCTCACCCATTGCCCGATCGCCTGATGGATGCCCGGATGCTCCGGCTTCATGAATTCGTAGCTGAGCAGCAGCACCCTGTAGCCGTCTATATAACCGGGAAAAGTCATGATGTTGTCAAGCTGTACCGGCCTAAGCGGGATTCCGCCCTTCACGAGGGGCAGCGCTAAGCCATAGAACGCGGACCAATCGAGCAGCTCTTGCTGCTCCGCCGATAATCCGTCGGCAGCCGTTGTTCCGTCATATTTGAAGGTTTCGCCGTGCCCGCTTTCGTCCGGTACAACGTCGCCCCTCTGATACATGGCCGAGTTGGAAAGACAGAGCCCAATCCCTGACGTGTAAGAGTTTCCTCCATCTTCCTCTTCGTGATTGTGCATGTCGCGAAGCACGTACATGACCGTCAGAAGTACGGTGGCATAATCGCCGGGAATCGTCTCTTTGCCTTGACCGTTCTCCGTCGGGTAGCTGCCTTCGAAAACGCGGCGCGGCCAAGGACACACCTCGTATTGCTTCACCTCGGGATGAAGTAGAGAAGCAACGACGGTAGAACAGTAATTTTTACGGTAATCGCTCCAGCTGTAGCCGGGGTTATCCTCGATGGGATCATGCAGAAACCACATTTCCCGCCCAGTTCCGCGGGTGAGCTCCTGCATGATTCCGTATTCCAGGTACGCAGTCTCGAAGGTCCGCTCCCGGCGCAAGCCTTTGTAAACGTTAGGCGTGCGCGCTGTCCCCGTCCAGATTTGGGCGATAAAGCCATCGCAGCCCGGCATCGAGACGAGCAGCGCTTCAGGACTTATAATCCGCCATTGCGTGTAGTTAATGAGACTATGAGTGGGAACGTAGAAGCGTACCGTCCTTCCGTAGGTAACAAGGGAATACTCTTTCATTTGGCTGCAAAGCCGGTCGAGGGCCCGGTAATACATCGCCGCCTTCAGCTTAGATGCCCGGTATTGAGCATCCGGAGAAGAGTGGGGAGGAATCCACTCCTCCCCGTAATAATTCAGCCACTCCCGCTTGAAAGCATCCGAGTAACCGGAAGCCGCCCAAAATTCCGGTTCCTCCAGATGGATAGCCTCGGCGCCGCAGTCGATTGCCCGTTTGATATGGGACGCCAAATATTCGGCAAACGATATAGTCGGCACCATGTAAGGTACATCCTTACCGTGGAGCAGATGCTTGCCGCTGCGGTCGGTTTGAGCTTCATCCCAATGATTGCGCCCGTCGAAACGGCCGTACAAATAATCCTGATATTCGCCCCATGATACGCCCGTCATCAAATGGATTGTGTACCCTGCCTTCTTCCAGCCTTCGATACGCGCAGGCAGATCCTTCGAAATACCATAAACCATGACGAAATCAGTCCGTAAATCGTACTTCGGTCCGTATGGACGCGACTCCTGAAACCCGGTCCATTCCTGCCGTTCATCCGCATTCGTATTCAATGCGCGAAGCCCCCTTTAATTCGGCATTCCCATCGTTACCACTTCTTTGCCTTTAAGGTTATCGTTCACAAATTGAATCGCTTCCGGATAACCCGTCTTGTTCATTTGTCCACGAAGGTCGTTAATAATCTTGAGCGCCGCCTCGTCGGATTTTGCAAAAATCGCTTCTTTCCATACGTCGCCGATTTTGTCTATAGACGGCTTCAGCATTTCCCATTGCGATGATTTCATCATGACATCTCCCGGATTGTATGCCGATATGACGCTGATGCCGTTTGGACGAAGAATTTTGCGGGCGTTATCCATGGCAGCGAGTCGATCTTGATCGGCCCAGATATCTCCTCCACCGACGGAATTGATACGGTCCTGACCGGAGAGGGATTCAAAGCCAATGCCGATGCCTTCATTTTTCTTAAGCTTGCCTGTTGTGTCAGCCGTAAATTTGTCAAACCATTCCTTCTTCGCTACAGGCTTGCCGTTCTCCATATCCCAATGTACGCCTTGTACGCCGTATCGTACGAGCAGAAATCCTTCGTCGGACGCAAGATAGTCCAGCAGGCGAAGCGCTGCGTCCACATTTTTGGATTTTTTCGGAATAATGGTTACGTTATTGCCTTGAATAGATAGATCGGCCGGACGGTTCGGTTCGGCACCGGCGCGCTCCAACGGACCGACCGGTACATAGTCAGAGCCTGGATGCGCTTTCACATAGTCCTTAGACGAGTCGAGAATAGCCGGATAGTGCGCGGCCAGCACGGCAATGCGCCCCTGCTTAATTTTCTCGTTCGCGATCGGATCAGTCTGGGTGAACGCTTCCGGATCGAGCAGCCCTTCCGCAAGCAGTTTGCGGTAGTACAGCGTGTAGTCTTCATAGGCTTTCGTGAAAAAAGTGTTTTCCAGCGTGCCGTCGCCTTTGTCTATATAACCCGAGCCGTAAAACATCGTATTGCCGATTCCGACGGCCCAACCATTATGAAAGCCGCCTAGCGGAATGACCGGCATTCCATTTTCTTTTAGACCCGCATCCTTGATCTTCTTCAGGAAGCTGTACAAATCGTCCTTCGTTTTGACCGATTGCGGATCTACCCCGATCTTCTCTGCGATGTCCTTCCTCACATAGAAGCCATACAACCAATCCATTGCATCCTCAGGCGTCGCGGGATGATTCTGGTAAAGCAAAAACTGCTTGCCTCCGTAAGCGTCAAACGCTTTCTCGTAAAGCGCGGGCGGTACGTTCTCTTTTGCTATCGCTTTGGCAAGGTTCGGGTATTTATCAAGCTTATCCGTCAAATCAACCAGCTGATCCTCCTTAGCCGCTTTGATAATGCCGTCCAGCTCGCCGCCCCATGCCGGACCGGTATAGATATCCGGCAGATCCTGCGTTGCGAATATCGTATTTACTTTCTCGACCTCGCTGCCTTTCGTATATTCCCATTCCACGGTTACGCCGGTTTTCTCTTTGATGACCTTTGCGACAGCTGTCATATCGACGTCGGCGCCGCTGGAGCCGTTCCAGTTGTGAAGGACTTTGAGTTTCACTTCTTTTTCTGCTGTACCGCTGTCCGTTGTGCCGCTGCTGCTCGAAGGACCATTGCCGCTTCCGGTGTCACCGCCGTTGTTATTGCTGCTGCAGCCAAACAGCGTTACCGCTATAAGAACTGCCACAAGCAGCAACGAAGTGCTTCTTACCCGCTTGTTCTTCATAAAAACCCTCCCGTGAACTGTAATTAAAATATGATAAAGTCCCGTTTAGAGACGCTTATCCTTTCACCGAACCAATCATGACGCCCTTGACGAAGTACCGCTGCAGAAACGGATAAATACACAAAATCGGGAAAACCGTGATGACAAGCAGCGCCATCCGGAGCGATTCCGGCGTGGCTCCCTCGATATTGACGTTGACCGTCTGCCCGCCCTGCTGCGCCGCCCTCTGCATGGAAGAGGAGAGCGCTTCCGCTTCGGTCAGCATCTCCTGAAGAAGGGTCTGGACGGGAATAATATCTTTGTTCGATACGTAGTAGGCACCAGAGAACCAATCGTTCCAGTGGGAAACCCCGATGAACAACGCGATAGTCGCGAGAACGGGTCCTGACAGCGGCAAAATGATCCGAACGAAAATTTGAAAATCTCCATATCCGTCTATACGGGCTGATTCCTCCAGCTCCTCGGGAATGCCCTGCAGAAACGTCCGGAGAATAACGATATGCATGAAATTAAAAAGCATCGGAATCACGTATACCCAGAAGCTGTTAATCAGGTGCAGCTTTTGCAAAGTGATGAAATAGGGAATGAACCCCGCGCTGAAGATCGTCGGCAAAAAAATATAAAATGTAAAAAACGTCCGTCCCGGCAGCGATTTTTTCGAAAGCGCGTAGGCCATCAACGTACAGAGGGCCACGTGAAGGAACGTACCGAGCAGCGTACGATACAGCGTAATTTTGTAAGCCTGCCAGATGCGGGCGTTGTCGAACACCTCCGCGTAATTTTCCAGCGTAAATTTCCGGGGCAAGAAATATAAAGCACCCAGCATAGAATCTTTACCGTCGTTAAGCGAGTAGGCAAGAATGTAAATGAACGGATAGATCATCGATAATCCGAACAGTGTCAAAAATAAATAATTCAATCCGCTAAAAATGGAAAATTGGCGCTTCGCCATAACAAATCTCTCCTTAGAACAGGGATACGTCGCTGACTTTGCGTGCGATCCGGTTGACTGTCAATATGAGAATGAGTGCGATGACGCTTTGGAACAATCCGACCGCTGCGGCATAGCTCAATCGGCCCTCTCCAATACCCGAGTTGATAACATGCACGTCTAGTACGCTGCCGATAGCGGCCGTGGCCGGCCCGTTGAGAAGCAGCAACTGCTCGTATCCGGCGCTCATCAGACTGCCAACCGAGAGAATGAACAGGATAACGGCAATATTACGAATGCCCGGCAGCGTGACATGCCAAACTTGGCGAAAGCGCCCCGCGCCGTCGATCTTCGCCGCTTCATATAACTGTTGATCAATACCGGCAATTGCCGCCATATAAATGATCGAGTTCCAGCCTATATTTTTCCATATATCCGAACCTACTATCATTTGATAGAACCAAGTCGTGTTGTTCAGAAACTGGATAGGTTCCATGCCGAAGGAAGATAGCAGATCGTTTAGCGGACCGCCGTAAGGCGTCAGAAGCCTTTGCATCAACGTAACGACGACGATCCAAGAGACGAAATAAGGCAAATACGAGAGTGTTTGCACCGTTTTCTTGAATGTAACGTTTCGGACCTCATTTAATAGAATGGATAATATAATCGGCATGGAAAACCCGATCAAAAGCTTCAACAGGCTGATGACGATCGTGTTGCGGATTAATTCGAATGACTGATAATAGGAGAAAAACTGCTCGAAGTATTTAAGTCCTGCCCAAGGGCTTCCTGTAAAGCCCCCTGAGAACATAAAGTCCCGGAAAGCGACCTGTATACCATAAAGAGGGACGTAGGAGAAGAGAAAAAACCAGATAATGCCGGGCAGCATGAACAGGTAAAACAGCTTGTGCCGCCAGATTCGTTTCCACAGCAGATTTGCAGTCAAATGCCTCACCTCCTTGCTAATCTGATCGTTTTGATTTCGAACGGAGTGAAGGATAGCGTGAACGCCCCGCCTTTCGGATGAAGCTGTTCGATTGGCGCTTCCATTAAATCGGCGAGCCAACCTTCCGAAAAGCCAAAGTCTATATCAAGCGTTGCCTTGATGCGGGTGCCCGCTGTTTCATACAGCCGGACGATCAGATCTTCACCGTCTTCTGCTTGCTTTACCGTTTCGATCATGACGTTCGGATGATCGAGACGCAGGAAGGAATGATGTGCTGCCGGCAGCTTCCTTGCTGTGCCGTTTCGAGGCACGTTAACCGACCGTAAAGGCACATTCAGCTCATAGCCCCGTTTATAAACCTCCGCCTGGACATGATCCCCTTTATGCGGATAGAGCGAATAAGTAAAGCTGTGCTCCGCCCGGTCAGCTTCCGGGTCGGGATGAGAGGAGCTGCGCAGCAGATTGAGGTCAAGAACGTTCTGCCAAGCGCGATGCCCGTATTTGCAGTCATTTAGCAAGGCCACCCCGTAATCCGGCTCGGAGAGATCCACCCAGTGATGGGCGCATATTTCATCTTTGGCATAATCCCACATCGTATTGCGGTGCGTCGGCCGCTTGATGTAGCCAAACTGGATTTCACAGCTCGCGTTGTCCGAACGGATGGCAACCGGAAACGAAGTACGGAGCATTTTACCGGATTCCTTCCAATCTACCTTCGTTACAAAATCAATTCGGCGGCTGCCTTGAGTGAGCAACACCTTCTGCATCAAGGATGAATCGCCGAACGTGTAGCTTAGAAGCAAACCTATCGTTGGTCCATCTTGAAATACGGTGCAATGGGCTGGCTCAAGTGGCACACCACCGGATTGCCGGTAATCTTGACGAAAATCCCAAGCGTCGCCCTCGTCATGGTACAGGTACAGCTCATTGGCCTTCTGCCCATGTGGAATGACTTCCCGGCCATGCTCTTTGTCTACGATGGATATAATGGTAAAGTCATCTGCGAATGTCACTGCAAGCAAGTCGTTCTCCACGACACGGTCAATAGCTGAAGCTCTCATGTTCTGGAAAACGGAATCCATTACCGCCGCCTCCGCCTTCACGAGCATATCCGTATTCGCTAAGGCATATCCCATCGCCGGCACACGAATCTGCATCCAGCTTCCTTTCTCCTGCACCCACTCTTCACGCTCCCAAGACAAGGAGTTGAAAAAGGCAACTGTTCCCTCTTCTGCCGAAAATCCTTCAGCAACCGCATCGTATGCCTCAGCAATCATTTGCTCGACTCGCTCCAGCAGCACGGCGTACCGTTCCAACGATTCGTCATATACCCGCTTGATCGAGGAGCCCGGCAAAATATCATGAAACTGGTAGAGCAGCACTTCCTTCCAAATGCGCTCCAATTCATCGGCAGGATAATGCCTGCCTCGCGTCAACCCGGCTAAAACGGCTGCATACTCAAGCTCGCGAAGCGACTTCTCCAGCTTCCGGTTATATCGTTTATTCCGGGCCTGGCTCGTTAACGTTCCTTGATGCTTCTCTAAGTAAAGCTCGCCGGACCAGACTTGGTAGCGACTCACTCCTTCAGCCAGCTTCTCGAAGAAACGCGAGGATGGTTCCTGTACAACCGGACTTAAGCCAAGCAAGTTTTTTTGCCGCATGAGTCTCTCCAGATGCTCTTCGCCTGGACCGCCTCCTCCGTCGCCGATCCCGAACAGCATGAGACAATGGTCCGACACGTTTTTGTCCAAATACTCATTCTCCGCCTTCACGATCGAACGGGGTGCCGCAGGGCTGTTATAGGTATCCTCTGGCGGCATGTGCGTCAGTACCCGCGAGCCGTCGATACCTTCCCAAACGAATGTATGATGGGGATGACGGTTGTACTTGCTCCAGGACAGCTTCTGCGTCATCATGTAATTTACGCCGGATTTGCTCAAGATTTGGGGCAAGCTGGCTGTATACCCAAATACGTCAGGCATCCATAACGTCTTCATCTCTTGCCCGAATTCCTCCAGAAAATAACGCTTTCCGTACAAGATTTGACGGATCAGAGATTCCCCGCCAGGTACGTTGGTGTCTGATTCGACCCACATCGCTCCTTGCGGCTCCCAACGTCCTTCCCTTATCCGCTCTTTGATCCGCGCATACAGATTTGGATAATGAATTTTCATCCAATCGTACAGCTGGGGCTGACTCGCCCCGAATACGTAGTCGGGATAACGCTCCATCATTTTCAATGCGGTAGAAAACGTTCTCGCTCCCTTGCGGATCGTTTCCCGAATCGGCCACAGCCAGGCCAAATCCATATGCGCATGACCGATGGCACTGATTGACAGTACCGGGTCACCGCCTCGCTTCGCTAACTGTTCACGCAAGACTGACAATGCCTTGGCGACTCGTTCATCTGTCAGTTCGGTAAGCAGGAGCGATACCTCGTACATCGCCTGAAAAATTCGTTCCCTTCGCGCGGAGCCTTTCGGCAGCTGCTCTGCTGTTTCCAGCAATACTTCCGCATCGTAATACAACCGGCGGATGTCCTCGCGGCAGACCGCGACGACCGCTTCCTTCAGCGTACCGCTGCGGAAATGCCCAAACAGGTCATTGCAGCCGGCATCGCCCCACAAATCGACTGTTTCTTCCCCTGTCGACGACTCGCTTACGCTCACAACCCGCTTGCCGGGCAGGCCCAGCGAGTAATCAAATTCGGAATTGATATTCGTCAATCCCTGGACGGGAGATCCTTCATCATCGACGAGACACAATTCACCGTTAACATCGATGAGCAGCACGACCCTTGAGCCTTTCACGATTTCCGTCACTTTGCCGGTAAAGTGAAACCACGCACAATCCCATAAATCCCCCCATCGGTCACCAGGGGAAAGCACCACCCTTTGTCCTGTCAGCCTGGCTTCATAAGGAACCGGCTCCGGTGTTACCCAAGCCGTTACGCTTAGCTCCGAAACTTTCTTATACATGTTCCTATTCAAACGATCCAACATCGACTTCAACTGATCCGAATTTACCGTTTCGTAGGGCATTGCATATCTCCTTTTCCGTTTTATAGGTTTGATCATAATATAATATATAAGTTATATATATTCAATATATAAATAAAAAAAGATCTTTTCCTCAACGGAAAAGATCTTCTGCTTCTTATTTCTTGCTTATTCAGAAGGATATCGTCCAGTCGTTTGTCCAACGACCAGCTCCGGTTTAATTAAGGTTTTGCAGTACTTGCTGTTTCGGCCTGTTCCACCCTCAATAATATCGAGAAGCGTGCGGGCCGCGCGAAAGCCCATATCGTGCTCAAACTGTTTGACATGGGTAAAAATGCTAAATTCCTCTACGATCGATGTAGGATCGTCAAAGCTTACGATGGACAAGTCATCCGGCACCTTCAAACCTGCTTGACGCGCCATTTGATAAATTTGGACCCCAAGTCTTCCGTTAAGTGTGATATACGCCGTCGCCATACGATTACGGATATACCGGTATAACGGATGGTTTTCCGCATCCTTCAAGCTATTCACCTGAAATCCGGTGATCATATGAGCCGGATTTATGAGCGCACCCTTGTTTTTTAGAGCGTTCATGTAACCTTCAATCCGCTCCTGCACCGTTACAGTCTGCAGCGGAGAATCGGAGCAAATGGCGATTTCCCGGTGTCCGAGCTCCCAGAGGTAATCGACCGCAAGACTTGTGCCAAGCCTGCCGTCCGCAGCAATATAATGAGTCTCCACCCCCGGCAAGTATCGGTCTATAAGCACGAAGGGATAGCCCGCAAACTTCATGCTCAATATCTCCTCGTTGTAATTCTCCTCGTCTACCGGGAAAACTAACAAGCCTTCGGCTCCGATATCCTTAAGTGTCTTAATGGACTCTTTTTCTTTCGCAATGTCGCCGCCTGACAAAAGAATCATGCTCCGGTAGCCTTTCTCGCCGAGCGCCTTCTGAACGCCTTCGATCAAACGGATAGCGAAGTAATCGTCAATGGAAGGCATAATAAGGCCGATAATACGCTCACGAGGGCCGTTCTCTTGCCGCTCTCCGATCGAAATAGCTGCTGTGGATCGGACTGCTTCTTGAACAGGCATCGGCTTACGGCTGCTGACGAAGCTTCCTTTGCCTGGAACCCTTGTAATAATATCATCATTCGCTAAGCCTGCCATGGCATTAACAACCGTGATCTTACTGACGTTAAAGCGTTTCATAAGATCCTTTTCCGTCGGAATCCGATCACCGGCCTTCAAGCCTTCAGAATCAATCAGATCGCGGATATAGTCCTGGATTTTCTGATAGAGCGGCGTGCGAACTGTTGAATTCATTAGCAATCACCAAACTTCATATTGATATTTGTTATATATAGTATATTGTAAATCCGTATTACGCAATAGCTGCTCATTTGTCGAATGGTGCAAGATAAAAACTAAACTGTCTTATATACGTCAGCACTACCAAATTACTGGTGAAAATTGTCGATATGGAGTCTGAGTCGAACTATGATGAATATATATAATATACATAAATGAAGGAGTTATGAACCGATTTCTGTACCAAATCCAATGTAGAACACTAGTCTAAGATCACGAAAAAGGGGCTGTCCCAGAAGGTTTATAACCTTCTGGGACAGCCCCTTTATGAAACTACTTTGCGGCGACTCCAAGACAAATCCGCAAAATAAATTAGATGTTTCTTAATAATATGACTCTTTCCGTTTTTCAGTAAAATTATATAAACCAATTCTATGATCAGTATTTCTAATTTTCTCAATTAATTTGCATAGATTGATCATGGAATCAGAATCCCTTGTCGACGAAGCGATTTGATAAAGGGTATTAAAGCTTCCTAAGGCATGCTCTACATTTACCGCGCCGCTCTTAAGGTTAATCAATACTCTCTCAATTTCCGCGTTAATAAACCATAATGCTCTTTTTCTAATTTTCGAATTATCCATGATTACCTCCGATGTCTTTTAAATTACCATCACCTCATTTAGTATATCGCTCTTCTTTTTATAATATTGTCGAAATGAGTAGTCGAAATATATTAATTTTAAAGGCTGAATAAACCGATCGTAATCGAGATGCTGATCACTTCATAAAGGAGTACGGTGTCCGTTATAGGAAATATTTTGTTATCTACTTTTTAAATAAAACTTGATAATGTGGAAGATAAGGATAGGCGCGTACGACGTTCGATAAAATATTAGTCGCACTTCTACCCTGTTAGCGGGCAAGATATGCGAATAATAAATATAGAGGTGAACTGTAATGCAGAAGAAACTCTGTGTGTTCTGTAATGAAATCGTTCCAATAGAATCAAAGGGCGAACATGATAGATATGTGGGCTGTCACTGCTCACCTGACGGCTTCTACAGCCTCTTGAGAGACAGCTATGATCCAATCCGTGCGTTCCCGCATCATACGAAACGCCAACTATTTCCCATCATATCGGCTTATATCCGGGAGCTGACAGATTGTGATGAAAGGGTCACTCTATCGATTGAAGATTTAGAAACCATTAGAAATTCCCCGAGAATACCTGTGACCATCGAAGAGAAAGGGAGCCGTTTGCTGCAATATTTATACAGACATTCGGAAGGGCCGGGAGATCCCGTCGTCATTAATCCGCTGTCTCAAAGCTTTAACTTGACGTATTCTCCAAATTTACAAGAGCTCGTTTATATCATCGAGAAGCTGAGAGAAGAGCAGTTAATCGTAAGGGAAAGCGTGACCTTTAGGCTAACGGAGCAAGGATGGAGCGAAGCTGCCGTAAGAGCCGGAGGAAAAAAGCTGAAGTCATGCTTCGTTTTGCTTCCGGATGACATTGATTTGTGTGCGGAGTGGTCGGAAATATTGCTTCCAAAACTCGAACAGTGCGGGTATCAGCCGCGTTTGATTAATCATTCGGGTTCGGACAATACGGATTCCATGCAGCAAATTTCCGAAAGCAAACTTATTATCGCGGATTTGACTAACCATTCGCCGGAGGTATATTTTGCGGCGGGTTATGCGCTCGGCATTAATATCCCGGTCATCTGGACGGTTAACCGCACCTATGCGGACAAATTGTTCGTTCAAACACAGCAAATCCGCCCAATCGTTTGGGACACTGTAGAGGAATTGGCAGCCTTATTGCAGCAGAGATTGAGTTAATAAATTGCCACCGAAAAAATGCCATGCGTCCGGGAGCAGCTTCAATCCCTTCGCATGGCATTTCACATAAAGCTGCCTCCAGCTCTTTCGGAAGAACGCAGTGAGCTGATAACAAGCATATAAATCAGTCGGGCGCCATATTGAAATTACAAGTTAACCGGATCCGTCAAATGACTTCCCGCTCATCATTCCCCGGCAAGGCCGGATAAGCGGCGTGCGGCTCCAGCTGATACCAGAACGCAGTCGAAGCAATATCGCTTTGCTGCGGCAAATACCTGCTTCCCGATCGCCAGCCCAGGTCTTGAATCGTTACTCTTAAATCCTTCTCGAAACGGATCGGATCCATGATGTGCCACCGGTACATGCCGAACCGCTGTTGGCTGCGGTATAAGCCATCCGGCTTGATAAGCTGATGCATGCCGAGATACGCGGTTGAGTACGTGGAATACTGTCCGATCGGCTGTTCCCAGTTCCATGCTCCGCCAAAATAATCCTCCGTTCCCGTTCCGCAAATCGTCGGAAACTCCGTATCTCCATCCATGAAAAACTTGATTTCGCCCTCTCCCCACCAGCCGGTATTGTTTACCTGCCAGGCCAGATAGGTTCCGATGTAGTGGCCCTTTCCGGTTACGCCGTCCAATATCGTATGGACGTCGCCGTAGGGAACGGGGTTTGATCTTCTCCACTGGGCATGAAAATATGCCATATCGTCCGGTACATCCGTCAACGTATAGTCAACCTGATAGTAAAGAACAACTTTGTCAGGCTCCCTGTTTTCCACCGTGATTTTGGCATGCTTGCGGAATGGCATCAGCCAATAGCTGTTCATTCCGCCTGCGGGATTAACGGCGACCGGTTGTGAATTCACGTCGCACCGTTCTTGCCAGCCATTGCAGAAAAAATCTCCAAGCGGCACTTCAACGGAAGGCTGCTCCTCGTTATCCCAATACATGCGGAGAATCATATTCCGCCAGTGACTGGGAAAGCATGTAAGCCATATATGCTGAATGGCCCCCGGTCCGTCAATATCAGCCATCGTAAAGGTCGTACCTGCAGCAATTTCGACCGAAGGAGAGATCTTCCAGCCAATGCCAAGATCACGCGCGCACTCAGCGCCCGTTCCTTCCGTCGCCATGCCTCCCTTTCCTTTTGCCCCGTTAAAATTTTCTGCGCTGATCGAACGCGTCTGCGCATTGGATACCCTCGCCAAGCTCCCAATTCCCATCTCAAGGCCGTTAAATGGTTTCATGTCCGTGTGCTCCTTCCAGCATAAATGTAGCCGGCAAATGAAATGCATAGCTCCAAAAGTTGATGTGCAGAGGCAGTCATAATATAATAGAAGATGCTGTCTATGATCAGGCCTCAAAATCATGTTAACGATTACATTGCCTATGTTATCACATATTTTTTCACACTTCTTTATTTCAACTTGTTATTATTTATCCAATCTTGCTATTTTAGGGTGGTCAAATGGAAACGCTTACCGATTCGAAGAAGGCATTAATGATGAAGCTGTCGCCTAACGTCCGCAGAGCATGGAACCATCGCGAGTCCGGGATGCGTTTGAAAGCCCGGATCATTTTCGACTATGAGCTTCTTTACCTGGAGAAGGGACAGCTTACCATCCGAATCGGCGATACAATTCATACCATCATGCCGGGCGACATCATCCTCTTCAAACCGGGCAAGGAGCATGAATTTATCGAGTCGAGCGGTGAGTGCTGGATGCCGCACATCCATTTTGACGCTCTGCATGAGGATGACTTCGAGGAGGTTCCCATTAACTACAAAAATTTGTCGGAATGCAGTCAGAAAGAAAAAGGATGGATTCGTGAGGAAGTGTTAGAATCGGTGCTTCAAATACCGGATGTCATTCGGGTAGAAAACCACGGGGAAATATTAAAGACGCTTCAGCAGCTAATTCATACTTATGAAAGACGCGATCTTGATTTCTTTATTCTGCAAAAATCGTTGGCGTTAAAGCTGATTTATCTTATCGTCAAAGGGCTGGAAGCCAGCCAAGCATCCGGACTGAAAGTTCACGATAAATCGCTCGATGCGACAGCCACTCTTATTATGGAGCGGTTCGATCAAACGATTCTCCTTGAAGAGCTTTCGAAAACGGCTACGCTCAGTGTCTTTCACTACTCACGACTCTTCAAGCAGAAATACGGGCTTACGCCCCATCAATTTCAAATGCGGTACCGGATCGAAAAAGCTAAGGATCTGATGATTTACAGCCCGCTGTCGGTTACATCCATTGCCGAGAAAGTAGGCTACGGCAGCGTCTATGCATTCAGCAAGGCGTTTAAGCAAATGGAAGGCATCTCTCCGAGAAAATTCATTCAAACCTTTACCGGAATGAATGAGCTCTGAGTCGCTGCCTCCCATTCGCTGACTTCATGATTCAACCCATTTTATACCTTTGAAAATTATTTCTGCCTTCTTCCTTTACCTTCAACATGGCATAATCGGAGTTCTGCAGCAGAATACCGGGCTCTGTTCCGTGCTCCGGAAAAAAGCTGATGCCGATGCTTGCGGATATTTTCACATCATGCCCGTCAAGCTCAAACGCTTGATCCAGTTTTTCTTTAATTACCTTAGCTGTTAATTCAATTTGATCGTCATTATTCGAGTAAGGGGAAATCAAACAAAATTCATCGCCCCCCAACCGGCAGAGAAAATCATCGCCTTTCAAGCACTGCTTCAACCGCGCAGCTACTTGAATCAAAAGCAAATCACCTATTTGATGTCCCAAAGTATCGTTAACGAGCTTGAAGCGGTCTAAATCGATGAAGAGGATAGCAAAGCAAGCACCCTGAGCGACACTATCTTCTAAACGCTTATAAAAAGACTTCCTATTCGGAAGACCGGTAAGAACATCATGATCGGCCTGGTATTGAATCTCGGTTTGCGCCTTCTCCAGGGACGTCATCATACGGTTGAACTTCATTTCTAATTGTGTGATTTCGTCGTTTCCGGATTCCTGGATCCGAATTGACAAATCCTTTCCGTTCTCGATCTCTTGCATGTTTTCGATCGCCCGATTCAGCCTTTTAAAAATCGTCCGTCCCAAAAAATGAGTAATTAAAAGGAAAAATGCAAAGCCGGCAACGCTGAAATATAGCATATAAAACCAAGTGTTCTTCTTCGCCTGCTCATACAGTTCCCTTGATTGGTCGAACTTTAGGATTACAGCAGGTTTCATCTCATGGTCAGACAAAAGCACATAGTTTGTAATGGATCTTTTACCGACTCCACTCCAAAATGGGAGGGATTCTTTTCCATTCACAGAAACAGTATCCGTTTTCCCCGGCAGCTTAAATAGCGGACCGGCAAGGTCATACGAAAGGTTCACATCCGCTTTTTCAGAAACGTATCGGATGTAGTTGGCATCCAAATACCGGGCAAACACTAGTTTTCCGTGAACAGGACCCTTATTTTCGCTTGTCAGAATCGGATATGAAGCAAGGATAACCGGCTGCTTATCCACTAAGATAAGACCATGATTCCGGGAGGACTCATCGGCATGATACAGTAAAGAAGGATGTTCCCGAACGAGAGCGTCGATAAAGGACTGCGGGTAAGGGAGCTGTATGTTGTTTGTGAAATCGTAGGCTTTTCCAAAATAAACCTTATTCTGGTTATTCATAAGCAGGGTAACATTAAGACGGCTGGACACAAATAATGAATCAGGATAATTTGCCGTCAAGTATGGATCACTCAAAGGAGGAATAGTTGGCCTTTCAATAAAGCGGTAGGTATCATCCCAGCCCGCATAGTTGATGGCAATCGATCCCAGATTTTTGTTCTCATCAAAAAAGGCAAGAAGAACCCGCTTCATATCTTCTCTTGCATTATTCAGCTCCATCGTTTCATAGTTGCGGAGCAACGCTCTTTCGGAAATGAGATAAAGCAGCGTTAATAGACAGATAGTGAGCAAACCGACGTAGATCATTATTTTCCGTTTCAAAAGCATGGCAGTATCGACTCCTGGTGTGGTCGTTTACTCGAAACATTTGCTAGTTTTCCTGTAATATAGTCTGGATTATTTAATTATAAAGGAATATTTTGTTTCTGTAACCGAAAACATTACGCTGTTTCATAAAAAACTATAAAAATAAAAAACATACTTGATCAATAAAAAACTTATTGATCAAGTATGTTTTTTTAGACGCTAATGATTTCAGAAGCTTTTGAAGGCTTAGCAGAAATGAATTCACCCGTTCCGATTACAGTAATGTCACCGTCCTGTTGCCCGATTACCGCCCCGTCTTCGATTACACTGCCTTCACCTATAATTGCTTTATAAATTTGAACATTGCTTCCGATGATTACGTCCGGCATAATGACGCTTTCTTGGATTTCGCATCCGTCGCCGATTTGTACGCCGTTAAATACGACGGATCGTCTTACATTTCCTTCAATCACACTATTTGGATGAATCATCGACTTATGGAATTCTGCAGCAGGGTATAGATTCGTTGTTAGGGGCTGCAGGCGTTCGTTAGTATACATCGGCCACTGTTCAACATCGAGAACGATATCACCGTCGAGCACCTCCATGTGAGCCTCCCAAAGGCTCTCCACCGTGCCCACATCGCGCCAGTAGCCTTGAAACGGATAAGCATACAGATCAGAGTCCGACGCAAGCATCTTTGGGATGATATCCTTGCCGAAGTCATGGGAGGATAATTCGTTCTGAGCATCCTGAAGCAGATAGCGCTTCAGGAACGACCACCGGAACAAGTAAATCCCCATAGAAGCCAGATTACTTTCAGGTTTAGCCGGTTTCTCGAGAAAATTTGTCACTTTGTACGTATCGTCCACATTCATAATGCCGAATTGATGCGCGTCCTTCCAAGGTACACGCTTAACCGCGATCGTTGCTTCCGATCCGCATTCCTCATGGAATTTAATCATGGCGTTGTAATCCATCTGGTAAATGTGATCGCCGGAGAGCAGTAGCACGTGCTCCGGATTTTGCTGCTGTATGTAATCTAAATTCTTGTAAATGGCATCAGCCGTTCCCGTATACAAGCCATTAACCTGACGGTCGGCCGCAAGCAGGGCGATCTCGGTCTCTTTGTTTTTCGAGCAATAACCCCCGTCACTGATATGGGAATGCAAGGACTCTGCCTTATACTGGGTCAACACCCCTATCGTATCGATTCCTGAATTAACGCAATTGCTGATCGGAAAGTCGATAATTCGGTATTGTCCTCCAAATGGCACCGCCGGCTTAGCGAGCTTCTTGGTAAGCGGAGCAAGCCGTTTTCCTTCTCCGCCTGCGAGCAGCATTGCAATACATTTCTTCTGAATGATACGGATCATCTCCTCTAGTAATTGTAGTTTGCTCCTAAGCCAAAAGAGAAACACAAAAAAATAGTACCAGATGATAGTTACGATGTTTGTCATAAGCTGGAGTAACAAAACAATTATTTATCGACAAACGGAAGGGAATAAAAATAGGTTATCTCTTTATTTCTAAACTTCTTTTATTATCATTTTCGACCTACATCATTCGACAACATATTCAGAACCCATATGGTACCTTTTAATTAGTACTACAAAAGAGAGGGTGATTCGTATGAAATTTTTTTGGTTTTCCAGAAAAAAATATCACTGCTTGAACGGACACAGCTTTAAGAACTATTTGGTTATGAATGGCAGTAAACGATGTCCGAAATGTGCGACGGTAACGATTTACAAAAGAGCGGAATGAATCACTCTCTTACAACTATGAAAGAACATCAAGACCTATGCGGGATATTAATATGCTGAAAAAAAAAGAAGATCGCCTATCCACCTGATTGGACAGGTAGTTGGCGATCTTCTTGTAATGAGCTCTAACTAATGTAATAACTGCGAATGACGATGTCCTGATCGTAATTCCCGAATCCCTTTCCGAATAAGGTTAAGCCTCCCCGTCCGCGGGATGTCTCTTCAGCACTTATTCGCAATGTCCACTGTTTACTTTCCCATTGTACATCCTTGATCGTTACGTCAGATATTTGCTGACCATCTATATAGGTACCATTTGCATTTATTCTTAGTACCTTCATTAAACCGTATTGATTGACGTCATCATGCCACCATTCAGGCATCAATCGACCTCTCATTTGACCGAAATCGCCTGGGCTCGTCCATTCTCCAACAACTGTCCCATTGATCGTAAACCGGATATCTGAAGGCCAGTTTTCATTAATATGCGGAGCCTCAGAGCCAATTTCCATCGAGATTTCAATTTCTTGTACGATTTGATCTTTGAATAGATAGTTTGGAACTTTATATTCAACAAATCCTCTAGCAAACCATAAAATACCTGCATGGACACGCTCTGGATCTAAAAAATAGGTAGGATTATCGTAATGACCGATCATCTTCTCTACTGTTGCAATTCCACATGTAGGGAAAGCCTCGAAGTCGGTGTAATGACCGACAGGCACGGCAACCTCCACGACCTTTCTAGTCGCATGAGCAGATTTGGATAATCTGATTTGCAGAAAGTCTGCAGACAGCGTGCAAAACTTGTAGGTTCCTCCGTTGATCCGTTTCATTCTGCAGCTTACGAGCCCTGCTTTTTGCAGCTTGTTAACGTGTGTACTGACAATTGCGCTGCTCAGATAGAGCGCAGAAGCCAGTTCTTTAATATGCATTTCTTTCATATCCAATAAGTCAATAATCTGCAAGCGGGCCTCGCTCGCCAACGCTTCGTAAACCCGGAGCGATTCAGAGTCAGTTGTCAAATTCACTATTACACATCCATTCTTAGAATTAGTTTTTTAGTTAATTCTTATTTATTTGAATCCGCATATTGATTGTATTTATCTATTATGATAAATTTTATATAGGAATTCAATACTTAAGAATTAATTAATTCATTAATTCAAACTGGAGGCCCCTGATCGATGTCTATTAAATCCACTATGCTTATTGACAAGAATTTCACGATTTCGGCTGTAGATCCCCGGCTATACGGATCATTTATTGAGCACTTGGGACGAGCGGTATATGGCGGTATTTATGAGCCGAACCATCCGACTGCAGATGAAAACGGCTTCCGCCGTGACGCGTTGGATGCTATTCGTGCCCTGAACGTGCCAATCATTCGCTATCCGGGCGGGAATTTTGTATCCGGCTATAACTGGGAGGATGGCGTTGGCCCAAAGGCAGACCGGAGACGCCTTCTTGAGCTTGCGTGGTGGACAACGGAAACGAATGAAGTGGGAACGAATGAATTCGCCGACTGGGCTAAGCTTGTAGGTTCGGAAGTTATGATGGCCGTCAATTTGGGTACCCGCGGAATTGACGCGGCTAGAAATCTTGTCGAATATTGCAACCATCCGTCGGGTTCATACTGGAGCGATCTGCGAATATCTCATGGCTATAAAGAGCCTCATCGTTTCAAAACGTGGTGCCTGGGGAATGAAATGGACGGACCATGGCAGATCGGAGCAAAAACCGCTGTCGAATACGGCAGACTGGCGAATGAAACTGCCAAAGCGATGCGCTGGGTCGATCCGACTATCGAGCTTGTAGCGTGCGGCAGCTCATCCAGCGGCATGGATACTTTTGCCGAATGGGAAGCTACTGTGCTGGATCTCACCTACGATCAAGTGGATTTTTTATCCTTACATACCTATTACAACAATAATGAGAACGATTCCTCGAATTTCTTGGCCCGGTCGCTCGATATGGATCAATTCATTCAAAGCGTGTCGGCTATTTGCGATTACGTGAAGGCGAAAAAACGGAGCAAGAAAAAGCTGATGCTCTCATTAGATGAATGGAATGTTTGGAATTCCATCGGATCAAGCCGTGCTGAAGAGCGCTGGCAGGTAGCGCCGCCGGAATTCGAAGACACCTATACAATGGAAGATGCTCTTGCGGTAGGCTGCTTCCTGATTACACTGCTTAAGCATGCCGACCGTGTAAAAATGGCTTGCATCGCCCAATTGATTAATGTCATTGCACCGATCATGACGGAAAACGGAGGCCCATTGTGGCTGCAAACCACTTATTATCCGTACCTTCATGCCTCACTTTACGGCAGAGGAACGGTGCTTCAGCCAATTATCTCTTCACCTAAATACGACTCAAAAGATTTCACGGATGTTCCTTATTTGGAGGCAATCAGCGTTTACAATGAAGAACAGGGTGAAGTAACGATATTTGCTGTAAACCGGCATTTGTCGGAGATGCTGGAGCTTGATGTTGATGTCCGCAGCTTCGGTGATATTAGCGTTATGGAGCACGTCGTATTGGAGAATGAGGATATTAAAGCGGTCAATACAAAATCGAATCCGGCTAATGTCGTCCCTCATAACCGGGGTACCGCAAAAGTAGACGGCGGTCATGTAAAGGCTATGCTTACCAAAGCTTCATGGAACGTAATTAGACTGCGTATAAAGAACGTATAGCTTTCTTTAACTAAATAGCCTGCGCGCCTTGAAGGCGGCAGGCTATTTTTTTGATACATTTAAATATCGAAGTGCTGAGACCATTTAACCATAAGTTTGACATTATCGTTTCCATCCCGATACAATTACGTGAGTCAAATTGTTCAGAAGGCAGGTGAAGATTAATGTCACAATCATGCCCGCAATGCGGTTATCAGGTACTTCCAAATACTTATCTCTGTAAAAATTGCGGAGCTAATTTAATTGACAGCGGTGAATTAATCAGCGCCTTAACCCATATTGACGATACTAAACCATTTTCCCTCGCCATTAAGCTATTGCCTCCCGCAATCATAGCCTGCTCTGGTTTTGTGGCCAAGGCTGTGGGCAGCTATTGGGTTATTGGAGTAGGTGTCCTCGGAGCGATTTTTCTCTATTATTGGCTTCGCAAAAAGAAAAAATTTCGTCCGTAAACTTCGTACGGTGCTGGTGAGAGGAGTACCCATCATGGCATGGCTCAACAAGTTCGGACCAGGACTCGCACTTATACTTGTCATCTCCATTATTTCGACCGGGCTTGGCACTTTTCTGCCCTTAATCGGAGGTCCGGTATTCGGTCTTTTGTTCGGCATCCTAATTAACAATACAATCGGCAAACCGAGACGCGCGCTGCATGGCGTTCAATTTAGCTCCAAAAAAATATTGCAGTGGGCCATTATTGCAGTTGGATGCGGGTTAAATTTAAACCGGGTATGGGAAACGGGCTTGGAATCGTTGGCGGTACTGCTGTCAAGTATGACCGCTGCTTTTATAGCGGCTTTTGTATTCGGCAGGTTACTCCGCATACCTTCAAGACTTACCGTGTTGATCGGCGCCGGTACGGGAATATGCGGCGGCTCCGCGATTGCCGCAGTTTCTCCAATTATCGAGGCTGAGGAAGCCGATATCGCATATGCGATAACGACAATCTTTTTATTCAATATCGCGGCAACGCTTCTGTTTCCCTATCTGGGTCATCAACTCGGCTTAACAGACAGGGGATTTGGACTTTGGGCCGGCTCAGCAATTAACGATACCTCTTCCGTTGTCGCAACCGGATATATCTATAGTCAAGCTGCCGGCGATTATGCAACGGTCGTTAAGCTGGTAAGAACGACCTTTATTATTCCAATTACATTATTGCTGTCGTTCTACGTCTTGAAAAAGAAAAAACGGGAACAAATCAGCATTACATCGGAAGCTTTTAATCCGTTAAAGCTGTTTCCTTGGTTCATCCTTTGGTTCCTATGCGCTTCATTGCTCAATACGCTTGGCTTTTTCGATAATACGGTAATCGCTTTTACCGGTCTCGCGGCGAAATTCATGATTGTCATGGCGTTAACAGGTATAGGACTAAGCTCCGATTTTCGCACGATGTTGAAAACAGGGTTTCGTCCTATTCTTTTCGGCTTGATGGTTTGGTTTACCGTTGCCGTTATAAGTTTGTCGGTACAATGGTTGAACGGACAATTGTAATTATCCTGTTATCTAGACCAGCGGATAATGGCAAGCCACCTGTCTACCCTCGGATAGCGGGAGCAAAAGCGGCTCCTCCTGGCGGCATTTGTCTCTGGCAATGGGACAACGCGGGTGAAAGCGGCAGCCGGACGGCGGATTCGCCGGTGACGGTACGTCACCCTGCAAAATGATTCGTTCCTGCTTATTATGAGGGGTAGGCCTCGGTATAGCGGAAAGCAGAGCTGCCGTGTAAGGATGCATGGGTGCGGCAAATAAAGCTTCCGTGTCTGCTACCTCGACCAATTTGCCTAAATACATTACGCCTACGCGATCAGAGATATGCCGTACTACATTCAACCCATGTGCGATGAATAAGTAGGTCAGCCCCAGCTCCTTCTGCAGCTTCACCAGCAAATTCAATACCTGCGACTGAACAGAAACGTCAAGAGCTGAAACTGCCTCGTCTGCAACAATAAATTTAGGGTTCAACGCGATCGCCCTGGCAATGCCGATCCGCTGCCGCTGTCCGCCGGAAAACTCATGCGGATACCGGTTGCGCCGCGAAGCGTCCAATCCGACAAGCTCCATAAGCTCGACAACCCGCTTGTCCAATTCCTTCGCCGATGCCCTAAGGTGTACACGAATCGGCTCGCCGATAATATCTTTGACCAGAAACCTGGGATTCAAGGAGCCGAACGGATCTTGGAATATAATTTGCATCTCCTGGCGCAATCGCCTGAGCTCATTCGGCTTCAGCTGTCCAACATTCCGTTCCTCGAACAGAACGTCGCCCTCTGTTGCTTGCTGCAGCTTAAGTATGACTCTTCCTAACGTCGATTTGCCGCATCCGGATTCCCCGACCAATCCGAACGTTTCTCCTTTGCGAATGCCAAGTGATAGGCCGTCAATCGCCTTTACATGACCGACCACCCTACCCAGCAGGCCCATTTGAATCGGAAAATACTTCTTAACGTTTCTTATCTCAAGCAAATAGGGGGCGCTCATGCGCGTTTCACCTCCGTTCTGCTTTGCTTCGCTTTCCAAGCGCTGACACCGACCCGCTGACCGGCTGCGGCGGTCTCTTCGTGCAGCCAGCATGCGGCATGATGATCTGCGTTTATCGCAAGCAGCGGAGGCTCCTCCTCCCGGCATCTTGACATGACGTGCGGGCAGCGGGGATGGAAGCGGCACCCGTCCGGCAGTTGATTAATGCTGGGAATGGTACCCTTGATCGTATACAATTCTTCTCCCCGCTCCCCTTCAAATCCAGGGATAGACTTAAGCAATCCTATTGTATAAGGATGGCTGGGATTATCGAAAATTTCCGCAACGGTTCCTTCCTCCGCAATGATTCCAGCATACATGACGGCAATTCGGTCAGCCATCTCGGCGGCAACGCCCATGTCATGGGTTATGAGCAGAATGGACATGCCGAACTCCTGTTTTAATCGCTGGAGGAGATCCAATATTTGCGCTTGAACCGTAACATCAAGCGCCGTTGTCGGTTCGTCGGCAATAAGAAGCTCCGGGTTGCAGGCAAGCGCGATGGCAATAACGACCCGTTGGCACATGCCGCCCGACAATTCATGGGGGTACTGCCTAGCTCTTGTCTCAGGTGCGGGTATACCGACCAGTCGAAGCAAATCCACCGCTTTGCTCCATGCCTCCTTCTTTTTCTTCTTCTGGTGCAGCTGCAGGCTTTCCGCAATTTGATCCCCGATCGTGAAGACGGGATTGAGAGCGGACATAGGGTCTTGAAAGATCATCGCCAATTTATTGCCGCGAATTCGTGTCAGCTCATCCTGGTTCTTCTTCATTAAATCTTCTCCGTGAAACCGGATGCTCCCGTCAAGAATAATGCCGCCAGCGAATTCGAGCAGTCGCATGACTGCGAGAGACGTAACGCTCTTGCCGCTCCCGGATTCGCCCACCAGGCAAAGCGTTTGCCCTTTGTCTAACGAAAGCGTTACCCGGTCAGTCGCTTTCACGATTCCTTGTTCAGATAGGAAGCCGGCAGTTAAGTTCCGAATTTCGAGTAGTCTTTCCGCCATTGATTAAGCCTCCTCCGGGGAATTTTTATTTTTTTGCGCGGATCAAGAGCGTCTCTAATGCCATCGCCGATGAAGTTTACGGCGAGTACGACAATTAAAATGCATAAGCCCGGATAAAGCGCTTGAATCGGATCGACTAACATAAATTCCTGCGCATTGGTCAGCATTAATCCCCAGCTTGTGGCCGGAGACTGCACTCCCAAGCCGAGATAAGAAAGCGCTGATTCGCTAAGGATAGCCCCTCCCACCATTAACGTCGCGTTAACGATAATCGGAAAGCTGGCATTGCGGAGAAGATGCTTAAATATAATCGACCAGTCGGATACGCCTATCGCCTTTGCCGCTTCCACGTACTGCATTTCTCTAAGCTGCAGGAACGTGCCCCGTACGAGGCGGGCCACCCCCATCCAGCTGGTAAAGGCAAGAACCAATATCATATAACTGAATTTGGAGCCAAAGATAGCCAATATAAGAATGTTGAGAAACAACAGCGGTATGGAATTCATAACGTCTACAAGACGCATAAAGCAGGTGTCCAACCAACCTCCGAAATACCCGGATAAAGCCCCGATTAAAGTGCCAATGACAACGGATACGATTGCAACGCTAAAGCCTACGAGAAGTGAAATTTGGCTGCTGTACAATAAACGGGAGAAAATATCCCGTCCCAATTCATCCGTACCCAGCAGATGGTTATCGGTACCGGCCGGCAGGTTTGCGTACAGCAGATCGATTTGAGATGGATTATAAGGCGCCAGCCAACGGGCAAAAACGGCTGTGATAATAAAGAAAAGCAAGATGCAGAGTCCGGTCAAAGCGTACGGATTACGGATGAATTTATGCCATACAGCCCGCCAAGGACCGGGCGGCTTTGGATTGGACCGGGGGAGGTCCGGCTTGCCTGCAGCTTCCAGCTTTGCTCCGCTCATGCCGCTCTACCTCCCTTCCGTCCCAATTGGACACGCGGGTCGACCAGCGCATAGAGAAGATCGGCAATCAGATTTCCGATAATGACCATAACCGCGACGATTAAGGTGATGGCCATCAGTACCGAATATTCCCGGGCCAGCGCCATATTAACGAATAGACGTCCCATTCCCGGCCAGTTAAACACATTTTCCGTCAGGGCGGCGCCTGCCACAAGCATCGGCAAATCCAATCCGAGAATGGTAATGATCGGAATGAGCGCGTTCCGCAAAGCATGACGGAAAACGACTCTCCTCTCCTGCACTCCTTTGGCTCTGGCTGTGCGAATATAATCCTGGTGCAGCACTTCAAGCATGCTGGAACGGGAATATTTTACATAAGCAGCCAGGAATCCAAGCGTTAATACGGTTACAGGAAGTACTAAATGTAACAATAAATCTGAAGGCTGCCCTTCCTTACCCATTGTCCACATATCGGACAGCGGCAGCCAATCCAGCTTTAAGGCAAATATTTCTTGCAAAATGATACCAAACCAAAAAGTCGGCATGGCGAATCCGATATACGAAATAATAGAAGCCGTCTGGTCGGATAGGCCGTATTCGGCGGTACTGTTGTATATGCCCCATGGAATTGCAATCAGCATCGCGAGAAACCAGGCTGCGCTCATAAGCACGATTGTATTCTTAACCGTCGGCCATAAGATGTCCCCTACGGGGATATGATTTTTAAACGTATAGCCAAGATCGCCTTGAAGGAGATCACCGATCCACCGGATATATTGGATATAAACCGGCTTATCCAAGCCTAAATTGTGCATCTGCACCTTCGCTGCTTCCTGGGACATGTTGGGGGAAAGAAAAATTTGAGCAGGCCCGCCGGGCGCTGCATGAATTAATGCGAATGTAACCAATGTGATAAGAAAAAGCACCAGCACGGATTGCAAAATGCGTCGGATCAGATATTCAGTCATTCATCTTCCTCCTAAACCTTAAGGGAAAGGAATAAGAACCCCTTCCCTTAGCGGTTTTGCGATAGCCTATCCGTTTATTAACCTTTAATCCACCAGTTAATAATATTGTATAAATACCCGTAAGCGAGAGTCGGCTCCGGTCTGTGCTCTTCCGCATACTGGACTTTTGCATTAATGCCTTGCGGCAGTCCGTATTGGTACATAAAGATATAAGGCAGATCCGTGGAAATTTCTTTACCCACTTCCTTGTAAATTTCTTTCCGCTCATTCTGGTCTACAGTCGAGTATCCTTTAACCCACAACTCATCCAGCTTCTCATTTTTATACCAGCCGGAGTTTTGACCGGTCGGCGGGAAGTACTTGGACGAGAAGATACTCTCCGCATCCGGATCAGGATTAGAAAGCGACCATGACAGGAGAATGGCATTGTATTTGCCCGGAGTAAGATTCTGGTCGACCCAAGCGGCAAAGTCAATTCCCTTCGGCATTACTTCGATACCGACATCTTTCAGATTCTGTTGAATGACTGCCGATACTTGTTCCCGGCGGCTATTCCCCGCATTGTACTGCAGTTCAAACGAGAAGCGGTGACCGTCTTTGACAAGAATTCCATCGTCGCCGGCTACCCATCCATCCTCGGCAAGCAGCTTTTTGGCTTGCTCCTTATCATAGTTGTAATTCACCGCCGCATCACCCGGATTTGCCCACGAGTTCGGCAGGAACGGCGCATTCATTAATAGTCCGGTTCCTTTCAGCACGTTATCGACCATGCCTTGACGGTTTAGCGCATAGGCGATAGCTTGTCTCGTCTTCTGAGTACCGAATGGAACAAAGTTATCCTTGAAGTTTTTAGGGTCAAAGTTAAATCCCAAATATTCATATTGCGGTCCCGGTTCCAGAATGACGCGTAGATTACTCTGTCCTTTAACCGCATCCACTTGCGTAACAGGTATGGCTTGAACCATGTCAATGTCGCCTTTTATAAGCGCTTGAACCTCTGTATTCTGGTCAGCGTAAATTTTGTAGATGACTTTCTGGATATGCGGTTTTTGTCCCCAGTAGTTTGGATCCGCTTCGAAAGATAAGTATTGTGTCTGCTTCCACTCGCTCCATTTCCATGCACCGTTGGTAACGGTTTTAGCAGGGTCTGTGCCGTAAGGGTGCTTTTGCAGCTCCGCAGCAGGTACATCCTTCAGCACATGGGCTGGAACAAGCTGGGAAAACAGCGAATATTGAAAAGGTGCGTACACCTGTTTTAACTTAATATTTACGGTATGGTCATCGACTTTCTCAATCGAATCCACTTTGTCGAACTGGCTGATGCCAGGTGATCCGACATCGGGATTACGTATCGTGTCGAAGGTGAAGATCAGGTCATCGGCGGTAACTGGCTGGCCGTCGCTCCATTTGGCCGTATTTTTCAATTTAACGGTATAGGTTTTGCCGTCTGCGCTGATTTGCGGTTTCTCAGCCGCAAGCGACCATGGTTCTACGGTGACGTTGCCCGACCGGTCAAGATCATAAAGATAGGCATACAACAAAGTGACTGCATCGCCGGACGAGGTATCCTGCACAAATATAGGATTCACCGTAACAATGTCAGAGAAGGTACCCACGGTCAGCGTTCCTCCGTCAACCGGCTTGTTTTCATCCGTATCGTTCTCCGTGCCGGTCCCGGCCGTTGACTCTGGCGTTACTGTAGGCTCCGTGTCGGGCGTTTTCTCCGAATTTGTGCACCCTGCAATGACTAGTCCAATAAGCATTAGAACCAAAAAAGATGTTGCCCATTTTCTTACATTTCCCATCAACTTTCCTCCTCTTTATAATCGTTTTGTAATATAAATAACGCCATTTACAATTGTACCACTTTTTTCCTAAATTGAAATCATAATTTTCTGAATATTCAATGTTTTTGAAGGGTGAATTGCAATCACATTATTAATAAAAAATGAAAAGGGTTACAAGTCATTTAACAAAAAAAGACGTCAAATGGACGACTTTTACTTCTTTTGGAGGCCGCAAATGCATCAGACTCCTATGAACCTTTTATTGAATTAGGTCATGCTTATGCGGATGCGGACATAGGATTCGTTATTCTAAAAATAACTGTTTTACGGCAAATAACGAATTCCATATCCGCAAGTACATCAAAAGAGGGCAAAACGGAAAAATAAAGGATTCCATGTCCGCGTACACCTATCCATGGACATTTGATCCGTTTCGCCAATCTCCAATAATCAATAAGAAAAAGCTGCCTGCCCTTTAAAAAACAAACCAATTTCTCTATCTGCATTTTCGAGCGAATCCGATCCATGGATGATGTTGCTCGATACATCCAGTGCATAATCACCACGGATTGTTCCTGCAGAAGCCTCAACCGGATTAGTCGCGCCGATTAACGCACGCGCATTTTTGACGGCATGCTCCCCTTCCCAAACCATCGCAAATACCGGCCCCGAAATTATGAATGCGACCAATTCTCCGAAAAAAGGCTTTTCCCTTAAATCACAGTAGTGAAGTTCCGCTGTCTCGCGCGATACGTTTAACAATTTGGCATCAATCAACCGAAAGCCCTTATGCTCGAATCGGGACACAATATCTCCAATTAGGTTCCTCTTGACGCCATCCGGTTTAATCATGATAAAGGTTTGTTCCACAAATGCCACTCTCCTATCGAACCCTTATTTAGTACATCATAAATATAATATAGCGTGTCATATAACGCAATTAGTAAAGCGAAATTTGATTTATACTGATTTTTTAATATATTAATACGCATATTAGATTGATTTATCGTGGAATATGATATTGATCGTTAAACTACAAAAAAAAGAACCCAAGAGGTCTCTAAGGTTCAGTTCCATTAAGCTAAGAAGCATAAGTATACATTCCCTATACGGCGCTTTTTCGTTTTTTCTTAAATAAAGTAATCAGAAAAAGCAAGGGGATATAGAGATAAATATAATAAAATCCGATGTTCCCGTATAACTCAGACAGACGTCTTACGCTGCCGCGGTCATTAAAGAAAATAAACAAAATTAGAAATCCAGCCAGAAACATTAACAGGCTCCACCGTAGTTTAGTATGTAAAGTCGTTCTCAGCACCCTGCCTGCGACCCATAAGGATATTGAAACACTCACTAATACTTTAAGGAACCATAGCGCAACAACTATATATTCCAAACGCTGAATGATTGGTATTTCTATAATCTTCAACATTGTTAGGGTCGGCCAAATAATATGCTTAAGCTGTCCCTCAGTATAATACATGAAGGTGATTAACGTAATAATTAGATATATGAATGTAACAAAAAAAACAGCTGCATGCCCCCATTTTGCAGATTTATCCGGTGTCTTGACAAAGGGGTACACCATAAACAAACATTCAACGCCTAAAAATTGAAATACCATGCTTTTTGTAGACAAAGCAATTTCTTTAAAGGTGTGATTGAACAGGGGCAATAAGTTGATCGGATGCAAATATTTTAATACGAAAAAGAACAATGGAAAAACAATCATATAAGGAAGAATACTCCCCCAAAAGCTAATTCCAGCTAAGGTTCGAAGACCTCCGGCTAATGTATAGTAAATAATAACGATGAATATGATGCAAATCGGATATATATTCATAACCGGAAACATCCAGATCTGAATCACTTCGATAAATACCCTGAATACAATAAATCCTGCTAAATAAAAATACAAGACGTTTGCCAAATTAAATAAAAGACCCAAAGCCTTGCCAAAGCATAGCTTATTAATTAATGTTAAATCCAAAATTTCTTGGTCGGACGAAAACATTCGGTAGATCATCCATAAGATAATATGAATGGTTACCCCTCCGACGATAACTGAAATCCATGCATTATATCCCGCATGATCAATTAATGAACGTTGAAAATTGAGGATGCCGACTCCAATCATATTGCCCTGGATGAGAAAGAAAACGAAAAAAGGAGATATCAAGCTTTTTTCACTTTTTTGATTTTTCATTCACGATACACCCCCTTTTGTCGACCTCACTCTCCAACACCAGTTTGTATAATCTCTATATGTACACTTACACTCGTTTTTAATTTCGGATAAATGCTCTCGAAGCTTTGTTCACTCCAGACTTTTGATTTGCTCCTTAACAAGTCGCCAAAGCCTATAGGGTCAACCATGTTGTTCTTGCATAATGTTATAAAATCCTGGATTTCTTGGACAAAATGAGCTTCCATCTCTTTTTCAAGCTTGCGCAATTGTTCTTCACGGAGCAAATCAATATGATCGGGAACGTCTTTGACTTGCGCTTCCAGCTTTAGGCTAATTGCAATGGAAGGAACCGGATAAATTTCATTTACTTTGTAGGTAGTTCGGGAATTGACGCTGTTCATTAGAATATAATCTTCGTTTTGATTTCTCGGTTCCTTTAGAGGCAATAAGTAACTTCCATTCTTTGAGTTCTCTATAAGCATTTTGAGGATGAAAGCTTTTTTTATACTGATATTCGTTTTGTACTTATCATGCTTAAATAAAACTAAACCGCCAATTTTTATTTTTCCGCGTTCAGTGATCATATATGGTAAAAAAGGATCCTGTCCTTCACCATAAAAATCAAATAAAAAGGTTTGAAGGTTCACCTCCGGCAAATTCCCATTATCGATGTTTTGATTAATCATGCCTGCTATATAATATGGAACATGGAACTTCATGGACATTTGCAATATTTCCGCAGCCTCTTTTTCCGCTACTCCAAGCTGTACCCTGCTGCCTACTTGAGCATCGCGGCAAATGCTGTGGATGACTGCCTCAATGCCTTTTTCGGAAAAGCTTTTTCCAAACAAGACCATCCCTAACTGACCGTATTCGATAGGAGTGTTCGTTTTCGTATTCAGTCTGGGCATAATATCGTAATAGGAGTTGGATTTCGTGTCTAACAGCTGTACATTTGTTTCTCCTTTTTTCTCAAAAGAAGGATAAAGCACGGTACTTTTCACATTATTTCCTTCTAGGTCATAACCAATCGTTTGGATGATTTTTATGTCATCGACAATTTTTTGATTGGTACAAGCGGTTAAATTACAGCTAATTACAATAAGTATAATGGTCTTCAACAGCTTCATACGCTAACTCCTTATTCCTTTCATTCTTCCTCTTCAAAACCACTCGTCTTTTTATTTTTCTTTGGAGAATACCTGATTAAGGAAATCGGCCTTAAATAACCCTGTCTAGTGTTTGTAAGCTCATACGAAGAACGAATAAAGCTATCTTTAAGATCTTTGATCCTCAAGGGATAAAAAGGCACCGTGTATGGATGTCCCAAAGATTTCAAACGTGTAATATGGATCAAAATAAAGCATGTTCCGAAAATAATTCCTAGATTCCCCCAAAAAGCTGCCATTACGATCATAGGGAACCTTAAAAACCTTATTGTATTCGACATCTTATAAATCGGGGTGGCAAAAGACGCCAACGCCGATAAAGCTACCGTTATGATTAAGATGTTGCTTGTCAAAGCAGCCTCAACTGCAGCCTGACCGATGACAATACCTCCAACGATGCCTAAAGTCTGCCCGATCTTCGTCGGCAATCTAGCCCCCGCTTCCCGGAGAAATTCAATTGTTATTTCCAAAAAAAGCACTTCAAGAACAGGAGGGAAAGGCACGTTATTTCTAGAGAAAATGAGGGGGCCCAATAAATCTTTTGGAATCATCTCATAATGGAAAGTCGTTAGCGCGACATAAATCGAGGTCGCATATACCGAAAATATAACGCCGAAGATTCGTATTAAACGAAAGAAAGAACCGAGTATCCAAGGCAAGTAATAATCTTCAGGCGAAATAAAAAAATCAAACAACGTAGACGGACCCGTTACAAAATAGGGTGAACCGTCGCTGATGATCGCTACTTGGCCGCTAATTAACGCATAAGCAACGCGATCTCTTCGTTCTGTGCTGACAAACAACGGAAAAGGCGTAAAGGAGTTGTCTGAAATCAATTGATCTAAAATAGAAGAATCAAATAAGACATCGAAATCAATATCACTTAATCTTTGCTCAACATTTCGAATGTTCTCCTCGTTCGTAACTCCATCAATATATATAATGACGACTTTTGTTTTAGACACCGTCCCAATCGTCATTTCTTTGACAATGAGGCTTGGAATATTAAGCTGGCATCTTAATAAATGGATATTTGTATCGATATTTTCAACAAACCCGATTTTGGGTCCGACAACACTAAACTCATTTTCGGTAGTATTATCATTTCGCACACCGATCTGGCTTGCTAAATTTAATAACATACATTCTCTATCATTCTCATTTATTTGAATGATGGCATGGCCCTTCATCAATTTAAACTGAATATCTTTTATTTCCGATGTAATTTGGGCATCTTGAATCGGTATCCAAGCTCGAATGTCCTCCACATTTTTTAATTCAATTTCAGTATTTCGGTTTTGCAAAGCATGAATGAAATGATCCTGAAGCCACTTTTCATCGATCAAGGTTTTATAATACGAAAGAAATAATTTTTGATTTGCTAATGTAATCGTAGTCGTAATGAAATCGCTGGATAAGCCTGCTTGTTTTTTTAATTCTTGAATATCTTTAAGCTGATTCATTTCAGACCTCCGCAAGAGTGCATAACTAACAAGATAAGGATATTATGAATAGCTGTGCCTTGTTTTATTCAGAGACTTCAGGATAAAGAAACTAATTGAGGTCAATTAATTACTATTTTTTATTTACTTTACAAAAGTGAGTTAATAATATGATGCATATACAAACCATTTGAAAGGAGGCAAAAATGAAATGAATAATGCTCAACAAGTTTAATATTTCCGGATGGTTTCAAAGTATCGAAATTCCGGGATTTTTAGCATATGCAGTAGCCACTGTTGAATTAGTTGGCGGTTTAGCTCTCATTATGGGTATCTGTACAAGATTGGTATCTGCTCTTCTGGCCATTATTCTTCTGATTGCGACGCTTAAAGTCAAGCTTGGAGTAGGCTTTATGGGGAATGGCCAAATGGCCGGATACGAGTTCGACCTCTCTCTGCTTGCTATCGCCCTTTATCTTGTTTTAAGCAGAAGTTATTTATGGTCGCTCGATTCGCTTCTCAAAAGCAAAGCATAATTATGCATAGATTTCTTCCAGGACGAAATAATACTTTGGGTGATGATTAATAACAATGAGTTTGGCTCGCGTCTATGGGAATACAATCAAGGTTGTTTCACCGTTTGAACGACTGTGAAGCAACCCTATTTTGTTACTTACGGAGGAGGAGATTGAACAGATGGAACATACGGAGTGTGACTTCTCGCCTTTAAGACTAAAACTAAAAGAGCAGTTAATAACCATCTCCGAAAACATTGATCAGATCATATCCACCCTCGATAATGAAAATACTTGCCTTCTTAATGAAATCGAAAGCATAGCTAAAACGTTTTCAAATACCGGCACGCTGGCCTCGACTTATTATTTAAGCTGTTTTTTGGCTCCTTACACGAATAAATATAATGAGATCTCTCAAGCCATAAGCCATCTGAGTCTAAAACGGCAAGGAGCTCTCATCGTCATTCAAAGAGAAGATCCTATAGATAAATGGATTACCCCGGGCATTCCTCTTTCGGCGGAAATCTCCAGTTCACTGGTGGAATCCATCTTTGTTACCGGAAGCCCCTTACACGATGGCGCAGTTTTGATTCATCACGATATTATCGTGTCTGCAGCTAATATTCTCCCCCTTACCGAAAAATCATACGGCAATGAAAAGATGGGTACCCGCCACCGCGCAGCGATTGGAATGTCGGAGCGTACAGATGCATTAATCCTTATCGTGTCTGAAGAATCAGGCAAAGCATCCTTTTGCTTGGACGGCAAGCTTTACCCTTTTACACTTTCCTGACTTCACTCTCTCTTATTTCTTTATTTTAACGGTATCGTTTTCTGTACCGATAATGACGGCATGCACCATCGTATGCGAAAATAAACCGTTCTCGACTACACCGGGAATAGAGTTCATTCGAGCACTCAATATTTCAGGATCTTCGATGATATCGAAAAAACAATCGGCAATCATATTGCCATTGTCCGTTATATAGACGTTTTCTGCATCCCGCCTGATCCTCGGTTCACAATCCAATGCGCGCAAATGTCTCAGCGTTAGGTTGGAGGCGAAAGGAACGATTTCGACGGGTACGGGGAACCTTCCCAACTTTCCCACTAGCTTCGACTCGTCGA
Source organism: Paenibacillus prosopidis (assembly GCF_003337375.1). Lineage (GTDB taxonomy): Bacteria > Bacillota > Bacilli > Paenibacillales > Paenibacillaceae > Pristimantibacillus > Pristimantibacillus prosopidis. The sequence continues at coordinate 141,584 of NZ_QPJD01000004.1, forward strand.
TAATGACAACAAACCTTTTGCTGTGGGACGCGAGTATTTTCTCCCTGAGAAGCGCGCCACCACCGCCCTTAATCAAATTGTTATTGTTGTCGACTTCATCCGCTCCATCGATCGTAATATCGATAGAATCAATCTCTTCGATTGGTACAAGTGCTACTCCGAATTGCTTTGCCAGCTCTTCCGACCGTTTGGAGCTTGCTACCGCTTTTATTCGGAGTCCCGAACGAGCCCTTTCGCCAATTTTCTCAATCGCATAATAAGCTGTAGAGCCTGTTCCGAGCCCAACAATCATACCATCCTGTATGTATTCGACAGCCTTCTCGGCAGCCCGTTTTTTAGAGTTCAACTTACGTGCCTCCTCCCGTATTATTCGAAAATTATAGCATATTCGAATCATACGCACATGCAAGTCAGTCTCTTTCTTTACCGAATGCCCCCCAAGCAAAAACAACAGCGAGAGAAGCTAATACAACGATTGGCGGCAATACCGAAATAAATAAGAAATCCATGTTCTAGCCCCTTCCGAATACTACCTTCCTTGAACATATTTTGCGTTGAACAGAAACAACCTCATTAACAGGACGAGGGATGGGACTAGCAGCAGCAATCCTGCAATAAATGCAACAATCATTGAAATACCCATAGTCCGGTTCGTAAAATGCTCATACATCGTAAGATAGGGATATAGTAAATAGGGAATATGCGCCGCCCCATATCCATAAAATGCAAATGCAAATTGACACATCACGAAAATAAATGACAACCCGTAATATTTTTTACGCCAAACCAAATAGACCGCGCCTAGAAAAAAGACAAATGAAAGGACAAACATCCAGGAGTGCTCCAGCATCTTTTGAAAATGGTCCGGATTATGCAGATCAATCGCATAAAATACGATTACGCTGCAAATGATGGTCGGGCCACTCCAAGTCAGCGCCCACTTCCGTACGATTTCAAGCGCGGGATTGTCTCTCGCTTTGGCGGCATAGAAGGTAAGGAACATAGCAGAGATATAAAGGACGCTGACGATAGCCAACAAAACAACTGACCAGGAATAAGGACTGACAAACAGCCTTTCATATAGAAACACGACTTTTCCGCCAATTATCTCAATAAACCCTCCTTCGGAAATGGTTAGCACCGTTGACAGTGAAGCCGGGATAAGCAGCCCTGTTGCGCCATACAAAAAAATATATACTTTGCTGCTTCTGGCCCCATATGTGCTGAACGCATAATATGATCCGCGTATAGCGAGCAATAGGATCGCAACGCTTCCGGGGAGCAATAATGCCGTTCCATAGTAATAAGCGGTATCCGGAAAAAAGCCGACTATGCCCACTATAAAAAAGATAAGAAAAACATTGGTCACCTCCCAAACCGGGGATAAATAGCGCTTAATCATATTTTGGACAAGATGCTCTTTTCCCGTTCTATAACTGTAGTAGCTGAAAAAACCGGCTCCAAAATCGATAGATGCCACGATCAGGTACCCATATAGAAAAGTCCATAGGACCGCTATCCCCATTACCTCTATATTCATTTGAAGCCACCTTCCGATTCGATTGCCTCGAGTTCGTCTTCAGTAGGGTTGCTTTTAAACATTTTTGTTATCACCCGTATACACGTTATTCCTAAGACCGCATACAGCACTACGAATACATAAAAGAGAACATCAACATGTTCTGAGGTAGTAGCCCCCTCAGGTGTTTTCATGTATCCCCGCAAAATCCACGGTTGTCTGCCAACCTCCGCGTAAATCCATCCATATTCAATAGCAAACATAGCCAGCGGACCGCCAACAACAATGGCCCAAAGCATGAGCTTGCTGTAAGGGTTCCCTTTCCGGAGCAGGTACACAAGAAGAAACAATAAAGGAATAAGGGTCAGGTACATACCGATAACAACCATTGCATCGAATGTATAGTGAATCCAGAGCGGCGGAATTTCATCCGCGGGAAAATCATTCAAGCCCAGCACTTCCGCGTTAGGATTTCCATGGGCCAATACACTTAGAGCAAAAGGTAATTTTAAAGCATATTTGATTTCATTATTATCCGTTAAAATCCCTCCTACAATAAGAGGGGCTTGTCTCGACGTATCAAAATGCCATTCCCCGGCAGCAAGCTTTTCCGGCTGGTATTTCGATAAATATTTTCCGGACAAGTCTCCAATCAAGAAGGTTGAAAAGGCGAATACCAATGCAGCAAATAAGGTCATCTTCAGCGCTTTCTTATAATAAATGTGATTTTTACCTCTCAGCAGGGCATAAGCAGCGATAGCCGCCAAAATAAAAGCCGAGGTTAGGTAGGCCGAAACTAATACATGCGACACTTTTGTAGAACTAGCTGGATTAAACATAATAGAAAGAGGCTCAACATTACCGATTATCCCGTTAACAAATTCAAACCCCTGCGGCGCATTCATAAAAGAGTTGACCAACGTAATAAAAAGCGCGGAAGCGGAGGCTCCAATAACCACTGGGATGATGAACAAAAAATGAACGATAGGTTTAAAACGTCCCCATGTATACATATAGATGCCCAGAAATATCGCTTCGAAGAAAAAGGCAAATATCTCCAAAAACATAGGCAGTCCAATGGCCTGCCCGGCAATACGCATGAAATTGGGCCAGAGCAGGTTGATTTGCAATCCGAGTGCTGTACCGGTAACAACTCCTACGGCCACAGAAATAACATAGCCCCGAGTCCATCTTCGCGCCATCAATGTGTAATGAGGGTCATTTCGACGAATGCCGGTCCATTCTGCCAAGGCTATCATAACGGGTACTCCCACACCGACGGTGGCAAATATGATATGAAACACAAAAGTTAGTGTCATCAGAGCGCGGCTGTATATGACCGGATCATATTCAAACATGATTTCATTTCTCCTTTCTACATGCAGCTAACTGCATGATCTTAAATAAATAAATGCCGTGACAAGGATAATAACAAAATGACCGCAATGACCGCGCACAGTATGATTAGATTCTTTTCATGCTTCTGATGACGTTCCATGTTGTCCTCCTTATCCATGATTTGGATTTTAGTTAGAATGCCATTGATGAGCATAAATTATGTACATGTATCAGGTTTTCACAGATTATTCATATATATAAAAAAAGGTCTATTTACATAGCAATATGGGTGTCCGTTGTAAAATGATAATTACTTATAACTATTAATTTCTATTGACTAATTTGTCTGTCTACGTTTATTATATAACTATATTACTAGTTATTTATTAATTTAGGAGGTATCGGCATGAAAATAGATCTTACTATTATTGGATATATTTCAAAAATGAAAGGAAGCGGCAGGAGTCCATTAAAAGTATCGCCCAAAAATATGGCAATCGGTTTTATCGGCGGTTTTACCGCCATTGCAATACTGGCTTTTTTGACGGGTTTTACATCAGAAGCATGGATTATGGCTCCATTTGGTGCAAGCTGCGTGCTAGCTTTCGGGGTATGGGATTCTCCCTTGTCGCAGCCGCGCAATATAATCGGCGGACATCTGATATCTGCTTTAGCGGGGTTATGCGTATATCACGTATTTGGCAACGGAACGATAAGTATGGCGCTCGGAGTCGGACTGGCAATAGCATTGATGATGCTGACAAGAACAACTCACCCGCCTGCCGGTGCGAATCCGCTTGTTGTCATTATGGCGGGAAGCAGCTGGTCCTTCTTGGTCACCCCTGTATTAATAGGAGCCGTTATCATTGTATTGGTAGCACTGCTAGTCAATAATATGGATAACAAACGACGTTACCCCAACTTTTGGCTGTAGCTCGGTGAGTCAGTTACAGGGTCTAAACAGCACGAAAAAACCACCAAAAGAATGGTGGTTTTTTAACATTTTGTTTTAGTTGTCGGTTTTAGAAATCTCTTTCAGAAGATTTTCACTACTTTTTTCCAGCACCATAGGATAAAAACCTACTTTATCTGGAGCTAACGATTTTAACTCCGTATAAACAGCAGCAGATGCGTAAACTTTATCTGAATGTTCTATGGTTTCAATGAGTTGCTCCCGGTTATCTATGCCGATCGCATTGGATTGGATCTGGGTAATACCGGCTTCTTGTATGCTTCTTGCCATCCATTGTCCGCCTGCTTTTCCGAGACATACAAAACTTACCTCACTTCCAGGCTTAAGCTTAGAAATTTCTAAGAGCAGAGACATATCGATCGTTGCTCCTATGACCAAAACTTTCTTCTCATAACGGGAAAATATTTTTTTAACTTCGTCGGCATGATTCAACGTGGTTATCATCACATTGGAATATTCAAGCGCTTCAAGCATCAGACTTTCCGTAGATGTAAGGTCTTCCAAGAAGACCGTTTTGACTTCAGCATTTGTGACACGCACAATTTCATTGCGATAAAAGAGATGGTCATGTTCTTTGCACTCTACAAAAACGATCCGCAATCGATAAGGAACATTTGTATGCAGTAGAATATAAGCTAAACTCGCTGTAAAAAATTGCTCAAGAGGTATCCCTTTTTCAGTTGCTTCCTCAATCGTCTTCGTCACTAATTGATGCATAGGCTGACGTTGCATCTGTAATTCCTCAATTTTCTTGTTATCCATGACTTGCGTTCCGCGACCCTTATGCATCGAAACATAACCTTCATCACGCAATTGATTATAGACCAAATTAACCGTATTCCTGTTTAAACTGAGTAGATCGGCCATCTGGTTAGCGGATGGAAGCATGTCACCCGGCAGAATCTGACCGATACCAATCAACCATTTAAGCTGCTCTTTAATTTGCGTATTTACACTAAAGGTTAAACCGGAATCAACTTTTAAAACAAGCTCATCGGTCATAACTATCTCCCCTTCTGACAAGCTGGAAGTTACTTAAATATAAACTACCGTATCATTTAACAAAGTACTATTTATTTAGTTATTTATTAATTTACTGTACGTTCCATAAAAACGCAAGTTCGTTCGCTGTCCTTTACCAATTAAGTGATAAAGCTATATAATAAAAGGAATTACGATTTATCGAACCAAGAATGACATATGAGCCCGAAATGAGTTGATTCCCCGATGCACAAAGACAAGCAGCTGCCCTTCAAAGAAAAAAACATTATCCTAATAGGTTTTATGGGAGTGGGCAAAACAACCATTGGTATTCATATCGCGAAAAAGCTGAATCGAGATTTTATCGATGTCGATCAGGAAATCGAAAAGCAGTATGATATGCCCGTAACACAGATTTTCAAAACGATGGGCGAGCAAAAGTTTCGTCAAATGGAAAAGGAATTTATCGTTGATTTATGTTGTAACTCCCGCTTGAAAATAATTTCCCTTGGCGGCGGCGCTTTTCTTCAGGAAGAGATTCGCAACGTATGCTTGTCTACATCGATTGTGTTTTTCCTTGACCTCTCATTTAATTTATGGAAGGACAGGCTGCATTTACTTATGGACAACAGACCGGTTCTTCAAAATAAAACGTTAGAAGAGATTGAACAATTGTACTATTCCCGTCAAGGCATCTACGCCTTAAATCATTCAAAAGTCAATACCGATTATCTAAAGCCCGAAGAGGTTGCCGACAATATCCTTCATTCTTTGAAATTAAATTGGGAAATAAATGAACCGATAAATTAGTTGAGCTCTCTCAAATATAAAGGCTGTCCCCAAGATCCGGAAAGATCTGCGGGGACAGCCCTTATTTTGGCTAGGCTAAATAGACGAATACAACCTTATTCTTTCACCGAACCGAGCGTGATGCCATGAATAAAGAAGCGCTGCAGGAACGGATAAATGACCAGCACGGGAATCATAGCGATAAATATTTTGGCCGCATTCAGCGTCTGGTTGGATAGTTCGCTGAGCTTCTTATATTCGTCTTCCGTCATGCTCGTCGTATCGATGACCACCACGAGCTGTTGAATGTAAGTTTGCAGCGGATATTTCTCAGCCGACGACATCAGCACTAACCCGTGGAAAAATTCGTTCCAGTGGTACACGATACTGAATAGCGTTATGGTTGCGAGAACAGGAACGGCCAGCGGGACAAAGAGCCGGACCAGCATATACCACGGCCCCGCCCCGTCCACAAGCGCCGCCTCCTCAAGCTCCTTCGGAAGGTTCCGGAAGAAGTTCACAACGAGAATAACATGAAATACCTGCACGCCTCCCGCCAATACAAGTGACCAAATCGAGTCCATCAAACCGTAATTCTTAATGACCATATACCAAGGAATCAAGCCGCCGTTAAAGAGCATGCAGAATACAAGCAGCCACATAAATACGTTGCGCAAGCGGAAATCCTTCACGGATTTCGATAACGGGTAAGCCATCAACACCGTAACAATAAAGTTGAAGACAGATCCAAGCAGAACCCGTTGCAAGGAAATGCCGAACGAATTAAAAAACTTCGAGTCGGTCATTATCGTTTGATACGAGTTAAAGTTGAAGCCGACCGGCCATAAACGCACGATGCCGGCAGCAGCAGCCGACTTATCGCTTAAAGAGACAGCCAGCGTATACCAAATCGGCATAATGCACACCAGCGCGATAACGATCAGGACGACCAAAAGCAGGATATCGAATAGCCTGGAGCCAAACGATTGTTCTCTAACCATTGTTCATGCTCCTTTCGATTAAAATATGCGGTAATTCGCGAACTTCGAAGCGAGCATATAAGAAACGACGATTAAAATAAAGCTGACCACAGATTTCAACAGCCCCATCGCCGTCGCCAAGCTAAACTGAAGGTTCAGCAAGCCTGCGCGATAAACCCACGTATCGATAATGTCCCCGCTAGAATAAACCAACGGGTTGTATAAGTTGAAGATTTGATCGAACCCCGCGTTCAATACGTTCCCTAAGCTTAATACCGCCAGCAAAACAATCGTCGTCGTTATGCCGGGCAGCGTCACATGCCACAAACGTTTCATCCGCGTTGCGCCATCGATCGCCGCCGCTTCATACAGCGCCGGATTAATCGAAGTAAGCGCCGCTAAGTATATGATCGTGTTGAACCCGAATTCCTTCCACACGTCGCTTCCTACAATAATATAAGGAAATAAATCGGCCCTAGCGAAAAATAAAACCGGCTCTACGCCAAATGCTCCCAAGACGGAGTTGATCGGACCTTTGAAGGCAAATACGTCGAGTAAAATGCCCGATAAAATAACCCATGATAAAAAATGCGGCAAATAAACAATCGTTTGAACCCATCGCTTCACAATCTGCAGGCGCAGCTCGTTTAACATAAGCGCAAATACAAGCGGAACAATCAGGTTGCCGATGATCTTCAACACTGCGATATAAATCGTATTAAATAAGACCGTCTTGCTGTCAGACAGCACAAACATATATTCAAAGTTCTCTAAACCGATCCATTCCGATTTCCAAATCCCCGCCCCCGGGTTAAAATCCTGAAAAGCCATTACAATACCGCTCATCGGGACAATGTTAAACAAGACTAACCAAATCAGGCCGGGCAGAAGCATAAGGTAGTAATGTTTCTCGAAGCTTCTGTTTCTCATGATTAATCTCTCTCCTATCTGTTCAGCAATTCTCTAAGTGCTGCACTTATCAATTTTTGGTACAAAGGCGCCGGAAACAAGATCCGCCGCCTCTGCAGATTTGATTATCCCTTGACTTCCTCTTCTACCTCTTGCGTCACTTTATCTCCGCCCTGCTTCTTCCAATCCTCGACGAATTTATCGAAGGTTTCGATCGGCGCTGCTCCCATAATGATTTTCAGGAAGGTTTCGGTTTCCAGCTTCTCCAGGTTAGCCCAGCGGCTTTCCATCGTTTTGGTCTGGGAATAAACCAAGCTATAAACTTCGTTGCGCGGTTCCAGCAGCGGCGCGCCGCCGACAAAGATCGAATACATGCGGCTCCAAGTGCCTATATCATCCGTATTCCAATATTGAATGTCATTGTTGTCGAACGGCTCAAGCTTCGCTTTGCCCACCTTACTTGCATCGTCTGCAAGCAGCTTATAACCAGGAATATCTAAGTCCGCAGCCGTCTTCGTTCCAGCCAGCACTTCTTTGAGCGCGTTCAGCGAGTACTCGATTTCATCGACCGGCGCGTACACGATCCGAACCGGATAGTGGTTCAAGGTAACGCTCACATCGAATTTAGCTTCGTCTCTAACAAGCAGGTTCATCAATTTAAGCGCGGCTTCCGGATGCTCGTAACCTTTGCGGACCGCAAGGAATTGAGTGGAAGGCGTCGCCATGTGCGGGCTAAATTCGCCGTTCTTGTCAAGCGGCAGCGCATAGGACTGCCAATTCGCCTTAGGATCGTTCTTGATCGCATCCGGAAGCGGCCAATAGCCCATCCAGAATGGACCGAAGAATATTCCCGCTTTGCCGCTGACGACCGGCTCTGCCGCGTCTTTGCGAATGCTCAGTTCACGGTCAATCGCGCCGCTGGCATACATGTCGCGCAATTTGGCCAATGCTTCTCTCACCTGTGGCTGGATGGAGCCGTAGACCGGCTTACCGTCTTCGCCTTCCAACCAGAAACCGGGATACGCATTGAAAGCGGAGAAAATCGGATCTAAGCCGAATGTGTTATTGCTCGATGCAAGGAAGTTGGCATAGAGCTTGCCGCCAGCCTGCTGTCCGGCAATGCCGATCGTATCCGGCTGTCCGTTCCCGTCCGGGTCGCCTTGGGCAAATGCTTTGGCCACCTTCTCTAAATCTTCTACCGTCTTCGGAACTTCCAAGCCCAATTTGTCCAGCCAATCCTTGCGGATCCACATCGTGTGAACGGCGTCGCCTCTTGCCGTTACGTTCGGAAGCGCCATCATCTTGCCGTCGAAGGTCACCGCATCAAGGGCGCGCCCCTCAGTCTTCTCGATAATGCCTTTAATGGCAGGAGACGCGTATTTTTCGAATGTTTCCGTCAAATCCTCCACTTGGCCGGCTTTCACCATCTGTCTAAGCTGTGCGTCATTGACGATGACCAGGTCAGGCAGGTCGTCGCTCGCGATGGATAGGTTGACCTTCTGGTCGTAGTCTTTGCCCGTGGCGGTCCGCCAGATAATCTTCGTGTCTATGTTCAGCTGCTCTTTGATATGTCTCGTATACTGGTTATTCTCCGGTGTATCTCCCTGCGGCAGGCTGTTGTCCGTAGGATCGTTCGCTTGGCCTACATTAATGGTGACGGGCGATTCGTATTTGCCGAAAGGATCTGCCGTCTCCGCAGCCGCAGTCGGCTCGTCATTCCCGGCAGCGGCGCCCAATCCTTCATTCGTACTGCCGCCGTTACTCGGCTGGTTCGTGGAAGTACACGCTGTCAGTGCAATAAGAAGCACGGCCAGCAATAAGAGTAAGCCGTTTTTTGTCGCTTTCATCTCTTTCTCCCCTTCGTTCATGAATTAACTACACTAATAGGATACCACCGATGAAAGCGTTTTAAGTTAGAGCCGGGTTGCGGGTTAGGGTAGAGCGTTGGAGAGAGTTTTACGGTCAAAAAGACATCTCTCCCCCCTGGCCGCCGACTTTTATCTACCCCGGCGGCTTTTGGCGAAACTCGCTCGGCAGCATGCCGGTATGCTCGCGAAATAAGCGGCTGAAATACTTTTCGTCCATATACCCCGTATGCTCCGCGATCCATTGAATCGGTTTATGGGTATGCATCAAAAATGCTTTAGCTTTCTCGATTCGGATTTCCCGCACGTATTCATTAAAGGATTTGCCTGTTATATCTTTAAAGCATTGGCTGAAGTAGCTCCGGCTCATGTTCACCCTCTTGGCGACGTCCATCGCGAATACCTGCTGGTCCATCTCTTCTTGCACGATCTTCACCGCTCTCATAATGCAGTCGACAACCTCCTGCGAATAAGACTGGCTGCTCGTTATTTGCGCTGTAAGCGTGCGGATCGATTTCAGCCAAGCTTCCGCTTCAAGCCAGCTGTCGAATGGCCCCGGCTCTGCAAGCCGCTTGTCCGTTACCGCAGCATAGACGCGATTCCATTCACTCTCGAGCGTATAGAGAAATTGGACCAGCCTGGGCACAGGCAGCCGCATCGCTTTCAGCTCATCCCGGAGCTGCGCGTAAGCCGCTTCTTCATGAATCCATTCCAGCGTCAGCCACTTCTCTCTCACAGCAGCCAAATGACTTTCGTTAGCGGGAGATTCTTTTTGCAAGGCTTCGACAGTCATTTCGACCCGTTTATGGTTTGGATGATAATCATAAAAGAAATCCTTCTGTTTATACGCCCGCAGCAGCCGGTAGAGCAAGCTTTTCTTCTGTCCAGCCAATCCGACCAGCTTCATCGCTATCCACCCGTCTTGGATCTGAGCAGGCTCGGCTTCAGCCTCTTCGGGAACCCACCACCAGACGTTTACATCCGACTCTTCCAGGATACCTCCCTCAAGCAGCTCGGTTTGGGCGAGCCAGCTGGTGTCCGGCTGATCTTCCTTTGCCAGAAAAGCGTAACCGGCATCCGCAGCAAAGCTGTCGGAATTCGCCGCCTCTTTGGAAAGCGGGTCGCCGGCGGCGCTCTTCTTCCTCTCTTCCTGAATGCGGAGATATACTCTCTCAAGCACTTCTTCGAACCTTTCTTTCTCAAGCTGCACCTTTGCAATATAATCGATCGCTCCAAGCCGCAGCGCCTCTTGGATGTAATCAAAGTCCTGGTGGAGCGTCAGGACGACAATATACAGCTCCGGGTACAGCTTTCGGGCGATGCGCATCAATTCGATGCCGGACATGACCGGCATGGCCAGATCCGTCAGCATTAAGTCCACAGAATTCGCATGCAGAAATTCCAGCGCTTTCTCGCCGTTCCCCGCTTCCCCCACTACCTGCATGCCGAAATCGGCCCAAGGCATAGCCGATATTAGCCCTTTGCGCACCAGCTTGTCGTCGTCTACTACGAGTACTTTAATCATATCTCTTTCTCCACCTCTTTTGCCGGTAAACTCAATATGACGCTTGTTCCTTTTCCTACTTGGCTAATAATTTGCATGCGGGCTTGTCCTTTATAATAAAACTCGATCATCCGTTTTACGTAATTCATTCCGATTCCCATACCTACTTTTCTTTTCTCAACCTCTTCATTGTGCAGGAGATGTTGAATCGTCTCTTCCGTCATCCCTTCTCCGTTATCATGGACAGACAGTTCGATATAGCCGTCAAATTTGACATCCACACGAATGCTCCCTTGGTCGTTCAAACCGTGGTAGAGCGCGTTTTCCACGAGAGGCTGCAAAATAAACCTGGGAATGATCAAGTTCAGCACATGCTCATCGGCTTCAATCCGCACATTAAACTCGAAGTCGTAGCGGATTTGCTGCAGCGTTAAATACTCCCGAAGTGCATCAAGTTCTTCTTTCACCGTAGCCTGCTCGCCCAGCTTGCCTAAATTGTAGTACAGCAATTTGTTCAAGGAGACAACGAGCTGATCAATTTCATGCTGATCGTTCATCACGGCTAGCCAATGTGCGGTATCGAGTGTATTCATCAGAAAATGCGGGTTAATCTGATAGCGCAGCTTCTCGATCTCCAAATCCGCCCTGCGCTTTTCTTTAAGCTCCACTTCTGAGAACAATTCCCCGATCTGATGCTTCATGTCCCCAAATTCCCGCAGCAAATAGTCAAACTCCGGAATATATGTTTTTTCGGATGCGGATTGAAAGTCGCTTTGGCCTGCCCGCTTCATTTCCTTATGAAACTTGGTCAGCGGACGGTAAACCATCTTCCAGAGCAGCCAAGCCAGCATGAGACTGATGACCAGCACGATGAGAGAGAAAAAAACGATCTGGATCAGCCAGCGGTTTCTTTCTTTGTTGTACTCCGCCTGGGGGATAACGGAGACAATGCTCCAACCTTGGCTGCTCGTGCCTTTAAACCAATAATAGTCATTATAAGTGCCGTGATCGGCATTGGCGTCCTCCAGGGGAAACACGCTATTTTCCGGAAAAATGTCCGGGATCTCGCTGAATGCAATTTTTCTCTCTTTGCTTAAAAGCAGATGGTGAGAATTTTGAGTGAGTTGATCAGTTTCTAAAATATTTTGTGTCAGCTTGAATCCCGATTCAATGTAAATATAAATATCGTCACGCTCCGGTATGCCTGCCTTTCTTATGACAGACAGCACGTTATGATTATTCAATCCGTCTTGGCTGGTATGCGGGGAATGATACGTAATCTTGTTCGAAACGGCCAGCCGGGGAAGCTTGCTCGGATCGAAATGATCACTCACTACCAAGTTCTCAAACATATGCGATCCGTCCGCTTGGAAATAATACATCGTCAAACCGATATTGGGATTAGTGAAGGTGATCGTTCCCACATCGCTTTTTATTTCGCTTACCAGGATCGCCTGCTGGTAAGGTTCATCCTCCATCAAGTACCGATCCAGCTTCTTCCCCACGCTTCCGTCAAATGAAAGCTGCTGTGACACATGGTTCATATTGTTAATCGTATTCTCCAAAGACAGCTGAACCTGCTTGACATTGCTCTGGATGCCAAGTTGAATTTTATTAAACAAGATCGAATCGATGGTGAAATAGGAGATCAACCCGATCCCGATAAACGGAATCAGGGAGGCGGCGATAAAGAGGATGACGATCCTCCTTTTGAGAGAAAGGTTCCGATACGCGCTGCTTTTAATGAATCTCATGCCGTTCTCATCCGTCCTTTCCGCTATGGTGCTGCTCCTTCTATCCTATAGCTAATTGTAAAATGGAACAATCCCCCCTGCGGGAAGATAAAAACCGCCCGGAAAATATGAAAAAAATCGCCCTGCACCTCGTTAATGGAGGATTAGGGCGACCTTTATGATGAAAGGATCACAAGACTTTTTATTTCAGGACTTTTTCTTTTTTATGGGTATACATTCGTTGATCCGCTTGGATAATTAATTCACCTAAGGTTACAGGCATAGCCGGATTAAAATGAAATAGCCCGAGACTAATCGAGAGGTGATAGATTCGGCCGGCGCTCAAATTAAAGCTATGTAACTTTTGCTGTATTTTCAAGATAATCAACTCTTCAAATGCATCTAAATTCAATGAATATCCAAGTTTATCCGGTAAGACAACAGTGAACTCATCTCCACCCATGCGGGCAATAATATCGGAATCGCTGAAAACCTCTTTCAAAATATTCGCCGTATCCATTAAGGCCAAATCTCCCATATGATGGCCATAGGTATCGTTGATTGTTTTCATGCCGTCCAAATCGGCAACAACCAAATAAAAGCCTCTGCCTTCCTGAGCATTCGCATTCATATACTGCTGCGCTTGATTAAAGAAGCCCCGACGATTGTAGAGACTCGTTAGCTCATCAATTATAGATAAATTATACAGCTCACCCTGAAGACGGTGCCTTTCTATTGCATAACGCATTGAACGCATAATCACCGAACTATTTACTTGTCCTTTAATCAAATAATCCTGAGCCCCATGCTGTACGGCGTTTATCGCAACCTGTTCATCATCAAGTCCTGTCAATACAACGATTGGGATTGCAGGCGCTTGCTCCCGAAAGCTGATAATTGTTTCCATACCATGACTGTCCGGAAGTGAAAGATCGAGTAAAACAACGTCGAATATATCCTTGGATATCAGCTCAATGCCTGTTTCCAATTGATCGACCCATTTCAGATCAAAATTCAGATTATCTGTATCCGATAAAACTTCCCGAATCAATCTGGCATCTCCCGGGTTATCTTCTATTAATAAAACCTTTATCAATAGTTTTACCTCCTAGGCAGCTTAACAATCGTAAGCCAAAAATTTTCAATCGATCGTACGACTGTTAAAAACTGCTCTAAGTTGACAGGCTTGGTGATATAACAATTCGCATGCAGATCATAAGCTTTTAAGATGTCTTGCTCTGCTTCGGAAGTCGTTAAAATAATGACTGGAATATATTTCAGTAGCGGATCCCTTTTGATTTCGGCAAGAACCTCGGTGCCATTAATTTTGGGAAGATTTAAGTCTAGCAATATAATATCCGGCACAATCGAATCCTGGTAGCTGCCTTCGCGCCTGAGATAAGCCAAAGCCTGCTCGCCGTCTTCAACCACGCTTAAATTATTGTTTATTTTCCCTTCTTTCAGCACTTCGACAATCAACCGAATATCTCCGGGGTTATCTTCCACTAAAAGAATTTCTACATTTTGACCCAACTTATCATCGATCATGTTATATGTTCTCCTCTATCCGGCAGCGTGAAGTAGAAGGTTGTTGAATGACCCGCTTCCGACTCAACCCATATTTTCCCGCCATGGCGTTCGACAATTTTTTTACAAATGGACAAGCCTATACCCGTGCCCTCGTATTTTGTTTTATTATGGAGCCTTTGAAAAATGAGGAAAATTCGGTCCCGGTACCTCGGATCAAAGCCAATCCCATTATCTTGAACTGAAAATAACCAGTCTCTATCCTGTTGTTTAATCCCGATATGAATGATGGGGGCGCGGTTAGCATCGCGAAACTTAATGGCATTACCTATTAAATTTTGCAATAATTGCACCATTTGTGTAGAATCAGCCATTAGCGTAGGCAGCGGATCATGCGTGACCCGTGCATCACTTTCTTGAATGGCGTGCTGTAGATTCGCCATTACATGATGCAGCACAACTTCAAAGTCAACTGACTTGAGTTCTTTCCCCTTTGTTCCTACTCTGGAAAAAATCAATAAATCATTGATTAAATTTTGCATACGCTGTGAACCATCCACAGCATAATGAATAAAATCATCCGCGTCCTGATCTAATTTCCCTTGGTATCGCTTGGCGAGCAGCTGCACATAACTGGCTACCATCCGTAATGGCTCTTGTAAATCATGCGAAGCGACATAAGCAAATTGCTCCAACTCCGCATTTGAACTAGCTAATTCTTCTTTTTGCCGCTTCAGCTCGAGCTCATTGTCTTGAATATTTTGCGACATTTGGTTAAATGCCTCACATAGCTGCAGCAACTCAACAGGAGCGGACTTCATACCGCTGTAGTCGATTTTATATTGATAATCGCCTTTCCTCAGCCTTTGGACTCCTTTTAATAAATGCTGAACGGGATGTTCAATGAGATACGATATTCGCAACGTCACAATAATCCCAAATATAAGCACGATACCAATGATAATAATCATAACAATTAATTGCTGATTAAAGGTTCGATACACTTCATTCCGCTCAATTTCGTTAACGGCAATCCATTTTCCGTTATTCACTAACTGATACGTCCCGAAAACTTGCTTGCCGCGGTAATTCTCATAAGTCGAGGCCGATTGTACCCCTTGCTTCGCCCGTTCCAAAATATCGCTGTTCAATTTATACTCTAATATTTTCCAATTTCCCGCGAACCGGGATTCGGTAATCAGATAACCGTTTCGGTCAATTAAATAGGATTCACCACTGTCGCCGCTCTGAAATTGCTCCATGAACTGATCGATTGTCTTTAGCGAAACCGTACCATAGATGACTCCTAAAAATTGTTTGTTTTTATTCATAACAGGAGCTGAAAATAAAATCGTAGGTTGATTGGTAACCTTGCCCATCAACACATCTGATATATACTCACGTCCTTTGGCGGCTTCTTCCCAATAGGTTCGTTCGGTAAAATAGGCGCCAATTTGGTTCATTGTGCTAAATTCCACAATACCTTCTTTATTTGCAAAAGAGACTGCTTCAAACTCCTGCTGATGTGATGCAAAGAATATAAGATTATTTTCAATTTCATCGATGTTAAGCTCTATGGTCGACTGCATATTAGCTAGATTGCGAATTTCAGAAGCTCGGGTCGCTACCCAATTGTCTATCGCCGTTTGCTGAATCGCACCATCTTTTCTCATTGAATTTATCTGATTGTTTTCGGTTTGGCGGTACTGTAAGAAGGAATAAGATGATATCGTTGACAGCCCAACCATAAGCACCAAGGCTATTCCCAGAAACCTTAATCGTGCCTTCAAGCTTTGAAGTCGAAACACTCGCAATAAGAGGTTCATTGGTTCACCATCAATCCAGAATAAGGGTCGCCTTATCCCTTATATAATTCACATCGGCTTCTTTCAATTCATTTTGCAGCTCTTTTCCTGACAAAATATGAATTAATGCTGCATTAATAGAGTCATTCGCTGAATTGGTAAACAAATGTCCCGGGTTGATCGATGTTGGATAAAGCTGCAGTGCTTTCTGCACATCCTTCATCGCCGGATTGGTATACTCAGCAATCACATCTTTAAAAGCAGATAAAGCAACATTTTTGCTATAAATCGCCAGCATGTCTTTATCGAGAAGAAGGGACAATAAATATTTCGCTCTAACCGGATGTAATGTCTTCGCATTAATCGACACCTGCTTGTCCGGCGCTGCAGCCATGACCGTTTTTCCATTCTGATCGGGCAGCGCGAAAAAGCCTATTTTAAAATCAGAAGTTTTACTATCTACTACACCAGGCGTCCAACTGCCCATCAGCTGCATAGCGCCTTTTCCGTCAATAAACTGCTGAGTCGATTCATCATAGCCTATTTGCAGAGCATCCGGATTAAAAAAACCATTGTGCGCGAGCTCTTGAAATTTCTGCATCGCATTATTGACTTCAGGTCCGTCAATTTTTGCTTTACCCTCGTATACATCCCATTCAAAATTAGGGTTTTGGAGAAACTCCGACGTCGCTGCAATCGGCAGATAAGCGCCCTGAATCGTCCATGAATCTTTAAATCCGCCTAGTATCGGGGATATTCCAGACTCTTTGATCTTGCCGCATAATGCTATAAATTCATCCCACGTTTTGGGCGGCTGCAATTGCAGACGATCAAAAATAGTTTTATTGTAATAAGCCCCAAAGGTGCTCACATCCAGTGCCGCGCCGTAAGTTTTCCCTTTATAGGCAACCGTCTGTTTCGCAGAATCAATCATTCGCTCAGTCCAAGGCTGATCCGATAAATCCATCAGGTAACCCGCTTTGGCATACTCTTTAATCTTCTGATTAAATAGAATATCGGCAGCTTGGCCTGATTTCAACTGGTTTTCTGTGACTTCGCTAAAATTTTTCTCATCCAATTTGTCCCATTTAATAGTAGCATTCGGGTATTTCGTTTTAAACAATTTTTCTACTTCATCAAAATACCCGTTTTTATCTTGTGCCCAATAGGAGACGCGCAGCGTAAACGACTCATCTGTTCGATCTTCCTGCATTTGAGCCTGTTCATCCGCCCGACTTGACTGCTTCGTTTCCTTGCTGCACCCGGCCGTTGTGATCGATAAGCACAGTGCTGTCAAAACAATGATCCATTTACGCATCTGCTCGCTCCTCCTGATTAGTTATAAACTTCAAACTCATAAATTCTGGCGTAACCGTCAAATCCCGTCTGTGTGCCTTGCGTAATGTACAATCTGACGTACCTTCCTGTTGCATTCACATTGCGATCCGTAGAGTTTGCTGTATTACCCGTCATGCTATCGGCATCGGTGAAATTAATGCCGTCATTACTCACCTGCAATTTGTAATCCTTGGTATTGAAATTGGCAGACTCTCCATTCACAGCGGCATGCTTCACGACCCAGCGGCTAATGTTAGTTACATAGCCAAGGTCAATCTTTAACCAATTCGGGGATGCCGCGATAGACGCCCATTTCGTGCCTGCCGAACCGTCGACAGCATAAAGCGGGGCTTCATTCGATAAATTATACGCGTTAGCCGTGGCTGTCTTGTTAAGAGCTGCATTTCCGCTTGGTGTACCATATACTTCTAATTCGCTAATTCTTGCATATCCGTCATAACCAATCTGGGTGCCCTGCGTTATATATAGTCTAACATATCTGGCATTGGTATTAATGGCGCGATCTGTAACATTTGACGAATTCCCTGTTACCGTATCGACATCGGTAAAATTGATGCCGTCGTTGCTTACCTGCAGCTTAAAATCCCTTGTATTATAAATGGTTGATTCCCCGCCCGCTCCCGCATGTTTAACGACCCAACGCTTCAAATGGTAGGGCTGGCCTAAATCGATTTTCAGCCAGTTCGGCGATGCCGCGACGGATGCCCATTTCGTACCTGTCGAACCATCTGCAGCATACTGCGGCGCTTCACTCGGCAAATTATAAGCATTTGCTGTGGCTGTACGATTCAGAGCAATATTCGCCAAACCATGGACTTCAAAATCGGCAATTCGTGTTGTGCCGCTTCCATCCTGCTGACCTGCCGTTACATAGAGACGAACATATCTGCCATTTGCGGATACATTCCGGTCTGTAAGATTAGCGGTATTCCCCGTTACAGCATCAACGTCGTTAAAATTTGTGCCGTCACTGCTGATTTGCATCTTATAATCCTTTGTATTATAAGAGGTCGATTCTCCGTTATAACCTGCATGCTTGACGACCCAGCGGCTTATATCATAGGAAGCTCCCAAATCAACCTGCAGCCAATTGGGTGCTGCCGCAGTCGAAACCCATTTGGATGTGCCCATGCCATCTACTGCGCGATTAGCCGTATCCCCACCCGAAGAGCTGCTGCTAGTTGCCGTTTTGTTTTGCGAAATAGGAAGGGAATACGTGCTCAGATCCTTGTCGTACACATTAACGCTGCCTCCGCCAATACTGACGCTTTTGACAATATTGCCCCAAAGCAGAGAATCATAGATGTTTAAAGTACCGCTAAAAGCAGAAGTCGTCCGCACATAGTTTTGCATGGTGCTGCTTCCCGCCTGCAGCCCAATCATCTGGATCGTTCCGCCCCCTTCCAAGGAAACGTTAGGGCCGGAAGAAGTATCAACGGAAGGCAAATAAAGCATTAAGTTTTGCGGTCCGGCACCCGCGCCTTCCTTGATCGTACGAATCCCTGATTTCACACTGAAGGAATCGACTGCGAATGTTTTCAGATCATTGCTATTGCCGACGGTCAGAGCATCCGTATTAGCAAGCGTATAGTTAACGGCATGTGTAAAGCCATACGTATGAGGACTATTGTTATGTTTGGATTGAAAATGTGTGCCGAAGGTGACCACCGTCTGCTCCACCCAGCCGCGCAGCGTTCCGCCGCCCACAAAAACCGCTTTTTTGGCTGCATTGATCCAATTGCCGGAAACGACAAAATCATTCGAAGCATTCGTGGCGAAATCTGCGCCGTTGTAGCTATTTTCAAGCTCGACATATTTCATCCAGGTGCCTGAACCTGCGCTGCGTACAACATACGGATAAGTATGAATGGGATACAGCGTCCTTAAATCGGATGGAACAGACGTATCGCTGCCATTCACAAAACCTTGCTCGGGATGAAATACGGTCAAACCGCGGACACCTGCGTTCGCATTCAACGTAATGAAGGCCGTCGCCGTATCCGGTGAAGCCGTATCCTTGCCGTCATAGGCAAGCAATACAGTCGTATCTAAATTTTCATGCGCATGCAAGTAGTCGTAGCTTCCACGCAATTCAACGCCGCTTGGAACATTCAACGTCGTGGAAATTTTATAAGAGCCGGGAGGAAGAAAGACCGTTCCGCCGCCTGCGTTTCCCGCGTCTGTTAAAGCCGTTTGAATCGCAGTACGGTCGTCGGCGATCCCGTTCCCAGCCGCGTTGTAAGGCGCATTTTTTACATTATAAAAATTCGTATCGCTTGCAGGCTTCTTCGCCGGGGCAAACGAATAATGTTGCCCGCGAGCTTGCCATACCTGATCGGGATTAAGAAATTCGCCGACCTCCGGACGCAAATAATCCTGCTGTACGGAAGCATTTATTTTCGACATCGCTCCATAAGAACCGTTAGAGGAAGGCGGACCCTGCTCCATCAAAATTCCCATTTTCGCATCGTTGATGCTAATACCGTACATCGTTAACCCGTCATTTTTCCACAACTTCATTCCATACAAATAGGTGTTCGTGTAATTTTTAATATAACCGGTTTGCGTACTGTCCGGTTTATTAGTGATCGCTGAAGGCGCATTTTTCCATATTCCCGTATCCATAAACACATTCGTGATATAAGAATATTCATAATTGCCATCCATCGTAATGCCTTGAAACAAAAAGGTACCGTAGACATTACTGATATTAGTGCCGCTAGCTGATGAAAAATTGATTCCTTTAAAAGAATTATAGAACGTAACATTTGCGACATTCGCCGCAAAAGAACTCGAATCAATCGTGTACGGATATGTGGTTGGCGAAAAAATGCCGCCCGCATAGCTGCCTTGATTCGGATACCAAATGCTGAGATTGCGTACAGTCGTATTCGGCGCGTTCAAAGAAATCGCAGAAGTCGTCGTGCTGTAAGCAGCCAATATCGTACCTGCTGCAGGTGTCCCGTCTAAAGGATTTTTCCAATCCCCGCGCAGAGTAACATTAGTTGGAATCGTCAAGCCTCCGTTCAACCGATAAATCCCCGCAGGCAGGAAAACGACACCGCCACCCATTTCCCTCGCTTGGTTAAGAGCCGCCTGAATGATTGCTGTCGCATCATTCGTCCCCGTTGTATCAGCGCTTACCGTCACATTGGCTACAACCACTTCATCAGAGGAAAGTAAGCCGGTTTTAATAGTTGGAGAAGGATATGTCGGCACACTCCCTCGCTTCGTAAATGTAATGTTGTCTAAATATGCCGCCGGATCAGGACCGCCAAATTCAATCGTCAGCACATGTGTCCCTGCGCTCAAATTAACAGGCATCGGCAGCGTGTAGTCCTGGAAGGCTGTTCCAGTAATCGCAGGTGTTGCACCGAGCTGAATTCCGTCTACAAGAACGGTTATCGTCGATTTCGTTGTCGAGTTACCCATCTTCGCTCGGAATTTGATATCGTACCAGCCGGCATTCCCGCTGCTGACATTCATCGTATATTTCAAATATTCGCTTACATACCCGGCTGTCGGCGACCCGCTGACCTGATCATTGGAACTTACTATGTAACGATTGGTTACCGAATTAATCACTTCTTTGAAAATATCAACATTCTGCACATCCCGATAGGTTGTATCACGAGTAATTTGGGTGGACGGGTGAGCAAAATAAACGTCATTAATCGCGCCTGTATTGAAATCCTCCGCTTCAAAGGTCCCAGGTAAATGAATCGCGGAAAATGGAGTTCCATCTGAAGCGTGGGCGATTTGCGGCGGCATCCACGGAAACAAACTGAATACCAAAAAGAAACTTAAAACTACAAGATTAACTCTATTTTTCTGAATAAACATCATATCAATCCCCTCGACATGTTATGGTTCATATTCGTGAATAAAGTTTGAGTAAGAAGATCAGATTAACGCCGAGTGAAATTTAGGTCATATTACCCAAGAACATTTTACCATAAACAAATGGAATATATTATAAAAATCTACAAGTTTCGAATAAATTCTAATAGATTCGACATATTATTCAGGCAGATTGAAAAAGCTGACTCCGTTTGTTACCGAAGTCAGCTTATTATCTTACTATCTCGGCTTAAAGGGTTAGCTTCTCGCCAGGCTTTAACACTTGACCTTTTATACCCTTTTCATTAAGCTTCTTCACAAAATCTTCAGCTTCCTGGCGAATAACAGGAAATGTATTATAATGCACAGGTACAACGAGTTTGGCGTTATACCATTCTGCTGCTTGCAGAGCGTCCTCAGGCCCCATTGTATAATGGTCGCCGATTGGAATGAAGGCAACATCGATCGAATGACGTTCCCCGATCATTTTCATGTCGCCGAATAAGGCCGTATCTCCCGCATGGAGAATATTCAGACCATCGGCTTGAATAATAAAACCGGCTGGCATACCCGCATACATTATATTTTTCTGGTCTTCAAGGACGATGCCGGACGAATGGAAAGCTTGTACCATTTTGGCCTTAGCAAAACCCAGATCAACGGTTCCGCCGATATTCATGCCGATTGTTTTCACATTTTTCCACGACATATAAGAAGCAAGCTCTACAATAGCCACAACTGGCGCATCATTGTTTTTGGCTATCAAATCTGCGTCCAATATATGATCAATATGCGCATGCGTCAGTAGAATGGCATCCGTCCTGATGTCCTCCGCATTCGTAACAGCCTGTTCATTGCCTCTGAGAAACGGATCAATAATGAGTGATTTCTCTCCGCTGATCATTTGAATGCAAGAATGGCCGTGATATACAATCTCCATAATTTTTCAATTACCTCCTTCGTATACTTGCTCACACTATCTATTCATAACCGTTCCTCCTAACTATAACATAGCCATACAGGATTTTCGTTTTTCGGGTTAACGGTAAAAATCAGCTCCTGCTCCATTGGGGCTTTTTTCCTGTATCTTAGGGACCGTTACCGGGTGTATGGTACAGGTTCTCATTCACAGTTTTTCCGGTATTACACGTTAAAAAATTCAAAAAAAACCACTAATAATAACCGCTCAAGATGACGATAGAAGACTAAGAGGAGGAAGATGGTATGAAAAACAGCTATAGGTTTATTCGAAGCGGTGTTTTGACGATTTTGTTGGTTTTTGTCGCCGCATCTGTTTTTGTCCCGATCGGTAAAGTTGAAGGGGAAGGCACTCTGCTAAAAACAGGGAATTATATCTACAGTCCTACTCCTAACGGAGGAAACTCCCCCGACTGGAAGGCGACCGGGAGTCTATCTATGATAAATGGCGTGTTGTTCGACGAAACACCGCTTTACGCTGGCTGGATGGGGAGCTCGACATCTCCTTCGACTGTTAATGTAGTTATTGACCTGTTGAAGGACTACCCCTTGGACCAGATCCGCTTAGTGCTGAATTCACCCAACAAATATTGGGGGTTTAAAGACGTTACCATAAAGTATCGCCCTGAGTCGGCAACGGGTTATTACATTATCGACAGACACGTAAGAACGGGAACCGATTTGAACTACTCGGTAACCGTCCCGATGTCCAACAAGTCGGCCAGGATAATCATACTAACCATAAGACGTACCCAGCCCTATCAACATATTCCCCTGACGGAAGTTGAAATTTATAGAGGCACGGGCGTTGAATGGCAGAATCCAGAATCCGCTTTTACTGCTGAAGAATTGAAAGCCGAACTGAAGAAGGAAGCCCTAATGGCTGACAAATTCGGTCAATGGATGAGTGAAACCTGGCCGGGTAAGGTTAGATCTGACGGGCAGTTGCAGCAGGAATATGCGGATGAGGCCAAAGCATTGGCGAATGTTGCGCTGGATTCAACAAAATATGATCAATATGGAGGCATTAAAAGCGGAGAAAAGCAAACAAGCACCGGATACTTCAGGCTTCAGAATATTAACGGCAAATGGTGGTTTATTACGCCGGATGGATATCCCTTTATTATGAAAGGGATTGATGCCACAAGTTTGTGGGAGTACGGATATAAGACACCGATCCTGAAAGCGGACGGCACCCCGAAGCAGATTTTTGAGGAATTGCCCGATCAGACTGCTTACTCTCCCGCTTACACTAAAGATGCGAACGGTGAATATGTCAGCTTCGTCATCGCTAATGCCATGAAAAAATATGGAATCGACTATGAGTCAAAGTGGGAGGATATCACCCAGAAGCGTTTGATCGATTGGGGCTTTAATGCCTTCAGCAAGTGGACCAAGCCGAGAAACATAGCGTTTCCATACATTCAAGTCCTGCAAGATCCTTGGAATTTGAGGAGGATACAATGGACGTACGACGTTTTTGACCCGCAGAGTGCGCCCACTATCGAGAACGCACTGAAAACACAGCTTCAAAGTGCGAGATACAGCAAGTGGTTGATCGGTTATTCATACGATAATGAAGCAGGTTGGAATTCCGATATAGTAACAGAGGTGCTGACGTATTCTTCGGACTCACCGGCAAAAAGTGCATTCGTGGATTTTCTTGCGCCAAGATATATTGGCAACCTCAACGCCGTAAACCAGCTTCTGGGAACGAATGCTGCATCGTTTGACGCTTTGAAAGATACCCCGATCGATATCGCCAAAGTTCCTGCTGTCGACGTATCGGAGTATATCAGGCTGGCGTCCAGAACTTATTATTCCATGATCAGGGACATTATCAAAAAATACGATCCGAACCATCTTTTCCTGGGCACGTCTATCGTTCCTACTTGGCGAACCAGCTTGGATTGGGATCAGGCGGCAATGGAGTATGTAGATGCCTTTTCCGTGGATAGTTATACAAGGAATGCGAGCTGGATTTCCAGATACGAAGCGTTCGGAAAGCCCTTATTGAATCTGGAGCATTCATTCGGCTCCTCCGAACGCGGGCTTTCCTATGTCAATGCGGCGACGATGACAACAAGCATAGCGGAAAGAGGAATAGCTTACCGAGACTTTGCGGAAAGCCAGGCCGCGCATCCTTTGTTTGTCGGCTCAGGCTGGTTTTCGTACTACGATCAGCCCGTTACCGGGCGCCCGGACGGCGAGAGCTATAACCTCGGCCTGGTCAATCAGCAGGATCAGCCGTATACGGATATGGTCAACATCATGAAGACGGTACACGCCGGTTTGGAAAATATCCACCTGAATGGAGTGGGACCTTAGAAGTTCCGATTCCGTTCAGGAAAGAAACAGAGAAATACATCGCAAAAACGTCGGTACGTAAAACCTATACTAAATGCGAACAAACAACTGTCCCGGCCTCTATGCCGGGGCTTTTTTTTTGCTGTTCAAAGATAATAAAGTCTTAGATTAAAGTTTTTGATCTTGCACGCTTTTTGAATTCCTTCGCAGCAAAGGACACCGATCCATGTCCATCTGCAGCCTTGAGTTGTTGTTGCTTGAATTAATGAGATTCTCGCTTAACCCAAGTCACTTTTTTCGCAAGGAATCCATCGATTAGACTGTATACAAGTCCGCAGATACCGAATATGATAACCGCAGTGAGTTCTTTTAACTCATATCCCTTGACAAAATAATCGCTGAATTGCTTGTGAAAGAGCCACTTCCCGCCAACTGCCCCCAGTACGCTAAAAATGACCGTCCTTACCAGAAAGGCCGTACTATTAACTTTCTGAAAGAGAACGGATAAGGGAAGTAGCGCTACAAAGTACAGCACTGAAGCTGGAAGGGAAATAAACAATAAAATTACGGCTAAATACATGGATCCCAAATTTTGTAGACCGTAATATTCGGTAGTCTTGATTTTCTCCCCTTCCATAATCTCTAATCCAAATGCACCAATGCTAACCAAGATAACAAATACAATCCACATTACTCCATAATGCTTTGCGAACTGAAACATCAAAATCCTCCATTACAGGTCAGATTATACTAACGATTCTCCAAAGCCAACCGTATACCCTTGTGGATCTTTAATTGCGAACTCTTTCATCTGAAAATTATTGGTCCTGAGTTCGTATTGAAAAAGCGCCCCTTTAGATTTGAATTCAGCATATAAATTATCAATGCCTTCTACCATTGCATATACGTTTACGGCATTTTCTCCATGAACGGGATAGTTTGGGACAATGGCATCTGCTTCTTCACTTTCATGAAAAATCATCATTAACCCTTCACGTTCGACAAAACCCATTTCGTAATCACAGCAGAATCCTATTTTACTGTAATAGTCCAGTACCTTTTCTCGCTTTGAAACAAAAAAGATTGCAGAGAAATGTTTAATTTTGCTTTCAAAAACTTCTGACATGGGATCTCTCCTTCAAAATCAGTATTTAAGTCAATTCCTGTGTTTACTCAGTAACTCATCAATCGCGATCCCGTTTATGATTAATCCTGTTATATTACAATCAGTGATAGTCACATTGGATAAATTACATTTCGTAAATAGAGTATTTCTTAGTATGCAATTATCAAATACGACTGATCTATAATTTTCCTCAGGATTATAATTAGCATCAACACCTTCTATTGGCCAGTCAATATCGCGAAACTGCGCTCCGGTCATTTGAGCTTTTTCAAAAATCATATCACTCATATTCGCGATAGTTATTTTTGCGCCTGTTAAATTTACATCATTTAAAGTTAAACCTTCTAGATTAGCACAGTTTATTTTTGTTTCTGCTAGATTCACCTCATCGAACGTGAGTCTCTTTGCATCCACTTGTTGAAATTTTGAATCTGAAATATCGGTCATTCGCAAATCAACTGTTCCTTTCGTCCACTCCGACATACTCATTTTCCTCCTAATTTATATTTCTGAAGCAAATTGAATGCTGTAATGCGGATTCCGTTTAACTCCAAAAAGTAAAATTTCTTGCCCAGATGCCAGTTTAAGGCTTGCAGGTTCTTTATCGTTCCCGTTAAATAATAGCCAATAACTATTTCACGGGTATCAAGATCTCAACTAGCTCTTCTTCTGTATCCTCAATATAAAATAATTCTATAGACCAAGCGTCTTTGAGCTGAATGTAACTGTTCTTTTTCATCCAGTTAAATACCTCACGGTACCCATCACCAATTTTTTTGTTGGTACAATTAACTTTTGCATAAGAATGACCTGGAAGCGTGAAGGTAACCATCCCCTCCGGAATCAGATCACCTTCCTGCACCTCGTAGCACGCCCAATAAGTAGCTATTGAATCACATACGGAGTACGGACTAAATAGCATTCCCGTGTTAACTGACGGTGGAAATTCAGATTTTCTGCTTCCAAGTCGTTGCTGTACTTTAACAGCTTCGGAAGGGAAAGATTGCGGGAATGGTCCCGAGAAACTAAACCCAGCTAAAATAATATCATTTTTGCTAATAAGCTCACATTCAAACATAAGGCACCTCTTCAAACTGGAATATTTATCCACTCTAATAACATACCAAACATACGTTCGTTTGTAAACGTTTTTTATAACTCACCTGACTTTCTTTCGACTTGAACGTTTCGCACTGACTACACCTCCCCTTAAACGCAGAAAAGGCCCACCCAGTTTTGAAAATGGGCTGCCTTTTCATTAAAATTTCCTATAGTGCTTAAAGCTCAAAAGTGCAATTTTTGCTATCCCGCCATTACGAAAGGAACCTTCGTATATCCGTATATCCGTTGCTTCGATACAAATTATGCGCCATCCCGGTAATGGAACTCCCCCGGATCGCTGGACAAACGCACATGTTGATTTGCCTGAGGGGAATATAGGTATGTTTGGGTGTTTGTAATCGACCTCTTGTATACCGTATACACCACCGAGCCGTCCGCGCCCAAATGGTTGAACCTCTATTGAGTCTTTGAACACAAAAAACCGCCCTCTCCATGGGAGAATGACGGTCCAATATGAAGCAGGGTCTACTTTAGAATATTTTCTAAACTTCCCCAGGTTTTAATGGGATTGTAACCGCTAGTTTCTTCCCTGTCGTTCTTTCAACGGCAGAAATACTTCTCCTTTCCCGATCCTCTGTGACGGTAATCTCAAGAGGATCATCGGCTGAGCGGTTTATTGAAACCGCGAAAAGGAAAGCAGCCGTGCGGATATGGTTAAAATCGAATATTCGTTTCTCACCGGAATGAATAACAACATCTATGCACCACAGCTCATTTATCAATGCTGCAGTCCATTGCAGCGGCGCCGGTTCAAACTCATTCGAATCCTGAAACATCCCGTACAGCAGTCGTAACGAGGTTCGGACATGGCCGGCTGTTAGTTCTATTTCATCTGTCTGAACCAGCTTGCATTCCATATTATCCAGATGTCCGCCAACTTCAAAGCGAATGCGCAGATCTTCCGCTTCGATAATGCCGCCCTTCTTATCCAATACGGGATGCGTATCGCCCCCGTTTGTAAAAAACTGCACTCCGCCGATCACATCTCCCTCGTGCTGCGCACTTGTTAAAAGTGCGGAGCAGTAATCATAATCGTCTTTTAGGACGCGCAAATGAATATAGGCAGCTTTTCCCCCGTTATCGAGGTAGGCGATTAGGCTTCGGCACTGGTTCCACATGATTTCCCTGGTGAAGGAACCTAGAGCATACTGCGGCGTCATATAAGCATGTGCTGTTTTTTCGAAGCCTTTCTTATCATCAAGATAAAAGATTTCCCGCACGGTATGAGTTTGCGTTTCCCGAAAATACTTCAGATATATTTCCGGGCATCGAATACCGCTGGCGAACCACTCCGGTGAATACGAGAGCTGTTCCCAAGGCATGAAAGTCGTACCTTCCGTTGCAATCTGTAGGAATGAGGCCGTTTCCGGCTTCAGCAAGGTGCTGTAGCTTCGGCTATGGGGACCGCACCATTGCTGCAGCTCGGGATGATAGTGCTCGGCAACCATTTTCCAGCATAGGCCGAGCATCTCGTCACAGATCGTCTTGACCCGCTTGCCGGCGGACATCATCCGCAGCTTGGATAACTCAAGGATTGTGATGAGCGCGTAAGCCGGGCTGTTATATTCCTGAAAGGTTTGCAGCCGGTTCGTAAAATCACGAAACCGTTCCAGCCGCTGCAGTCCATATTCATAATAATCAGCCCGGTGATAATGCTCGCCTGCAATGACTGTGACGAAAGCTCCCATAATCGCGATATTCGTATAGGAAGGTCCTACATTCCGTTTGATAATGGCATCGGAAGCCCGATAAACCGACTGGCGGATATCTTCCTTCAGCGGCTCCGGCAGGCGATTGCCATGACGTACCTCAGCTTCAAGCAGAAGCTTTCCGCAGAAATCTGCCCAATTCCAGTCCGGCGGAGACATTTGCGACAAAGGCTCCTCCCAAAACCAAGGCCAGATGCCGTACGTATTCTTCTCAGGATCTGTTTCTTGAAGTGAAATTACCGTTCGAAGGATATCAAAGGCTCTCGGTTCGTAAGCCGCGATACCGCTATCCAGCAGTGCAACGGCATACATAAGGTTCGGATAAGTGGAATGGACATAATCCTTGTTTTTTAAGCTGGTATGATAGCCCGGACTGCTAAATGGCACACGAAGAAGCAGAGCCTCGAGGTTATAGTCGGGCTCCCACCTTTCGATTCGCCTCAACAGCAAGTTTCGGTGCAAGGTTTCATTCATAGCGGTTACCTCCGAAAGGTGCTATCGCCCCGCCCCGAAGCGGCTGCGGTATAGGGCGGTTGACCTGTTACAGGATTTTAATATAGCCTATGAAGTCAACATGGAGAAGCTCAAAGTCCGGTACGGGGCCGTCCGCTTGCCCTTTCCATAACTGAATGCTTATGCGGCCATTGTTTTCTCCTGCTTCCTGCGTCATTATACGGATCGTGTAGGCTTCTCCGTTTATTTGCATCAGGCCTTGCATATAAGCTTTTCCGTTTGCCGTCACTGTCCAGCTGGATTGAACGTTGATCTTTTCGCTTATAGAGTTTGCTTTCAGAGTCCACTGCTTTTGAATTCCGTCTTTAAACTCTACGTCAAAGTACAGCTTTTCTTTCCAGCTGCCGTCAGGCCCATATCCGGATGGCAGTTCGACGTACCCTTTCACTTTAAGCTCCTTAGAAGGTGTACCTATCACGGCTATGGTTGATGTCGAGTTGGCACGTACATAGTACGGATTGTCTGAAAGCACTGCGCTCACTTCATATAATCCGGCAGGCAGCGCCGTCATGGTGGAAGCGAGACCAGCAGTGTCGGTTAGAGCCTTAGCTTCATTCGGCGGAAGTTCAACCGGTGTTTTTGATCCGTCCGGCTCGATTGCATTTACCTCGAATGTAAGCGGGAGTCCGCCGAGACTTCCTTGGCTGCCGTCAGAAGGCTCCGTTACTTGCGCTGCCAGAGAGATTGGTTGACCTGTCGATCCAAGGCGCTTGCCCTGATAAGTCAGCGCAGAAGCTTCACGCGACACAATAAGCGATGACGATGAAACCGAGCCGCGAAGATAACGGCTTTCGCTTTGTCTATACTGAGCATCCACCGTGTACGATCCTTCACCTAGCTGAACAGGATAGGTAAGCTCCGACGTTCCCTGTTCATTGGTTACAGCCGTTCCCGCTGGTTGGCCGTTCACCAGGAATTCCACAGTTCCCTCTGAGATCGGGATACCGTTCCGGTCAGTCAATGTCGCTTCCAGCTTTGCCTGATCACTATACACTCCGTTTGCTTGCGCGGCAGCAAGCATCGTAGAGGCGTAAATCGTAAAGGGGATCTGCTGCAACGTTTGATTGGACGCATTATCCTCCGCCTCTACCGTCAGCATATATGCGCCTGGTTGTGTTATAGCGGTACCGCTTACCCAATCCACGCCGTTTAGCTTGATAGAGCTATGCTTCACACCGCTATCCGGGTCACCTATAGACACTACCGGTATCGCTTGATCCGTATATTCACCGCCATGTGCGACTCCCGTTACAGTTACGATAGGCCCGGCTTGGTCAACGGCTTCAATCAGCTTGGCATTGCCCCAAAGTCCGCGGTCGAGGTTGTTCCGGTTTGTGCCGTTCCATTCGTATTGCCGCTTCCGGGTGATTCCGTCTTCGCTCTCATTAAAGCCGAAATCAAATAAAAATTCCCGGCCGATCTCCGGCTGCATCCGCACCGCTTCCCAAGGGAGCGCAGCTTCAAGAATATAGCCCCCGCCGTCTACCGTTGCTTCCACAATCATCTGAATCGGGCTTTGACGCCCTGTATTAAACCATAGCCAAAAGTTTGTCTGATCCTCAATCCCCGGGCCCGCGCTAATAATAATCTGCCGGTCGTCGTATAGGAGCGGGCCGGCCATCATAAGCTCACTAGGGCCAAAGAACAGCTCTACGCCGTCGCCCTTCCATACATTGGTGTTCGGATTATTATTCATCATCGGCGTCGGTTCGTTGATTTGGGCCGTCACATACAAGTGCTGTTCATCCCACGCAAAGGCATAATCTGCGGTAATGCTGTCTCCCCCGCTGCCCCCGACTCGATTCTCGACCGTTAACGTTGCCTTTCCCTCGGAACCTGCCGGGAAGCCGTTTATTTCACCGTCGAGCGGAATCGGCTCCGACGTATAAGGGATGTTGATGATTTGATTTTTCCCTGTATCGCTGCCTGGCGGCTCTTCACCGAAATCGTGGTAAAACGGCTCTTTCTTACTGAGCATGACATCGTAAATGTCATGATGCGTCTGCATCACGCCGTCCAGAAAGATTTTGTAGGGCCGGTCCGCCACGTTAATTAGTCCGGTGTTGTAGCGTTCTCCGGTCAAGCCTTCAAACCAGCGTCCTGTAGCAGCCTGGTCAACATAGTCAAACCAATGCGTACCGACGATATATCCGAGAGCAGCCGCTTGTTCGACATAATTGCGATAACGCCAAGCGCGTTCCTGTTCATTCGCGGCGGCCCCCGCCACAATCGGATTGAGTCCTTGCTCCGCCGTGCCGTAGCTCCATTCGCTTAACATAATTGGCTTGCCGCCCGACTTCGTATAAATCTCATCCAGCATCGTCACATCAAGGTTAGGCGCATAATGGTTGATGCTGATGACGTCCATATATTTACCGGCTTCCTCAGCCAAAATCCCCCGAACCTTCGTGTTCTGCATCGGCACCGTGAGCCACCTATCGCCGAGCAGCAGGTGATTCGAATCGTATTTAGCAAAGAGGCGCTTCACCGTACTGTAATACGTGTTCAAATACAACCGGAAAAAGTTCTCGATATCTTTGTCGGCCTCCGCCGTATCGATATACAAAGCGGCTTCGTTTAAATCCGTAAAGCTTGTATAATTCGTGCTCCAATTCGCATTAAAGGCCGCGATATCAACGTACTTTTCCTGAAGCATCTGAACCAAACGCTTCTTAATTCCCGTAGTGCTTGCCTTCAGCTTGGGAACCGCCGTAAAAAACTTTTCATAATGGTATTCGTTATCGACAAAGTACCCGATCAGCAAAGGATCGTCCTTTAAGGCAGGCAGCGTTGCAGAAAAGGCAGCATCAATCTTGGCTTCCGCATCGGCAGCGAAAATGTCAAATATTTTGATTTCGCTAGGCTTGCTCATGCTGTTGAGGGGAAGAACGAGGGTATACGGCAAACCATTCTGCGCGGACAAAGCTCCCGAGCCCCACGCACCGGCGCTGTTAAAGCCCCATTTTCGGAGCCGATCGACCGCCTCCGCGAAAAACTCCGCATTCGTCGGAAACGCCCCGGTTTTTTTGTATTTATTCGCCATGTAGAAAGAAAAGACGTCCGGTGAGCCTTGGAAGGCGCCCCGATATTCGCTGTCATAGGGCGGCACCCATTCGAACTTCGTCTCCTGACCCTTGAGCAAGGTGAAGGTTTCATTGTTCGTAATCCCGTTCATGCCTAAGCTGAAATATGCCGCTCCGCTCGGCGAAACCAGAATCGGCTTGCCGTTCGCCTGCTGAATGTTGAAGAAACCTTTGGCTTCCAACTGGAGCTCTTCCTTGCTGCCCTTTAAACCGCCAAGCTCATCGAAATCGGCTGGTGCCTGGAGACTGCCGTAATATTCCTGATCCTTCGCAACGTCTGCCTGTAATTGCGCATCGCTTGTCACTTTTGCAGGAAAATCAGCTGTTTTGACCTGACCATACCGGTCAATCAGCATATCCGCTTCAGCATAATACTTATAGGTTTTGACCGGACTTGCTACGAGTCCTTCCTTAGAAGCATACGTATCCAGCGTAGTAAACCCGGTAAGCGACAACGGTTCCGTATACGGTTTATAGCTTGTATCATCATTCAGTTTATAGAACACGGAAGCTCCCTGCGTTGCCGAACTCAAAGCAACGGTAAGCGGCTGATCGCCGATCAGACCGTTCGGCGGATCCGCAATCACCGAACTAACGTTTTGGTTAATGACCAGCTTGGACAACTGGGGCGTCCAAGCTTTGGTATCACCGATGAACTCAATTTTCAAATAATGCGTATCGGACGGTACTTGAGCGTCCTCGTAAATGACAAGCTGCCAGTTGGACACCGGGGCGCCGGAGCTGAACACCGACGGGTTCACTTCTGTAAAGGTCAAGCCGTCGGCAGAAGCATAGAAGCGATGCCCTACCGTCGGCATACCTCCACCTATAAAGGAATAGCTGTAGGCAGTAAAGGTGTTGATCGGCATTGCGGTTTTGTAAAGCATATATCCGGTAGCCGTTGTGTTTCGGACCATACGGCTGGCATCGTTTCCGAAATAGGACGGGTCAGCTGTCTCAATCCGTATATTCGAGCGTTGGAGCACTCGCGTAAAGTTGTTCATCTCATCGACAAACCCATTCTCTTCGGCATGAGTTGTAAACCCCGGAAATACAAGGGTAGCAAAGAGCGACCACAAGCAGATTAAGGCGAAAATTTTGCGTAGCTTCATGATGATGACCCCCCACATGTTTGGATGCGCTTTCAGACCCTTCATAATGAATTGGAAAGGGACACAGTTGCTGCTTGCTTACTGCATCCCTATCCGACTCCAGCCTTACTTTTGAGACTGCTGCTGCTCCATAACCTCGTAAATATCCTTTGCCAAGAATGCATTATTGCTGTCTTTTTC
Organism: Paenibacillus prosopidis; assembly: GCF_003337375.1. Lineage (GTDB taxonomy): Bacteria > Bacillota > Bacilli > Paenibacillales > Paenibacillaceae > Pristimantibacillus > Pristimantibacillus prosopidis. The sequence goes on from NZ_QPJD01000004.1 coordinate 174,836, forward strand.
ATACCATTGCTTGAACCAGTCCTCTATCGCTTTCCCGTTCCCTTTATCCCAAGTATCCTTCGCATCTTTTGTTGCCTGCTCGGCCGTATACCCTTTGCCGCCCAAAATTCCTTTGATAAACATATCGTCAATCGGCTTCACCATCGGTGCGGAGATCGCTTCAATATCCTTGGGAAGCTGCGGCATATGCTCAGGGTGAGTGATTTCGACATATGGCTTACTTGGATCGGTGTATAGTTCCATCGCTTTTTTGTACATGTCGAAGCCTTCCTTCTGCACCGGATCACTCAGGTTGAAACCTGTCTCGAGCTTGCCGCACTTTGTATCGAGTATTGTGCTGCTCATCATCTGGAAGTCACCGTTCCATGCCACCTCTTCCTTGCGCTTATCCATACTCACCGGTTCCGGACAGCCGCTGGCTCCAGCCTTCCAATGCTCGCCCTCGATACCGTTTCTCAGTGTATTCGCCGTCTCGGGCTTCACCAGGAAGTCGATGTATTTCATGACAGCATCCGGATTTTTCGTGCTGGCATTGACTACGGCTGTCGCTTGAACCGGATTTGAGAAAGCAGGATTGAACTGGCCTGCCGGGCTCTTCGGATAAGGAATCGGCGTCACGACGGCGTCCGGCACGTTCTTCTTCAGTGATGTCAGTTCATTTTGGGCAAAGCTGACCCAGTTGATCTGCAGCGGATAGATACCGACCTTGCCGTTAACGAAATCCTGCTTTGCTTTCGCGCCATTCTTATCGTTCAAGAAATCTTTATCGATGATGCCTTCATCAAACAACCGCTTCTTAAAGTCAGTCACAGCCGTGAAATTATCCCAGTTGCGGGTTACAGTCCCGTCCTTCACCACCCAGCGGGTCGCTTGAAAGATTTGGTCAACCACTTGACCTGATTGGAAGCTGATCGCGATGCCGTAGGTATCCTTTTCGCCGTTGCCGTCCGGATCGTTCTCCGCAAACGCTTTGGCAACCTGATAAAGTTCCTCCGTCGTTTGGGGAATCTGTAAATCAAGCTTTTTCAACCAGTCCTCACGGATCAAGAGGGCATGGATCGGATAGACCTCGGCCAGTCTAGCAAACTCGTACATTTTGCCGTCCGCCTTCGTGCCGACCTTCTTCAGCGCCGGATATTGCTGAAGCATTTGCTTATACGTCGTACTGTGCTCTTCGATCATATCATCGAGCGGCATTAGCAGCCCTTGATCGATCAACGGGTTCTTAATATGAGGCGCATACTCGAATATCAAATCGGGAGCGCTCGAGGAAGCAAACAGCACATTCAGCTTCTGCTGAGATTCAAATCGCGGAACCGCGACAAACTTTACATTCGCCGGACCCTGCTCATTAATCCATTTGGTCCAGCGGTTGTCTTCTATCGTTCCTTCTGCAGCAGGAACGGAGCCACGGTCGTAGACGGTTACGGAAATATCTTTTTTGGCTTCAGGCGTTTTCGTCTCCGTCGCGTTCGTCGCGTCCGGCCCGTCCTCCGGTTCAGTCGGAGCTGGCGTCTGGGAGCAACCCGAAAGCAGCAAGACTAAGGTTATGAGCAGCGCCGCACTTTTCGCTAACCATGGATTAACCGTGTTTTTCATCGTCATTCCCCTTTTTCATTAGGATTGAAATCATACTCTATTACGAATTCAAATTTTTCTTATAAACTCATTCGCCTCCCTCCTGCTCAAAGAAAACTTCACCCCTTCACCGAGCCCAGCAATGCGCCTTTTACAAAATATTTCTGAACGAACGGATAAACGATGACCATCGGCGCCATTAAGGTGATAATGCCGGCGGCTTTTATCCCTTCCGGGGTAATCTGAGCGGTGTCGTCGGCCTGAATCATTTGTGACGCGACGACCTCCTGGAGTACGGATTGGCTCTGAATCATGTTTTGCACGAGAACCGTCAGGTTGTATAGATGTGTATCGTTAATATAGATCAGAACGGCCAAGAACGAGTTCCAAAACCCGACCGCGTTAAACAGAGTTAATGTAGCCAGTACGGGCAGCGACAGCGGAAGAATGATGGAACCGAGCAGCCTCCACTCGCCGCAGCCGTCAATTCGGGCCGCATCCTCAACTTCTTCGGGCATCCCCACGAAGAACGTCCGCAGAATCAGGAGATTATACGTATTCACTAAGGCCGGCAGCCAGAGCGCCCAATAGGTATTGATGATACCGAGCGACTTCATAATCAGATAATTAGGAATCGTGCCCCCGCCGAACATCATCGTGAACAGAAAGGCCAGCATGAAAAAGCGTTTCCCGATAAAATATTTCCTGGCCAGCGGGTAAGCGGTTAGGATCGTGACGATCATCGCGAGCGTTGTTCCTACGACTGTAATCGTAATGCTGTTTTTGAGCGAATCTAATATACGCGTTCCTTGGAACAGAGCTTGGAATGATTCCATCGTGAAGCCGATAGGACGAAATGACACTCTCCCGGACATGATCGCATGTGCATCGCTCATCGATAAGGCCAGAATGTGCACTAAAGGCAGCAGGCAGCTTAATCCGAGCAAGAGCAGGACGATATAGTTAATGCCGTAGAAAAGCTTTTCTCCCGTAGTCGATTTCATCTGTGCACCTCCTTACCATAAGCCTTGATTGAATTTACGAGCGAAATAATTCGCCAACAAGATGAGAACAAGGCCGACGAGATTTTCAAATATACCCATCGCTGCCGTCAGGCTGTATTGTCCTCGAAGAATCCCGATTTGATAGATATAGAGGCTGATAACGTTTGCAACGTCAGAAACCACGGCGTTTTGCAAATTATAAATTTGGTCGAAGCCTACATCCATCACTTTACCGACGGACAATATTAACAATAGGATGATTGTCGTACTGATACCGGGAATGGTGATGTGCCGCATTTGCTGCCATTTATTCGCACCGTCAATACTCCCTGCTTCGTACAAGTGAGGGTCGATACCCGACAAGGCCGCTAAATAGATGATTGCCGCGAAGCCCATTTCCTTCCATACGCCTGAGCCCAAATAAATAATCAGCCATGAAACCTTTTCATACATGAAGGGGTATGGTTCTGCGAGAATGCCTTCCAGCCAGCGGTTGATCGTCCCCGACTCTAAAGCGAACAACGAAAGGACGATTCCGCCGACGATAACCCATGACAGGAAATGCGGTAAATAAACAAGCGTCTGTACGACGCGTTTAAACCACATTTTTCGAACCTCGTTTAACATTATGGCTAAAATGATCGGAACCGGAAAACCGACAGCAAGGCCAAGAATACTGATCATGAACGAATTGCGGATAATTTGGAGAGACTGCGCTTGGTTGAACAGCTGAACGAAATTGTCCATCCCGACCCAGGGACTCCCAAATATGCCGTCACGAAGATTAAAGTCCTTGAAGGCAATAATAATGCCGCCCATAGGTGCATACTTAAAAATGATATAAAACAGAAGTCCCGGCAAAAACATAATCATGAGCGGAATGTTTTGCTTTATTAATTTGACAGTGCTTGCTTTAAGCCATTTGTTCGTTCGGGTTTGGGGCACCGAATCCGTCAGGCTTGACCGAACAGCCACCTTCATCACCTCATCTGACCTTTATGAGTTTATCTTACCGATATTTTGTAAGCGCTACCTTGAATTACAGGCTCAAAACCTGTAATTTTTTGACCTGCCCGCTTCCAAGTAAAAATGCCGCTTTAAGGTTCTCCCTTAAAACGGCATAAAGAAAAATCAACTCTTATACTGCTTGCGGTAATCGCTCGGCGACATCTTATGGATCAGGCGAAACACGTTCGTAAAATAATTCGGGTCATCGTAGCCGACGGAAGCTGCGACGGAGGACACCTTCATATCCGTATTCATCAGCAGCAGGACGGCCTTTTGCATGCGAATTTTGGTCAAATAAGCGCTGTAATTATCGCCGGTCACCTTCTTGAACAATTTACTGTAATACGCCTGGCTGACGTTAAACATCTCGGCCATTTCCGTTAGCGAGCAGGTTTCCATGTAATGCTTGTCAAGGTAATCGAGAGAACGGCTGATGATGCTCTCGTTGTTGCGAAGCCTCCATTCTTCAAATCCCGTTATAAATTTTACCGCTTCGACCCTAGCCCATTCTGCTGCGGCATGCTCCGATTGCAAGCTCTGCAGCCGCTCGATTTGCTCGACAAAGCCCAGTGTCTCAGCGGACTGCTCCAGCTGCTGCTTAGCCACACTATTCATCGCAAAGGCTAGAGCCAGCGCCTCCATCTTGGCATCCTCGGGCGAAAGCGAACCGATTTTAGACACAAGCTCGCCTAACTTATACTCCAGCTTATCAGGCTGCCCGAGAAGGATGCCTCCGGTAAGCTGCGTTTGAAGCTCCTTCACGCGATGCCTGCTGGCCGTTCCGCTCGACAACACGGCAGATTCCGCCCCTTTTCGTTTCGAGGCCGAAGCTTCTTTCCTGATGAACGATTCGTAAAACGAAGGCGGATCGTTCAAGCTTGCAGCCGGAGGGGTCAAGCTTACCGTCAGACCGATGCCGAGATAGGTTTGCACCGCTTCCTTCATTAAATGGCCGAGTGTATTCGCTTCCCTGCCATCCTCTACAATGAAACAAAACCGGTCGAATTCGAGTGTAATGAACGGTCCGGTTAGCTGCTGCTGCTGCATGAGTTCCGTCAAGATATTGAACAAAGCAAATTGCAGCAGACCCAAATCGTTCGGCCCATAATGTTTATTCACAGGAAAATAATCCTTCACCGCTATAAACAGCAGCCTCTTCCCGACTACCCATGACTTCATCCGGCGCTCCTCCCCGCGGGTACCGGGAAGCCGGAGAAGCAACGCTCGCAGCAGCGCTTCCTCTTTCATGCGAAGTTCCGCCTCACGCTCCTCCCTTTTGCGCAAAACGGAATCCAGCCGCTCATGAGCCTTATGCAGTACCTCCATCAACGTTCGATCATTGCACGGCTTCAGCAGAAAATCGATGACACCAAATCGGATGGCCATCTGTGCATATTTGAAATCATCATAACCGGTCAAAATGATAACATCTGTTTCCGAATGCTTGTTATAGATATGCTCCGCCAGCTCAATTCCATCCATTCCCGGCATTCGAATATCCGTCAGCACCAGGTTCGGCTGTAACGCTTCCATCAGCTCAAGCGCTTCACGTCCGTTCCCAGCCTCCCCAACCACCGTCCAGCCTAAGGAATGATCCTCAATCATCTTGCGGAGCCCTTTTCGGAATAACGTTTGATCCTCTACAAGGAGCAGTTTTCCGGTCATCGCTGTTCATCACCTCTTAGGGGCAAATATAAATGCACCGTTGTTCCTTGGCCGGCGCTGCTTGTGATCTCCAACCGATAGGGTGGCCCGTATACCAAATTAATTCGACGCAGGACGCTTTGTACACCAAGTGAATCTCGTTCCCCTGTAAAGTCAGGAGCGCAAATTCCTTCCACCTGCTCCTTGCTCATGCCGCAGCCGTTATCCTCAATTTCGATTTTCAAAAAATCATCGATCCGGTAAGCACGGATCTCCAGCACTTTGGACGAAGTCCTCTCCTTGAAGGCATGGACGAACGCATTCTCCACAAGCGGCTGCAGCAGCAGACGTTGAATATCACAATCATATACATCCTCATCCGCGTGAATGCGGGCATCGAAGCTATTTTCCAGAAAGGCCGACTGTATACGCAAATAGTTTTCAACCTGCTCCAGCTCTTCGCGAAGCGTTGTTCTTTTTTTAATTCTTTCCAAGGAATACTTGAGCAGCTTCGACAACGAAAACACCAGATTGGCCGAATCCAAGTCGTTCTGTAAGTACAGCTTCCAATAGAGTCCGTTTAAGGTGTTGTACAGAAAATGAGGGTTCAACTGCGCCTGCAGCGCCTTAAGCTCCGCTTCCCTTTCTCTGATCTGGCTCACATAAACCTTTTGAATCATATCTTGGACGCTGGATGCCATGGAGTTAAAGCTCTCTCCCAGAAAACCAAGCTCATCGTATGTGCGGGAACGGATACGAATATCAAAATTCCCTTCCCTCATCGTACGCATCGCCCGCACCAGTTCCCTAAGAGGTGACAGCAAACGGCCGCTCAACAATGTTATGAGCAAACCGCTCAAGCCAATACTGAGCAGCCCCAGCCATAAGCTGATATTTAAGATCAATTGGCTTTCCCGGAAAATATACGACAGCGAAACCCGGCTGATCAGCGTAAACAATATTTCTTTCGAATAGACAGAGGTATAAAAAAAGATAGTATCTCCCTCTTTAATCTTACTGTTATTCGTACCGGTTAATAACCGCTTAATTCCCTCCGTATCTTCCTCGGGCCCATCAGTATATAGGAGCTTAGCCTGCTGATCGTATAAATAGACGCGTCCATCATCACCGCTTCCGATTTCACGGAACGAACGGGTCAAGAACTCTTCATCAATGACCATGACGAGCAGTCCGTAGTTCTCGCCATGGCTAGCCTTCATCCAGCGCGACGCGATAATGACATCCCGGTACCCGCTTTTCTCTATTTGACTGGGGATCGATCTTTGCATCCATACTAAATCTCCATTAGAAGAAGCCACGGTGCTGTGTACATCATGAAAATCGGCTTGGCTGAGCGGCTCGACCGTTTCTTTCAAAAGGCTGTAATAATAGTTTCTACCGGTTAAATCGTATAAATAAAGCGAGAGCAGCTGCGGAGCATCAAACTTAACCTGCCGGAGCTGCTCGGCGATTTGCTCCTGTTCAAAGTAGCGTTCTGCAAATGACAGCTCTTGCCTTGCGTTGGACAGCTTCGTAATAATTCTCTCAATCGTCCGATTAAACACAATATAGTTCGAGACACGATACATCTCCTGAATACGAAGTTCCAGCTGCATCATCGCCTGCTCGCTTGCCTTAAGGTACTGCCCCGTTACCTCCTCCTCAAACAACCGAAGATGGGTTTGATAGGAGATTAGTCCGGTCAAGTTGACCGTAAAGAAAATGATCGCTGAAATCCCGATCAGCAGCTTGCTTTTAAAACTAACCTTCTTCCCCCAACTGGTCCACACGAAGGCAGCCCTCTCTTTCTTATGGAGCAGGTCCGTTTAATTCCTAATAAGCAGGTTTATGGTTCTCGGGAGGGATGCGTTTATCTTTAATAAATATTAAGCTATTCAAAGACATTTATTGTAAATGAAAGAGAGTGGTGTTGTTATGAAGCGTATTTTATCAGTGCTTATGATGCTTTTCTTGCTGCTGTTCTTCGTAGGGACCGTATCTGCAGTGCCTGCGAATGAAGGTACGACAAACTCTTATGACCTTTCTTTGCAAGCATTAAAAGGAAAAGACAGCGTAACTGATTTGTATGTCAAGATTATACCTAAATCAAATGAGATAGCCCCCCCGGGCATACTCAAGAAAATCCAGCTTAAGTCCTATGGTTTGGAAGGAAAACTCATATACACCAAGAATCTCTTCAACGTTTCTGCTTCGACGGAACGAACCGATATAAAGCTCAATGATGTTGAAAGATACCAATCGTTAGAAACAAGGATTCATGTACTAAATGATCAGACAGCTGCCGAGGAAGTGTTAAGCGGAAAAACAAACGTCCTGCTCAGACCGGACCTTGTTGTCGATGAAGTGCAAGCGACAGATAAGGTAAGAGTGAATGAACCATTCTCCGTAACCGTGAATATTAAAGAACTGAACGGAGATGTCAGCGCTAAAGCAAACGTGCAGATCCTTGATGGTTCTAATGTGCTTGGTACCGCAGAAAGGTTAGTGGTGAATGCAGGGGGTCAAGCACAAGCCGCTTTTATGCTCACTCTTTCCAAAGCCGGAACATACGCGCTTAAAGTGAACATTACCGGTGTGGAACCGGGGGATTATGCCGACTCCAACAATGTTATGACATTTACCATTGAAGCTGTTGAAAACAACAAAATTGGGGAGTACCGTTCACATTACGAATACACATCGGATTATGAAATCAACTGGAAAAACCAATACAATGAATCTCATCAAAAAGGCTCTTCGGAAACGTTCGGCGTATATACTTTTACCCCTGATCAAATCAACCCGGAAGAAGTAAAACTGACCCTGACCAGCGAAACGGGCAAGCAAAAGACAGCAAACGTGACTTTGTCTTATGAGGATACAAAGGACGGTTACACCTATTGGTCCGGATCTGATCCATCAACGAGTACGTCTGTGCGGGCTTATCAAAATTCAGAGGGCACCAATTTAGAAGTTAATCAAAATATTGACCATATAACCAGTTGGGATACGGGATCCGGGGATTACAATAAGATCAGCGATGAATATTTAGGAGCAAAACAAACGGTTTCGGTCCATTTAGACATTTTATCCGCCAATGGTACCTATTACGGCGATAGCTATTCCATCGCTCTGAAGCCGTTTCACAACACTTGGGATTATGTTGATCCTCGGGAGCCGGGCCATGAAACGCGGAATTGGGGGCAATACAACAGCTACTCCGGTTTAAGCGAAGGAGCAGTGCCCGCGCGGTAATAGCTCAACCCAGAACTTATAAAACAAGGAAACTTGACCTCTATGACGGTCAGGTTTCCTTTATTTATCGGGCTTGTGTGAAAAAATGCTGCGCGTTTTGGTTTACCGGTTACCTGGCAATTTGGAATTTGACTTGGAACGTCTTGCCTTCCGAGTCTGCAGTTTGAACCGTGAAGCGGATGGTTGAAACCATTTCTGTTACTGTAATGCCTGGGTCTGCGGAAATGACGGCCATTGCTTTTTTGTCAAGTTCGATCTCAATCGTTCCGTTATTTGCGCGAGTCGGGTCAGCTGCAGAAACGGTCAGTTCACCGTCCATTTCCTTGACCATAACGGAGGCGACTTTGTTGCTGGTTATTCCGCCTGCCGTGGTTTTTTCGTTATTCCAAAAGAAAGCGCCGGTGATGCCGAGATTTTTCTCATTTACCGCATGAACGTCCGGTGAGTTCACCAATATCTTGATATCCGGTTTGGAGGCATAATCCGCCGTTTGTTTTGCCGTTTTATTAGGCAGCGTTACGTATTGATACGAAGCGTTGTTCGGGCTCATGCCGTGATCGAGCTTAAGCGTCAAATAATTGCGGGTAATCGGATTATCCGGTGATGGTCTCTGATTGAAGTTCAGGTCCCCCCATTTAGCCGTTCTGGCCAGACGCGAACCTATAAGGGCAGTCTGTCCTCCTGGAAAATAGTATCCGATATCGGAATTCGGAACATTGCCTGCAAGGTGCGCCCACGAAACATCATTCATCGTTTCTTCCGATCCGAGCGAGGTAAGTTTGGCCGTTCCATTTACGGTCAGCGCGTTATCTCCGGACGCATTCAACTTCCGATTTTCCACGATGGTTTCAACGGAATAAGCCTCTTGATCGTCCAGCTGAATGCCGGATCCAAGCGAAACCACTTCATCGTCGAAGAGAAACCATGATTTTTTCCCTTTTAGCGAAGTACCTGATGCCCCTGGCGCCGTAAGGCCCATTCCGACTACTCCGAATTTTCCGTCAGACACGCCGCCGACCCGATTATCCGAATTCACGTAAACCGACTCATTGACGTTAAGTGTTCTTGGTTTTGTATCGACCGTGGTTCCGGGAAGCCGTTTAAAATCAACGGTCGCCCAGAAATTATCGCTGTATTGTTCTTTATCTTCCGTATAGGTGTAGGTCATCCCCGAACCGGTGTACCAACCTTTACGCAACTCAAAATTGTTCTCGAAATTTGCGATTTTATCGGAGAACATACTGATGCCGAAGCCAAATCCGGGACGCACATGCACGGCACGGGCCATTCTGTTGAATACTTTGTTATAGAAGATGTCTCCGCGGGAAGTGATCGTAGAATCCTTCACGATATCATTGGCTCTCCAATTCATTTCGATGGAAGCATCTATATAAAATCCGCTGTCATTGCTCACGAGATATTTAACCAGGCTTATAAATCTTGCCGCATCCGCTTGCGGAGCGATTTGAGACAGACGAATAATGCTTGCGGTCGCTTTATGTCCTGCCACGGAATCTTGGAAATTATAGCGGGCCACTTCTCTGCCCCGGACCATATCCATCATTAAACCGGTTTTATACATCAATGGCTCAAAGGAATCATAGACCCATTTCCAAACATTGGCGCTCTTCGGATCGGTGACTTCCCAAGGGGTGCCTTTCAGTAAATACATGACATCGGAAAGGTCTTTGAGGAGGGAGATGCCATAACCGCCATTATAAGCGAATTTCCCATGCTGTATAAAGGATCCGTCCGGATAGAAGCCATCACCATTGGTTGCATATGCAAAAACGTTAAACCGGCCATTTCGGCCATCGGTGACATCGCTCAAACCGTCGCGCGCCTGAATCATTTTATCGCTGCTTTCACCGGTAATTCCGCGCAGGGCATGGACCATGGCGCGCCAAACCCGATTGGCAGCCATATATTTATATTCTTCGACAGGGCTATAGGAGATGGGGCTGTTATAATCGATCGACGCAGTCCAGGCGGCAATTTGTTCCGGGGACAAATCGCCGTACATCATCACCATGATTTCTCCGAGCCGCAGCGGAGATCCGATTTCAATATACCACCATTGCGAAGTGCCGGGACCGGGTTTGGTTGAATTGAAACGATTCGCATTCAACCAGTCCAACGCTTCGATAATATCCGTCTTCAAGGCGTTGTCGTATTGAAGTGAGCTCCCGTGGGTTGTGTAAGCCAGAGCCAATGCTTTGATCCGGTCATAGCTTGTAAAAATATAAGATCTGGCGGAAAGTTCTGAGGTGCTTGCCGGCCATAGGCAATTGCAATTGATGCGATCCGTTCCCCGTTTAAGAGAATCCCGGTAACTGATGGCCGTATTTTCAATCTGTCTGATTTTCGCGGCGATTTCCGGAGTCGCTGAATCATAGTGGGTTCCGCCAGTCAATACATCGTTCCATTTCTTCCGAAGCTCGTCATAGATAGCCTCCGATTCTGCAGAAACGGTAAATGCCGACGATACTAGGAGAGCCATGACGATAAGAAGGGCAAAGGCTGGTTTTATGGTATGTCGCACATTGTTCATCCTTTCTAAATCACATAGTAAAAAAACATTCATTTAAGCAAACGCTTTCATTTCAGGGCGATTAAGGAGAAGAAAAAGCGGTTGAGCAGATACAAATACTGCTCAACCTAAACCATTTACCCACCGTTCGCATGAATCGTTTCCAGCCCTGCATTAACGCTCTTCATAATATTGACCAGATCCGTATAGGGCTGATCCTGCTGGTTTACCAAGCCTGTATTGAAATTTTCGCCGTCTTTACGCCCGGTAACCGCTTGATCAAAGTACACAAACCAGCCCGAGCCGACAAATAGCGGATGTGCCGTTTGGCTTTCGATAAAAGCTTTGAAGGCGGTGCCTCTGTCCGCAATACTGGCTGCCCTTGTAGCCGCATTGACGGGCGATAACCCGCGCTCGCTAGTGCTAAATGTATATTCCAGATTCAACAGCGGTTTTCCGAAAGCTTCATATCTGGAAATCCAGGCCGCATCATTCGTATAATTATCTACGGAAAAAGCATCCACAAATTCCATGGCTGCCGAATCCCAATCAAGACTGGTCCGCCAGGTGGGAACGATAGAAGAACCTAAAAACAAATGGTTCGTATCATATTTTTCGATAATATTCCGGATCGCCTGGAAGTACGTTTTGGATGCCAGCTTGATAAAGGCCGATACATCCGCAGCCGGAACGCTCGCGATCGCGATCGACGTATTCTTTAATGCGTCAAATGATTCGGCGCTCGTACCAAGAAGCTGGTTGACGGCGGCAATGTCATTGTTATATCTTGGCGCAAGAAAATCCACAAAGGCGCCCTTCGCCGCAGAGGTAGACCCATACGTCAAAATCTCTTTTACAATATCGGTCGTCCATCCGGCCTCGTTATCGTAAGTGTAGCCGATCAGCCACCGGTCGTTCCTCGCCTTTTGAATCTGTGCGCTCACGGCGTTGTCGATAATGGATTCAGCCTGCGGATCGAATACATCGTACGTCCATTGAATCCTTTTCAAATTTGACGGATCTTGCAGAACCTCAATATAGGGAAACGTGACATTATTAGGTCTGGACCACTTGCTAAAGGCATTAAAGCCCCAATTGATCAACCGCTTCTTGGTGATTTCCTCCCACTTCGACTCATAGTCGCTGCCGTATTTTTTCATGACGTTGGCGATGATGAAGCTGACTCTTTCGCCATTTTTGTCATTGGCGTAAGCGGGAGTGTAGACGCTAGGATCTGGAAGCTCCTCGAAAACCTTCCGGGGTGTGCCGTCCGTTTTCCGATACGGCGTTCCGTATCCCCACTCCCATATGCTTGTGGCATCAACGCCCTTTAAAATGAATTTATAGCCGTCCGGCGTAATAAACCACCATTTATTATCGATTTGATCAAGTCGGAAAAATCCGGTGGATTTGTACTGTCCCCCGCTTTTAATCCCGCCGTACTGGTCATATTTGTTTCGGTCCAGCGAAACTTTCGCCAGCGCTTTCGCCTCATTCGCATATTCCTGCTTCAATTGCGCGTCAGTTGCAACCTTTCCGGTCCACGTTTCATAAATCCACTGTCCGTATTTATCCACCATCAAAGAGTCTTTCTTAAGCTCAGCCTGCATCTGCTCTACCGTAAAAGCTGCAGCCGGGTTCTGCCCTTCATCGCCTGTGCCCTTATAGATTTGTACTTCCGTCAGCGGGATATGCTGATAGGCGTGCGAACGCTTAATATCGATGACAATAAACCTGGCCGTCTTGTTGTTCATCGGGATGTTGACCGAATAGTTCAAGGCGGTTCCTGATTTTACATGCTTGCCGGCAATATAGTAATAATCCGTTGTAGCCTCGGGGCGGTATTTGACCGTAAATTCCTTAAACCCCCAAAAGCTGTTGGGAGAATTCAATACGATGTTTATGTTGTCCAGCGGGTAGTCCTTCAGCAGGTCGAACACCACCTGCACAGTCCCCATGGAAGTCGCGCTTCCCATCCATCCGGCATAGGTCGTCGTTAAGGCGTCAAAAAGTACACCGCTCTCTGACGGTACCAAGCCGGTTGCCCCTTTGTCGGGAGAATTGCCTGCACCCGGGGCAGGGCTGTAATAATAGTTTCCGGTTTTAAGCAGCGTACCTTCCGCGAGGGCTCCTCCTCCGGCAGGGATGAAGGACGATACCAGCAGGATAACTAGAAATAGTCTAAAAGCATCACCTCGAAACCATCTATACCATTTGCTCATAATTAACCTCCTAATAGTCATCGACATTGTTGAGACGGTTAATCAATCCTGTAAAGCGTTGGCCTTCTGCGTCAAATTGCCTGATATACTCCACCAGCTCGGCAAAATTCACCCAAGAAATACCTACTTTCTGATCGGCTGCTCCATAAGACATAATCAGATCATCTCCTATAACTATTCCTCCCGTTGTAAATAAGCAAGGCGTAGGATACTCGCTCGGCATCTCCCATTCCTGGCTGGCGTACATCAATCGCTCCGAGCATCGATGCGCCACAACCGGGAAATCGTTAACCTGCTCGCGCAAAATCATGAAGGATTGCGTATAACCGAAGCTGGCATCTTTCTTGCCATGATAAGAAACCAGCCATTCGCCAGCCGAAATTTGGAGCGGCGCCCAGCTTGCCCCGATCCGATCCTCTTCCCAGTGGAATATACACGTCGCCAGCAGACGGTGGGTTACCCTGCCGCAAGCGAAATCCTCCAACTTTTCAGCCGCAGCGAGGTAGATCGACGGTTTCTTGGCCCTGGCTCCTTGCGGGAATAAAGCAGCCGTCATCGGGCGATGCAGCATCACATATTGCAGCTTCCCGCCAATCAGCATCTTGTTCGGGAACAGGAAGGCGTCACGGTTATCGCTGACAAAGCCCTCCGTCAACGGGCATACATAGGCAAAGGCTTCCTCATAGCGGCCAACTTTCAACTTATCCAGGTCCAGCTTATACAGCACGGTTACGGTCGGGTTGGAGCAGGCGGTCACGCGGAAAGGATCATCCCCCTCATGCACCCATTCCGGCACATAGTCGTTGCGCGTATCCACAGGCGGCTCCCGATCGATAAGCCAATACGGGCCGGGCGGAAAAAGTCGGCACGCCGCGGACAAATAAAGCTCCCCTTCTACCGGAAAAATGCGCGGATCTTCGATGCAGCCGTTCGAATAATCGCGTACGCGTTTGCCGTGTATATCCGTAATATAAATATCTTCATACCGCTCATTCAGGGCAGGGGCAATGGCAGGCCGGGAGAAATCGGCAGTCCATGTTCTCCCCAGGTCGCTGCTCACCGCATATCCGAGAAAGATCGGATATGGGTCATGCTTGCCTTCCTTGCGCTTCCGGGACCATGGACCCGTCGCCCGGAAGAGCATATGCAGCTGATCGGAAGCCGGATCTTTAACAATAGCCGGATTCAGCACCATTTTGCTTGCCCACTCGCAGCCCGGAACCGGCCCCAGAACCGGCTCCGGGGTATACCTGAAATGAGGTTTCATCCATTCGTTCCCCCTATCCCTTAATGGCTCCGATCGTCATCCCCTTAATAAAATAGCGCTGCAGAAACGGATACAAGAAAATGATCGGCCCAATCGTAATAACAACCGTCGAAAGCTGTACGCCTGTAGCCGAGACGGGAATATTGATATTCGCATTCAAATAATCCAGATTCTCCGAATTGGAAACGATTCTTCGCAGCATCATCTGCAGCGGATGATTTTGCGGATCGTCGATAAACATCAGCGCGTTAAACCAGTCATTCCAATAAGAAAGCGCATAGAACAGAGCGATCGTCGCGATAACCGGCATGGAAATCGGCCAGATGATCCGGAAGAAGATATACAGCTCATGCGCACCGTCCACGGTTGCCGCCTCATTCAATTCAAAGGGAAGCGTGCGGAAATACGATGTCATCAAGAAGGCGTTGAAGGCGGAGAACAAGAGCGGCAGCAGCAGCGCGAGCACCGAATCCCGCAGGTTCAGCCAGTTGGAAATGAGCAAGTAATAGCCGACCAGACCAGGCGGAAACAGCATCGTGAAATAAATGTAGAAGGAAAGGAAATACCGGTATTTTACCTTCGTATGGGCCGCAACATAGGAGAACATGGAAGTCATAAGCACGGCTGCGATGGTGCCGGCCACTGTAATAGAAATGGAAACGAAACTGCTGTAGTACACCTGGCTGCCCTGGAATAAGAAGCGGTAGGAATCAAACGTAAATTCCGTCGGGAACATTCGAAAGCCCTTGACAATCTGACTCTCCGCCGTGAAAGACCCGATATACATAAGCCAGAAGGGAATTAAGCAAATCAAGGCGAAAGTGCCGATGCATAGATAAGCCGCTGCGGACACGGCGAGTTGCGAAGTATCCCGCTGTGTCATTCTCATACCATCACTCCCTTTCTAGAAGAGCTTTGAATCGTTATCGACCCTGCGGACAAACCAATTGAAGAACAGAATGGTAATCAGCCCCATAACCGACTGGAATAAAGCGACTGCCGCGGCATTGCTGTAACTGTTCATATTCGTGGACCTCAAGGACCGGTACGTATACGTATCGATCACATCCGTAGAATTGAAGAGCAGCGAATTGTCTCCGATGATGCCGTAAATTAAGCCGAAATCGCCGTAAAAGATGCGTCCCAGCGAGAGAAGCGTCAGCACGATGATGGTCGGCCGCAGCAGCGGCAGCGTAATATACCAAATCTGCTGCCACCGCTTGGCGCCGTCGATTTTAGCGCTTTCATAATATTCCTCGGAGAAACCCGTCAAGGTTGCAAGATAAATAATCGATCCCCACCCTGCCCCCTTCCATACGAATATGATCGTGAGCAGCCAAGGCCAAACTTCCGGCGTTTGAAACCAGGAGATCGTCTGAAAACCGAATTCCTTCAGCAAGCTATTAATCATGCCGTCCTGCCCGTTAAAGAAATTCATGACCATCAGATTAACGACGATAATGGAAATAAAATGCGGCAGAATAACGAGCGATTGCGTCACCTTTTTAATTAAGGAATGATGAATTTCATTAAGCAGCAGCGCAATCCCTAAGGAACATACAGTACCCGAAACAATGAACAGAAGATTCAAATAAATCGTATTCAACGTAACCCCCAGCCAATCCGGGCCGGTGAAAAAAAACGTCAGATTGTCGAGGCCCACCCATTCGCTCCCCCAGAGCCCCTTAGCCGGTATAAACTGCTTGAAGGCCAATATATGAGCGGACATCGGCAAATAAGAAAAAATAAACACATACACAATGACGGGAAGCGACATCGCGTAAAGCCACTTGTTCTTCCTAAGCTCCTGCAGAATTCCCATCTCGAGCTCTCCTTTCCTTTCTTCTGTACTTGCATATTACGCATTCGTGATGCTGTCCGTATAGTCTTGAATTTATCAATAGGTATGAACGGCAACACCAGGTGAAGGTCCGATTTCTATCACTCGCGAAAAGTACGGAGTTTACCGATACTTGAGTAAACTCACAACTAGATGATGCGTGCCGATGGGCACGCAATTTATAAAAAAACCGGCCGGCCTTCTTTCAAGGCCGCCGGCTTTTTTGATGGGTTACTGGTTCTTGCCAGCCAGATATTCATCCAGCTGCTTCTGATACTCCGCTTGAACTTTCTTCACATTGTCATAGGCCTTTTCCTTAAACTTGGCAAGACCCTCGTTCGGTTCCACCAGCCCCATCACGATCGGATTATAAAACTCCACGCCGGCATTGCTAAGTTGTGCCACTTCATTTGCTACCGGGCTAGGATTGAAGGTGAAGCCCGTCAGAATATCCGTTGTAAAGTTACTGGGATCCCTCTGCCACTTATTCAGCGCGATGACATCTTCAGGCAAGCTGGCATCGATTCGATCCAGCTTCGGATTCCAGCCCCATGCGAAAGGAACGCCCGCATAAGGGTTATCTTGGATCGGTTTATAAAGACCTTCGCCCGCATCTTCCCAGTTTTTACCCTTTATACCGTAGGCAAGCAGATCGTAATTATCCTTCTGGTTCAGCCAATTAAGGAATTGAATCGCGCGTTCTTTGTTTTTACTGACCACCGGAACGGCAATAAAGTTGCCCGCTTTGTAGGTCGAGCTCAGCTTCATGCCGGAGTCGTATAAGGAGAAGGCTTCGGCAGAAGCTCCCGGAACCGATTTTTCAAGCGCCGTGCGCGTATTCAGATTGACGCCGAAATCGAAAAACGTGGAAACAGCCGCCTTTCCTTTGGCAAATTCCGCATTTTTAAGCGTAAGGGCGTCTTTGGCCAAAATGCCGTCCTGATACAGCTTGTGATATTGCTCGAAATTTTTCATAATCATGGGGTCCATGTTATCGAAAATATTATAGACCTTCCCGTCGTTCCCTTTGGTGTACAGTCCGGGATAGTTCAATACGGCGGCAAGGTTGGCCGTCGGATCAAGCATGTTTGCAAGCCTCAAGCCGATATGTTCCGTACCGTTAGGAATGAACGGAGTGATTTCCGGAACCTTCTCTTTCACCAAATACATAAATTCGATCAGCTCATCATAGCTCTTGATCGGTTCGACGCCAAGCTGCTCCCGAATGTCCTTGCGAATGACAAACGTCCATGGGCGTATGAAATTCACTTCAAGTGGAACTGCATACAATTTACCGTTTACCTTATTGGCTTCCATCAGCTCCGCAGAGCGATTGGCCTTGATATCGGGACCATATTTCTCGACCAATTCGTCCAGCGGTTCATAGAGGCCGGCGGCCATATTCTGCACCGGATTATTGTCCCAGATCAGATCGTAGTCTTCCGCGGAGGATAATGCAACTTGTCGCTTCTGAAGTACGTCCGTCCATGGGATAAACACCACGTTCAGCTTCACATTAAGCGTACCCGCCAGACGGCTCTCCATCTCCGCCTTAACTTCCTCCCAGCCCGCCGGCGGATCTCCGGGGAACATGATCTTCAATGTAACCGGATTCAATTTTCCATCCTCGGAAGCCTGCGGCGATTCGCCTGTTTCGGTAGGGGCCGATCCATTCGAACTGCAGCCGGCCAATATTACTGTAAGGATTAGCGATACGACCATTAACAAGAACCCTCTTCTTCTTAACTTCATGGCTTAACCCCTCCTGCTTGATGATCATCCGGGCGGCGGCCGCGACGATTTCCGTCTTGACCCGCTCATCCCGCTTCTGTCTGATCATACTCGGGTTGTTCTGCTTCCGTACAGTCCGATATCTAACAATCGGTACGAAAGTTTATAAAAGGGCATGTATTCATTTTCCAACGGGATGAAGTACGGATTTCTACGTTTTGTCTTGCGTATTTTCAGTACGGTATTGGTTCGGCGTCATTCCGGTGGCCCGTTTGAACAGGGAATAGAAGGTGCTCTTGGTTTGAAAACCGGACTGTTCCGTTATATCGGCTACCGTCCAATCGGTCGTTGTAAGCAGCTTGATCGCGTACTCGATCCGTTGGTTTGTAATATAGTCGGATAGTGAGCACTCAAAACTTTCCTTGAAGATTTGCCGGGCATAGTTTACGGATATGGACACATGAGCGGCAATGTCGTCCACCGAAAGCATCGAATTGTGAAGATGGTTGCGCACATATTCGATCATCTCGGCGGCGACCTCGTCCTTTCGGCTCGAGGCATTCTTCTTGCGGTGCTGGTCCATGATCTGCAGCAGCTCCCCGTACAGCCACGAGTTCACTTCTCCAATGGTTGCAAATTGCTCCAGGAAAGTATGGATGCTCTTCATTCCTTGGAACGTCTTATAGTTCTTGAAGCTCTTCATAATCGAATAAATAATATGAGTCAGCTGCAGCTTGCATTCTTCATAGCTTAGCGCCTGCATATGCAAGGTAAGATCATCAAGGTAACTCTTTAGAGCCTTATCGTTCTTAAGGTGCACGGAATAAATCACCTGCTTCAGCAAGTCTTCATCCAGCTTGCTGTCTTCGCCCAGCTGATACCGCTCCAGATCTTCGGAGGTGAATACCCGGTCCTCGTTATAAATGAATCCGATCAAAGTCAGTTCGTACATCAGGGTATAAACGGTGTGCACATTGTCTTCCATATGAAGCACGGAGCTGACAGCCGCATGCAATTCCAGCTTCAGCCACCGTCTGATCTGAGCTCTTACCTCCTCCATCGCTTCGATGACCGGCGCCGAATCTTCCCCCGAAGCGGGCGAAGAAATAAGCACCACGAGGTGATCCGAGCTGAAATCGGCCGTTTCCGCGTCAAATCCGTGATTCGCAAGGACTTCAACCATAATATTGCCCAGTGCATAACGGAGCAATTTTCGCGAAGCGAAATCGTAACATTCCTTGAACCGCCCGTAGGATTCCAGCCGTACGACCGCCATACGGAATGAGCCCGTCTGGAGGATTTTCGTTTCACTTCTAATAAACGCTTCGACGGGTCCGGAAGCTTTCGAGTTGAAAATCCATTGACGCAAGAAATCCTCTTTCACCAAAGCTTTGCTGCTCTTGATCGACAAGTCCAATTGCTCGATTTGCTCGACCAGCAGATGGAAACCGGAATGAATCCACTGAATCTCATTATTGGCATTCGCTGTCTGCTCCATCGGATGCTTCTTGCCGAGCTTGATTTGTAGTTGAAAGGCCAAGTCGCTAATGGGTTTCAAGCTGCGATAGGATTGCCAGAACAAAAATAACAGCAAAGCGAACAGCAGAATGATCGAGGAACCGATAATTTCTGTCCTGATCTTGGTTATTTTCGCTTGCCACAGAGAGATCGGTGACAAATGATAGACCTTCCAACCTTCAATAGGAAGCTGTGCCGTCTGAATGGACCAGGTTTCATTGCCGGACTCCCATTTCCAGCCCTGTTCTGCCGCCTGCGGCTTATCCGTCTCTATGAGTGCTTCCGTCAACGCGGCATCCGTATTGCCCAGAATGAACTCCTTATTTTTTCCTTCAATAAAAAATTTGTTGTGATCTTCCTCCGATATTTGCAGCATGTGCTCATTCAGCAGCGGCTTGCTGAACAAAATCGCCACGAATCCATGATAGTTCTGATTAGGCCCGGCTGCCGGCACGACAAGCGCTAGATGCGATTCGTCCTTCACCTCATGGTTGACAAACTGCAGATACGGCGTTTTCTGGCTCTTAATGTAATTCAGCATAGCCTGGTCATCGAAATCCTGTATCGTATAAATGCTTGAATCTGAAGTATAGATTTGGCCGAGACTGAAGTTGAATAAATAAATGCCGTCTATGAAAGGCTCGCTGCTCATAAATTCCCTTACGCTATCGGCTGCTTTATTTAGTGACAGGGGGGAATAATCATTTTCACTCATGTTGATCCACAGTGCGATATTTTCATCCGAATAAATTCTGAGCGCAAACTGACGCAGTTTCTGCAAAGTAAATTCCGAGGTTTTCACGACCTGGTTCATTTTCTCTTGGTTGGACTTATTGATTTCATCCATTGCGCTTTGAGCGAACTGCCGGCTCAGGAACATGGTGAACACCAGGGTGAGCAAGCTTACGGCTATGCAAGAGTAAAGAAATACGCTGGAATACGTCTTCTTCGGCTTTACCCAGCTCCACATTGGCATCCCCCCCGCTATTCCCGTAAAAAACGATAGGCTAGTAAACACAACTTGTCCACTATGAAATCTATTAAAGAAGTCCGGATTTTATTACTTGACAGAGCTTTCTTAACTAATTTGAAAGGCCCCAACCTGCGGTTCTTCAGTGTAAGCTTGGAGGTTGGATATCGAATTTAGGTGTGTAGAAAAAAGAGCCGAGCTCACACACGTTCAAATGCGTGTGGAGTCGACTCTTTCATATTGCTCGGATCCAATTAGCGCTTTTACTGGTGAAATACGTCCGCTTCGTATACAAATGGTTTTTTCTAGTATAGATCGCTAAGGGATACGCGGCAAAGATCGGTAAAAAAAGGTTCCTTGGGAAAGCATCGACTTTATTCGATTTAGAGATTGTTTCTCATGATTATTTAAGCTGCTTATGAAGATCGGAAATGGTAAACAGCCAAATAACATTTTTTCGATCTGTAGGCGAATTAACGGAGAACTGAACATTTGTTGGAATCGCTTGAGAATCTAAAGACCATTGTTTTGTAGCAGAATCATAACTTAAATCCGTAATATCTTCACCGTTATCAGTCGATACTGCTGCACCAAAGTCATTATCGTTAACGATCGCTATGGTGTTACCATCAGGAAGCAATGTTAATCCTTCTGCTTTTTCCATGTCCCAGCCATACTCACGCAAGTTAAGAATTTCTTTTGTATCGGCCATATTTATATTTTTAAGTACCGCCGGATCACTAATCGTTTCCAGTTCTTTTCCGTTGATGGTTTTGCCAGTTAAGTCAGTTGCTTTAGAAAGATCGACAAGGTTCACAACGGTTCTCATAACCCCATTCGCATCCTTACCTTGCTCAATCACAAGAAGCTTGCTGTCACTGATTGCAAAAATGTCCCCGATTTTCAAAGCGTTAGATTTTTTGTAAATGGTTTTATCAACAGGGTAAGCGTACATTTTTGTTTCTTTTGTCTTTGGATCAAAAAGAACTATACGCGTAAAGAGAGCATTACTTGTCTCTCCGTTAACATCTAAAATACTTTGCACAGCTGAAAAAACCTTGCCGCTTGGGCTGATGCTTAATCCTTCCATACCTCGGTTAGGGATTCGATACTTTAAGACTTCTGGCAAACCAGCACCTGGTTGATATTTTTCGATTAACTTACCAGTTTTTGAAAACTTTGCAATAAAAGGACCATATTCATCAGATATCCAGAAGTTTCCTTGTTTATCCACAGCAATACCCTCTGGATCCAACCCGTTATTGTCAAAGTTCAGCTTGTCCATTGTTGGAAGGAGTGGCACTTCCAAAGAGGATCCCGTTAATCCTGGAGCGAGTGGCAGCCCGGTTATTGGAGACTGATTTTTATTTTTCAAAGGAATACTATCATTGATTTGTGCTTTCCCGTTACTAATCTTGAGTATGCCTATTTGGGGATTAAAGTCTGGTGAAAGGAAGAACTTACTTGCAGAAGCTTGTCCGTTTTCTAAATACGTCGGAGCATCCCCGTTTGGTCCCCGGTCAGTTAAAGCATAAAACTCCATTTCTCCGGTTTTTTTATCATAGGATTTGAGGGCTAGTGCGGAACCAAAGCCTCCAACAAATCCAAATGGATATTCGTCAGCGATTGATTCATGTGGCTGAGCAAACAAATCGGAATTGACGCCAACCGTAAATTTTTCTACTTCGACATTTGATTTAGCTGATGCTCCTCCGACAAATAAAGTGATTGTCAGAGCTGCTGTTGAAAGTGGTATTAAAAAACGTTTCATATGAATCCTCCTAATATAAAATATAGAAATAGGATAGCACTATAAAATGAATAGAAATTTATTTTTCTTGTAAAAATTGAGTGAATTTTGTAATAAGCAAAAGAGAATTACTTCATTATAATGATAAGTTGTAGGATAGTTATATAAAGGATGTCATATGATCATGGTTATATAGATGTGAAGACGTTCACCTACTCATACATCTGAAAGATTAAGGTTTACAAAGTCTAAAAAACGATCGTTTTTTAGCCATAAATACATCCAACAAAGTGATATAATAAAGTTGTTTAATTTTTAGGCTAAGTAGCTTAAAGGAGGTTACAGCATTGTTCCTTAGGATTGATAACTTAGCGGATCGATTAGAAGACTTAGAACTTATAAAAAAATGGTTGATCCAAAGCCAAACAAGTGAAGTATTAATTGATTACTGTACACATATATCATTGAACAAAAATAATAAATTTGATGTTCCAATGATTCTTGTAGCGCTTTTAGATGAAAAACCGGTTGGTACCATATCATTATTAAGTGACAGTTTGATTAAAGACAATAAATATACCCCATGGATTGCGAATATGTTTGTAGTAGAAGATAAAAGAAATATGGGTGAACATATATGCATAATTATATGCTCGAAGAAGCTTTAACCATGGGATTTGAAAAGTTATATATAGCTACAAATCTAGATGGATATTTCGAAAGACTTGGATGGACATATAAGGAAACGACGATAACGATCAATGGTAATGAAACAAATCTCTATGTCAAAGAACTAGAATATTAACGCTGGTCTCGTAAGAGTGATTTCCAGAACAAGTAGAACAAGCCCAGTACCTGTGCTGTACTGGGCTTGTTTTTTACAGATTATCTCTCCTATTTGGTCACCGTTACTTCCGAATAGATCGACATCAATGGATAAAGCGTCAGGGAAATGACTTTCGCCTCTCCATCTTTCGCATACAACTCCAACCCTGTACTAGACGGTTCAGGGAATATTTGATCCGTAATTACGGTTTCCCCATCATTCGCAAACACTTCAATCGAAGAGTGATCGACAAACATACGCAGCTTTAACCGTCCGTTTTGAAGCTCGAATTGCACGCCATGCCGGCATGGAAAAGCGTCATGAAATCCGCTTTCTCCGGATTTGGAGCGGTCAACAAACAGCGTCTGTGCCGCTCTGTTGTAGCCGACAACCGTTTCCTCCCGTTCGGATTTCCGTAGCTTAAAGCCTACCTCATCTGCATCAGCCATGTCGATCTCACATTCGATCTCATAATGCCCGCTTTGCACGTCAGAAAGCAAGTTATGATCGGGGCTGATCGTTCTTTCATTCCAACTCTGCGCCTGCAGCCGAAGCCTCTGTAGCTCTGTTACCGGCTCTTGTACCAATCTGACACCGGATGCTCCGGTTCTTAAATATAATACCCGCGGCAGAGTCATTGCACTTCTCCAACTGACGGTTGGCGTGAGATTCGCATACTTCCAATTGCTCATCCAGCCGATAAACAACTTACCATTATCCGGGGTATGCACATCCGACCAAGTTACGCCGGCATAGTTATCTCTTCCATGGTCCAGCCATAATACGGTTTCAGGGGAAGCCTCATTTGTAAATGTATTTCCGTCAAAGCTCCCGATAAAATATTGCGTTCTCGACCCTTCCGGAAATTGCGGATGATCGCCGATGCTGACTATCATTACCCACCTTGTTACATCAGCGTTACCATCTACCTGCAGCTCTATTAAATCCGGACATTCCCATACGCCATCGTGAGAGCCTTCAGATACGCCAAACTCACTTGCGAAAATCCATTCCTTTAAATCAGTAGAATTGTAGATTTGAACGCGGTCTGCAGCTGCAAGCACCATAACCCACTTCTGCTTCGGGGCGTGCCAGAACACTTTCGGATCCCGGAAATCCGTCATTTGCTCATTACTCAGCACAGGATTTCCTTCATACATCGTCCAGGTTCTGCCTTTGTCCAAACTGTAGGCCAGACTTTGCCGCTGTCTTGGACGATCGGAATCCGGATAAACGTCCGCATGGGTGAATATGGCAACCAAGCCTGGTTTTCCGCCGAAAAAACCGCTGGTATCTTCCCAATCCACTACTGTGCTTCCGGAGAAAATCTGACCATTCTCATCCGGTTTCAATGCAACCGGGCAATGCTCCCAGTGAGTTAAGTCGCTGCTGATCGCATGTCCCCAGTGCATCGGCCCCCAAGTTGTGCCATCCGGGTGATGCTGATAAAACAAATGATATTCACCTTCAAAATAAACCATTCCATTCGGATCGTTCATCCACTTCGCCGGCGGGGTAAAGTGAAACTGCGGCCGGTATTTTTCTCTATAATTATTCATGATTTCTCCCACTCCCACCAAATAGTAAAGCCGAAGCATGCCCCCTATCCAGAAGCACGCTCCGGCAGCTCTATAGATCAATTTTTATTCAGTTGCGTTTCTGTCATATCCTGCTTGTTTAATTTGCAGCCATTCCTGTAAACCAAGACGATCCAATTCCTTCAGGTACTCATCCCACTCTTTATCGATTTTCCCGTTTTCAGTCCATTCCGTACGTTTCCTTAACACATAAGCGAACAGATCGGCTTCAATCGTAGAAATTCTGTCCAAGTCTTCTATAGAGAAGAATACTCTAGGATAAATATTTTCCGCCTTCATATCAGGTACATACACATTTTTCAAAATGTCCAGTCTCCAAGCGGCATCATCCGGTTTCGTCGTTACGTTGCCGTAATAGGAATCTAGAATGGCTAATGGACCTCCAACACTAGTTTTTCCTCTTAGTTCAGCCGGAGCAGTTCCTTCGAGCGGTAAATGCTTCAGCGATTGCGAAGCAGCATCAAATTCAAAAATATTTTGCTGTGTTTCATCTCCATAGGTGCCCCAGTTATTTTGAACCGATTGAAGCGGATCGTATAATTGATCCATCCATTTTGCAGTTGCTTCAATGTTTTTGTTCTCTTTTGTAATAACCATTCTACCTCTATCAAAACCCATTCCGTTCGTTCTGGCGACGTTTTTGCTTCCACTCGGTCCAACAAGCGCAGGCATAGGTTCATATTTATCATTCATACCTGTAACATTTGCCTTATCCCAAGTGAAATACAACCCATAGAGCTCTTCTTTTCCTTTGGCAATATAAGTATTCCAGTCCTGTGTAATATACTCGACATCTATTAATCCTTCTTTATACAATTCATTGAAATATTTGACGCCTTCTTTGAATCCGTCATTATTCGCTGCGAAAGAAACCTTTCCATCATCACTGACAAGCGTCATATCCCAGTTCAAGCCGGGACCAAATGATCCGAATAAAAATCCGATGTCCTCTCCGCCGCCGTTAGAATTGATAAAAGACAGTGGAATTTCATCCGCTTTTCCGTTACCGTTCGGATCTTGTGTCTTAAAAGCAATCAAAACTTGTTTTAATTCTTCCGTTGTTGCCGGCATTTTTAAATTAAGTTTTTTAAGCCATTCCACATTAATCCAAGGAATGTTATTAACAGAGTGGATGCTTTCTTTCCCTTCACCCAGCTCCTCAATCCATGGAAGCGAATAAATATGACCATCCGGTGCCGTAATCATGGCTTTATATTGCGGTACTTGCTCGAGCACTTTTTTGAAATTAGGCATTTGGTTTTCGATAATGTCATCAAGAGCAATAATCGTTCCGTCCTTCGCTAACTTTAACAAATCATAATCACTTAAACCTGCGTCAAAGATCGCGTCCGGAAGATCGCCCGTTGCCAGCGCCAGATTCCTTTTTTCCGCAAATACGTCGTTTGTGTAGTTTTTCCAAGCAATGTGGATCCCCGTCTTCTCTTCCATGCGTTTAAAAATTAACTTTTCATTAGGATCGGTTGGAGCCAGTACGGAGCTTTGAGTCATAAAATTCAAGGTTGCTTTTGAATCAGATGAATGAGAAGTATTGCTGGATGCGGCATCCGGATTATTGGAACCCCCATTGCCGCTGCACCCCGTTACTGCCAACATTGCCGTAAGAGTCATGATTGCTGCATTTTTCTTTAAACTTTTCAAACTTACCCCTCCCTTTTTTAAAAAACCTATATATCTCAGCCCATTCACTATTTTAGTGAACCGACCATGACACCCTTTTCAAAATACTTTTGAAAAAATGGATACATCACAAGCAATGGAAGACTGGAAATGACAATAGACGCATATTTTATGATTTCAGAGAGACGTTTCATTTCAGCCATTACCAATCGGTCGGTTATCATCCCCGGATCCACTTGATTCTGAATTAAGATCGATCTCAAAACCAACTGCAAGGGATACAATTTAGTGTTTTCCAGATAAATCATGGCATCGAAATAAGAATTCCATTGTCCGACGAAAGCATATAAGGCCAGGACGAAAATGATAGGCTTGGAAAGCGGCAGCACAATCCTTAAGAAGATCAGCAGCTCTGATGCGCCATCAACCTTAGCAGCCTCGTTTAACTCTCTCGGTATGCCTTTAAAGAAGGTTCTTGCCAAAATGATGTTCCATACACTGACAGCCCCGGGGACGATGATCGCCCAAACCGTATTTAACATCCCTAATTCCTTAATCACCAGGAAGGTAGGAATTAATCCTCCGCCAAAAAACATCGTAATAATGAATATGGTCATAAAAAATTTTTTTCCGACGAAATTATCAATGGATAACGGATAGCCGGCAAAGATTGATACAGCCACTGTAACAACAGCAAACGCTGCCGAGTAAAAGAGACCGTTTACAAAGCCGCGAAGCATCGCCTCATTGGCAAGAATAAGCTTATATCCTTCTACGCTGTAATCGGAAAGATTAAAAGAGATCCCTTTGTTTAATAGAGTTGTCGGTTCCATGAAAGACGCCACTACAACATAAATTAAAGGTACTAACACGACTAACACAGCCAGCGCTAACAGCGTATAGTTGATCGTTAGAACAACCCGGTCTAAACGGGAAGGCTTAAGATTCATAGAAAGACTCCTTTCTTTTAATAGAGGCCGTCCCCTTCGTTTAATCTCTTAACGACGAAATTAACAAGAACCAGCAAAATAATATTGATAACGGAATTAAAAAGCCCAATAGCGGCTGAATAAGAATAATCGCCTGCTTTTAACCCCACTTTATAAACGTAAGTCGGAATAATTTCCGAGGTTGGCAGGTTCATCGCTGTCTGCATCAAAAAAGCCTTTTCAAAACCAATTGCCATAATTCCCCCGGCGGATAAAATAAATACAATCGCCATGACCGGTTTTATCGTCGGCAAATCGATATGCCAAATTCTTTGCAGCAGATTAGCGCCGTCAATGGTTGCAGCGTTATGCAGCTCGGGATCGACACCGGCTAATGCCGCCACATAGATAATGGAAGCCCAACCCGCCCCTTGCCAAATTCCCGATAAGACATAAATCGTTCGGAAGTACTCCGGGTCTGACATAAATACGATCGGATGTCCGGTCGTTAAGGTTATGATTTTATTAATCGGTCCGGTTGGAGACAAGAAGACGAAGATCATACCTACAATAACAACGACCGAAATAAAATTAGGAGCATATAAGATCAATTGGATATTTTTCTTAACACCCACTTTGCGCATTTGATTCAGCATCAGCGCCAAAATGATCGGTATCGGGAAACCAAGGACAAGACCATAAGCACTTAATAACAGAGTGTTCATGAAAATCGGTTCAAAGTTGGGAGCGCTTAAAAATTTCGTAAAATAATCAAGCCCAACCCAATCACTCCCTAAAATCCCCTTGCTGTAACTAAAATCTTTAAACGCGATGATTACGCCGTACATGGGCACATACTTAAAAATAATCGTAAGAATGAATGCCGGCGCTATAAGCCAATATAAGAAATGATTTTTTAACACATAATCGAAGTTTCGCTTTAAAACATATCCTTTCTGCATTTTGTTCTTGTTGACTGTTTCTAATAGTTGCTGCAAGGTCTGACCCCCTAACTGGTTGCTTACATTTTTACATTTATTACATTTGAACAAATCATTTCCCACTATGTACCGCTTTCAAAAATGGTTTTCATACCATCTCCTTCATGTTGGCCAGCTATTAAAATTTACAACCAAAATTAAAAAATGTCAACCACATATTTGTGCATTTAACACCAAATATTGCGACAAAATTGCAAAAAAGGAAAGTGTAATAGAGAAAAAACAAATAAAACACCTAAAATACTTGATATCCGTCCTCTTTCCGATAACTTCACCACCGACACCTTTGTTACATTTGCACTTTTAATTAACGCAATTATGTGTTTATTTACAATGAACAAAAACACAAAAAGAGCTGCATGGAATCCTTCTAGGGTCCTCCAAGCAGCTCTTATGTTTTAGATAAAAGTTCTATTTCCCGTTACGTTCCAAAGCCGCCAAGCCAAGGGCAAGCGAGCCGCATAAGCCGGCATTGTCGCCAAGTCCGGGGGAGACGATATAATCATCAATACCGGTTAGAAGCGGCGCCGCACTAACGTAGCCATTTAAATTTTTTCTCACCTCGGCACGAATCATCGGGAGCAGCTGTTTCTGATGCATGACGCCCCCGCCCAAAATGACCATTTTCGGAGATAGCATCAGAATAGTCGTTGTTACAGCTTGTCCGAGATAATACGCCTCCATGGCCCAAGCCGGATGATCTATCCCCAGCTCGCTGCCCTTCATGCCCCAGCGCTTTTCGATTGCCGGACCCGCAGCCATCCCCTCAAGGCAATCGCCATGATAAGGACAGTTTCCCTCGAAATGGTCCTCCGGATGACGCCTCGGCAAAATATGCCCGCCCTCCGGATGCACCAAGCCATGAACAAGCTTATGCTCGGAATAGACGCCAACTCCGATTCCCGTTCCAATCGTAAAATAAACGCAGCTGTCAAGTCCCCTTGCAACGCCCCATACCGCTTCGCCGTACGCAGCGGCATTAACGTCCGTATCCCAGCCGAACGGCACGTCAAATTCTTTCTTCACCGTTTCGAGAAAAGGAAAGCCCGACCATCCCGGCTTCGGCGTCGTCGTCACGGATCCGTACGTTTCGCTGGCAGGGTCTATATCGATAGGTCCAAACGTCCCGATGCCGATCGCTTCTACATTTTTATCTTTGAAATAAGAGATGACCTGTTCCATCACGCGCTCCGGTTGCTCGGTCGGAAAGCTGATCCGCTCCTCGATCACTCCATTCTCATTGCCGATCCCGCATACAAACTTCGTACCGCCTGCTTCAATTGCTCCAATTCGCATTTACTTGTTCTACTCCTCTGCCTAAAGTTAAAATGACTGCTCGTTCCAGGGCAGCTTCTTGCGTAAACGTTTACTTAATGCTTACTAGAAAGGGCTGTAATTGTTCGTTTGCTGGCTTTTCGTATTGAATTTATCAAAGCATTTTAAATAAGTCAATGACTAAATGTAAATAAAAATTGTCATTTGTAAGTAATGATTCATTACGTTATTTCCATTGTCAAATGCAACACTAATTGTGCATTTGAAACATTATTGTTGCTATTAAGGTTTAAGTATTATACATTTACTATAAATAATCTTATGGAGAACAACTAAATGGGTAAAGAAAAAGTCACGATACAAGATATCGCGGATTCGCTCGGGATATCCAGAAACACCGCATCCAAAGCTCTGAATCGCAGCAAAAGCATTCCTGAGGAAACACGCAATAAAGTGATTAGCCGAGCCATTGAATTAAAATACAAACAGTTTGCTTATATGGAGACAGATACTGTCACTCCTAAAAAACCGGGCAATATTGCTCTATTGACGAGCAGCTTGCCCAATAACTCGCATTTCGGTTCCCTTCTGCTTAGCGGTTTGGAGAAAAGAATAAGCGCCGAAGGTTATAATTTGTCGATCCATATCATTCGGGAAGCTGAAATTAACGCATTGTCCTTGCCTTCCAACTTTGAAATATCAAAGGTCGATGGCATTATTTGCATTGAGATGTTTGACAAAAGCTACAGTGAACTCATCAATGATTTGGACATTCCAACCATATTCATTGATTGTGCCGCGGATATTTTTTACCCTGTGCTTAAGGCAGACGTTTTGTTAATGGAAAATGAGCACAGTACTTATTTTATGACCAAAAAATTAATAGACAACGGGTATACCCATATCGGTTTTGTTGGCGATTACAATCACTGCAAAAGCTTTAATGAGCGGTGGGTCGGATTCAACAGGGCATTGTCCGTATCCAACCTAAAACTGGATTTAGATCATTGCATCGTTGATGAGGATCGTTACTTTATTTTGGAGTCCGAATGGATGGACAAGCAATTGGACCGAATGAGCACATTGCCGTCAGCATTCATTTGCGCAAATGATTTTGTTGCGATACGCGTAATGAAATCTCTCAAAAATAAAAACATTCATATCCCTAACGATATCGTTGTATGCGGATTTGATGACTCGCCAGAATCACGAATTGTTGAACCGCAATTGACAACCATTCATATATTCAACAATGAAATGGGGATCACGGCTGCAGAAATGCTTCTATCCAGGTTAAAAAATCCTTCTAAGGCGTTTCAGATCACTCATGTTAAAACGGAGCCGAAATTCAGGGCATCGACGGGCACGCTCAAATAATGCAAATAGCGTCAGAATAAAGGACTTCTCAAACATTCACCTGTTGAGAAGTCCTTTTTGATAGGTTGCATTCATTATCTGCGCCTGCGATTGCGAATGCGGTCAAGCAGAACGGCCGCAACGATAACGCCGCCCATTATAACCTTTTGCCAATAGGAATCGACGTTTAAGAGCGTCAACCCGTTGTTTAATACAGCAATAATTAAAACTCCGATGATCGTGCCCTGGATGCGGCCGAAGCCGCCGACAAAGCTGGTTCCCCCAAGAATTACCGCTGCAATGGCGTCTAATTCCGCCATAATGCCTGCCGTGGGCTGGCCTGAGAAAAGCCTGCCCGCCAGTACGACACCCGCAATTCCGGCTAATAGCCCGCTAATGGAATAGACCTTGATAAGCGTTCGTTCAACCTTGATACCCGTTAGCCTTGCAGCCTCTTCATTGCCCCCCACCGCATATACATGACGGCCGAACATCGTATATTTCAATACAAAAAACATGATGATGTAAACCAGCGTCGTAATGTAGATCGGCGTTGGAATACCCAGTATTTTGCCCGCTCCGATAAATTTAAACGTCTCGTTCGTCAGGACAAGCGGGTAACCCCCGCTTATAACAAGCGCCAATCCCCTCAAATAGGTCATGCTGCCCAGCGTGACGATAAAGGACGGCAGTTTGGGAACGGCAGTTAAATACCCGTTGATCGCACCAGCAGCAAGTCCGATTGCCGCTCCGACAAGCATGGCAATAATTGGATTAACTCCGGCATTTGTAATCAAGACCGAGATGACGCCCGACAGAGCAACCGTAGAGCCGACGGACAGATCAATGCCTCCCGTCAAAATAACAAGCGTCATTCCTGCCGCAAGAATTGCCGTAATCGATACCTGCTTAAAAATGTTCAGCATATTGCTCATTTCCAGAAAGTGGGGTGCGAAGATAGCCATTCCCACGGACAGCAGTACCAATATGATGACCATGCCCAATTGATTAAAGGTATAGCTGAGCTTCTTTTTGATCAACTGGTCATTGCCCCCAGCCGATTGAAGGTTAGTCTGCATTTATTTAATCTCCCCTGTTGCGTAATACATGATTTTTTCCTGCGTTGCCTCCTGCCTTGACAGCTCCGCCCTGATCTTCCCTTCATGCATGACCAAAATGCGGTCGCTAATGCCCAATATCTCCGGCAGCTCGGAGGAAACGACCAGTACTGCAAGACCTTGCTCCGCAAGATTGCTAATTATTTTATGGATTTCGGTTTTAGCTCCAATGTCAACGCCCCGGGTCGGTTCATCAAGCAGAAGTACCTTAGGCCCGATTGAGAGCCATTTTGCAATAACGACCTTTTGTTGGTTTCCGCCGCTTAGCCCCATTACATTTTGGTCCTTAGACGCGGCTTTGACCCCTAAGTCCATGATAAACCGTTCAGCATCCTGACTCATCCGGTCATACTGCAAAATGCCGCTATTGCGATAGCTGTGCATTTGGGCCATCAAAATATTTTCCTGGACGGACAGATTCGGAAATAAGCCTTGCTCCTTCCTGCTTTCCGGAACATGGGCAATACCGTAACCGATGGCGTCCGAGGGAGACTGAATGTTCACCGGCTTTCCTTCGATGATTATTTGGCCGCCGCTGAGCGCCGATATACCGAAAATGGCCCGAATGAGCTCCGTCCTGCCCGCACCTACCAAACCGGCCAAGCCGACGATTTCACCCGGATACAAACGCAGCGAAATTCCCTTTACCGTTTTTTTGTCGGAAATATCCTTTAATTCAAGAACAGGCTCCCGCTTCGTTGTAACAGCAGTATCCGCGTAAGTTCTTTGAAAGAGGTCCTTAATTTCCCTGCCGACCATTAGCTTAACCAGGTGATCAGGATTCGTATCCGAAATCGGACCGCTTGTAATCCATTTCCCGTCGCGCAGAACAGTGAACCGGTTAGAAATACGGAATATTTCATCCATGCGATGAGAAATATAAACGATTGCGACGCCCTTACGTTTAAGATCGTCTATAATAACGAACAGCTTTTCGATTTCTTTATCGGTTAATGACGCCGTGGGTTCGTCCATAATCAAAATTTCAGAATTAAAGGACAAGGCTCTGGCGATTTCCACCATTTGCTGTTGAGCGATGCTAAGCGTCGATACCTTCGCCCTTGGATCCAGAGACGAGCCGATCGATCTTAAAATCGCTTCCGCTTTCTCATAAATGAGTTGCCATTTAATAAATCCCATTTTGTTTCTTGGAAATATCGTACCCATCAAAATATTTTCGCCAATCGACAGGTTGGGGGACAGGCTGATTTCCTGATGGATGACGCTAATTCCCTCATCTCTTGCAGCCATTGGACTAGGCCAGTTTACCGCTGAATCTTTATACAAAATACTGCCGGAATCCGGTCGGTACACACCGGCCATTATTTTCATTAAGGTTGATTTTCCTGCCCCATTCTCCCCCATAAGGGCATGGACCTCTCCCTTATACAGCTCGATATTGACATTATGAAGAACTTGAACACCTGAAAAGGATTTATTGACGGACGCCATCTTCATGACGGGCTGCAACTCGGCATGCGGTTCAGCAGCGCGCTTTCTTGCTAGGACAGTCTCCATTTTGCCACTCCTTGTTACCTGATTACATCCATACAAATGCAGTCAAAACTTGGACAAGATACGTTATCTGATTCAGATAACGCATCTCGTTCCTTAGTTATTACCAGCCTTTGTAGGAAGCTACATTATCCTGCGTAATCAATTCCGTCGGAATCAGCACTTGCGGCTCTACTTTCTCGCCGCCTAGAACCTTCATCGCCAACTCGATTCCTTGAATAGCCATCTGGTTCGGGAATTGAGCGGATGTTGCCGCATAGCTTTTCTTTTCTTTCAAAGCATCCGAAGCGCTCGGCGCGCCGTCGACGCCTACAATGAAAAATTCTTCCGAACGTCCAGCTTGCTCTTGAGCGATCTTGACGCCTACGCCTTCTTCATCATTGATACAGAATACGGCATCGATCTGTTTATTGGCCTGAAGAATACCTTCCATCAGCGTCAACGCTTTTTCACGATTGCCTTCTCCGTTCTGATTGGCCACTACTTTAATGTCCGGGTATTTGGCCAATACTTCTTCGAAGCCTTTGATCCGGTCGGTAACGGCAGATACCGGTGGTCCGTCAATAATGACGATGTTTCCTTTCCCTTCCAAACGGTCGGCCAAATATTGACCTGCAAGGCGTCCTGCTTGCACATTATCGGACATGACGACGGAATCGATACCGCCTTCTGCGCTTCCGTCCAGCGCAACGACCGGAATTCCTGCAGCTTTAGCTTGCTGAACCGCACCGGCAATTCCTTTGGAATCAAATGGACTGAGCAGAATCAGATCCACTTTTTGCGTAATAAAATCTTCAAACTGCTGGGTTTGCTTCGCCAGATCGTGGTCCGCCGATACGACGATTACTTCCGCGTTGTATTTGGCGGCCACTTCCCCGGCTCCCTTGGACATGGCAACAAAGAACGGGTTACCCAGCGTCGGCACTGTCAATCCGATTTTCATTTTTTTCTGTTCCGGCTGATCATCCGTTTTACCCGAATTCGAACCGGCTTTGCTGCCGCCGTTATTGCCTGAGCAGGCAGAAAGCACGAACACCAGAGCCAACATGATAAGACACAACGCTTTATATGATTTCATTGAATACCCTCCAATATTTTGAGAAAATTTGCACACCTACTACACTTGATTTATTACGGTAAATTTAAGACAATACAAATAGACTTGCTTGTTAAATCTTCACGATTTTTTAAGCATGTTCAACTACGGGTGTGAACAACTGGGCTGCAACCATTCGCCGTGGACTAAGCCGTTGTTTACACTCGTTCATTTAAGATTTTTGTTCTGAATTGGATCAACTCCTTTGGGCTCCAAACGAATATAAGAGCCGCAAACTGAAACAAACTCCCCTTGAAGCGTTCGCTTTGGTATTATCCCGTTTCCGCTGAAGCATCACCTCCTTAAAATATCCTTTTTTCAAGAAATCGCTTACAAATAATCGATTTGAAGATTAGCTTTTACCAGCCTCATCCTTCTTCACACCGCATGGCACCACATGGAGCATTAATCCATTGCTTTGGAATGCTTCTATGCTTTCTTCAGATATACCGTCATCCGTCACAAATAATTGAATGTCAGACACCTTGGCAAACTTCACATGCTTAATTTCATTAATCTTTGAAGAATCGGCCAGAAGTATTACTTTCTTCGCGCTCGCAATCATTTTGCGCTTAATACTTGCCTCGTCTATATTCGGTGTGCTGATGCCTTCAACCGGATGAATGCCATTTGTCGCGATAAATGCTTTATCTACGTGAATCATGCTGAGAACATGTTCAGCGAACGGTCCTACAAGAGATAAAACCTCTTTGCGCAATGTACCGCCCAAAAATATCAGCTCGATGCCATTATAAGCCTGGAGCTCCTGTGCCAAAGGTACAGCGTTCGTTACGATCGTCAACTTTTTAAATCGCTTCAATTCCTTAGCCAAATAAAGCATCGTTGTGCCGGAATCAAGCAAAATAACGTCGCCGTCCTCTATGTACTGTACGGCCCCTTCTGCGATCGCTTTCTTTTGTTCGCAGTTGCTGATTTCCTTTTCAAGAAAAGATGGCTCAAAATGGACGTTGTACAAAGGAATTGCTCCTCCATGCGTCCGCTTGAGATGATTGCTCTCCTCTAATTCCTTCAGATCGCGGCGAATCGTCGATTCAGAAACCTGAAGCTCCTGTATCAATCCTTGCACGTCTACGCGATAACGTTCATTTAAGAGGTCCAATATTCTTCTCTTCCGCTCTAATTCGTACATAAGCACAGCCTCCAGCATTTCTTGACCAAATGATTAAATTCGACAACATTATGACCGTTTGCGTTCATATATGACCGTTTGTGATTTGTTTTGATTATAGTTTGGACTTCCATTCTCTGTCAATCCTCTTTTTTGATCGGATTAAAGCCTCGAAAATTTCCAGGAAAACGATTACGTAATCCATTGACAGGTCAAAAGAAAACGTTTACCATAATCTTAATTATCGGTTTTGAAGTGTTTCCGTCACAGGATCCTTAATAAACCGCAGGGCCAATGCGACAAAGATGAGCTCCGCAGTCATGCCTATCGATTGCGCCCAAGCCCCAATCGTTCCGTTCCATTCAGGCGCAATCCCAATACAAACAAATAGCGTGATGAAGGTAAAGCTGAAATTGGCGATTTGAGAGCCGATTATGAGCTTCGTTTGCCCGCGCACGAGCACAAGTCCATTCATTACATCAAGCCAAGGCATAACGAGCGCAAACAGCACAAATCCTTGCAGCACCCGTATGCTCTCTGACTGCAGTCTCCCATGAACTCCTATGACGTGCTCTAGCAAAAAAACACCTACCGGCGTAAAAGCTATTAGTCCCAATAGTAGAGCGGGCACAAAGCCAAGCATCAAAATAAATCTTCGGACTGCCGCAGGATCGATACGATAGAAATTGATTACAATCTGATGAAAATAACTGAAAAAGCTGCTAAGCAGCATGACTAGGCTAGCTGCGATAGCAAAGGAAGAGATGGCCAGTTGCGCATCCCAAGTCTTCCCGAGTATGGCATTAATGGCCGGACCGATCCATACCGAAATAAATGAGGAATACAGTAATGGCCGATAAAAGGAAAAAACATGCCGTTTGCTTTCTATCGCATGATTCTCCAGCTTGACTGGCATCTTTCGTACCAGTAAACGTCCCTCTAAGAAACTGACTGCAGCTTCGATCATCATGCCGAATAGGAAAATCACCGCTCCCACAACCCCGCTGGTAACCCCCGTATGAATAAAATAAAGGGAAAGCGCATACATCCCAGCCAGCCGGATCACCATTCCGATGGTTAACCATTTCGTGCGTAAATTATAAATGATAACACCTTGGTAAAAGCAACGAATCCCTGAGAACAAGCTTACGAACATCAGCACTTTATATACAAGAATGACATCTTGGACATTGTCTTTAGTGACTCCGAACACATCCTTGAAAATAAAAGAGCCTAACGGGGTATAGCTGATGACAATACCCAGCATCATAATGCTGGCAAACACCAGCTGTGCAACCGCGAGCGTCGAATGAAATGATCGTTTGTCCCGAACGAGTGTAGAAGAGGTTTGCCTCAGCAGTACGGCTGGCCGTTCAGTAATAGCGAGCAGGCTCATCGCAACCGCATAGCTGGCGATAATACGTTCGGGATCAGCGCTCCTGCTTAACGTACTGTTTATGATAACATGTGAAATCGTGACTAAACTTGCCGAAATCCCTAACGGCAGAAAAAAAGACCATAGCTTTCTCATACTCACTGATTGTCTCGTTGATTGTTTTTTTGGTTGTGATAATGATAGATTCATTGCTTAGGCTCCTTTATGGCTGATGGTCTGATGTATTTGACTTCTATTATAGTCCTCCCTTATGAATTTCACAGCCTTACGTCGCAAAAAAACAATCGTTCTGCCAGAGACGGCAGGACGATTGTTTTTCATCCTAGTATGTTTTTCTGCCTTCAGGAATGAATTTAAAAATGAATTACTGCCTTCGTTTCGCTTGCCCTGACGATGGCATCCAATATCTCTTGGTTGCGGTAGCCGTCCATAAAACCGGGAACGCCTTCCGGGACGGCCCCCTCGAGCAATGCCAAGAAATCTGCGTACTGCGTTACTTTACAATGCTTAGGCGCATCGAGTGTCGCCTTCACGAGCTGTCCCGGCGCTTCCTCGCGAATCCAAATAAGCTGATCCGGATTCAGCGTTGAAGCGTGAATCGTACCGGAATCTCCGTAGATGGACACTTCGTGCTGATTGCCCGATCCGATAGCATTGCGCGTTGTCTGGAAGACACCCATGATACCGCCTGTCATTCGAGCCTGGAAACTCGCAAAGTCGTCGACCTCGATTTTGACCATTTTTCCGGTCGCGGGATCCCGGCGTTCGGGTATGAACGTTTGCAATTGCGCCGATATTTCTTGGAATTCTCCAAAAAGGAATCGCGCCATATCGATCATATGCGAGCCCAGGTCCCCAAGCGCGCCTGTTCCGGTAATATCCTTATTGAAACGCCACGAATAAGAATGATCGTAAAGTGCTGAACCCCCACTCTGTAAATACTGGAAAGAGAAGCTGCGTACCGTACCTATCCTTCCCTCCCGTACCAGTTCCCGGGCGTAACGGAAAGCTGGCGTGTAGCGGTAGGTAAAGCCGAACATGGCCGGTACCGGCTTCTGCACATACAACTCCAACAACGGTATCGCTTCCTCGAATACGCGGGTAAAAGGCTTCTCGGCCATAAAAGGCTTGCTCGCCTGAAGGCACGCACGGACGATGTCCGCATGGACGTTATTAGGTGTAACTGACACCACCGCATCGACGTCCGGATCTTCAATCAACCGCTCGAAGTCCGTATATCTTTTTTCCGAAGCGATACCAAGCTGATTCCCGACTTTAGCCAGCGCGTCTGCGTTTACGTCACTCACCGCAACAATCTCAAAACGGCCTTCAGCAACCATCCACCTAATGTGTGCCCCGGCCATTCCCCCCAAGCCGATCAATCCGATTCGAAACGTTTTCATGTTCCTTTCTCTCCTCCAGTTACTTTTTACTTCACGCTCGTGTAACGTTTATACGCATCAGTACGAATCTCAACGAGACGTTTAAGCCCCATATCGTTAAGCTGTTTAATATAAGCATCCCACTCTTGGTCGATGTTTCCTTTTGTGATCCACTCCGCACGGGTAGTTTTGACGTAGCTGTCGATATCTGTCGTCAGGGTAGGCAGCTCCTGAAATTCTTCCGCGCTGTACATAACATTCGGGAACGGCTCCGTCACATACTCGCTGCCGAGCTTATCAATCACGAGCTTCAGTCCGTCTCCGGTCGTCTCGTCTAGTATGATATTTTTCTCGAAGCCCGGACTTACGTATTTGGGACCGAAATCCCGGACGGATTGCTCCCAGTACCAGGCATCCGCGCTTGTGCCTTCCGGAGGAGACATCAGGGCATAAGTGCCGTCTTCATTTTTCTGGATAACCGTGCCGATGGCTCCCCAGAAATTTTGGATGCTTGCTTCGTTGGTATAGAATTGGTCCGCCCAACGCGCCGCGATTTCCGGATGTTTGCTGGATGTCGTAATTAACAGCTCATTGCGTCTTAAGCTTAAGCCGACCGGATCGCCGGTCTGATAACGGTTCCCGTCCGGTCCGGCAATCGACGGAATGGTCGCATATTCATCCTTCCATTTGCCAAAAACAGCGTCAGGTATCCACTGGTTGGAGAAACCGATAAGGGCGGCGTCAGGATTTTGCTGCTTCGCCGTAGACATGGTGTTATCCTGCGTGAACAGCTCCTGGTCGATCAAACCTTCCGCATACAATTTATGCACCCACTTCAATGCCTCTTTGTATTCTATCGAAGCAGGGATAAATACCGGCTCGCCTTCTTTAAGCATCATGCTGTTGTTGTTCAAGTCCGTAATGCCGAAAGGGCTCAGAAAATCCATGCTGATATCTACCGAACCGCTGAAAGGAATTTCATCCGGCTTGCCGTTCTGGTTCGGATCCTTTTCCTTAAACGCTTTGAATACGTTGTACAGCTCCTCGATATTATCGGGAACATCCAGGCTCAGGCGATCCAGCCAAACTTTATTGATGACAGGCTGCATCGTTGTTATAGGGCGCGACGGCAATCTTGCCGGCAGTGAATACATTTTGCCGTCCGGAAAGGTGCTGATTTGCCTCATCTCCGGCGTTTCTTCCATAGCCGCTTTCAGATTCGGCATATAGTTGTCGATATAGTCATCCAACGGGCGGAAATAGGATAAGTTATTGACGATATCGGAATCCGAGAACACGATGTCGCCAAATATGATATCCGGAAGCGTGCTGCTAGCCAGCATAATAGATTTTTGCTCGCCCCAGTCATTGGAGGACATAACCTGCCAATTGATTTTTACATTGGTTTCTTTCTCAAGATCCTGCAGCCATTTATTCGCTTTAAACGTATCCCCCATGTTGCCCCAACGGACGGTTAGCACATCCAGCGTTACTGGAGCCGTTACAATCGGCAGCCCTTCTTTGTTGAAATTGGAGCTTGAATCAGCCGGAGCTTCTTCAGACTGATTCGTACACCCTATAAGATTGAATAGCATGGTCAAGCTCAGAATCCCTACAACCAACATTTTTTTTCCGATCGATATGGATTTAATACGCATTGATAGTTCCCCCTCTGCATAATGTCAACGGAATGATGCTTGCTTACTTCACGGCGCCAATCATCACCCCCTGGTTGAAATACTTTTGTACGAACGGATACATGCACATAATGGGAAGCGTGGAGACGATGATGACGGAATAGCGCATCAGATTGGCAAGGCGCATAGCAATGACCGCTGCTTCGCCTGTCCCCAAACTCGACTGCATCTGGTTCGTAATCAGGATGTTTCGCAGAACAAGCTGCAAGGGATACAGATCCAGATCTTTTAAGTAAATAAGCGCGTTAAAGTAAGAATTCCAATACCCGACGGCCGTCCAGAGCGCTAAAACCGACAGGACCGCTTTTGATAGCGGCAATACAATTTGAACATAGTATTTCAGGTTGCCGCAGCCGTCAAGCTGAGCAGCCTCCCACAAATCGCCGGGAATGCTGGACTGGAAGAAAGTACGCGCAACGATGATATTGAATACGGCAACAGAGAAAGGCAGTACCATAACGAGAAACGTGTCGTATAAATGAAAGTCGCGGATCGTCAGGAAAGTTGGGATCAGTCCGCCATTAAAAAACATCGTAAAGATAAAAAACAAAGTGATGGCTTTTCGGCCGACAAGGTCCTTTCTGGAAAGCGCGTACGCGGCCGAGACATTGATGGCTAAACTAAGTAACGTTCCAACTGCCGTGTACAGAATCGTATTTTTGTAACCTATCCAAATGTTAGAATGCTTTAACAGCTCCTGATAGCCATCGGATGTAAAGCCTTTCGGGAAAAACCACATCTGACCGTTAGCGACCGCAGCCGGATCGCTGATTGACGCCATCACGATAAAGTATATCGGATAAACGATTAGAATCAGCATAAGTGCCGCAAACACATAGATCAAAACTTCCATGACGTCCAAGGAACGCCCTTTTTCCTTCTGTAACGCCGGTTTCACCGTTGCTTCCATTGTGTTCATCCCGTATCCTTCCTTTCCTTTACCACAGGCTGTTTTCGCTGTATTTTTTCGCCGCCTGATTGACAAGGATCAGCAAAATGAAATTAATAATCGTATTAAACAAGTTAATGGCCGAGGAAAAGCTGTACTGGCTGCTCAGCAGCCCGATTTTATATACATAAGTAGCAATGACCTCGCTGGAGGAAATGTTCAGATTGTTCTGCATGAGATAAACCTTTTCAAATCCGACGCCGAGGAGCCCCCCGATCCGAAGGATGAGCAAAGTGATCGCCGTCGGCATCAGCATGGGAATATCAATATACCGGATTCTCTGCCAGCGGCTGGCCCCATCCACCTTCGCCGCTTCGTAAAGACTCGGATCGACAGCAGATAGCGCCGCAATGTAGATGATGCTGTCCCATCCGGTGTGCTGCCATACATCCGTCCAAACGTAAACGCTGCTGAACCATTGGGTCGAGCCCATCAGATTAGGTGCTTCAGCTCCGAACAGACGGTAAATATTTCCGAGAAGTCCATTTCCTGGAGAAAACAAGATCAAGATTAGGCCCACCATAACGACGGTAGAAATAAAGTGAGGCATGTAGGTCACAGTCTGGAATACTTGTTTGAAGCGGTTTACGCGCATTTGATTAATCATCAGCGCAAGCATAATCGGTATCGGAAATGTGGCTATGCTGTAAAGGCTAATGATGAGCGTATTTTTAATGGTGATCGAAAATTGATAGGAATTAAAATACTTTTCGAAGTACTTGAATCCTGCCCAAGGACTTTCCATGATTCCCAGAGCGGGACTGTAATCTTTAAAGGCAATCAGTACGCCATACATCGGCTTATACGAAAAAAGCAGAAGCAGCACTGCTGCGGGCAGCAGCAGGATATATAAGCCCCAGTTCTTTCTTATCCGGCCGATTGTCAGCTGCATATCAATGTTTAATTGGCTGGTTTTCAAAGAGATTCCCCCATCCTTCATCCTTCTCTATCAATCTTGTCTAATCGTGCTCTCCTGCCTCTTTATTATAAAACCATCTTTTTGGACAATGCGGACTTCTCAAGAACGTTATTCGGACATTTATTCGGATATATTGGGAACGTGGTAGTCCAAATAAACCAAAACGATAACACTATCCAGACTTTATTTAGCCCTTTTCGGACTTTGCGGCAAAACGCGCAAAATCGATGTGTCTTATTGGCAGCTGTTCGCTCTATAATAGGTTTGATTAGCAATACAACCGCTTTCAATAGCCAATACGGATAGAAAGGATTTTGAATAAGACCTATGGCCAAACGAATGACAAGCAAATCTTATCCGATTAGGCACTACGTTAAAGTCATGCTCTTGATTCTATTCTCTGTATTAGTACTGGATTGTCTTATCAGCTTCGCAGCTATTTCAATTGTCAAGCAGCAGAATGGCCGATATTTGCAGAATACGGCTAATATGTACATCAATCGGATTAATCTTGATTTTTCCAATATTAATCAATATATGGGATGGACACTCGCAAACGATGAAAATGTAAAAACCATGAACAAGTTTCTTCCCGCTGATACCGAGTTTAGAAAGGCAAATACGGAACTATACAAGCGGTTTTCCGAGCTCCAAAAAAATTATGAACAAAAGTATAACTTCTTTGTCTATTTAAGAGACCAGCAGTATTTTTTAAATTCTGCACCCACAGACTTGATCTATCCGGATTATCTGGAATTAAAAAAACAGATCTTTTCCTATGTGCAGGATAAAAATCTGTTCGAAAAATTTTATTCCAATTGGTCGCCTATTCTCTTAAATGATAAATATTTCATCATTAATATCGTGCCTTATTATGAAAGCTACCTCATTTGCCTGATTTCAGCCGATAATCTGATCCGTCCCTTGCAGCAGATCGATCTCGGAGGCAGCGGGTCTGTTTCCTTAATTGATCATAACGGAGATGTTATCGTGAATCCGAAATCAGAAGAAGAAACCGTAATGCGGAAGGATGCGGAAAAAACGTCCCTTCTCGATCTGGCAAAAGCCAGAACCACCGTCAGCGGACAATTTTCAAACGCGACCTTCGGCGTGAACATGCTTATTAAATTCGGAACGTTTGAAAAAATAATGATTGCCCAGCTGCTGATTATGCTGCTGGCTGTCATTGTCGCTTGTACATTATGCGGCATCATGGTCTATTTCAATATCCTGATCCTAAGGCCCCTAAAAAACTTTTCATATAATTTGACGCAATTTAATGAGGACAGCAAACCGTTGGAGCTGAAAATGAACAGAATCGTAGAATTGGAATATGCGAACAAGCTATTCAAAAATTTGCTCGAACAAATTAGGATTTTCAAGATTGATAGTTATGAACATGAGCTCGAAAAACAAAAAATTCAGCTTGATTACATGAAATTGCAGATCAAACCCCACTTTTTTCTTAATTGCTTAACGAACATTTACAGTATGGCCCAGATGCATATGTTTGAAGAAATTCAAAGCATGGCCATTTCCACGTCTAATTATTTCCGTTATATCTTTCAGAACGGACAGGATTTCGTGAGGCTGGATGATGAGATTGACCATGTCCGCATCTATTTGGAAATCCAAAAGCACCGCTACCGGGATGCGTTCTCATACCGCATTGAAAAGGCTGCCGGTACGGGCCAGATGAAAATCCCGCCGCTTGTGCTCCAGACTTTTATCGAGAACTCGGTGAAATACGCGGTTTCGCGGGTAAACGAGGTGCAAATCCGTCTGGATGTCAGCCTTAATACGGATGCGGAGAAAGAGGTAGCTGTCATTCGTATATCCGATACCGGTCCCGGGTTTGCCCCGGAAATACTCGAGCGGCTCCAGAGCGGGCAGCCATTGGATCAATCGGACGGGCACCGTATCGGCATTATGAACACCAAGGACAGGCTGGAATACTTGTACCGCAATAAGGCGAACATCTTTTTTTCCAACTCCGAGGACGGGGGAGCCTGCGTGAGCATACACCTTCCCCACCCCCCGTCAGAGCAGCTATGAAGGGAGTAAAGCATGATGAATGTACTGCTTGTTGATGATGACTACTTCGTTGTTACTGCACTGGAGAAGAAGATTAATTGGCAAGC
Source organism: Paenibacillus prosopidis (assembly GCF_003337375.1). Classification (GTDB taxonomy): domain Bacteria; phylum Bacillota; class Bacilli; order Paenibacillales; family Paenibacillaceae; genus Pristimantibacillus; species Pristimantibacillus prosopidis. The sequence continues at coordinate 219,118 of NZ_QPJD01000004.1, forward strand.
GCTCTCTATCGATCTTGTCTATTCCGCCTATAATATCGCCCAGGCGCAGGAATTGTTGAAACAGCATCTTATCCACATTTTGATTTGCGACATCGAAATGCCGCAAGGCAGCGGTTTGGAGCTGCTCGCTTGGATAAGGGAGGAGCATTACAACGTTCAAACCATATTTCTGACCAATTACGCCGATTTCAACTATGCGCAGAAGGCGATCGAGTTGCAAAGCTTTGACTACTTTTTAAAACCGATCGAGTTCGACAAGCTGACGCTTATTATCCAAAAAGCGCTCGTCAAAGCAAATGAACAGCAGGATCACGCCAAAGCGATACAGGAAGGCTACTACTGGAAAAAAAACCAGAAAAATGTGCAAGAGCATTTCTGGCGTAAGCTGATGACGGGAAAAAACTCCTATTCCAATCCCGCCAACATTACCCATATGATTACGGAGCAAAATCTTTCTTACGCATTGACGAATTTGGTGCTGCCCGTGCTCATTCATATATTCCCTTACGAGGGAAGCTTTGGAAAGAAAGATAAGGACCTGTTTGATTTTGCTCTGCTAAATGTGCTTTATGAGCTGTTCCAAAACTCCCGGTTTACGGTAGAATCGATAGTGGAGTTCAAGGAATACAATTGGATGGCCGTCCTAAAATGGAATGACCAGCCTGATTCCCGCATCGTCCAAAGCATTTGCGCCACGTTCATTCAAAGGGCGAATCAATACCTCAAATGCGACACATGCTGCATTATTGCCAACACAGGGAAGCTGGAAGACATCCATCAGGTCATGAGTGAGCTGCTCGGCATGAATGAAAAGATCATCAAGTACCGCAATCAGACCTTTTTGCTGGAGCATTGCGAGCAATCGGAAGCCTCTTATGCGCCGCCCGATTTGATGCTGTTGGAACAGCTGCTGGAGCAAAATAATCCGTCCGCATTTCTTGAAGAAACGAGCAGCTATCTGCAAAATATATCACATACTCAAATGTTGAATGCGTCTGTCCTTAGCTTGTTTCGGCTTGATATGGTTCAGCTTGTTTACGCTTATCTCAAAAGCAAAGAAATACTGGCGCACAAAATGTATACGGGAAGAACGAACGACCAATTGTTTATGCAATCATTGAACTCGATCGAGGATATGGAGAACTATCTCCAGTATTTGGTGAACACCGCGACGGAATACCGGAATTTCACGGAACAGCCTAATTCCGTCATAGAAGAAATCAAGCATCACATCCGCACTCATTGCGGCGATGAGCTGTCACGAACGAGTCTGGCGGAAATCGTCTATCTCAATCCTGATTACTTGGCGCGGCTGTTCAAGAAAGAAACGGGAATTTCACTCGGAAACTATATTATTCAAGCCCGGCTCAAGGTTGCCAAGCATTTGCTGGAATCAACCAACTTATCTGTGAATACGATCGCCAGCAAAGCCGGCTATACTAATTACTCCTACTTTACGAAGCTGTTTAAACAGGAAGTCGGCTGCACGCCTAATGATTTTAGGAAAAATAGATAGTATTATCAGGCTAGCTCTGGCTATTCCAGGCCTCTGCGAGCAGCTCGCCATTAATGCCTACAGCCGCCAATGCTCCCAATGAAGCTGCTGTAATCGCCTGATAAAGTTCCGATGCTGCATCTCCGGCACTATAGACACCTGGAACGTTTGTTTTGCCAAAAGCATCGACGATGACGGTTCCTGCTTCCGTGATCTTGCAGCCTAATGCTTGCGGCAAGTCTGATCCGGCAGCAAGCTTCGGCGCAAAGAAAATCCCTGTGCATGGAATTGTTGTGCCGTCCGCAAGTATTACTCGCTCCACCATACCGTCGTTGGATTCAATACGTTGGATCGGAGAATCAAATGCAGGGACGTTATGCTGCTTAAGTTCCTCGCGTTCCTCATCGGTCCATTCATCAGGTCCATCGGTGCAAATTGTAAATCGGTTTGTCCATCCGGACAGCATTTTGGCCATGTGCAGCGCTCTTGCACCCTTTGCGGTCAAGACGAGAGACTGGTCTCTTAACTCCCACCCATCGCAATAGGGGCAGACAAAGGCACTTTTGCCATACGCGTCTGCCAATCCATTAATGTCGAGAGGGAGATCCTTCATTCCTACTGCAAAGAGCAGCTTTTTGCTCCGATAGGTCGTTCCCTGTCCGGTCGCAATTTGAAAATTACCATCGGTTCCGGTAATCGTTACGGCAGCATCCTCCACAAAATGGACCGAGGGATAAGCGTTAATCTGCTCCTTTGCAACCCGCCGAAATTCACTTGGGCTGATGCCATCTCTCGTAAGAAAGCCGTGCGTTTCACGAGTAACCCGATTACGCGGGCGCCCTTCATCAATTACGACCACGCTTTTTCTTGCTCTGCCCAGCACTAGAGCGGCATTCATTCCTGCCGGCCCGCCTCCAATAATCGCTACATCGATATGTTGCTCCATAATAATCACCCTCCCGGATCTTTAATATCCATAATTAAAGCGCAAGAAGATCATTGCTTCTTGTTTACATCATTGTAATCAAAGGATGCAGTGTCCAGCACCCACTGGATCGTATGCTGCTGCAAGTATTGATTCATTTGCTGTTCGGCGCCGTACATTACCTTTTTAACCAGACATTCCTTGCCGCCTGGATGGTCAGGGATGTTAGCTTCCAATGCCTCCGCTTCAAAAAAAAGCTGATGACGATGCTCGTTCATATTCGAGCACTCGTACAAATGCTGACGTCCTTCGACTACCTGAATGACGTCAAGAAACGTAATTTGATCGGCTGGCCTTGCAAGCTCATACCCGCCGCTCGCTCCCGTAACAGCACGAACGATTCCATCCTGCCGCAGCTTGGACATGATTTTGGACAAATAACTTTCCGGAACACCCTGTGACGCAGATAATTCCTTGATCCCTACGTTGTGACCGCGATTCGCATGTGCTAAGTGAATTAATGCGTGCAGCGCATAACTCGTGCTTTTGGAAAATTGCATCAGTAACACTCCCTGGTACGATTAGTTAATCTTTATAGATCTGTAATGTCCATAATAAACAAACCGGCACCATTATTCAAGCAGATTTTCAAATGAAACTTAAAGTTTCTTGATAAAAATTTTATTCGACGGACAGTTGTACAAGCATAAATCTTATCATGCCATAAACTAGCATATTGAAAGTGACGAGGAGGAATTCAAATGGAATTTATCATCCGTAGCCGATTGATATCGGGGCCATTCGTAAAAATGGAAGATTTTCGATATTTAACATGAAGGGTGTGATTTGACGTGTCCATTTTTAAATATTTGAAAGACCTTTTATTCCCTACGACCGGATTGTTCATGGTCAGCAGCGGACCATCGGCAATACCCGGAAACCATTTTTTCGGCATTTATCTGAACAATCCTAGCGGCTCGAAAAAACAGATTTACATCTCTCGAATTATTGCTGGAGGGAATTCGAACGTATCGATTACTCTAATCCGAAACGGAACATTCGCGGGAGGTACACCGCTTATCCCCTACAATGCTAACTTTGGTTCAGCTAAAACACCAGCGGCGACGGTAAAACTAATAACGCAATCAACAGATCCTTTTGCAGGGAGCGCCCCATTTTCAACCGTCATTCAGTCAGATGGGTCAATTGTGATCGATGATAACGGTCGAGCCACCTTGCCGCCTAACTCCAGTTTGGGGATCCGTATCGAAAATAATACACCTCAGCCTAATCTACTGTCGGCCACAATCAGTTGGTGGGAACAAAAGTATTAAATGGAAATATATCTAAGTTAGGAGATGGTATACCATGGCGTCTAGTGTAAGGGTTTCTGTACCACAAGGAGTAGCAACCCAAATTTTTACCGGAGACGGAACAAAGATTCTCCTGCAAGCCGGACAAATTTATATCGGCGGATCGAATGTTAGTACGGCAAACGGCCTTTTTTTAACAGGGTTTTATAGCGACTATTACGACTTGGGCAATGTTTCGCTTGGAGAAACACTCTATGCGTTATCACCCGATTTTGACAATGAGGTAACGGTTTTATCCATTAGCTCAACGTAAAGAATCACAAGTGATCAGGTTTCAGTTTCGTTCAAAAGGCTGGTATCCCGTAGGTATAAATACAAGCATTCATGAAATGCGGCGCATAAGCTGTTGGCAGACAATCTGCGTCCGGGGGGTACAGTCGAGTATGGTAAGATGTCGGATAAAAACATGTCGGAGGCGGGCGGCTAAGGCCAAGAAGAAATGCCTGCGCAAGAAAAAAACTGCAGTTGCCGTGCGGTTTATCGCAAAGAGAATTTGCGGCTTAGTTATTTCTGATCGGCTAAGAGAGCTTCCTCCCCAGAACACTTCGAAGCTTACCGTATATTCGTACGCTATCGTGAATAGAAGCAAGGAGCCCATTATAGCCCGGGTTGAAGTCAGTCCGAATAAGGACGATTTTGCCTCAGATCGAGAAGCAACGGTGCCACCGGATGAAACCATTGTGATTGTACCAACGCGTTTTTTGAAATATACACGTATTGCTCTTCAAACTGCCTCAGATGCAAGCATAGCAGCGGAATGCGATGTTTATTTTCAAGCCCAGACATTTATCGGTTACAAACCTGCAGGATGAGGCGATTGCCTCATCCTTTTTCAATTTATAGAGTAGCCTTCCCGAATAAAAGAACCATGAATAGTAAGGTATCGACATATGAATAATCGTAACGATTATTTTAACATGCCAACTGGCACGGGGGGTACTATTACGAGATGCCCAATTTTGCGGTGTTTAACACGGATCCCAATGATCAGCGAATATTGATTTTTGGGTCGGATCGAAAATCCGCATTGCATCCCGTCGCAACGGACGAATCAGGCAATTTAACCACAATATTGCTAGCAGGTACATTGACCAATATTCTGGGTGCCGTTGTCAGTTCCGGAACGATCACGACGATTGAGAACGTTATGGGAGTTACCGTTACGGCAGGCCAAATCGATGCGAGGATCGTCTCAGGTCAACTAGGCGCTGAAATAACAGGTGGAACAATCGATGTTGTCAAAAATGTTTTTGCAGCTACCATAGTTGCAGGCGTCTTGTCGGATCTGCTGAATGGTACGATCTCGAATCTGTTGGCTGCAACAATTGTCGGCGGAACGCTGAACGTTGTGGAAGAAGTACGGGCGGCTACTATTGTCGGCGGGACGGTGAACGCAAACATTATTAGCGGAACAGTGGCAACCGAGATTGTCGCGCTCACAGTCACCGGCGGCACCTTAAATGTAATTGAAGAAGTGCTGGCCACTACCGTTGTCGGCGGAACCATTAATACTATCGAAGAAGTCCTTGCTGCTACAATTGTTGGGGGAACCCTGAACGCTGTCACCGTTATCGGCGGCACTATCAACACTATCGGGGAAGTCCTTGCCGCTACGATTGTTGGCGGTACGGTGAACGCGAACATTGTCAGCGGCACAGTGGCAGCCGAGATTGTCGCGCTCACAATTACCGGCGGCACCTTAAATGTGATTGAAGAGGTTCTGGCCACTACCATGGTCGGTGGGACTATTAACACTATCGAAGAAGTCCTTGCTGCTACTATCGTCGGCGGAACTCTTAATGCGGTTACCGTGATCGGCGGGACAATCAACACGGTCGAAGAAGTTCTCGCTGCTACTATTGTTGGCGGCACGCTTAACGCTGTCACCATCATCGGTGGGACGATCAACACTGTGCAACAACTCCTTGCCGCCACCATCGCCGGTGGCACGCTTAATGCTGTAACCATCATTGGCGGCACCATCAACACCGTCGAGGAAGTTCTCGCAGTTACCATTGTTGGCGGTACCATCAATACGATCGAAGAAGTCCTTGCTGCTACTATCGTTGGGGGAACCCTGAATGCTGTCACCGTTATCGGAGGCACTATCAACACTATCGGGGAAGTCCTTGCCGCTACCATTGTTGGCGGAACCATCAATTCTATCGAAGAAGTTCTAGCAGCAACTATCGTTGGTGGCACGCTTAACGCTGTTACCGTGATCGGCGGCACATTAAACGTGATTGAAGAAATTCTCGCCGTTACCATTGTTGGAGGAACGGTAAACGCGAACATTGTCAGCGGCACAGTGGCAGCCGAGATAGTCGCGCTCACAATTACCGGCGGCACCTTAAACGTGATTGAAGAAATTCTCGCCGTTACCATCGTTGGAGGAACGGTAAACGTGAACATTGTCAGCGGCACAGTGGCAGCCGAGATAGTCGCGCTCACAATTACCGGCGGCACCTTAAATTTGATTGAAGAGGTTCTGGCCACTACCTTAGTCGGTGGGACTATTAACACTATCGAAGAAGTCCTTGCTGCTACTATCGTTGGCGGAACTCTTAATGCGGTCACCGTGATCGGCGGGACCATCAACACGGTTCAACAACTCCTTGCCGCCACCATCGTCGGCGGATCGCTTAATGCAGTAACCGTCATTGGAGGAACCATCAACACCGTCGAAGAAGTTCTCGCAGCTACCATTGTAGGCGGCACGCTCAATGCCGTCACCATCATCGGTGGGACGATCAACACTGTTCAACAAATCCTTGCCGCCACCATCGCCGGTGGCACGCTTAATGCTGTAACCATCATTGGCGGCACCATCAACACCATCGAGGAAGTTCTCGCAGCTACCATTGTTGGCGGCACCATCAACACGGTCGAAGAAGTTCTTGCCGCTACTATTGTCGGCGGTACCATCAATACGATCGAAGAAGTTCTAGCGGCCACCATTGTTGGCGGCACACTAAACGCTGTCACCGTTATCGGCGGCACCATCAACACGATCGAAGAAGTTCTCGCCGCTACTATTGTTGGTGGTACCATCAATACGATCGAAGAAGTTCTCGCGGCCACCATTGTTGGCGGCACACTAAACGCTGTCACCGTTATCGGCGGCACCATCAACACGGTCGAAGAAGTTCTTGCCGCTACTATTGTCGGTGGTACCATCAATACGATCGAAGAAGTTCTCGCGGCCACCATTGTTGGCGGCACACTAAACGCTGTTACCGTCATCGGCGGCACCATCAACACGGTCGAAGAAGTTCTTGCCGCTACTATTGTCGGCGGTACCATCAATACGATCGAAGAAGTTCTCGCGGCCACCATTGTTGGCGGTACACTAAACGCTGTCACCGTTATCGGCGGCACCATCAACACGGTCGAAGAAGTTCTCGCGGCCACCATTGTTGGCGGCACACTAAACGCTGTTACCGTCATCGGCGGCACCATCAACACTGTCGAAGAAGTTCTTGCCGCCACCATTGTCGGCGGCACACTAAACGCTGTTACCGTCATCGGCGGCACTATCAACACTGTTCAACAAA
>NZ_QPJD01000004.1:226865-372529 GCF_003337375.1 Paenibacillus prosopidis
GGCACGATCAATACGATCGAAGAAGTTCTCGCGGCCACCATTGTCGGTGGCACACTAAACGCTGTTACCGTCATCGGCGGCACTATCAACACTGTTCAACAAATCCTTGCCGCTACCATCACCGGTGGCACGCTTAATGCTGTAACCATCATTGGCGGCACCATCAACACGGTCGAAGAAGTTCTCGCCGCCACCATCGTCGGCGGCACGCTCACTGCCGTCACCATCATCGGCGGTACCATCAACACTGTCGAAGAAGTTCTCGCGGCCACCATAGTTGGCGGCACACTTAACGCTGTTACGGTCATCGGCGGCACCGTCAACACTGTCGAAGAAGTTCTTGCCGCCACCATCGTCGGCGGCACGCTCACTGCCGTCACCATCATCGGCGGTACCATCAACATTGTCGAAGAAGTTCTTGCCGCCACCATTGTCGGTGGCACACTAAACGCTGTTACCGTCATCGGCGGCACTATCAACACTGTTCAACAAATCCTTGCCGCTACCATCGCCGGTGGCACGCTTAATGCTGTAACCATCATTGGCGGCACCATCAACACCATCGAGGAAGTTCTCGCCGCTACTATTGTCGGTGGCACCATCAATACAATCGAAGAAGTTCTTGCCGCCACCATCGTCGGCGGTACCATCAACACGGTCGAAGAAGTTCTCGCCGCTACTATTGTCGGCGGCACCATCAATACAATCGAAGAAGTTCTCGCGGCTACCATAGTTGGCGGCACACTAAACGCTGTTACCGTCATCGGTGGTACCATCAACACTGTGCAACAAGTCCTTGCCGCCACCATCGTCGGCGGCACGCTCAATGCCGTCACCATCATCGGTGGGACGATCAACACTGTCGAAGAAGTTCTCGCCGCTACTATTGTCGGTGGCACGATCAATACGATCGAAGAAGTTCTCGCGGCCACCATTGTCGGCGGCACACTAAACGCTGTTACCGTCATCGGCGGCACCATCAACACGGTCGAAGAAGTTCTCGCCGCCACCATCGTCGGCGGCACGCTCACTGCCGTCACCATCATCGGCGGTACCATCAACACTGTCGAAGAAGTTCTCGCGGCCACCATAGTTGGCGGCACACTTAACGCTGTTACGGTCATCGGCGGCACCGTCAACACTGTCGAAGAAGTTCTTGCCGCCACCATCGTCGGCGGTACCATCAACACTGTCGAAGAAGTTCTCGCCGCTACTATTGTCGGTGGCACCATCAATACAATCGAAGAAGTTCTCGCCGCCACCATCGTCGGCGGTACGCTCAATGCCGTCACTATCGTCGGCGGCACCATCAACACTGTGCAACAAGTCCTTGCCGCCACCATCGTCGGCGGTACGCTCAATGCCGTCACTATCGTCGGCGGCACCATCAACACTGTGCAACAACTCCTAGCTGCCACCATCGTTGGCGGCACGCTCAATGCCGTCACCGTCATCGGCGGGACGATCAACACTGTGCAACAACTCCTAGCTGCCACCATCGTTGGCGGCACGCTAAATGCTGTCACCATCATCGGCGGCACCATTAACACTATCTCACAGGTCCTCGCAGCGACGATCGTCGGCGGTACGCTAACCGCCATTTCACAAAACAATTTTATCGAGCAGTCCTTCCTGAATGTGGGAGTAGGGACGGTTCTGACCCTCACTCCGCTTACGGCCATCACCACTTCCGTTCTTGAAACCTACTCTTTCTTCATTTATAACCAGAGTGCCTCCGGCGCCGTGGTTGACGCATTCGTGGAAGTTAGCGCGGACGGTACGAACTGGTTTCGGGATGTTGAGGGGGTAAATATTACAAGCGGTACTGTGAGCGTCCTTGTTCCTCAAAGATTCCTGAAATACACACGAGTTAGCTACCGGTCAGCGACAACACTCGTTGCATCAACGATTAACGTCATATTTAACGCCCAAGGATCATAAATTAGGAACATTTTACGGACACGTTCCATTTCGTATACACCGGAGGAACAAACTATGACCGATGCCTTGTTGAGCATTCAATTGATTGTTCGCAATGAAGAAACGCTTTTGCCCTTCTGCCTTGATAGCGTAAAAACGATTGCCGACGAAATCGTCGTCGTGGATACCGGATCGACGGATCGTTCCGTCGAAATCGCCCGTTCCTACGGCGCCAAAGTTATCGTATCAAAATGGAACGATGACTTTTCATACGCCCGGAACCAGGGATTGGCCCATACGCAAGCGCAGTGGATCTTCTACATCGATGCGGATGAAGTGCTTACGGAAGGAAAAGAATCGTTGCGGGAGCGGCTCACTGCTACAAATGCGGAAGCATTCTGGGTGAATATCGAAAACGTCTTGGGACGACTTCCCGAGGAGCGGCTTCAGCATCGAATGATTCGGCTGTTCCGTAATAATCCCTCCTATCGCTTCCGAGAGCGTATCCACGAACAGATCATTCCTTCCATTCTCGAGCGATGTACGCCTGATCGGCTTGAGCTGTCCAACTTGAAGCTGACTCATCTAGGCTATTTCGCTGAAATCAAAAATCAGTCGGAAAAACGCGAACGGAACGAGCGCATTCTTGCTTCAATGCTGAGCGAATCGAATCAAGACCCATTTGTGCTTTACAATCTCGCCATCGCAAAGGAGCAGCGCGGCGATACGCAGGAAGCGCTTAAGGATCTGCTTTCCGCCAAAGCCAGCGCGCCGGCCGCGGCAGCCTACCGTCCCGTTCTTATCCGGGATATCGCCAAGCTGTACTTAACGATCGAAAGACCAGACGAAGCCGCCCGTATGCTGAATGAAGAATGCGGCAATTATCAGGATTATCCCGATCTCTATTTCCTGCTAGGCCGATCTTATCGGCTTCAAGGATTATATCCGGAAGCTTTGCAGGCTTTCCAAAAGGCGGCCGGCTGCCAACCGTCTTCGGCTCCGTATGCAATCGAAACAGGTACGGCGACTTTCCGGGCCTACACGGAGCTGGGAGAACTGCTGGCCAAGCTCGGTCAATACGAATCGGCCAAAACTTGCTATGAGAAAGCGATGGAATTCCATGCCGGATACATGCCCGCACTCCTTGGTTGGACTGCAGCTCTGGATGCGCTTAACGTCTCGATCGACACCATCACTGCTGGCCTGCAGCAGCTTCTCGCGAAACTTCCTGATCGCGCTAAGAAATATGCGGAAGCTATGATTTATTTAGGCCGATTTGAAGAACTGATCGGCACCCATAACGACGAACGGGATCCCGCAGAACCGGAGCTTGAATATTTTACAGCTTTGGCGCATCTCCACCTCAAACAGTACGACCAGGCTATTTTGATCTTGCAGAATCTATCTGCGACCGTACTGCCCGATCGACGCACAGATATCTCACAAATGCTGGCACTCGCGACATGGAGTCGGGGTTCGGCATTGGGATATGAATTTTATTGGGAGCTGGATGCCGACGTCAGACGCCTGTATCGTTCGCTGGAACGCAGATTGTGGAAGCGCCCGAAGGAAGCGATGGATCCGGCAATGCTCCAGATGGCCAGGGAGATGATCGGGAAGGCCGTTCAAACCGGTCTGTTGGATACGGCATCAGAGTTAGCAGGCTCAGACCCCGCGCTCCTCATGCATGCGGCCAAATGTTTATATCGCAGCGGATACGTACAGCTAGCGGCTGATCTTTTTATCCACCTGCTCGAAGGGGATTCATTGGATGCTGAAGCGACTGTCTGCCTGGCTGAAATTTTATACGATCGTGCGCATTACGGCGAAGCGGCCGCTTTATTCGAGCAAGCGGTTCCCGAAATCGGGGATGCCGCCCGTATCGGAGCGGTGCTCAGCTATTTGCAAACCTCTCGAAGCTTGCTGCAGCAAGCTTTGGAATTTACTCCCGATTCTTCTCTGCTGAAGGGAGAATTGCAGAAGACGGCTACAGGTATCGAACTGCTTAATAAAATCGGTTGGCGCACGGAATGGACGCCAGCCCAAAGGAGGAGTGCGGGTGTCGTCACCCCTGATTTCCTTATGCATGATCGTGAAAGATGAAGCCGATGTCATCGCAAGATGCTTGGAAAGCGCAGCGAAAGCCGTCGATGAAATCATCGTCGTGGATACGGGATCGATCGACAGCACGGCTGAAATTGCCCGGAGCCTGGGAGCGATTGTAATCAATAGCGAATGGCGCAACGATTTTGCCTACGCCCGCAACGCCGGCTTGCAGCATGCCTCCGGAAAATGGATCTTGGTTCTTGACGCGGACGAGGAGCTGGATATGGCCGCCGGCGACAAATTGCGTCAATACGTCGTCCAAGACGGTGCGGACGGTTACTTCGTACATATTTATAATTTCGCCGGCGAACGAAACGATGGACCTGCCGTCATTAATCCGACCATCCGGATGTTTCGCAACCATCCCCGGCACCGCTTCGAAGGACGCATCCATGAACAGATCACGCCGAGCATCCAAGCCAGCAACCCGAACGCCGTTTTCATGTTAACGGATGTCCGGGTGAACCATTACGGCTATCAAAATGAGGTGATTCAGCGTAAAAACAAAACCGAACGCAACCTGCTTCTTCTGCAAGAAACGTTAAAGGAGAAGCCGGACGACCCCTTTCATCTCTATAATATTTCCGTGGAATGGCTGCGTTTGGGCAAAGTAAGAGAAGCATTGGAAGGCTTTCGAAAATCGCGTATGCTGACAAATCCGAAAACAAGTTATGCCCACCTGCTCTACAAATGCGAAGCCAAATGCCACATGGCCTTAGGGCAATCCATATCAGGTTTGGACGTTTGCGCGGAAGGACTGCTGAAATACCCTCAATACTCGGACCTGTATCATTATCAAGGCCTGTTTCATTTAAATATGTCGGATATCGGCAAGGCGAAGGAAGCCTTCTCCAAAGCAGTGGAGACCGGTCCGCCCTCGTCCGGCTACCATACGGAAGAAGGTATGGGCTCTTATATATCCGCTTACCAGCTCGGCTTGCTGCACGAAGCATCCCTGGAGATCGAAGCGGCCGCCGAAAGTTACCTGCGTGCTGTGCAAAGCTTCTCCACTTTTGTGCCTCCGCTTTACCGGTTATTTCATCTCCTTCGCATTTCCGGCCGGGAAGCGGATATTGTTCCCCTCCTCCTAGAGCGTATTTCTATAGACGAGCCGGAACAGGCAGTAAACATCTTGAAGGTCATGGAAGACACCGGATGCAGCCATGCCGCTCTCCGGTTCATCGAGCGCTATCGACATCTGCTTTCTCCAGTGGACGCAACCGTCTATACGGCCGCTCATGCGCTGCTTATCGGAGACCTGATTAAGGCCCGAATATTGGTTCAGCAGCTGCAGGTTTCGAATCCGGAGCATCAGGGCCTGCTTCGTATGAACGTGCTGCTCTGCAGCCTCGGCGACGAGCTTGAGGAGGCGCAGCGTCATTGGAACCGGCTTACAGAACTATACCCGGAACAGCAAAGCAGTGTTCTGGCCTATTTGATCGGCGACCTTGCACCTGCCGGACTTCTCCTTGATCAGGAAGGACTGCATGATATGAGAATGGCCATAAAGTCGGCTTTCTCGAACAGCCGTCCCATTGCAGTGAACCGGATTGCCAGCGCTTGGGGTGAAGCTGTAACCGTCCAGGACAGTCCAAATCGAGCAAATGCTACGGCTGCATTGGTCCGTACGCTGGCTGAATTTGCCGAACGGCACTTGGAACGATTGACGGAAACTCCACGACTAAGGGAATTGTCAAACGCATGCCGGCTTGTCCTCCCCTTCGAGGACGGCTCGCTGCGTTGAAAGAGGCCGTATGAAGAGCGATATCACGTTATCTATGATCGTAAAAGATGAAGAAGAACGATTGGAAGCCTGCTTGGCTTCGGTTGCTGAATATGTTGATGAGATCATTGTCGTCGATACGGGCTCGACAGACAATACTGTGTGGATCGCCCGTCAATTCGGAGCCCGAATCATTCAAGTCCCATGGGAGAACGATTTCGCGAAGGCGCGTAATGTTGGTCTCGAGCAGGCAACGAAACGATGGGTGCTATGCCTGGATGCCGACGAACGGCTCATGCCCGTTCCCTCCGGCTATCTTTCCTATTTAATTACCCAGGAGGATGTTCACGGCTACTATGTTCGTATTAAAAGCTTTATCGGCCAATCGTCAGACGGTGAGTACATGACAGACGAAACCTGCCGATTGTTCAGGAACGACCGCCCATTCGCTTCACACGCCCGATTCACGAGCAGGTTGTCCCCTCCCTGCTTGCAATTCCCGGCGCAGCTCTGCTCCGTTCGAAGCTGACCGTTCTTCATGAAGGCTATTTGGATCCTGTAATTGAAGAAAAGAACAAAAACGGGCGCAACATGGCAATCCTACAAGCCGCGCTGCACCGTCATCCGGACGACCCGGAATACCGCTACGCCTATGGAACGGAATTGTATCAGCAGCAAAAGTATGACGAGGCGCTCGATTTCTTTCTTCCGCTCCTCGATTTGCACGGAGAACGCCTCCGATTAGATCCAGGCCCCGGACAGACAGCCGATCTGACCATAAAAGCTGCTTATGCCCTGAGCCGGACCGGACGAACTGAAACGTCCATTCAACTGCTGAGAAAAGGACTGGAACGGTATCCCGATCATCCCGAGATGCTCGAGCTGCTGGCGGGATTGTACCTGGAGAACCGCCGTCCCGCAGACGCGCTATCACAGCTGGAACCGGCGTTGGGTGCCGGAAGCAGTTCTGCTTTTTATACGACTCTGTCCGGTTCGGGATCATACCGTAGTATGCATCTGGCCGGTTTGGCCCTCGAAGGGCTATGGATGTTCGGGGAGGCTGCTGCCCGTTATTCTGCGGTCTTGTCCATCCGTCCGAATTATGCGCCGTCCTGGTCCCGCCTTCCTCAGCTGGCCATGATAACGGGTCAGGAGGAGCAGCTCGCAAACCTGCTCGCCGATCTTCGTAACCGCGTTCCGCCGGATGTATGGGTAAGCATTCTGCACGAAACGATTTATTTTCGCAAGGACGATTTTGCGGGAAAAGTATGGGAGCTCGCCCCTGACACCATACGTAACCGGTATTACCCGCTGTGGGAAGCAATTATTTTGGCCCGGGAAGATGCCGATGCCGCCTCCCGTCGATTCAAGCGTCTCGGCAGCAGCGTTGAGGCGGAGTGGTATTTATGGGCTATCAGCGTCAAAACGGAATCGGAAAATGAGACGGACTTGCGGCTGCCGCCAAACTTCCATGAACCGATGACGGAAGCGCTGTATCGGCGGTGTCAAGACGTTTTGCTGCAGGTCTGCGCTTGGGAGGGCGTGCTTCGCTGGATGGATCGTTTCCCGGCCAACCTCGCTTGCCCGCAGCTGCCAGTTCATCGGTATTACGCTTATCTGAGCAGCCCGGAGGCTGCGATTGAAGCACTGCTGGATACGGCGAGACAAAGGCGCGAAACCCTCACCGCGAGAGACGGGCTTGCGCTCGGCGGGCTTGCCTTCCATGCCGGCAAGCTTCCGGATTCGCTTGACTGGTTCCGTTATGCCGGACAGTTCGAGCCTGCCCGTATCGAACAGCCCGCAGCGCTCGCTTATGTTAATCTGCTGATGGCCCGAAAGCGGCTTCCCTCCCGATTGTCCGACGTGTTCGCAGCTCCCGACCAGGATCAGTTCAGCAGGGTGATTCGGAGCTTCATGATCCTGTCCGGCTGAAGTGATGACAAGAAAGGATGGTAACGTTATGATAGGTCCGATCCTGTACCTGCCCTGCTTTGATTTTCATCCCCATCGCCAGCGTCCGCAGCATCTGCTCTACCAGCTGAGCCTGCTCGGTTTTGATGTAATCTATTGCAATGTCACTCAAAACAAAGAGCAGCCGTTCGTCCGGTTGAACGACCGCTTTGTCATCTGCCAGGACATAGAAGCGATTCCTCGGCAACGGTATATCATGTGGGTTTCCCACGGTCCATATTTGGATGAGCTTCACCGGTTCGACCGTTCCATGCTCATTACCGATATCGCGGATGCATCGGTAGGACCTTTTTCCGTTTTCGCTCCTTGGCACGAGCGAAAAATCAAAGAAGCGGACCTGGTCCTATGCGCCTCTCAACCGTTGTTCGAAGAAGCGAAATCACTGAGCGAATATGCGATGCTCGTTCGTAACGGCGCAGAGACGGAGTGCTTTACGCCGGCCTCGAACAAGAACGGTCCCCCGCTGCACAAGGAGCAGGAAGCAGCCTTTCTGGCCGGCTCCACAGCTCCCGTCATCGGTTTCTGGGGAGCCGTCGCCGATTGGCTGGATTTCGAACTGATCGGTTATTTAGCCGAGATACGGCCATATTACCTGTTTGTATTCATCGGGACGATCAGCTGTACGATTCCGGATGCGCTGACCCGCCTCCCTAATATACGGTGGCTCGGCGATCAGGAGTACGAAGCGCTGCCCGCCTTCGCCCGACAGTTCGACGCAGCGATCATTCCGTTCATCAAAAATGATTTGACCGAGCACGCCAATCCGATCAAAATGTATGAGTATTTGGCGGCGGGCCTTCCCGTTGTATCCACCGATTTAGCGGAGATCCGGCCCTACAGCGATGTCGTTCGCGTCGTTCCCGCCGGCGACAAAGCCGCATTCGAAAGACAGCTTGACGAAGCCTTGTTGTCGGATCGTTCCGATGCACATATCGCAAGCCGGCAGCAAACCGCATCGTCGGAAAGCTGGAAGCAGCGGGCGCATGTTGTTGCGGAGACGATTCGCAAGCGCAGCTTTATCGAACGATAGAGCATCCAAATGCAATCAGGCATAAGATACAGAAAGGCGCCGCTAATGCGGCGCCTTCTTGGTCAATACAGCTTCCCTCCAAAGATTTATACTACCGTCCCTGAGGTAACAATCAAATACCCCGGGAACAAGCCCCTTTCCTTATCAGACAGCTCCTCATACCAATCTTTGAAGACCGCTTTCAAGGTCTGCTGCTCGGGCAGAAATTCCAAGAAATCGAACGCCGTGTCAATAGCGATATCGAATTCCTTTACATTGCTCAATCCAGCCTGTTCGAACTCCTCCTTCAGCGAATGCAGCGGTATTTCAAAGCCATAACCCCATGCTCCGGTTTTCTCCGCGTACGCTTTTCCAAGCCGGTAGGGCAAACAGCGTGCATTCGGCGCAAATGCGATGACACTGCCTCCCGCGCGGGTGACCCGTGCCATTTCGGTTATGATTTTTAAACGGTCATCGCGCTCATAATGCTCCAATACGCCCGCATTCCAGCATAAATCCACCTGCTTGCCTTCGAGTGAAAGGCTCCGAATATCCTCCTGCAGGAAAGCTGCGTTCCTCGCTTTGCGGCGATATGCCAGCCTGCTTTGCTTCAAAGCGTGCTCCGAGTAGTCTGCTAAAATCGTTTCCGCGCCGTCCATGGCCATACAAAGCGATATTTTGCCCGAGCCCGAACCGGCTTCCAATATACGTTTCCCTTTCAGCTCGCCGGCAAGCCGGCAAATCGTATCATAAATAGACATACTTAACGCATCCCAATGATAGGACGGTTCCGTTGACCAGATCCGGTCCCATACCTGCGTATCCGCTGAAGATTCCAATGGCAGCTTCCCCTTTACCTCATTGTTCGACCCAACTGACCGAAATGCTGAACGTGTTTGCCCCGGCATTATTTTGCAGCGAGACAATAAACCGATTACCCGGCGGGACAATAATCCTTCCTGCTGTTTCGTTGACAGGGGGACCGCCGACTTGTAGAACGGATGTGATTGTCACGCCGCCTGTAACCGGGTTCACTGCCGAAATGCTGAATGACGGAATCATCTGGCTCATATCCGGAAAGCCGAAATTTCCGTTAAATCCGCTTAACGTCACACCACCGTTCAGCGTACCGTTTCGGAGAAAAAACTGCGTCGCATTCGCTTGCCCTCCGGAAAACGCCCGCACGACGAGCGCCACCCGATTCGCTGTTGTCGGATTTGATAATTGAAAGGATAAAAATCCATTGGCAGCCACCGTTCGTGTACTGGTGGTTGAATAATATAAAACTCCGTTTCTAGAGCCATTTTCGGCGATGTCTGCGGTTACCAATGGATGGTTGATATTGCCGAACGCATCAAAGCCGGGCATTCTGCCACCTCGCTTTCCGCGGAAGTTCTTTTGTCATTGTTCGACCCAGCTGACCGAAATGGTGAGCGCGCTCACTCCCACGGCATTCTTTTGCAACAAGATAATAAACCGGCTGCTCGGCGGGATGATAAGCCTTCCTCCCTCCTCGTTCGCGATTGGACCGGTGGTCTGTATAATGGAGGCAAGTGTTACGCCATCTGTAACCGGGTTCACTGTTGAAATGCTGAATGACGGGATCATCTGGCTTCGATCCGGAAAGCCAAAGTTGCCGTTAAACCCGCTTAACGTTACCCCGCCGTTCAGCGTGCCATTCCGGATATAAAACTGCGTCGTGTTCACTTGCCCTCCGGCAAATACCCGGACAATGCGCGCTGCCTGATTCGCCGTTGTAGGATTAAATAGTTGAAAGGCCAGAAATGCGTTGGCGCCTACGGACTGGAGGTTTGTGGTAGAAAAATACAAAATTCCGTTGCGTGACGCATTCTGGCCGACTCCTGCGGTCACCACCGGGTGGTTAATGTTGCCAAATGCATTAAAGTTAGGCATTCAGCCACCTCGCTCTACGGGAAGTAGGTTAGGCTAAACCGTGACGAAGGACTGCTGAAGGAACGTTTCCAGAACCGTTTTCCATCTGGCTTTCCAGACGGATTGATCGAAAGCGAGCGCCGTTTCCCTCGCCCGGTCAGCCAGCCTCAGCCTCAGCTCCGGGAAGTCGATCAAACGGCTGATTGCGTCCGCCAGCTCGTTCTCCGAAGGAGGTATTTTCATACCGTTGTATTCGTTGATAATCAGGTCGTTTAAACCGCCGACATCGCTGGACACCACGGCAACACCGCAGCTTAACGCCTCCAGACACGAGAAAGAGGTCCCTTCAGAAAACGTACTCGGAATGACCGCAATATCCGCATTCCGGTATACCTCTACGACCTCTCCGAAAGAATAACTGCGATGAAGGATTCGGCTGCGGTCCGGATGGCGGTCCAGCCATATCCGGAAAGCGTTGCATAAATCATCGCCGCCGATCACCTCGCCGGCGAATTCGACCGACGCTTGCGGGTAAGCCTCCAGAATCCGGTCGGCAGCGACGATCATCGGTATGATGCCTCGTTCCGGACTGATACGGCGCGGAAACAAAATACGAATGCCTGTTCCTTCCTTCGGGCGGTCTACGGGTGTGAATAGGGTAGTATCCACCGCGTTCGGAATCAATTTCACCTTATCGACATCCCAATATTGGCAGGCGGAACGGCAGTATGTCAGAAAATGCGAGTCGACCGTAACGATCCTCTCCAGTGAATCGAGCGCATGTTGTATCGCACCGCGGATATCGTTCTTCTGTGCCGTATCCAGATGCGGTTGATCCCAATTGATTCCGTGGCAGATCCCCATGCTTCCTTTGCGGTAATGCAGCGGGGTCCAAATATGGCTCGAATAAATGAGTTTCCCCTCCGCCTGTTCACTCATCAGGTTAAACGTGTCCTTGATCCGGCCCATGTCGGTGCAGGGGTAACCGAATACCCGAATGCCTTCCACCTGCCGGTCGAAAGAGCCCTGGAATGACAGCTGATGCACCTCCGGTTCTGCTCCCATTTCCCGAATAACGCCGCATAGATTATAAATATACCGCTCCAGCCCCCCTCCGAAAATACGGTCCAGGCGCCCGTTGTAGGCATCGACGAAGCTGTGCGTCAAAATCCCGATCTTGCTCACGGGCAGTCCTCCTTCCACTCCACCAGGCGCGGATGCGGATCGAGTATCGATTGGTACTGCAATTCATTTCCCCATTGACCCTTGGGATCGTGTTCGCGGTATCGCAAATATTTGCAGCGGCGCTCCTCCTCGTTTCCCGCCCAGCCGTAATGTTTGATGCGGATATCCGACAGATGGCCAGGCAGCGCGTTGTAGGAAAGTGGAACGCGGGGAACATGATGGTTCATGGACGGATAAAAATAATAATATCCCGGAAGGTACCGCACCAAAGCGGTCGTGTGCCGTTTATGCAGCTGCCAGAGATCGTCTTCGCGGTAATGGGTCGTGCTGCCCCAAAAATCGTACATCCGGAAAGCGGCCCAGTCGTATCGGTCCTGATCGACCAAGGATCGGATTTCCTGCTTCATCCGATCCTCGAACAATTCATCGGCATCTACTGCGAGCAGCCAATCCGGCTGGTCTTCGCAGGCTGCCTTCCAGAGCAGCACTTTCAGCTCCGCTTCTCTTCCGAAGTGCGATTCCGTCAACTCTACCAGGCGCTTCACTTTCGGAAACGAGCGGCACAGCTTCACCGTTCCATCCGTGCTCGCGTCGTCGACGATCACGATATCGTCAACGTATTCCGATAAATCCCGAAGCACCGTTTCCAAATAACGGTCCGCTTCGTTGCGCACCTGCATATAGGCGGTAACCCGATTGCCTCCCGATTTGCGAATCGCCTTCACTCCGTTCCCTCCTATCAAGACCAAAAGCAGTCATACCGGCAGCAGCGCAGCTGAGCATTGACTTTCAAGCGTTCGGTCAATCGTTTTTAATTCGAACAGCTCCCCGAACGAGTGGGAATTTGCCGAAGCCCTCCAAAAAAATCGCATCGCCAATCGCCGCTCCCCTTGCATCAGATGAAATAAACCCTGCAGCTTATCGTTCATCATACGGTCAATAATCTGCTGCTTGCCCTTGTCTGCGCTGGTGACGGACAAGGATAGTGCACGTTTCACATCTCCTACTTGGATGGCGATGGACCGTAACAGAGAAGCTGCCCTTTCGTCCTTGATCTTTGCAAGCAAACGTGAAGACGTCCGCATATCACCGATTCGAAATAGCAGTTCGCCCAGTGCAATTAGAATTGCTCCTTGCTCGAACAAATGACACATTCGATCATAATGCGCCCGTTCCTCACCGGTTATGCATGTAATGCCATATGTATGGAGCGCCTGTTCCGTTTCTCCGTTTAATGCGTGGATCGCCGCCAAAAAACGAAAACGGGTGCTCAAAACGTCCTTCACGCCCGTAAGAACGCATGCGGCAAACGAGCGCTGCAGGCATGACGCCGCTTCCACTCCTTCGCCAAGCAGATAATAATAGAATGATTGAAGATACCAAACCAGCTCGTTCATTTCGTCTATCTGCGAAAGCTGCTTATAATGCTGAATCTGCTCATCCCATTGACGCTGTTTGATAAAATCGATGGATCTTCCATTGATAACGAGACCGAGAGCTTCGAAGAAGGTTTGCCGGTCGCGTTCGACCTGATCCGCTGCAAGCGACAGCTGCGGCGAAGCGATCAGCAGTACAGGATCGTATTTAAACAGCAGATCCGTATAGGCGCTTTCGGAGTCGCTTACAATCAATTCGGAAGTAGAGGCAAGCAGCTTCGAATACTTATTCCATAGTTCCGGATTTTCGCCTTGGGGTGTCTCCGGAAGCAGCGCAACAACCGCCCGAAACAGATGGATGTTCATGACCGTCGGAATAAAGATTTGCGAGATAAGCAGAACGCTTTCCTCCGGAGGCAGTTCCGCCGCTTGAGCGACACTGATCACTCTGACATTACCGTCCGCCTCAGCAGGAAGTTCCGAATAGGCGGCGAATACATTTCCGCTTGATTGCAGCAGTTCTGCCAGATGCCGATAAGGAAAGTCGTACCATGGGACATGGGGAAAGAAGATATAATTCATGACAGCCACCAGGCTTTCTATGCATGATCCAAAGCGTGGAACATTTTCTGTTATTAATATATCTTCAGAGGGTAGAAAACATGACTGGGCGGGCTTTTAGCTTAGTGTTAAGTCGATCTTTTTAACTAAAAAAACTGACTCCGGTCATTAACCGAAATCAGCTTTTATTTTACACACATGTAATCACGCCAACTTTTAAAGTTACTTGATTAATTTACTTTAGCCGCTATTTTTTCTAAGGGCTTTGCATTCCCATAGACTGGACGATTGCGATCTACCGGCTGTGCCCAATTCACGGCATTCACAATGACTCGTTGAATGGCTTTGTTATGATACGTTGGATAGGTTTCATGCCCCGGCCGGAAATAAAACACCTTGCCGTTTCCGCGTATAAATGTGCATCCGCTGCGGAACACTTCTCCTCCTTCGAACCAGCTTGTAAAGATAAGCTCGTCCGGTGCAGGGATATCAAAATGCTCGCCATACATTTCTTCTTTTTCCAGTTCGATATATTCCCCAATTCCTTCTGCGATCGGATGGCTTGGCGCCAAGACCCAAAGACGTTCTTTCTCATCAGCTTCACGCCATTTCAAATCGCAGCTTGTACCCATTAAGGTTTTAAAGATTTTTGAGAAATGACCCGAGTGAAGTACAATCAAACCCATTCCGTCAAGCACTCGCTGCTGTACTTTTTGGACAACTTCATCCTTTACTTCTCCGTGCGCAAGATGTCCCCACCAAATTAATACATCCGTATTGTTTAATACGTCGTCTGTTAAACCATGTTCTGGCTCATCCAATGTAGCCGTCCCCGCTTCAAATCCTGCTTCCGTTAAAAAACCTGCAATCGCACCATGGATGCCATCCGGATATATTTCACCTACAAGCGGGTTCTTTTTCTCATGACGATTTTCATTCCATACCGTTACCTTAACCATTTTTCGAACACTCCTTCTTGTTTTCATTACTCTCAGTATAAAAAATCCGAATCGCTAGAGAAATGCTAAATCATGCTGCTTTTATATTCAAAAGTGTTATACTCCAAAAAGGAGGTAACGCTCATGCCCTTATTAGAAACCAATATTGATACGCATTCCGAAGCGCTCAATGAAGAGGTCATCTATCAGAATCCGCTGCTTTTTCTAAAAATATGGGAGATCTCCCTAGAGGCTTACCATTGCAGCATTGTGGAGAAACACCCATGGCACTATCATAAAGAAGTAGAGTTTCTTGCTATCATAGAAGGTCACTTAGGCGTACAAAGCAAGCACGATTACGTAGTCCTCGGGCCTGGTGACGTTATGGTTTTGGGGGCCTCCCAGCCGCACCGTTCCCATAAGCCTCTTACAGATGCACTGCACTATGTGGTGTTTCAGATCGATCTTGGCAAACATTTTGACCAGAGCACCATGCCGTATCTGTACTGCTTCTCGGAACTGACCGAGCCGCTGGATAAACTAAACTATATTTTTGACATAAATGAGTCGGCAAAACGGGAAACGTATGCTTTCATTATGGAAATCTTCAAAGAATCGCAAACACGAATGAGAGGCTACGAAATGGCCATCAGCTCTACAATCAAGAGACTGATGCTGTTACTATTAAGAAGCGATAGCCGCAACGTACTGAACTACACGGAGGAAACCGAGTTAAATAGATTAAGACCGGTTCTTGATTATATAAACGCCCATTTGAACGATAAGCTCTGCGTCGAGGACGCTTGTTCTTTGCTTAATTTGAGCTATCATTATTTTATAAAATATTTCAAGAAAACGATGGGCGTTTCTTTCGTGGAATACGTCAACTATAAACGGATCAAGCTCTCCGAGCTATTATTGCTGACGACTGAGCTTAGTATTATGGATGTGAGCTTCGAGGTCGGCATCACTAACATGGCCCAATTCTATAAGCTTTTCAAGCGGCATAATCAGTGCTCGCCCAGGGAATTCAAACTGCGCATGCGAAGCAGATCTGAAGGGGAGGATTAACATAAGCAGGAGAATTAAAGTTCTCGGCATACTAATCGGCAGCATACTCGTTATTGTAGGGTTATCTTACTTCTATACATTTATCAATTGGACAAAGGTTGATCCCTGGATACATAAAGCAATGGAACTGCATAAGAAAGGAACTAACGCTTACTTTGGTTTTTTCTTCACCAGCATCATTGTATACCTCTTTTATTCCATTTATCAGTTTCGTAAAGATGCTGAAAAATTTAGTGATGACATCTGGCGTATCCGAAAGGTTTTCTATGTTCTTTTTCTAACTTTAACGGGTATTGGTGTTGTTGCAGGCTACGTAGATTTCCGTGATTGGAAAATTCTATTACAATTAACAGCCTTCGTTGTGTTTATTGATTTGGCGGTATTTCAAACTCCAAGTATTACAAAAATATGGAGTGCTGAGTTTCAACACCGCGCTAAAATCGAGAAAACGATTGAAGTAAACGTTGATTTCATTAACTCTACCGCAATAAAGCTCCAGGCGTTCTCGGATGTAATCAAACAAACGGCAGATTACTTTGAACCTAAGACGGATATCCCTCAGAATTGGAACGCTTACCAAAGAGAATTAAAACAATTTCTATCCTTGTATACCAGTCAATTTCGATTTCGGTTAGAAATGTTTCATTTTCGAATTGGTTCAGATGAAACCGAAACAAAGCAACATATCGGACGAGCACTTTCACAGCTTGAAACGCTTTTCCTTTATGAACTTGATGATGCACCAGATAAGGATAATCAACCTGGTTTTCGTACACAAGTCGTAGATAAACTAACAAGTGGAATCGGAACATCTTTGGAAACGGATAAGCTAATCGTGATTCCAATCTTTCAGAATAGAAGTCTATTAATTGGAATACGAACAAGTGAAGGATCGAGAGTAGACGAAGTCGATATTACCAACATTGTTAACTTGAGCCGGATATTTCATTGGTATATGACATAAGGCTATGCTAGAATATGAATAGAATCATATTTTAGGAGGAATTCACATGGCGAAAGTTGCTAATCGGGTGCAAGATAAACGGAAAGCAAGCCGTGGACAAGCTCCTGTATTATTAAAGACAGGGAAAGCTTTAGAGACAAAGGTTTCGATAGCTACAGGCTTTCAGGAGTTAAGAGACATTAACCGTAAAGCACTTATTAGTTTGAAACATTGATCATACTAGCATACTGAACAGGTAGGGACCCTCCCTACCTGTTCTCTTTTGTTTAAATCTCTTATCCAATGGTTAGAATGATTAACAATTGAGATAGGAGTGATAGATAATGGGATCTATTAAAAAAGGAAAGACCGAGAAAAATGCATATGAGATGAAAACACCTAAAATTGGTCGGCGTGAAGTAGAGAACTCTAAAAAAGCACTACAATTATTACGCAATATAAAAAGACCTTGATATTAAAAATATCAAAGTCTTTTTTTGTGTTCATTACATTAAGGACGGTACGTAAACTGGTAGCTGCCCGATCCCAAAACAAGTCGCACGCCGCTCTCCGCGGACTCCATGCTGCGGATGCCCGCGACCTGCTCTGCAGGGAGACCGCTCTCAAGCAATCCATTTATTGCTCCTGGCAGGATCACAATTCCTTCAGCATTCGCTGGAATCGTCACGCGGACTGCCATCCCGCCATCCTCTGATCTCCTCCAATACGAAGCAACTTTACCATACATGGTTTCAAGGTGCGCTTCCGCCCATTCTAGACCCGGACCAGGCTGCGGCTTGATATGAACAATCTTGAACCCTGGCTCTGATTCGTCAGGTCCAATTCCGGCAACATGGCGGTACAGCCATTCGCCAATAGCGCCGTAAGCATAATGATTGAAGGAATTCATGTCGGCGCTCCAGAAGCTGCCGTCTTCCTTAATTCCATCCCAATGCTCCCAGATCGTCGTTGCGCCCTTCGTCACCTGATACAGCCAGGATGGATAATCCTTTTGAAAGAGCAGCTGGTAGGCAAGCTCGTTATTTCCTGTCTCGCTGAGAACAGGATTCAGATACGGCGTGCCGACGAAGCCCGTGGTTAGATGATTGCCCGCCTCAGCTAATAGATCCGTAAGTTTGCGCACCGCCCTCTCTCTTGCTGCTCCCTCTACAAGACCAAAACGCAGCGCCAGGACCTGAGCCGTTTGAGTCGGGACAGATAGCCGCCCCGATGGCGTAACGAATTCATTACGGAATTCATTAACGATTTTCCCATGCAAATCACGGTAATATTCCATATCCTCTGTCCGGTCAAGCGCCGCAGCGGCTTTCAAAGTGAGCGAGACTGAATACGCATAAAAAGCGGTTGCAATATAATCACGATCTGTAGCTCCAATATAACTATCCGGCTTAGAATCGAGTGCAAGCCAATCTCCGAAATGAAAGCCTGTATTCCAGAGGTAAGGGTTGCTTCCTTGCCCATGAATGTAAGAAACCCACTTTTTCATGCTCTCGTATTGCTCTTCAAGAAGCCTTTTATCCCCATACATCTCATAAATCGTCCACGGACAGATCGCTGCGGCATCACCCCAGGCGGCAGAGGAGTGGCTTGTTTCGCCCCAACCCGAAGAGAAGGATTCTTTTAAGTTCGGAATATAGAACGGGATGCCGCCTTCCGTTGTCTGGTCCGCTTTCAAATCCCGGAGCCATTTTGTGAAAAAAGGGGCCGTATTCATTAGATAGGATGCTGTACGGACAAACATCTGCGCGTCGCCTGTCCACCCAAGCCGTTCATCCCGCTGCGGACAATCTGTCGGAACATCGAGGAAGTTCCCTTTTTGCCCCCACAGGATGTTGTGATGCAACTGGTTAACGAGCGGATCGGAGCATTCGAAATTGCCGGTAGGCTCCATATTGGAATGCAGAACAACTCCCGTAAAATCCTCTAGACGGACTGTATCAGGAAATCCTGTAAGCAACACAAACCGGAAACCCTGAAATGTGAAATGCGGCTCGTATGTTTCCGCTTCGCCACCCTTTAACGTGTAACTGATTCTCTGCTTGGCACGGCGTATGTTATCCCGGTAGAAGTTCCCTTCCCGATCCAATACTTCCGCATGCTCCAATTCAACTGTCCACCCCGGCTCACCTTGTACGGTGAATTTCAACCAGCCTACCATATTCTGCCCCATATCAAGCACGCTATCACCCTGCGGCGTTGTCAGAAGGGCAAGCGGCTTCAACTCGTCGACTTTGGTCACTGGAACATTTTCTTGGGCTACGATAATAGCCTTCGTGTGCTCAATCGTTTCCACTTGATACCATCCATCATCCGGCTGATCTGTCCAGTCCCTCTGAAGCCGTGCATCATAGGTTTCTCCCATGTAAATATCAGACATCCGTATGGCGCTTTCCGCTGCCTGCCAGCTCTGATTGGATACAATGCTCACTTCGGAGCCATCTTCATAGCGGATATGAAGCTCCAACAGCAGCGCTGTTCTTGAACCATACATCTCTTTATGATTCTGCCAGCCCAGATAGCCCTTGTACCAGCCGTCTCCGAGCAAAGCACCAAGCGCATTCGTGCCTTCCTCCAGAAGATCTGTGACATCATAGGTTTGATACTGCAGCCTTTTCCCATAGCTGGTCCACCCTGGTGTAAAATAGTGACCGCTCACGCGTCGGCCGTTCAGCTGCAGCTCGTACAATCCAAGCGCTGTCACGTAAACTCTTGCTGCTGAGACTTGACCGGTCACTTCGACAAATGTGCGAAGCTGCGGACATACTTCGGAGTCCTGAGGAAATTGCGCGAGCGGCGCGCTGATCCACTCGGCCTGCCACTCTTTCGCATCCATGAGTCCTGTTTCAAAAAATGCGGACTCCGACCAATCCGAGCCCCTTCCTAATTTGTCCCATGCCTGAACACGATAATAATAGCGCATCCTGGCTTCTGGCCGCAGATTCAATTCAACATGTATAGACTGGGAACTTTCAACCCTTGCAGAATCCCATATTACGTTATCAAATAAGGCATCTTTCGCAATCTGTATTTGATAAGCAGACTGTACGCTATCTCTATCATTTGAGAGCAACTGCCAACTAATCCTAGGAACGATTATATCCATTCCTATTGGATTTTGCTTGTACTCGCAGCGGAGCTTAGTTATACCGAACATTTGAACGACTTCCTCTCTGGATTGGATTAATGCATGTATTTACAATATAATTATAGCTGTGAGAATCGGGATAACACCCGGCAATACGGACAAAATACCCTAAAGATCACGCCATTCATTCCAGAGGGGGAACTTCAATGAACCCTACAACCCAGTTGTTTAAGGGTGAGGTTTTTTTTCAAAACAACCTTCATTTATGGGTCAATCGCTCTTCGGAAGATTTCACTGTCCCCTTTCACGCACACGACTTTATTGAGTATTGTTATGTTGCCGAAGGAAAGGGCTTTCACCATATCGAACGCGAAACGTTTCCTGTCAGCAAAGGACTGCTGTTCGCCATTCCCGTGGGTTTCTCCCATGTGTTCCGTCCTACTTCTCCTGATTCATTAGGTAATCCGCTAATTGTCTATAATTGCCTGTTTGACGCCCACATGGTCAATCAATTAGCTGTTGTCTTGCAAGACCCGCCTATTCTGGAACACCTGACGGAGCTTCAAAACAGCAAGTCGTCCTATTTCTCGGTCTTCGACCGTGACGGTTCAATTGAAAGTCTCATGCAAAAGCTGTACCGTGAAATGTCTGTTCCAAGCATTGGTTCCACAACGATGCTGCACACATTACTGAGCCAATTGGTTGTAACCGTATACAGACAGAAATACACGGAAGCAAACAAGCCGGACATACAGGTTGCCAACGATTTTGATCAAGTGATCCAATATCTAGAGCAACATTTACATGAGGCCGTTACAATGTCTGATTTGGCGCGAATCTCAAAATGGAGCATTAGGCATTTGCAGCGTATGTTTCAACAGCATACCGGACAATCGTTTGGTTCGTTTCTTCAAAATTTACGCATTCAAAAAAGCTGCGAGTTCCTTCGCGGATCCGAGCATAAGATTAGCAGCATCGCCGAGCTAGTCGGCTACCGCAACATCGATTCATTCAATGCCGTATTCAAGAAGATTGTAGGAAAAGCTCCTACGGAGTATCGTAAACTCTACAGATCGTGAGTTAGCTTATATTGATGCAGAAAGGAATAGGATCAATGACGGTAACCATTCAAAATGTAATCGATCGGCTCCGCTTAACAATCCAACCGATTGAGAACACGGTCGACGATTTGGAACCGGGCTGCCCGGATACCGAAGTGCGTGGAATCGCGACGACGTTTATGGCAACGCAGCAGGTCATCGAGCAAGCTTTGTCCTTGGGCGTGAATTTGCTTATCTCCCATGAAGCCGCCTACTACAGCCATCGGATGACGAACGGGCTTCTGACCGGCGATCAGGTCTATCGAAACAAGCAAAACCTTCTTCAGCAATCCGGCATCGCCATCTACCGGCATCATGATTATTGCCATAAGGCGGAGCCCGATCCCATCATGACTGGTTTGCTTCATAGTCTGAAATGGGAATCTCGCGTGGAGGAAATGCTGCCTACGTCGGCAGTGCTTCGTTTACCCGAAATGCGTGCAAGTGAAATTGCAGAATATGTCAAAACACAGCTATCCATCCCTTATGTACGGATCGCTGGTGACCCGTATATGACTTGCAGCCGCATCGGAATTCTAGTGGGCTACAGAGGCGGAGGCGTTAACGCCATTCCTTTCTACCGCGAGAAGAGTCTCGACCTGATTATCGCCGGCGAGGGGCCCGAATGGGAAACGCCAGAATACGCCAGGGATTCTGCCTATCAGGGCGTTCCGAAATCGCTGCTTGTCATGGGACATGCGGAGAGCGAAGAGCCCGGCATGCGCTATTTGGCAAAACGGCTGCAGGAGTCTTATCCCGAGCTGCCCGTTCACTTTATACCGGTTAATCCGGTGTTTAAGGTGGTTTGAGCCGGAATGACAAAAAAATATCCTCATCCCATTGAAGGGATCGAGGATATTTTTTATTAATGTTACTCGCTGATTATTGTTCGGTTACAGTGATACTACAGAAGGGGCAAACTAAGCCGGATCGTTGTGCCGCCCATTAATTCGCTTTCGATCCGGAACCCCGGATTATCCGGAAAATGAAGCTTCAACCGCGAGTACACATTTTTCAGCCCGATGCCGCCTGACCCTTCCTGAGCGTTCAATCCGTCATCCGTTCCGTTCAGAACGGCTTCGACCTCGGCCAATCGCTCCTCGTCCATTCCGATACCGTTATCGCGAATTTCGATATGCAGAAACTGCTCGTCGCTTCTGGCGCGAATAAGAATGCAGGCCCCTTCTTTATATCCGACGAAGGCGTGTTTCATGCTGTTCTCTACTATCGGTTGAAGGGAGAATCTCAGGACGGACGCGTTCATTAAAGGCTCCGGCACTTCAATCATTAAATCGACGATATGGCCGAGCCGCATATTGTGGATGGCGATAAAGTTCTTCACGTGATCGATTTCTTTCTGCAGCGGAACCATAACGGAACCTTTGCCCACGCTGTAGCGAAACATATCCGATAAATGACGGATCATGATGCTCACGTCGTGCATGCCGTAGCGGATGCTTTTCATATTGATAGACTCCAAGGTGTTATAAAGAAAATGCGGATTAATTTGCGACTGCAGCATGTCAAGCTCGGCCTTCACTTTAAGCGTGTTCATCTCTTTTTCCTTCAGCTTCGACTGAGCGTTTTCTTCGAGAATCCGTATGTTCTCGTGAATAAGGTTATTCATTTTTTGAACCATCTCATTATAATTTTCAATCAGCTGGCCGACTTCGCTCTTCGAGCCTCCTTGGACAAGATGATCGAAATGAACCTGTGAAGTATGGTTAATCGAGCCCATCAGCCGCTCGATCGGTCTCGACAGCAGCGTGCTAAGCATGCTTGCGAGCAGGAACGAAAACAAGGATACGCCCAATAAAACAAACAAGAAGCGATAAAAATATTCCCGGTACTGCGCCTCGAATTCCTCTTTCGGATACTGAAAGTTCGCGGTCATCCCCGTATCTGCAATCGGATAAGAATAGGAGAACAGCTTCGATTGGTAATTGCTCGAGTAACGGTGAATATGAAAGAGTTCTTTGTTCTGCCCGTTTGTCACAAAAAATCCGGAGGATCCAAAATCCATATTTTTGAACAGGTCGTCTTTGGGAACGGCCAGCAAATAGTAGGACTGCCCTGTGTCGAGAGCTTTGTTTAAGTGCGGAATTCGTTTCACGATGGCCGCATTGAATTGGCTCGTGATGTCTACATAGTCCGACACCCAATAGGATGAATCGGTATCCTTGAAGAGCGATTTATTGACCGTAAACAAATTGAGATTATTTGAAAATATAGAAGAATAAATCGCCAATCCTTTATTGTCATAAAGAACAATATAAGAAAAGTTGTTGACGCCGGGAAAAGCGGCAATCGAGTCGTAATCGATCTCCCTGTCTTTATAGTAAGGGATATTGAGCCAACTATGCTGTTTCGTCAGAAACTCTTGCAGCTCCTGGCTGATTGTCAGCCGGTTGATCGTATTTTCCAGCCGCTGGACGTTGATGTGGGCGGACGTTTTCGTCAGCCCGCCGATACGGCCCAGAAACTGGTCGGCGGTGTTATTAATGCTTTGCGTCAGCATGAAGGAATACAGCAGTCCGCTTGCAAGTGTCGGAACAAGGACGGATATGATAAGGGTGATCAGGATTTTATTCTTTAACGACATTTCCCGGGCACCGCTTTTGGTCAAATCGGCCGCGACGGAATTCAGGTTCATGTCATCCGACAAGGACTGTCTGCGTACTGCCATGGAAAACTTGCGAAAAGGAAGAAACATTTTCTTGGAACGCACGAAACTGAATCCGAAGGAGAGCACTTGGGCGATTGCGGCAATCGCGATAAAGATGACCGCGACTCTGAGTACAGAGGGATTGAGGTTATTTGCAGCATAAAGATAAGTGACCTGATAAGGAAACAGGTCCAGCTTGTTTCTGACTGCAACGTAGGTTTCGTTTCCCTGCGAGATCCTGCCGCTGCTGACCGTCGCGGTTTGAAACACCAGATCCGGATCGGCTATGCTGCTCCATATCGGCTGGCCGACATCATCGCTCACCACAACGGGTGTGTGAGCGTCGCCGCGGGCTTCTTCTGCGGCATTAAACAAGCCATCCTGCAATACAAAGATGACAAAAATTCCTATATTACCGTTATTGATAACCAGGTTGCCGGAGGTTTGGGATATAAAGTCTTTCATATCATCATTCATTAGCGCCTGATTATTCACCGGTAGCTCATCTTGACCGAATCTAACAATTTTACGCTTATTTTCGAACAGAGCATTTGTCCAGCCCTGCGAATCGAAGCCTTCCTTATTCAAATCCGGCAGCACATGCAGGTCCGGCTCGCCGATCTCCTTCATGAAGGAATACTGGTTTCGGTCGGCGCCGATCAAATAGACGGTTTTATAAAAGGAAGGCGACAGGTTGAGCGCGTTTAACTTCTCGTTAAGCTCCTCCGTCGCCTTTCGAATCGTATCCATATCCCTTAAAGGCAGGAAACTGGCCGAATATTTGCGCAGGTCGTTTTTCTCAAACAGGTCCATCGTGTTGTTGATTTCGGTAATTATCGTTGTCAGGTTTTGCCCATAAAATGACTGAAAACCTTGTTTTTCATTCGCTTGAATGACTTGGCTGTTTTTATTCAAATAGGAAAATCCGGTCCATACCAGAATCAGCTGCGCGATCAGACTTAACAGCAGCGCGAGCACGGTGATGCGTTTAACCGTAGGTTCAAACATATTAGGTCTCAGCAGTTTTCTCATGGTTGCTCGTCTCCGATTAATGTCTTTTGTGCGGCCGCTGGAATTATTATTCCATCGACAGCCTGTATTCCAGAGGCGTCTTCCCAACATACTTCTTGAATGTGGCCGAGAAATAGGCCGGGTCCGAATAGCCGACCATCTCTACGATTTCGTAAATCTTGTTCCTGGGATCTTTAAGCAGCATCTTCGCCTGCTCGATTCGCAGTGCAGTCAAGTACTGGATGAAGTTTTCGCCGGTTTCTTTAAACAAGGCGCTTAAATAATTCGGCGTCACATGGACATTCTCCGCCACTTTTTTCAAGGTGACGTTCTTGGTATAGTTTTGGAGGATATATTTCTTCGCTTCCTCAATGATATAATGAGTTCCTTTGGGTGCCTGCTGATCCTGATCTATCGGCTCCGGCGTAGCGCTGCGGTTGTGAACGTTTACATACGTGCCAAGACAAAGCCGGTTTGCTTCGTCGGATGATGCAAGGGCGAGCTCGGCCGAACGGCATGAAACGTGTATTTGCTCGATATTCGTTACTGCGATGCCGATACTGATTGTGAATGTCGATTGCCACAGCCCCATGCAAGCGCTGAGCTGCTTCTTCACCTGGAGCATTACGTCCTGCGAGTCGATATCCCGTGCGATGAAGTAGCAGCGGGCGGTTTCCGGATCGACATAATGGTAACCGAGACCTTTGGCTTCCCACAGCTCAGACAGCATGTTGTCTAGAGAGAAGGAAATCAATCGCAGCTCTTTCTTGCTGATGCCGGAAACTCCCTTCTGCAGGCGATCCAGAGACAAGATGGATACTTGATAGTCGGATTCCTGCGAGAAGATGAATTCGGCTTCTGCCGCCGATTGTTCAATGTCCTCCGAGCTCACCATCCCGGCTAACATTTCTTTCAAAAAGTTCACCCGGAGCATCCGGGAAAGAAGTCTTTCTTTGCGTTCAAGGGTCGCCTGGCGATATTCGATTTGCTTCTCATTAATCATCCTGCGATGAAGCTCTTTAAAGATAGCGAAAAGATCCTCGATAATCGTCGGCTTGAGCAAATAATCCGCCGCCCCGAACTTAAGCGCCTGCTTGGCATACTCAAAGTCATCATACCCGGAGAGTATAATGACTTTGACAAAGGGATATTTCTCTTTTACGGCTCCGAGGAGCTGTATGCCGTCCATAAACGGCATACGGATATCGGTGAGAATGACATCGACGGGCCTCTCCTCCATGAAAGCCAGAACTTCCAAACCATGCGCGGCGACTCCGGCAATTTCATAGCCGATCGTCTGCCAATTCAGCGACGCAAGACCATCGCGTATTCCCGCTTCATCGTCCACGATTAAAATGGTGAACATAGCTGCACCCGCTTCTTGTTGAAAGTTAATTAGACATTTATCGACATTTATCGACATTTAGTTCTAGTTTAACCTTTAACTGCACCCGCTGCAATACCATCCACCAAATACCTCTGACCGAAGAAGAAGGCGGCAATCGTCGGAATCATGAACAGAATCGCCGCAGCCGAGCTAGGCTGCGCCAGTATGACATTCGGGTTGTCGGGCAGGTGATAGCCGATCGTGGCTAGCGCTGTCGCAAGCGGATAATGCTCGTCCCTCAAAAACATGAAAGGAGTAATGAAGTCTCCCCAGGTCCCCTGGAATAACATAATCACGGTCGTCCAGGTTGCCGGCGTGGCCAAAGGCATGAATATGGTCGCGTACATTCTGAACGTAGAGCAGCCGTCGATTCGCGCCGCTTCTTCAAGCTCCTTCGGGACCGTGGAAAAGAACTGCCGGTACATAAATATAAAGAACGGCGCCCCGCCGATGCCCCACAGGAGCCACGGATAAAACGTATCAATAAAGTTCATTTTATGGAACAAAATATAGGTGGGGATTTGCGTCACGATCCCGGGCAGCATCATCGTTGAAGTAATGATCACGAAGAGCAGCTTCTTCCCCGGGGCGCGCAGCCTTGCGAATGCAAATCCGGCCAGTGCGCTGGACAATGTCGTTAAAGGCACTGAAATCGCGCAAATAATTAGCGAGTTTTTCAGATATTCTGGAAACTCTATCGTAGTTACGGCCATCTTGTAATTTTCCCATTCGAATGCCGTCGGCAGAAGAGTCGACAGAGAATAGAGCGGATTTAGTGAATTAGCCATTGTGATAAATAGCGGATAGACGAAAATAATCGTCAGCACGGTGAGTAGGCCATACACAACCACTCGAAGCAGCGGCTTATTGATTCCTGCATTAACCATCATCACACCTCCTGATCGGTCTCATAATAGACCCAGAAACGGCTCGAGTAAAAGACCAGTACGGTCAACAGCAGAATCGCGATGAATAAAACCCACATGAGCGCCAAGCCGTAACCGAAACGTTGAAACGCAAAGATTTGTTGAAAAGCATGTACCAGATATAAATAGTTTGGCTTGATCGGAGAATCCAGGAGCGTTTTGCCCGACAAGAGGATCGGCTGGATATAGATTTGGAGCGATCCGATGATACCCATAATTAAATTAAAGAACAGGATATGGGTCATTAGCGGTAATGTTACGGTAAAAAACTTACGGACCGGGCTTGCTCCGTCAATCTCGGCCGCTTCATACAAGTCGGCGGGAATCCCCTTCAAGCCCGCGAGATTGATGAGCAAACTGCCGCCCGCTCCCCATAACAGCATGACGATCAACGCGGTTGTCGCATATTCGTAACCGAGCCAGTTGATCGGCTGAAGCTGAAGCTTATCGAACAGCGTATTGAGCAGCCCATCACCGGAAAAAATAAACTTCCACATCAATACGGTTGAAACGACCGGGACAACGGAAGGAATATAGAAAGCGGTCCTCCACCAGGAGAGCCCCTTGATCTTCAGGTTTAACAGGACAGCAAGAAACAGGCCGATTGCAAGGCTGATGGGGACGTTGATCGCCGTAACCAGCAGCGTGCGGCCGAGCGCATACATGGATTCAGAATCCAGGAATACCGTTTTGTAATTGCTAAAGCCTACAAACTTCAATTGGTTCATATTAAATCCTGTAAAATT
The DNA here is from genome assembly GCF_003337375.1 of Paenibacillus prosopidis. GTDB lineage: Bacteria > Bacillota > Bacilli > Paenibacillales > Paenibacillaceae > Pristimantibacillus > Pristimantibacillus prosopidis. Next base: position 254,503 of record NZ_QPJD01000004.1, read on the forward strand.
CGTAAAGCTCAGATAAAGGCCGTACAGCAGCGGGAATAGTCCGAGAAAGATAAATATGATTAGCCAAGGTGATACGAAGGCGTAGAAAGTAGCGTATTGTCTCCATTTTTTTGTTTGCAGCATGATTCGTCACTCCCTAAAATGGAAAGGGAGAATGCCTTCTCCCTTTCCTTCTTTAACTAACAGCTATTACTGAATAGCATTCATATTCTCTTGAATAATCAGGTTTGCGTTTTTCGTCAGCTCTTTCAAGGCTTCATCCAGATCCGCTTTGCCGAAATAAACAGGCGTCACGTATTTGTCCAGAAGGGTTTGGCCGTTAAGTAAGAACGGATTGCTTTCCAAAAAGCCGTTCGAGTACTTCAATTCTTCCTGAAGCTGGTTGTAGACCCTTTTGTCGAAATCGGTTACCTGTGGCATCAGCGGAAGCAGCGATTTAAGCGCCGGTACTCCCCAGCCGCCGGTTGCGCGGTTTTTCGCCGGAGTGCCTGCCATAATATATTCAAACACCTTCCAGGCCTGCTCCGGATGCTCCGTGTTCTTGTTAATGATAAATCCGGTAGCAGCCCCCGTCGGCGACACTCGCTCGCCGTTCTCGGCAATAGGCGCCGCAAGCATGCCGAAATCGTCGAGGTGCGTCTTCATCTTCTCGTCGCCGCGGATCATGCCGGAGAACCAGTAGCCTGCCATGATCATGGCGGCTTTATTGTTCATAAACAAATCTCCGCCCCATGCAGCGGGATCCTGGTTCACGTCGTTTTTACCCAGGTTTTTCTTGACGGCATCCACCCACATGGAAACAGCTTCCTTCACTTCCGGTTTGGTAAAATCGGCTGTTTTCATATCTTCGGAGAAAACATTAACTCCTTTACTTGCCATTTCGAGCATGATGGACGGAAAGTCCGCTTGCGTTTTCCCAAGCAACGCGAGACCGTACTGCTTCACCTTGCCGTCTTCCGTTAGGGTTAACTTTTTGGCCAGTTCCATCAATTCGTTCCACGTAAGCGGCTCTTTCGAATCCGGAACCTTGACGCCAGCAGCGTCAAACAAGGTTTTGTTGTAGAAGATTGTAAAATCCGGCGACCAATCTTTCGGCATGCCGTATATAGGACCCTGACCTTGAACCTTCCCGTCGAAGCGGTACAGATTCACCGGCGATAGGAAATCATCTTCTTTCAGCACCTGGCTCGTCTGCATGAAAGGAGTGAGGTCCATAGCAAGGCCTTTTACGACATACGACGTCAGGTCGACGGCGCCCTGCGCACGAATCAAGTCAGGCGCATCGTTCGTGGCTAATTGGGCAGCCAGCTTCTGCTGATCGATCTCTTCCAGTGTAATTTTAATGCCGGGGTTGTTCGTTTCAAATTCTTTCACTTCGTCATCCGAAACCTCGCCCTTACTTAGCGCTACCCGAATCGTAACCGGCTCATTGGTTTTAGGGGCCGTTGTCGGCTCTTCCGCGGTCTTCCCGCCTTGATTTACATTACCATTGCCGGAAGACGCTCCACATCCGGTTATGAGCACGCATGTTGCAATGATTGCGGCGAGCGATGTCAAAATTCTCTTTTTCATGTTAACCCTCCTGTGTTTGTTGTCTACTTAATCATAACTTGACCGCTCTAAGACGAGTATTCGACAAAACTACAATAAATATGGCTAGATTACAAACTTGGATTACTTGAGGTAAGAAAATCCATCCTTTCATACAATTGGCGTTCTTATCTGGGGAGGCCTGCAAAAAGGAAAAAACCTAAGTCCGGTTCCGTCAAGAGATCAACTTGACAAAACCGAACTTAGGTTATGATGGGTCATTAACTAATTATTTTCGTCATGCCAACTTCAAGTACTAAAGACCCTTTCCGCCAATAGGTCTCAGCCGCATCGGTTCTACGCCTGCAATAAGCGGCCTTGCCTGTTGAATCAACGCTATTGTTTGTTCATCCTTCAGCGAAGCGGCATGGGCATCTGCGTCCCGCCATAGCTCGGTAACCCAGATGGCGTCAGGGTCTTCTTCGGAGACGTTCACTATGTAGAGCTCACAGTTAGGGTTGGACTGTAGGCCTTCTGCCGCTTGGAGCAGCATTTGTGCAAGTTCTTCCCTTTTGCCTGGTTGAGCGATTAATTTTCCGTACATCGTAAATTTGGTCATTGGTTTCATCCTTTCGATTCCGTTGTGTTCTTCAATATAGCTCCATAATGAACTGAGAGACTGCCGCTCACCTCAGCCAATTTCTCGATTAGACTGTTCGGCTCAAGCACGGTCAGCGCTTTGCCGTAAGGGAGCAGGAAATAAGGGACATAGGATAGGAGAGAGGAGGTACCTAGCCGGAATAAAGCCTCCTCCTCCGATCGCTCCACTAAGGAATGGCCGAATAGCCAGTGACGCTGCAGCTCGTTCAGCACTTGTTCATGCGCGCGCACCTTAACCTCCGTTAATTCCTCCGTCCCAAGAGAATCAGGCAGCAGTTGCCCCATCAGGTAATCTTTGGCGGAGAAATCAGCAGGGCGTTCGAAACGGTTCCCGGCCGGAGTAATTCTTGAAATCCGGTCCACCCGGAAGCTGCGCAGGGATTGCCGCAATTGGCAGAAGCCAACCGTGTACCAGTTGCCTTTCCAGTGGATAATGCCATACGGATCGTATTCCCTTGAGACGGCTGGCCCTCTTCCTTTGTCGTAATCCATCATAACGGATTGCCCCCTAGCACAAGCCTCCTCCAGTTCCTGAAGGATTGATACCTTGTGACTTGCCAGTGGTGGAGAGATGACGGAGAGGCCGAGGCTATGGCGATGAAGGTACTCCGATTGCTCTTCGTTCGTATACAGCTTAAGTTTGTCGACGGCTCGGCTGAGTGCCTCTGTGAAGGGATAACCGGCCGCTTCGGCGAAGACGGACGCTTGCATCAATGCCTTCTGCTCCTCCGAATCAAACATGAGCGGGGTATCGGCGAAGCGTCCAATGATCTGAAAACCACCGTTCGGTCCAGACTCTGCCATTATCGGCGCGCCGCTTGCGCATAGAGAATCGATGCAGCGGTATACGGTTCGGATATGAACCTCAAGTTCGTCGGACAACTGCCTCGCCGTCATCTTTCTGCCGGACCGAAGCAGCCATAGGATAGACAACATCGTGTCTGCTTTGGACATATTCTCCTATACCTTCTTTTTTGGATTATGAGTTACGGGCTATCGGGCTATCATAACGATTCTACAAGAGCGGCTCCATTCCCTTTTCGAGCCAGCTTTCGTAGGTGGGACCGTACAGCTCAGGAACCAATAGCCCTGCTTGCCGCATAAGCACGGTCATCTGTCCGCGATGATGCGCTTGATGCATGACTGCAAAGTGCAAGGAAGCACCGTTTCCCCATTCCTCACCCATGATGGTTTGCGTAGCCGAAAGGCTTTTGTCGTCCCACTGCGATTGTACGGCATGCAGCAAGGAATGCGCGATTCCGCTATAGGCTTCTGCGATTTCGGCTGCAGAATCAGGCACCGAAGTACCCTTCGGTTGCGTTTCAAGCTCCAGACCCAGTGTCGACATGAATCCGACAGATGTGACCAGATGCCAAGCCAGCGCTCCCAGCGTCCTGCGGTCGCTTCTAATGGGCTGCGTCAGCGACTCATCCGTCAATGTCTTCAATACATCCTCCGTCATGCGCGTTTCTTGCTCCCATTCCGTTACGAACTGCTCCAGCTTTGCGTACACGTTCATTCCTCCAATGGCATTTTTGTCGTTCCCAAAGCCAAGTATACCTGTCTATTGCTGACAGTTACGGTCAGTGTTTATTCAAGTCATGCTCAAAGTTATTCGTTCAAATAAGTATTAATCCGGTTAGCTAACGATTTTGCTACCGCATCGGCTGATTTATTCCCGTTAAAATACGCAGCCGATTCCTCGGTAATCATGCCTAGAACCTTCAAATCTTGATTGGCGTATTTGCCGACGGTCGGCATCATGGCAATTACTTTATTAATATCTTCTTCATTCACGGTCGGCTTGATTTCTTGTCCGTCCTTTCCCCTCAGCTTAATGCTGCTTGACTTGCCTCCCTGACTGCCACCCCCTTCTATCATTTGCTTCGTGGAAGCCAATCCTTTTTTAAGCGCCGCCTTGTTTACGGGAAAGTTCATCATGGCTCTGGAAGACTGCATCTCTTCGGAAAGCAGGAACTTGACGAATGACCAAGCCGCATTCTTCACTTTCGAATTGGCATTTAAACCAAGCACCAGGCTTGATTTGAACGGCATGCCCTCGTCCTGTCCGGTTCCTGGTGGACGAAGCATAGTCTTTGATTTCCCTTCTATCTGCGGCATCAGAAGGGCGTTCATTGGAGAATCAATGCTCAAAGGGCTGAAGCTGGTATTTTCCGGCCCCATCATCTCCGAGGTTGCCAATCCTCCGTCGTAAAGACTCTTGATCTTCTCCATGTATGCTTGAAAGGCTCGCCCATCGAAGGAGACGGACTTTCCGTCTTTCTTCAGCAGTTGCCCGTAAACCGATTCGGCGACATATTTAAGCAGCAATTCAGGCTTGATCATAGCAATACCGTATTTGCCGTCGGTCTTTGTTTTTCCCAGCAGGTCAACGAATTGATCCCAAGTCCATGTTTTGTCAACTAAGCTGCTCTGACCAAGAAGAGAAACGTCCCCGAACATAACGTCCAGCGAAAAGGAGGCGGGAACCCCATACCAGCCGTTGCCTTTCGACACACCGTCAAAGATGTTCTCGTAATAATCGGATTTGTTGAAGCTGCTGTCTTTGCCGGCCTCTTCGTTCCAATCCGCGAGAAGTCCTTTACCAACATATTTGTCGACAGGAAGATTTTCTACAGAAATAATATCTGATGCATTGCCCGACATGAGCGCGGCATTGACGCTGCTTACGTATTTTTCCACATCTTCCGGTTTCGGGCCCGTATCCGAACCTCGCTTCATAACGATTTTGTCGCCGCCGCTTGTGTCCGCTGGCACAATTTCGTTGATTTGAATGTCGATACCGGGGAACATTTCCTCGAATTTCTGCTCAGCTTCTGCAAGGAAACGGTCCTTTGTCAGAACGGTCATCGTCACGACAGTACCTTCTGCCGTTTCAGGCATACTGCCTGAGGGTACGGACGACCCGTTCGTCCCTTCGTTGCTCTTGCCGCCCGAGCATGCCGTCAATGCGGCGCATAAGAGAATCAGCACACCCATTTTCCAAACCTTTGCCCTTATTCTCATTTTGTTTCCTCCTTGTCTTCCTTCGAGGTTATTAGTAGCGGACGCGGTCCCCATCACTGATTGGTTCACTAGAGTCCGTAATGAATGGTTCGTCCGGCATAAGCCCATCCGTCACTGCCGTATCTCCGTTCTCATCTTTAATTGTTACGTATGTTTTGCTGGCATAATAGGCGGTGCCGAGCGGTCCGTTTTTTTCAGTCAAGGTGAATACGTAATAACCGTTATTGTCTTGCTCAAGCACGGACTTCGGAATTTGCATACCGAAAGAACGGCTTTGATTCGAGATGCTGACGTAAGCCTTTAAGCCCGGCTGCAGCTGAGAATCCGTCACATCGAACGTTATTTTTTTATTGGTTCCACCCGAGCTCCCGTCATTACCGCCCGCCTCCGCGTCCTCGATGTCGGAGATGAATCCCTCTATGCTCCTCCTCGGCTCTTCATCGAGCTGCACGCTGACTTTGTCGCCGATGCGCAGCATAGAAGCATCGTTGCTGTCCGCTACAATGGCAAACTGGTAGCCGGCAGCGTCGTCCGCGATTTCGATAATCGGCTGTCCACGGCTGGAAGTTGCGCCTTCAGACGCGTTAAGGGATATAACGATGCCGTCAACGGGGGCTCTCAGTGTACCGCCTTCGACGATTTGCTTCTGAAGATCAGCGATTTTCCGCTCTTGGACCTGCATATCGAGCTTCTGGTTCTCCAGGTCGCGCTTTTTATCTTCAATACCGGACGTATCTTCGCTCCGCAGCATTATTTTCAACTCATCCATCAGCTTTGCCAATTGCAGCTCTTTCTGCTTATAGCGGGTCTTTTCATCCTGCAGCGTTCTTTTTGTCGAAGTCGTATCGAAAGTAACGAGAGAATCGCCCCGTTTGACCCGGTCATTTTTACGTTTAAGTATCTTATCCACCTTCCAGTCCGCTTCTGCATAAAGCTGCGCAGTGTGAGCCGGCTGAAGGAAGCCGTTGCCCGATACGTTCAGGTCAAGTCCGCCCATTTCGGGCTCCTGAACAGACACTTTAGGAAGTGACATTCCCTGAATGGTATTGGACAGAAATGTAAGGACAAGCAGCATAATGAAAAAAAGTCCGATCATCCAGCTCAGCGTCTTTTTTCGTCGTTGCATATTGCCTGTAAACCTCCTTTCACCGGGTTAACCTTTAATTCCCGACATTTGAATGCCTTCCACCAGATGGTCTTCGCCGTAGAGGAATATAAGCACCATCGGGGTCATGTAAAGAACAGAGGCAGCAAATGCAACCCCTCGGGCCCCTTCTGCGATATCCGCCAAATACACGGACAACGGCTGGCGGATCGGCTCGGTCAGGAACAGAATCGGCTGCTCCACCATGTTCCAGTTGTCAACGAACGATAAGAGAATGAGCGCGGCAATGCCCGGCTTGGCAAGCGGCAGCGCAATATGGATAAATGCCCTTATCTGGCCAGCGCCGTCGATTTTCACCGCTTCCAGATAAGCATCCGGAATGCTCGCCATGAACTGTCGCATCAGGAACACGCCGAACGATGCGAATATACCCGGAAGCACGATCGCTCCGTAACTATTTAAGAAGCCAAGCTTATCCGCCACCAGGTAGTTCGGTACGAGCGTAACCTGAAACGGCATAAGCATCGTTAGCAGGTAAACGAAGAAGAGCTTGTCTCTTCCGGGGAAAGCCAATTTCGCGAACGCAAATCCGGCAAATGTCCCGACAATCGCCTGACCGATGATGATGGGGAGTGACAGCTTGACTGAATTCCAGAAATGCAGGAGAAATTTCGGGCGCTTTAGCAGCACCTCGCCAAATTGTGATAGTGTGACCGTTTCAGGAATAAAGCGGATGATTGCATTTTTGCTTGCGGCGGTCGATTCCCCGCTGTTCAATACATCATAATGGCGGCTGATTTCCTCCTCGGACATGAATGAATTGCTGACCGTCAGCACGACAGGAAACAAAATCGCCAGCACGATTAGAAAGAGAAACGTCACTTTCACGGAGATCAACGTTTTGCGCATTATCACCGTCATTATTGCAGCGCCTCCCTTGACCGTCTTTCAGCCCGGAACAGTGCATAAACCGTAATCCCGATGACGATCGACAGCAGGACGGCCGCTGCCGTCAGCTTCGGGTAGTCCAGCGACTTGAACATGTTGTTCATGAAATGCTGCAGCGTATAAATGGAGTCATGAGGGTAGGCGCCAGCCACCAGATACGTTTCGCGGAATACCTTGAACGACTGCACGATGCTCATAACGATGACAAAGAATGACGTTGGTGAAAGCCCCGGCCACGTGATGTGCAGGAATTGCCTGAACGCGCCGGCGCCGTCCATTGACGCCGATTCGTATTGCTCCGCCGGAATGTTGGATAGGCCAGCAAGAAAGATAATCAAATTGTAGCCGGCGTTTTTCCAAACGAATACGGCCAGCATAACGGCAAAAGCCCATCTTGTGTTCATCCAATCGACAGGATCAAGCCCCCAGTTCAGAAAGAGACCATTCAGCGCTCCGTTCCATTGAAACAGCGTCTGCCACACGAGGATGACGGAAGCGACTGGCACAACGAGCGGGAGCAGGAACATCGTCCGCAACGATTGGCGGAAGGGCAGTTTACCCTTAAGAAGCAGCGATAAGCCAAGCGATATTACAAAGAGCAAGGGTACGCTGACGCCGGCAAACATTAGAGAGTTGACGAACGCTTTGCGGAATGAACCGCTGGCCCACAATGCTTCGTAATTACCGAAGCCGACGATGTTTCCGTTTACGGGATTGTCGATAAACGAGTAATAGACAACCGCTCCGAACGGGATGATGAAAAACAGGAGAAAGCCGGCTAGGCTCGGAGCAAGGAAAAGCAGTACGAACGGAGCGTCCCGCCGGTAATGTTGTCTAACAAGGTTCAGATGATTCCCTCCTCTCTTTGACGCATTCTTTGGCGCATTCTCTGGCGTTTAGTCGTTGTCATGTTTTTCATCATAATCACGCTGTGTGACAGCCGTGTGACAGGCCGCAGCGTGACAAAGCTGTATTGCTGCCTTACAATAAATCTGTTAAATGAACGGCGACAAGAAAGGACTGAAAAGCGTGAAACCAAAAGTGCTCATTGTCGAGGACGAACAGCGCATTCGGGAGTTAATTGCCGATTATTTGGAGGGAAGACGGCTTAGACTGGTGCGAATGCGCACGGGGCGATTTGGCCTTGGACACGTTCCGCGAGCACGCCCCTCAGCTCGTTATTCTCGATATTTTAATGCCGGGGCTGGATGGGTATGACGTATGCGAGGAGATCCGTACCATATCGGATGTGCCGGTCGTGTTCCTAACGGCCAAGTCGGAAGAAGACGATAAATTGCTCGGGTATGACCTGGGCGCCGACGATTACATAACCAAACCGTTCAGCCCGAAAGTGTTAACGGCCAAAATAAAAGCATTGCTCAAACGGGCGGAAACGACGAATAAAGCTGTGCCATCCGAGACCTCTGACGAATGGGTCCAAGTAGAGGATTTAACGTTGGATCTGGCGGCGAGGGAAGCTTCCCTTGACGGTACCCCTCTTGCTCTATCGGCGAAAGAATTCGATTTGCTGCTGCACTTCGTCCGCAACCGCAACCGTGTCCTCAACCGCGACATGCTGCTTGACGCCGTGTGGGGATACGATTACGAAGGATATATCCGGACTGTGGATACACATGTGAAACGTCTGCGCCAAAAGCTCGGGGTTCGGGCGGAATGGATTGTTACATTGAGAGGTACCGGATACAGGATGAAGGTGACGCCGTGACCCATTGGAGACATTCCGTCGCCTTTCGGCTGTTCACCCTTACTTTTGTTGTTATCATGCTTTTTTTAAGTGTGCTGTTGGCAGTGCTCGCGGGAAGCTTCTCCTCGTTCTATGAGCGTCGGCAGATTAAGGACATTACGCAGGAAATGAATCTCATTCGTGACCGGTATGTAAAAGCAGGAGCGTCGTCTCTCCCCGTAGAACGGTTCCCTCCTTATTTTTTCCAGTTCGAAAATGACTATTATGCGATGATTTCTTTGGTGACGCTGGAGAATGGCAAGATTACTATCCTGAGAGGTAAGCAGGACGTCACCGGCGATTCGTTAGAGAATGAATTGCCTCCGTTTTTTAGCCCTGGTCCCGATGAGCAGTCCCGCAAGTTCATGCTGGCGCTTCAGGAATGGCAGCGGGACTGGCATGCGGTTGAGCAGGTTATGAACCAGTCCAAGACGCTTGTGTACCGTTCTCCGGGAACTGGCTCACTTAACTCCGGCAGCGATCAACTGATCGCGGTCGCACCGATTGAAACCGGCGGGAGCACCGAAGGCACTATGCTCTTTGCCATATCCTCGCTTCAGCCGGTTATCGGAGCAGCAAAGGTTATTCGCGACTTCTCTTGGTATGCATTTGGAGTTGCGTTCGTGCTGGTGCCCGTCCTCGCCTTCCTGTATGCTGGCATTCTCACCAAACCGCTCCGCTCCTTGAACGAGCTTGCAGGCAGGCTCGCATCGCTCGATTTTTCCACCCGCATCCGGTGGCGCCGCAAGGACGAAATAGGCGAACTTGCACGGACTTTCGATTTCTTGGCAGATAACCTGCAAGGGGCTCTATTGGAGCTCCACGAAGCCAACGACAAGCTGCGGGAGGATATCGAGAAGGAGAAAGCACTGGAGCGGATGCGCCGCGATTTCGTAGCCGGGGTTTCGCATGAGCTCAAAACGCCGCTTAGCTTGATCGGAGGGTATGCGGAAGGGTTAAAGGACAACATCGGAACCGGAGCCAAACGGGAGAAATACGTGGAGGTCATTATGGACGAGACCAGGCGCATGTCGGCTATTGTCGGCGACATGCTGGACCTATCCCATCTCGAATCCGGTCAATATCGGCTGAGCCGCGTGCCGTTCGATGCCTCGGAGCTGCTCAAGGAATCTGCCGAACGCGCGGATGCGCTCGGAGCGGAGAAAAATGTCCGTATGGAATTGTCCTTGCCGGTTGAAGGCGGCGGAATGGTCGAGGTATCCGCAGACCGGTTCCGGATCGGCCAAGTGCTGACCAATCTGGTGACGAACGCGGTGCGCCACGCTCCGGTTGGAGGAAGGGTCACGCTTACAGCTTCCCGGGACGGCGGCGAATGGCACTTCTCCGTCCATAATGAAGGTGATCCCATACCCGAGGCGGAACTCCCGCGCATATGGAGCCAATTTTACCGGGTGGACAAAGCGCGCGCCCGGGATAGCGGTGGAACAGGAATCGGGCTCGCCATCGTGAAGCAAATTCTCGATCTGCACGGCAGCCGGTACGATGTGCGCAACGAGCAGGGGGGCGTGACTTTCGCCTTCACTCTTCCTGCGAATGGCATAGGAACTTTGAAGAGCGGCAACTAAATAAAAGCCACAATCGTCCGATCGATTGTGGCTCTTACATTAAAGGGTATAGACGTATGAATTTTCTAAAAAAGTTTCCCAATGGGCAATGCGCCTTATTAAAATCAGCCTTTATACCTAATGACCAACGTAACTCTTGCTGCATTGCAAAAGCTTCTCTCAGCTTGTCACTCATGAGGTGCCTTTCGACTTGCAAATAAGTTATGATAAGTCAACAACAACCTTGATTGCCCCTTTGGCTTCGATCGCCACCTTGAAGGCTTCTTGGATATCGTCCTGCTTATAGACCTGTGTGACGATATTCGCAATATTTGATTTATTATTTTTCAGGTGATCAACGACTTTGGAAATATCCTCGTGCGTATACCCGCTTGCGCCCTGAATATGCAGTTCTTTGGACATGATTTGGGCTAGGCTGACCGGCACTTCATTCTTATACACCGCAATAATCGAAATTCTCGCATGAGATTTAACGATTTTCATAACATTTTCGAACAGAACAACCGCACCGGCTACATCAATGAAAGCATCAACATCCGGCACGGGTGTAGGAGGACAATCTAAAAGTTGTGCTATAAAATATAACAAAATTGACTTTACGTCTCACATATTCATAAGGCTAATAGAACGAACCAGTCTCCTTTCATGGCGGCTGGTTCATTTCTTTATCACTTTTTCTTTAATTTTAATTGCTGTACCAGTAAGTTTTATTAATTTTTGCAGAGATATCTCTTTAGTAGGATCGGAACCTACCGCGCTTTCGTCTGAAGGCCAGCTCGGCGCTGTTGTGTCACTAACTGGATACTATCTGAATTATAAATAACCTTCACTTTGTACTGGCTAGGTAAACCCACAGTCTCAACTGAAGAAAATTGTCCATTCCGTTGATGCTTACCATGGGTTATGATCGTGACGACGCCGTTATCAGGTACATAATTATCCGAAAAATTCAGACGTAATTTCCCATTTGGATTTACCGCACCCTTGATTTCGAGCAGATCATTTTTACTGCTAAGGTTGAGCTCAAGTGTACCGCCCGCAGATTGTGTGTAATTTCCGCCGATGATCATCTTTCCAGAAACATTTTCAATTAAGGTTCCTGCGTTGTTCGCAACATCGCCGCTGCCGAACGCCGTCGCCGAATCGCCCACGAGTGTACCAGCGTTGATCTGTGTACCTCCGGAAAAAGTATTTTTGCCCTGCAGCTTTAAAGTACCTGTTCCCTCTTTTGTTAGCTTTCCTGTGCCGGAAATATCGTTCCGCCAGCGATCGAGTGCATAGAAGCCGCCTTTGCCGGCATCCATTGTCACGGTAACGTCGCGGTTGAAGGCGCCATAGCCGTCTGCGGCAGCAAACAGATTCAGACGTCCCCATCCTTCCGGATCATCGAGCAACGGATAACCGGACGGCAGGCCGGTCGTAGCCATTACCTCACGACGCTGCTCGTCGCTCAAGTAAGGCTGGCGAGTCTCCAGCAGCACCTCGGCGCCCTTCGGAACCACTACGGCTTCCGTCGTTGAAGCGATTGGCGTGAATCCATAGGTCAGGCGTTCGGTATACTCCTCTTTATTCTTCTCATAATCGCTGAAGCGATCTTCTGCCGTGCCCGTTTCGTTCAACAGGATCTCATGAGCCTGATCGTACGCGGCTTGCTTAAGCTCTGCATTATCCGGGTCCGCCAGAGCAGCAGCTGCCAGCGCCGTAGCCGTAACTCGTCCGCCCATGACATCAAGCGGCGAGTGCATGCCGGCAACGATCCGGCTATTGCCCATCTCGGAAGCGCGGGTCAGCATCTCCTGGAACCGTTCAGGCACTGCATAAGCCAGCGCCAGCGAGGCGAGATACGAGGCGTTCGTATGACCGCTCGGGAAGCCGCCATCCGTAGCCGGCGTGTCGGTATTTCTCGCAGGAACCAGCGTAGGCACGATGACAGAAGTATCAAGCCAACGCCATGGACGCATATAGTTGTAATAGTTTTTAGCCGGCGTGGTCGAAGCATAGTTGCCGCGCAGCTTGCCGATCAGGTCGACCATTTTGCCGAGCTCAGAGTCCGAATTGCCGCCTTTATTGGCTCCGTTGCCGTCGTTGTACTTGACCGTCGTGGCGTCGCCCGGGATGCTCGTAATGGTGGTGTGCGTTCCTGTTTTCTCGCGGTACACGTCCGCCAGCGAACCAAGACCGTCAACGGCTCCGTATGTTTGGTTGCGCCGGTCGTCGTAATAAGCCGCGATCTCCTCTTCCTCCGTACGGGTTTCGGCAAGATCAGCCACATACTGGATGTTGGCGTCCAACACTTCGCTGTTCAGCTTGGTGCCGTTGTCCCACGAAGATCCTGGCGTCCAGAGATCCAGATACTTGGACAGTAATCCGATCGTCGGGTTGGAATCAACCGTCTTATTAGCTGAGGAGTTGTTCTTGTAACTATCGACAAAGTGACCCCAAGCCGGCGGTGACGGCGGATTTACTGTCGATGGCTCTGAAGACGCGCTCGTATAACTTCCGCTCATTGAACTTACAAGTAATGACAGACCTAAAACTGCAGATAAATGCTTTCTTCTTATTTTCATTTTCAAATCATTTCCTGTACCCATTCTCTTAAATCTTCCTCTCGTGAATAAGAATTTTGGTTCGACATCAATGTAGCATTGGGGTATATACGCTTCAATAAAACAATTTCCGTATTATATAAAAATGGTACTTTGATACAAGGGAAGCGGCATAAATGCGATTTCACACCATTGAAAAAGAAGCCCAGAAACCCCCGTGTTAAGTTTTAGTTAAGCCGCAAATCCAATTATCTATGTGTAGTATAATTTTGCGAGGGGGGAGAAGATGATGCAAAAACGGAATTCAGTGTTTACCAACCTGGCTATATCCTATTTAACGATCGTTATGGTCATTGTCCTTCTTCTTTGCTCTATCTTTTATATGTATTTTCCTAGAGACTACAATGAAGAAATAAGAACTAAAAATCAGATGGTTCTTGAGAATGCAGCAAATTATATCGAATCGGCCGTTTTTCAAAGAGTAAAAAAAATATATCTGGATCTTTCCCTAGGGCAATCAGCCAACATCGATTTATATACAAAGAGTACTCTTCAGGGAAATTACAGCGAGATCATCGATATTCAGGAACTACTAAAGAATGAGGTCGCGAATAACTCGGATCTTGTTTATGCTGTTCATTTGTTTTATCCCAAACAAAAAGTTATGATTTCGTCTGTCTATGGGCTGAGATACTATGATGATGGAAGTAAAGACACATTCATGACTATGGATTGGATAGACAGGATGCGGAGTAATGATAAGAGCTTTTTATGGATGGAATCACGCTTGGTGCCCCAGGATATTTATACCAGTGTGTCTGGCAATAACAGCATGAATCCCTTGATCACATATGCCCATAGCTATCCTTTTAACGCCACCGGTGAAAATTGTGAACTGATGATTGCCATTGATATAAAGGAGGCTGCCATTAGTAAAATCATCCAAAACGTTATGCCTTCCGACTATAACAGCACGTTTATTATTGGTGAAAGCGGAGAAATCATTTCAGCAGCGGATAAAGGATTACTTGGAAGCAGAACCGGTAACAACTCATACATGAATAAAATTTTATCTTCCAATGAGACTGCTGAAAGTTTCAATGCTACTATCGATAATATCCCTTATGTGGTGTCCCATCACAAATTTAAGACGAATGAATGGAAAATCTACAATATAACTGCCTCAGATAACTACTATAAGAAATCCATATTTCTACAGAAGGTAGTACTGCTAATCTGTCTGCTGGCCATCATTGTGGGCATTGTCCTGTCCGGTATATTCACGATAGCAAGTTATAACCCTTTAAAACGTTTGATGGGCAAAATCAAAGGTTTGTTTGACAATCCTGCCGGATCTGAGTTGAATGAATACACTTTAATTGATACTGCGATCAATAAGCTGACAACCAGGGTGAGCAGTCTTGAAGAAACCCTCCAGATCAACCATCCGGTTATCAAGCACAATGTTGTGCTTAACATACTCAGAAATAATTACAGTTCTGAAGAATTGGCAGAACAACTGCAATCTCTGAATATATCAATGGCGTATTCCGATTACTGCTGCATGGTGATTGACCCGGTAAGTACAGGCTGCAAGGAACTTAGCTCCAAGACGATCCAGTATGTAATATACAACCTAATCAATCAATTGGAAGCTGCGGTCATTGATGAAAGTCGTATCATTGCTGAAGAATTGCCGGATAAAAAAATAGTTGCCATCGTGTGTACGAAAAATCCAGGGGAATGGCTAATCGAGCTGCTTAACGGCATGATCCTTACAGAAGTGAATCACCGTTTTGACCTGGAATATAAAGTATCCTTGGGTCATTGGGTTCAACAATTTAAGGATGTTCATCACAGTTATGTTGAAGCTCAGATTCTTATGAAATATGGTTACTTCCTGCCTGAAGTTTCAATGATAAACGATGTAAACCTGCTGAATAGGGAGAAAAGTAATCAAGAAATTCCGCATTCTATTCTCCTGAAGTTTAAAGAAAAGCTTCAGGCCAGGAATTTGAAGAGTGTTGTAGCAGCCCTAGACAATCTCATTGAACCTATGAAGGAAGGCATGTATTCAGCGGATTATTGCCATTTTATATTATTGAATACGGTATCTGTCTACTCGGATTACTTGAAAAGCGTGCGGTATAAACAAGCGGACAGTGTCAGGATGGATATACACAAGCAATATACGTCCATTTATAGCATCAACGGCTTTAGGGAGTGGTTGGTTCAGTCCATTACAGAATTTATAAGTCATATGGAGAAGCGAAGTGATGACCGAAATATGGAAAGCATCGAGGCGGTTAAGGAATATATCAGCAAGCACCTCTCAGAGGAGCTTTCTTTAGACACGGTTGCCGCTAAGGTCTATATAAGCCCCAAATACCTTAGCAAAATATTTAAGGAAGAGATCGGCATAAACTATACCGATTATGTAACCAAGAAGAGAATGGAGAAAGCATTGGAGCTAATGGCAACAAACAATATGACCGTAGAACAGATTGCGAATACTGTCGGATACGGTACATCAGCCTATTTCATCAAAAAATTTAAGGAAATCAACGGCTGTACGCCTAAAACCTATGTGCGGAGCTTAATGAAGCAGGCATAGAAAACAATAATAAATTTCAAATGAAAGGTTCATATGATGAAAACAAATAGACTTTCCCTGGTTGTCGTATTAATAACCCTATTGAGCAGTGCTTGTGGAACTCAGGAGGAAAAAAGTAAAGATAACCAAGGTTCAAATCATCCAGCAGCTTCTGTTGAAGACAAAAGATATAAAATATCGTGGACCATGCATCAGAACGAGCCTGTTCCTGAGAATGCAGAAATGATTAAATATATAGAAGATAAATTCAATGTGGATCTGGAGATATGGAATATCGAAAATAATAATTATGAAGCGCTCCTGGATCTCAGGCTTGCTCAAGGCGAGATCCCTGACCTCTTTCGGATAAGGAAACCGCAAGATTTATTGAAGTACCAGGCACAGGATGTGCTTGCCGAGATTCCAGAGGATGTTTTGAACAAGTATGCACCGAACATTATCAATACGATCAAAACAAACGCTTCCGGGTACCTGGATTATGGGAAAATTGGCGGGGAGTATTATGGAATCCCTGTGGTAAGTCCAACTAACATCTATAGAATACCTGTGGTATACAGACAGGATTGGCTCGATCATCTTGGTCTTAAGGTCCCACAGACTTTATCTGAATTCGAGAATGTCATGTATGCGTTCACCAATAAAGATCCTGATGGAAACGGCAAGAAAGATACTTACGGTCTTTCAAGTGAAGGATTAAATGTTGTTTTTGGAGCGTTTGGACAGATTGTCTTTGCCGAACAGCTTTACTTCGGAGAAAAGGATGATCATCTGGTCATCGGTGCTTTAGAACCTGAGATGAAGGAAGCCCTCCGCTACCTCCAAAAATGGTATAAGGATGGTATTATTGACCCTGAATTCATAACCGGAGAAAATAAAGGAGGCTACAAGCACCTGTCTCATGCCTTTATCAACGGCAGAATAGGTATGACCTCCATGGGCAACTACTACCACTGGATTCAAGCCGGTGATTATAAGATTATAAATGAACACGGCGAAGAAGTCCCTGTAGAAGCTGCTTTCAATTCGTTAGAGCTTTCAATAAAAAACCCAAATGCGAAAATTGTATTTGGACAACCCTTCACCGGACCGGAGGGAAAACGCGGATCTAAAGCCTATGCTAAACTGATGAATTTTACAGCTATCGGTGCCGATGCAGCCAAAGAGCCGGGGAAGATGGAAATAATATTGCAAATTCTTGACTATATAAGCGCAAATCCAAACCAGGATGAATTTATGACATTGAAATACGGAGTATATGGGGAACATTGGAAATCGGTGGGGGAGTCCACTGACGATATCATTATACTCCCTCCATTTGATGAAATGGTTAATTATACGAATCTGATTGGCTCCAATATTGGTATGACCGTTCCCAGCAAGCCTTTAGGCCGCAGAGAGCAATGGGCATCGACACTGAACCTGGATAAAAACGGCATATATAACGTCATGGAGGTTTCAACACCTTCTTTAATAAAGAACAGCTCAGAGCTTATAAAAATCAAAAACAAGGCCTATATTTCCATCATCACAGGGGACATGTCTCTTGATTACTTCGATACTTTCGTGAAGGAGTTTATGGCAGCAGGAGGAGATCAGGTATTAAAAGAGGCTAATGACTGGTTCCATAATAAAATAAAGAATTGAAGTTTCGAGTATTTATCAAAAGTCGACCGTCGTCTCTATTACCACAGAAAATGCCTCCCCGACACACAAGTTTGTGTATCAGGGAGGCATTATGGTTTAGTGCTCTACAAGAACGGTTGTTTTTGCAGTCGTCCTGTTGCCTGCATAGTCAACCGCTTCGTACGAGATCGTATACAAGCGTCCTTCGCCCATACCGGCGCGCTCTGCGCGAAGCTCAAACTCGAAATCGGACGTGCCGTACTCCGCTCCTTGAATGTCGGGTGCGGAATTTCCGTCTCCTGTACCGTTTTCCGCTTCACTGCTTGTGATGGAAACCAGTGTAATGGAGGCGATACCGGTGCCTCCTTCGTCAGAGGCATGCGGAGTAACGCGAATCGCTTCCATCTGATGTCCCATTGGCTTCAAAACCGGTTTATCCACCTCAAGCTCCAAGGTCGGTGCTTGCTTGTCTGCGAGTGCAAACGTCACCAGATAGGTCCGAACGCCGCCATCTTGTGCTGTTACGCGGATCTCGGCCGTGCCGGGAACGGTTTCGGCCTGTTTCACCAAAACCTCGGATGTATTCGTCAGCGCCTCTGCCGTAATGACAGGGATCGCGCTCGGATCCTCTAACTCAACCTCGTAATGTCTCTTGGACGGATCAAAGCCCGGCAGAGGCGTTCCGTTCAACATAATTCTCGAGAGCTCGCGGTTTCCATCAGCCATGGTGACCTCAGTCAACGGATTCCATCCGTCGCTGCCCGCGAGCAGCATAGCCGGCTCATATTGCGCTGCTTCCTCCACGGTCAGCTGCTTCGTCCAGCTGAATCTGCTCTTCGGATTTGCCCCGGGACCATAGCTGGCGAATTCGCCATAGCGTGCTGTTTTTTCATTATTGACATTCCCCCAGTTATTCCAGCCTTCAGGGGTGATATGTTCGCCAAGGTAACTGTTTATATAAATAACATTCGCATCTCCGCGCCAAGGTCTGCCAAGGGAAACGCCGGTAATCCCGGGCTCCGATGTAATCCGGCTGTTGAAGAAAACGTAGCCCGGCTTGCCTGCCCCCGTGGAAGCCGCAGTAACATAACCGCCCCTAAGGCTGTGGATAATGCTGCTCTCGAACACCGCCGTGGCATTGCCGAAGATAAAGTCAACAGTGCCTTCAATGTAGCTATCCAAATAGTAGTGACGGCCGTTGTTGGCATACAACGTGTCCTGATGGCCCCGCAGGCTCACATCGCGGAAGATCAGCCTATCCGCATTGGCATAGAGCGCAACGGCCTGCCCGGCGTTCATTCCGGCATCATTCTGAATGGTCAGATGCTCCGCCGTAAAGTCGCTCGCTTGTACCCTAAAGCTATAGCTATTCGAAGTTCCGAGCGGGTTTCCATTGGCATCCAATGTACTCGCCGCATCTCCGAAGACAAGAACGGTACCTTCCCTGCTCTCCCCGATCATGCGTACTTTGACTTTCGCTGATGGGAGATCCAGCTTCTCACGGTATGTTCCGTTTTGGATTTTGATGATTGTCGGAATGGAGCTGTTGCTTGGTACGGCATTTATGGCATCCTGGACCTTCGTGTATTGGCCGCTGCCATCGGCTGCTACGGTCAGCACCGGTGCAGGTGCCTCATGGACCGTAACGGAAGAAGCTCCCTCCCCGTCTCCATTCGATGCAGTTAAGAGATAATAATAAGGGTCCCCGTTTATAAGTCCAGTATCGGTGAAGAACGTATCGGTCAGCTCACTAGCAACGATCGCGAACGGTCCCGACGGCGATTCGCTGCGTTTAACCGCATAAGATGCGGCGCCTGGCACACTGCTCCAAGATAAGGAGATACTGCCGTTGCCCGGATCGGCAGCCAGATCCGAAGGAGCGGCAGGCGTGCCGTCATCGGCAGACGGACGGACGCCAACCGAAGCGGAATCTAAGCTGTGCGTGCTGCCGTTCACTGCAGTAACTTTATAATAGTACGGTGAGCCATTGTTTAAGCCAAAGTCTTCATAGGTGAGGGCTTCTACCTGCGCCACGACGGTGTACGGACCAACCAGAATATCCGCACGTTTCACCTGATAAGACAGGGCACCGTCAACGGCTTCCCATTGAAGCTTAGCCCCATGGGGTACCGGCTGTACCGCTATATCCGGCGTGGAGAGATGGGCATAAGGACTGACTGCTGCAGTTGCCGAGTCCGTGCCCTCGCCGCCGATGCTGGATGCGGAGACAACGTAATAATAGGTTGTTCCATTGTCCAATCCGCCGTCCCTATAAGACGTCGCGGTTACCTTGGCGGCTATGGTTGTATAGGGCCCTTCCGGATTTCCGCTTCGCTTTACCGTATAATGGATGGCATTCTCTACACTCTGCCAGACTAGATCGGCTTGCGTACTACGGGCGGAAGCGTTCAACACCTCAGGCGCTTCAGGCTTCACGGCAGCCGTCGACGGCGTTGCCGTTGCTTGATTGGATGGGCCGCTCTCTCCTGTTGCTCCCGATGCAGTCACGACATAATAGTAAGCGTTGTCGTTTTCTACCGTCGCATCGATATAAGAAACGTCCGTTATACCCGTAGCAATCGTCGCGTAAGGCCCGCCGTTCGCTGACCCCCGTTTGACGGAATAGGTCGATGCGCCCTCCGCAGCGGCCCAATCCAGCTTAACCATACCGTTGCCGGGGATAGCCGCTAGTCCTTTCGGGCTTTCTACCGGCTCTACGTAGACCTTGAGATTATCATAATAAATCGTTCCTTTTCCTGTACCCGGCATCTTGGCCGAGATCCGTCCGATGCCCGCCGTTCGAAGGTCCGCTTCCAAAGGCACGTCTTCCCCGGTCAATGTTTGGTCGATGTAGATGTCGGCAGTCTGCGCCGCTACGTTTGCCACGATCTTCAGGTTATACCATCGGTTATTTACCGGCGGATCCATCAGCTTGTAGTCGGCGCCGTTTTTCTTGTAGACGAGGGTATAGCTTGCTTCAGCAACCGGCGCAGTCGGCTTGCGGAGCTGGAAGGACAGTGCCGTCTTGCTCCCTGTATCGTCCTGCAGATTCAGCACGGTCGAGGTACCCGGCCATGACGGGGAGGTTACATCGACCTCCAAAACAAATCTGCCTTTTTGCGGGGCGAATTTACGGAACAGCTCTGTGCTAACGGCTGCATTATCGTACACCATTAACGATTTGTCAGAGACATTGCCGACGGTTCCTGCCGGCATTCCCGTAACGACGACTTTATGGTCGGCATCCTGCGGATTAGGCAAGAACGTATATCCTGCCGGTGTCGTTTCATTCGGTTCATTTTCGAAATCGTCATTCACATAGTAAATGGTTTCCGGTTCACCCTCGGCCGTTGCGCTTACCTCGTCCGAGTTGAAGCTGGTACCCTTATCATTTTTCGCTGCAACAACATAAAAGTAGGTTTTTCCGGCTGTTAGACCCGTATCTGTATACGAGGCTGCCGCGATGTCGGAGCCAATCTGCGTGTAGGGTCCTCCAGGAATCTCGCTGCGGAACACATCGTATCCCGCCGCCACCGGAACCTCTGTCCAAGCTAAGCTCACCGATTCAACGCCTGCCGATGCCGTTACCCCCGTTGGGGCCGATGGGAAATCCGCATCCAGAGCATTCACTGCAGCTTGAGAGAACACGGAAGCGTTGTACTTATTGACATCGTCATCTGCTTTTGAAGCATCCGCCGCGAGTCCGAAATAGACAGTTTCTCCCAGCGGGATCGTGGTCTTATCGATAACGGACCAATCGATGCCATCATTCGAAATAAGCGAAGTAATCTGGTCTCCCAAACGAACCAACTTCACCCAATACGGCGTATTGATAAAATCATCGGGCTCTATACTCATTACCGTTCCGCCGCTCGACAAACGCTTCAGCGTGATGCTTTTTTTGCCGTATTTGACATACGGGATAAGCAGCGCCACAAACTTGGAGGACGCGCTTAGACTCTCCCGGATCATCACGCCGGCCTCAGCCCCGTCATCGGTCGCCGTAATGCTCTCCACGCGGGCCACGATCTCTCCATTCCCGGTCATAGATTGATACGCGTAATGGAAGTTATCCGCATTACCGGCAATATCACCCGCCGACTTCACGGTAACATCGGAGGCGGATGCTCCCAGCTGCGTATGACCGGCTATTCCCGGCGATCCGATATCCGCCGACTGCCATGGCAGCGTGCGGCCCGGGGTATTCACGTGAACGGCAACGTTACTGGATTGGGTAGAGGTGCCCGTATCGTCGATTGCTCGAACCGTAAGAAAATGGGTGCCATCCTGCACATTGTCCCATGTCAACGAGTACGGAGCGGTTGTAGCCTCGCCCAGCTTGACATCGCCTAAATAAAATTCCACCTTTGCCACCGTACCGTCTGAATCGGATGCCGAAGCGCTTATTTCGACTTCGGATCCTTTCGTCACGACGGTGTGATCTGCCGGAGAAATAATGGCAGCTTCGGGATTAACCGAACCGTTTCCGGTAATCCCGTTCAAATAGACTTCCAAATTGGTATAACCGGAAATATGAATGCCGTTACGGTCGTCCGGGTTGTTCGGATTTAAGCCGTTGGCCGTTTCCCATTCGCTCGGCATGCCGTCATGGTCATCGTCAGCCAATGTCGATTCCGCCCTAGCAAATTCCAAATACCCGCCGACTTCCTTCTGCGAATTAATGTGCCGGCCTGACCGGCTTCTAACCTCTTGAACGACCCTCGCATCGATTGCATCTCTTCTAGGCAGTATAGCCCCTGCGCCGGCAAGAACACTCTCATAGGCAAGCTCTGCCGATTCCGGAGTCGCCGGGTTCGGCATTTCGACGGGCGAGCTCAGCTTGGATGCCGGATTCGCTACCTCTCCGACGCCCAGCCAATTGTCGGCCGTAACCTCGGCGGAGCCGTCCATCACATTGCCGCCAATGAAGATTCGCGTATTCTCGCTCACTCCGACAAATACCTGATCGCGAACGGAGCGATAGGTGCTTGGACCATACTTATAGTAGTTGTCTCGTAGGTTATACATCCCTTCTTCGCCGCCGTAAGAGGAGAAGAAGCCCCAGTTATAAATGACATTGTTATACATATCCGTAGGGAAGTTCGGAGAGCCGGCAAACCGCGGATTCCGGCTAACGTTATGCGCTATCAGATTGTGATGGAAAGAAGCGTTATTGCCGCCCCATATGCCGCCGTATCCGTGTCTTCCCTTCTGATGTGCCGTCATGAGCATGCTCTCCGAGACGACCGACCACTGCACGGTCGTGTTCTCATTCACATACATGCTTAGAACCTCATCGACTGACCAGCTGAATGAACTGTGATCGATTATAATATTTTTATGATAACGTCCGCCGAAAGCGTCGTCTTCGCTCGGATGCCGATCCCCCAGCCGGAAGCGCATATAGCGCATGATAAGATTATCGGCTTGGAACGCGGTGGTATAGTCGGAAACCGTGATTCCTTCCCCGGGAGCCGTCTGGCCGGCAATGGTTAAGTTTGATCCGGTTATTCTTAGAGGAGATTCCAGATGGATGGTACCGCCCACCCGAAAGACGATTGTCGTATTACTCCTGGCAACGCCTTCCCGAAGCGATCCCGGGCCGGAATCCGCCAGCGTCGTCACTTCATAAACGTCGCCGCCTCTTCCGCCGGTCGTATACATGCCTCCGCCTTCGGCCCCCGGAAAAGCCGGGATTTGTTCGTTTGGTGTACCAGCCGCCGTTTCGGCAAATGCTGTCCCAGACAGAGCGGAGACCAGCATGGAAGAAATTAGCAAACCCAAAAATAATTTTTTCAAAATTTGGTCCTCCCTTTAAATTCTAAAATGATCTTTCAAAAATGTAATGCAAACGCATTCATGACTCTCTGCCTTTATATCGAAAAACCGTCTTAGTAGCTTCACAGCAGGATAAGACGGTTTTCGCGAGTACGGTTATTGTTTATCCTTCAAATAAGCCGCTTTATATTCTTCCATCAATTGATCGCCGCCGGCTTTTTTCCATTTTTCGATTTCAGCTTGCCAACCCGCTTCATCAATTTTACCCATAATAAATTTGGTTTCGGCATCCGTAATCATCTGCTCCAGCTCTTTGCCTCGTTCCGTAAATATGGCCGAATCCAAAACAAGGGCCGGATTTTTTACAACGTAGTTTT
Source organism: Paenibacillus prosopidis (assembly GCF_003337375.1). GTDB lineage: Bacteria > Bacillota > Bacilli > Paenibacillales > Paenibacillaceae > Pristimantibacillus > Pristimantibacillus prosopidis. The sequence goes on from NZ_QPJD01000004.1 coordinate 278,041, forward strand.
CATTCTCTCTGACCATTTTTTTGTTTTTCAAAAACAGGTCGCTTTCTTTCATCGGTTTGTCCATATTATAGTTGTCGCCGCGTTGAATCAACGTATCTCGGTATGGCTTAACTTCTTTGAAATCCTTATCCTTATCGAGCGGAATGGTGAAGTCGCCTTCCACTTTGTAATGCGTGCCTTCGATTCCCTTGTTAAGGAGATATACCATTTCTTTGTCGAGCAGTTTGTTAAGGAATGTGAGCACTTGTCTCAATTCCTCTTCGGTTTTGACCGAGGACTTCGGAACGACTAACATCCCCGCATTGCCGCTTTCGCCAGGCAACCGGATGCCTGCCGGCCCTTCCATAGGAGCTACATCAAGGGAAGCTGTCGGCACTACTTTTATAAGGTTCGTCAACATGGTCTGGGCATTGCCGCCGGAGATTCGCAGCGCCACATGTCCCGATTCATACGCCTTATCATTAGTTGCGGAATCCACGACGGAGAAATCTTGATTAATCAGCTTCTCATCATAAAGCCGTTTGAATAACTTCATAGTGGCAAAAAATTCATCGGTCATAAATTCCGGCGTAAAGTTGCCCTGATCGTCAACCCCCCACTTATTAGGTCCTCCTTGGGAAACGCTAAGACGGGTCAAAGTAGAAGCCGCGTTTTGGTTATAATTTTTGTCGAGCAGCAAACCATAGGTGTCTTTTTCGCCGTTCTTATCCGGATCGCCCTCCGCTACGGCTTTAAGCACGTTGTACCAATCATCCAGCGTTTTAGGCACCGCCAATCCCGCCGCATCAAACCAATCCTTCCGGTATTGGACAACGGCACGCCCCATATCCCGGAAGAGCGGAATTCCGTATATTTTGCCTTCCACTTGAATGTTGTCAAAATAACTTTGCGGTTGCGCGGATAAGTTCTCGTAATCCTTGAGATACGGACCGATCTCCCAGAACAAGCCTTCCTTCATTGCACTGATGGTAGTCGGAATATAGCCGACCTTCATTAGTTTAGGAAGTTCCCCCGAGGCAATCATGACATTGATTTTCTCATCGTAAGCAGCCGTCGGAATCCACTGGAATTCCAAATTCGTGTTCGTGTACTTGGCAAGGGCCTGCTCAATCGGATTTCCTTTCGGGGGGATTTCCCCAACCTGATTGACTACGATCGATAGGTCGAAAGGCTTCGCCTCCGCTTGCGGAGTTTGACTTGCTTCGGGACTGTTGGTAGCAGCGTTCTGATTATTTCCGGAACTGCAGGCTGACAGAACAGTGGTAGCCAATAATACGCTCCCCATTAGTAGTGCTAATTTTTTTCTCATTCTTTTGCCCCTCCATTATCATTTTCTATGGATACTCCATACCCGCCAGAGGACGGCGATAGCCGTTTACGCTTGGTATGGAAGTACATAGCCCTTTGGCCGTGCAGCAGCATTAACCTTTAACCGAGCCGAGCATGACTCCTTTGGCAAAATGCTTTTGCAGAAACGGGTAGACCAACAAAATCGGAATCGTCGCAAAAACGATTACAGCCATTCGGATCGTAAGAGGTTGAATTTCCGTACTGTCGATCGTGGAGTCGCCGATACTGCTTGAGGCCAGTATGACGACCTCCCTGAGAAGCACCTGAATCGGCCACTTGGTGTTGTCGTTAATGTAAAGAATGGCGTTAAAAAACTGATTCCAGTGACCCACGGCATAGAATAATCCGAAGGTCGCCATTGCCGGCAAGGACAGCGGAAGCACGATTCGGAAAAGCACGCCCACTTCATTACAGCCGTCGATCCGCGCTGAATCCTCAAGCCCGTCCGGGATTTGCTGAAAAAAGTTTTTTAATACGATTAAATTGAATGCGCTGATCGCACCCGGAATCATCAATGACCACAAGGTATTGGTCAGATGCAGAGCTTTAACCACGAAATAGGTTGGAATCATTCCGCCGCCGAACAGCATCGTGAACAAAACCGCGAGAAGAATCGTCTGGCGTCCTCTCAGGTGGGTTTTCGCCAATGGATAGGCCATCAGCGAGGTGAAGATCAAATTAATAAGCGTTCCCAATACGGTGATATATATGGATACCAACATGCTTCGCACCAGGGTATTCGTAGAAAAAATATACCGGTAGGAAGCAAGCGACCATTCCTTCGGCCACAGGATCAAGCCCCCCTTGGCCACCTCGGCAGGGCTTGTAAAAGATACGGCCAATACATAAATAAAGGGCATCACGCATAAGAGCGCTATCAACAATAGAAGAGTATAGTTGACCGTATCGAAGATCCGATTGCCTATCGTTTTATCTTGAACCATAATGAAGTCTTCCTCCTATCTCGATGAATTGCCTTAATAAATGCCCTCTTCCCCGAATTTTTTCGCTAACCAGTTAGCCCCAAGCACCAGAATCAATCCGATAACCGACTTGAATATTCCGACAGCCGCGCTGTAACTATATTGGGCTTGAGTCATGCCTATCGTATATACATAAGTATCGAATACATCGCCTACCTCCCGGTTTGTCGGAGTAAGCATGAGATAAATATGTTCGAAGCCTGAGTCCATAAAATTTCCCAATCGCAAAATAAATAGAATAATAATCGTGCTGCGAATAGCCGGGAGCGTTATATGCCACAATTGCCGCCAACGTCCGGCCCCGTCGATTCTTGCCGCTTCATATTGCTGCAGATCGACCCCAGCCAGCGCGGCTAGAAAGATAACCGTTCCCCAACCCACCTCTTTCCAAATCGATTGCGAAATGATCATCGTCCGAAACCATTCCGCCTCCAGCAAGAAAGCTATTTTTTGGCCTGTAATCTGGTACAGAATCTCGTTCAGGATTCCGTTCTCAGTCGTAAAGAGAATATAGAAGATCCCCACGACAACGACCCACGATACGAAATGAGGAATATACACCAGCGTTTGAACAAAGTTTTTGAATTTGGCATGTCTCAGCTCATTCATCATAAGGGAGAGAACAATGGGTAACGGAAAGAAAAAAAGCAAGTTGTACATAGCCAAAATAACCGTGTTTCTAAAGAGCATGCCGAACTGCGGTTCCGAAAAAAATCTTTCAAAATGCTTAAAGCCCACCCATGGACTCTCAAAAAAACCAAGATAGGGCTTATAGTCCTGAAACGCCATCGTTACGCCGTACATGGGAATGTATTTGAAAATAATGAAATAAAAAATCCCCGGCAACAGCATTAGATAAAGCCACTTGTCTCGAACGATATCCTTTATTAGATATCCAATTTTGCTCTTGCCGGCCCGAGCATTTGCAACGGGTGTTCCTGCAGGAGCATACATCTCTTGCTTCATCTTCATGACCTCCTGTACGTATCTCTGCGGTTTCTGACCCTTATTATCGAGTCACTCGGTCACGACCGGCTATAGGGCTCAGAAAACCAAGCAGCGCTTCGGGCCATATTTGGCTTTAAATGCACTTCAATGAACTATTGGATGTGCTTTATAAAACGTATAGAGCAAAAAGAAAGACGCTGCGAGATTCGCAGCGTCCTTTATTTATTCAGCTTGCTGTAAGATTGCTCGTATTCCCGAATCATATCCTCACCGCCGGCTTGCTTCCACTTTTGCAATTCTGCCTTCCAACCTGCCTCGTCAATTTGTCCCATAATAAAGCGGGTCTCTGCATCCGTAATTATCGTTTCCAGTTCTTTGCCCCGGTCCGAGTAAATTACCGAGTCCAGAGTCAGAGCCGGATTCGAAATGAGGTAGTTATTATACGACTTGACGATTTGCTGGTTCTTGCGATATAGATCAGGCTGCAGGCTCGGCTTAAGCAAAGCCTCTTCCTCTCCAAGGTAGGGCAGCATGTCCCGATAAGGCTTAACCTCTTTAAAGTCCAAAGTCCGGTCCAACACTTCCGTAAACTCGCCCTTCTCCGCCCAGTGCCGATTTTCCACTCCTTTGGAGATAACCGTTTGCATGGAAGGCTCAAGAAGCTTATCCAGAAAATCCAGTATTTTTCTAACTTCTTCTATAGTCGAAACGGAATCTTTGGAAATGGCAAGAAAGCCCGCATTCCCCGGCTCCTCCGGTACCCTGAAACCGCCCGGCCCCGTTAGCGGAGCTGCATCCACTACCCCGTCAGGATCGTATTTGGACAACTTATCCTGCCAAGTTTGGGCATTTCCTCCACTAATTTGAATGCCGGCACGACCCGAGTCGTACAATTTCACCGTTTCAATCGTATCGATAATCGGAAAATCCATATTGATCAGATTTTCTTGGTACAGCCGTCTGAAAAGCTTCAACGTTTCGTAAAACGGCTCGGTCATGAACTCGGGGGTGAATTGGCCATTCTCGACCTGCCACTTGTTCGGCCCTCCCTGAGATACCGAAATTCGTGTTAATAAAGAGCTGACATCTTGATTGTAGCGCTTCTCCAGAACCATTCCATAAGTATCGTCTTTCCCGTTTCCATCCGGATCCTCCAAGGTGAGCGCACGGGTCACCTGATACCAATCCTCTAATGTAACCGGCATCTTCAGGTCCAACACCTGGAACCAGTCCTTACGATATTGGATCGTTGCGCGGCCAAGGCTGCGCATAATCGGGATGCCGTATATTTTTCCATTAACGGAAATGTTCTCGTAGTACCGCTTATTAATTGCCGCTAAATGAGGATATTCCTTCAGCAAGGGACCTAATTCCCAAAACTGTCCCGCCTTCAGCGTAGAGATAAAACTCGGCGAATATCCCAACTTGACCAGCTTGGGAAGCTCTCCGGACGCAATCATCAGCCTAAGCTTTTCATCGTACGCAGATAAGGGTATCCATTGAATCTGCAAATTCGTATTCGTGTAGGCTTCGATAGCTTGTTCCACCGCATTATTTTTGGGTGGCAGCTCCCCTACCAAGCTTGCCCCTATTGACAAATTAACAGGCCCATCGGTAGATGCCAGTTTATCGTTATCGCTTAATCGGCCGCATGCAGCAAGAAGGCTGGACAAAAGCAGAATACTGAGTAGAGTCGCGGAATACTTCTTCATTCGGTGCTCCCCTTCATAATCTTTTCCCGGTATTGTCCTGGCGTTATATTGAACATCTTTTTATAACTTCGGATAAACGAGCTGTCATTCTTATACTGCATTTTCGAACCGATTTCCGAAACTTTCAAATTCGTTGTTTCCAACATAATCTTGGCCATCTTAATCCGGTAATCCATTAAATACTCGCTAAACGGAACTCCTATTTCCCGTTTGAAAATGCGGCTTAAATAGACCGGATGATAGTTTAACATTTGGGCGCAGGATTCCAAGCTAATCTCCTGATCGTAATTTTCCTGTATGATCTTGACCAGCCTATCTGCAATTTTGATGTACTGCGTTTCGGATTTCTCGGATAACATCTGGATCAGAGGGGCAAACAATTTGGATTCGAACCAATATAAAATTTCCTCGCGAGTCTGCAGATGAAGCAGCCCTTCTACGGACCACCCTTCTCCCAAAACCTTTTTAAGCGAACCTCCTTGCTCCTGAACGATTTGCAGCACTCTGGAAACAAGCTGTATGAGCATCGTCTGGTGCTCATGCGAATACCTGTCTTTGTACAACAACGCATCCAGATACTGCTGGATGGTATCGGAAGCGCTGTTCGGCTGCATTTCACGTACGGCGTAAATCAGCCTTTCCTCCAGTACTTTTAAATGGGTATACTCATGCTGGTCCGCCACCAGATTATTTACGGTATCCCTGTAATGCACGATAATTTCCGGACCTAAGCTGATCCGGGCTTTTAAGGCGGATAAACTCTCTCCATAGGCTTTAACCGTACCGGTTAGATGATTAAAGGGGTCGCTGATTCCAATACTCACCTTCAGCTTCATTACATCTTCGGCGTTCCGTTTAATGCGTTCGGCGAATTCATAAAGGATGAGCCGGACTTGCTCGGGCTCCTCTTGATCCGTGGCAACGAGAGTGACTTGAGATTTGTTAATGGTTATAGGACTAAAGCGAATCGATGCCGGCAGCACCTCTTGGGCGATATTGCTGATGGCGTATAGCAGCAATTCACGGTCTTCTTCGCCGTAGCGGGTTTCCTGCAGATTATCTATCTGAAGCGTAAGAACGCCAAGACTCTTCCAGCCTGTAGGAAAACCGTTTAAGGGGGATCGGTACATATAATCGTTCTCCGTCAACTGTCCCGTAAATAGCTTTAAAACAAAAAATTGCTTCAAGTGGCTCGCCTGATCGGACATTTGCTGCTCGATACGGTTTCTAGACGTGGCCAGTGATTGCATGCTGTGCTTTATGATTTCCAGTTCATCGCTTTTAAGCGGAACAGTCTGCTCCTGGAAGGAAGAACCGAGTCCCTTTGCAACCTCCAGCAAATGCCCGATTGGGCGGTACATCCGGCGGCTGCCGTATAAGGCTGCCGCAAGGACAATGAATAGGATGGCTGCGCAGACGTATACGGTCAGCTCCGCGATTTTGCGCGTCTCCTTCTTCAGATCCCCGATGGATACGACGGAAACGTAGGTCCAGCTGTTGTAACTGGAAGAACGGTACAGCACGGCTACCTCTTCTCCGTTTAACTTCATATTAAACAGTCCAAATTGCTGATCCGGTCTTGTTTGCAATCGATCGGCCAAGGCAGCGTTAATCTCCTCATAACCCTCTTTATTTGCGCCCGCTCCCAAAATATTTACCCCTGACCGATTTAAAATATAGCTGCTGTTCGACGTAGCCGAGGACAAAGCATCATTAATTTCAGATGCGACAATGCGTATGACGAGAATTCCTTGCGGTTTATCGGTCTGCGGGAGAATCGGGATTTTTTGGACGAGTGTAATCGCTTCCACCGGTTCGGTGAAATCGCCGTTCGTTGCCGTCATACCCGTATACCACTGCATGCTTTTCGCACCTTTAACGTAATCCAGCAGTTCCTGGCGGTTCTCGAACTGGTCCAGCGGTTTTAAAGTATTTAGATTTAGAGCCCAATTGCGCTCGATATTAACCAAATAAGCTTGCGTAATGACAGCATCGCTTGATTGAAGATTGTACATTTCGGCGGTGAGATTCCTGATCGGTTCAAAGTCCGCAGGAGTATACGATACATTCATGGCCGTCTTAACGACGGAAGAATTGGCAAATTGAGTAGCCGAGTTCTCGATAGACTTCAGCATCTGCTCTACCCGCATCTGAGTCTGCGTTAACCATTGCATATTTTCCTCTTTTACTTTTTCCTCGATATCCCCGGAGGCAATGAAATAGGAAAAAATTCCGATTAGTATAGCTGGGATCATTCCTAGTAAAAGACTGTATGACAATAAGCGTAACAGATATCTGCTCAATTTGTATCCTCCTATGCGCCGCATCCGGATAAACCGCTTTCAATTATTCGCTCAGGTTTTTTCCAATAGGCTTTATATAACCTTGATGATGATTATATATGATGCTTATCTATTTTTACACATTTCTGGACGAAGCTACTTGCATCATCTAACGCTTCATGTGTTTCACGCAATATGCAGCAATTAACTTTTTGACTAAAATAACAAAAGAGGCGACTAGAGCAGCGTACCTTCACTCTCTAGTCACCTCTACTGCAGTCTTCTTATAGCCCGACATACTCAAAATAATCAAAATCGGCGTAGTTAGAGCTGCTCCATCCGTTCCCGCTCGCAAAAAGTCCGATATATGCCCCAATAAAGCCGCCTGCTTTATCCGTACTCAATACGGTTCCGTCAGCGTTTTCTGCAATGGTTTCCCACTGCTCAGGTTCTGTGCCCGCAGCGAATCGAAGCGATTGCCCCAGCGCCTCAAGCTTCAAAAAGATTTTTTTCGCATTCATCACCCTGGAACCAAGCTCGGTCTCCCGGCCTCCTTCTCTGCAGACGACCCTGATCACCGTTTGCCCTTTGCCGTTCAGGCCGCATTCGAATCGGTAGTGGAAATCGTGATTTTGCAGCGCAACAAGCCCTGCCGTTTCAGACGGTCCTTGCGGTGAAAATTCCATCGCTGCCCGGACGGCAAAGGAAATATGCTGCTGCCTGCGTCCGACAAAGCTCGGATTACTTCCTTTGTCATGGGCTCCGGCTTTAGCCGCAGGCGAAGGTGGCCGGGACGTTCCGTCAAGCTCCAGAACTCTCCTCGAGGCGTTCGGATAAAATTCCATCTTTCCTCTAAGACAAGGCTATCGAAATGATCGCATGCCGGTAGTGTCGGCCAAGGCATTTCAGGCAAATTCGGCCGCGCTATTTCCCATTCGATAATGCCTTTTCCAGGGTTCACTACAGGCCAGCCGTCCTCCCACTGCAGCGGAACAAGAAACGTTTCCCGCCCCATATTCCGATAATATCCCCCATATGGACGAGAGGCCAGACAAACCATCCACCATTCTCCATTTTGCGTTTCCACGATATCGGCGTGTCCGACGTTCACGATACCGTATTCCTTGCCAAGGTGACGGTGCGTTAGAATCGGATTCATCTTGCAATTCTCGTACGGTCCGGCGATATTCTCGCTGCGGGCGATTGTAACGGAATGCGTAAAGCCGGTGCCCCCCTCTGCTATGATTAAATAATAATACCCGTTGATTTTGTACAGATGCGGACTTTCCTGGGCATGAATTTGCTTTAAAGCGCCGTCCCACAAGCTAATCTTCTGTCCAGTCAGCTGCTTCGTCTCCAAATCCAGCTCCTGCAGCCAGATTTCCATATGCTTTGGATATTGCTGTCCCGCCGGCGGGACACGGTTGCCCGTATAATAGGCTTTGCCATTATCATCGAAGAACAAGGACGGATCAATGCCTGGTGCCTCATTTAACCAATAAGGATCCGACCAAGAGCCGGCAGGATCCGTTGCCGTGACAAAGAAATTTCTCCTTGCTCCCGCAGCGCTTTCCACGAACGTCGTAATCATATAGAAAACGCCTTGATGGTACCGAATCGTAGGCGCATAGATGCCGCGGGATGTCGGAGTGCCGTCCAAATTCAATTGGGAAGGGCGGTCCAACACATGTCCGATTTGCTTCCAATTGACCAAATCTTTACTTTGGAAAATCGGAACGCCGGGGAAGTACTCGAAGGTGGAAGTCACCATATAATAGTCCTCTCCTACCCTGCAAATCGAAGGATCCGGATAAAAGCCGGGCAAGATCGGATTGCGAAACGTATTCATTGGATCAGCTCCTTTGCTGCGTGACTACCTCTAAATTCAAGACCAGCCAAAATGAACGGTGAAACGGCCTTCGGATCATCCTGTACGATAGGCTCCCCAACGTAGTAGGCGAAGGAACCATCGCGATATGGTGAACCCCCGAGTCCGGCTACGGCGTTGCATTGAATCAGGTGCAATTTGCCTTCGTTGTCTTCTCTTACATGATGCTGAAGCAAGCCGTCATACCCTCGGCGAGCGATATCGCCAGCTTGACCTTCTAAGTAGCCTAAATGCTTGCCTTTGGCCAGCGCATAAGCGAACATTGCGGTTCCCGACGATTCCAGGTAATTTCCGTCTCTTCCGGATTGATCGAGCACTTGAGGCCATATCCCCGTCTGAGCATCTTGTACGCGGGCTATTGCACCCGCCATACGCTCCAGCACGAAGGCCAACAGCCCTCGACTCGGGTGGTCTACCGGAAAATGCTCAAGGGAATCCGTTAATGCCATTGCATACCACCCCATAGCTCGGCTCCATACATGCGGTGATCGGCCTGTGCGTTTATCGGCCCAAAGTTGTTCGCCGGATGAATCCCATCCATGATGAAGCAGACCGGTTTCCGGATTATGAGTTTTCTTTTCAACCAAAATGAGCTGGTCCGCCGCCATATCGAGCCAGGCACGTTCCCCTGTTAGTTTTCCGTATTGGACAAGAAATGGGGCTACCATATATAATCCGTCCAGCCACATCTGGTGAGAGTATCCTTTCTTGTGCCAGAATCCGCCTTCCTTCGTACGGGGATGCCCTTTCAGCTGCTTGACGAGAAGTTCGATTGCCTTCCGGTATTTTGACTCCCCGGTTACTTCCAGCAGAAGAAACAGAAGTTTGCCCTGATTAATTTGATCCAAATTGTAATCCTCCAGGCTGTAGGTGCGGATGCTGCCGTCCGCCTGAACGAATAAATCCATCATGCCGCGTATGAACTCGAAATAACGTTGTTCACCCGTTTGCCGATAGCACTCCTCGAGCGATCGCAAAAAACAACCGTTTTCGTAATGCCAGCGCTTCGTCATAAATTTATAGGCTTCTGCTTGCTCATATCTCTCCATGAACTGGTCGGCCCATTTCAAAGGATTATATTTGTTATCTGTTCCCATGCTTCTATAACCTCCAAATTAAGATTGAGACTTTGAAGAATAGCAAAATATGATAAAGCTATATATATGGCATTAAAGATTTATAATTCGACGTGCGATGGAAGCAGTCGGTTCCGCTCAAAGTCAGGACTTGGGACGACGGTTCGAATCTATATGAAAAATCATACAGAAGTGTCCCTGAGACGGAAAAATCGTGACATCTGTATGAAAAATCGCATACAATCTTCTTAATCGGCGTTCATCCCGACTGTTATATATGAAATTTCATACAGATGAATGGGCAGGCAACTAAGGACTGCAACTGCCCGCCCACCGGAATGACCAATGAGTGGTTAGGGTTCTATACAAATGTTTATTGCCGAATATATATACCAATGTTATCTGAAACATATCAGTTTTGCTGTATAAGAGCGGAGGGATTACGTATGAATGATCTTATCGAAAATAAATACACCATTGACGGTTCGTCATTTTCCATTCAACGTATGCGCCGTTACGGCTTCTCTTCGATGCCGCGGCCTCATTCGCATACTTTCTATGAGCTGTACTGCTTGTTGGAAGGCGAGCGTGTATACTTTATTAACGGCAACGTGCATGTCGCGCAACAAGGCGACATTGTCATAATCGTCCCCCATGACCTTCACTCAACGGCAAGTTCGCAGGTGGAACAATTCGAGCGGATACTGATTCATTTCACCCCGGAATTTCTCCATGAAGCGAGCAGAAGTTTGCTTCAGCTGCCTCCCTTTCAGAAATCCGCCTTAATACGGGTACCCCGAAAGGAGCAGCCGGAGATTGAACGACTCTTGTTGCAAATGGTCGGAGAATGCAAGGATCAACACTCGTTATACAACGCTTATGTGCGCCATCTTCTCGCCGAGCTGCTGATTTGGCTTCACCGAATAGACGCCGTCAGTCCGTTATTGCCGCAATCGAGTCATCCCATGCATCAAAAGGTGTCGGAAATTACGTCTTATATTCAAATGAACTTCCGCAGCGCTCTAACGCTGGAGAAGCTGGCTCAGCAATATTTCATCAGTCCGGCCTATCTAAGCCGCATCTTCCTGAAGCTGACCGGCTTCCATATTAGCGAGTACATTCGGGTAGCCCGGATCCGTGAAGCGCAAAAGCTGCTCAGGACAACCCGTCAGAAGGTACATGCCATTGCTGAGCAGGTCGGCTTCGAACATGTTTCCCATTTTAACAAAACGTTTAAAAATGTAACCGGGGTTTCGCCCTTGCACTACAGGCAGGATCATCACTATTAACTCAATTCAACTTGATGTCTGCCAACATCGGATGCCGCCGAAACAACTCGATGCGTCGAAGCTGTTAATGGATCGGAGCATTTGATACTGGCAGAGTGAGCGCCGGATACTTCCAGCATTCTATTTTCATTCTTTCCCCCCGATCCTCCTAAGCGGACGATCTCAACCTCCTGACATTGGTGCAGCTTTACGAGGGGTCCTTCCGACGTAAACAGGCTCACATCTTCCAAAGAAAGCCTTTTTGCGTTATGGCATACGACGCCTTGGCGGGAAACGGCGTTATAATTTTGCACCTTCACTCCTTCAAGCGGCATTTCCGCTAAACCGTTTACGAGAAATGCCTTATCTGCCCCGACACAATCCACGTCTTTGATGAGAATGTTACGGAAAATCGGGGTTTCCACCGAGACCGGAAAACTAATTTCGCTCGCTGTACCCGAACCTTCTAGTCCTTCGTAAAAAAGGTTAAAGGATATCGCTTCACCTGCAATATCCGTCATACGGATTCGCTCGATGATAATATTCTCGACAATTCCTCCTCGACCTCTTGTGCTCTTGAACCGGAGTCCGATATCCGTGCCCATAAACGTACAATCGCTAATCTTTACATGGCGGACACCGCCGGACATTTCGCTGCCGATGACGAATCCCCCGTGCCCGTGGTAAACCGTGCAATTTCTAATCGTAATGTACTCACTCGGAATACCGAGCGAGCGCCCGGCCTCGTCCTTGCCAGACTTCAAACATATGGCGTCATCCCCCACGTCAAACGTACATCCTTCTACGAGCGCATAGCGACAGGAATCGATATCAAGGCCGTCGCCGTTTTGCGCATACCACGGATTTCGTACGTTGACATTCCTAATCGTCACATGCTCCGACGCCCATGGATGCAAATTCCATGCTGCCGAGTTTTGAAAGGTTGGTCCATCCAATAAAATACGGCTGCATCTCCGGAAGCTAAGCAGGTTTGGCCGCAAGTAGTCGCGATAAGGCAATAAATCTGCCGGTGTCCATTTTCCCTTCTGAGTCAGCTCTTCAACGCAGCCTGCTCCTTCCATCGCGGCTTTAGTCGGATACCATACTCCGTCCGTGTCACCAACTACCCCTCCGGAGCGAACCAACCGGTCCCATTGCATCCCCGTCATTTTCCACTGTTTTACAGGTCGCCAAGCGTCTCCCCCGCCGTCAAATACACCCATTCCCGTAATTGCTATGTGTTCTTGTCCTTCAGCATCCAGGGGCGACTGGCATCGTATCCAAGGTTTCCCTTCAAAATTAGACGCAATCAACGGGTAATCCTCGAACCGTCTGCTGAATAACACGGTCGCCCCTGCCTCCGTGTGCAGCTCAAGCCGACTCGTCAATAGAAGAGGACCGGTCAACCATAATCCTGGCGGAATGATTACCCTTCCTCCCCCGGCTTTAACGCATGCTTCTATAGCCTGGCGGAACGCCTTGGAATTGTCTGTTCGGCCATCCCCGACTGCACCGAAGTCAGTTATCTTTACGGTATGATCCGGTATATCCGGTAACTTCACATCCGGCACTTCCCCATTTAAATCGGTTATTGTTTTTTGCGATTCCATGGCATCCCCTCCATTGATTCAAATTCAATTTCCATTACCTAATTATAGAACAACAATATATTATTTTTGAGCTAATGATTTTGTCTTCTTTGAATAAAATTATATATTCTTGTCCGTTTTACAAAAGAGATTCTGTTTCAGTACTACCAAGCTGCCCATTCAAACGTTTGGACTTAAACTTTTTTAAACGCGTGAAGCACATGCCGCTTTGATACAGACAGCTCTTTTGAGCAATGTCGTATTAAGGCGGCTTTTTGCATAAATCCGCCAGATCTTGTGAGTAGATGAGTAGCATGTTCGATGAAGTTTATGAGCAGCGGCTATCAAATCAGATTGCCGAGGAGAAGAACCCCAGAAGGCGGGAACTTCTGCACAAAGGATTAGGCTACGGAACTGTAGCGTATTTGCGCTCGATCTGGTTCCCAACTATCGGAAACCTGGACTATTTGTATCCTGAGTATGAGGTTCGGGACATGAGAAATGGCTGCCGCTACCTTGATCTGGCATATGCCGGAGGGGCCAAGGGCTGTATTGAAATACAAGATTACCGAACCCTGAGCTGGCGGAAACGCTGCGCTTTGCCCGCAGAATGGTGCGTCCTTTCACACCTCGAGAACTTTCAGCGCATCTGCGGCTATCGGAACGCCACACCAGAGAAAATCTTCGTGATTTGGTTAACAAAAAATTGCTCGTCGTCGCTAGCGGGGATCAGCGATATCGTACGTAGAAGCTTGGGTAATAACCGGATCTCGAGCGATTTTTTAACGGCTGCTATGGCCTCTATTTAATCGAAAGTTAAGGCTTTGAAAATCTAACGGAGCTAAATGCTTTTATTTACGCTTAGATGGCTTACTTTCACTGAATTATGGCCAAATAAGAGTGCACATTTCCGTTAGATTATAAAAGGAGCAATTTGAACTGATTAACAGCCGCTGCTTCCGTTAAAAAACACACCTTAGCTATTAGACGACTGTATATGGTCGAGCCCAGAAGGGCTGTCTAATTCCTGATTAACCTTCCGAAGAAGCTTTATCCGACGAAGGAAATCGCTAAGGTTGAATTAGACGCCGTGCTAGCCTGTTCAGGTGCCAATAAGGCACCGATACCAGTCCCTGCGTGCGGGACGAACCCCCTGGGGTCTTCTCACGCTGGCTCTAAATACAAAAACCGACCCTTGTTAGGATCGGTTGTTTGTATGCTATGGAACTCGTATAACTCGCTTATCCGTCTTGGGATGGTCATCAACGCTCTTTTCTCTATCCAGACACATAGCTTCGGCTGATCCTAAGCTCCTTCGTTACTCGTACCAATATCCGGGGATGATCTCCCTTTCCAGTTCCAACAACTCTTTAATAATCAAATCCGCATCATGTATGGAATTCACAAGCGGATCGGTCATCATCGCTCTTCTCAATTTTGTGAAGCTCCGTTCCACAACAGCCTCCGCAGTCAGTTCGTGCGTATCCAGCACAAGCTCCTGCATGCCCCGGATTCCCCGCGGCATTTCACCCACGTGAAGCGGCTTGATGCCATCCATGCTGACTTCGCTTAAAAGCTCAAGGAACGCATCGTCATTCATGTTGGTCACCGCGCCGTTATTGAGCGAATTGATGAAGAAGCGTTTCCCCAAATTGCCGACCATGTTTTCGATAATATCCGTTGCATGATCGGGTCCGAAGGATTTCATATAATCGGAGATCGGTATATTCCCGGTAATGAAGTCGTCCACTTGCCGCCACATCTCTTCATGACGCTTATACCGGTCTTCCGTTTCCCAAATCTTTAAAGGCGGGATGGCGTCCTTCGTCTTGCCAAGCCCTTGCCAGTACCGGACGTATTCTTTGGTATGGGCCGTGCATGTCGGGATATACCCGAAAATATTATAAAGCTCATAGGTGATGGCATCGTTATATAGCGCTTTCGCGCCAGTATCCCCACCATTGTTTTCCGTAGCCGCCGACTTTCTTAATGCCTCGGCGATCGGGGTCATAACATCCATTCCTTCATACTCCGCCTTAAGCAGCCAGGTGAAGTGATTAACGCCGGCAACGCGGAAATCAAATCTCCCGTCGATCTCCTTGGTAAACTCTCTTCTATCCTGAATGATCCCCGCTCGAACCGCATAATCCGCTTTTATGTGCGGCATATGATGACTGTCGCACAGCGCGAACGATTTTAGTTTCGGCGCATATCGGCTTAACGCGATCCCATGGACGGTAGATGGATTGATGTAATTGATTACCCATGCATCAGGACAAAGTTCCTCAATGTCTTTAGCGCATTCCATAATGAACGGCAGCTCTCTCATCGCCCTGAAGATTCCGCCTGGACCGATGGTATCCCCAGAGCACATCCGAATTCCGTATTTTAAAGAAACCTGGCAATCGATGCCGCGGTATTTTACGGTATCCTCAGCAAAACTGAGAACGACGAAATCCGCGCCCTTCAATACCTGTCTCCAATTCGTCGAGCCTTCCACTTTAAGGGATACATTGTTTTCCTTTGCAACCATTTCAGCGAGCCTTACCATCTTGGATAGTTTTTCTTCGTCAGTATCTACTAAAGCAAGTGTTCCGTTATTCAAATATTTAGAGTGAACCATCTGCCAGATTGACTGCCGCCCAAAGAAAAGACTCCCAGCCCCAATGACAACTACCTTCGGTTGTGAAACTTTCGAATCCATCATGATCAAGTCCTCCTAATAAGTTATAACCTCATTATAGGAGAATGGTTTAAAAGTTGAATATGTGATAGTATCACCTTCATGTCAAATAGTACGAATATTTATGATCATTAAATTCAATGATATACTAAAATAACATGAGAAATGTCTTCTGGTAGGAGAATGGCAATGAATATGAAAATGACAAACATGGGAATTCTCAATGAATTGTCGGAATTGATCTCGCTTCGAATGAAATCCTTCTTTGAGCTTGCCCACGACGTGAGATGGATTGAACACAAGGCGCACATCGACTATGATCTTTGGTTCGTTCAATCCGGAAGCGTGACCATTACTATCGATGGTATTGAACATACAGCAAACCCGGGAGATGTGGTCTTTTTTTACCCAGGGGTTCCCTATATGGCAACTGCCACCGATAAGGGGTGCCGGTTTATTTACATTCATTTTGATTTTGAAATCGGCAAGCAAGGGCGGATTCTAAACGATTTTCAGCTCTCGGGAATCATACCGCAAGTGCTGATCCGGGAAGAAGCCATTTTGTTCGGCAAAGCCTTTACGCAATCGAGTCTATTACGAAGCATACCTGGGAACCGTTTATATTTAAAGGCTTGTCTGATGGCCGTTATTGCCAAAATTATCGAACTCTACGGACATGGCCAATATACCGGCACATTTCTGAATGGGAGAAAGTCAAGAAAAGTCGAGAGGAATTTGGACGTGCTGAAGCCGGTATTCGATTACGTTAATAACTATCTGCACAAATCTATTAAAATGAATGAGCTTGCAGTGCTTGTAGGCATATCCGAAAAATATTTTATCACTTATTTCAAAAAAGCCTTGGGCATTACTCCGGGACAATATATTTACCAGATTAAAATGAACCGGGCGAGGGAATATCTGAACGAAAAGAAATATACGATTCAACAAATTGCCAACCTTCTGGGCTATCCCGATCCTTTTACGTTTTCGAAAGCTTTTAAAAAATACTATAACGTTCCTCCCTCAAAGTTCGAGTAAAAAAGCTGAGCCAAACACTACCCTACAAGTCATGTCCAGACCTCATTTGTTGCCATCCATGCAAAAAGCCCGCTCGGATACAGGTCCGGTGCGGGCTGGAAATGCTGCAGTCAGCCGTATTTATAGGTGATGCCGTACCCCCCTTTTGGGTAAACCCAATCGATGTTGTCGTAGGGGCATGCGATCCTGCATGTGCCGCATTCGATGCAGTTTTCATACGCGACGGTCGTCAGCTTCTGCTTTTTGTCCCAATCGTACACATCGGACGGGCAAAAATAATTGCAGTCCTTCTTCACGCATTTCAGACAGTGGTCCCGTTCCTTAATGATTAGATGGGATACGTCGTCGCACTTGTAGCGGATCGTATACAGCTTGTCGGAAATTGAATCGCTCATCCGTTCATCGCCCTCCAGCCTTTGTAGCCCAGCTTTAGTAAATTCATAGTCCCGCCAGCAGCGTCCTTCATTAATTTTATGGCCATTTTTTGTTTTTGTGCCTTGGAAACCCCGTCAACCAGAAACATCTGATAAGCGGCTTCATTGAGCGCCGACGGCAGCTTGTCGAACAGCAGCTCCGGATCTTGTTCCTTCAGCAGCTCATGCATCCCTTTATATTTCCTCAAGTCCTTCTCGATAAACGAGCTTCGGATCTTCTTATCGTACAGCTGCAGCGTCTCCCGGGAAAAATCATTCTTCAGTTTGGCCTCGACGATAGCCTCGCCTGCCAGCCTCCCCGACGTCATGGCGAGGTTCGTGCCCTCCCGGTGAACGAGATTGACCATCTGCGCCGCGTCACCCGCGATCACCCAACCGTCTCCGGATAGAGGAGGCATCGAATGATAGCCGCCCTCGGGGATGAGATGCCCCGAGTATTCCAGCACCTCCCCGCCCTGAATCAATTTACGGATCATCGGATGCTGCTTGGCCGCCTCCAGCACGGCATACGGCTTGATTCGCTTCTCCCGCAGCTGATCGACCATGACGCCGATGCCGAGCGAGAGCGTCTCCTTGTTCGTATATAAAAATCCCATCCCCGCCATCCCTAAAGAGGTCTCGCCGATAAACTCGATCGTGACACCCTCGTCGCCTTCCAGATTGAACCGGTCCTGAATTTTCTCCCTCGGAAGGGCAATCACCTCCTTCACCGCGAGCGATACCTCGTCGGGCCGCCATTCCTTATGCACGCCGAGTGATTTGCCTAGCAAGGAATTGACACCGTCCGCAATGACGACGACGTCGGCGTACAGATCCCCGTCGTCCCGATCCGTCTTCACGCCGACGACGCGGCCGTCTTTTCTAAGCAAATCTACCGCGACCGTTTGATAGACCGGGATAGCCCCGGCCTGGACCGCCTTGTCGGCAAACCACTGGTCGAACTTCACCCTGAGCCCGGTGAAGCAGTTATAAGGCGCCTTGTAGGCTTCGTTCCGGTGGCCGAACGTGGTCACGGATTCCTTGCCCATCATCCATACCCGCTGCTCGACGATGTAGCGCTCCATCGGGAACCCTTTTTCCGTCCAAAATTCGGGGATCATCTCCTCCAGCTGCTTCCGGTACAGCACCCCGCCGAAAATATTTTTCGAGCCTGGAAACTCGCCCCGCTCCAGCAGCACGACGCGCAGCCCTGCCCGGGCCATTGTCAGCGCGGCGGCTGCGCCGGCCGGTCCGGCGCCGACGACGACAGCATCAAACTTTTCGTTCATAACCCTTCACCTCCTCCCGCAAAATCGCTCGTTTCTTCTTCACTTCGGCCGTGATGGCAGGGACGATTTTGAACAAATCCCCGACGATGCGGTAATGTGCGGTATTGAAAATAGGCGCTTCCGGATCTTTATTAATCGCCACGATCACATCCGAATTGGACATTCCGACAATATGCTGAACCGCTCCGGATATGCCGATGGCAAAATAAAGCTTCGGTCTTACGGTGCAGCCGGTTTGCCCGACCTGATGTTCATGCTTGATCCAGCCCGCATCGACGGCTGCCCGGGAAGCGCCGACGATTCCCCCGAGAGCGTCGGCCAGCTCCTTCAGCATGGCGAAAGGCTCCGATCCTCCCAGCCCCCGACCGCCGGCGACGATAATTTCCGCTTCCTCCAGATTGATTTTGTCGCGTTCCTGGATGAAATCCAGCACCCGCGTCGCAATTTGCTCCTCGGTCATCCCGTTCGCGATGCGGATGACCTCGCCTTCGCGGGTGGCATCACGCGGCAGCGCCTGGAACACGCCCGCGCGGGCCGTAGCCATCTGAGGCCGATACTGCTTACACAAGATCGTAGCCATCATTTTCTCCGAAAAGGCGGGGCGGCTAGCGAGCAGCAGCCGCGACGGCGGCGGCTCGACATCCAATTCGGTCGTATCCGCAGTCAGTCCGGTCGGCAGGTGGGTGGCGATCGCGCCGGCCAAATCCCTGCCGGTGCCCGTCGCGCCGAACAGACAAATTTCAGGCTTAGCCTCTCCGATGACCTTCATCGCGATACGGCTATAAGGCCTCGTCCGGTACGCTTTCAGCTCGGGCGCCTCGCACAAAAATACTTTGTCCGCACCGTAATAAATCGCTTCCTGCGCCAAATGCCCCACCTCGTGCCCGATGACTAGCGCCATCAGTTGAACCTCCAGCTTCTCGGCAAGCCTTTTCCCCTCCCCCAGCAGCTGCCAGGAAATCTTCTTGGCTTCCCCGTCCCGCTGCTCCACGACAACGAGCACGCCACGGTAATCGGACCAATCGGACGTTTGTTCCGCATCTCTTGCAGCAGTCATCTGCATCCCCTCCTAAAGGTTACGTCCACCCGAATCTTTCCGGCAGATCGCTCTCCCACAGCTTACCTACCAGCTCCCCGGCCACTTGCTCGGGAGAATCGCCGCTTACGATTTGGCCGTTTATTTTTCTGACTTCGGGCACCCAGGTTTTGCTGACGATCGTCGGCGATCCTTTTAAGCCGATCTTGGCGTTGTCCAGATCGGGGAAATCGGCGGTCGTCCATATGTACGGCTTGTAACCGGCAGCCCGGATCATGCCCGGCAGCGAAGCTCTGCGGACTTTGTTCAGCTCCTTAAGCGCGGTAATAAGCAGCGGCATGGAAGACTCAACGACCTCAAGCCCGTCCTCCAAATACCGGTGAACGGTAACTTTCCGACTGATGGGGTTCACATCGGCGACCTTTCCCACATACGTCAGCTGCTCCAGGTCCAAGCGGCACGCAATGCCGGGGCCGACCTGCCCGGTATCCCCGTCCAGCGTTTGCTTGCCGCAAAACACAATGTCCGCTTTCCCCCACAGCTCCTCTACCTTGCGGATCGTCCGCGCCACAACGTAAGAAGTCGCAAGCGTATCCGCGCCTGCAAACTTCCGGTCGGTGACGAGAACGGCCTCGTCCGCGCCGAGCGAAATGCATTCCTTCAGCGACTTCTCGGCAGGAGGCGGCCCCATGGTGACGACCGTGACTCTGGCGTCATGCTCATCCTTGATGCGCAACGCCTCTTCCAGGCCGTGCAGATCGTAGAAATTGACGATACTCGGCACGCCCTGGCGGATTAACGTATTGTTGACGGGATCGATCCGGATTTCCCGGCTGTCGGGAACCTGCTTGATGCAAACGATAATATGCAGCACTCGTCGCACACCTCCTAAAAGTTTTTACGGCTTCACTGAATCGACTTCCGTCAACGAGCAAAAACTCGCTTCGGAAGCATAAGTCAAATCTTCTCCCAGTCGTCCCAGTACGGATGAACGTACTTCTCGGTCAGCTCATCGTTACGGGAGCTTGTTTTGATCGCTTCCGAAAGTCTCCATGCTTTGTCAAAGGTTGAGGGGACCGTCGTATAGAAGAGCGGAGGAACGAGCCAAAAGACCCTCTCTTTCGCCACCGGGTAAACGATCGTTTTCCAGCCGGCGTCGATTTCATCCTCTTCCCACATCAAGGCGATAAGCCAGTTCGCGAATGCATGGCGCTTCCCGTCATTGCGGATGTAGATCTCGCCCAACTGTTCCTTGTCGCGCTGCCCGATCGGAATATGCGGTCTTTGGAAAAAGCTCTCCAGATTCAGGAACTGGCCCATGCTTACAGCCCCCTCGCCATTTTTATAAGAGCTTAACGATTAAGGCTTTTAAACGCTTTCATATTTACCATGGCGTGGTAAGGTTACGGTTCATTATATGCGGGACCGGGGAAATCTTTCTTTCGTTCTTCCATTACGCAAAAAAGACACCCGTAAAGGTGTCTTCCGGAAAAAACTATGCATGCAATCCCATGCGTTGCGGACGTATTCCGACTAAGCTAAGATGGAAGAAAGGAAACGGAGGTTCCGCCCATGAATTTTCCTCCCATACACATGGACCATATGGACGTGAAGATCCCTTTCGGCGATCTTATGCTGAACATCCTTTACGTTCGATTCGGCTATTTTTACAGCTCATTTCGGGAACACGCACACAGCAACAAAAGCTACGAGCTGCATTTCATTCCGCAAGGGCAAGGCACCTTGGTCGCAAACGGCCAACGTTATCCGATATCGGCTAACACCCTTTTTATGACCGGTCCTGATGTGACTCACGAACAGATTACGAATCCTGAAGACCCCATGGCCGAATATTGCATTTGCTTTGAAGTGATCGGGGACATCGAAGGCTTGGCTAACAAGACTACGAAGGAGCAGGACCTCGCGCACATGGCAGATATCGTAGTCCGTACGCCGTTCTGGATCGGACAGGACACACAGCAGATGCTGCCATTGTTCCAACAGCTAGCACATGAAACCACGCAACAACATATAGGATATTACTCGATGGTAATCGGGATCATTGAGCAGTTAATTATCAGGCTGGTCCGAAATTATACAAGCAATCAGCCTTCGCTTCGTCCCGTACAGCTAAAAACGCTCGACGATAACCGGCTCGTCATCATCGAGAACAGCTTTCTAGGCGAATATGCAACGATTACGCTTCAATCCCTGGCCGACAGGCTCGGACTTAGCGTGAGGCAGACGGAAAGAACGCTAAAAAGCCGCTACGGCGTATCCTTCACGCAGAAGCGGCAGCAGGCGAGAATGAGCGCGGCAGCCTATTTTCTTGCGACAACGCCAATGTCTGTAAGCCGTATCGCCGAACAAACCGGTTTCGCGACGCTTGAACACTTTAGTCAAACCTTTAAAAAGCTTTATGGAATAACGCCAAGCGCTTATAGGGAGCATCATAAGCTCTCATAAACAATCGGTACTCTGTGTCGGGCGTTGGATGCGTTCCCTATACTCCCCGGGCGTTTGGCCAACATATTTACGGAATACTTTATAGAACGTGCGGCGGTTTTCGAAACCTACGCAGGCTGCGATCTTCTCGAGAGCAACTTGGTTCCTGCCGGCAAGCAATTCTTTTGCTTTGTCTATTCGGCATTGATTAATGTAGTGTACGAACGAATCGCCTGTCTCTTTCTTAAATAATTGGCCGGTATACGCCGGATGAAGATTCAAGTAAGCCGCCGCGTCGGACAGCGAGATATCCTTCATAAAATTATTGTGTATATAGTCCTTCAGCATTTTGACATGCTCGCTAAACGAGTCTTGCGCGGCATCCTGTTCCTGCTCGCTAACGGTTGAAGCATGGGGATGCTGCCGTCCGATAATGTCAAGGGACATGAGCTTCAATAGCTCGATAAGCTGCCTCTCGTCAATCGGCTTCAGCAAATATTCCGCAACCTGCAGGCGTATCGCATCCTGCGCGTATTGAAAGACGTCGTATCCCGAAAGAATGATGAATCGCGTGACATTCCTTGTCTTTGCCTGGCGAATGAAGGAGAGGCCGTCCATTTCCGGCATCTGAATATCGGTAATGATGACGTCCGGCCGGAAGTAGGCCATCATGTCCAGCGCTTCCGTCCCATCGCAAGCTGTCGCGATCCTCGTAAATGCCGTATTCGCTTGCTCGACCATGTCCCTGATCCCCGACAGAATAATAGGCTCGTCATCCACAATCATCAGCTTGAGCATGGCTATCCTCCTCCAGCATAAGTTTAAGTGAGCATCTCGTCCATTCGCCGGTCTTGCTTTCGATGGACATTGCCGATTCTTGGCCGAAATAAGCTTTGACTCTTTCCGCCACGTTGTTAAGCCCTATCCCCGTACCTTGATGGATGAATGCGGCAGCCGGTTCTCCGTTTATCTTTTTTCTCAATCTCTCGATCTTGTCCTGCCCGATGCCCTTCCCGTTGTCGCATACCTCGATGAGCGCGAAGCCTTGGTCTTGCGTCAGCCGAACGGCGATTTGCTTGCCTCCCTTTTTCCCGGACAATCCATGGAGCAAAGCGTTTTCAACAAGCGGCTGCAAAATAAATCGCGGGCAACGGAGCGATAAGAGGCGTTCGTCCAACTCGAATTCAACCTTCAAATCCCGCATCCGGATTTGGTGGATTGCGATATACGAACGGACATGCTCAACCTCTTCCTTCAGCGTCGTATCGGCCGTTTTGGATAAGCTGTATCTCAGGAGATTGCCTAATGAAAATGCCATCTCAGCTACCTTATGATCATGGTTGGATCTGGCCAGCATTCGCATCGTCTCCAGCGTATTGTACAGAAAATGAGGCTGAATTTGCGCTTGCAGCATTTTGAAATCCGCCTCCTTCTTCAGCAATTCCACCTTTTGGACGCGGTTGACCAGTTCATCGATGCGCCCGATCATTGCGTTATAGTTCGAAATAAGAAAGCCGATCTCATCCTTGCCGGGCTTGCCGGTATAGGGATTGCCTAGAAAATCCTGACTGACCTTCCTCATGTGCCGGGACAGCAATAAGATCCGTTTCGTCAACGACGATATTAGCACGTAATAGAAAACCGACAGAATAATAAGCAGCGCAGCTCCCGCACCCGCCCACCACAGCTTGGTCCACATCGTTTGGAAAAGGGTGTCCTGCCGGTTTACCTCGACGAGGGTTAAGCCAAGCCGCGCCGCCCGCACCGTATTCACTAGGAGCTTACCGCGGTCTGCCAGAAACGACTTGTCTTCCCCGCGCCGGATGGCCGCTTGAATATTCGCGAGCTGCACGGGGCTAAGCTGCGTATCCCTGACCGCGTAGACAATCTCCCCATCCGAGCCGGTCAGCAGGATCGCGTTATTCGGATGCATGGCGCTTAGCGCTTGAATAAATTCCCCGATTAGCGCAGGTTTCACCAGTATTCGGAGAATTCCGAGCTCGCTGGTATACGTGTCGTTATAGAGCTTATGGTAATAGGTCAGGACGGGACCGGAGGCCGATTCAAAAGATTTCTTCCACAAACCTTTGGCAGGACGAAGACTTGCCATATCCTCCGCGCTTAGCATGTCGCCAAGCTCCGAATAGTCCCCGAATTCAGGAACGGAGAGCAGCAGCTTCCCGGTTTTCGGATACGCAATGATCTGCTTGACCATCGGCTCCCCGAGGGAAGCGAAAGAGAAGGCGGGACTGATTTCCTTCAGAAATGAATAAATAAGCTCCCGGTCATCTGTATAATCGCCCCGCAAAAAATCAATTAATGCGGTATTGTTCTGGTATATGGAATACAACGACTCGATTTTGGCCATGTCAGCGTCGAGGTTAGCGGCCTGCTGCTCAATATTCTGCTGATTGGTCATTTGATACTGTGTCATTAATCGCTCATGCAATTGATTATAAATAAAGATCGCAAAGACAAGGAACGGGAGCACAACGAGAAAAAGATAGCCTATAATCATCTTGGTGCTGATGCGCATCATCGACTCTCCCCTGGACAAGTTGGTAAAAATCGAAGGAGCTCATAGGAAAAGCAGCCCTCTAGTGAGCCTGCTTTTCCTATGAGCTTTAATGGTTTGCGTTACTTCGTCAACGCATCATACTTTTCCTTTAATGGACCGTATTGCTCGGTCGCCCATGTCTCCAGCTTCGCCATGCCTATTTTCTCCGCTTTCTCCAGCATGTCCTCATACGCCCGCAAAGCTTCTTCCTCCGTCGGCGCCAAATACACCTTCGTAACCTCCGTCCTCACCATATTGTCGATATTGGTCCGGATGATCTGCTCGGGCGAATCGGTTTCCGGATTAATCATCCCTATGGCCGGGTTAAACGTCGTAATTTTGGAGTAGGCCTCCCCTTGACGTGTCGTCTCCGATCCGCTTTTATAGGAGCTCAGAGCCATACCGACGCCGGTTTCCGTCGGTACTCCCCACCAATACACGCCCTTTTGCTTCAGAACCTCCAAATCCTGAACATTGTAGTTGAACTCCGGATAACCCGCTTCATTCCATGTCCAGTCTTTCCCTTCAATTCCCCATTCAGCCAACCGCCAGCCTTCCTCCGAATACAAATACTCCAGGAATCTTACCGTCGCCTCCACGTCCCTGTTATCCTTCGTCACATATACGCCGAGTCCGCCGGTTCCGGTGCTGATGACGGATGCCTTGTCGCCAAGCGGCTCGGCAAGCTGTACGAATTCTAAACCGCTTTCCTTACCGCTAGCGTTAAGACGGTCCGCGCCGGAATAAGTCCACGTATAAGCAAAACCCTTGCCGGCCAACATCATTTGCTCGGTTTCAGACTCATTTTTGTAGGCGAAATTCTCAGAAGTAACAAACCCGTTGCGGTACAAGCTATTTATATAGAGCATCGAATCGCGAGTCGCATTCTGCCTGAGGGAATATTCGATCTTGCCGTCTTTGTCGACAAAGCCTCCCGCAGCGCCGAATTGGGTATCGAAATAAGGCCGCTGCCAGTTCGGGTTCAAGATAAGCGGCACCATCTCGGGATGCTTCTCCTTGACTGCGGCGAACACCTTATCCAGATCGTCAATCGTCTTGATGGACGGATTGCCGAGCTCCTCCAAAATGTCCTTGCGCATCGTCAATCCAGGTACCATCATATGGGCGTAGGGATTGGCCTTCCACTCTGCTTCGGAAGAGAAATCGTTGCGGATCGCGTAATAATTGCCGTCGCTTACCGTGTTTACAAGCTCTTTGACCGGGTCGAACTTCACGTTTGGCGCGTGTTTCGGAAAGATTTCATTGTAGGGCAAACTTAAATTTCCGTCTGACATAAGCTTGAAGTTAAAGGATACGACGATGTCGGGCAAATCGCCCGAAGCAACCATCAAGGCGAGCTGCTTGTCGTCGGTTGCCACCGTCACCTTTGGCTTGACGCCGGTTGCCTTCGTAATAGCCTCCGGTATTTCGCCCGTCCAATCCTGGAACGGGTACCAGGTGGCATCCACGAACATCGTCAGCTCGACCGGAGGCTTGGAGCTATGGCCGGTCCCATTCCCGGTCGCACTTTCCTCTCCGTTATTGGCCTTGCCGCTGTTTGCAGGCGCATTGCCGGCGTTGCCGCTGCATGCCGACAAAACCAATGACATTGCTGCGACCAGAACGATAAGTAATCTAAAGCTTTTGTTCATTTTTATACCCCCATGCTCTTAATTATTTTAAGGATGCCCGGCTTCCTTCAGCAAGACAACCGAAAAACCATATTCGAAATTAGCCTTTGACCGAGCCAAGCATCATGCCGGATACAAAATATTTTTGCAGGAATGGATAGACGCCGAGAATCGGGACAATGGAAACGACCATTGCCGTCGCTTGAATCGAGAACGGTGTAACGCTAGACCTTGACATTGCTGCCGACTGGGCTTCGCCCGATGGAACCATCGTCTGATTAATCACTTGCATCATGCGGTAGGTTAGCGTTCGCAATCCCTCATCCTGTACGAAATAAGCCGAATCAAGCCATGCGTTCCATTGCCCGGAGCCGATGAACAAGCTCATCGTCGCCAGAAGCGGCATGGAGACAGGCAAAATGATTTTAGTGAAAATGCGAACCTCCGAGGCGCCGTCGATCCTTGCCGATTCACCAAGCTCCTCGGGTATTTCGGTGAAGAACGTGATCGCGATCAGCAGGAAAAACAGGTTCAGCATGCCCGGAATGACGTAGACGCCGAACGTATTAATTAAGCCCAGGCTTTTCAGCACGATGTAGAAGGCAATTAATCCCCCGGAGAAATTCATCGCCACAACGACGATCAGGAAGTAGCTTTTGCGGAAGATCAAGTCGCGCTTGGCTAGTCCGTAGGCGACAATGCCGGTGAACAGGACCCCAAGTGCGGTTCCTACGATCGTACGCAGCATCGAAATTCCGAATGAGCTGATCCACTTCGGATCCTCGAGAAAGTATAGATAGTTGCCGAGCGTAAATTGCCGCGGCCAAAAATACATGCCGCCGACCGCGGTGTCCGTGCCCGAATTAAGCGTAATCAATAGGATGTAGTAGAAAGGATAGAGCGTCACGAAGACGACGATAAAAAGAATAACGGAAATGATCGTGTCCAGCACCCGGTCTTCGGTCGTTTTTTTTCGGCGCATGATGGTTTACCACTCTCCTGTTTCTTATGTTGCTAGAACAACCCGGTACCCGAGACGCGCTTCGCAATGGCATTGCTTGTGAAGATTAAGAAGACAGAAATAACGGATTGCATAAGATCGATCGCAGTCGCAAACGAGAACCTCCCCTGCGCTAAACCGATCGTGAACGCGTAAGTCTGAATGATCTGCGAAGTCTCGCTGTTAAGGGTATTACCAAGCAGCATGGATTGCTCGAAGTTCGAACCGACCAGCCCGCCGCCCAGCATGTTTCCGATCGTCAATATCAACACAACGATGCTTGCGCCCTTTAACCCCGGCAGCGTGATGTGATAGATTCTTCTGAGCCGGCTCGCGCCGTCCATCTCCGCCGCCTCGTAAAGTGACGGGTCGATGCCGGCAAGCGCCGCGAGGAAAATAATCGTCCACCACCCCGCTTCCTTCCAAATTGCCGTCGAAACCGCGAGCGCCCAGAACGAGTCCGGATCCGTCAAAATATTGAGCGGCTCCTTGATCAGATGCAGGGATAGCAGCAGATCGTTGAAGATGCCGAACCCCGACGAGAAGAAGGCATATGAGATGCCGGTTACGACGACCCAAGAGATAAAATGAGGCAAATAACTGACGGTCTGCACGAACCGCTTTAGAAACACATGCCTTACTTCGCTAAGCAGGATAGCGAACAGAATCGGTATCGGGTACGAAAAAACGATTTTCAATACGCTCAAAACGAGCGTATTGCGCACCAGCATCGGGAAGTTATAGTCGTTGATCAATTCCTTAAAGTGCGTCAGCCCTGCCCAAGAACTGGTGAATATACCGTCGATGCCGGTCGAGATTTTATAATTTTTAAATGCGATGATAATGCCGAACATCGGAATATAGCTGAACACCAGCAGAAAAGCAAGTCCGATCCATACAAACAGCTGGAAGGGAAGCTGCTTCTGAAACCGCTTTATAAACAGGTCGTTTTGAATGATTTCCGCCTCTCCTTTCGATTTTCTTTGTGTGGGCTAACCGTCTGCCGCCTTCCTAACTCAAATTATAAAAGCGCATACATTTTGTGAAAACGGTTCATTTCGCAGGTTTTGGTGTCCTTTTTCAAGATGGCGCATCCCTTTTTATTTTCCAATTCAAAGAGCCCTTGCTTCCGGTTCTTCCAGTGCCAGGGCTCTTTAACGAATAGCTTTACTTAGCAAGATTAAGCCAAATTAAATACAACTGTAACATCAATCCCTGCATTCAGCGTTAAATGGACGTATTTTCCAAGCCCTTCCTGAATTACCTTTATGGCACTGCCGTTAACTACTGCATCAGTCCAAGGTATGCCCGCTTGTAATTTAATCGCATTATCATTTTCGCTTGAATGGAGCGTAACGCGCACCGTTTTGGATAATAGATCCCAGGTTAACTCCTTAACCTCAACCCGGGTTCTTGCCATGAGTCCATTAATGGATCCCACTTTCCAGTCGGAAGGCAATGCCGGCAGAACCTCGATTTCGCCCGTATTCGAGAATAGTAACGCTTCATTTACTGCCGCGACGACGCCAAATGCCGTATCCGTGCAATACGTGTTGTTTCTTCTGTTTGTATCATGGTCTGTCATAAGGGAGGCGTAATATCCGGTCTCGGTCATCATTGGCAATAGCGATGAAAGCACTCCGTCACCATTTTTTAACCTCGCATTGACAAGTGCCTTATGCACCCAGCCATGCCCCGCAGTCGCATCCTGCGTATTGTATTTGTCTCTGTTCTCGAGCGCGATCTTTGCAGCTTGAGCCAATGCCCTATCATTTTGCGTTTCATAAGCCGGCCAAGCCGGATACAGATGGCTCAGATGCCGATGATTGTTATTCTCCGTATATTCGCTCATCGCCCATTCACGTAAAGCGCCATCAACATCATATTTGTAATCAGGCAGCAGCTCTAGCAAGGCTTCCCATTTGGCGATTGCGGCTTCATATCCGTCCCGTTTTACGACCTTTTCCAACATGATGACCATTTGAAGTCCGTCTCTCGCTGCCGAAATATCCATGGCGGCATTGGCAGTAATCGTGCTGTTATAGCCGATCGGGTTATTCTCCGGCGAGTAGGCTGGGATAATCATATATTTTTCGCCTGGATTTAATGCCGTTTTGCCGTTCTGATGGCAGGCATTGCCGTTCCTATCCGTGTAGTATTCCGGTGTGCAAATCTGTTCCCAGAAATTAGCCTGCTTTGTAAGCAGAGGGAGCAAAATATCCTTTTCCAGATCCAAGTACCCTCGGTTTAGGATCTGCGCGAATTCTTCATCGGTCAGGCCCCCGTCCCTGACGCCGAGAAGCAGCTGCAGATCATGTATCCTCATGTTAGCATGGATCGGAATGTGCCGGTTGCCGTAACACTGCCAGTATTCATAGATGGGCAGCAAACACCAGCTTGCCCCGGCATTCCAGTATTGAAACGGATAGTCGTTGTCATATTCCACATGCATCCCGCGGTCACCGTCGGAGTTGACCGACACCTGCAGCGCATCGTTCATCCCGTACGCCATCCGCGCATTGTATTCAAAGTCCGGTGCGTTCCTCAAGAAAAACGTGATATAACCAAGCTGCGCTTCGGTTAGATGGCCCGTATTCATCGACGCGACCTGCAAATTGACGTTGGCATCAAGGGTGTAGATGCCTCGCCAGCCGGGATTCCATTCACCGGTCCACATCCCGTACAAGCGAGGTGCGCTGGTGCCGCTGCTGCATATCATGGCATATCTTCCCTGGTTGTACGCCTGCTCCATAAACGCAAGATTGACTTTGGTCGCCGTCCCTTTTTGCGCGTTGATCAATGCCAGGTTGTCCGTTAGCTTGTCGTCCCCGTGAATGAACAAGTTCACGGCGTTGAATTCAGATGCGTGGTTTTGGGCATGGGGCGCGAGAGCGGCGGCGTAATCGAAATGACCGGATGCGTCCTTATATTTGCCGGCAACAGCATTCGTATTCCGATATAGTTGATCGACGATTTCGTACCGCGACATCCCGGCAAAATCTTCGGTTTTGCCCATTCCGTGGGTCCGGTCGGTTTGCGTGATTAAATAGACGGCATCCGCGTTAATAATTTGAACGGCCGGATTCTTCTCGGAACCGACGTTCATCGGTTCGTTCGTGTCAGGGAGCATCACTCTCTTCCTTGTACCGTTTACAACGACGACCTGCGTCAATCCGGCGTATCCTCCGTCGATCAGCTCGCTCCCGGGATAGGAAGGATAATGCACGACCTGCGCGATATACGCTGCATCGGGATCAACCAGTTTTTTATATTGGAGTGCCGTAACTTCGGAGCTTTCATTATGCGCCCTGCACATATTCGAAATGTCATCGATTGAGATCAACATATTAATCTTTGCGCCGGTGGAAGATTGCGTAATCTTCGTGATCGACACGTTGTCCGCCCTGGACGTAAACGATGTTCGAATCCACGTGCCATGCTCGTCGTCGTAGCGTACCCCCGTCTCCGCCGTTTCATAATTCGTCCACCGTTCATAATCCGACACGTTCCCTTTATTCGCCATGCTAAGCCTGAGCTGGTGACCGGGGTGGTAGCTGTAAAAAAAGGTTCTTCTTCTGGTCGTACCGTCCGGAAACGTAATTTTCCACTGGTCATTTTGGTTAAAAACGTTCCGCCGGGCTTCGGCAAGCTGCCCCGTCAACTCCTCCGGAATCGCTCTGGGATGGTTGGAAGGATAGTTGAACCACATATTTTGAAATATAAAGCTGTCCGTATAAGGTGAACCTGAAGTAATATAACCGTTCTCGCCATTGCCGCTAACCATGCCATCACGCCATTCGAAGCCCGGAGCGGAAGCCGGAACCTCCGTGTAGGTGCTGGCGAAGTTTCCTTTTGCATACATGCGTGTATTTGATAAACCGTTCGTCATCTTGTTCTCCTCCTAATCTATTAGGCCCAGCCTATAGAAATAATCATATAAATACATACGGCGGTACGTTATGCATCTAGACGACGAATGTAGCGTAGAAGATGTCGCATTTTCACAGAGGAAGTCCTTTGAATACGAATAGCTCCTAGTTCCTCATGCATAATCCTTGCAGGTCATAATTTAAATAGAAGAAAAAAACACACCTTACTGACCAGTTGATCAGTAGGATGTGTTTTTGTAAGATTCAATAATTAACTAACATGACCCAGCTGGCGTGTCCATTTGCTATTCTTCTTCAAACAACCTTTCCCCTTTATGCAGCCTCCAGGCAATTTTAGCCGTATGCGGGAGCTCGCGCGCGGTTGGCGCGTGTGCCGCCAAGTATCGGGTGCAGGCTAGCAGCATCGTTTCTTTGGCCTTCTCCGCAAAAGAGCCTGCCGCCGCTTGCCAGCGGTCGTATTCGGTCACTGCAGCCTCATACATTTGGAAAGAATGGAATTCCGCATCCTCCCGCAACAGCGCATGGCCAAGCGTATTAAGCAGCGCTCCTGGATCACCGCCGCCATGAATGTAGTCCATCACCCATTGCGCGGCCGGTCCGACCTGCTGGCGCAGATCGAGCAAATCGAGCAGCTCCTGATGATTGGCCGGCGCGGCGGAGCTGGACGGCTTCGGACGCGCCGCTGTCGGCACGTTTAAGAAACGGTCAAGATATACGCTGACGGCTCCGTGAAAAATCCCCCGCTGCAGCAGCGGCTCATCCGATTGCAGCAGCCTTTCGTGTACGGCGTGAGCATAAGTGAACGTATGGAGCACTGCAATCCAATCGCCGAAATCGTTCTGCGTATGGAAACGAACGATCCGTTCCGCGGCGGCTAGAGCAACGATCTGCGCCAATTGAGCTGGTGCCGTTCCCGCGATGAGCAGATCGCGCAGCAGAGAGATCGTCTGCTCCGGCGTATCGCTCAGCAGCTGCTGCAGTAATTGCTCTTCCATACCAGCAGACAGCCGCGCATCTGTTGACCCACCGGCGAGCTTCGCCTGCGCCGCATTCTGCTCCAGTTCTTTGACCGCTTGTTTGATCGGCTCTACGAGGTTCAGCGGCGCCTGCCACTGGTGTAGCTCCTCGCTCCGCGTCGGACGAGCCATCATCGGCACGAGTGAAGTTAAAATCTGCTCCTTTTGGGATACCTCCGCCCACTCCAGCGCCTCAAAAGCTTTGTTGTGGAAATCGAACACATGCCCACCGTCTAAGTAAAAGTGATCTGTTGCGGCGATAAGCATCATTTCCGACAGCCGCTTTGTGTCAATGCCGTTCAAAATGGCGGTGATCAGCACTTTCTCAGCGCCCTGCGTATCCCGCACCTCTATGCAATTGCGATACCACTCGGTCAACCGTTCGAACGGCAAGTCGGCCGTAGGCAGCGCCGACAGCAAGTGGCGGGTTCCTCTGCCCGAGCTGCCTCGAGCGACATGGACAAGTCCTTGGTACAAGGCGAGTATCTTACCGTTCTTGTCCAGCTTGTCGACGCTTTGCGCCATCGCGGTAAGAATCGTAAGTCCGGCGTTCCAGCCCGTTCCATATGTCGTGCCGAATTCGATGCCAATTCGGGCGATGTCCTGCTCCGGCACTCCCGCTTCGATCAGTCCGACGACCGCTTTCGCGATGACGATGCCGATATTTTGCTCGAGTCCTTCTTTTAGTTTATGCTTATATTTTGCCGCGCCTTTTGCACTTCTGGAAACCGGATTTACCCACACTTCGCCGCCGTCGACCCGCACTTCATAAGACGGAACATCGTCCGCCCAGGGATCAAGCGTACCGCCGCTGCAGACGTCAAACCGGGCATGATGCCAATGGCACGTCAAAATCCCGTCGCACAGGCTCCCCATATGGAGCGGAAAGCCTAAATGCGGGCAACGGTTGTCAACCGCGTATACTTGGTCTTCATGATAAAAAACAGCGACACCGCCTCGTATAACCTTTGCGCCTTCTTCTTTAAGCGCTTCCAGATTGCCTGCTGAAATCCAGTTTAAACTACTCATCAATACAGCCTCCTTCATTTTTTTCAAGCTGCACTCCA
Organism: Paenibacillus prosopidis; assembly: GCF_003337375.1. Lineage (GTDB taxonomy): Bacteria > Bacillota > Bacilli > Paenibacillales > Paenibacillaceae > Pristimantibacillus > Pristimantibacillus prosopidis. The sequence continues at coordinate 311,205 of NZ_QPJD01000004.1, forward strand.
AGCTACAACAATGGTATCCATTCAGAACCCTCTTCGTTCATTTGCATAGTTCTATAATACCTTATTGTCCCGGTCATGGCTTCAGCAAAGAGTCGGAGATCGGCACGACAAAGACGTACAACTTTCGGCTGAGTTCATGTACAACTAAAATATGAGGTTGCTTTATCCGGCTCGTTATTCTTATTAAAGTAAGCCAGTGCCAGATTACGATGGGCGACGGTGTATGAAGCATCCAGCTTTGCGGATGTTTCCCACTGAGCTATCGCCGTCATCGGAGCGCTTCTTGTCATAATATAAATTCCCAAGGAAGTAACGAGCTCTTGCGGCATCAGGCTCCTGTTTTACGATATATTCCAAAACCGTGAGGTCAAATAGCGTATTGGGAAAGCAATAATCAGGAGTTGCTTTTTCTCCTGCCAAGAGATGCCTCGCCGCTAACTCAGCACTACCCGAACGGGAGTAACAATAGCTTAAAGCATAATGTACATCGGATATCGTCGCTTTCATCGTTCGGCGCAATGATCCGAAGTGATATCAAACTTTTTGTCGTTTCGGACACAACACGATGTAAAAACTTTTCACGCAATAAACTTATTCAATGAGTTGCGCCCACTCTGGAAATAAAGTTGTGTCCGCGGCACCGCCGTTTTTTTGTCAGCGATGAATCGGTTGAAATGCTCCTTTTACTCAGATTCGCGGATATATGGTCGGCTCATAGTTAACGCATTGATTCATGCGTCTGATCTCCATAAGCATTTGTTTCATTACCTTGCCTGTCTTTAATCATGTTATAATTTACTCCCACTGGCGCTCTGTATCATGGCTGTCCCCCACACCTGAACAATGACTTGTTTCGCCAATCAAAGCCATTCAGGAAATACAAGGGGATGTCGCCTTCTGCCTTCAAACGCCTGCAAGGAAAAGCTTCGTTCCCGAAGTAACCGTAGTTAATGACGGACTTAAATAGAATCTCGGAGGAGGAAGAATCATGTACAAGGTACTGATTGTGGATGACGAGTTTTTTGTGCGCAAAGGCTTGATCGGTTTGATGGCTTGGTCGAAGCTGCAATTTGAAATCTGCGGCGAAGCGGAAAACGGGAAGCAAGCGCTCGACCTTATCGAACGATTGACCCCGGATCTTGTCATCGTGGATATACGAATGCCCGTGCTTGACGGTCTAGAGCTCATCCAAAAGGTGAAAGCGGAAGGCGAGCATCAACCGTTATTTATTATCTTAAGCGGGTACCCCGATTTCTCGTATGCACAGCAAGCCTTCCGTTACGATGTGTCGGATTATATCCTGAAGCCGGTAGATGAACAGGAGCTTACAGCTACCTTAAAAAAAATAGCGAATATGTTGAATCAAAAACAACTCTTATCGATAACGAGAGAAAAGCCTCTTGTCGAAACCGTCATCGAAAGCTTACTGCAGACCGAACCGAGTGAGCAGGTGATGGCGCGGATTGCCCATGCGTTGGAGCTTCCACTCTCCTCTTCCTATACGTATATCATTGCAGAAATTCAGGATGGGCTGCCTCAAGGGGAAATCGACTATTTTCCCGCGCTGCAAGCCTCTCTCCAGCGATATTTTCATCGCGAGGGACAACCTCTGCTTGTACATGTACGCGCGTACAATCAATATGGCTTTATTGTGCCTCAGTTGCTGGACGAGCAAAGCGAGACCGAGCGGACGAACTACGCCAAGCTGCTTGATATGCTGGAGAGAGAGCTTGCAACGACGATAGCTTTGTTTATTGGCCATAAGGCAAGCCATTTAAAGCAGATCGCTCATTCCGGCTCCAGTGCCGAGGAATGCTTGAATTATCGTTTTGCCGCCGGCTTAAACGGCATCTTTATGGCATCGGAGCTGCTAGAGCTGCCCTTATACTATTTTGATGTGGATGAAGAGCTGCACAGCAAGCTCATCTATGAGATTGAAGCGAATCGAAAGGATGGCTATAACTCCGCTATTGATGCAATTTTTATTGTCTTTCAGGAGCGGCATTTCGCTCAAGGTGCCGTTACCAATACCATAAGGCGAAGTATGATTGCCATTATTAATATCATCCGGCAGCTGGAAGGAGACGAGAAAGATCTGCGATGGCTGGACGAGTTGCTCCATTGGCAGATGAAATACCGCAATCTGAAGCAGCTAAAGCATGTTTTCTTGCATTTTATAGGGGAAGCGGCTGAATACATCACGGAAAAGCGAGGCGAAAAGAGCGAAGGCAGTATCGAAAAAGTGAAAAAATATATCGACAGCCACTACAAAGAAAACATCTATCTGAAAGGGATTGCCGCCGAATTTCATATGAACCCGGTCTACCTCGGACAACTGTTTCGCAAAAATTACGGTGTTTATTTCAATGAGTACATGCTGTCGCTTCGCATTGAGGAGGCAAAACGGCTGCTGCGGCAAACGAAAAAACGCATGTACGAGATCGCAGAGCTTGTAGGCTTTCAAAATGCCGATTATTTTGCCACCCAGTTTGAAAAGCTGGAGGACATGACGCCAACGGATTATCGCAATAAGATGACCGGTAAAAAATAAGGAGGCTTCCCGTCGTGCTTAACTTTCGTTTTCATCATTTGAAGCTTCGAAACAAGCTGATCTTCATCTATATCGTATGCGTGTTCGTACCGATCGTACTGACTAACGTGATGTTCTATCATGTAACAACCATTAACATAAAAAATCAGAAAACGGCAGATGCGGATCAAGCGATATCCCTATTGAAAGCCGAATTAGGGGCTGTCATTGACGATGCGGCAGGCATTTCCTATCTGTATTCCATTGACAAGCAGCTCAACAATCATTTAAATATCGATCATGCGTCTCATGACCGCTATGTGGAGTCGCTGAATGCCATTTCGAATCTATTTAATCGAGCCGACAAGGAATACAAAATCATCAGCTCCATTGTCATTATGAGCGACAATCCGACGATACTTGCCTCGGACCATATCATCAAACTCGAGGATGAGATGCGGAACACGGATTGGTATCATCAAATCAATAATATTAATAACAAATATCCGTATCTGTATGTGACGCCCGACAGTATCAGCGTCATTCAAAAGCTGTCCGATCTCAAGTTCGAGGCCTACGAGCATGTGATCAAGATCGACCTGAATATGAATTACATTACGCAATTGCTCGATTTATCCAGCTTTGAGGGAGATTTTTACTTTCTGGATCCGACCGGTCAAGCGCGTTACGGCCGTCTGGCCAGCGGGCAACCGAGCGATCAGATCACAGCAGGACAGACACTGAGCCTCGACGAGATACGAAGACCGAATAAGGCGATCGTCATCGGTAAGCAATATCAGAACAATCGCTCTCTGGGCGGCTGGACGTTATACGGAGTCTTGGATGAAGAGAAGATCTTGTATGATGTAATGCAATCAGGACGGTTAATCCTTTGGTTTGCAGGGATTAATTTCATTGTGCCTACGATCGTGATCATGATTGTTTCCCGCTCGATCCATACGCGCACTCAAAACATCCTGAAGCACATGAAATCCGTAAAGGGCAAAAACTTCGCGAGGATTCCTTATAATCGGGAACGGGACGAGGTGGGAGAGCTTGCAGTGGAATTCAACCGGATGAGCGAGCGAATCGAGAACCTGATCAATGATGTGTATGTAGCGGAGATACAGAAGAAAGAGCTGGAGCTGCGCCAAAGACAGGCCCAACTGCACGCGCTTCACAGTCAGATCAACCCGCATTTTTTATTCAATGCGCTGGAGACAATTCGGATGCGGAGTCTGATGAAGGGCGAGACGCAGACGGCCAAGACGATTCAGAATATGGCGAAAATCTTTCGCAAATCGATTCTTTGGAAGCGAAGCTTCGTTACGATTCGCGAGGAGCTAGAGCTGATGGAAAGCTTCCTGGAAATTCAGAAATACCGTTTCGACAGCAAGCTGGAGTTTCATATCGAGGTCGATCAATCCATTTTGGATGTTGAAATTCCGAAGATGGCATTCTTGCCGTTCGTCGAGAATGCAAGCATCCACGGGATCGAGAACATACCCGGCATCGGATATATTACGATTCAGATCGCGCAAGAGCAGGAACAGATCGTCTTCGCCATATCGGATAACGGGGTCGGCATCGCACAAGAGAAAATCGACGAGCTTCAACGCTACTTCCACGAGGATGATGCCATGGGCGATTCCATCGGCATGAAGAATGTCATGACGCGTCTAAAAATATGCTACGGAGAATCGTTCCATTTCGCGATTGTCAGCGTACCGAATAACGGAACGCGGATCACGCTGCGATTGCCGATTACCCAAAAAGAGATGCCGTAAAACAAGTTCTTTACTATTCAAAGACAGATCTAAGGTTTGCTATATAACAATTATTTTCTTTTTCTTCTACACTGAAAGTGCTTACAACATTGCGAAAAAGAAAGGGGAACTGAAATGCGCAACAAAAGATGGCTGCAAATCAGCCTAGCCGTGCTAACGGCCGCAGCACTCCTCCTTGCAGGCTGCTCGTCGAATAATGGCGAAGGAGGGGAAACAAACAACAAGAACAATACGAACACCAGCACCGCGACCAACGACAAGACCGGAGAGGTCAGTAAAGACCCGGTCACCTTCAGTTACTTCGCATTCGGATCGAATAACGACGTACTGGCAAGCGAAACAACGATCGGCAAGATCCTCCAAGAACAAACAGGCGTCGATTGGAAAATGGAGTTTGTTGTCGGCGATCCGAGCACTAAGGCCGGCGTTATGATTGCTGGAGGCGAATATCCCGATGTTATCTCTCCGGTGGGCGAGCTTGCCAAGCTCCTGGATGCAGAAGCGTTAATCCCGCTTAATGATCTGATCGAGCAGCATGGTCCTAACATCAAACGCGTGTATGGCCCTTATATGGACAAGATCACGCATGAAGACGGGAACATCTATATCCTGCCTTTCACGGCCAATGTCGGTGGTTACTTGACGGAACCAGATGCGGGCAGCAACATCTGGATTCAACGCAGAGTACTGAAAGAATTCGGCTATCCGAAAGTAAAGACACTCGATCAATACTTCGATCTAATCGAGAAATATCAGGCTAAGTATCCTACCGTAGATGGAAAAGATACGATCGGCTACGCTACATTCGCAGGCGAACCTGGTCAATTCTACACGATCACGAATGCCCCTATGCATCTGGCCGGATATCCGAACGACGGCAACGTCATGGTTGACCTGGAGACGCACGAAGCCAAGCTGTACCAGGGAACCGATTACGAGAAGCAATGGCTGCAATCGCTGAATGAAATGTACGTGAAAGGCTTGGTCGATCCGGAGAGCTTCACAGCTAACGGAGACCAATTCATGGCTAAGCTGACTTCCGGCCGCGTGCTCGGATTCAGCGGCTACATCTGGCAGATCGGAAATGCGATCAACAACCTGAAGACAGCCGGCAATGATGATCTGCGTTATGTATCGCTTCCAATCGTATTTGACGAGAGCATTACAGATGCCTACATGGATCCGCCTTCCTTCGTCAACAACCGCGGCCTCGGCATCAGCGTAAGCGCCAAGGATCCGGTTCGCATCATTCAATATTGGGATAATCTGCTGACGGACGAGAACCAGAAGCTAATCCAATGGGGTGAAGAAGGCGTCACCTACTCTGTGAACGAAGAAGGCCGTTTCGTCATGAGTGAAGAGCAATTGGCTAATCGCAACGATAACGACTTCAAACGCAAGTACGGCTGGGCTTACTTCGATTATGAATGGCCGCGTTACGGCAACAACTCCGTGTACGAGGACGGCAATGCGCATGTGCCGTTCAGCCAACCTGAGGTAGCGGACGTCAATTATACAGATGGCGACCGGACGCTACTTGAAGCTTACGGCATCGATACATTCTCCGGTTTCTTCGCGAAGCCTGTGGAAAGACCGTGGTATCCGGCTTGGAGTATCGAGAAGCCGCAAGGTTCCCCTGAAGATATCTTTAATCAGAAGGCCGGAGATCTTCAGCGGAAGTATTATCCGAAGCTGGTACTCGCTTCCGAAGGTCAGTTCGAATCCGTCTGGGCTGAATATCTCGAAGACTTCGGCAAACTGGATGCCGCCGGCTTCGAAGCATTCATGACCGCCAAGGTGAAGGATCGCGTCGCAGGAAAATGGTAAGACACAGCTTCTGAATAGTCATGTAAACAACCCGTGAAAAGTGAAGCCATTCACTTTTCACATCTAATTATGAGAGAGACAAAAAAGATTTTGCCGGAAGGGAGACGGATCGGGTGGAGAAACATACCGTGCAGCTGACAGGATCGACTTCTGACGATTCGCGCCTAAGAGCCTATTTCAAAGCATTATCCAAGCAGAAAATGTTGATGCTGATGTCGCTGCCTTTTCTTGCGTGGGTGATCGTATTCAAATATGTTCCGCTCTGGGGCTGGACGATTGCCTTTCAAAAATACAGGCTTGGCAGAGATATATTCGACCAGGCTTGGACGGGATTGGATAACTTCAAGTTTTTGTTTCAGGAAGAACAGTTTTACCTAGTCTTGCGCAATACACTCGTGATGAGCTCTATTAATCTTGTGCTGGGATTCGTTACAGCAATTGTTTTAGCTCTTCTCCTGAATGAGCTACGTAGAATCTACTTCAAGCGGACGGTGCAGACGATCAGTTATTTGCCGCATTTCATCTCGTGGGTCGTTGCCGCTAATATCGTCCAGACAGCGCTTGCCCCGGAAGGGATTTTCAACGTATTGCTCCTCCAATTCAATATCATCGATAAGCCCATCTTGTGGCTCGGAGTGGGCGAATATTTCTGGGGAATTCTTGGCGTGACGGAAGTGTGGAAGAACGTCGGATGGAATACGATTATCTACTTGGCCGCCATTACGACGATTGATCCTACGCAGTATGAAGCAGCCGAGATCGACGGCGCGTCGCGCTTGCAACGAATGTGGCATATTACTCTTCCAGGCATGAAGCCTGTCATTGTCATCTTGCTCATTATGAATCTGGGCCATATCCTGGAGTCCGGGTTCGAGCCGCAGTACTTGCTTGGTAATGGCATGAATGTTGAATATTCGGAAAACCTTGATATTTTCGTGTTGAAATACGGGATACAAATGAATAACTATGGATTGGCGACGGCAGCCGGCATGTTCAAAACCGTGGTCAGCTTCATCTTCCTTATCGTTGCCAACAACCTTGCCAAACGGCTTGGCGAAAACAGATTGTACTAGATGAAAGGCGGCGGTACGATGTTAAAAACTAAATCAGCTCAATATTCTTCGGTCGGCGATAGAATCTTCGATGTTTGCAATTACTGCTTCATGATTTTTTTGGTCATCATCACGTTGTATCCCTTCATCAATATGTTTGCCTTGTCGTTTAACGATGCGAACGACTCCATTCGAGGTGACATCTATTTTTGGCCGCGCGAATGGACACTTCGAAATTATGAGTATGTGTTCAATGAATCCAACGTGTTCTTTGCGACCTTCATTTCCGCAGCAAGGACGATCGTCGGGACAATCATTTCCGTATTTTGTACAGCGATGCTGGCCTATGCGATTAGTCGTCCCGAATATAAATTGAAGAAATTTGTATCCATTACTTTCATTTTTACGATGTACTTCAGCGGCGGCTTGATTCCTGGCTATCTGCTCATTAAAGAGCTCGGTATGCTGAACAGCTTCTGGGTATACATTATTCCGGGCATTATCGGCGTATTCAATATGATTGTCATTCGTTCCTTCATTGAAGGCTTGCCGGAGGGGATTATGGAATCGGCTAAAATCGATGGAGCCGGAGACTTTACCACATTTGCGCGCATCGTGCTTCCGCTGACCGTACCGGCTCTTGCTACGGTGTCTCTGTTCGTAGCGGTATTCCAGTGGAACTCCTGGTTTGACGTATTCCTGTACAACTCTTCACGGCTTGATCTAAGTACCTTGCAGTATGAACTGATGAAGGTGTTGTCCACATCAAGCACGAGTACAGACGGCTCGGCGGCCGATGCCTATGCCAATGCGCAGGGCAATGTGACGATGGTAACGCCGACATCGGTTCGCGCAACGATGACGATCGTTGCCAGTGTACCAATTATTATGGTCTATCCGTTGCTGCAGAAGTATTTTGTCAAAGGGATGGTCATTGGCGGTGTGAAAGGTTAAGGGGAATGGATGCGTTCGTGCATGTGAGCACCAGCGGTTAGATCCCCTAAATTCGGAGACTTGCCAAAGTATGCTTAGATCTCGTAGTATTGCTTCGAAAATGGCTAGTTTTCGTCCATCCGTTTTACTCGTGTTTCAAGATTCTGTCGTACAATTCAGCAGGTCGGCAACGCGTGGCGAACTACTGTAAAATATGCCTCACTCAGTCCGGCGGAATGGTCGACTTCGATTACCTTCGTTATATCCGGCCATGATAAATTATGATGAACCACAAACAGACCCAATCTTTCGAATTGGGTCTGTTACCACGATTGCCCGCTTAACTCGCTTCCTTCCGGCTTTTAATCAGATTAAGGTAGCATCTCCCTAGATTAGACTTCGAGTTCGCTCTTCGCCCCTCCTTTCCCAAATGACAGACGGGCAAAATGGTACGCGCCGTTGTTCCAAACGTTGAAATCATGAACGCCGTCTTTAATAGGTGGCCCTATGCGTACGGTTGTATTCGACGGCTTCCGGAGACGTCTCTCTTATATTTGCATACGTCTTGAATGCGGATTCAATGAACGGGATCAAGTCGTATCTCAGCTCATAATCGAAATAGTAGAACCCCAGCATGTTGGTCCCTTCGGTATTGAAAGTACGATCCGTCCAGTCATGTGAGCTTCTTCCATTCGGCATAACGACAATGACCGGTTTAATATCACCGTTCGCTACAAGATTGTCCAATATATTGAACAAGATAGGATTGCCGCCCTCACTCCCGCTGCCTCGTAACCATTCGTATTCGTCTCCGCCTACTCCGTGAAGCAAGTACAACACATTGTAACGGGTATCCGGATCACGCTCGTCGTAACCCGCCGGGAGATAGACGCTGCAGGATTTCATGATCGCCTCTCCACTAACCGTGGCTCTTCCCGCTTCCCGGACATCGATAGGGCGATCCGTCACGAGTTGCCGAGACAGGTCGATATAATTTTTCACCGGATAAGCAACCTCTCGAACCGAGCCTTGCTTTCCGGTTGTAGCCGCACTCATGTACGCGGCGGGAATTTCCGTTCCCACTAAGTCCGTCATCGTTCACCCTCACTTCCAATATAATAGTGCCCGCCTTATATGCCGCCGTCATATCGTACGGATTCCGCCTTGAGATACTCCTTTGTTATGGTAGCCTAGATCGTCGTCCAATACGATTCAACGTTCGTGCGGTCCCAGCACTTCCCACGACCCGGATCGTGTCGCAAGCCATCGATGTCGAAACGCTGTAGTTTCGGCAATTCATTCGTGCGATGTTCCGTCATCTGCCCCTCCACTTCTTCGTTTCAAGAATGTTCGCCGGACGGACTCCGGCAGTTCCTTCCCACAGTGTAGCGCTTCCATTTGCAGTCAACAACCTGTCGATCGGTGGATGATTGATCTTCATCCTTCTTAGACAACTATCTTTTGACGGGTTTCAAGTACGCACGATTCGTAATAAGATAAGCAGATTATGCTAAACACGGCCTGCTACGCCTATCGGTCTTATGTGGACTTTAAACAAGATTTGGCAGAAATGGGGGCGATCACGTTCGCCTGGTCAAAGCTGGAGTGGGCGGCACGCTCTCGGAGCTGGGAATGATCCGTTACGAGCGGGATGTGCTTCGAGACGGATAGATTCAGCCGGACATCGTTATTGTGGAGTTTGCCGTCAATGACGCCGATGACGAGACGAACGGCGTCGCTACCAGCGCCGGCAAAACCATGTTTTTAAAAGCTGGCTTATCCTGTATATACAAAAATAAATGATTCCCCTTGCAAGTAGTGCCACAAATATGGTCTAACGGCTCGAGCGGCCTGAGTTCTATAGATGGCTTCGCCGTTCTTCTTCACGAAAGCTCTATAGTGCTGACCTGCCACGGTCTTTAGATGATTTTGCCTTGTAATGAGAAGGTTTTTTACCTAAGTTTTTTTTGAACTTCATATGGAAATAGTTAACGTTAGAGATTCCTACACGGGCGGCAACCTCGTGAACCTTGAGACCACACTCAAGCAAGACCTTGGCTTTGCGGATTCGGACTTTATCCAAATAAGTACGGAATGGGTCGCCTGTGACGCTTCTAAACAATTGGCCCAAATAAGCACTGTTATAATGAAACTTCTCTCCAAGTGTTTTCAACTTCAAATTCTCAGAGTAATGACATTCCACAAAGTCCAAAACTTGCGCAATAACCATATCATCCCTGCATTGCGATCCTGACCGATCAAGAATAAGCATCAGTCTATCTTCGATCATTCTCTGCAACGTCTGAAAATTGGGCTGCTTGAAAATGTCAGAAGTCAAGGACTCAGTGTCTTGTATATCGAAATATGCTATATTATTCCTTTTCAACAGTCTGGTGAGCAAGAGCGAAAGCCACTGTGAAGTGGCGGCTTTAATTGCTGGCTCAGTTCCATAGTATTGTGCGATCGAAAGCAGACCTTCCTCAAGCACGCGACGAAGTAAGGATCGACTTCCGAAATCGATAGCGTAATACAATTTTTCAGATAAAATGCCGATATCTGGCGCCTCCTGCGGCAGAATATTAGCGCTGCGGTCGATAATTCTCGTTTCCCCTCGGTACAGAAACTCATTCTTTAATAAATTTACAGCCTCGTAGTAAGATTTACCGATATCGACGATCGATTCGACAGCTTCTCCCACGACCGCAATAAATTGTCCATTTTCCAATGCGAGCGTTTTCAAAAGTTCATAATACAAGCCTGTAGCATCGAGATTATTTAACCTCGTTTCACGTAAAACTACTCCTACTGTCGAGTCATGGATGAATACAACACCCTCTTCACGATCTTCAAAATGTCTCATTAGTTTCAGCTTAATGGCTTCGAGTAGAACACGACTATTACAGTCTGGCGAATACAGCTTTAGAAGCAGCACCCGATACAACTGCCAATTAAGTGATTGAAGGGTGACAGGCAGATTAGCTTGTTCATTAACCAAAAGCAACGATATCATTCGCCCCCACTTTGATTCTCCTGCCGATGGCTCAGATTTCTTTTGCATTAGCTTCCCGATTCGCATCAATTCCTTCTCGATTTCGTTTACATCTACGGGTTTCAATATATAGGCGTTGACCCCCCATGAAATCGCAGTCTTGGCGTATGAGAAATCTGCATGACCGCTTACGATGATAAATTGACAATCCGAATCAAGCTTTCGAATTTCTTCAATCAACTGAAAGCCATTTATATCAGGCAAACAAATATCAATGACTATAAGATCAGGCCGTAAATCTGTATACAACAATAAAGCCTCTCTTCCATTGCTTGCTTCACCAATTACTTCAAAGCCGTGACTTTTCCAATCGACCATCACTAGCAATTCCTGACGTATTAGCTTTTCATCATCAACGAGAATGACCTTACCCATAGGAATCCCCCTTAATCGGAATAAAAAAGCAAACTTCCGTCCTCACCTTGAATTAGTAGTAATATTTTATACGTTACGGCATGGATGACTCCCTTACAATATTTTGCTACTATTGCAGATTATATAGCACTGTTTAATATTACACCTTGATTTTCAAGTCATGTGAATAGCATGATATAGACATCCGCCCTCATGATAGACGAATTTAACGACAAGCTTCCGGGTATTAGACAGAGTCAGGAGAAGGAAACGCCAAGTAATCTCATTCATTACGACTGCGATCTCCTAAATTGAAGACCATTATCTAGAGCGCGCATGCACTTTGTTGAAGCAGACCCTACTCACCATTATGGAGATTTTCATGAATGCGGGTTAATCGATTCGGAGCGAAAGTTTGAGGAAGATTGCGGTTAAAAATTGCATACCGATGTGAGTATTGCGCGGATCGATTCTGGCGGGGCAGTGCCTATGATCCTTCCTTTCCCGTTATTGTTGCTGAGAACGATGTTAACCGGTTAAGAACATTTTTTCTTGGCACTATGAACAAAATCCATATAAAATAATGATCAGCGAAAGACCAAACAAGGAAGTCCTGCCCCAGCGCACGGGCGCAAAGCAGGACTCCTTTTTTACCAAAACGATTTCAGTTCTACGATCTGTGCCAGTGATGTTCGTGCCGTTCTTCGTAATCGTGTACTCGATGATGGCGCCGCTCCAGAAGTGGAACTTCAGAATCACCGTTCCGTCATTCACTTTATTGAAAAAGCTCTGTGTAAGCGTGATTTCATTTGTTGCATAAGATGGTTTGAATGTTAAGCCGAACGCCTTGAACGAAGTCCAGTTATCCGGGCCGGCGTTGCCCCCTTCAGCATACACGGCCTCCATCGTAGCAAGTCTGTCGCCATTGAAGGCGGTCGGGATCGCAAAATTTGCGGTGGTGCCTTCCGCGTTTTGAAGCACCGGGGTGTCATTGTACAAGACATGGAAGGTCCAATCGGCGCCTTTATTAAATTGGACTTTCAATTCGGCTACCTCGCCGAGTGCGGCCGATTCAGTCAGCTTGGCGGTAAAACTTGCTTTGAGGGTTAGGTCTTCGCCGTTCAACGCATAGTCCGTGCCTTCCATCAATTCGTAGTCTCCAAGTTTAATGCTGGTCAGAACATTGCCGTTCAAGTGCAAGGGCACTAAAGTGTCCTGAGCCGGAGCGTTTTTTCTGATAAAGATCAGATCGGATTCGCCAGTGGAAGAGCGGCCTTTCAAGCTGGCCATGATCTGATCATAAAGCTCCGGATCGTTCCACTGAAGCGTTCGACGGTCAAAAGTCCCGCCGTTGTCCCACAGCATAAGGGCAAGTTTGTTCTCTACGGCTTTAGAGGTGAAATACTCGATATACTTCAACATCTCGCCATGCTCGGCAAACCTTCGCTGACATCCCAGCCTAGCAGTCCGTATTCGCCTACGATAACGGGAATTCCTTTCGATACGAACGCATTAGATACATTATCAATCAATGTATCGACAACCTTAATCGTGTCAGCCTCAAACCTTGAGTAGCCCCCAATGTTTATGCTGAAATTCCAGAGGCCGTAAAAATGAACGGTCGGGATCAAATTCGGATCGTTCAGCTTGGCAATCGTGCTTGCAAGCGGATCCACACGCACTTTCTCGTCATTGCAATATATCGTCGGCAGCACAAGCGGACGATCGGCATTAGCGCCTCCAGACTCTCTTACAATCACGAAGGTTGTGTTGATTTCATCAAGTAATTCGAGTTGCGTCGTGATATCAACGTTTAAAAATTCCGGTTCGTTGATGCTTTCGAACATCAGTTAGTCGGAATGATTCTTGAAGCGGTCGGCGATCTGCGTCCATAACGCGGTATATCAGGCCAATACTTCGTCATGATTCGTTGGCATCGTTCTGAGCCACATCCAAGCGTCGTGGTGAACGTTGATCATGACATACAGACCCTCTTCGAGCGACCAATCGACGACTTGTTGAACCCGGTCCATCCAGGCCGGATCGACCGTATAGTCCGGTGCGCCGCCCATCCGCCCGTCCCATGTAATCGGAATACGGATAATACATTCTAAATTGTGCTGAATATATGGAATTTAAGACGTGGACTGCATAAAAAAATCTCCTAAACTGAGAAGTACAGGTAGTCCCTGTCCAAATCCTTCATTTAGGAGATACACGCATGTATAATCAAAACCACAAAATCTGATTCGAGGTGCTTAATGATGTCTAGGAACGTCCAAAATTAATCTCTCGGCTCATAGTCGAACCAATCAAACAGGGCCGGCGAACCCTGCCTCGTTTCACAAACGGCATACATCGCAATGAGTATTCCCGTAAAGCCGCCCGCTACCTCCGTTGAGAGAAGATGAGTTTCTCCCGAGCCCAATTCAAGAACATCGGATCCCTCTTGCTGAATGGCAAAAGCAAATGATTCCGGACGAACATCAATCTTGAGTACGACATTACCCTCTGCGCAGTCCAGCGTTCGCTCCGTTCTCATTGACCCCACCGTGCGCCGGAGTACAATTACCTTACGTTCTTCTTTACGCTTTACGGCCAGATCATAATGATACCTTTCGTTCATAAATACGGTAAGTCCGGCTTCCTCACCGTCGTTTACCGGCTCGAAATTTAATAGGGCGGCAATGTTGCATGACATATGACTCAGGCGGCGCCCCACAAAGGCGGGTGCGCTGGCATCGTCGAGCGACGTCTTGTTTCCACGAAGAGCAAGATGCCCCGGAAATTCGCGAAGTGACCAGCTGTCCGGCGCCGGATTGCGCAGGAAGACCCAGTCGAAGCCTAGCATTGTATCGTCAAAATCATCTCTGATTGCCTTAGGCGGCCACCGGACTTCAGTTAACTGCGGTGCCTCCATAACGGACTCGATCCTGCCGCCATCACCGATAATCGGCCAGCCGTCAGATGTCCATGACACGGGCGCCAGAAACGTCTCCCGACCCAGATGATGCCTGTAGGGATAGGAGACAGGCCTGATGCCCAGGAACACCGCCCACCAGCTTCCGTCATGCGCCTGTACCAGATCCGCATGCCCGGTTGCGTGTATGCTGCTGTTCAAGCTTCTGTGAGACAAGATCGGATTCACGGGACATGGTTCAAAAGGACCGTAGGGATCGCCGCTTCTCGCAATCGTCACCATATGTCCGTATTCCGTGCCTCCTTCGGCAATCATTAAATAATAAAGTCCGTTGATCTTGTAAAGATGAGGAGCCTCCGGGTGCGCTCCGCCCGTTCCCTTCCAGAGCAGACGGGTCTCAGTCAGCATGCTTCCGGTCGATATGTCGATCTCGCATTGATAAATGCCATAGCCTTCATTGCCTTTACAATTGGATTGAAAGTATACGCGGCCGTCCTCATCGAAGAACAGAGAAGGATCAATACCGCCCTGCGCGACAGGTACTGGATCGGACCATGGACCGGTCGGCTGCTTACTGCGGACATAGAAGTTGCCGATCCCGCCCACATTCGTCGTCACCATATAGAACCAGCCGTCGCTATAGCGTATCGTCGGGGCGTAGATCCCTCCCGAGATCCAAGTGTTTGCCAGCGGCAACTGCCGCTCGGTTGTGAGACAATGTCCGATCTGTCGCCAATTGACAAGATCCTTGCTGTGAAAAATAGGGACGCCGGGAAAATAGGCGAAAGTGCTTGTCACCAGATAATAATCATCATCGACCCGGCAGATACTCGGGTCGGGATATAATCCAGGAATTACGGGATTGGTATACGTCACAAGGGTGCACTCCTAATCGTTCAAAAGTTTTCATTCGGTTCAAAAAGAGAATCACTTTTGGTGATCTCTCTTCATTTTCGATTGTATATCACCGATTAATATCACACCTTGATTATTAGGTCAGTGAATAGCATGATATAGACATCTGTCCGATTATGGATGTTTCATTCCACAAAAATACCCCCAAACCATTGCGGTTGGAGGTATATAAAGCATGAGTGCATGCTGAGTATGAACGAATCAGCGAATCGCCAGCGGACTATTTTGAACGACCGACAACCATTCGCGGGCTATAAGTTCATGACCGGCTGCCGTCGGATGAACGCCGTCCCATAACCAATAAGCAGCTTCCGTGCCTGACGCTGCCTTGTCGAACGCCGCCTGCAGAGGCACGAACACTGCATTAAATTCCTCGGATAAGCGGCGCGATATGCCGCTATATTCATCAAGCTGTTTTTGCCACAGCTCCCATTTCTCCACCGTACAGCCCGTTTTTAAAGCAAACGGCTCGCATATGACCAGCCCGGAATGCGGCAGCACCTCTTTGGTCTCCTCAAGCAAATGCCGATACGCTCTTTCGAATCGGTCGGTAGCGCCGCTTGGCAGCCCTTCAACAATTCGCCAGACATCGTTCACGCCGATCAGCATGCTGATCAGGTCCGGTTTCAGGCTGATTGCGTCCTCGTTCCAACGCGCGTACAAATCAGATACCCGATTACCACTGATGCCTCTGTTGATAAAATGCGGCCGCTCTCCAGCCAGTTCATATCCAAGCTTCCCTGCTAGGATAAAGACGTAGCTGTGACCCAATATATGATTGGGATCTTCGTTGCGGCCCCGACTACCGTCGGTAATAGAATCGCCTTGAAATAAAATCGTTCTGGATTGCCGATTCATTGAGAATTCCTCCTATTTTTTGCGAAAAATGTCGTCTTCAACAAGCTTGACGATTTCCACCGCATACGGGTCCAAGTCGAGAGCAGGACCAACCGACTCCTCTCGCAGAAGACTCAAATACACGCCCCCCAACTCGACTGTCTGTTTCTTCCGCGTGAGATTCAACACGAATAAATAACTCGCCGTTCCCTTCCGGCGTATCGAAATCTGAACCCCCTCCGGCAAACCGGCAAAACGGGTTACTCCGGACTCATCGGCAGCATTCCCGAATAAATCCAGGTAGAAGCTTTCCTCGGCAACGGTGCCTATATAGTAGACTTTGCCCTCACCCCATGCATGAACCGTTACAGCCGGTTTCCCCGCGAAGAAATCGTCCTCATACCAAGCAATCGTCTCGGCGCCAGCAGGTTCCAGAATATCGCACCACTGACTGCAGGTATGCGTTTTCCCATCCGTCATACGGATAGTATGAACGTCATTGCCGACCGGATCGTATTCGGCTACGGTTACCCCTGCGGCCTCGGCCAACTGACCAGGGAGCGGATGAATCCAACATACGTTGTTCGGGTTTTTCACGCCGGTACGATTCGTCAAGATTAAGGTGGCTCCGTTCTTCACGCAATTCTTCAGCTTATCCGCCAGGTTTTCATCCAACAAATAGAGCGACGGCGCAATAATAAGGCGATACCTCTCCAGATTGTCCGTTGTATTCACAACATCCGTCAGAATGCCCGATTTGGTCAGAGCCCGATGATAAAGCTTCAGATTGTCGAAATAATCCATTCCTTCTGCCTGAGGCTGAATCGCGAACGCATTGTACAAGTCGTGCGAATGGAGAACGGCAGCCTCGCCAAGCACCTCCGAACCCGCCAAGACAGGAGAAAGCCGGTTCACTTCATCGCATAACATCCGATATTCCTCGAATCGTCTGCCGGGTACATTGCTGTGGTCGATTAATCCGTGCCAAAATTGTTCGGCGCCGAACGGAGCGCTTCGCCACCGGAAATGAACGAGCGTGTCGGCGCCGCGGGCAATGCATTGCCAAGCGAAGGCCCGAATAAAGCCGGGCTGCGGAGTCCGCCACATCGGAAACCAGCATCCAGGAGGACCGCTGATCGTTTCCATGATCCAGAAATTGCGTCTCTTGATGCCCCGGGTTAAATCGAGTGTCAACGCACCGTTGTACCCGCCCGAAACCGATTTCTCGGGGCTCGTGCCGGGGTAATAATCGAGAGAAGCAAAGTCCAATTCCTCGCAAAGCTTGTAATAATCGAGAGACATCGGATAGCTCCAAATATTATGAGTGACGAAATGGTTCGGACAACATTTACGCAGGATGCTCAATTGCAATTGTTGAAATTCCACTACGGAATCGGTTTCGAACCGCTTCCAGTCGAGCAGATAAGACGGATTCCTGAAGCTTGTACCGCCAAACGGGGTAGAGATTTGCGTCCAGGTGCTATATTCACCGCTCCATACAACCGTACCCCAAGCCTGGTTCAAGGCTTCCAAAGTACCGTACTTCTTCAAGAGCCATTCGCGAAAGCGCTCGTTGCAAATCTCGCAATGACACTCGTTCAGGCTGAACTCATTATCGATCTGCCAACCGATCACTGCGGGGTGTTTGGCATAGTGAGAAGCCAGCTTCTCCACAATTCTCTCCGTAAAGACACGAATGGAAGGGCTGTTATAACAACGATGCCCTCTTATCCCGGGATATTTCGGATGCAGCATCGCGTCCCGGGGAAGGACATCCGGAAAGCGTTCCACAAGCCAATTCGGAGGCGTACAGGACGGCGTGCCGATGACGACTTGGATTCCGTGCTTAAAGAAAACATTGATTGCATCATCGAGCCAGCCGAACTCATACCGCCCCTGCTCCGGTTCCAAGCGTGACCAGGCGAATTCGGCCACACGGATCAGGCTTATTCCCGTCTCCCGCATCAGCATTGCATCCTGTTCCCACATGGAGCAATCCCAGTGCTCCGGATAATAATCCACTCCTATTTTCATCAAAACCAACCCCCATACTCTCTCTTAAAAGAAATATCCCTTTCCGGCACTGACCGGTATATTCGGCTGCCGGACAACTCTCAGTAAATGTACCATTATAATATATCGTTTACCCTGGTTTAAAAATATCGAATAATTGCATATAAAATTACGGAAATACCACAGCAGACTGTTTGAACCGCGCGCTATTGTAACAGACGCCCTCATGATCCATAACCCTTGACAACATTACCATGTAATAATAATCTTATAACAAGCAAAAAATATAAAAAAACGGAAGTGTAATGATGCCTATGTTTGAGACAAAAGTCCGCTTGCTGATGATGCCTCCGGAACAATTCGTCCCCTTTTACATTGAAAGTATCGGTTACAATCCGTTTCAGGAGACGGTCATAAGACGCGACGGTTATCCATTTCATCATTGGCTGCAAACGGTTTCAGGCGAAGGGAAGATTATCATTGAGGGATCTGCTTTCTCCCTTCCTCCCAATCACGGGATCATGCTGCCGCCGAATGTTCCCCATCAGTATTATTGTCTGGGAGATTCGTGGTCCACTTATTATTTAATGATAGACGGTCCGCAAATCTCTCCGTTTATGTCTATTTTGGACATCCAATTTTCTACGGTCTACAGCTGGCCGGAAGGGACGGAACCCGAGAATCTCATCGGGCAGATGCTGGAATCATCTCTTCTCTCCCAAGACGTGACCGGTCTGGACAATTCGATTGACGTTTATCGTTTTCTTGTTCAATTGAAGAAGCACGGAACAACGGTTAACACGTCAACCACCCAAAGCCTCGCAGTCCGGTTGCAGCCGCTTGTCAAATATCTGGACATAGAATATCGCAATCCGGACCTGGGCATGACAGAGATGTCGGACCGGCTGAATATCAGTCCGAGACATCTCAATTCGTTATTTAAAGAAACTTTCGGGTACACGCCTTATCAATATCTTATCAATCTGCGGATTCAAAAATCAAAGGAAATGCTCACAAGCGAACGAAAGACGCCCATCCAGCATATTGCCGCATCGTCCGGCTTTCGCGATGCCAGTCACTTTATCGCCACTTTCCGCAAGCTTGAGCACATGACACCCGATCAATACCGGCAAACCTTCGTAAAATAACACATCAAGCGTAAACGGCGCAAAACGAAATTCCGGAACCTGTTTTTTCAGCCGCTTCGGAAAACGTTTTTCCAAGGAGTGAACGGAAGTGAACACCTTTCTATCCTATCCTTTCCAAAACATAAAATTCACTTTAGAAGAACGCGTCAGCGACCTCGTTTCCAGACTTACGCTTGAAGAGAAGCTCTCGCTTATCCCATTCAGACAGGGATCTGTAAAACGGCTCGGAATCCCTGGGTATTGGATTGGCGGAAACGCCGTTCAAGGTTTATTTGCATACGAGGGTGCCACAACAGTCTTCCCGCAGAACTTGGGCTTGTCCTGTACATGGAATACCGAATTGATCAAGGAAATCGGCGAGATGATCGGCGATGAAGCAAGAGCCTACGACAAGCTCCGAAATGGTCTGAGAGGTCTTATGCTCCGTGCGCCGGTGGTCGATTTAGCCCGCGATCCGAGATGGGGAAGAACGGATGAAACCTTCGGCGAAGATCCTTTCTTAACGGGGTGTATGTACTCAGCCTATGCGAAGGGAATGCAGGGCGATCATCCATTTTATATCAAAACAGCACCGATTTTAAATTATTTTTATGCAGGCAACAACGAGAGGGACCGGCTGAAAAGCTCGTCATGCATCAGTCCCCGCAATAAAAGGGAATATTATCTAAAAGCATTTGAGACTCCTGTCCGCGAAGGTTCCGTACTTTCCGTCATGACCGCTTATAACGCTATAAACGGGACCCCCGCAATTTGCCATCCGGATATAAAAGCGGTTCTGAAGGATGAGTGGAGGCTGGACGGATTTGTCGTTTCCGCATTCTCAGATATGCAACAGACCGTCGATGAACATCAGTATTACAATACTTATGCCGAAGCGGCTGCGGCAGCGATAAAAGCGGGAATCGATTGCATTATGGATGACAGCGAGCTTGTAAAGAAATCGATTCGAGAAGCCTTGGATCAAGGCCTGCTTTCGGAAACGGACATTGACCGGGCGATTCGCAACGTATTCCGCGTTCGCATGCGGCTCGGCCAGTTCGATCCCGAAGCAATCAATCCATATGCGCAAATTACGGAAAGCGTCCTTTACAAGCAAGAACACCGCGAGCTTGCGCTTAGGGCTGCGCGTGAATCGGTCGTCCTCTTGAAAAATGAGAATAATATGCTTCCGCTCGACAAGGAAAGGTTGCAGAGCGCAGCTGTTATCGGTCCATTGGGAGATGTTGTTTGCCGAGGATTTTATACAGGCAGTCCGCCATATCAGGTTACGCCGCTGCAAGGCATCATAAGCAAGCTCGACCCGAATAACGTTCAGTTCAAGGACGGCTGCGACCGGATTATACTGCAATCCGCCGCAACCCGCAGATTTGTCGGACAAAGGCATATCTACGATGCAACTCTGGCAGCGAATAAAGAGGATGCAGGCAGCGGAGAGCATTTCAAGCTGACCGATTGGGGCTTGGGGAGCCACACGCTGCTCTCTACAGCCAACCGCAGCTACGTGACGTGCGGAGCAAGCGGAATAAGCGCGTCGGCCAAGGAGGTTGGGGGATGGTTCAATAAAGAACTGTTCAACTTCATTCCTCAGGAGGACGGGACTTTTGCGATCAAGGCATGGAACGGCCA
Source organism: Paenibacillus prosopidis (assembly GCF_003337375.1). Classification (GTDB taxonomy): domain Bacteria; phylum Bacillota; class Bacilli; order Paenibacillales; family Paenibacillaceae; genus Pristimantibacillus; species Pristimantibacillus prosopidis. Next base: position 332,196 of record NZ_QPJD01000004.1, read on the forward strand.
AATCGCAACGGTCGTTGACGAAACAATCCGGCTGAAGGACGATGCACAGATTGGCATTTCCGACAAATTTATTATACATCCGGTTATCGATGGTATTGCCGAAGCTGTCGCCGCTGCGCGAGCCAGCGATGTTGCCATTGTCGTGGTCGGCAATCATCCGCTCATCAACGGCAGGGAAGAAGTCGACCGGCAGGACCTGTCCCTTCCGCCGCAACAAGAGAAGCTGATTCAAGAAGTGCATAAGGCGAATCCGAATACGGTTGTCGTCATTATAGGCAGCTATCCATTTGCGCTCAACTGGGCGCAAGAGAACATTCCGGCAATCGTCTATACGGCTCACGGCTGCCAAGAGCTCGGTAATGCCGTTGCCGATGTGCTCTTTGGAGATTACAACCCTGCCGGCCGCTTGAGCATGACCTGGTACCGTTCCGTCCTGGATCTGCCCGATATGTTGGATTACGATATTATAAAAGGAAAACGAACGTATTTGTATTTTGACGGCGATCCGCTGTATCCTTTCGGACATGGCTTGTCCTACACCGGCTTCCAATTCAGCGATCTGAAGCTCAGCAAACTTAAAATGACGGCAGATGATCAGGTGAAGGTCAAAGTGACGGTTAAAAATACGGGACTGCGCCCGGGCGACGAGGTCGTACAGCTTTATATAAGGGCGAACAAATCGAGAGTGAAACGGCCGCTTAAAGAGCTGCGCGGATTTACACGGATTTACTTGCAGCCCGGGGAGAAGAGAACGGTGGAATTCGATCTGGCCGGGACAGACTTTGCCTGTTGGGACGTTACCCGCGACGGGTATGCGGTAGAGACCGGCCCCTATACGATCATGGTGGGAAATTCATCAGGCAATATTATCCTGGAAGCCGCCGTGCAAGTTCACGGTGAAACGATTCCGCCGAGATACCCGTATCTCATGATCCGTGCCGAAAATTATGACGATTACGCGTCTGTCTTTCTGGATGAGTGCCGTGACGGTGAAGCTCGTCAGTATGGCTTCGAGGTAACCGGCTCTTGTGTGAGCGTTATCGGCCGGGACGGCTGGATCAGCTTTCACGACGTCGAATTCGAATCGGGCGCAGCTGGCTTCGAAGCGCGGGCCGCTTGCGCGACCGAGAACGGATCCATTGAAATGCGGCTGGATAATCCGGATGGCATGCTTACCGGCATTTGTCATATCGGTCATTCGGAGGGCAGGCATAGCTGGGGAACCTATTCTTGCCGTCTCACAGGGGCGGAAGGCAGGCACGATGTTTACCTCCGTTTGAAAGGAAGCGTTCATTTGAGCTCTTTCCGTTTTGTAAAATGAAAAAAAATCGGCCGGCACCTTCAACGTGCCGGCCCAGTCGATTTGCGCACGACCAAATTTACCGATTCCCTGTCGTAATCCCAGGTGAGAACTTTTCACTGTCCAGTATCCTTTAATAGGTTTCAATTATGTTTTTCAGAAAACGTTTTCCAACCAAAAAAGCAATAAGGCACACGCGCTCACAAGCTTACCTGATTCAGTCTGTAGGCCTTTGGGGAGAGATCGTAATTTTTGGTAAACATACGAGTGAAATAATTGCTGTCGTTAAACCCGCAATCGTGAGAAATCTCCATAATGGTGAGATTGGTATGCTTCAGCAAAGTGCATGCGCGCTCCAAACGAAGCCGTTGAAGATAGGAAATAGGGGTCGTTTGATAATAGGATTGGAAGCTCCGGTTCAAATGCCTGACCGAAATATCAGATTTGACCGCGATTTCCTCCAGCGTTAGCGGCTCGAGATAATGATCTTCAATATAAGAGATCGCATTCGCCAAATGAATCAGATTACCAGGTATATCCTTTTCCTGATTGTCATACTGTCTTGACAAATAGACGACTAGCTCCAAAAACCGTGAAATCAGCATCGTCTGATATCCCTGAAGCTTGTTGTTATATTCGTCGATCATGACAGAGATGAGATTAGAGACATAATCCAGGCTGGGAATCGACAAACTGAGCTTGCTTTGATACGAATGAATATTGCGGTAAAAGGGCTCCAAAACGAAAAGCGCCTGAAAACCGTTGGAAGTCCTTAGATGCGAACAGGCCGCCCGCAGCATTTCAGGCCGATACATAATATTGCAAATTTTAAAATCATAAGGATCTTTGTAAGCATGGAGGGTTTCGCCATTGATGACAAATACATTTCCTTTCTTAATAAAAGAGGTTTCGTTATGGACAATATGCGTTGCGTTCCCATTCAACACAATCACGAGCTCGGAGAAGTCGAAATGCTTATGCAAGTCAAGGTCCTCGTCATGTCCGCCATATTGAATGAAGAACGGAAACTGCTTATCCTTCGCGAACCATTCCAAATAGACGTTATTCAATATGCCCCCCCTTTTTTCAGGTATTAGCCGCTCGAAATGTTTCTCGACCCGCTTTTGATCTAATATTAGTCATATTCACAATCGCTTGTACATCAAATAAAAACGAATTCTAATATCAATATTCTGCATCATATTGAAATAATGAAGTGTTATTGGAATATCAATTGTTCTTATCCAAATCTTGCAGATGTTTCTGAAACATCACTTCAGGAAACTGAACAAGTCAACATGAATTTCGAATACTGCAAAATAAACTTGTGAAAAAACCGGCACAGATCGATGACTCAACCTCGTGCCGGTTCGCTAACGGTACTTTTCATACTCTTACTTATTTGTTACGTCAAGCGCCTTTTGAACAGCAACATGACCATCAAACCGAGCGATTTCAAACCGGGTCCTGGATATTCTGGAAGGGCGGGAACAACTGGCAGCGAATCTTCGACTTTGGCAACTGCGGATCGGGCCATTGGCTCCGATAACGGTTCCGTTAAACGCGCCAAAGGAATTGTTCGCGTTGCCTTCAAACGAATAGAGCGACAGAGGAACGCGCACTAGCAGCTTTTCCGCCTGGTCGAGCTGCATACACCTTAGTGATAAAACCATTCTCACCGTTTCCGCTAATCATGCCTTCACGCCACGCCCATCCGGGATTTATCCTCATACTGGCACTCTCCTCATCTCTGGCTAGTAAAACGCTTCGTGGAACCCGGATCCTTCCGATCCGGGTTCCACGAAGCGTTTTCATGTTCCCACCTATCATGTTTGCCGGGAGATCCGAATCAAGCAGCAATTCCTTTGCGGTCTCAAACCTTGCAATCAAAGAAACCAGCGGCAGTCCGGAAATTGCGTTCATATCCCGGACTGCCGTTGGTTCATTTCCAGTCACTGCAATCGTGATTGACTTGTCGCATTAATGCGTATTCTACTCGTTCATCACAGCCGTTACTTCCGCAGCGGATAAAGAACGATTATAGATGCGGAAGTCATCCACCCGTCCGTCGAGATAAGGATCGGCGGAAAATTGGGAGCGGCCGATCCAATTTTGTGTGGTGGCGCCGAGTTGTGATGGTCTAATGTTTACGGCATTGCTGCCTACCTGCTGTCCATCGACGTACAGCGTTCCCGTAGAGCCGTCCAGGGTAACGGCCACATGATGCCATCCGCCTGTCGCGAGCGCAACGTTTCCGTCAACGGTTTTCACTGCTGAACCGTTCTTGATCTCAAAGCGGATATTGCCGTTGACCCCGTTTTGAGGCGACAAGAACATATATTTGGACGTTCCGGAACCGAAGTCGAAGATCCGCGTCCAGTTGCTCACGGTATCCAGATTAACCCAGGCCGCTACGGTGATCGTGTCAGCGCCGGAAACGACACCTGAGGGCAATGCAACATATTGATTCGTTCCGCTCAGGTCCACTGCGTTGCCTTTTTTGCCCGCCACCCAGCTGGCTCCGCCCGCCAATGTGCCGGTCCAGCCGTTGCCGGACAAATCGGTTGCCGTCGTTCCGCTTGTTCCATCAAACGGAAGTTCAGCGGTCGGCAACGCGGTATGCCCATTGATGACATGCGTTACTTCCGAAGCTGACAAAGCGCGATTATAGATACGGAAGTCATCCACCCGTCCGTCGAGATAAGGATCGGCGGCGTATTGGGAGCGCCCGATCCAGTTCTGCGTCGTAGAGCCCAGATTGGATGGTTTCAGGGTCATCGCTGTATTGCTTCCTACTTGAACGCCGTCCACGTAGAGGGCACCGGTTGCCCCGTTTAGGGTGACGGCTACATGATGCCAGCCTCCCGTCGGCAGCGCCGATTGCCCGTCAATATCGTGGAAAGTAGTACCGTTCTTAATTGAAAAACGAATTTTTCCATTATACGAGTTTTTTGGTGTAAGAAACATGTATGTTGACGTTCCGGAACCGAAATCGAAGATCCGCGTCCAGTTGCTTGCAGAATCCAGATTCACCCAAGCCGCTACGGTGATCGCATCATAGTTGGAAACGACGCCAGACGGAAGAGCGACATATTGATTCGTCCCGCTCAGGTCTACGGCATTGCCGGTTTGGCCAGCCACCTGGCTCGCGCCGCCAACCAATGTGCCGTGCCAGCCGTTGCCGGTCGCATCGATTGCCGTCGTTCCGCTTGTCTCGTCAAACGGCAGCTGCGCCATAGTCACTTTATCGCCTGTGTCTCCGAATACCTTGAAATCGTAGAAGCTGGCAGCAGCACCGCTTGGTACTCCGACAACGCTAATTCTGACATACTGGGCAGTTGCAACAAAGTAATCGGATTGGACTTGGGCAGTATCTCCATACCAGCCCTTGTCAACTCTCATAGTCCAGTTGACATTATCCATCGATGTTTCAATCTTATATCTATAATAGGAGTCAAGCTTCTCCCACATCACTTGAGTACCGTTAATCCACTTGCTTGATCCAAGATCTGCCGTCCACCAGTGGTCAGTGAGTCCATTACTCGCGCTCCAGCGGGTCGAAGTGCTGATGTCGTTCCCGTTGGCAGCCGGGTTGGCCGGATCAGCGCTATCCGTGCTAGCGGGCTTGCCAAGCGCCAGATTGATAGGGTCACCAAATACTTTGAAATCGTAGAAGCTGGCAATAGCACCGCTTGGCACGCCTGTCACGGTAATTCTGACATACCGGGCGGAATCGGTGAAATAATCGGTTTGAACCTTTTCCGTACTGGTATTATTGGTCTTGTCGGCTTTTGAGGTCCAATTGGTATTGTCCTTTGATGTTTCGATCTTATACTGGTAAGCGACACCGCTTTTTTCAAAGCCTACTTGGGTCCCGTAGGTAATATTCTTGATTAAGCCAAGATCTACAGTCACCCAATGACCAGCAGCTTGATCAGCGGCAGACCAACGGGTTATCGCGTTGCCGTCGATTCCGCTGCTAACTGGAAATCCTGTAAGTGTACTATCCGTACTGGAGGCCTTCCACTCCGCCAGATTAACGGCTTCTCCAAGCACCTTAAAATCGTAGAAGCTGGCCCAAGCGCCAGATGCTAGTCCGGTCACGGTAATCCGGACATACCGGGCAGTATCGTAAAAGACATCGTTCTGGATTTGGTCCGTATTGGTATTATTGGTCTTGTCAGCCTGTAAGGTCCAATTGACATTGTCATTGGAGGTTTCAATCTTGTATTTATAGGCTTTGCCGCTCTGTTCCCACATTACCTGGATTCCACGGGTAATATTCTTGCTCGAGCCCAGGTCCACCATCCACCAATGACCAGTATTTCCATCATTCGCACTCCAACGGGTCGAGGTGCTGCCGTCGTTTCCGCCCGAAGCCGGATTACCTGCTTGCGAGCTGGACGCACTGGCGGTTCGGTTCAACGCCAGATTGATTGGCGTAGGGGATGGAAATTGCGGCGCCGCAACAGGCACCGGAGCTCCGGAAGCAATGAAGTTAATGTTGCCGGTATAGCCGTTAGTGGTAATATTCCCTTGTGCGGCATTCGTAATGACCGTTCCGTTCATTGTTAAATTTTCAAATGTTATGTTTTGAATCTTACTGGTGGAATCGTAGCCTTCAATCGGACTACTGCCGTTACCATTGCCGGTATAGGAGACATTCTTGAAATGAACATTGTTAATTCCACGCCCAGGGCCATAATCCCATTTCCCACGGACATTCATAACTAACCATCGGCCTTCTGTGTTATCATCGATCCGAATGTCATTGAAGTTCATATTCTGGATCAGATTACCATCCGCGGAAATGAACTGTACCCGCTGTCCACCATTGTAGACCCAAAGGTCCAGATTGGAGAAAGTAACATTTTCTATCGTTTGCCCGCCGCCAGGCGCCCATGTAAAGCCATGAGTCCCGATATTGATGGGACGGGCAAAATCGGGCTGAAGAATAGAGTTCGATACCGCAATGTCTTGGGAATCGCCATACCAGATTCTTCCGCCATTAGCGCGCGCATTATAAACCGCTACCGAATCATCATGACTGCGAATATATACGTCATTGATGGTAACATATTTAGAGGCAAAGATATCTATGCCATCCCCCCATTTATTAGAGCCATAGGCTTTAAAGTTATTGATTACAACATTGGATGAATTTCCGGCATTTATCGCGCAACCGCCGCCATCCGCACTGCCGTAATTATTGACAATGATCCCATCAACCGTGATTTGGTTCGAATAGTCAATAGATATAGCTCTTCCGCTAGGACGGTCGAGTACACCGCGGCCTATAACTTTGGCATTGGTGGCATTATCCAAAATAATGCCGCCTTTGACGACCGCTCCGCCTGCAATATAAAGCGTCTTGCCGCTAGGCACAGTATAGTCCTGTGTATAGATACCAGGACCCAGATAAATGACATTCGGGTCACTAGGGCTTGGAGGATTGACTTCCAATGGATTAGCAAAGATCATTAAATTGCGATTGATATCCCCGTTCACTTCTACAGAGAGCTTCATTGGACCCGACATGGAAAATGTCATCGTATTCCCGTTGATAGTAGGGGTGATCGTCGTGTTCAAACCACGAATTCGAGACGACGTAAGCGTTCCGGCGTTATAGGTCACTGACATCTCGACCTGATTGTCCGTATCGAAATAAACAAAGGAAGCATTGGTTTTCGTAGGATACCCGACAGTCGTTCTATACTCATCCAGATTCTGCCAGACGCCGCCCGGTTCCCGTACTTGCACGGTATAGTCGGTGTTAAGGGGGATACCCGCTGGGGCAGGATATATCGTTAATGTCGTAGCCGCCTCAACTTTTGACGGAAAGTTTACCGCCATCGGGATGAAAGCGATTACAAATGCAAGTAAAAAAGTTAATACTTTAGACCCTTTTTTCCTTCTGTTAAACCATGAACTATTATTAGTCATGCTTTCAACTCCTTCTTCAAATAATATTACTTCAATACAAAAGCCAATTCAAAGCCAACTTTATGCAATCACCCCTTTCCAGCGATCTGGATAAGCTTTATAACGAAGGAAGCTTCGTGAACATCTTGATCATTCAGAAGCTTCCTCGCGTCATTGCATGAAATTTAAACCTTAAATGTTACTCAATGCCTCTTTTGACCGCCTCTTCATTGACTTCCTTGATCACGTCTTGAACGCCCTTGGCGTCGTAGCCCTTGACGATTTTTTGCCACTGGGCAACTGGTTCCTCTTTGCTCAAAATCACCTTAACGAGGTCATCCATGATACTTGAATTCAGCCCGCCCAGTTTATTTTTGGCCGGTGTTGACATCAGGAAGATCTCAAAGTTGACGGGCACAGGCATATACTCTTCTGCGCTTTTTTTGTTCATGTCGATTTGAAGCTTTTGGAGTGCCGCTGTAACCGGATCGATTGACGGAATTACTTGACCGCGATAAAAGCCGTTATTCCATGTCCCAAGCCAAGCGAGAGCTGAAGTCGCCGGGTATTTGTCGCCAAGATTTTCGCCTTCTTTGAGCAGAGAAACGAATTGCCCATTTTCCACCCCGTTTATTGTTGGGCGAATCATCCTTATAGGTGCTGGTGTGATTTCCGACCTTTATTTTATATCCCCGCCATATTCGGCAAGCAATCTCTCATATTCGGAAGCTGTAACCGGCAATACAGACCCATGGCGCGGTATGGTCGGCAGCGCTAACTCCGCGGGCATCGTCCATTCGCCCGAATCCAGATCCGTCGTCACCAGAGGGATATAACCCCTCAACCCATATTCATCAATAAATAAGTACCATTTGTTTTCCACATTAGATTCAAACACAATCGGTCCTTCGCCCCGTTTCATCCATTCCTGACCGATATTCTCACGGATTGTCGTAAAGCTTGAGGCATGGATCGAATCCCCGGACTCCTGAAACACTGCGGAGTTATGCTCCCCTTTTGAAAACCTGTAAATCTTTCCATTCGCCCGAATCATCGTCGTATCAATAACGGAGTGATCGTAATCGATATAGACCTCCGGCTCCGAAAAATGCACAAAATCCTTCGTTCCCGCCGCCAGTATTCGGTGATAACGGCCTTTGCCGCCTTCTGTTTCCTTATCTCCAAGCATCGAGGCCCAATAGACGAAATATTGCTCCGAATCGGCATCGTAGAATGCTTCCGGCGCCCATGCGCAGCCAGCATCCGGTGGCGCGATTTCAACCCTCCTCTGATCGGACCAATGGATCAAGTCAGACGATTCCCACACCAGGATGGAGCGGCTGCCTTCGTTGACGGCGCGACTCCAGTCTCCATCTCCGTGCGCCTTGAGATCCGTCCCTAGCAGGAAGAACTTGTCCCCTTGAGGCGACCGGATGATAAACGGATCGCGTACGCCTTTTTCCCCCAATTTAGAAGTAAGAACGGGCTTACCGCTATTCAGCTCCCGCCAATGCAGAGGGTCGTTCCCCTGGCTTAAAGAAAAATAGATTTCTTCGCCGCCGCCTTGGCCTTCATCATCGGTAAAGTGGACGAACAAATAACCGGCATACTGTTCATGATTAGACATTTCCGCAGCTACCTCCTGGTTACTCTTTTAAAGACCCGAGCATAACGCCTTTAGTGAAATAGCGCTGCGCGAATGGATACAAGATGATCATCGGTATGGATGTGATGACCATTGCAGCAAGTTCAATTGTCTTCGCTGTAACCAGTCCTTCACCCTTGGCTTTGTTCAGCAACTCGGCCACTGCCAAGTTCGAGTTAGCGGCTGCGTTTTGCAGCTGCTCAGACGCATTGCTCGTCTGCAGCAATTTCAAAATCAAATACTGCAGCGTTTGCAAATCAGTCGATTGCGTGAAGTAAAGCGTGGTTCCAAAGTCGTTCCATACCCCTACGGCCGTGAAAACAGACAATGCGGCCAAAACCGGCTTTGACAGAGGCAGGACAATTCGGAAAAAGATCACAAATTCACTGGCCCCATCCAGCTTGGCCGATTCGAACAAAGAGTCGGAGATAGCCTTGTAATTTGCATTGAGAATGATGACATTCCAGAATCCGCCAAACAACGAAGGGATAATATACACCCAATAGCTGTCATACAGCCCGAGCCAATTGATCAGTATAAATGAAGGGATCAATCCACCGCTAAAATACATGCTGATAAAGCCGATCATCATATATATCTTCTTGCCTTTTAAGTATGGCCGTGAGAAGGCGTACGCGAACATCGCCGTGTACAGGATGGACACCACGGTAACGATAACCGTTCGCGATACGGTGATCCATGCTGTCTGAAGCAGTCCGGGATCCGCTAGAACGGCCCGCCAGCTGGCCCACGTAAACTCCCGGGGCCAAAGAAATAAAGGCCCTCGCATCAAATCCGCCCCCCCATTCAAGGAGCCGATTACCGAATACCAAAACGGATATATGGTCGCACACATCAGCAAAATCATGATCACAGCATTCGATATATTAAAAACACGCTCTCCTGGAGACTTGCCTCCAACCATTATGTCCGCCTCCTTTAGAAAAGCCCTGATTGAGTCAATTTTTTAGATGCATAGTTGCCTCCGAGCAGCAGAAGCAACGCTAATACCGACTTCAACAAGCCGATTGCCGTCGCCGTAGCAAATTGGAATTGCAGAAGCCCCGTCTGATACAAATACGTATCAATGACTTGGCTGGCCGGCATGTTAAGCGTGTTTTGAAGAACGTAAATCTGGGTAAAGTTGTTGTTCAACATACCGCTTATGGCGAAAATAATCAAAATCATAATCGTCGGCTTAATGCACGGAATCGTAACATATAACATCTTCCTGAAGCGCCCTGCTCCATCGATGGCGGCGGCCTCATATAGCGATTGGTCGATACCTGCGATGGCAGCCAGATATAATATGGCCCCCCAGCCCAAATCTTTTAATATAGCGGTGCCAATAGCTACTCCCCAGAAATAATCCGGATCCCCTAGAAATAGAATCGGCTTATCAATAAGATGAAGCTGCACCAGCAATTCATTGACGATACCGCCTTGCGGATTCAACAATGTAATGAATAACCCGCCATAAATAACCCATGACAGAAAATGCGGCAAATAAGTGATCGTTTGTAAAAACGATTTGAACTTGCGGCTCGTAAGTTCATTCAGCATCAAAGCGAACAAGAGCGTTATAGGCAGTCCTATCAGCGAGCCGAACAGATTGATTCCAACCGTATTTTTTAACATCGGCCAAAACTGAAAACTTTGAAAAACGACTGTGAAATTTTCGAAATTATTCCACTCACTTGTGAAAATCCCTTTAACCCCGCTCATCGGATCGTAGTTCTTAAATGCCATCAACAGGCCGAATAACGGAAAAAAACTAAATATACTAATTAAAACAATCGCTGGCCAAATCATGAGCTGCAATTCCATCTGAGTTCGCCAATCACGCCCCAGATAGTGGTTCTTCCTTTTTCTGACGAAAGGCAATCTTATACTCTCCGGAGTCGTCTTCATCTGTTTAACTTCCCCTATCCGCTTTATTATGGATAATGCCAAAGTGCAAGCACTTTGGCATTACCCGCCTTCCATACAACAATTACGAATTGATACCTTTAACCGTTATGCCCAACTCTTGTTCCTGCTTATGGAACTGTTCATTCTTCTTCGCATCGAGCTCAAGCTGACCGAGATCCTTTATCTTATTGGTCATCTCTTCGTAATTTTTATTAAATGCCGCCTCATCTTTAGACAATATAATTTTGGAAATCTGGGCTTCCTTATAAAGCCTGATTTCAGCCTCTTGCTTCGCCTCTTTGCTGTCGGGCGGAAAGAAGCCTTCTGGCATACCGAGCGGTGTAGAATCATAAATGGTGGATGCTTTTACAGCCGCCGTATGCGCTTTCGTAGCCATAACATCAAGCGGAGCAGAAGGAGCAGGGGTTACGTGGTCGTTCCAAGCACCATTGAAGAATTGCCAGAACATGTCAACCCCTGTTTTCGTACGGTCATTTTGATTTTTAATGCCTTGCTCGGTTCTGACAAGGAGTCCATTCTGCACCGTGTAATCTTTGCCTTCAAATCCAAAGAAGTGAAGCGTTTTACCTTCTTCGCTCATCATATAATCAATCCATTTGGCAATGCGTTCCGGATGCTTGGCCGTCTTGGATATGGAGGTCTGCATCCAGCCTGAACCCGGCTCTGAAGCACGGGCAGCAATAGGTTTTGTACCCTGATTCGATTGGATTGGTCCCGGATTGACCCAAATCGGACCGAGCTTCTCATCTCTAAACCCTGAATTCGCTATATTTCCGATAAAGCAGAAGACGCGTCCGGTCTTTACAGCCGCTGCCATAGCCGCATCATCCATGGTCATCTGACCCGGATCAAAGTATCCGCCTTGGGCTGCCTTGAACATGAATTTCAGGACATGCTTCGTTTCAGGAGCAAAAATAATATCCCGGAAATTGCCATCCTTGTCCACCGACATTGCGCCAAAATACTCCTGAAGTGTAGGGATCGTAGCCTGCTGGTACACCTTGCCGTTGATTTGCATCGGGATGACAGGCGCGCCATCGACCTTTAGGTTCTTGACTTTTTCGAAAGCAGCCAATACTCCGTCCTCGGTTTTAAGATCATCTATAGAAATACCGGCCTCTTTCATGATTTTTTCATTGAATATGGCGTTATTGTTGACGGAATATTTGGCTGCGTCGGCTACAAGTTCACTTACCGGAGGATATGTTTTTTGTAAATCCTCAGAGTTTATATGGCTTGGAATTGCAGCGAAAGCGCCATACTTTCTTATTATCGCTTTCTTTACATCCGCCGGGAAAGACGTCAATAAAGGCGAGGAAGGATTGTACTTCTGCATAAACTCATCCAAATCCCATATTTTTCCTGAATCAACCAGCTTCTTATGCAATTGGCTATCCGTAATCGTCATGAGATCCGGAAGCTCCTGCGAAGTGGCGAGCATCAGATTGAGCTTCGTCCCGGCATCCTGAGCCGGAATGTTAAACTCAAACGTAAGCCCTGTCTTCTGGGTAATGACCCCTTCTACGGTATTCGGGTCCGTGCTCCAAGGCGCTGGAGGATTCCAGAAGCTTGCATCCGCAAACCAGGTCAGCTTCTCTGGAGTAACCGGCTCCGAATTTGTTGCGGCTGCTGATTCCTTCGGCGATGCGTTATTGCCGCTTTCGGCATTTTTGGCGGAACTACAGCCCGTAAGAGCTACGACGCACGCCAAGGCCATTACTGTAAGCATTTTCAATTTTTTCATACTTTCTGATCACCCCTGTAATGTATATTGGTTGAGACATCCTTATCTTATCCTGAACCACAGGCTTGCCATATGCTTCAATTTTTTTTTCGATTTGGTGTAAATTTAGATGCGTTATATTTTTCGGTGTTTGCTCGGTGTGATTCCGAAGTGCTTTTTGAACAGCTTGTTAAAATGAAAATAATCTTTATACCCTACCCGTTCTACGATTTCCTGTATCGACAGCGATTCATCGCTCAGCAGCTCTTTAGCCAGATTCAATCTCTTGGCGACCACGTAATCCGAATAGTTGGTTCCCGTCTCCTTCTTGATCAAGGCGCTTAAGTAGCCGAGACTGACATTGAATTGTCTGGATAACATGCTGAGCGAAATATCCTCTGTAAAGCTGGAGTCGATGTATTCGATGATTTTCTTAACCGTCTCCTTGGAAAGCAGCATTTCTTCGTCTGACTGCCGTTCGAAGATGACGCTGATCCTCTCAAAGAGCTGCCGAACCGACTCGCAGGACCGGACGATTTGGGAATATGTCAAGTACTCAAGGCCTTGAACAAGCTCGCTGTTGCCGTAATATTTGTATACGAACAAGACAATCTGGTTGTAGAGCGCGGAGATTTGGTCGATCAGCATGCTCCGCGTTTCGCATTCCTCGCACAGTTCGTCCAGCCCCTGCCGAATAACGTCCCGTTTATATCCTTTAATGGCCAGCTCAATTTTTAGAACCAGCTTGGTCAGCGCTGCTACGTGGTCCGCCGATTTGTATTCAGTTATGCTCTGCTTCTGCAGAAAGGAGGAGCTGGATAGGGCGATATCCGATTCCTGATACAGTTTGCCGATTGGCGTCGAGTAAAGTCCGATGCCGCTGATGCCCACATACTGAGCGCCGGCAAGGCTTCCTGAGATGAAATCTAGCAAGCCGATCGGTTTTTTTTGTTCGTCATAATTGACCAGATATGACAGTTTATTTTGCCCCGTGCGTAAGCGGAACCATTGGGTACCGTTCTGCGCCGCTTGTTCGGCGATGGCATCCCAAGCGGACGAATGCGGATATAAACAGCTGATGAAACGGTAGTGGGGAAACTCGAATTCCAGCCTTCTATTGATCATAAAATTGTTGATTTTGATGTTGTTGTCGGGCTCGAGCAATTCGAACAAATCCTCGAGGTGAAAATCTTGCTCACGATTCCCCTTATGACTGTTGGCCAGCTCAATCTTTAGCCGCAGCAAGGTCTCGGTCAGCGTGTTTCTGTCGACCTGCTTGAGCAAATAATCGAAGGCGCCGAGCTGTATCGCTTTTTGCGCATATTCGAACTCCGCATAGCCGCTGATCAGGATGACTTTCGTCTCCAGCCCATGAAGGCGAATGCTTTCAATCAGCTCAATCCCGTTTAATCCGGGCATACGGATGTCCGAGAGCACGACATCGGGATTCATGTCCTGAATTGCTTCCATAGCCTCGATTCCGTCGTGGACATCTCCAATAACGGTATACCCAAGACTCTCCCAGTCGATCAATTTTTTCAATCCTTTTGCAACCCAAGGCTCATCGTCAACAATCAATACCTTGTACACGATTCATACTCCCCTCTTGTTCCGCATTGTCGTGCACCGGAATGGTAATGCTGATCAACGTTCCGGTATTTAACTGACTTTGAATGTCCATCTCCGCTGCATCCCCATAAAACAGCTTGATTCTTCGGTAAATATTGGCAAGACCGATACCTTGCTTTTCATCCTTCACCGCAGATACAAGCGCATCGGGATTCCCCAAACGATAGGACAGCTCTTGCAACTGTCTCTCGTCCATGCCGCAACCGTTATCCTGGACGATATATCGAATCCGGTTGTCTGACAAAGAATATGCCGTTAGCTGGACGATGCCCTTGCCTCTTTTTTTCTCCAAGCCGTGAAAGACGGCATTCTCGACTATCGGCTGCAGCAGCATTTTCAGCGTCTTCATGCCGAGCAAGCCTGTCTCGGCTTCGATTTCCACCCGAATCCTCCCCATAAAGCGGAGCTCGATAATATTGGAATACTCCTTAACATGCTTTATTTCATCGCCAATCGTCACGAAATCGTTCCCTTTCACCGAATATCGGAACATATTGGACAAGGATTCCGATATAGCCGCAATTTCCTCATCCTTATTGTAGAAGGCCAAAGCACGGATGCATTCCAGTGTATTGTACAAAAAATGCGGATTGATCTGATTGCGGAATGCCGATATTTCCATCTGTTTTTTGGCAATTTCGATTTCATACATTTGCTTTTGCGCATGCTGGATTTCGTTGCCCAAGGTATCGATTTCGTCCAGCATTTTATTCAACTGGGCAGCGAGCACGCCGATTTCGTTATGGTATACGATAGTGAACCGCGTCTCGCCGCCCTTTTTCGAATAGGACTTCATAAAATCCATCAAAGCTTTGATCGGCCTCATGATTCGGGTGAAAAAGAGCAACAGAAACAAACCGAGCAGACAGATCATGACCAGGTAGGTCGCGATATTCAGTTTTTGCACCGTATCCAAATCCCGCAGCAGCTCGTCCTTCGGGATGATGCTGATCAGCTTCCAGCCAGTGCTGGAAAGCGTAACCGACTGTACGATGTACCGCTTGTCGTTTTTCCATTCGGCCAAATCGAACGGATGGATGTTGGTCGCTGCTCCATCGCTCGCCATGATATTGTTGTGTTGATCGAGGAGCAGGAACTGGGAGTGCGGGGTAATTTTCGCATTTTTTAATATACTGTTAAAATTGCTTACATCCATAATAAAAATGCATGCTCCCCTATAATCTTGAAGCTGGGCGCTCTTCAGGTTATAGATGGGAACGGTAATGGTATAATGGGAATCGTTAGAAGACATTAAGCCGGAATATTCCGTCGTTTGAACCGGATGCTGAAGGGAATCGACAATTCCCGCTCCGGTATTCGCTACGGGCGTTCCTTCCTTGTTATATAACCGGATGCCTCTAATACTTTCCTTCAGCGACATCGTGTTGGCGAACATCGAGATCACTTCCGGATTCATAAGAACCATAGTCAGCTCATCCTTCACTGTCAACGCGGTTTGAATGGTCGGACTGTAAAGCAGAGATATTGAGATTCCACCCATGTCCGCATAAAAACTGGTCATCTTCTCTTCCACTTGAAGCAGTATTTTATCGGCGGAGTCCGTCACCTTTCTCTCGACAATCCGCTTCGCAATTTGATTCGAGATGACGAATGAAACCAGAAGAATGACCAGCATGATCAAAATCAAATACATTATATTTCTGCTCAGACTGTGATTTCGAAATCGGTCCATGTTGACAACCCTCGCCTTCTTTTCCATTTATCTGGAACACCAATCGGTTCTACGTATTATGCGAATTCACCTCGTATGCTATAACCTCTCGACATTTACCGAGGACTCTTTTGTGCGATTTACTAAAAGAACCGGCGTCAAGCAAACGAATTTAAAGGAACCTTGGATCGCTCCAAGGTTCCTTTGCAAGAATCCGAATTATTTTGCGGGCCAATTAATTAACCTTTATGAGACAGGTTTGCCCTGCTTCTGCAGGAAATCGGTATAAACCGTCTCCGTTATGATGGAGCGCAACTTCATTGCCGCTAACAGCATCGTATACGGCAATCGCCTTATCCGAATACAGCACGCACTCCTCGTTGCCGCTCGATGAGATTTCCGCCTCTTCCCATTGACCATCCTTCCAAGAGATATCGACCTGGAAGCCGCCTCTTGCTCTCAAGCCCTTCACATATCCCTCCGCCCAAGCATCGGGCAACGCGGGCAGCATCTCGATGTACCCTTGGTGTGACTGCACGAGCATTTCCGCTATGCCTGCTGTTATGGCGAAATTGCCGTCAATTTGGAACGGCGGGTGCGCGTCGAACAGGTTGGCGTACACGCCGCCTATCGTAAAGCTGATCGGATCATCGCTTTTTACTAACGACAACAGATTAGAAATTAAAGCCTTCGCCCTGTTGCCATCTTTGAATCTTGCCCACGTGTTAACTTTCCAGCCGAGGCTCCAGCCCGTTCCGCCGTCTCCGCGGAGCTCCATCGAACGTTTTGCGGCTTTGAATAGCTCAGGCGTTCCCTTCTCCGTAAGCTGTCTTCCGGGATACACACCTACTAAGTGTGAAATATGCCTATGATCCGGCGCTTCCCCTTCAAAGTCCTCGTACCACTCTTGAAGCTGTCCTTCGGCTCCAATCTTCATCGGATACAGCCTTGAGCGGGCTGCTATTAATTTCTCACGGAACGAATCGTCGGCAGTCAACAGCTCCGACGCTTCGATACAGTTCGTAAGAAGCTCCCATATTAATGAGGTATCCATCGTTGCCGATTTACTGACGGCAAATCTCTCGCCGTTAATGATGAATTTTTGTTCGGGCGATGTAGATGGTGAAGTGATCAAATTACCGTCGTTTTCCTCATGCAGCCAATCAAGACAGAATATAGCCGCTTCCTTCATGATTGGATAGGCATAGGTACGCAAGTATTCTAAATCTCGCCCGAAAGCAAAGTGTTCCCACAAGTGCTGGGTCAACCATACGCCGCCCATCGGCCAAAGCGCCCATACAGGATCGCCGTCTCCGAAGCCGCCTACAGGTGCGGATTGCGCCCAAATGTCGGAATTATGATGCGCGACCCAGCCTCCCGCGCCATAGTTGGTCTCGGCCGTCTTTTTGCCGTTCTTCGCCACGTTTCCAATAAAATCAAGAAATGGAGTGTGCATTTCGCTCAGGTTGCAGTTTTCAACCGGCCAATAATTCATTTCCGCATTGATGTTAAGCGTATAATTGCTGCTCCAAGGCGCACGCAGCTCTTCATTCCATATACCCTGCAGGTTAGCTGGCTGCGTCCCGGGACGGGAGCTGGAAATCATCAGGTAGCGCCCGTATTGGAACAACAGCTCAACCAATTCCGGATCATTAGCGCCGAATTCCGAAATTCTTTGATCTGTTGACATGGCGGGCGGCGATACCCGATCACCCAGCTTTAGGGATACGCGTTCAAAAAGCGGCTTGTAATCCTCGGCATGGGCAGCGCGTATGAGGTCATAGCCTTTGACTACGGCTTGCGAAAGAGCTTGCATGGCAATAGCTGCTTCATCTCTCCCGCTTTGGTTCGGCAATTGGTCGAAGCCATTAAAGCTCGTTGCCGCGCTAAGATATAGCACGACCGTTGATGCCCCGGTAATTTGAATGCCGCTATGCGTCGTTTTCATCGATCCGCCATCTTGCGAAGCGGTTACCCGAGCGTCAAAACGCATCGCTCTCGTTAGCTCGCCGTCACCATATTGCACTGGATTACTCGTATTGAAGTAGCTTGGCGATACATGCTCGGGCGCAAATCCTTTTATAATAAAGACGTCTTGCTCGTATGCCGTATCATAGCGCAGAGGGCTGACAAGCCCCACATGCATACTCAATGCTCCGGGCTCGCTTGCGGTTAAGCGAACGGCCATAATTTGATCTGGAAATGAGGTTAAATATTCGCGGGTATACTGTATGCTGCCCACGTTGTACCGCACCACTGCTATCCCTTCTTCAAGATTCAGCTCCCGGCTATAAGAGTGAAAGATGTTTCCATGCTCCATCGTCAGATGAAGCTCGCCGAAAGGAAGGTAGGATTGCGTATAGGGCCCCATCATTTGTTTCGATAGCTTATCGGCCTCTTTATAGTTTTTGTCGTTGATAAGCTCACGGATTTGAGGCAATACCTCTTTCGCATTCGGATTATTGCCATCCGCCGGGGGACCGGACCATAACGTATCTTCATTAAACTGAATTCGTTCTTGATGAACGCCGCCGAAGACCATGCCGCCTAGTCTGCCGTTCCCGATAGGAAGAGCTTCCGTCCATACGTTTGCCGGCACTGTATATTGTAGTTTCATATTCTGCACCGCTTTCCATGAATAATTTAGAAAAAATCCTGATATCTTCAATAGTATAAGGTTAAGTTAATATTTCTATTTGTTTAACTGCAGCATTTGCCGCCTTGAATACCACCTTCAAGTAACGCAGGCCTTCGCTCGGCAGCTCCGCGATGAGGATTTTGTTTTTTCCCTCATGCTTGCTGGCTACCAGCGGGGAGAAAGACTTGCCATCCAACGAGTAAAATGCTTCTTGAAGAGACAGAGCAGTAGTTCCTGCAAATGTAATTACAGCATGATCAGCCTTCTTGCGTCCTTCTAGATCGACCATAATCCACTGCCCTTCCGCTTCGTTGGAAGGCTTCCAAAACGTATCCTCAAGGTCGTCGGTTACGTTCATTGCAGGATGCCCTGCTTCGTAGCTGCTGCAAAATACGGGTCTGCTTCTTGCGATATTATAGCTTGATCCGTGCGCCGGCGCCTTCATCACTGAAGGCGGGGGAGGTTGAAGACGGAGGGACTGACCGCTCCATATCGTGTCGCCAACGGCTTCGATACTGATTTCCGCAGGCAGCACCCCTTCGGCCCTTGCCTCAACTTTGATTGTCCCCGCGTAATAAGATCTCAATTCAATGGCTCCCATTCCGTCAAGGAAGCTGTTGTTCTCCGGCGAAAACCGTATCGACTTCCCGGTAGGGAATAACCCGCCCCCGTGGGTAATCTCAAGCTCGACTTGCAGCGGATTGCAGATTCGCTTGCCCTCTCGGTCAATGACTTCAACGATAATATGTGTATCGTCTGTACCGTCGGTGGCTATCACATGCCTATCAGCCGTCAGTCTAAGCGTGTAAGCCGTTCCTTCAGAGGCCGGCTGCGGCGGCGCAATGCCAAGCAGCTCGTTGCGATACCAATACCAAGCATTTAATGGCAAACGATAATAATCGATCATCCCCATATAACCCATATTCGATGCAATGCTGCCATGATGGAAGCCGCACCATAACGCCTTGCCGGATCTCCAGCGCGGGTTTCTCTCCACTCCGTCCGTATAGCCCGGCGCATATTCTCCCGGCCTTACCGCTATAACGCTGCCATACTCCGACACGAAGCTAGGGAAGCCTGGATCAATATATAATGCGGCTCCGTCTCCGTTATAGCCCGCGATGTCTCCGAGCACATCGAACCCTTGTCGCTGTGCGCCGCCAACAGATGCAGGGCGCGACGGATCAAGGCGATGCGACTCCTCTACGAGCCGAACGATAAGCGCGCGTGCTTCATCCATAACCTCGTCATCGCTGAAAAACGGTTCATTGCTCATGCTCCATGTAATGATGCTGGGATGATTGCGATTCGTTCGGATCATCTCATGCAGCGCCCTCATGCAGCTGACTTCGAACTCTTCTTTATCTTCTTCGCGAACCGGATACGCGCTGCTTGCCCAATAGCCTTCCGTATTGGCGCCCCCGATTCCCCAAAAGCAGAGCTCCGACCAGAACAACAGTCCTTGCTTGTCGCATTCTGCGGAGAAGTGTGTATGATGCGGGTAGTGAGAGCCTCTTATAAAATTCATGCCGCAGTCCTTGATCAGCTTAACATCGCGTGCAATGCCTGCTCTTGTTACCGCGTCGCCCCATCCTGCATGATCCTGATGCACATTGGCGCCGATGATGTCATAATGCTTTCCGTTCAAGAAGAAACCTTTCTTTGCATCAAAGAAGATAGAACGCACCCCGAAACTGGTTTCATATTCATCCTGCAGCATATCGTCCACATACACATAGCTCTTTAACTGGTAGAGATGCGGCGAATCCGGGTGCCACAACATTGGCTTACCCATCAGTTGTTGCTGGCTAAATTCAAAGCTTTGCCCCGGTTCAATGGATTGCCTGCTTCTCATCTCACTAATGCTCGTACCATCGAACTCCACGACGGATACAAGCAAGCAGTCCGCCGCGTTCGCCGCTTCGTTCACGACCTCGGTTTTAACCTCCAATGCCGCGCTTTCAGCGGTCACTTCGGAAGCAGTAACGAACGTGCCATACCAAGCGACGTGCACATGCTCCGTAACGATAAGGCTTACGTCGCGGTAGATGCCTCCGTTAAACACATGCTCTCCCGCTCGCGGAGCAAGACGAGGATTCCACAGATTATTCAACCGCACAAAGAGCAAATTATCTCCTTCATGTACGAGCTCCGATATATCGATATGGAATGCCGTATATCCGCCCTTATGATTGCCGGCCCATTCGCCGTTGACATAGATGTCGGCATCCTGGAACGCCCCTTGAAACTCTAGCGATATCCTCTTGCCCAGCCATTCCGGCTGAATGGAAAAATGCTTGCGATAACACCCGTAGCCAACATAAAACTCATTCTCCATGAAATACGGAATGCCGAATGAATGCGGAATTCCGATATCATACCAGCTCGAATCATCGAATAAAACTTCTTTGCCTTCGGCAATATCCCCATACATAAACGTCCATTCGTTGTTGATTAACACCTGATGCCTTTTGGTCAAGCTTGTTGCCATGCTTTGTAACATCCCTTTCAGCATTAAAATAAATATATGATTTTATGTTTCTAGTATAATCAGAATATGAACCATTTTATATAACTCTATTTTAATATGTTTAAAACTATATTATGATTTATTTAAATAACTTTATTAGAGGTGATCACCTTGTCTGAACGAGAATTCTACTTACCTAACTTCTCTGAGTTTCGTTTTTTCTGCTTTCCTCACTCTGTTGGAAATTTCGTGCAGCCAACGGATCATAACGTAAATCGCCCCGACGGCGTCAGAGACTATAGCCTGCATTATGTGGCAAGCGGAAGTGGTTATATCGAGCTCAATGGCGAAACGTTCCAGCTTCACGAAGGAGATGTGTTCTGGCATATTCCAAATGACACTATGCGGTATTACCGTTCGGAAGAGGAACCGTGGAATATTTTTTGGATACAAATGTACGGCAGCACGCTACCTGCATTTGTCGCGGAAAACGGCTATCATCAATCGGGCATTTGGAACATCAAAGACGGCAGTCTGCTCGAGAGTAATTTCATAAGCCTTCTCGATGAAATCGAACAAAACAATTTTTTACGCCCTTCGCGCATATCCGCACTCACCTATAGCGTGCTTATTGAATTTCTTAGCAGCGCCACTCCATTCTCTCATTATCGCGGCGTAGACAATGCCCGGAAAATGCTGGCCTTGCTGCCCGAGATGCAGCGAAAAGCCCATCTCCCGTTCATTCTCGAGGATTGGGCTGCCGCAGCCGGCTATACCCCGAATTATTTTTGCAGCTTATTCAAGAAAGTAACGAGGATGACGCCTGTCTCCTATATTACGAAGTGCAGAATTCAGCTAAGCAAGCATTTATTGGTCAGCCATCCGGTCATCCCGATTAAAGAAGTTGCTGAACGAGCCGGCTATCCGGGCTTCAGCTATTTCAACAAAAAATTTATGGAGTCCGAGGGAATGACGCCGGGTGAATTCAGAAGCAATCATATGAAAGGATAAATGCCGTATAAAAAAACCATTTACCAAGCTTTTTCACCACCGCTTCGGCATCGCAAACAATCTAATGCAATAAAGACCGCTGACTTTGGCTTGTGCCTTTGTCAACGGTCTTAAGAATTTCACTCTATTCTTTGCTTTCAGGGCTCTGCTGTTCAATCCATAATCTCTAAAGTGATCTTGTATACATAGATGCCCTTTCCGATTTTATATTCATCGTGAATATTTTTGGTCCAGCCGTTGTCTCCGCCAAGACCTGCATGCTTATGATCGATATGAAGGAATACGGAATCGGATGCGCCAAGCTCGTCTTCATAGGCGGCATTGTCATACTGTCCGATGCTGTATTGATGAATATCAAAATGGAAGCAACCCGCCGCGTTAACTTTTACCTTGCGGTCATCCGCGGAGACAACTAAATAACGGACATCTTCCTTGCCCCCGCATTCAACCGGCACGATGTAGGGAACATGTTGTTCTTCAACAGAGCTTTCATATATACCGACGAAGGCAGACGTTTTACGGTCCGCATAGTTTTCCCATGGCCCGCGGCCATACCATTTGATATTCTTCCAGGCATCAGAGAAGGTAAAGCTTAGACCGATTCTCGGAAGGGTATCGATAGGGGCATTATTCACGACAGTGTTGGCAATTTCAATGCCTTTACCGCCAATCGTATAGTCGGTTCGCGTTTCAATGCACCCATGATACAAAGCATGAACCTGAATGATGACGGAAGCAGGCGCCGCATATATCCGGATACGCTTGATCTCTTTCCGATTGGAGTCCAGGCCGAGGCTTCTCCAGTCATCCGCATAGTTCAGCGTCTCGCCTTGTACCCCTACGTCTATTCCCGTTGGCGGACGATAGAAATTGTTGGCTCCGCCCGTAAAGTAGTCATGGTTATTGTATCTCACGGAAATGAACTCTGCCGTTTCTTTCGAAAAGACCACGTTCGTATGTTCATTATAAATATGAATTCGATCTGCGGCTTCTTCATAGACCAGGCTTCCGCTTTCAATATCTCCGGTATGAATTTCATAAACGGAATCATTCAACTCGATCTGGCATGCATAAATACAGGTTCCCTTATCGGCATAATAGGTGTCCTCGTTCAGATTAGCATAGAAATTCAGGTACGCTTCTCCAGATACCCTGGATGAATCGTATGGTGCTTGAACACTGTCCATAGATCCAGCCGGCGTGTTCAATATGGGCAATGTACCATTCTCGACTACCTTCCCGTCGCAAACAAGCTCCCAACCGATGTCCAAGTGGCTTAAGTCTCGATGCGTATAATGATTATAAATTCGATAGCTTTTGTTACCCGGAGCATGAAAAGGCCGTTCAAAGTAATCGATTTGGACGGGAGCTTGAACATATTTAATTTCATTGGCAGCCGGTTTCGGCGTTAAATCCGGAAATACGATGCCGTTCAGGCACATATCGGGCGCGGAATCAATAATCTCTTCTTGGAACGCGCCGCCATATACATATTTTTTGTTCCCGAATTCATCAAACCTAACAAGCGCTTTATCCTGAAAATCCCAAATAAAACCGCCCTGAAACCGCGGGAATGTATGAATGAGGTCCCAAAATTCCTTGAAATTCCCGTTGCTGTTGCTTTTCGCGTACGCATATTCACACATGATAAACGGTCGCAAGTCTTCGCAGTTTGCCATGCATTCCATGATCCAATCCTTCTGAGGATACATAGGCGCTAGGATATCGGAAATATTGGCCGGAGGATTTAAGGACTCATACTGGACAAATCTTGTTTTATCATATTCCTTAATCCAGCCGTACATGGCGGCATGGTTCGCTCCGTAACCGGATTCATTTCCTAAGGACCAGAGAATGATCGAGGGATGATTCTTATCTCTAAGCACCATCCGCGCTGCACGTTCCATATAAGCATGCGTCCATTCGGGAGATGCGCTCAACTGGCCGCCGATGCCATGGGTCTCAATATTGGCCTCATCAACGACATACATGCCCAGTTCATCACACAGGTCGTACCATTCGACCGCATGCGGATAATGACTCGTCCTTACCGCATTGATATTTAGCGACTTCATTATCTTGATTTGCTCGCGCATATACTCCGTCGACACCACTCGCCCCGTTTCGGGACAAAACGCATGAAGGTTGGTCCCACGGATGAAAAGCCGTTTGCCGTTTATTTTCAATATCCCGTTTTTATCGATGCTAACTTCGCGGAAGCCGACATTTGCGCTCTCGATGTCAACGACAGTTCCATCAGGGCCGATCATTTCCAATACCAATCGATAGAGGTAAGGAATTTCGTCGCTCCACAATTTGGGATTCTTAATGGGTTGTTTAACCTTCGCCACAAAGATCTCTTGCAGGTAGGATCTGTAATCCGCAAACTTATCCGTTTCAAATTGCGTAACCAATTGTTGATCGTGATCATAAAGAGACAGGCGCACATAAGCATCCCCGTAACAGCTTGCCTGATTATTCGGATAAACCGTCACGGATAATTCGGCATTGTCGTATTGGCCTGAGAATAACGTTTCGATTTTATAATCATGAATGCGCATTCGCGGTTTTGCATAAATCAGAACATCTCTGTAGATCCCCGACAGATGCCAGTAGTCCTGATCCTCCAGATATGTTCCGGCTCCAAATCGCATTACCTGTACGGCTAAATGGTTCTGTCCCCTTTGGATGAAATCCGTAATATCGAAAGAAGCGTTAAGCTTGCTATCCGTCGAATAACCGACGAGCTTCCCGTTTAACCACAAATAAAAACAAGATTCCACGCCGGCAAAATCGATAAAAAGATCGCGGTCGTGAAATTGTTGGGGAATTTCGAACGTGTGGACATAACATCCGGTGAGGTTATCCTCCGGCACATAAGGCGGATTCAAAACAAATTCATCTTTCTTCAGTTGAATTTCATGATGGGAGTCCGCCCCCTTCCGTGCAAAGGGATACAATGTATTGGTGTACACAGGCTTTCCATATCCGGAAAGCTCCCAGTTGGAAGGAACCGCGATATCATCCCAACGGGATACATCATATTCAGGATGATAGAATTCATCGGTTACAGCATCCGGAGACGAAGACAACTTGAATTTCCATGAGCCGTTTAAGCATTGTACGTATTTTGACGTTCTGCGATCGCCGCTTAGCGCCTGTTCTACGGTTTCGTATACGCCGTATGGCTCATGCATGGGGTAACGGTTCTTTTGAGTGACATGCGGATTCTCCCAGTCTCTGTTCGGCTTCATATGTTTCGACTAATCCCCCTATAAATTGTTCTAATTGGTTGTACCATAATATCGATACCCTTATAATATAAGGATAAGTCTTCATATTTAAATGTTACGTTTGGTAATTCATTTATCCATTTTGGTAGGTGTAGCGACTATATGAATTGCGACGACATAAAGGAAAATGATGTCATATACCGGTGTATCGGCGACGACTTCGACCAAGGCATTTTATCGTGCGGCTTTATGAGAAAAAGAACGGCGGATCGTTCCCAATATGACTTTAAGATCGGATATTACAGCTGTTTTTTAATCCTGCAAGGCAGCGGACGATTTATCTCACAGGACGGTACCGTTATTCCGATGCAAGCAGGGGATCTCGTTCAGCGTTTGCCCGAGCGTTTGCACTCCACCGAAATCGAACCAAACGGGGAATGGATAGAGTTTTATATTAGCGTAGGTTATCCTGTCTATCATTATCTGCATAAGCTTGGAATTATAAATTCCGATAATGAGGTGCAAGCAACGCGGCTTACGGGCGATTTTGCTATTGATTTTGCCGCCTTGCTAAACAGCCTTAAAGACGCTGCTGATGAAAGGCTCCCCTATTTGCTGTTGAGAGCGCAAGAGCTTATTATCCGATTGCACGGAAGCGTTCATTCTATGCAAAGAGAGCACTATGATCATAAAATATCGAAGGCTTGCCAATTAATCGGCGCCTCCAATGATATCCATTATGATATGGAGGAAGCTGCAGCAGCCATAAATATGGGCTATGAGAATTTCAGGAAGGTATTTAAAGCCGTGAACGGAATTTCCCCTCAGCGGTACCATATTAATCATTTAATGAAACAGGCAAAAATGATGCTTCTCTCCGGACTCCCTATCAAACACGTAGCCGTTAGTCTTGGATATGGAGATATTTATGCCTTTACCAAACAATTTACGAAATCGGAAGGAGTGCCTCCAGGACGTTTTACCCGTAACCGCCTCAATCAGTTCGATTGAATTGGCTTACAATAAGCAGCAGCAATGGAACAATCAAAGATACGAATATAATAGCCGTCATCTCCGAATAGATGATGAAATCCTTCACATACCTTTTGTTGTTCTACGGAAGGCCTCGAACAACGTACCCCTTCGCCTTGAAACAAGTAAGTCGGCGAGCCGCCCTCCGTTCCTTTCCTGACAGCAATTCTCCTGGATTGATGACTTGCAGCTTTATCTTTTTTGTTTGTACCATGACCGATACCGAGACCGGCAACGATGGAAATATCGCTCATTTCCCGCCGTCCCCAGCGTCCTGTAGTCATCAGCATCAACACGGCTGCAACCAGACAGGAAGGGACGATACGCTTGATTATAACCACCTCCCACTATTTGTCATTTCCTCCATTTGATATTCTCAGGTTTAATAGAGATCCGGCCTTCCAGTAGGCTTGCTGCCTCAGCGTTAGGCAATATGCTATTGGCTTGCTAGATTAGATTCTCCAGCATTATTGCGGGTTTTGTCATCATACATATTTTTGCCCCTGTATTTTTCGATCTTTTGTAATATGCCCCTAACCCCAAAAATACCTTGCCCTGAAAAATATCCAGTTCTCAAGCGAAATGAAGTATTTGAGCTGCAGCAATGAATTTTTAATATGATTTTTGCTTTATTTTTTGTTGTATTATCTGGAACGTCACACAGTTAAAATAAAAATGATACCGCTTACACTATTTAAGGAGGTGTTTGAAAAGCAACATCGGAGCGCTGTCACAAGTGTCGCTGTAATCGGTTCCTCAATAGAAAACAAGCTTGCATTTTTTAAAATCAAAGGAGGAAATTCATGCGTAAAACAAAAGCTTTTCTGTCGTTGATGCTCACTATTGCTTTGTTGTTTACAGCGTTTTCGTTTTCGTTCCCGGCCTCGACCTCTGCCGCAACTTCCATGCAGACGTATGTGAGCACGATGCAGCCCGGATGGAATCTGGGCAATACTTTGGATGCATTTAATCCGGATGATCCGACAGGAGGCGGCGAGACGTCTTGGGGCAACCCGGTTGTCACCCAAGCCTTTATCCAGCAGATTGCGGCACAAGGCTTCAAAAGCATCCGCATTCCGATAACATGGAATTATCGGATAGGCGACGCTCCGAACTATGCGATCGATCCGGCATTCATGGACCGGGTTCAGCAGGTTGTCGACTGGTCGCTGCAGGAGGGACTGTATGTCATGATCAACGTTCACCACGACGCTTGGATGTGGGTTAGCTCGATGCCGACGGATCATAACGCCGTAATGGCCCGATATAACGCGGTATGGACGCAAATCGCCGACCGCTTCAAGAATCATTCCGACAAACTGATGTTCGAAAGCATCAACGAACCGGAATTTTCAAACGTTGATATAACGACGCAGCTCGCATTGCTTAATGAGCTCAATACATCCTTCGTGCATCTTGTAAGAGCGTCGGGAGGCGGAAATGCCGTTCGTCCGCTTGTGCTGCCGACGTTATACTGCAATCACGAGCAAGTGCGTGTGGATTCGCTTGCAAGCACTCTTGTCGCGCTGAACGATCCGAATTTGATTGTCACCGTTCATTATTACGGCTTGTGGCATTTCGCTGTAAACATCGCAGGCTACACTACGTTTAATGCCGATGCGAAAAATGATATCGATACAATGGTTAACAATGTCTATAATACGTTCGTATCGAAGGGTATTCCCGTTGTCATAGGCGAATTAGGAATACTCGGTCACGATAAGAACAGGGAAACCGTCGAGCGCGGAGAGATGCTCAAATTTTTCGAATACCTTCTCTACAGTACTCAAGCGAAGAACATTACGACGATGTGGTGGGATAACGGCTCGTACTTTAACCGTACTACATATCAGTGGAGTGATCCGGATCTTTACAATATATTCAAACAAAGCTTGACAGGCCGTTCATCCACCACGGATACCGATCTGATCTTCCTCAAGGCCGGCACTGCGGTTCAAGACGCCGTGATCAACCTGAACTTGAACGGCAATACTTTCGTTTCTCTGTTGAACGGAACTGCCGCATTGAGCTACGGCACGGACTACACATTGAACGGCAATGTATTGACCATCAAAGCAAGCGCGCTCTCCAATTACGCTTCAGGCTCGTTCGGCGAGAAAACAGTATTGTCGGTCCGTGTCAACTCGGGCCCCGATTGGAAAATCCATGTCCGTTATTCCAATACGCCGGTACTGTCAAAAGCATCAGGCAACTCCAGCGGCGGCTTGGTGATTCCGACAGCTTTCAACGGAGATGTGCTTGCCACGATGGAAGCGGTGTACACGAACGGCACTAACGCCGGTCCGCATAACTGGACCTCGTATAAGGAGTACGCCTACGCGTTCTTGCCAAACTATGCGAACAACACGATCATGATAACGCCGAAATTCTTCGCCGAAACAACAGGCGGAACGATCAACCTGACGTTCCACTTCTGGAGCGGCGCCATAGTCAAATATCAGCTTACGACTAAAGGTGGCCGCATTACCGGCACGCCTCAGTAAATTCGCGGCAAGCAACCAAATGTACAGAAGTAACCCTAAATTATAAAACCAAAGGAGAATTTCCATGAGAGCAAAAAAATCGTATCTATCCGCCCTTTTGGTCGTTGTCCTGCTTATGGCGATGTTTCCACCCGTCAGCTCGGCCGCTGCTTCCCCGAAAGAAAGCAAAATGCAGTCTTATGTCAGCGCGATGCAGCCTGGATGGAACCTGGGCAATACATTTGATTCATTTAATACGAATGAACCAAATAATGGTGACGAGACGTCCTGGGGCAACCCGCTCGTAACCAAAGAATTCATTAAGGAAACTAGGAAGCAGGGCTTCAAAAGCATCCGTATTCCGATTACATGGAGCGGGCGGATGGGCGGCGCACCGGATTATACGATCAATCCGACCTGGATGGACCGGGTACAGGAAGTCGTCGACTGGTCGCTGCAAGAGGGCCTGTATGTCATGATCAACCTTCATCACGACTCCTGGATGTGGATCAACAAGGCGCCTGAGAATCACGACGAAGTATTGGCCAAATATAATGCGATATGGACGCAAGTCGCCGACCGCTTCAAGAATCATTCCGACAAACTGATGTTTGAGAGCATCAACGAACCGTTTTTTGATAACGTTGATGTGGCGACGCAGCACGCGTTTCTTGATGAGCTCAACACATCCTTCTTCCATATTGTAAGAGCGTCGGGAGGCAAAAATGACGTTCGTCCGCTTGTGCTGCCGACGTTATTTACGAATAACTCGCAAGAGCATGTAGATTCGCTTGCAAGCACGATTGCCGATCTGAACGATCCGAATTTGATCGCTACCATTCATTTTTACGGCTTCTGGCCGTTCAGCGTAAACATTGCGGGCTTCCCGAAGCTTGAAGAATTAACGATTAACGATATCGATACAATGGCTAACAATGTATATACTACGTTCGTATCGAAAGGAATTCCCGTTGTCATAGGCGAATTCGGACTGCTCGGCTGGGATGCTACCCCTTTCAAAACGCCGTTCAGCGAAGGTGTGCCCGAGCATGGCGAGATGCTGAAGTTTTTAGAGTATTTCACCTACAAATCCATAGAGAACAAGCTTACCCTTATGCTGTGGGACAACGGCGGGCGGTTTGACCGCAGAATTCTTCAGTGGAACGATCCTGAGTTATACGATCTGATCATGGCTAGCTTGAAGAGCCGCTCAGCCACTGCCGAATCCGATCTAATCTTTGTCAGGAAAGACGCGCCGGCTCAGGACACCGTAATGCCCTTGAACTTAAACGGCAATGTTCTGACCAGCATTAAACTTGGAGACTACGAATTGATGGAAGGCACGGACTATGCGTTGAACGGCGAAGACCTGACCCTCAAAGCAAATTTTCTCGCCAACTTGACCGAATCAGCCGAACTCGGCGAGGTTGCCGTATTAAAAGCCCAATTCAACAAGGGCGCCGATTGGACCTTCTATGTCATGTACAATGACACGCCAGTTCTGCAAAACGCGGAAGGCACCACAGCAAACTTTGCGATTCCGACCGCCTTTGGCGGCGACCGTCTCGCTACGATGGAGGCCGTATACGCTGAAGGTGGCAACGCCGGTCCGCATAACTGGACTTCGTTCAAGGAGTTCGCCCGGACATTCAAACCATCTTATGCTGCAAATGAAATCACGCTTACACAGAGCTTCTTCAATCAAGTGAACGACGGAACGGTGATTCTGAAGTTCCACTTCTGGAGCGGCGCCATCATCGAGTACACGATTACGAAGAACGGCACGAGCATCTCGGGCATAGCATCGTAGAACTGAAATCGTTTCGGTAAAAAAGGAGTCCTGCCTTGCGCCCGTGCGTACGGCAGGACTCCTTTCTCGCTTCAAACGATTCTGCCGCCTATTGGATATGGGACGGCGTTCACCCGACAGCTGTCGGCCATGAACTCATTGCCCGCGAATGGCTGTCCATCGTCCAGAACAGCCCTTTGGCTATTCGGTGAAATCGGGTCAGCCGTTCAAGATAATAGATAATATTATACTAGAGGAAGTTAGGATTTTACATTCAATAGTTTGCTAGAATAAGGCTGTATCCAAGTAATAGGAGGCCAGTTATGCATGGTTAAAGCGCAAATCGCCAAGGGTTCTTACGAACCCACATTTGAATCGCTCAGGAAATTCGAGTGTCCGGATTGGTTCCGTGACGCGAAGCTAGGAATATGGTCGCACTGGGGCGCACAATCGGTGCCGATGTATGGAGACTGGTACGCCCGGAACATGTATTACGAAGGTTCCGAGCAATACCTGTACCATATTCGCCATTACGGACATCCGTCGAAATTCGGCTACAAAGATATCGTTCAGCTGTGGAAAGCGGAAAATTTCGATCCGGAATCGCTTATGGATTTGTACGTAGCTGCCGGCGCCAAGTATTTCGTTGCACAGGCGATGCACCACGACAACTTCTTCAACTACGATTCGAAAATCCACCGCTGGAATTCGGTCAACATGGGACCGAAGAAAGATATAGTAGCACTCTGGAAAGCCGCCGCTTCCCGCCGGGGACTGCCTTTCGGTTTGACCGAGCATCTGGGAGCGACGTTCAGCTGGTATAAATTCAATAAGGGCCAAGATAAGGAAGGCCTTTATGCGGGCGTCCCGTATGATGGTAACGACCCTGAATACGAGGATTTATATTTACCGAACCGCGAGCATTATGATCCGGACAATCTGCTGTCCGAACCGAAACCATGGTATACAACCAATCCTTGGTGGCATCAGCGCTGGCTTGACGTGATCAAGGAAGTCATCGATCTGTACCAGCCGGATCTGCTGTACTCCGACGGCGGTCTGCCGTTCGCCAGCGCATGGGATAATAGAGACGCTTCCTTGGACGACCCATTGTTCACAGCCGGACTGCAAGCAGTCGCGCACCTGTATAATACCAGCGCAGCGGCTAACGGCGGGGTGAATCGCGCCATTTTTAATCAGAAAGACCGCAGGCAGGACGTTTACCGCATCGGGATCCTCGACATTGAGCGCAGCCAGTCTCCTGACATCAGGCTTGACCCGTGGCAGACCGATACTTGTGTCGGTGATTGGTTCTACCATGTGAAGAACGAATACAAGAAACCGGGGCACGTCATCGAAATTCTGGTCGATATCATTGCCAAGAACGGCAACCTGCTCCTCAATATTCCGCAGAAGCCGGACGGTACAATTGATGACGAGTGCACGTATATCCTGCAAGAGATGGCCAAATGGATCAAGGTTTGCGGGGAAGGTGTTTACGGCACCAGGCCGTTCCGCGTATCGGGCGAAGGCCGTTCCCGCGTCGTCATTGACCATTTTACGGAGGACAGGGTAGATTGGAACGCAGGCGACTTCCGTTTCACACAAAAAGGAAATACGCTGTACGCTTTCCAAATGCGGTGGCCTGAAGATCATCGCGCCGTCATTCGTACGTTGACTCCAGCAGACCAAGTGAAGTCCGTCCGGTTGCTTGGAGCGGGTGAAGTTCCATTCGAACAGTCGTACGGCGCTCTGATCGTTTCGCTGCCGGACAGACTTCCCACGCCGTACGTCAACTGCCTAGCGATTGAACTAAATTCTTAATCCTAAGCTTAAATTGGGTAGGAGGCTGTCCATTATTTGGACAGCCAACCTCCCACACTACCGTAATCCTAATCCTTTCATTGTGGTGTTGTTGAGGGATTTTGCGAGGATAGGGCTATTGGACGTTCGCCAGTAGCTCTTTCTTGTGTTAGCGTATTCCCATCTGTTCATGGATTCCAAGTGATTTCAGTCTATCGAATCTTGTTCTCACCCGTTTCCACTGTTTCCAGTAGATCATCCTAATTCGTCTTCTCATCCATTCATCCGTAGCTTGGAGCAGGGCAAGATGCCCGGCAGTGTAATTTTTTTTAACGATGATTTAACGGAGGAGCCGGATGATGGGCCAATCGATACGCAATCGGAGACAAGCCTGTCGATGATTTGAATAATTTGGATAGGTAGGATATGTCGGGAATGCCAACATTGGCGCCAATTTCTGCTAGCAGGAGGTTCGTGGAGGTCAATAGCCACTTCACTTCCTCTATCCTTTTTCTATTCACGTATTGGATCGGAGATGTTCCGAAATGCCTTTTAAACACACGGATAAAATAATTGGGATGCAGGTGGGCGCGTTCCGCCAGTTCGTCAATCGTTAAGTTTCGATAGTAGTTAAGGTGGATGTATTCGATGACTGCTTGAAGCGGCTTGGACACTGCAGCAGGTTCGACGCCGGCCACATCTGTCGCCGCATGCTCAACATAATATGCGATCAGCTTCATCATGGCGGCTTTTACCAACAAGGGAGCGGTCAGGGACGTACCGGATTGACAGGAAAGCAGCTCCCGGAACAAACGTTTCGGTTCGCCTTCGAGTCCCGATTCGAGAAATACGGGTACTTTCAGCAGATTGAATAGGTTGTTTTCCCCGACCTTAGCCGTAAAGTGACACCAATATTTCGTAAACCGCGGGCCGTCCGTATAAGAGTACGATTGCTTCACTCCTTGCGGCATCAGGAACAACTGACCCGGTTTGGGGGCATATTCCTTATCGCCGATTTTGAGCCAACCTTCGCCATCACAAATCAAATAAAATTTGTTATAGTCCGGCGTGTAATCGAGATCCCGCCAGTCAGGCCATACCTGCTTATGTCCCATTTCGGTTACTTGAACCTGAAGGTTATCGAGATATAGCCAAATCAATTGTTGTTGGGCATTGTCCATAGATAATCACCGTATTAGTATTGTTTGATCCTATTATACATGAGAAAGCTAGGTTTCTATATACACAACCGTCACGAACACAAATACCAAGCTTCTTTGTGGTATCTATTTTTCGGACCTACGGTAACTTTCCTAGGCCACTATGGTGCATTGGCATGCAACGGATTCGTCGAGTCAAGCTCGTCAGGAATTATACAAATAATTATCCGACATCCACTGCCATGCCTCTTAAAACGTTTTAGAACAGTTTCCTCCGTTCTTGAGAGACGAAGCAAAGCTGCCGATTGTTTGATGCGATAATCCAAGTCCAGGAGAAGAAAAAAAGGTACCGGGGCAAGGAAGCGGCCCGGCACCTTTTTGTTATCCATGATAAATTAGCTCTTCACGGTATCTGGTGCCGTGCGGGGGATCCAGGCAAAACTGTTCTCGCACTTCGTCCGTATAGAATAGCCCCATACCCCTAGCCTTTTCTATACTTCTTGTAAAATATGCCGCCTGCAATAAAAAGCAATGCAATGCCCGCTGCCCAGTAGTAAATCTGCCTATTCGTCTTATCCTGCAGCGCCTTTTCACCATCCGAAACTGACGTCTCCCCGGCCTGAGCTGAACCGTCAGTCCCCTCCGTTTGCTCCTTGGCATCAGCCTTATTCGACGGATCAGTGCCAATCACCTTGCTTCCGCTCACTGACAACCTGTAGTCGAGCACGGCTCCACTCCAAAAATGCAGCTTCAGCAGCACCTCTCCGTCATTCACTTCGTTAAAGAATTCGCTGGTCAGATCCACCAAATTCAATTTGTAATCGGGCTCGAAAGAATGGCCGTATTCCTTAAAGGACGTCCAACTGGCGGGACCGGCATTGCCCCCTTCCTCGTAGACGGCCTCCATCGTTGCCAGCCTGTCACCGTTATAGTTAATTGGAATGATGAACATGGATCTCGTCCCTATTGCTTTTCGGACAGTTGGATGATCGTAGCGGATGACGTGAAGCTTCCAGTCGGCGCCGGCCGAGAAGGTGCATGTTAGCGTCACGCTCTCGCCGAGGGCTTCCGGCACATGGCCGCGGAGAAAATCCGCCTTAAGCGTCAGCTGGTCTCCGCTGATCATGTAGTCAGCGCCGGCCGCAAGCAGCCGATCTTCAACTTTTATTCCAGTCAAGGTGTTTCCGTTTAAATTCAGCTTTACCAGCACATCCTCCGCCTCTTCGCCAGGAAGCAGATAGATCGAGTCGGAAGCCGCATTCGATGACCGGCCGTTCAAGCTTGCCATCATGACTTCATAGAACGCGGGATTGTTCCATGTATACGAGCGACGGTCAAAGTGCTGGCCGTTGTCCCAAAGCATATGCGTTATTCGCTTCTCGCGAGCATAATAGGTGAAGAATTCCAAAAACTTCAGGATTTCGCCATGCTGGATCGTCTCTATTTTCTTGTCGAAGCCCAGAAGACCGAACTCGCCGACAATGACAGGAATTCCCCGCGCGACAAAGGTGTCATAAGCTCGGTCAAAGGCTTGGACGATGTCCTCTCTCGCGGTTTCGTCGAATGTGGTAACCCCTCCAAGATTTACACTGAATGGATAATAACCGTAATAATGAATCGTAGCGATCAGATTCGGATCATCCAACCTTTCAATTGTCTTGTAAAGCTCCCGCATGCGAGCTTCTGACGGGCTTGCCGTTACTGTCGGGAGTACAAGCGGACGTGTTGCATTAAACCCGCCGCTGCTCCGAACGATTTGGTGAAAGACAGTGTTTAACTCGTCCAGCATCTCGAAATAGACCGGCTCATCCTTGTTCCAATCGTCCGAGAAGCGCGGCTCATTAATGCTCTCAAACATAAGCTTGCTCGGATAATCTTTAAAAAGGAGCGCAATCTGGCGCCACACGGCCTTGTACTTCTCCATCACCGCCTCGCGCTCGTTCTCCATGTTCAGCAACCAGTGCGAATCATGGTGAAGGTTAATCATGACGTAAAGTCCCGCGTCCAGCGACCACTCGACAACCTCCCGAATTCGATCAGTAAAATCTTCTTGAATGATATATTCCGGATCACTGCCTAACCGGTGATTCCATGTAATCGGAATCCGTATGCTTCGGTAGCCTTGATTCCTGATCGCTTGAATGAACTCTTCTGTCACAAAGGGGTTGCCCCACGACGTTTCTCCTCCGCCCGCATCGAATGTATTGCCCAGATTCCAGCCTGGCTGCATGTCCTCGACGTACTGCTGCAGACTTCCCTCAATCGGTTCTGCATGGATGCGGACATCTGTGTTAAAATTCCCGAATACCAAGACCATAATCATAAGTATGCAGATGTACTTACCTTGTGTAATTCTTGCCGAGCCTACCATTCCATCACCTGTTTTATATTGGCAATCAGCTTGTCTGCAGCTTTGGAATTAGTTGCCTCCGTCGGATG
Source organism: Paenibacillus prosopidis (assembly GCF_003337375.1). GTDB lineage: Bacteria > Bacillota > Bacilli > Paenibacillales > Paenibacillaceae > Pristimantibacillus > Pristimantibacillus prosopidis. Next base: position 368,077 of record NZ_QPJD01000004.1, read on the forward strand.
CCAATCTGCAGCGAAGCCGTCTGCCGCCGATTGAACGTCAAACTTCATAACCGAAATATTAGTATCGCTGGTTTCATTCGTATAAGCTGCGACTGCTTGCTCCACCATCGGAAAAAGACTATCCCCCATTATGCCCAGGGTGCACATCAAATGCGCATTCGCGTTATGCGATCGAACCTGCTTCAGAAATTCGACATAGGCATCTCTGTACTCAGCCTGCTTCACCGGATCATCCTTCGTATACGAATAGTCGTTCGTCCCAAGATTTATGACAATCAGATCAGGTACGTATTTGTCAAAGTCCCATGGTTGGGAATTTACATCTAGAGTCCCGTCTATTCGGCCGCCAGAACTGGCAATGATGTCATAATAATCCGGAACCAGCTGCGAGACGACCTTCTGATCCGTTCCGGTATAACCAGAGATGATGCCATGACCGCTGTAGGCAACGATGCTGTAGTCAGCCTGGAGCGCAGCTGCCGTTTTATATGCATAGGTTTTGGTCACATCTTCTGTCGCAGTGGAAAATCCGTGCTCCTTCACCTGATCATCAACCCCGTAGCCGGCCGTGATCGAATCGCCGATGAACTCGATCTTCCGAGCCGAACCCGGCGTCGGTTGAATCCCATCCACAGCATTAACGCGAATCTCGTGGATTCCTGCCGTAGACATGGCCTCCGACAGCTTGAAGATCCGAATGACGACATCCTGTTCGGAAACGCTTTCAAATACGGTGTAAGTCTTCAGAGGCTCATTTAATAAATCATCTACGACTCGTTCTCCATTGACATAAATGCCGATCCTTGCATGATTGGTCTGGCCTAACGCAACCTGGTCGCCTTTCAGCGTAATTTCCGCCCTCTTGCCTCTAAACTTGAACTCCGCCCCGCTGCCGGACAACGCCAACCAAAGCGTGTCTTTTAAGAAAAATGTCCTGCCGATCGGCCTTACGAAGTTCTCCTCTGCTCTAAATAATTGATCTGTTCCTTTTTCTTCCATAGCAGCTTCACCCTCTTGTCGTTTATTGACCTGCTCGGCCGGCTTTCCGCATGCTGTCAGCCCGGCGCATAAGATGGCCAACAGCATCACTACTCGTATTCGTTTCATCGCATCCCCTTCTTTATGTACGGCTAGCTTTCTCAACTTTTCTTGAGGTTCAAAGTGATAAATTGTTTGTTTTCGATTATATAGTCCCCTCGATCATCACACCTTGATTATTAAGTCAACAACTATCAACAACTAGCACTATATAGACGTCCGTCCAATTATAGATGATTCATCCCACAAAAATACCCCAAACCATTTCGGTTGGAGGTATATACAGCCCGCAACAGAATGCTCTGCCAGGGACCGCTGCTATTCCGTCTAATCTCTACTGCAATATAATATAGTCTACATTCCAACCCGAATCTCCGGCATCATGTTGGAACTTCAATGTCGCGCCTGCAGGGATATTGACCGGCACATTGTGTAACCCCGTTCATTGAATGCCATTCTCTCATCTATTCCATAACACCAACTGCATGGAAACTGCCGAACCTACCAATTCATCACCGCTTTAATATTAGCAATCAGCTTGGCTGCAGCTTTGGTATGGGTTGCCTCCGACGGATGCCAATCTGCACCGAAGCCGTCTTCCCATAATTGAACGTCAAACTTCATAACCGAAATATTGGTATCGCCGGTTTGATTTGTATAAGCTGCGGCTGCTTGCTCCACCATCGGGAAAAGAGCATCACCCATTATGCCCACGGTGCACATCAAACGTGCATTCGCGTTACGCGCTCGAACCTGCTTCAGGAATTCGACATAGGCATCTCTGTACTCAGCCTGCTTCACCGGATCATCATTTGTATACGAATAGTCGTTCGTCCCAAGATTTATAACAATCAGATCAGGTACGAATTTGTTAAAGTCCCATGGTGAGTTGTTGACATCCAGATTCCCGTCAATACGGCCGGCAGTTCTGGCAATGATGTCATAATTATTCGGAACCAGCAGCGAGGCGTTCTTCTCACCATTGCCGGTGTAGCCAGAGACGATGCCATGACCGCTGTAGGCAACCACGCTGTAATCGGCCTGGAGCGCAGCTGCCGTTTTGTATGCATAGGTTTTGGTCACGTCTTCAGTCGCAGTGGAAAATCCGTTCTCCTTCACATCATCAACCCCGTAGCCGGCCGTGATCGAATCGCCGATGATCTCGATCTTCCGAGCCGAACTCTGTGTCGGTTGAATCCCATTCACAGCATTAACGCGAATCTCCTGGATTCCTGTGGTAGATCTGTTCGCCTCCGACAGCTTGACGATCCGAATGACGACATCCTGTTCGGTAGCACTTTCAAATACGGTGTAAGTCTTCTGAGGCTGATTTAATAAATCGTCAACGACTCGTACTCCGTTGGCATAAATGCCGATCCTTGCATAATCGGTCTGCCCTAACGCAATCTGGTCGCCTTTCATCGTAATTTGCGCCTTCGTGCCTCTAAACTTGAACTCCGCTCCACTGCCGGATAACGCCAACCAAAGCGTGTCATTATAGAACACGGTCCTGCCGATCGGCTTTACGAAGTCCTTATCTGCTCTAAATAATTGATCGCCCTGCGCCAATATAATATAGTCTACATTCCAGCCCGTATCTCCGGCATCATATTGGAGCTTCAATGTCGCGCCTGCAGGGATATTAACCGGCACGGTCACGTTAGTGTAGGCACCATTCCAAGTGCCATTCCCGGTGAAGCTGATAGTCTTTGTCTTAACCCCATTCACGTACATACTATACGTTCCCGAGTTAGTGGCAGCATATCTCACAGTAAGGCTGGTTGCAGCAGGAACATTGTTGAACTGAATGCCATTGCCGCTCACATGAAGATACTGAACCGCTTGACCGCCTGACGCTGAGGAGTCATTGTAGACAGAAGCGAATCCCAGCCTGGTCGCAGTTTCCGCTTCAATTGGCGCAGGAGAAACCTGAATATGGTCAAGGTTAATGATTCCCGTATCGCCATTGTCATATTTGTAAGCGATCGTATTGACGCCGGCATTTAATGTCACCGTTTCCGTTTGATTGCCCCATGTATCCCAGTTTGCAAGCAAAGGCAAGCTTGTCTGCTTGATTTTCGTTCCATTCACAATAAGACTCACTGTAGCCGGATTAAAAGCGGCATTGCCGTAACGTGCGGTTACATTGTATTTCCCTGAAGCCGGAACGTTAACGGTAAAAGTCGCTGTTCCTCCAAAATTCCAGAATCCATCCAGAAAGCCGCTGCCCGTATATCCTGGATGATTAGTATTTACCTGAACCCCGCCTGACAGCGCAGCTTGTTCGGCTTCAAGTTGAATGGTGGCTTCAGGAGGCAGAAAAGGATCGCTGTCAGCAGCTGTGGCGGGAAGCGCACACATCAGCAGAAGTGAAACGGACATGCATAAGGAAATGATTTGTTTGATGAAGCGAAGCGACTCTTTCTTTGTGTTCATCTTGATAGTCTCCTTTTTCAAAGTTAATGTTTCTTGAAAGCACATACATAAATATGATGCTATCTTTCTCTATTGACTATATTACACAGCTTCATTATAAACCTTGATTTTCAAGCCAGAAAATTTAGCATGATATAGACATCTTGTCCAATAGTAGTTTGCAATCCAATCGTTAACCCCTATAAAATTTCAATTCGCTATTAAGCGAAAGGTCCCCGCAACAGAATGGCTCTGCCGGGGACCGCTGCTATTCCGTCTATTCTCTACTGTAATATAATATTGTCTACATTCCAGCCCGTATCTCCGGCATCATATTGGAGCTTTAATGTCGCGCCTGCAGGGATATTAACCGGCACGGTTACGCTAGTGTAGGCACCATTCCAAGTGCCATTCCCGGTGAAGTTGATTGTCTTTGTCTTAACCCCATTCACGTACATACTATACGTACCCGAGTTAGTGGCAGCATATCTCACAGTAAGGCTGGTTGCAGCAGGAACATTGTTGAACTGAATGCCATTGCCGCTCACATGAAGATACTGAACCGCTTGACCGCCTGACGCTGAGGAGTCATTGTAGACAGAAGCGAATCCCAGCCTGGTCGCAGTTTCCGCTTCAATTGGCGCAGGAGAAACCCGAATGTGGTCAAGGTTAATGATTCCCGTATCGCCATTGTCATATTTGTAAGCGATCGTATTGACGCCGGCATTTAATGTCACCGTTTCCGTTTGATTGCCCCATGTATCCCAGTTCGCAAGCAAAGGCAAGCTTGTCTGCTTGATTTTCGTTCCATTCACAATAAGACTCACTGTAGCCGGATTAAAAGCGGCATTGCCGTAACGTGCGGTTACATTGTATTTCCCTGAAGCCGGAACGTTAACGGTAAAAGTCGCTGTTCCTCCAAAATTCCAGAATCCATCCAGAAAGCCGCTGCCCGTATATCCTGGATGATTAGTATTTACCTGAACCCCGCCTGACAGCC
>NZ_QPJD01000004.1:372627-431795 GCF_003337375.1 Paenibacillus prosopidis
AAAGTCGCTGTTCCTCCAAAATTCCAGAATCCATCCAGAAAGCCGCTGCCCGTATATCCTGGATGATTAGTATTTACCTGAACCCCGCCTGACAGCCCGGCTTGTTCGGCTTCAAGTTGAATGGTGGCTTCATTCGATTGGGACAACAACGCAACCAGGTAGGTCAGGGGCGAGTTGTAATTCAAGGCTTGCTCGTTGGTTTCCCAGTCGATGCCGGAACCGTTGTAAGCCTTGCCGCTGAAGGTATAGCGTCCGTTGTTGTTAGGACCGCCAGGCATGTAACCGCTCGGCATCTCCAAGAGATAGTCTGCACTGTAAATTTCATGGATGGTTTTAGTCACTCGGCGCTCCCCGTGACCGGTAATATAGCTCATCTGAAGCGGGTTAATCCCCAGCAGATAGTTAAGATTGCCGGCGGCAACCTTCCGGACATCTTCATTATCCAGGCCGAGAATGCGGCTGCCGATCGCGAGGCCAACCGGAACGCCGGCCGCATTGGAGTTCGCTCCCCAATAGAAATCATTTAAAGTGGCATTCCGCCACACAGCTTTATTCAAATTGGCGTTGATGATCAAGTTACGCCATTGGATGAATTTATCGGTGAACCAAGTCTTGACTGCGGCGTTCGGCTGCCCGCCCATCATGTAATGGTAGAATCCGATCCTGTGCAAGGAGCCGATATTGTGCGAGAACGTTTCTTCCTCGAATGCAGAAGCGAAATTCAAGTAATTGGCGACGACGTAATTGCTATACACTTGCTCTCCGGTTGCCCGGTACAGCGTCGCTGCCGCATAGAAGCGGTCGTTCACATCGCTGCTGGAGTTGTACGGACCATCTGGCTGCGGGATGAATTCCGGATGCTGAACCAGATAGTTCCATCCGCGGATAGCGGCGGCCTTCAACGTTTCGGCATAACCCGTCAACCCCGGAACATTCTTCATGACGATATACGCATGAGCCAGAGCCCCAACTGCAGCGCCAGTGTGGAATGTCGGTATGAGTCTATTGCTTGCAGTTCCATCCATAATAAAGCGGTTTGGTTGTTTATCCCGAATGACGAAAGCATAGAAGCCTCCTGTGGCCTCATCCTGCATTTTGAGAATAAAATCCGTTTCAACCTTGATCTCGTCCAGCAGATCCGGGATGCCGTTTCCGCTTTCCGGGATATTGAGCGAATGGTCCTGGAATTGGCTCGGAAAGCTCTCGTATGCCCAAAGGAGATCGGAGACGGCTGTCGCTCCCACTGTGACATATTTGCCCAAGTCGCCGGCATCCCACCAGCCGCCACCAACATCTTTCGTGATCGTCGGATTAGACTGGAACGGAAGGTTGTAATCTTCCTTGTGATCGCCGGTCCTGGCGAAGATCCCTGCGTGTTTCGCTAACAGATCCTCATTGGCGCGCTGGAAGTAAAAGAACTTCTGCACATCTTTCAAAAGAGTGCTGTAGATGCTGCCGTCGCCGATCTGAAATGCAATGGAAGGTTGAGCGACCCCATCCACAGTCAGTACATATTTGCCCGATTTGGTCAAACCGGAGAAGTCCGCCTTCAGCACCTTCTCCCCGGAGGAGACATCATACGCTGTGACTAAGGACAACGCGCCGGAGTAAGCGATGCTCATATCCGATGCATTTTTCACCTGAAAAGGAGTGCCGGGCATCGCGGTCAGCTCGTTGTAATACCCGCTCACCATTGCGTATTTCTCGCCGATAAGAGGATAACCGACCTGATTTACCTTGATCGGGGCATAACTTGCCGCCTTATCCGGTGATTTGATGACGATGTTGCTGAGCCAGAACGTCGTCGGGAAGGTACTCCCTTTGAATCTCAGCATTTGCACACTGGAACTATGGAATATGCTATTGGCGTTAAAGATATTCTTCAATGGAATGGAATAATGCTTCCATTCGGTCGTAAGACTCTGCGGAAGGGAAGCCAAGGCTTCCTCTGAGGTTTGATGCGGAGTCGTGTCATTATCCTTATAAAATTCGCCGTTGACCAGCCTTTCCGGGACGACGTCCACGAAGCCCACGGAGAAGGTTTCGCCGCCAACCGCTCCGATCGCATCGAACTCTAATGTGCCATTTTCGTAAGGGCTTATATCCAACGTCTGCCAACCGTTCAGGGTATAATTGGCCCCCCAGGAGTCGTTGTTTGCGATCTTCTTCGCTACCTTGCCCTGATAGGTTTCATCGGTTACCGTATTGCCGGAGCCGTATGCAAAATCATTGATCACGAGCTCCTTAAGCTTGTTCCATTCCGCTCCTCCCGGAGGCAGATAAGGATCGTCGTCAGCAGCTGCGGCGGGTAGCGCGCACATCAGCAGAAGTGAAACGGACATACATAAGGAAATGATTTGTTTGATGAAGCGAAGCGACTTTTTCCTTGTGTTCATCTTGATAGTCTCCTTTTTTTAAAGTCTATGTTTTTGAAAGCGCTTACTAATTGATTATATTACATTGCTTGATTATAAACCTTGATTATTAGGCCATAAAATAACATGATATAGACATCGTTCAACCCTATTGTTGCTAATACTAAAGGAAGCTTCCGAACAAAATACAGAGCGTATAAATATTGGAAAGCAAATATAGTGAACCCTAAGCTTATCCCAACTTTGGTTGAAGCTCCTTTAGAACAGATTCCGGTGTTCTTGAGAGACGAAGAAAAGCTGCCGATCGTTTGATGCTATATTCATAAATCCGGGATAAGATGATAAAGGTACTGGGGCTTCGCGAGGAAGTGACCCGGTACCTTTTCGTTTTCTTTGATAAAAGTCTATGGGCAACCTTCGCCTCGGGACCACCTCTTCGACCGATAGTCGCATCGCCCGCATAGAAAGCAAAAAACCGATCGATACCGGGCGTCATTACCTGGTAATCGATCGGTTTGAGTTTGGGCGATCAGCCGACAATGCCTGTCCGCTCGATCCCTTCAACGAAGTACCGCTGCACAAAGAAATAAATGATAATAAGCGGCAGGATAGCGAGCAGAATGCCTGTATCCTGCACCATGCTCAAATAGAAAGGATCTGCCTGGGAGGAACCTGCACTAACAAGACTGTTTAGGTTGTATGGCAAGGCAGACAGTTGGACAGACATGACCTTGCCTGACGACAGATACGTTGTCGTAAAGAAGCTATCGTTCCATTGCCACACGAACGAAAAGAGCAGTACGGTGATAATCGCCGGAATCGCGTTCGGGAGCATGATTCGGGAAAACGTCGTCCCGACCCCTGCGCCATCGATATATGCGGCTTCCTCGACCTCTTTGGGAATTCCACGGAAAAATTGTCTGAATATAAAAATATAAAGCCCCGCTTTCAGTGAATTGGCTGTCAAGGCTGTCAGTATGAACGGCCAGTAGGTATTCAGCAGATTGGCGGATTTGCCCGTGAGCAATGGAATTAGCCCCATAAGAGTAAAATCCTTCAGATTGAGATAAAGGGGAATGAGAATCGTCGAAGGCGGAACCAATATGGTCAGAATGACTCCGGCAAACAGCAGATTGCTTCCTTTGAATTTCAGCCGTGCAAATCCATATCCAGCCAAAGCGCAAGATATCGCAGTAAGGATTGTAGTAGAGATCGACAGCGCAAAGGTATTGACCAATGTTTCCCAGTAATCCATAATCATGATTGCTTGCTTAAAATTATCCCAAGTATAGTGAATGGGAATCCACATCACGATCGGCGAATATAGATCCTCCTTATCTTTAATCGCAGTCGAAATTTTTTGCAAAATCGGATACAAAATCAAAAACGACAGTCCTGCAATCAATACAAGACGGACGAATGACCAAATCCACCTTTTCCAGGATTCTAGCGATAGCAGTCGGGAATTGCGCACTCGTACATCCCCCCTAATCATAATAAAAAACTTTCCTCGATATCAGATAGGTGCTTATCAGCAAGATTAGAGCAACGGCCAGAAAGTAGATCGTTGCCATCGCCGAGCTAAGACCGAAATTAAAAGCGGAAAAACCGGTGTCCAGAATCAAGTCCGTTATTTCGTTGGTGGAGACCGAATCAACAATGGTATAAATCACATTGACCAGAATAAGCGGACTGACCATCGGGAACGTAATCTTCCAGAAGGCCTCGTAGCCGGTTGCCCCTTCCATCTTGGAGGCTTCGTACAGCTGCGGCGAGATGGTCTGGATTCCCGCGAGGAAGATCAGAATCTGAACGCCCGATTGACTGACAATCTGATAGATACGGTCAACGGATCCTGTGAGATAATTGACGATCCATTCGCTAACCCCGGCTTGCAGCATCATCTTCTCCAACTCAAAGCTCTGCAACGAACGAACGACCTTTGCCCCTGAACTTGCATCGCTTATCGCTTGCACCAGGCTTGTGCTCTCCAGATTCATAATAACGCCGGATGCCAGAATGACGGGAAGGAAGAAGATCGCCCGGGCAGCGGATCTTCCGATGAATTTCTGGTTCAGCAGCACCGCCAGGAATAAACTGAAAATGACGATCAGCGGAATATTGACCACGATATTCACGATTGATTCGGTCAGAACGCGGTTGAAGCTTGTGTTTATCGTTAAGGCTTCCACGTAGTTTTTGAATCCGATGTATTTAACCGTGATCCCTTCCGAATTGGCCGTAATCGAGCTGAAGCTGAATTGCAATGAACTCAACAAAGGTACGAAGAAAAAGAAAATAAATCCGAGCAGCCATGGCAAAACGTAAAGAAATCCCCATTGTGCCTTTTTTTCCGCGTAAGTCCTTTTCAACAGGCGAGATTTAAGTATGGATTTCATTTTTGTACACCACCCATTACATAGCCTCCGGCTTCGACGTTTAGGCCATCCGCCTGTACCATTGATCGATTGTAGTTCACAATGACATAGATACCGTTCTCATAAACGGTTTTGAAGACGCCGTCGCTTAACTTCTCATGCGAAATCATCTTCTGGTTCTGCACTTTGCCCAAAACTTCATTCACATTCTCATAGATCTGCGCAGCCTGATCCAGCCATTGCTCGTAGTTAACGGCGTACAAGTCATTGTAGTCCGTATCCTTTACTTTATCACTCGGTTCATGAATCCATTTAAAGTAAACGCCGGAGCCATATTCCAGACTCTTCAAAATATACTGGTTCATGTCCGTAAAGGTCGACAGATTATAAGGCTTACCTGTATAGTCGATGTATCCGCGAACGACCATTTGATAGAATGGAATTTCTTCGTCTTCAATCTTGAACCCGCTATTCGTCATCGGTGCATTCGTAATATCCGTAACATACGGAAACGCGTAGGCGTTGCCGCCATTCGCTATAATCTCGAGATCCCGTTCGCGAATCTTGGTCAGCGCCTGTTTCGATATCGACTCCGACTCCGTTCGGTCGATCTGAAGGCTTGTCCGATAGTCGGTATTCAATCGGCTGCCCATATCCTGCAGCGATATCCCTTCAAGACGATAGCCGTCCAGATCGTTCAGCATGGAATCCACAACCTTCAAAATGTAACGCGGCGATACAACATAGGACGGAACTTTACTGCGGTCGCGCTGATTTGAGACGGGTTCAATCGGGTAGATCGCGGCAGGATCTCCTCTTAATGTTCTGGAAGCTTCCTTGGTTACATCGAAGCCATCGCTTGTACGCGCCTCTGCGATGTAGACATCCGGGAAAAAGGAAAGATCCTTGTCCTGAGCGAAGGAGATAAATTCCCGAAGCGCTTTGCTCCCTCCTACAGCTCCATCAACCGAAACATGATCCGGAACCTCATGATCAAGTCCTTTATTAAACCAACCCGAATACTGAAGCTTAATATTCCGAATATTGCGCTCCTGCACCTGATTTACGATATCCTCTGCTTGTTTAAAGGTTGTCAAAGGTTCGAGCGCCTTATAGGGAATTCCCACGGCATGTTTATTTTTGGAAATGCTTCCGATCAGCTGCAAATAAAACGGCACATCTCCGGAATTTAAATCGCTTGCCGACTTCAGTTCGGGAAGTCCATGCGTTTTGATCAAATACTGTTGATAGTACTTCGCCATTCCGGTATAAGTGGCTTCATCTCCGCTCAGGAAAGCGTAACGGATCGTAAAGTCCGATTTTGTCGGATTCTCTTGATACCTAGGCAAGGAACGTTCCTGACCGTTCGCGTCCAGGGAGACCTGGTCCTTATTGATCACATAAAAGCTTGGATAAATATGGTTATAGCTATGCAGCCTGCCGCTTACATCTGCATGAACGCTTGCAACGGAATCGCCTTCTTCAATAATGCCGAGAAAGGCTCCATCCTTGCGAAGCATTCCGAATACCGGCAGTCTGGCTTTTTCTTCCCCGACGCCGTCTTTGACACTCTTCATCGTTAGATCGGATCCATAGATCCTTTGTTCGTAGGATGGATACTTGGTTTTGCCATTGTTGAAATGAATAAGCGCCCCTGATCCGTCCGGTACAAATAAGGAGCCTTCTGACTCCTCTCCTTCTGCGCCGAAGAAACCAAGAACCGATATCGTGTGAATCGGATACTCATCTGAGTAATGAATGCCGGATGCCGGCACCTTGACCACAAGACTATCGTCATCCAAGGTATACTCGATCGAGGCAAGGAATATACGCGGTTCAGGTTTGGTTTGCTCCAGCTGAAACGCTTCGAGATCCTTCCGGAAATCTTCATCCGTATAGCCGGCATCTTCTAATGCCTGTAGAGTCCGTTTCAGTTGAATCCCGGCCAGAGAATCGTTCCGCACATACACAGAAGGGTCTGCATCCTCTCTGTAGGCAATCATCAGCGCGCGCTGGCCCGTTTTATCCACTTTACCCTTAAGTTCCTCTAAGCGTTCTTTCGTCAGCTTGCTTGGAATATCGTCAAGCGTTTTCTCTTCCGTTCCGAATTGATAAGTCACTCTAATGCCGTTAGGAATGTTTTCGAAGCTGACTTGCTTATGAATGACACTATCCGAATAGGAGTTGACCGAGCTGAGCTGGCCGAATGCGTTATGGAAATCGAGCTTCAATTGAGCGGATAATATATCCTTGTTAATTCCTGTCGCGAGTTTATCGGATTCTCGATCCGGCGGATTGCTATACCATACTTCTCCGCTATTTTTATCGAGAACGGCAATATCTCCCGATTGATCGTCTGCGAATAATTGCAGACGATTGTTGGCTGCAACACCTTTCATATCCGCGACTCGAGGATCCGTGAAGGAAACGGCCAAAGCCGTTCCCTTAACAAATTCCGCTGCAGCAGAGCGATTTGCCTCCGTTTGCTTGTCAGAACTGGAGCCCGCACAACCAGCAGTCATTATTCCGAAGAGGAACAACGAAGTCAGCAAGGCATATTTTTTCAAATTCATGGCTGCGCATGCCTCCTTCCTTAGCTTCTCAGGTCAATTTCCTGGTAAATAGTTGTTGCAAATGATGAGATTTGCTGAATCAGGCTAAAGAAAAGCAAGCACAGGAACGCCAGAAACCCCATGGCGACAACCGATAACAGAAGGGTGCCTATGGTTTTTGACGGCGTAAATTGATGAACCGTCATATTCCCGACGAACAACAGGTACAATGACCAGATGAGGGCGATGCTGTGCGAGAAATAATAGAAGCCCGTCTCCTGGATCGAGATGACGTTGCTTAACCAAATCCATGGAAATGGGATGATGATCATAGGAATGAAGGCAAAGCAGGTCGACGTGAAAATTTCGACAAACTTCCCTTCTCCGTCCATCAAGGTCGTGAGCGACCAATTGGCCACGCACCAGAACAACACCGGAAGCAGAACATACAGAACCTCCATAAAGCTGTTCATGTTAGCGGGATTGTATATATTGACGAGGAATCCGCTATACTGGCTGCTCATGATATTGGTTATGGCCAAGAGAAACAAGATCAAGAAGGAAACGATCAGATTCGTTTTTTTGTTCCATTCATACTTTAAATCCCAATAGCCGTTAAATGGGTGCAGAATCAGATAAAATGGGTGTTTAAGCAGTTCACTGTTCAATTGCGGCACGTTTCCTTCCCCCTTTCCATTGCCGGAGCTTCCTGAACGCTATTGTGCCGAGCGCGATCAAGACAATGCCGGTCATGACCGCAGGGAAGTATTCGCGCAGCACTTCCTTGCGATAGAGCAGGAATGCCTTCGAATAGTTCGGCTGATCCTTGCTTTGCTTAAAATATTTCATCGCCTCAGCGTATTTCCCTTGCCGAAGCAGCGCTTTGCCGATCCCGGCATAGGCGAATTCCAGGTTGGCGTTCATATTGATTGACTTCTGGAATAAGGCGAAGGCCGCCTCTTCATCGCCCTTGTAGTAGCTTCGCACGGCTTCGTTCAGGGTCCGGCCGTATTCTGTTGTCTCGAATAACGTAATTTCCCCGAGCGCCTTATCCAGGACGAGAAATTGATCCCCTACACGCTCGATGGCTGACGGCGTATTGAATTCGCCCAGCTGATTGCCCAGACCGCCGAATACATACATGAAATGTCCATCGCCGTTGTATGTGAAAATCCGTCCGCGCCTGGAATCAAGCACTGAATAGATTTCGCTGTCCGCGACATCGATGTCAATCAGTCTCGAAGCGTCCGTCTGAGACATGGCAGCGATGTCGCCGCGCGGGCTGAAATACCCCGTTCGCCTCAAAATATCGTTCCCCTGGGCATTTAATTTTTTGATCGTATCGCCAAACCTGTCGCCGTTCGTCGCATATATAAATCCTTCCTCGTTAATATCCAGGTTCGTAAATTCCGTAGGCGTAAACATGACCATCTGACTCCGTTGGGCGCGGGTCGACAACCGTTTCCATAACAACTCTGCCGGATCGACCCTTACGCGGTTCGCGCCGATGAACGTCGAAAATTCGCCACTAGCATTAAATTCCATAAATCCGTCAAATACGCCGACGGCCATGACATAAATCCGCTGGGCCTTATCGACAACAACTCGAGCGGGTTGGAACTGGAACTTCTCCTGGAATAGCTCGGACTCCGGATTCTCGATCACCTTCACAAGCTTGCCATTCGAATCGAGATGGACAATTCTTTTGTTGCCCGTATCAGCGACGTATATTTGCTTGTCTTCGGTTACAAACAGGCCCTGCGGGCTCATAAACTTATCTGGCCCCCCGTTCCCATCGAAGGAATCGATGATTCGAACTGGCTTAAAGCTCGAATCCATCACCACGATTCGATTATTGCCGGAGTCCAGCACATAAATTTGCTTGTCTGCCGTAACGTGTATATCGTTCGGTTCCTTAAATGGTCCGACGCCGAGACTGTCGCCATTCAAGATGGCCGTTGCCCGATAGGCGGCAGGCGAGGCGACAGTAACTCCCCAGTAGGAATAATTATAGGATGCGGGAGTTTCATCGGCATGAACGATCGCGCTTCCCATTCCAATGCTTAGCAAACAGATGAGCGTCGTGAGGATAAATGTCCTTGTTTTATATATGCTGCTCAACATAGCGTCTCATCCTTTCTACTCTTTCATCCCGGAGGTCGCCATCGTCTGCATGACGCTGCTCTGCGAGATGATAAAGAGCGTAATCGGAACGATCATCAAGAGAAGGGCAACCGCCGCTCCAACGCCTGCGCGGGCGATGCCGCCTGCCGAGATTTGGCCAAGCGTGTAATGGAGCGTCTTCAGGTTCTCGCTATAAATGAAGTTGCCTCCGTCTGTCCCCCATAATGCGGGGAACTGCAAAATCATAAGCGTCAGCCATGCGGGCTTTACGTTCGGCATGACGATGCTCCAATAAATCCGATATTCGTTCGCTCCGTCGATTTTGGCCGCTTCCAGCAGCGCATCCGGAATCTGTTCCATGAATTGCTTCATGAGGAACAGTCCGAGCGGGAAGGCGAGAGACGGCACGATAACCGAAGCGTGTGTGTTGATCCAGCCGAGCCAGGACATGACTATATAGTTCGGTATCGCGGTAACATGTCCAGAGAACATTAGGGACAAAATGACGATTGAGAACAAAGTCCCCGATCCCCAAAATCGGTATTTCGCCAGAGGATAGGCCGCCGCAGACGCCAGCAGAATATGGCCAACCGTCCCGATGATCGTAATAAACAGGGTATTGGCGATATAGCGGGACAGCGGCACCCACGAGTTCCCCATCAGGGCGAACAGGTCGAAGAAGTTGTCCAGCGTCGGATTGTTGACCAGAAACCGCGGCGGGAATATAAACAGTTCGTCAAGCGGCTTGAATGCATTGCTTACCGCATAGATGAGCGGAAGCGCCATAAACGCGCCGAAAACGGCAAGAAGCGCGAACAGTAAAAAACTGACGGCAAAAGATCGGTTTAACCGCCTGGGGGTCCGGAATACAGCTAGCATCCTCATGTTTTATTCACCTACCTTTCGCAACAGTTTTTGCGTCAACTTATTGGCTCCGATCATAACGCAGAAGAGCACTGTCGCGATAGTAGATGCATAACCCATCTCGAAGCGGATCGTGCCGAAGTCCATCAAGTGCGTTACGATGGTATGTCCCGCGTAGTTAACGCTTGGAAATCCGGCGAGCGCAATCGATATATCGGCGACCGCAAGTGAGCCTGTAATCTGCATAACGGCTCCGAACATCAGCTGCGGCCGCATGGACGGCAGCGTTATGAACCATAACTCCTGCCAGCGGTTCTTGATGCCATCTACGGCTCCCGCTTCGATCAGCGACCGGTCGATCGTCTGAAGACCTGCGATGAAGGCCAGGAAGCTGGTGCCCAGACTAAGCCACAGCTGGACGATGATGATAATAGGCAGAATATATTGTTCATTCGAAAGCCATTGAATCGGTTCGAGGATAAAACCGAATCTCATAAGGAACCCGTTCAAATAACCGTAGCTGTCTCCAGAGAATACGATCAGCCAAATAAAGAATACGTTCCCCGAAATAGACGGCGCATAAAACACAAGGGTCATAACCGCTCTGACCTTGGGCGACAGTTCATTGATAATCCAGGCAAAGAGAAAACATGCGATATAGCTGACCGGACCGGTCACGACTGCGAACATGAACGTATTCTTCAAGGCGATCATGAACACATCGTCGCCCAGGAACAATCGGGAGTAATTCTGCCAGCCTACGAATCTCGGAAACTCCAGCATGTTAAAATAAAAGAAACTGAGTGCCAGCGAGATGACGACTGGAATGACCGTAAAAGTGAAGAAGATCAGCATGTACGGACTCATCAGCAAGTAGTAATGCTTGTTTTTACGAAGCTCTCGGACAACATTAGCGAGTCGTGACGGCTTCTTTGCCTGGATGAGGCTCGACGCGGCATGACGGTTTACTTCTGCTTGCATCGGCTTCCACCCCCTAACTAATTCTGCAGATTGAATTCCTTCCGCTTGAGTGCGATTTCGTCATTAATGTACAAAATATAATCCGAAAGGGCTTCGCGCGGATTCTCGCTCTCGTTCACGACGCGCCGGAAGGCGTTATCCAGATGCCTGCCGGTGAAATACCCGCCCGGCACTTGAGGGATGCCCCTTACCCATTGCCATTGGCGTTCAAGATTGTTGAAATCCTTGATTGGCCATGGCAGCTGCTCCAACGCTTCGATGTTGGCTGTCGGATAGCGCGCGGCCTCGCCGAGCAACCCTTCCAGCTCTCGACCGTAAGCGATTTGAGTATCCTTGTCGGTCCACCACTTCATGAATGACCATGCCGCGTCTTTGTCGCCGGCATTATCCAGCATCATGACCGCGGTCGTATGGCTGGCGACCTCATGACTTACAGATCCGTCCTTGCGCTCGGTGCCGGGTACGATGGTAAAGTCCCACAACCCTTTGATCTCCGGCGCCATAACCGTCAGCATATTGTACGTTGTATAATCGGCAATACCGATCGGCATCTCGCCAGTCCGGAACCGATTAGCGAAATCCGCTTGCAGCGGGAATTTGTAGTTCGTATAAAATTGTGTCCAGCGCTTGAAAACCTGCATGGAAATCTCGGAGTCGAGTGCGCTCTTCATGTCATTGTCCCGGTAGAACTCGCCGCCGTTCTGGTAGAGCAGCATGGCGAACGCCGCATTCGGAACCAGAGTCGCATTGTTCGTAGCCGATTCGATCGGCAAATAAAACTCCATGTTATGCTTCTGCAGCACCGAAATCATGTTATAAACATCCTGCCACGTCTTCGGAGGCTCCAAGTCAAGTTCTTTGAGAATATCTTTGCGATAGAACAGCATCGGGAAAGTCTGCTGCTCCGGCAGCGCATATACCCCATCGTCATATTTATAAGGAGTTATTGCGCTTTCGCGGAACCTTGAAGCGACTTCTTCGAAATCCGGGAAAGCAGTCAAATCGGCTGCGGCTTTCCTCATCGCATAATTGACAGGGAGATCCTCGCCGGCCTGCAAGGCAACATCCGGTCCTTCGCCTGCCAGGACAGCCGGAAGCAGGATGCCGCCCGGGACGAGCCGTAAATTTACCGATATGTTCGTCTCGGGCGTAAACGTGTCGTCAATCAACGCTTTCAACACTTGCGCCTGGTCCCTTCCCGTAGTTACCCAAACCGTGACGGAACGCCCGCTTTCTTCCGTGCTGCCGATACTATCGTAGTCCTCGGTATAAGAGGCGACATAAGCGCCCAGCTCGTGCTTCATTTTCTCAAGCAATGTCGCTTTCGCCCTCGGAAGCTTGCTGTCTGGAGACGCGACGATCAGATAATCGAGCGTAAGCGGCTGTTCGCGCACGGTCAGAATCCATGTGCCAAGACCGCCGACATTCACCTTGAAGGAGTTCAGACGGTTCGCGATCGTTTCCGGCTTCTCCGCCATTTCGTTCAACTGCCTTACCATCGTATGAAGAACAGCGACTTTATCGCTCCTCTCCCCTGTCGAATGTTCGAGATAATCCGCCACAGCCTGGATATTGACAGCTTGTTCGCGGACAACATCGATCATGCCGGGAATCCGCTTATCCAGCTGATAATCGCGGTAAGGGTCCGGCGTATTCGAGGTAATTAACAAAATTTTTCGATACATTTCGTTAAGCTTCAGCACGCTCGATTCAATCGTCTCAATAAGCGGAGCGAGCTCGCCGAGCGAAACCGCCATGCGAATGGTATGTTTCCCTTTCGTCAGATGGAACAGGTAAGGCTCATCCCCACCCAGCACATCAGTTTGCCAATCCATATTGAAACTGAATCGCGTCCGTTTCATTTCCTGGAATGGATATTTGCCATCGATCATGATGCTGCGCGTCGCATAGACGCCCCGCAGCTGATCCTGTTTGCGCTTTAGAGCAATCTGGTACAACCCATCCTCTTCCACTTCGAATTCCCATTCAATCCACTGTCCCGGCAGCTTCCAGTTAAGGCCCCCACTGGCGTTGACCCGAATTTTCGAAGCGCTGTACGGCGTGACCGCAGGGCTTGACCGATCGGAAATCGGATATAGCGTTGGAGAAGATTTTAGGGTCGCATCCTCTGCCTGAATCACTATGAATTGACCCTCGGCGGCTGCAGCTCCTTCGGCTTCATATTCGGCTTTCCGTTCTTCATAGGTTTTTGTCTCGGGCTCCTGGTATAACTCGATGTAGTCGATTGCCATCGGTTCCCTCAAGGAAGTCAAAGAAACGGTCTGAACCCCTCCGCCGAAATAAAACAAATAGGGCTCGTCAATGTAACCTTCATTGTCCTTGAAGGACGCGATTTGCCAAGCCGGCTTCTCTATCTGCCTCGGGCGCAAATCGTTTCCGCGATTGTCCCGCTCGATTTCGTCTTCGCGATTGCCCCAATATCGATCAAACAATAAGATTTCGGCTTCTTTAAAAGGCACTTCCTGATTGATCAAGAACTCTCTCTCGATTGCGGAGCTTTTCCCCTCAATAGGAAAATAATGAATTCGAACATGGTATAGACCCGGTTGGTCAACCTGGACCTTCCAACTAATTGTACCCGACTCGGGCGTCAACACAGCTTGACCCTCCAGGCCTTGAAATCCATTCGCAAGCTCAAAGCCGTCCCCTTCGAGTGCAGCATACTGCTCGCCTTCGATGCGGATTTCCGCCGCCGGTCTGTCCTCGGCCGAGTAGCGTTTCACATAGGTGCCATATCCGTCTTTTGCATCTGAACCCGTTACCGCTGCAAAATCGCTAATAGCCTGAACAACGCCGCTGCTTTTTTGACTTGATGAGTAGATCGCCCATATGGACAAACCTAAAACAAAAAAAATAAATATCCATTTCAGTGATTTCTGGCTTCTGACGCTCAATTCTGCTCCCCTCCCGCGGCAAGAGTGAATTCAAACAGTCCACATTGTTAAAAGAGATGCGGACTGTTTGATCACTTCAATCGTTATTTCTTATAGACTTCATCGATTGCCGCCTGGAAAGGCGTTTTATAAGTCTCGATGACCGTGGATACGGATTGGCCTTTCGCAATCTCGTCACCAAACGCATAATATGGCATGCTCGGAAACGTAGCTAAACTGTCGAGATAGAATCTGTTAGACGCTACTTTAACATTATTGATATCAACTTCGTTGTCAAACATCGTCTCGTACCAAGACTGGAGATGATAGTCATAAACTGAATCGTAATCCTCTATTTTCTCCCAGATATAAACGAGCTGCTCCGGATTCTCTACTGCCTTCGGAATTACCATTGCCCACGGATTGCTATCAGGTGTATTGTAGGAAGTTCCATTCGGTCCTTTAGGGAAAGGAATAAAGCCGAAATCAAAATCCTTCATGTCTTTCCTCAAACCTTCCGCCTCATACGCTCCACTTAAATACAACAACGTGTTACCTTGACGGAAAAATTGACTTGGCTCCGTCCAATCGCCGCCCTCGGAAGGTCTGACTAGTTTTTCGGTATTCAGTTTGGATAGGAAATTCAAAGCTTCGACGGTTTTAGGATCATCCAGGTTTTGCTTATCCCCCTTCACCAAGGCTGTCTCGTTGGAAGCAAGCGCTGAATCCAAAAAGCCGCCGCCTGCCAATCCCCATGTATCAAGCTTTCCATCGTTGTTCGTATCTTTATTAGCCTCTTTGATCACTTGAATGAACGTTTCCCAGTTCCAATTATCTTCATCAACATATTCTTGAAGCGGTTTCATGCCGAGATTGTTCATCAACGTGCGGTTGTAGAAGAATCCGGTTGCTCCACCCGGGTACCCACCAAAACCATACCCTCTCCCGTTATACTGCATAATCTCATTCGTTACTTTCGGATCGAACACTTTGTCATTTTTCGTATATTCGTCAACCGGCCATAACAGATCTTGACTTACCAGCGTTGGAATGGTGTACGATCTGGCTATGCTGATGATATCGCCTACCGGTTCGCCAGCAAGCAGTGAGGCTGTAACCTTGTTCTGGTACTCGGCTTGATCGAGAACAACATATTCAACTTTGAAATTATGTTTCTTCATTAGAGCTTCAAGGTTCTTCTTCCTTTGGATATTATCCGGGTTGTCTTCCCCGATTTCCAAACTCCAGAAGTTTACAATCTTGATTGTTCTGCCGCCCATATCGAAATCCATCTCCGGCGTTTCCTTGGAATCTCCCGCGCCTACTTCAGCGTCAGTGGTCTCCCCGGAAGCATTCGTCGCCGCCGGATCGTTTGATGCCTTATCGGAAGCAGCATTGGTGCTTCCTGGATTGTTTTCGCTGTTGCTTCCGCTGCTGCAAGCCGCTAAAGAAAATATCAACATCAGACTAACAAGCAACATAACCAGTTTTTTGTTCTTCATGTTCATCCCCCTGTAATTGAAATGTAATCGCTGTCACTTTGATGCAATGTTAATGAAGCGGATTAAAATTGAACCCAAAATTCATCGATGTCGGAATGATGCCCATCGTCTCCGACCGCCTTTGCCAAACAAGAGTCGCCTTTTTTGACAAGTACGCCTTTCAGCTTGTGCTGCTATCCATTCCTCGCCTATCACCTCCTTGGCCGCTTCAACTCCACAAAACTCAGTTGAAAGCGATATCAAATCAATCCATTACACTTCGCGCATGGGACGAAATAAATCGATATAGTGTCCCTCCTGGCTTCTTTAAAATCATATTGCAAAAAATTAGTACGAACCTTCATTTTTTAGACATGGTTATAGCATAATTTAGTCATGACCCAATCAAGGTGGAATAAAGATCCCGTCATGCTTGAGTCAAGTTTTCTGGATCCAGAGCGTAAAAATATTGGAAAGCAAATAAAGTGAACCCTAAGCTTATCCCAACTTTGATAAAGAAAGTTCGTCCGAGCAAGTCGCATAGGTTTGCAATAAATGAAGATATTCGCCGAGCATTTTTTTGTTCGCGGGATGCGTTCCAGATAAAGAAAGAACCTCGCAGGCGAGGTTCTTTCAATTTCATGTAATGTAATTAGAGCAGCAGTTTATTCAAATCAAGTTCCTCAAGCTGCTGGAAGAGCTTATTATTTATTTCCTGACTGATCATGGGGGACCGTAATGGAGACAGATGTTTCCGTAACATTCCCTGCACCATCTGCGGCTCTATAGTTAATCGTATAAACAAGAGTCTCCGTACCCTTGGCTTTTTTGGCCAGCAGCATGAATTCCGTATCGAATGTGCCGAAATCGGCCTGTTGTACCATGGATTCGTAGCTGTCGACGGCTACGCTCGGCGTAATGGACAGCAATTCCACCTGAGACAGCTCATCCCCGGTTTCAACGGCAGCCGTTACCTTAACCAGACGGTTGTCGGCCGGCCACAATGTTTCCTTGTCCAGGACAACATTCAGGGTAGGAGCAGCCGTATCAATGATCAAGCTTCTGTACGCCCACTCCGACCAGGCGCCCCGATTGTCCTTCAATCGAACCCTGATCGACCAATCTCCGTCCGCCAATCCATCCAATGTGTATGAACTGGATGTGCCAGCCCGTTCACCGCTGTCCACGTCAACCGTCTCCCAACCGTTGCTGGAGGCTTGAACCTGATAGGCGGCTTGTACATCCGCATCGTCGGCGTCAAGGAATGTCCAGTCAAGCTGCGGACCGTTCAGATTGATCGCCTGGCCATCCTCATACGAGGTGATCGAGACGTCTGGAACCGAATTCGATTCGGACAACAGCGCAACCAAGAAGGTCAGGGGCGAATTGTAATTCAAGGCTTGCTCATTGGTTTCCCAGTCGATGGAGGAACCGTTGTAAGCCTTGGCGCTGAAGGTATAGCGTCCGTTGTTATTCGGACCGCCAGGCATATAACCGCTCGGCATCTCCAAGAGATAGTCGCCATTGTAAACTTCATGGATGGTGTTAGTCACCCGGCGCTCTCCGTGCCCGGTAATATAGCTTATCTGCAGCGGGTTTGTCCCAAGCAGATAGTTCAGATTGCCGCTTGCTACATTTCGGTCATCTTCATTATACAATCCCAGAAGGCGGCTGCCGATCGCGAGACCAACCGGAATGCCGGCATTATTAGAGTTCGCTCCCCAATAAAATCCATCCAGGGTGGAGTTCCCCCACACCGATTTATTCCTATTGGCATTGATGATAATGTCACGCCATTGTACAAATTTATCGGTAAACCATGTCTTCACTTCGGCGTTCGGCTGCTCCCCCATCATGTAATGGTAGAATCCCATCCTATGCAAGGAGCCGATATTGTGCGAGAAAGTTTCACTTTCGAAAATTTCAGCATGCTCCAAGTAATGAGCGACGACGTAATCGTTAAACACTCGCTCTCCGGTTGCCCGGTACAGCGTCGCTGCAGCATAGAAGCGGTCGTTCACATCGCTGGTGGAGAAGTATGGACCATCCGGCTGCGGGATGAATTCCGGATGCTGCTCCAGATACTCCCATCCGCGGAGAGCCGCTGACTTTAACGTTTCGGCATACGCCTCCAGCCCCGGAACATCCTTCATGACGATATACGCATGAGCCAGAGCGCCAACTGCAGCGCCGGTGTGGAATGTCGGTATGAGTCTATTGCTTGCCGTTCCATCCATGATATAGCGACCAGGTGAATGATCCCTAATGATGAAAGCATAGAAGCCCCCTGTGGCCTCATCCTGCATTTTGAGAATAAAATCCGTTTCAACCTTGATCTCGTCCAGCAAATCCGGGATGCCGTTTCCGCTTTCCGGGATATTCAACGAATGGTCCTGGAATTGGCTCGGAAAGCTCTCGTATGCCCAGAGGAGATCAGAGATGGCTGTCGCTCCCACTGTGACATATTTTCCCAAGTCGCCGGCATCCCACCATCCGCCGGAAACATCCTTCGTGATCGTCGGATCGGACTGGAACGGAAGGTTGTGGTCTTCCTTGCGATCGCCGGTCCTGGCGAAGATCCCTGCGTGTTCCGCTAACAGATCCTCATTGGCGCGCTGGAAGTAAAAGAACTTCTGCACATCTTTCAAAAGAGTGCTGTAAATGCTGCCATCGCCGATCTGGAAGGCAACGGAAGGTTCAGCGACCCCATCCACAGTCAGCACATATTCGCCCGGTTCGTTCAGACCGGTGAAGTCCGCCTTCAGCACCTTCTCCCCGGAGGAAGCATCATAGGCTGCGACCAAGGACAACGCGCCGGAGTAAGCGATGCTCATATCCGATGCCTTTCTCACTTGAAAAGGTGTGCCGGGAACAGCGGTCAACTCGTCGTAATAGCCGCTCACCAAAGCGTATTTCTCGCCATTAACGATATAACCGACCTGATTCACCTTGATCGGAGCAAAGCTTGCCGCCTTATCCGGCGATTTGATGACAATATTGCTGATCCAGAACGTTTTCGGATTGTTATCCCCGGTGAAGTTCAGCATCTGCACACTGGAACTACTGAAAATGCTGTTGGAATCAAAGATATCCTTCAGCGGAACAGAATAATGTTTCCATTCGGTCGTAAGTTCCTCTCCTAACGGAATCGATGCAGTCACAGAGGTTTGATGCGGAGTCGTGTCATTATCCTTGTAAAACTCACCGTCGACCTGCCTTTCCGTGACGACATCAACAAATCCCACAGAGAAGGTTTCGCCGCCAACCGCTCCGACCGCATCGAACTCTAATATGCCATTTTCGTAAGGGCTTATATCCAACGTCTGCCAACCGTTCAGGATATAATTGGCTCCCCAAAAGCTGTCGACAGCGATTTTCCTCGCTGCCTGGCCCAGATACGTTTCATTCGTTGTCTGGCTGCCGTAATTCCATGCAAAATCATTGATTGCGAGTTCCTTCAGCTTGTTCCAGTCCGCGCCTCCGGGAGGCAGAAACGGATCGTTGTCATCAGCTGCAGCGGGAATCGCGCACATCAGCAGAAGCGAAACGGATACAGCTAAGGAAATGATTGATTTAGTTAATCCACTCGACTTTTTACTTGTTTTCATCTAACTAGTCCCCTTCTTTAATATTTTCACGAAAGCGCATACATACGGCCTTCAAAATGATTATATGACACAGCTTGATTATAAACCTTGATATTTAGGACAAAAAAATAGCACGAAAGAGACATATAAGACCCCAGCGTATTTTTGGTATAAAAAAAAAGCGGTTAGGAGAAGATAGCTCCTTACCGCGTGTTTAATGCAGACTCAATAGGCAGCTCATCCACCAGATTGCTGCACCAGAATCTCAGCTTTCATTCCCCGCATTCCGTTGTCTTGATATATGCTCTGTACGTATGGGTAAAAGCGGAATCGCTTTTCATAATAAAATTTTTGGCCGTAGATTGAACCGTCGCAGAAACATAAGAACTCCACCACATGGATACGTTCCCCCTTGTCTTGTTTGCAACTTTATGCTATTCAGTGAAGCGTTTCGTCATAGAAAATATCGTTTTCTTAGCCATGCCTCACAGAGTTCCTGCCAAGCCTTCGCTTCAGGATGACCTTCGGCTAAACCTAGTCCATGTCCGCCGCTTTCAAATACATGCAAATCAAAAGGCACCTGATGGCGGCTAAGAGCTCCAGCAAAAAGCAAACTATTTTCAACCGGAACGTTCTCATCATCCGCCGCATGCCAGAGAAACGTTGGCGGGGTGTCCTCTGTCACTTGCTTTTCCGTGGACAATAAAGCAACAAGCGATTCATCCGGAGAATCGCCAAGCAGATGGTGCATGGACGGTTGATGACCATACGCTCCGAATGTGATGACCGGATAACACAAGATTAGCAAATTCGGACGGCTGCCCTGTCTTTCTATCGGATCGGATGACTGGTTATCTCCATTGTCATACAAAGTGCCTGTTGCGGATGCCAAGTGACCGCCTGCGGATAAGCCCAAAATGCCGACTCGCTCCGGATCGATGTTCCAATCCTTTGCATAATGTCTTACGGTTCGTACAGCCCGCTGCGCATCATGAAGCGGAATCGGATGTTGATACGGCGATACCCGGTAATTCAGGACGAAAGCGGATATGCCGAGCCCGTTTAACCACTTGGCAACCGGCTCACCTTCGTGCGCGGCGCGTCTGAGATATCTCCCGCCCGGACATACGATGACTGCAGGGCAAAGGTCTTTTCCATGCACAGGGTATACACTCAAACTCGGACATCCCTGGTTCTCATCGCCAATGCTTTCTTTGGATGCTCCAGACCATAATTCAATCGTACTCATATTGCCCCCATCAAGAAATTAATTGAATGTTGGAGCCCTTAAAGTGCGTGTTCAAAAAGTCGACATTTCAGCACCGAGAAGGTTGCGTGAAGGCGAAGAAGGAGGAGCGGAGTTTAGGCAAACCTAAATGAGCACCAGACTTCAAGCCTGAACGCAAGATTCGATGCAGAGATACTCCCCCGATCTGCTTCGTGATCAAATGGCGGCTTTTTGAACAACCTCTTAAAGACTCCTGTATTGAAAGTTTTTGAACATAACCTGCCCTTCCCCGCATGTGTCCAATCCGATTCGCAAGGCTAGGAAGCCTCCCAGCGCATTGTGATGGAAGCCAGATGCTTCGAACGAATGCGGAAGTTTCCGCCATGTGCTGCCGTCATGACTATAGAAATAGATTACCTCATGCTCTAAATTGCGCAATCGCATATGAACACATTTCCCGTTGAATGGAATGCACGGCGCAGGCCATCCGCGAAGTATGCCATAGATCCCCTCTTCAGAAATCCCCATGCCGCTATAATACATTTGATTATAGAAGAGAAGGAGTCTTCCCTGGCTGCCCGCTTCAATGGCTACCTCCACGGTAACCTCGTAATTGTGATCTTCCGGCATAAAGACAAGCGGCGATACAACCTCTGAAGCCTGGAGAACAATTGCATCTCCCGTAAACGCGTATCGTTCCTTATCATGCTGCTTAAAGAAGCTCCATTGCAGCCCTAGCCGATCCGATGTGAAGGAATCGGAATGCGGTAAGCCATGCTCGACTGCCGCACCTTCCGGCTTGGCAATCGGTTGATCTGTGGAAATGTCCTCCGGTACCCGGAACCAACCGTCTGCCGTCCATTCAATCGGCTCCAGCAACGTTTGCCTGCCTAATGGATAATTATTTTTTTCATAAGCATGGTACAGGATCCACCATTCTCCGTTCGGCGTATCGACCAAGGTGCCATGTCCTTTCGAATACCAACGCTCATCGCGGCTTTGGGTGCGAATGACTGGATTGTATGGGGAGTTCTCGAACGGTCCCCACGGGTTTTTGGAACGCGCGGATATAACCATATGGCTCGTCGGAGGACCGGATGTGCCGCCTTGCGCCGATGTCAGATAGTAATAACCGTTGCGATAGAATAACTTGGGCGACTCAAGAAACTTCCCTTCCACCACCCATTCATCCGGAAACTCCCATCCGTCATAGACATGAATAGTTTCCCCTTCAATCGAAAGACCGTCATTGGAAAGCTTGTTCATATAACCGCCGCCGGTATGCAAATACCGGTTGCCTTCTTGGTCGATCACGTGCCCCGGATCAATCGCTTCCAAGCCTAACTGGACAGGCTCGCTCCATGGTCCTTCGGGTGCCGTCGCTGTTAGCGCCACGATTTTCCCGTCCACAGGTACATAGATATAATACGTGCCCTCATACACAATGAAATCCGGCGCCCAGACATCCCCGATATTGTGATCCAGCGCCTTGCCAACCGGACGCCAGTTGACCAAATCCTTCGAATGCCAGATCAAGAGCCCCGGGGTGAATGTAAAGCTGGAATGCGTCATGTAATAGTCGTTGCCTACTCGCAATACGGAAGGATCGGCATAGTCTCCGGCTAACACCGGATTCCGATAGGTACCGTTCCCCAAGTCCCCTTTTCTAATATCCTTGGTCATCTCTTCTTCCTCCTACTGAGTTTGCTAAGCATTATAAAATTCATTAGTTCATTCTTCATTCCTTATCACACAGCCCTAATGGAATACGTCTCCCCTGCGACCGCCTGAAACTTCACCACCGATGCACCATCGCATTGAGCCAGCACAGAGCCGTCTGCCCGAGTTACGCGAATGGCGCTCGAAACACCATGCTGAACAGAGCATCCCGCGTCGCTCTCAGTTCGGCTTCGGCAACTGTCCCTCTTTCCAGGCAATATCGACCTCGAAACCTCCCGCGCCACGCAAGCCGCGTATAAAGCCAGTCGGCCACGATGCCGGAGGTGCCGGAAGCAGACGGATTTCTCCGCCATGACTCTGCACAGCATCTCCACGATACCGGCGGTTCTGCCGAAATTGCCGTCGATCTGGAACGGAGGATGCGCATCGAACAAATTCGGGTAGTACGACTTGGCGAATAACGTTTACAAATACCGATACGCGTTCTCCGTATCCGCGAGCAGCGCCCAAACGTTAATGATCCAGGCACAGCTCCATCCGGTATGTCCGCCGAACGACCATAGCGTATCTTCATTTAATTGAAACAGCTCTTCGTCTGGCCGACCGAATACCATAGCTCCCAACCGTCCGTGGCCCAGAGGCAGAGCTTCGGTCCATTCAACCGCTGGCTGTCTTACCATAAACGCATCGGCGATTGTATTTGTTTGCTGTATTCCACGTTATTCAACCTTTCTGCCATACGAAATACTTCCAATAATATAGCAAGGCACACCAAGGTGCCTTGATTTTCTAGTCATTGAAATAGCACATTAGAGACATCCTAACTTTCCAGATTATTCAGATTCATTCTGAATCAGAAATACTTGCAATCGTGTAATGTCAAACTCGGCGCAAAAGAAACCGCCAAAACGAGATTGAGCGGCTGCAAATCTATAAGTGCACAATTCTATATCGTTTGCTACAGTACCACCCTTCGTCCGTTTCCTTCGTGTTGATAAGATTGCCGGCTCAATCTGTAAGCCTTGGGTGATTGCCCATAAGCACGGGTAAACTGACGGGTGAAATAATTGCTGTCGTTAAACCCGCATTCGCCGGATATCTCCATAATGGAGAGGTTAGTCTGTTTTAATAGCGTACATGCACGCTCCAATCGGATGGTCTGCAGATAAGAAATCGGCGTCGTTTGATAATAGGCTTGGAAGATCCTGTTCAAGTGCCTGACCGAAATGTCAGTTTTGGCTGCGATCTTCTCCATAGTAAGCGGCTCGTTATAATGATTTCCGATATAGGAGATCACATTCGCCAGATGCATCTGATTTCTCGTCATGCACTTCTCCGTACTGTCATACTGTCTGGACAAATAGACCGCAAGCGTCAAAAACTGAGAAATCAGCATTGTCTGATACCCATTAAGCCTACTCTTATGTTCATCGATCATGGCAGAGATCAGCGAGGAGACATATTCAAAGCTGGGAATTGATAAACTTAGCTTGCTGCTATAGGTATATAAATTTCGATATTCACTTGAAGTCCACAAATCCGGAGCGGCTGACAGCAGTATATCGGGACGGTACATAATATTGCAAATCTTAAAATTATTGGGATCCTTGTATGCATGGTAGGTCCCTTCGTTCAAGACAAATACATCACCTTTCTTAATTAAGGTGCTTTCGGTATTGACGATATGCTTAGCATTCCCCTCTAACACAATCACCATCTCGGAGAAGCCGTTATGCTTGTGTAAGTCTGTGTCCTCGTCGTGCCCGCCGTATTGGATAAAGAATGGGAAAGTCTCGTCCTTCGTAAACCATTCCAAATAAACGATCTTCAAAATGTCACCCTCCCCTGAACCCAGCCTCCCGTTAGGGAATTCTTATAATTAGCCGATCTTTACTCTTCTTTAGAATAGCGGAATAAGCAATCTAGCTAGGAGTGAGAGCTGTTTCGACATTTAGAACTTTGGATTGAGGTTATCGAACGAAGTTCTTACCTTGAGCAACCGTTTTCTACCCATTCGGAATCAAAGAAACCGAGTAAAGCTGGTGTAGGAAACCCTTGTCATTGAACACACACTCAATCTAATGTTATAATTTAAGACGCTTACAATGAAATGTTCTCCTATGATTCCCGAAAGAGAGTAGATGTTTAAGATGCCCGGACATCCCGTCAATCACGGTCCCATAGCGGCACGATCCCTGCGGCGGACCCTTGTCATCTACCTGATGCTCGGCTGCCTGCTTCCACTCGTTCTGGTCGGTGTCCTTACCTACTCTTCCATATACTCGATTCTCTCGAACAAGATCAAAAGCGGAATCAGCGCCACCCTGATGCAGGAGGCCGCCAACCTCGAAAACGCTGTCATCAACCTGGATTTAGCAACCAAGCAGTTTGCGCTGGACGATCAGATCTCGAAGGAGGTTTCGGACTATCTGTCATTGCAGGACAGCCAGGTTTTTAACAAAGCCCAGATTATGGCTTCCATTAAGGAGAGGATGAATCTGGCCGCCTTCACCAACCCTTATCTGGGCTTGACCGCCTACCTGGAGCCTGGGGAGCCCGGGAACGCCGAGTCGGTTCTCTTCGCCAATCTGGATATCGGCAAGACCTTCAGCAGCAGTACCCTGCCGGAATTCATCCATTACAACGGGGCGGATTATTTCGGCCCCCATCCGACCCAATACGGCAGCAGGGGCAGCTTGGTCCTATCGGCTATGCGCGCCGTCCGCGTTCCAGACAACCGTCCCTTATTCATCTATATGGAGACCCATTACAGACTTATAGACAATATTTTGAACAAGCAATCTTACGGCATGAAGGTGTCGCATGTCCTTGTCAACGGGAACAATAAGACAGCCTATGTTGAGGACCCTGAGCTGCCTCAGAATATAAGAGATGCCATCAGTCAAAATAAGATCGGTGACTACCGGTTCCTTTCGTCCCGCCACTTGTTCCGCTACGCCAGCAGCCAAGGCTGGGAGCTCATTGGAGTTGTCCATAATTCCAACTTTAACAGCGAGATTGTGGCTTGGCTTAGGACCATGATCCTTGTGGCTCTGTCCACCCTGATCTTCGCCGTGCTGCTGGCCTGGCTCATCCTGAGACACATCTACCGGCCTCTGCATAAGGTCAATGTGGAGATCGTCAGCATGGTCGAGAACCGCTCCAGTCAGGTCTCGTACACGAATGTCCAGGAGTTCAACTTCGTCCTGGAGAACTTCCAGGATATGAAGGATCAGATCAACCAACTGATTCACACAGTAGAAACCAACGAGAAGGAGAAGGGGCGGTTCGAGGTGGAAAAGCTGCTCAGCCAGATCAACCCCCACTTCCTTCACAATACCTTGAATACGGTCCAATGGCTGGCCCGGATGAATGGCCAGCAGGACATCGACAAGCTGGTCACTCTCTTGATCAAGGTCCTGCACTACAACCTTGGAAAAAAAAGCCTGATCGTTACCGTCGCCGACGAGATCGACGCGTTGCGCAACTATATGGACCTGCAGCGCATACGGTATGATTATGAATTCCATTACTCGCTGGATTCGGATGACGAAGCCCTTCATGTGGCGGTTCCCCGGTTCCTCCTGCAGCCGTTGGTGGAGAACGCCATCTATCATGGGACCGGTGACCGCGGCGGCAAGGTCGCCGTCACGATCCGGATCAAAGACGATAGCTGGGTGATGCTCCGGGTGGAGGACAACGGAACGGGGATGGATCAGGAGACGGCGGAATGGCTCCTTACGGATGACGAAGCAGGCAAGAAGCGGGGGCTCGGCATCGGGCTGTCCTATGTGCATCGGATGCTGAAGCGGTATTATGGCGATCAGATGAAGCTTGGCATAGAGAGCGAACAGAATGTCGGAACGGTCATTACCATTCAGATACCCATAAGAAGGATGGAGGAGTTCGATGATTAAAGCCATTATAGTGGATGACGAGAAGCTGGTCCGCAAAGGGTTAATCTCCATGATCAACTGGTCGGCCTTAGGCATTGCCATCGTTGGGGAAGCAGCAGACGGCCCATCCGCATTGAAGCTAATCCGGTCCACGCCGGTCGACCTGCTGTTCACGGATATCACCATGCCCGGGATGTCCGGCCTGGAATTGATCCGGCAGACCCGGCTGCAATTTCCCCATGTTCGCACAGTCGTGCTGACCTGTCATCATGAATTCGATTATATTCAAGAAGCTCTACGGCTCGGCGTGATCGATTACATCGTAAAGACGCTATTGGAAATGGAAAATGCGGACGACACCATTGCCCGGATCATCGAACGGTACCGCTGGGAGGAAGCCATGCGGGCGAGCTCTTCGAACGGTTCCGCCGGAAGGCTCATGCCTGCCTCCTCCGCCCTCGTCTTCCGTCCCCTGCTGCCGGAATCAGAGAAGAGTGAGTTGTTCGCTCTGTCTCCCGTTCGGAACAATCCGTTCATCGAGTGGGAGGAGGGTGGCATGGTGCCGCTGGTCCATACCATGCCATCGGACGGATTGGTTAGGGAGCTGACCCGTGCGATAAGAGAACGGTGGGAGATTACGCTGATTACGGATCTCCAGAATGTTCCCCTGGAAGAGGTCAAGGAGACGGTGCGGCTGCATCTGGAGAACGCCCTGTACTATCACAGCCGATCCGGAACGTTGGCCCAATTGGCCTACGGGAAGCTGATCCACTCTTCTCCCTCCCGTTCCAGGAATGACCCGGCTCTGGAGGAGGAGTGGCTGAACCGGCATCAGGACCTGCGGTGGGCCTTCGGCACCGAGGATTGGAACCGCCTGATCAGCGAGGTAGAGGAACGTCGTCCCGGAGCGGACCGGCTGCTGGCGTTCGGCGAAGCCCTGTGCAGAGATTGGAAAGGCAGCTTATTCAGCCAGGCGGAAGCGGAGCATCTGCTCGAAGCCTCCCGCTCATGCCGGAATTGGCATGATTGGACGGTCTGGCTTAGACGGATCGCGGATCTTGCGAAGCGACGGATGCTGGATCTGGCCCTGTCCAAAGAAGTCATACTGTGTCTGATCCGGGCCATGATCTATATGAGACTCCATGCATACGACAAGATGAACCAGGCCGATGTAGCCGATCATGTGAACATGAGCCGCAGCTACTTTAGCCAATGCTTCTCCCGTTTCGCCGGACAGCCTTTCAAGGACGTGCTGCGCATGATGCGGATGGAACGGGCTAAGGCTTATCTGCTAGATAGCAATACCCCGGTCTATGAGATCGCCATGTCCGTCGGCTTCGAGGATGACAAGTACTTCAGCAAACTGTTCAGGGATATGTTCGGCAAGTACCCCACTCAGTTTCGGATGGACGGGAAACCGTTTTGAATAAGTTGTCGGGAGGAGAGTTCAAGTGAAAAGGCGTTGGTTCATTCTTACCTGCTTGCTAACCTTGTTCATAAACGCATGTTCAGACCACACCGGGACTTCTCGGGTGCCCTCCATTGACGCTGCGGTGGTGGAACCTGCCTTCAGCAAAATGGTTGAACCGGTCACCCTGCGGGTTGGCATGCCGATCCCGTCCACCCTCAATAACCCGGTTGTCCGGTATATCGAAGAGCTGTCCAACGTTAAAGCCGTTCTCTCTTGGGAAGCGGAGGGGTTGGATTCCTATAATCAAATGGTCGAGATGGCCATTGCCAGCAAGGATCTGCCGGACGCCTTGATCGTGAACCGGAGCCAGCTTCGCAAGTTGACGGAGATGGACTTGATCCAGGACCTGAGCGCCGTCTATGAAACCTATGCTTCCAAGCTGGTTAAGGACATTTATGCTTCGACGAACAATACCGTCCTTCATGATGCCAGCATCGACGGCAAGCTCTATGGTCTGCCCAACGTGACCTTCGAAACCGATTCTCATTCCTTGCTCTGGGTACGCCAGGATTGGCTTGACAAGTTGCACCTTCCGCCTCCCCGGACCTTGACCGATGTGGAGCAGATCGCCCAGTCCTTCATCAACATGGACCCTGACGGAGACGGAAAGGACAATACAATAGGACTGTGCGGCTACCGGAATATCGTCTACGGCAAGCATCCTGCGATATGCGGCTTTGATTCCGTCTTCCACGCGTTCGGGGCTTTCCCGAAGAATTGGATCAAGGACTCCACAGGACGGATCCTCTATGGTTCCATCGCGCCTGAGAACAAACAGGCGCTTTCCAAGCTGGCGGATTGGTATAAGCGGGGGCTCATCGATAACCGATTCGCCCTCAACAAGAATACCCATGAACCGATTTATTCGAACAAGACCGGACTGTTTTTCGGGCCATGGTGGGCACCTTATTGGCCCTTGGGAGATTTCAACAGCATCGATTCGAGCGCGGATTGGAAGGCCTATCCGGTTCCCCTGAAAGAGGATGGCAAATTCGTAACCCACATCGCCCCTGTCATGAACAGCTATCTGGTCGTGCGCAAGGGATACCCGCATCCTGAAGCCGTCGTCAAGGTTCTGAACATCGAAACCCGGCTGAATCGGAAGCAGGATCCCAATAATGAAAAAGTAAAAAAACTGGAGGACGAGCTCCTCCGTGGCGGGATCCAGTTGCGTAATTACTTCCCGATTGATCACCTCTTGGACTTCACCGATGCCATCGAGAAGCGATACGTGGATGTCGAGAGTGTCCTCCAGGGAAAGAAGGAACCGGCTTCACTCGATGTAGAATCGAGGCTCGTCTACGAAAGTATCGTTCAGAACAAGGCTCACCCCAAGAGCAACGTCTACAACAGTATGACAGCATTGGCCTTCCAAACCGGCGTGAAGGCGCTGGTCACTACCCCTATGGTTAAAGTCCGGGGCGTGTTCTACGACACGACAGATTCCATGTCCAAATACCGGGATGAATTGGAGCGATTGGAAAACGATACCTTCCTGAAGATTGTCATGGGCGAGCTTCCGGTGGAAGCCTTCGACGATTACGTCAAGACCTGGATGGATTCCGGCGGCGGCACGATCACCGACGAGGTGAAGTACGCTGTAACTGGGAAGTAGGAGAAGGCTGCAAAAAGTAAGCAGCTCAGTGGCAGATTCCCTCCTTAAGTACTCCAATCCGCCTCTCTTGCCACAGCTTTTCGGGAATTGCTTTTGATTAAATCAAAGCCTCAAAAAAAGAGAAGCAGTCATCAATCCTGCTTCTCTACGAAACCCGAAAGAACATTATATTTATCCGACGAGATACGATTGCTTTCCGTTCCTGTTCACGATTTCGAGTTAACTGCGACTCATCAGGACGGCTGCGGCCGTATAATTCCCCTTTACGCGAAAGGATAGCATGTCGTGCACGATACCGAAAGCAGTCAAAACGTCGGAATACAATATCTACGAATTGAAATCCCGAAGTAATTGGCAGCCGGATTTCGAGTTGCTCTGGCAGTTCTCCGCTGAAGGTATATATAATAGCTACAGGCTTCTGTGACCTACACTGTTGAAGCTGGGCTTATCTGATAAAAAAATTCCGCGAGCTTCTTACGCTCACGGAATTTAGATGTTCACTCAGTTCATTCCTTGTTGATTACTTTTTCAAGGCCGCACCAACCGTTTTTTCGTAATTCTCGACTTGCCACTTAAGCACTTCATCGTAGCCCAGGCCTTTGGCTTTCGATACCATATCCTCTTTCAAGCTGGCAAACTGATTATCGTCCTTCGCGAACATCATCTTCCAGGAATATTCCTTGATGACTTTGCCCACTTCGGCTTTCTTCTGCTTAATGTCGGACGGTTCCTCCATTCGAGCTTGCTCGCTAAAGTATGGAGGCTGCACGGCTACTTTGTTGTTATTGACAACATATTCTTTCACCGTCAATGCACCCATAGCGTCCCGCCAGCTCTTCGTGACCGGATTCGGGTTGTTCTCTAAATAAGAGGTCCACATCGTGTGATCGTACGGTTCCCCGGTTTCCGGATTGATCGTGGACAAATTAAGCGTACTGTTGTTGATTTGGTTTCCTCCGTCCTTGAACAGCCCGCCGCCATATTCGTCAGGCATATTGACGGAGTTGGTAATCGCTTTGTATCCAAATTCGGTCAGAGTCGGCTTGCCATCCTGGATATCCCACATCAAGCCCTTCGGACCTGTTCGGCTCTCCTGAACGCCCTCCGGCGAGAACAGCCAGTTCATGAATTGCATCACGCGCTCCGGATATTTTGTCTTCGCGCCAATAGACCAATACCAATTGCCGCCATAAGGCGAGAATCCGACAGAAGACATTTGCTCTTCAGCGAATGGCACGAACGCGAAGCCTTTGCCTGCGTTTACGCGCTCCTCGGTGTTGTAGCCATCGGTAAGCCAAGGGAATTGCGCGAATAGAATTTGTCCGTCACTATACTTATTGGCCACGTCGGGAAACTTCTGCGTCAAAGAATCTGGATCGAGCAGTCCCATCTTATTCGCTTCAAAGAAAAATTTCAAACCCCTCATGTAGGGGCTGTCTTCGTCGATCAAGCCTTGCCACTTCGCTTCATCGGCTTTCGTCAGGATTAAGTCGCTGTTGTTAAATCCGTCCCCTACATTATAGCCGTATAATGCGGCTATGGATCCGGCGTTCATTGAAGCGATGCCGTCCCAATCCGACCATAACGAAAACCCATACACAGGCTTGCCGGAGTCACTCTTCGGACTAAGCTCCTTCATTTGTTTCATAATGGAAAGGTAGTCTTCCAGCGTCTTGATTTCCGGGCTTCCTAGCTTCTGATATAAGTCCCAACGAAGCCACGGGCCAAACGTCATATTGGCGCTCTCGCTCGGGCCGCTGCCGCTGCCGACGTTATGGCCGATAGCGTAAATCGCCTTGCCGCCGCCATACTGCTTGCTGATGGCATCGAGCGACTGACCGGCATATTTCTTAATGTCCTGGCCGTATTTGTCAAGCAGGCCGTCCTTGTTCCAATCCAGCAGCAAGCCGGCTTTGGAAGCATCTACTATATCGATTGCGACCGCGATGTCGCCCAAATCACCGGAGGCCATCATCGTAGAAGCTTTTTGCTGCCCGCCGGAAATAATGTTTAATTTGATGTTAAATTTATCCTTGATTATCTTCCCGAACCAACCCGGTTGCTCACCGGCATAGTTGGACAGGTTCGAGAATACATTCAGCGTAATTTCCGGTTGCTTCGAAGGATCGGTGCTTACTTCCGTCTCTGCGTTATTACCCTCATTATTGCTTGCGTTGCTTCCCGCTGAACCGGAGCACGCGGATAAGAATACAAGCATGGCGATAATCGCGACAGCAGCTGCTGTCCATTTGTTTCTTTTTGTCATGTCTTTGTTAACCTCCTTGTCATCATGTACCTGCAAAAAACTTCTCTTTCATTGCTGAGAATGCTGACTCCCTTTGGTGAATTTTCATTGCGTACAACGACCCGCCCTCACCTCCTTCCCGGTACTCCACATTAACCCTTTACAGCGCCGATCATGATTCCTTTGACAAAGAATCGTTGGAAGAACGGATAGACGAGCAATATCGGAATGACGACAACCATCGATACCGTCGTCCGAATCGAAGTAGCCGTCTGTATATTGGCCAAATTTTCGGTAGCCCCGGCCCCGGACTGCATCATAGTTGCCAACGATGTAGCTCCGTTAAAATAGCGATACAGGATAAATTGCAGCGTAAACAGGTTCGAATCCGTGACCAGAAACAACGTGTCCTGGAACGAGTTCCACTGTCCGATGGCCGAGAAGATGGCGATCGTGGCCAGAATTGGCGTGATCAAAGGCATGACGATCTTCCAGAATATCGTCAAATCGCCGGCTCCTTCGAGTTGCGCCGATTCCTGCAGGGAAATAGGCGTCGACTCGACAAATGTTTTGACAAGGATGATGAAGAACGGCGAGACGATCCCAGGCACAACATAGGCCAGGAAATTGTTGACGAGGCCAAGCTTAAGCATGATCAGGAACCAGGGAATAATACCGGCATTAAAGTACATCGTGGTGATTAGGAATCGGTACCAGAACTTGCGCCCCCACATTTTAGGTTTCGAAAACAAGTAACCAAGAAAACCCGAAGCGGCCACGGTCAGCACCGTGCCGATCAAAGTGCGTCCAAAGGATACAAGTGTGGCAGTGCCCAGCCCGGGAATCTTGAACACTTGTATATAGTTGTTGAAATGAATCTCTTGGGGGTAGAACATAACAAGTCCTCTGCTGCTCAAGTCGTTACTGCTGATTGTATTGATGAACAAATAATAAAACGGAAAGAAACAAGCCAAAGTAAATAAGGCAAACAGCGTATAGTTAATCACATCAAAAATTGTAATCCTGGTATTTTTCCACATGTTGTTTCTCCTTCCTCGGATGACTCAGATGACGCCTTCACCGCGAACCAGCTTAGACAGGCTGTTGGCTGCAAACAGCAAGACCAGGCTGACAATCGATTTCAGAATACTGATCGCTGTCGCGAACCCGAAGTTGTTGTTCACCACCCCGACGTTATATACGTAAAGATCTAGCACCTCGATATTACTCATGTTCATCGCGTTCGAGAATACAAAATATTGCTCAAATCCATTATTGATAAAATTCGCGATTCCCAATATGAGAAGCACGAAAAATGTCGGTATAATACCGGGAACCGTCACGTGCCACATCAGCTTGAATCGGTTTGCTCCGTCCACTCTCGCCGCCTCATACAATTCCGGATCGATCCCGGTAATTGCGGCAATGTACAAGATCGCTCCCCAGCCGAGTCCTTTCCATACTCCCCACAAAGTCATAGAGAGCCAGGTGTGGTTGTCCGATGCGAGAATATTCAGCGGCTGTTCGATCAGGCCCATGCTCATGAGCAAGTTGTTCAGTAAGCCATTGTCAACAGAAAACAACATGAAGGCGAAGGAGTACACCAGCACCCAACTGATAAAGTTCGGCAAAGTAGTGAGCGTCTGCACGATTTTCTTAAATGAAGTGTTCTTTATTTCCATCAAGAATATCGCGAAGATAACCGGAAGAACCGAAGTCAGAATGCCAAGCGCACTGATCGCGAACGTATTTCGCAAGACTCTGAGAACTTCCTCCATCTGATACGGATTTAACACCAACGATGTAAACCATTGCAGGCCAACAAACTCGGTCTGGGACAGAGGAATGCCGGGCCTGTAGTCGAAAAAGGCATAAATCCAGCCGTAAAGCGGCAAATAAGAGAACAAAAAGACGAGTACCAGAAAAGGAAAAGCCATGAGGAATAATTTATATTTGTCTTTAAACTGAAACTGCTTCATCGCAGCTGACGTATAAGCTTGACCATTCGGTTTCGCTCCCATATTGCTCCCTCCGCCCGGTTGATTTGACATCTCAACAACAACTCCCTCTATATTTTTTTGTGTCCTCATCGAATGACAAAGAAGGATCGCTGTCTGGCTGCGCGATACGGATCTGTCCAGTAGC
This sequence comes from Paenibacillus prosopidis, assembly GCF_003337375.1. Taxonomy (GTDB): domain Bacteria; phylum Bacillota; class Bacilli; order Paenibacillales; family Paenibacillaceae; genus Pristimantibacillus; species Pristimantibacillus prosopidis. The sequence goes on from NZ_QPJD01000004.1 coordinate 406,144, forward strand.
CGCAGGGCTGCTTTGCTGCAAACGAAACAGCCGCCTCCAGCGCATACATTCGTTGTCACGTTATAGAGTATCAATGAAAGTAGTGCCACCGAACGTGTAACCGCTTACTTTTATAAAAGCCGAATTTATTGTCTTGTAGTCGGCCTTCATACTAACCCCCATTTTCGCTGTGCTGACAATTCTACTCACACTCCTAATTGCTTTAATTTCTCTTCCAATACGGATTATATATGAAGTTATAATACTAATCCTTGAATTTCAGGACAAAAAGTAGCATGATTTAGACTTCCATCTACTCATCGACTTGGGAGGGATACGAATGAGCATTAAAACAATATCCTTGATTTTCAATCCATGGATAAGCAAAAAACAACCCCTTGTACTAAAGTACAAGGGGCGGACGGGAATTCCCGCTTGCTATAGCAAACTGAAGCCGGTGACTGAAACTCACTCTTTCGATAACTCTGATGAGCTGCGACATCCCAGCTTTACATGAATCATTTCATTTATCAGAAGATCCAGCTCCTGACTCTTACTTATTACATCGGGATCAAGGAGATTATACTGATGAATAAAGCTAATTGATATAATGCATTACGCAAGATTTCAATATCATTCTTACTCAGTTACCCCTCCCCTTTCCGACCAATCGATGATAGAATATTTATATTTTTCCGATGAGATACGCTTGTTTTCCGTCCCGTAAAAATACCGGAATCGTGCTTAGAGGAGCTTCAACATGAATGGTTTGTCCGCCTTCGAAGATACTTCCTGTACGTGCATCCGTCCATTTAGAACAAAGAATACTGGAAATAACCTTCTTGGTAAGCGCTCTCATTTGCGATAAGTCCATATCACTTGCCTCCTTTTTTTTTTGAACATTCATAGCCTGTTTTTCTGATAACCTCCCACAAGCTCTTACAGCTTAATGAAGAGAGGCCCCTAACCTCAAAATCGAGATTGGGGCCTCTTGTCATGCTTTCGCCAGATGACACTCGAGAAATTCCGTTTGAGCTAGATCACGATCTGTGCCCAGCGGATCAGGATTTCCGCTTGTTCTTGAGTGAAATATTTCCCAGTTTGGTCCGTTACCTGTTTGACATAGTCGGACATCATGCTCTTCGCTGCGTCTATTTTTCCTTGGCCGGCCGCAGCTTTCGCCTGGTCCAGCTTTTGATTCAGCGATTTGGCGACGGTATCCCATGCTTTGGCATTCGTCTCCTGCAGGAATACGTTCGTCACGGTCTTCAAGCTGTCAAACGTGACCATCACCTTAAACATATGGTCGGCTGTCGTCTGATTGCCCGCCATATCCTCCACTGTGACCGTAGCCGTATGCTCGCCGGATTTCAGCGTATACGCCTTGACCTGAAGCAGAGGCTGATCGCAAGGCTTACCATATACGCTCGAAACGACATCGTTCGCGCTGCAAGTTATGGTCACCGTTTGATCGATCTTGTACGATGCCTCTCCCATGATTTGAACCATAGGTGCCGAAAGGTCGATTTTGACCTCCAGCAAACTCGTTTCTCCCGTATCCACGGAACGTCGGTACTGAACCTGATGCGTTCCCTCTTGATCCAAGACCACAGGCTCGCTGTAGGCGGTCCAAGTGTCTCCGCCATCCAGACTGTACTCCGCGATTTTCGCAGGAGAGAGTGTCACCGTAACCGGCGACGTATACCAACCGTTCTTGCCGTTTGGCGCCGCAGGATCCAGTGAAGCGGTAATATCCTTCCACTTCAGCCCTTCGAGCGCCGCAAGCAGGCTCGCCGCGGCAGTATCGATCTCCTCCTGAGCCGCATCGGCGTTGTCCGCCACCGACTCCGCATTCGCGAGTGCCGTTTGGAAAGCTTCATAGCTTTCGGTTGTGTAATACTCGGCAACAACTTCGGCCGCTTCGTCCAGCAGGAGCGTAAGCAAGCTATTGTCAATCCATTTCGCCGTGTTATTGTATACCGCCTGGATATCTTCCGCGCTCAAGGCATAGTTGTAGATGCGGAACTCGTCGATCATGCCGCTAAGCAGCGGATCGTTAAACTGGCTCTTACCGATGTAGTTTTTATTCGGTTTGAAATCGCTCGGCTTGATCGTAAAATTGCCGGCTTTTGCTTTCTCCACGCCGTTAACATACAGCTTCGCCGTACCGCCGCCGAGCGTCACCGCCACATGCACCCACTGGTTGCTTGCGAGCTGCGAGGTTTGAATTATCTGTTCGCCGCCGCCGTTCTTGATCGCGAAACGCAGCGTATTGTTGCCGGACCTTGGCGTGAGGAACATAAACTGATTGGTGTCGTTGCCAAAGTCAAAGATGCGCTGCCACTGGTTGCCGCCCTTCCAGTACACCCAGGTTGCAAATGTCATCTCGTCGTAATTGGCAACCGGATGCGTCTCAGGCAGCATCACATGGTGTTGTCCGTTCAGATCGACAGCCTGTCCGATCTTGCCGGCCGGATATTCAGGGGTTCCATAAACGGTTCCGCCCGTCGATCCGATGGCATTGTCCGCGTTGCCTTCGAACGAATAAAGCGAGATAGGAATGTGAACAAGCAACCCTTCAGCCTGGTCAAGCTCAGCTATAAGCTTCAGCTTATCAGCTCCCGGCTTCACAATCTCCGTTTCGATTCGCTCTGCTTCTTTGAAGTACAGGTAGTAGCTGCCCTTCGTGTAGTCTGCTGCCGGAAGGATATGAAGCATTACCTTGAAGTCCACGGTTTGGCTAACACTAAAGCTTCCGTTGCTGACGGTAAAAGTTACAGGATGACTTCCATAATCCGCTTGATCCGGAGTCCATGTGAAAGCGCCTTTCGGTACGTCAAATACCGCACCTGCAGGTAAATTCTCGGCACTATAAACAAGCGGCTCATCCGTTGGATCTTTTGCAGGCACCTGATAGGTAAACAACTTCTCCGCCGTCAGTTCAACGGTCGCAACGGATTCGAAAACCGGCTGCCCTTTGACCGTGATCTTGACCGTTTTGGAAGAAGACAATTCACCGGCTGTTGCGGTAAAGATTACAGAATATACGCCGCCTTGTTCTTTACTTGGCGTCCAGTCGAAGACCTGAGTATCCGTGTTGAAGGTTGCTCCCTCAGGCAGACCGCTGATCCCGTAAACGATGCCGGCAGTTTCAGTCTCCGCTTGAACGGTAAATGTAAGTTTACTTTCCGCAATGACGGTTTTATTTCCTATGGAAGCAATCACCGGCATTCCCGGAATATACTGCAGTCCTTCCAGCGCCGTCACCAAGCCCTCAGCCGCCGCATCGATCTCCTCCTGTGTTGCACTGGCGTTGCCTTCTACCGATGTTGCTGCAGTTACAGCCTGCTCGAGAGACTGCAAGCTTTCAGCCGTATAAACCTCAGCAGCAATTGCAGCAGCTGATTCACCCAGCAAGTATGCAAGCAAGGTTTTGTCAATGCCTCTCTCAAGGAACTCTACTTCCTGAAAGTTCACGAAACCGGAATGATCATCATAGATTCGGATATAACGGTATGGCGTCGTATCCGGATTGATTGCGGAATACCATTTGAATTCCGTTACGGCTGTAATCTTATGCAGATCTACCCAATTCACGCCATCATTAGAGCCTTTGAATATCGTATTGTTGGCACGGGTGAAATGGCTCTGCCTAGGAAGATAGCGGAAGGTGTCAACCACTTTTTCATTACCTGCGCCAAAATCTACATCAACCCAGCTTACAGCTGACCTGGTATGGGTAAGGTTAGTCTCTATGCCATCGAATATGAACCATCCGTTTTGTTCTTCAGAGATATTATCATTACCCCAGCCTTTTTCGGAGGCTCTGACCATAGAAGGCTGTACCTGAACTTTCGCCAGATTCGTCCTGAACGAAACCAATAATTTTTTCGCCTCATAAATGTCGTTAATAAGCTGCGCCTCATCAAATTCCGGGCCTGCCAGCTCCGCTTTGATTCGATCTAATACCTTATGGAACAGGTAGAAGCTCGACTTCGTATAGTCGGAAGCCGGCAAGCTCTCCGCATCCTCTAACACAATGGCAATCGAATCCGCATAAGCGCTTGCGGCGGTCGAGAACGGTTGCGGGGTGCTGTCGCCGTGAACGGCCATCACCTTATAATGCACACTGCCAAACCGTAAGACGTCCTGGAATGACGTCGCTCTTGTACCCGAGAGAACCTCCTCCCAAGGGGAGCCGTCTTCCAACTCGGTCGTGCCTGCCTTGAATACCGGATCGGTCAAGCTTGCCTCCTCATCATTGGTGCGGTATAGGTTGAACCAGGAAGCTTGCTTCGGTTTATTCCAGCGCAGCGTTACCTGATCCTTCACTCTGGAGGTGAAAGGAGTGACAATGCCTTGCGGCGTTTCCGTTATCATGACTTCGCTGAATTGCGCCTGATCGCTTGCGGTGACTCCTGTATAGTACGCATAAGTCAGCAAGGTAGACATTTTCGTCACATACGTCCAATTCGCTCCATCTTTGGATACGAATGCGTACACGGTCTGCGAATCATGATCCCGCATCAGTTTGACATACGGATACTCTGCTGCGGTATAGCTCTGAATATTCGCATTCAGCGGGCTTGCGATCGGAATCGAAAATTGAGCGAGCGAGACCCTCGTTCGGTTTTGCAGCACAAGGTCGCCGTTCTCGTTCGCACCGAAATAGATGTAGCGGGCTTTGTCCTCCGTGAGCCGGTCGCGCATCATAATGCCGCCCGCTTCTCCCGAAGCACTGTCAATCTTCGCACTGACAGAGCTGTTGCCGGAAGCGACTCGGCTTACAAAATGTAGCGAATCGTAAATATCCCGATTGTAAATGTGGGAATCATCGCCTTGGCCGAAGCCTGTCCCGTCTACAGCATCGATCGATATCGAAGAGCCGTCGATGACAGCATTTCCTGCCGCGGTCCCGATCCGGTCATCCCGCCACGCCGCATTGGTAATGTCAGATACCGGCACCGACACATCCACTTTCGCGCGCCAGGAATCCCAGCCCGCTCCGTTCTCGTTGACGGCCGCAACTTTATAGTAGTACACGTTACCGTTTTGAACCGTGGAATCTTTGTAGTAATTTCCGGTTACGCCCGTTGCGATGGTCTCGTAAGGGCCATCTTCCGTTTCCGAACGTTTAATCGTGTAGGATTGCCCGCCTGAAGTCGTTTTCCAGGTGATACCGATATAACCGTTGCCTGCAAGCGCATGGACAAAGTCAACATGGAACGGCTTCGGAGCGAGTTCGAAATCCGAAGTCAATTTCAGCACCATTGCCGTTTTGGGCTGGACGGTCACTTTGCCGTTCACGACCGGCACATTCGTCCCTGTGATAAGATCGAGCACCTCGCTGCCCGCGAAGTCGGCCGGCAGTTCTACCTCGTATGTCATCTTGTTGCCGTACTCGTCGCGGGTCGTATTGAAAATCATGAAATATTTGCCGTACCTTGCCGTTGACAATTCCGGATAATTGTTGTAAGGATTGTCAAATTCAAAGTTGTCGCGGTTAATCGTTCCTACGCCCGGCTGATAAGAAGCTGGCACAGCTTCGCCTGCCAGCACCGGCGGCGCCCCTGTCCAACCTTGCGCAAACCCGGAATGATAATCCCAGTCGATCTGAGGTGCCCGCAAGTAGTAATCTTCATACCGGAATCGGTTATTCGTGGCGATCTGGACGACATGATCGTAATTGTCTTTGATCACATGAAGGCGTCCGTTGCTTGCCATACCGCGATTGCGGAAATTCAGCTCGCCGAACATTCTAAAATCGCCGTCTCTTACCGACACGTACGTATTGTCGATATCCGCCCATGCCAACTGCTCGTAGTCGTCCGGATTGACTCCGAGCGCGGCAATTTCTTCCGGCTTGTAAACGTCGAAATCCGTGTGCGGAAGAACAACCCCAGCCATAGCATTACCGCCAAATCGTCCGTAATTGGCCCGGTCTTCCGTGATGTAATGGTAGGTTTCTTTAAGCAGAAAATTTACTCCGCTCATGCTTCCTCTATATCCGAAGTCTTTCAAATGCAACAGCTGGCGATCCGCAAGCTGCTGCTGCACGAAACCGACCGCTTCTCCCGCATATTGCCAGTACTTGTCCCACTCCGGACCGCTGTATTTTTGCTCGTTCCCGGCCATAGCCATTTCCAGGGATGCGAACTGCAAGCTCATTCCTCTGCCGGTTCTCGCACCGTATGCCATGAAGCCGGTAAAGCTTTGATTTCGCTCATCGGTCACTTGTTCCGCTCTCATGATTCTTTTACCGTCGTCATCCAATGACGGATAACGGACAAATCCGCGGGCGTGGATGGATGTAAGCGCCGCTTTCAGGATTTCGTCGTTAACCTCTTCGTCGCCGGTGTGACCGAGCGTTTTATAGAAATAAACCAAAAGATAGTTGGCGGCCTCGCCGTAGTTGGCGACATAACCGTTTTCCCTTGTAAGTCCAGCCTCGGTTAAGCCGGTATAATGCTTGCCGTAAGGCAATCTTCTAACAACGTTGCCTTCCGCGTCCAGCTTGCTCTTCGCAAGCCCTTTGCCGACAATGTGGACGAAATCGTCCGTAAAGACCGCGCTTCCATCATGTTTAAACAGGGAATGGTACAAATCCAATTCTTCGCCGCCGGGACCAACCAGCACCTCTTCGCCCAGGAATGGCGCGATCCCTAGAGTTTCAAGCAGGATTCGATGGCTGCGCTCTTTGCCTTCAAAGAAAGGCGAGCCGATGATGCGCAGCCCCTCGTGAGATTTCCACGCACCTTCGTACATATAAACTACCTGGTTATATATATATGAAAGCCGCGCACGGGCAAAGTCGAAGTTTGCTTTCATCACCCGTTCCCACGCTTCGCGGCGCGTCAGCTCGCCGCCGTCCCAATCTACACCTGCCAGAGAATACTCCCCTTCGGTCGTTCCGGTTACGATCGGCTCATCCAAAAATGCACCCCACGCCTCCTCCCCGTAGATCGTATCGTCTTTGATCAGGTTCTCGACCGTGTACAGCGCTTCGCCAAGATCCATATAGTAGCCGCCCCAGTCGCCCTGATGTCCGCCGCGCAGCACGAGTCTCGTATTGCCGTAATAATCTTTCACATGGTTATCGATCGACTTGAATATGCGCTGAAGCGCCGCTCTTTTCTCTACCGGCGTTTGCGCCGGAGACCAATCGTACTTCAACACGTCAGCGTAAAATTTTAGCTCTTGCGAATATTTGTGGATCGACATCTTGCCGCCAGCGTTTCCATCCACTTTGGCCGATAAATTGTTAAACAGATTAACCTGCTCTTGCATGTAGCCGTCGATCAGAGCCTGTTTCTCCGCATTCGTCAGATCCGGCGGCAGCATGTTATCCGGATTCTGGTCGGGCTTAAATTTATAGCCCTGCTTCTCCCCATCCGCATGAATATAGGCCTGTGTATGGGTATAGGCGCTATAATAGCCCCTTGTAACAGTCGTCATACTGTTCCAGGGATGGGATTTAAGCGTGATCTCGACCGTATCCTTCCCAACCGTTGATTCCAGCGGAAGCATGATCGATTTGTAAAAAAAGCGGTTCGGAAGCACCCAGCCCGAGTTAATGTGTTCATAATCCCCATTAGTGGTATATCCAATCTGCTCCCCGTTAATATGAATCATTTCGTTGGAGGTGGACGATTCTTCCCCCGAAAATTTCACGGTGAAATAGTTGCGGAGATGCGGATCGACTTTCATTGTAAAAGTCAACTCCCCCCCGACTCCATCGGCTGCGCGAATATTCGACACACGGGCTGTTTCGCCCATGAAACCGGTTATTACGCTCGTATAGGCGTCCTTAAAGTTGTGAACGCTTTCAGAATCGATATTGCCGAAATCAAGCTTGTCCAAATAACCGTTAGTTGTCGGCCCTTCTTCCGCATGCACCATCTTACCTGGCACGGGTACGAGCCCCGGGAAAATCAACGCGGCGATCAAGAGAATAATCAAGACCCTTCCGGCTTGTCGTTTCGTTTTCTTTACTCGTTTGAATACGTCCCATATGTAACCTTTCATTAGACATTTCTCCTTCTTTTTTTGAGTGATTCTTCTTTTCCCAATCTTGCTTCGTATACTCTTGTCTTGTCTCACCCCCCTTTCGGAGTACGTGCCATGCCAATATTCCGCGGAACAGCGATGCCCAACAGGTCGCCCATCGCTGTTCCGCGATCTTTCTTATTTATGGTTAAGTCCCTTGCAAGTTCATCTACTCTCGTCGTGTCCGCCAGATGTTAAGTTTAGTTCAAATTCTACTACCGCCTCTATGCCAACCCGGCGCAACACTTCAAGCCGGAAGGCGGTCGGCCACGCCACGAGCCATTCCGAAACGCCGAACGGCTCCTTCCAACGGGTGTGAAAGAAACCTTCGCTCTGGCTGCCCTCCGGACGCAGCTTGCCATTGATCATCAGGCTGCCGTCCGAGATGCCAATCGACGCATTCACCCATACGGCAAGGGCTCTTTCGCGCCATGTCGAGTTGCCGGTGAGCGCAGACAGCTCAAGCCAGTCCTCGATAAAAGACAACGCAAACGGATCAAGATGATGGTGTTGCGTAGATACCGCCGTGCCGCCGAACGTATCGTACCCGATTGCTTCCAGTCCGGTCCCTGCGTCATATGCAACCGCATGATGCCACTGCCATGTTGCCAAATACCATGCGGCATGCTCCGCCCATTCGAGATACGTCTTCTGGCCGGTAACCTGGAACAACGCAAGACCTGCTTTGAGCAAAGGAATGGCAGACTCCTTGTCTACGCAACAGGTATCCAGCGCCCCCGCTGTCGTGTAACCGTTGCCCTGCAGCTCCCTCATATAATAGCGGTAGCCAAGCTCCGCCCCATGAAGATAGGCTTCATTGCCTGTAAGCTCGTATGCCTTGACCAGAGGCGGGACAAGGAAGCAGCCGACCGTGCCCTCCGGATCATGCGGAGTCCCGTCGTTCTTCCACGATTTCCCGATCCGGCCTTCCGGCGATTGCACGGATAAGACGAAATCGCAAATGCCGAGCGCGGTTTCGCGGTAGATCGGCCGCTCCACTCCGCATCTCCGGGACAATTGTTCCGCCTCGAACAGGTTTAACGCAGCCGTTCCGAGGTTGCAGGCGTCCTGCACTTCCCGCTCTGCCGGCTTGAATTGCAGGACGTAGTCGTACTCACAATGAATCATCCCGTTCGGCAGCCTTCCACCGGCTGTCCAGCCGTCCAGCACGGCGAGGCCTCTACGAAGCGAATCCTCATTGCTGGAATTCAAATAATCCGCAAGCATCGAATTGGCCAACGAAGCGTTCTGCCCGCACCAGCCGATTGCGTAATTGCGAGCTTGTCGCCACTTCTCTCCGTCCCATTTTCTGCCGAGCGAGAATCCCCGAAAATCCCCGTCTTCGGCCCATAGGCCATTCTTGGCATACGCCATGCCTAGCTCCCATATTCGTTCCGGATCGTACCATGCCCGAACCGGGTGCTTTTGCATCCGCCAAGCCTCTTCGAGCATCGTTCTCCACGCCGTGCGCGGCTCTATGTAAGCATGAAGCGCCAGATAAGCACGGGCCGTAAACGTCTCGCCCGGCACAAAGTTCCTCTCCGCTTCGTATGCCTCGCCGTAACGGTCTCGGTCATCGTAGGTCGCCGGCGTCTCTACCTCCGGCCAGATCAGCCGATGGATGACTCGTCCTGCAGCCGGCACGAGCGAGCAGGAAAAGCCTTGCATATCCCGGGGAGGCTCACCGAACAAGCCCACGGAGACCCCGCCTCCCTCGGAGTAGGTTGCGCCGGCCACTGCCGTCCGATGCCACGCAAATACCCAAGGCTGCCCGTCGCGCATCAGCCCTTTCGGCTCCAGGCCGCTGCCCCAACCGTTCCCGTTGTAGGTGACGGAAGGAATCATATAATACTCAGGCTCGTAGTCGGCAGCGAAATCCATCGAAAGCTTGCACGCCGCGGGCGATTCGCCTCGATAGGTGAACTTCCGCGTCCACTGAACCAGTCCTTCCCTTAACTGTTCGAACGTATCGGTTGCTGCGAAGCGTTCATCCTCGAACGGCAAGACGTCGCCGATGGTCCCCTCGCCCAAGTGGAACGTATATCTGTTGTCATTATCACGTTGTTTCCAGTTGATCTCCATAGTCTTCTCCCTTTCCTCCCATATTGGACAGGGGTATTCATAACAGTTCAAGAAAGCGTTGCAAGCCGATCGTTCCATCGTCCTCGCGCGAACCTGGCTGATCGAGAATGAGCCCGACTCGCAGGTCTCGCAACTACTCTTTTATAGAACCGAGCAGCACGCCTTTTATAAAAAACTTCTGCGCAAACGGGTACATAATTACCATCGGAATCGACGAGATAACCATCGCCGCCAGCTGAAGGGTTCGGGCTGTAACGGTTCCCGCACCTTGTGCTTTGGAGTAGAGTGCTGCGACAGCGGCATTGTTGTCGCCCGCGATACTAGCCATCTGCTCAATCGCATTCGTAGACTGAATGAGCTTTAAGATCAAATATTGCAGCGTCTGCAAATCGGCGGATTGGGTGAAATACAGCGTCGCTCCGTAATCGTTCCATACGCCGACTGCCGTAAACACCGAAAGTGCAGCCAAAACCGGCTTCGATAACGGGATAACAATTCGGAAGAATATCGTATACTCATTCGCTCCATCCATTTTGGCCGATTCGAACAGAGCGTCGGGAATCGCCTTGAAATTCGCATTGAAAATAATGACATTCCAAAATCCGCCAAAAAGGGCAGGAATGATGTATACCCAGTAGGTATCATACAAACCGAGCCAATTCAACAGCATAAACGAAGGAATCAGCCCGCCGCTAAAGTACATGCTCGTAAAGCCTATGATCACATACCATTTTTTTCCCTTTAAATAAGTACGGGAAAAGGCGTAAGTAAACATCGCCGTATAAAGAATAGAGATAACCGTTACAATCACTGTCCGGGAACCGCTAACCCATGCAGCCTTAAGCATCCCCGGGTCCGACATAACCGTCGCCCAGCTCGCCCATGTAAATTCCCTTGGCCAAGCAAATATAGGTCCGCGCACAAGATTGTCGCCTGTATTCAAAGAATTGACGATAGAAAACCAAAACGGATATATAGTCACGATCATTAAAGCGATCATGATGACGACATTCGTCACATTAAAAATACGTTCTCTCCAGCTCCTGCCTCCGACCATTCCGGACGCCTCCTAAAAGTTATTCTCGCTGCTTCCATAAATCATCTTCTCTGCAAGCGAAAAACTCGCTTCGGAAACATACGTTTAAAACAAACCTGATTTTGTAAGCTTCTTGGACAGATAGTTGGCTCCAAGCAGCAGCGCAAGCGCAAACACCGATTTCATTAACCCGATCGCCGTAGCCGAAGCAAACTGGAACTGCCCAAGACCCGTTCGATACACGTAAGTATCAATAACTTGACTGGTCGGCAAGTTCAAAGAGTTTTGTAGGACGTAAATCTGCGAAAAATTATTGTTCAGCATGCCGCTTATTGCGAATATGACCAGAATCATAACCGTAGGCAAAATGCCGGGCAGCGTGATGTGCAGCATTCGTTTCAAACGGCTCGCACCGTCGATAGCGGCAGCCTCATATAAAGACTGGTCGATGCCTGCCATGGCAGCCAAATACAAGATGGCGCCCCAGCCTATTTCTTTCAACAAATTTGTTCCGATGGCGATGCCCCAGAAATATTTTGGCTCGCCCAAAAACAGAATAGCCTCATCGATCAGGCCCAGTTTCAGGAGTAAAAAATTTACGATGCCGCCATCCGGATTGAGCAGCGTGATGAACAACCCGCCAAAGATAACCCATGAAAGAAAATGCGGCAGGTACGTGACGGTCTGTACAAACGATTTAAACTTGGCATTCTGGATCTCGTTTAACAATAGCGCGAAGATCAGGGTTACCGGGATCCCGACCAGCGACCCAAGGAGATTAATGCCTAGCGTATTTCTCACCATGGGCCAAAACTCAAAATGCCGGAAAATCATCATAAAGTTCTCGAAATTGTTCCATTGACTCGTAAATATCCCTTTAAAACCAGAGATGGGATCGTAGGCCTTGAATGCCATCAACAGCCCGGACATCGGGATAAAGTCGAATATGACAATCATAATAATTGCTGGCCAAAGCATCGTCATGAGCTCCAACTGGGTTCGAAGATCGTGCCCGAGCCTGAACGTTTTTTTTCTTTTGATATTTGCCGTCGGGATGCCTCCCTGGGTGGCGCTTTTTGCCATCATTCGTCCCTCCCTTGAAAAACAATGATAATGCCAAAGTGCAGCATGGCATGCACATGCACTTTGGCATTATTCATAACTCAAATCATACGATTAAGAATTAACGCCTTTAACCGTTACACCCATTTCCTGCAACTTCTTCTGGAGTTCTGCGTTCAGTGCCGCATCCAGCTCGTCGACCTTCAATTGTTTCATCTTAGTGACAAACTCGTCATAGAGTTTGTTGAACGCTGCCTCATCCTTCGCCAACACCATCTTGGCAACCTGAGCTTCATAAAATTGCTGGATTTGATCTCTAATCGTTGCATTTTTGCTTCCTGGCGCGTAGAAGTCGCCGGGCAAACTCAGTACGGAAGCATCATATCGAACGACTTCCGGTGATCTGGCGTAAGCGGTCTTCGCCTCCATTTCAATCAAACCGCCGGCGCCTTCCCTCTTTGTCGGAGCAGGCTGCACGTTTTCAAAGAATGCTATATTTTCGAATTGCCAGAAGATACCCACTGCCGTTTTGGTGCTGTCCTGCTGAGCTTGAATTCCTTCATCCGTTCTTGTAATGAGACCTTTGTCGTCTTTGGTGTAATGTACGCCTTCGATACCAAAGTGATTAAGCGTCATCCCCTCGGCACTGGTCACATAACTAAGCCATTTCGCCAACTTTTCCGGTTCCTTCGTCGATTTGGAAATGTGCGTTTGCATCCAGCCGCGTCCCGGTTCGGACCAGAACGGGAACACCGGCTTTGTACCTTCACTCGACAAGATCGCGCCGGGCGAAACCCAGAAATCAAGCTGATCATATTTGGCCCTGTTCGTCCCTCCGATAAACATGAACACACGTTTGGACAAGAGGTTCGCGTCGATCGCCGTATCATCCGTTGTCATCTGGCCGGGATCGAAGTACCCGCCTTTGGCCGCCTTAAACAGGAATTGAATGGCATGCTTGTTTTCCGGAGACATATAAATATTTCTAAATTTCCCGTCCTTGTCAATCGGCATCGCGCCAAAAGATCTATGCAGGTATTGGAGCGTTTCGCCATGGTAGTTTTTACCGTGAATCTGAAGCGGAATGACAGGCTGGCCGTCAACCGTCAGTTTCATGTCCTTTACCTTCTTAAGAGCCGCGAGCACGCCATCCTCGGTTTTCAGATCGGAAAGCTCAATGCCGGCCTCTTTCAAAATATTCGCGTTGACTACAACACCTTTATTATCAGCATACTTCGTCACATCCGCAAAATAATCGCTTGACGGCGGATATACCTCTCTCGTGTCATCGCTGGTCATGTGGCTTCCGATCGCGTACCAGCCGCCATAATGCTTGACCATTTGCTCCTTCACATCTGCTGGAAAATCTTTGAGCAAATGGGATTCCGGATCGTATTTCGTAAGGAATTCTTCCAATTCCCAAACCTTGCCGGCTTCAACCAGCTTCTTTCCCATATCCGGGCCTACCGTAGTAATGACATCCGGGAATGAGTCCGACGATGAAACCATCATCAGATTCAATTTCGTATCGCCGTCCTGTGCAGGAATGTTGTAAGTAAAGGTGAGCCCCGTCTTTTTCGTCTGTTCCCCCATTACGGTGCCAGGCTCCGTGGTCCATTGCGGCGGGTTCCAGCCTCCAACTGTAGAGAACCAAGTAAGATCCACCGGCGCCGCAGGCGTCTCGGTTACTGCAGCAGGCGTCTCGGTTTTCGCCGGCTCTGCCGGTTCAGTAGCGTTTCCGCTTCCCGAATTGTTGGCGCTGCAGCCTGACAACGCAATCGTTGCGGCCAACGCCAGAATTGAAAACACTTTCAACTTCATACTAATCAATCCCCCTGCATATATTGTTTACTGCTTCTTTAGCATAACGGCATACGCAGCGGCATCCTATGTTTCCATTTTAATCTTTTTGTGCTTTTCGATAGTTTTGGACAAGGCTACAATTTACGAAATTTACCCGGTGTTATTCCGAAATACTTTTTGAAAATTTTGTTGAAATGAAAATAATCCCGGTACCCTACCCGCTCCACGATCTCTTGAATGGATAACGAAGTATCCTGCAGCAATTCTTTAGCCAGATTCAGCCTTTTGTTCATCACATACTCCATATACGTTTTTCCCGTTTCCTTCTTCATAAGAGCGCTCACATATCCGACGGTGATATGGAACTTCTTTGACAAATCAACGAGCATAATATCTTCCGCAAAGTTGGCATCAATATATTCGATGATTTTCTTTACCATCTCATTGGATATGTGCGGCTCTTCGCCGGTTTGCTGCCGGAAAATGGCCTTCAGCTTTCCGAACAACTCCTTGACCGAGCGGTACTGGCGAGACATTTGATCGTAGTTCATATATTCGATTTCATAATCTGCGTCGGTACTACTGTAATATTTGTAACAGAGCAACACGATTTGGTTGTATAGCGCACATAATTGGTCGATCTGCATGGACCGCTCCTTGCATTCGGCGCTTAGCTCATCCAGAAGCCTGTTCACTTGCTCCGGCTTCTGCTCCCTTACGGCCACTTCGATTTGCAGGATCGTTCCCATCAAGACCGAGGCATGATCGGCCGCCGGTTTATATTCGATGATCCGGCTTTCGGGGCGGGTGAAGAAACTGCAAAGGGCAATATCCGATTCTTGATAGAGCTTGGCGACAGGCGTAGAATAGACGCCGATTCCGCTGATCCCGATACATCGGGCGTCGGACAAATGACCTGAAATAAAATCGAGAAAACCGGTCGGATTCTTCAATTCGTCATAATTGATCAGGAAGGAGACTTTATTCTGTCCCGTACGAAACCGCAAATAACGGATCCCGGAGATCGCCGGCTGCGTCTCGCCCGCATCGGGAAACGATGAATGCTGGTACAGACAGCTAATGAACCGGAAGTGCGGATATTCGCAATCAATTCCCCGGCTGGACAAAAAGTTTTGCAGCTTCACATTCTCATCGGACTCGAATATTTCGAAAAGATCGTCCAGCAGCAGCTCCAATCCTTTTTGCACTTTTTGCTTCTCCGCGAGCGTCGCTTTCAACCGTTCCAACGCGTCGGTCAGCTTGTCCTTGTCGACCTGCTTGAGCAAGTAATCGAAGGCTCCGAATCGCAGCGCTTTCTGGGCATATTCAAACTCCGAATATCCGCTGATCATAATCACGTTGCTCCTCAAATCGTGGAAACGGATTTGCTCCAGAAGCTCAATTCCGTTCAAACCGGGCATGCGGATATCCGAAATGACGACATCCGGCTTCTTCTCCAGAATGATCTCCAGAGCCGACAGTCCGTTGTGCGCCTCTCCGATAACGGTAAAGCCGAGCCTTTCCCACTCGATCATTTCTCTAATCCTGTACACAACCCAGGGTTCATCGTCTGCGATCAATACCGTATGCATGTTATTCGACCTCCAATTGTTCCACATGGTCTTGTACAGGGAATGTGATTGTAACGGTAGTACCGGTGCCGCGTTTGCTATAGAAGGACATTTCGGCCTTGTTTCCGTATAATAGCTTGATTCTCCGGTAAATATTGGGTAAGCCGATTCCTTTCGTTGCTTCCCTCGCCGTCCAGCCTTGGCTTTCAAACTGCCTAAGCCGGGCGACCAGCTCTTTCAATTGGGCTTCTTCCATCCCGTTTCCGTTATCCTGTACGATGTATTGAACCTGATTCTGCTCCGTCATCTTCACTTCCACTCGAACGATGCCGCTGTCGATCTTCATCTCCAATCCGTGAAACACGGCATTTTCCACCATCGGCTGAAGAAGCATTTTAATTGTTTTCTGCTTCAACAAACGTTCATCCGCATCGACGACGACCCGGATTTTCCCCATGAAGCGGTATTCGATGATTTTCGCGTATTCCTTAATGTGTGATATTTCATCCTGAATTGTGCTGAAATCGCCTCCTTTGACCGAATACCTGAACATGTTTGATAAGGAGGCGGAGATTTCGCCTATATCCTGAGCCTTGTAAAAGATGGACATAGCGCTTATACATTCAAGCGTATTGTACAAAAAATGGGGGTTAATCTGATTACGAAAGGCCGATATTTCCATCTGATTTTTTGTAATTTCGATTTCGTACTTTTGCTTTTGCGTCAACTGAATTTCTTTGCTTAAGCTGTCGATTTCGTCCAGCATTTTATTCAGGTTGGCAGCGAGTACGCCGATTTCGTTATGGTAGACCACAGGAAAGCGGCTTTCTCGCCCCGTCTTCGGGTAGGACTTCATAAAATCCATTAGCGCTTTTACCGGCCTTAAGATTCGGGTGAAAAAAAGGATCAGAAAAAGACCGAGTATACAAAACATAACCGCATATGTTGCAACGTTCAGCCTTTGAACGATATTCAATTCCTGCAGCAGCTCGTTCTTCGGAATGATGCTGATCAGCTCCCACCCGGTCTCGGACAGCGTGCTCGTCTGCACGATATACCGGTTGTCGTTTTTCCACTCCTCTAACCGGAACGTATCGATGTTGGGCGTATTTCCAACGCTTGCCAACATTTTTTTGTTTTGATCAAGGAGCAGGAGCCGTGAATTGGCTGTAATTTTTGCATTCTGCAATATATTGCTGAAGTTTCCGACATCCATGACAAATACGCTTGTTCCCTTGTAATCCCTGGTAGGTGTGTTTTTCAAATTATAAATCGGAACGGAAATCGAATAGTACGGGATTAATTCCCCCGTATCCGGATCCTTCAATAAACCGGAATATTCGATCTTTGGATCCGGCAGTTTAACGGATTCGCCTGTTCCCAGACCTAGACTGGCTACCATCGTCCCTGCCCGGTTGTAAAGCTGGATGCCCCGAATATTCTCTTTCAATGTGGTGGTATTGGAGAACACCGATATGACCTCGTGGTTCATGAGAATCCTGGACAAATAGTTATCCAAGTCCAAGTAAGTTTGTACCGTCGGACTATACAGCATCGAAACCGAAATTCTCTCCATGTCCGCATAAAAGCTTTCCGTCTTATCCTGAACCTGAAGCAGAATCTTGCCGGCGGAGTCCGTAACCTTGCTCTCGACAATACGTTTGGCAACCATGTTCGAGATGACAAATGAGATCAGGAGGATGATCAACATCATTAAAATCAAATAAAGGATTTGCCTGGTAAGGCTGAGGTTACGAAAGTGTCCCATCATGTTTATCAATTCCTCTTAACCTGATCTTGCAGGTAGCCATTGATCAGAGCCTGTTTCTCCGAAACCGTCAGATCCGGCGCCAACATGTTATCCGGATTCTGATCGGGCTTGAATTTATAGCTCTGCTTTTCACCATCCGCATGAATATAGGACGATTCTTCCCCTGAAAATTTCACGGTGAAATAGTTGCGGAGATACGGATCGACTTTCATTGTAAAAGTCAACTCCCCCCTGCCCCCATCAGCTACGAGAAGATTCGACACCCGGGCTGTTTCGCCCATGAAACCGGTGATCACGCTCGTAAAGGCGCCTTTGAAATTGTGAGCGTTTTCAGAATTGGAACTGCCGAAATCAAAATACATAATGACGCTCCTCCTTAATTATTAAGCTGCTCCAAAAACAGTTCGAGCTTCAGACTGTTAAGTCCCGAGACATACGCATCCCAAACGTTCAACCGGGTTATGGATAGAAAGCAAAAAACCACCCCTTGCACTAAATTACAAGGGGCGCATGCTATAGCAAGCTGAAGCCGGTGACTGAAACTCACTCTTTCGATAACTCTGATGCGCTACGACATCCCAGCTTTACATTAATCATTTCATTTATCAGAAGATCCAGCTCCTGACTCTTTCTTATTACATCGGGATCAAGGAAATTATACTGATGTAATAATGCTAATTGATATAATGCATTACGCAAGATTTCAATATCATTCTTACCCAGTTCCCCTCCTCCTTTCCGAAGAGATGAGAGAGTGATGGTCCTTATCCTTGTACCACATCCTGTCCTTAAGGACGACCGATCGATGATAGAATATTATATTTTTCCGATGAGATACGCTTGTTTTCCGTCCCGTAAAAATACCGGAATCGAGCTTAGAGGAGCTTCAACAAGAATAGTTTGTCCACCTTCAAAGACACTTCCCGTACGCGCATCCGTCCAGCTAGAACCTTCAGGCAGATATACCTCTCTTGATACAGCGCCTTCATAAAGAATAGGAGCCACCAACAGATCCGGACCATACAGGTATTCGTCCTTGATATCCCAGACCTTATCGTCATGCTGGAATTCATAGAAGAGCGGCCTCATGACCGGCGCACCTTTCTCATGGGCTTCTTTCATCAGCTCACGGGTATAGTCCCTTAAAGCTTCCCGCAATTCCATATATTTAACCAATATCTCGTAAGCCTCGTCCCCAAAGCTCCATACCTCGTTGTTTCCACCGGTATTTAATGCTTTGCTGCCGTCTTTTCTGAATACTTCCTTGCCTCCCCTGCGATCGCCATGCAATCTCATAACAGGACAGAAAGCCCCCCATTGGAACCATCGGATCAGCAGCTCGCGGAATTTGGGATCGTCCGGGTTACCTCCTGCAAAGCCTCCGATATCCGTCGTCCACCAAGGGATCCCCGCCATTCCCATATGAAGGCCTGCAACGATTTGTTTTCTGAAATCTTCAAAAGAAGAATGAATATCTCCCGACCACACTAATGCGCCGTATCGTTGGCTGCCTGCCCAAGCGCAGCGAACCGTGTTTACGATTTTGTCCTGTCCTTCCGCCTGCATGCCTTCATAAAAGGTTTTGGAATAGCGCTGCGGATATATATTTCCGATTTGAACATTAGGTCCCATAGCGTAACGATAATTATCAAAGTCATATACATCGTATTCAGGTTCTGCTTCATCCAGCCAGAAGATATTGATTCCATAATCGTAATAATTCTTCTTGCATTTTGACCATACATACTCCCTGGCTTTAGGATTTGTAGCATCAAAATAAATACTGGAAGGGAACCAATCCATCATGGCAACTTGGACTCCCCTTTCAGCTTTAATCAAATAACCCTTTTGGCGCATTTCTTCAAAATTTTCGCTATAGCGGTCAACCTGAGGCCAAACCGAAACCATCAATTCGATTCCCATGGATTTCAGCTCATCCACCATTGCCTTCGGATCAGGGAAAAATTCCTCCTCAAATCTAAAGTCCCCCTGTTTGGGCCAGTGGAAAAAGTCAACTACGATTACATCGATCGGCAGCTTTCTTTTCTTATATTCCCTTGCAACCTCGAGCAGCTGTTCCTGATTATAATATCTTAATTTGCACTGCCAGAAGCCAAGTCCATATTCAGGCATCATAGGAACGGTACCAACCGCTTTTCCGTACGCGGCTTCTATTTCTGCCGGCGAATCGCCTGCCGTTATCCAATAATCCAGCTGTTTTGTGCTTTCTGCAGCCCATTCGGTTCTATTATTAGCGAAGTTAACTTTTCCGATCGCCGGATTATGCCATAAGAAGCCATACCCTTTGCTGGAATACAAAAACGGAACGCTGGCTTGGGAATTACGATGAGCCAATTCAAGCGTGGAGCCTTTCAAATCAAAGGTTTCTTGTTGGTATTGACCCATTCCGTAGATTCTTTCACCATCATTTCCGGCAAAGGAAACCCTTAATTGATGATCCCCTCCGATAATCGGTTTGAATGCTCTTGACCGAAGCTTCAAAGCTCCGCCGCTGCCTATTTCTTGAAGCAATAATTCTCCTTTATCATTGTAAAAGGAAATTCGTCCCGGAGTATCCCACCACGAATGTCTGACCACCGCCTTTATCTTACCGTTTTGAATGGTAGCGGTTTGAGTTTCATGATCGATCTCTATCGCAGCTTCCGCATCGCCATTAACAGGCAGTAAGGCATAGTCCGTATCCAGTATTTCACCCATCATTCGGGAGCGGATACGTAAACTATTTTCACCCCATCCTTCAATTTGCAAGCTTTCTCCGTTATTCTCAAAGATCAGCTTCCCATGTTCGACAGTAAAAAAATTCATGAATATCCCCTTCCGCAAAAGCGTTGAAGTCCAATTGTATAATTCCCTCAAACGGTCAATAAGACGTAACGCTTTCCGCTTTCTACATGGAACCCGATCCATCCATTCGCATCTTGAACATATTGAACCTCTTTGCCATCCTGGGTAATCCTGACCTTCCGCTTGGCAAGAACTTGGCAAGTCTGCGTTATGGAAACTTCGATTTCCGCCTTTGACAACGCGCCGTTGTTCCATTCCAAATCGACTTCATAGCCCCCTCGGCCCCGCAATCCTTTGACAAACCCGTCTCTCCAGGAATCAGGCAACGCCGGCAGAAGTTCCAAGTATCCCTGATGGGATTGCAGCAGCATCTCCGCAATTCCCGCTGTAGCTGCGAAGTTGCCGTCGATCTGGAATGGAGGATGCGCACCGAACAGATTGGCATATACGCCGCCTCTGTGAGCATTCATCGGTTCGTCACCCTTAACGAGTGTCAACATATTCGAGACTAAACGCTCTGCACGGTTGCCGTCTTTGAATCTTGCCCATAAGCCGATTTTCCAGCCAAGGCTCCATCCTGTCCCCCCGTCTCCTCTAATTTCAAGCGATTTTTTCGCCGCTTGGAACAGATCGGGAGCAGACCGCTCAGTAATGAGCCGTCCCGGATAAACCCCGACAAGATGAGAGACGTGACGATGCTGAACATCCTCATCTTCGAAATCCTCGAACCATTCTTGCAACTGACCGTACTTGCCGATTTGGAGAGGCAACAGCCTTTGCTTCCTCTCTGCCAGCGTCATAGCAAAATCTTCATCGACCTTCAGCCATTCCGCCGCTTTGATGCAGTTATCGAATAATTCGCCGATCAATGAGAGATCCATGGTCGTCGCCGCGCTTACGGCTCGATGCTTATCGCCAACCCGGAATTTATGCTCGGGAGAGGTCGAAGGCGAAGTAATCAAATAACCATCTTGATCTTCAATGAGCCAGTCCAAGCAGAATAACGCCGCTTCCTTCATGATCGGGTAAGCTGTATGCCGCAAATAAGCTTCGTCCCCGCTGAACGCGTAATGCTCCCACAGATGCTGAGTCAACCATACGCCGCCCATCGGCCAGAACGCCCAAACAGGGTCTCCATCCCCGAAATCGCCTACTGGCGCCGTTTGTCCCCACAAATCCGAATTATGGTGCGCAACCCATCCCCGTGCGCCATAGTTCGTATCCGCCGTCTTCTTGCCGTTAACGGCCAGTCTGCCGATGAAATCGATCAGCGGCTCGTGCAGCTCCGCCAAATTGCACGTTTCCGCAGGCCAATAATTCATTTCCGCATTAATATTTAGCGTGTAATTACTGCTCCATGGCGCCCTCGTCTCTTCATTCCATAAGCCTTGAAGATTGGCCGGACTGGTTCCCGGGCGCGAACTGGCCATCAACAAGTAACGTCCATAATGGAACAATAGCTCTACCAGGCCTGGATCGCTGCTGCCGTATTCGGCAATGCGCCGATCTGTAGGCATATCTGCTGGAGCCTTGCTTTCACCAAGATGCAGGGCAACTCTGCCGAACAGCTTGCCATGATCGTCCACATGACGGTTTCGAATATCCGTATATTCTCTCTCGCATATAGCCTGAATCGCTGCTGAGGTTAATTGTCCCGGATCGCGTTCAGGGTTACTCGCGCCGAACCCTAAGTCAAAGCTGGTAGCCGCGCTGAAGTACAAGGTTGCGATAGTAGCCCCGATGACATGCAAGCCATCCGCATCGACTCTCATCGTTCCATCTTCATGCGCGACAGCCAAGCGCCCATGGAATTTCATGCCTTTAGACGTATTGGAATCGCCGTAACGCACGGGATCTTCCGCATCGCGGTAATTAGGCTCGACGTGCTCCGGCGCTGCGCCGGAAATCGTAAAGTGTTCGCCATCCGCTTTCGATGTATATCGGAGCGGACTGTCCAACTTGGCCCGAAAGCTAAGGTAACCCTCCTTGCCCGCCGTTAATCGCACGACAATCGCCTGATCGGGATGAGTCGCGAATATTTCACGGGTAAATGGAACACCACCGACATTATAGGCTACCGTCGCAATGCCGGTAGAGAGATCAAGCTTTCTGCTATACCCCCGGCGGCTTAGCTGACCGTGATCCATCACAATGTGCAAATCGCCGAAAGGCAAATAGGATTGCGTATAAGGTCCCATCATTTCCTTGCAAAGCCGATCCGCTTCCTCGTACTTCTCTTGCGCGATAAGCTCCCGCACTTTCGGCAGCGCCGATTTCGCCCCCGGATTATTCCAATCCCCGGGGTAACCTGACCATAGCGTATCTTCATTTAAAGCGATCCGTTCTTTCTCGATACCCCCGAAGACCATCGCGCCTAGCCTGCCGTTTCCGACGGGAAGCGCTTCTACCCAATAGACGGCTGGGGAATGAAACTGAATATGCATATGGATTTCATATCCTCCCATTTTATTATGAATGCAATTCTATCAATCTTCCGCTTCAAGATTTAACTCAAATTCCTTGTCGCGGTCACAGCACAGAACACCGTCCACAACTTCCAGCTTGGCAACCTGAATGGACGAACGGCGCATTTCATAGCCCGAATCTTCGTTATGCTCATTAACACGGCCAGGATGAGTGAAATAGAAGATATACCCCTCTTCTCCTTGTACGACCACATCTGCGTGAAGGCCGATCGTCCCGTCATCCTCACGTTTGCCAGGTTGGTCGAGAATGATGCCGTTTCGTTCCCACGTCTGAAGATCATCGGAGCGGAACACGCCCTGCCCGCGCCACTCGTCTGTAATCATCCAATAATAGCCGCCCAGGCGGAACACGTTCGGTCCTTCGTGGCCTCTTTCGGTTATCACCGGACCAATCGGCTGCCAATCATACAGATCCTTGCTCTCGGCAGCGTAGGTATGATTCCGCTCCTTAAACCACATTCGAAACATGCCGTTCGGCAGTTGGTAAACACAGGCATCGATCACGTTCTCCTCACTAATTCCAAGCGTGGACTGGAACTCCCAACGAATAAGGTCGGGGCTTGTATAATGCCTGATACGAGCCTTGCCTGTCCAGTCTTCCGGTACGCCGTGGACGTAAGTGACATACATATGGTACAGCCCATCATGCCAAATGATTTCAGGCGCCCAGAACGTATTTCTGCCCCAGCCTGTTTCGAGACCTTCCAGGGTTCCCCGGTATAACCAGGTTGATCCACCATCCGATGAAGAAGCAACACCGAGATCGGTGCCATGCACCCATCCGAATTTCGGACCCTCCTGCGTTGCGCGGCGGTTCGTATAAATCATCCACCATTCCTTGACCTGCCGATTCCAAATAACTACAGGATCTGCCGCACCGTCATAGATGGGATCCCTAAACAATGGCGATTTCATTTATTCTCCACTCCTCGCGACCTCATAACAAAATTGGTCTACGTCGATATAACCCTGTTCACTCTCGCAGTTATAGCTGTATAACCCGATCCGATCTCCCCTATAATTCCCCCACCCCAGCTGATAGGCGTCTCCAAAGCTTGTGAAATGCACCCCATCGACGCTATATTCGAACCGGTTGATTCCATCAATGTTCCACACAGACCTTAACCAAAGGGTGCTGCCTGTTAATTGCGGACCCCATACAATTATTCCCGAGCTGTTGAACTTCAGGACCCTTCTCCCATTCAGTTGGTGTACGCCAATCGTGCAATAGGTTTGCGCAAAATGGCAAAGCCCCGCTTCCTGCCCGTCCGCCATGCCGCCGATTTCTATTTTCACCATTGCCGCGTTGTGAACGGTTCTAAACGCTCTTTGTGTAATGATGTTGCATACGGTAAAAAAGTTGTCCTTGTCAATGGGTTGGCATGCGTGCAGACGCAAATAGCCGGGCCGGGCCGTTAACGACCATTTGTCGGCTCTCGGCTGATGGTTCCATTCCCAATGCGGCTCAAGTACCGCTCGGTCAAAATCGTCGTATGTGGAAAGAACCGTTGCGGGATGTCCGCTAATAGGCTTCCTGCCTCCCCATACCATCTCTCCGATTCCGTCGCCGTCCGTATCGATTCCGATGATCGGCCAGCCGTCAATCCATGTTACGGGCAGCAAGTGAAGCGTTCTCCCTTCGTAATACCCGCCCGTTCCTTGATGACTAATGAAATACCAATCCCCGGAAACCGTCTGGACAAGTCCGCCTTGATTCGGCTCCCGGTCTACATCCATGCCGTGCGTATGGATAATTTCCCTTTCCTCATAGGGCCCATAAATATGTTCGGACCTTAACATCATAACGACTCTGACTTCAACGCCTTCCTTACAGCGAACCTCGCTGTGGAAGAAAAAGTAGGTTCCGTTTATTTTGTATATCTTATTGGCTTCGCTCCCTTTGTACTGATGAATAATCGTACCGCTGTCATTCAATAGTTCTTTGCCGTCTTCACTAAGTTTAAATAAATGGATATTATAATTATTAGCAAAATTGGTGGCAACCAAGTAGCCTTGTCCGTCATCGTCCCAGAACGGACAGCAGTCGTCCCAGCCGGTAACCTCCCAAACCTGATGAAGCGGCTCCCAAGGTCCCGCCGGATCGGAAGCCGTGCTCATAAACAATCCTTCATCGGGCGTGAAAAAATATACCCAAAATTTATCCTCGTGGAATCGGATGGCGCCGGCCCAGACTCCTCTGCCGTAACGATTCATGCGGTCGTAATTGTATTCCGGGCCGATGCTTGTCAAATCATCCACAACATGTCCGATCATGCTCCAATTCACAAGATCCTTGGAATGCAGCACCGCCATCCCCGGAGAGCAATGCAAAGTAGAGGAGATACCGTAATAATCATCCCCGACTCGAATGACATCCGGATCGCTATAATCGCCGGGCAAGACAGGATTGACATAGGTACCGTCCCCCTGATCTCCCCAGGATCCCTTCTGTGATAATAGATAGGAATTATCCTCCATAACACCGTAATCCTTTCCATTCTAAATTTGGATTTTTTAACAAGATGATTATACATGACGGAAAGTCCGGAACATGGATTCCCATGTTCCGGACTTTCGTGAGTTAAATTCACTGACGCTATATTCTACTCGTTCATTACAGCCGATACTTCCTGATCGGTTAAAGCTACGTTATAGATGCGGAAATCGTCCACCCGTCCGTCGAGATACGGATTGTTGGAGAATTGCGAGCGGCCGATCCAGTTCTGTGTGGTAACGCCGAGTTGGGAAGGTCTGATGTTGATATTACTGCTGCCTACCTTCTGGCCATCGACGTAAAGGGTTCCCGTAGTTCCGTTCAGGGTTACGGCCACATGATGCCAGCCGCCGGTTGGCAGCGACGCAGTGCCGTCGATGACTTGCTCGCCACCGCCGTTTTTGATCCCGACACGGATGACGCCGGTTGTCCCGTTTTGCGGCGTCAGATAGAAGTAGTTGTTCGTTCCGAAACCGAAGTCGAAGATGCGGCTCCAGTTGCTCACGGTGTCCAAATT
>NZ_QPJD01000005.1 GCF_003337375.1 Paenibacillus prosopidis
CTCCATTTTACCAAAGGATGGTTTCTTTGTTTTTTACAACTTTTAAAACAATGAAGGGGCTGCCCCTAAGTCTTTATGACTTTTGGGACAGCCCCTTTCGGCATTACAACTTAAACTGATTTACAATTTCGTTCAAATTCGCTGCCCGGTCACGAAGGAGCTCTGCCGATTGGGCGGTTTCTTCGAGGGTGGCGAGCTGTTCCTGTGACGATGCGGCGATTTTCTTGCTGTTTGCTTCGGAAACTCGCGTAATCCCCGTAATATTCTCTGCATTGGCCGAAATCTCCTCTACCATAGCGGATAACTGCTCGGTAACGGACGATACGGCCTGGAACTTGTCGGATACTTTCGCGGTCAGATCTTTGATGACCCGGAACGTTTTTCCTGCTTCGTGTACGGAGTACGTCCCAGCTTTAACCTCTTCGGTAACAATGTTCATCGCATTAACCGACTTCACGGTATCCTCTTGAATCGAACGAATGGTCGTATAAATTTGGTCGGAGAAGGAAGCCGTCTGTTCCGCCAGCTTGCGGATTTCACCGGATACGACGGCAAACCCTTTGCCGTGTTCTCCCGCGCGGGCCGCCTCAATTGCGGCATTCAGCGAGAGCAAGTTAATTTGCCCGGCAATTTCTTTGATCATATCTACTACGCCGTTAATGTCACGGGAACGCTCATTCATCTGCCGCACCAGTGATGTAGAATGGGCAACCGATTGCGAAATGGCGTCCATTTGGCTGACAGCTTTTGTAACGATCTGTTCTCCTTGTCCCGCCTCTTGAGCCGTTACGAAGGATTCTTCCGACGACTCCTGAATCGATTCGCTGATATGATGCATACCTGCGGCCATTTCCTGGATGGCCTTGGAATTCTCTGTGATAACTTGAGTCATCGTTTCGTTGCCGGATGCGATTTCCTGAATGGATGCGGCTGCTTCGTAAATCATTTCCGTCGAATGGTTGGATCTTTTCGAAACGTCATTGGAGGAGACTTCCACATAGGCGGACGTGTCCTTTACCTGCTCGATCATTTTTTTCAGTTGAACCGTCATGCGATTGAAGTTAGACATTAATTGGCCGATTTCATCCTTGCCCCTAACCTCGATTTGGTTGCTCAGATCCCCTTCCGCCACCAACCGGGTATGTCCGACCAGTCGTATGAGAGGCTTCGATATCCTGCGGGATACCAAGATCGAAACCGCCGTTCCGATTAGAATGAAAACGATGGAAAGCAACAAACTGATCGTTATCACGTATTTCTTCAAATCAAAAATGAATTTGGCGTTCATATCGATGCCCAGCACGGAATCCGTTCCTTTTAGCGAAAAAAATACGGATTTATGTACGCCGTAATCGTCCTCATAGATGTCACTGAAAATAACTTCAGAAGGGCGGGATATCGTGGCTTCCTGTTCTGGAGTAAAGGGGTAGGGAGTCAAATAATCCTCGGTTCCGCTTAAAGCCAAAATAACATCTTGTCCATTCACTTTACTCATGATGTAGACCAGTTCTACGTTGTCCTGTGCGCTTACGCGATTTATAATCTCCCTCAGCTTCTGATAAGCTTCCTTATTGGTTTTGGCCTCATTAATCAAATCGGCAGTCAGAGAAGACTGAAAGGTATTGATGTTCGTTTTCAGCACTTGTTCAAAGCTGGGAATCAGGTGTTTGTTGATAATGCTTATCGATGTGTAGTAGAGCGTCGTGCTGAAGATGATTGAAAATAAGACAAGCGGTAGTATAGCGCCAATAGAAATTTTCTTTACGATGGAATCTTTGCCCCGTAAAGCTTTGATAGCTTTGGATATAAAAGTTGTCACTTCATTTCTCTCCTGTCTACAATAAAAATCATATTCCTACAATATTCTACAAATTTCGCAATATGTATAAAAGGAAACTGCGAAAAAGAGTCTCCTCTTTCTCTACAGCGTTCCTCACATTAGCATTATGAACTCATCGAACCGGCATGTTGGACTTGCTTATCAATAATATAGGAGTCCAAATTCATCCGTATCAGTCTATGGTTTTCAAGCGAGGTCTCACTCCGGTAAAAAACTACCGCAAACGTATTAAATTCTTCGGGCATAATCCGATACTCCAAAATTTGCTGAAAGTGTTTCTTCAGTCCTTCATGATCAAATCCCCGAATGATTTGCCCGCTGCGCAGCTCGAACTCCGCACAAAAAAAGCTGTACACTGCGTCATCCATGTTACTCAGGATACTCTCCCAATCGGGCTTCCGCTCTTGAAAGAAGCTTTCATACGAATTGATGCCGTAAGCATGAATCCCCAGCTCGGTTGTTCCGATCCCGGCAAATCGGAACGGATTGATTTCCACAGGGACGATGCTTCCTTCACTCGTCTGCCGTACTTCCGCATGCAGCGGGAAATTACGAAGGTCGAGCTTCTTGCCGATTTTCGACAAAAATTCGAAAATGGGACCAAGCATTTCCTGGATAACATGTTTGCCGGTGTAATAAATACGGTCGCTAGTATCGCCGTCATCCATAAATTTACGGGCGAATACATTTAAAACGACAGGCTCACCAGCGGCATCGAAATAAGCGTCAATAGCATATTCCATACCGTCAATCCATTGTTCGATAATTAACTCGTTGGTATTGACGACGTCCGCAGAGTACATATCTGCTCCCTCGGCGAGAACTTGCCGAACTTTACGTTTTACTTCGTTCCATTTCCCTGCGTTCTCCACCCGATATACGCCGATACTGGAATATCCGATAACCGGCTTGACGATGATCGGGTATGGCAATGTAGCCGGATCAATCGAATCCCAGCTGCTCAGCTCCAAGGTCTGAAAATAAAACTGAGGATATTCGTCCTGCATAAAACTCCGGAAAGCAGCTTTGTTCTTAAAGAGGTTAACCATCTTCCATGTTGGATGGTCCTGAAGATTATTGCCGATGACCTGTAAGGATGCTTCTGAATTGCATAACAAAGAAGGCGGGGTATGACTGCTTCGATACCGGTCAAAAAATTGTTGCTCCGAGACGAGATTC
Source organism: Paenibacillus prosopidis (assembly GCF_003337375.1). Taxonomy (GTDB): domain Bacteria; phylum Bacillota; class Bacilli; order Paenibacillales; family Paenibacillaceae; genus Pristimantibacillus; species Pristimantibacillus prosopidis. The sequence goes on from NZ_QPJD01000005.1 coordinate 3,020, forward strand.
ATTACTTCTTCCATTGGTATGTTTACGGGATCCGCTTTTAAAACCGGCACTTTGCATCGGCGCAGCGTGTCAGCCAAAACTTCGGATACGTAAGGCTTCGTAACTATGATCATTGAATCCCTCTCTTTTTGACAGTATGGTCCAGTCGCCTCTTCATGGAAAGAAGCCTGTCCAACCGTCTTAAATTTGGCAGCCCGGCTGTCATCGTTTGAGAAACTGTAGACCCGCGGCTTTGCGTCCCAGCCTTTCGGCAAGTTTGCTCTTTTCAAACCTGTTGTAGGCATTTCCCATCCAGCTACCCAGGAGTTCTACGGTCCTCCCCTCTTCATTTCGTCTGGTTTAATTTATATCTGACGAATTATATACAAATTATAACTTTACTGTATTCGACAGATATCTAATATAATTATCGAACTAATCGACTGAAATAATTATAGATTTTGACAAAATGAATTTAAATAAATAATGGGAATAATGTACACGCTTACAAAAAGCATGCCTGAATCCGTAAAACTCTATTGTTTCAAATGCGCAAAAAAGGTTTATATACTGCTAAGAAACATTTTACAAAGTGATCATTATGGTCAACTACAATCTAAAAGGAGAGATATCAAATGCCAAGAGAAAACGCAGGTAATGGAGTTTTGTTAGGGACGCTTATAGGAGGAGCCATTGGTGTAGTATCTGCCCTATTGCTGGCTCCAAAATCGGGTGCGAAGCTTCGGGAGGACCTATCGAATAAGATTCAATCCATCACCCAAAAAACGAAGGATATTGCTACGACAGTCGGCCAACATACGAAGGATCTTGCAGGAAATATAAAAGACGAAGCGTCTGAACTGGTCGACCACGCTAAGCAATCAAACCAGCATGTGATAGACTCCTTTTCTTCCGCAAAGGAAGACGTAAAGGACAACATGAGGACATCTCCCTGACGGGCATGGCCCCAAGTGAACAAGATATGATTAAGCTTGGGGAAGAAATGAAGCATATGAAAACCAATTCCGAGGTAATAGAAAGTGGCATGATTCCTGATCCCATTCAATAATATGATTTCTTCCAAAGTAAAAAGGGGCTATCCCAAAAGGTACATACAAACCTTTTGAGATGGCCCCTTATATCTAAACTATTTTCTTATATCCGAACATCCTGAGGATGCGGGTCGACAACGAGTTCGGCTGCCTTGGCATTTGCGATAACCTGCTCAGTATCCTTGCATCCCGGTATAACCGCAGTTACCGCAGAATGCTTCAAGCACCAAGCGAGCGCCCAACTAGCCATCTCTACACCTTGAGGCACTTCCTCGCGCTGAATCCGCTCTACTTCCTGCAGCTTGAGCAGCGTACTCTCTGCATCGTGCCTATGGCGTACATCGGTATTGCCAAAGACGGCGCCCGGCTTATACTTTCCGCTCAAATAACCGCTCGCCAACGGGACGCGCGCCAGCACACCCAGATCCTGCTGCTGACAAGAAGGGAAAACCCGCTCCTCCGGTACGCGGTCGAGCCTGTTATAAACAACTTGAATGACCCGGGAGTTCACTTTCGTAGACGCTTCCGTCTGATGAAGATTGTCGTTGCTTCCGATTGAAGTGCCTAGATAGCGAATTTTACCTGCTTCAACCTGCTTGTCCAGGGTTGTCCAGAGGTCGTCGTTATCGAACGCCTGATCCGGTCCGGAATGGAATTGGTACAAATCAATATAGTCCGTGTTCAGCGCTTTAAGCGATAAATCGAGTTGGGCAATAACTCCTTCTGCGTTAAAGACGTCGGTACGCGAGAACCGCTCGTGGAAATGATGACCGAACTTCGTCGCAAGGATCCAATCTCCGCGATTACGGCGGCTTATGTAATTGCCGATGAGAGCTTCAGATAGATGATCACCATAGCATTCCGCTGTATCGATCAAATTAATGCCAAGCTCATGACCTTTGTCGAGAATAGCATCCGCTTCCTCCTGCGTGTACTCCCGTCCCCATTCTCCGCCAAATTGCCAGGTTCCAATACCAATGACTGATACATTCAGTTCAGTGCTGCCAAGTCTTCTGTACTTCAAGATCGACACCTCTTTCCATTCGGTTATACCCTGAAATTACCATTATACTTGATCACTGGTGTGATCTACCAATATCGACTTTAGCTTCTCAATAGCCCGCTTCTGAATCCGGGAAACACTCATTTGGGAAACGCCTAATTGTTCGGCGATGTCACGCTGGGATTTACCGTTGTTATAAACCAGCATAAGTACCGTCCGTTCTTCTTCCTTCAAATGCTCTAACGCTTCCTCCAAGACCATACGATCATCAACCGTCTGATAATCGTCCGTATCCGCACCTATTAAATCCCCGATGGTGGCCGCGCTTTCCCCTTCGCTTGAAAGAGGCGTATCCAGGGAAACGTAATGATAGGATTCGCGGCATGACAGCACCTCAATCGTTTCCTCTATGGAAAGGTCGAGATGTGCCGCAATCTCTTCGATCTTCGGCGAATGTCCGAGAGTTACCGTTAAGTGATCGATCGCTTGCTGGATGAGCAAGCCCTTCTCTTTGATCCGTCTTGGCACCTGAATATACCACGACTTATCCCTCAGATAGTTTTTGAGATGACCTATGATGCTTTTCATGGCGTAACCCTCGAAAGGAATTTCTCTCGAGCTGTCATACTGCTTAAACAATCGCAGCATGGACAATTGACCGACCTGAAATAAATCCTCATACAGGTCCGGACGGCTTCGCGACATTTTTGCGGCCGCTATTTTCACGATTGGTTCAAAGTGATTGAGCAGAAGGGTTGCGGCTTCGTTGCAATCCGTTTCCTGATATACTTTCATTTTTTCAATCATTTGTTTTTGATCTAGGAAGGATGAACTTGAATTCATGCCATCTCCTCTTTCCTACCAATTAGCTTGGTGAGAATCACCTCCGTACCTTTATCGGTACGAACTTCAACCTTATCCATTAAAGCATGCATCATAAAGATGCCAAGCCCTCCCGGAGTTAATTCGCTGAGCGCTTTATCGTGAAGAGAAGCAACCTTATTGACGGCATGCTCATACTCGAAGCTGCTGCCTTCATCTTTTATATGAATACAAATGCCGCGATCCTCCAGCTCAAATCGAATGTCTATCATTCCCGGCTGCTGATTGCTGTATGCATGAAGCACCACATTCGTACAGGCTTCTGTAACGGCTACTTTCAAATCTTCTATATCTTCAAAAGAAAAGCCTGCTTTATTCGCAATGCCGAACAACGCAAGTCTGACAATATCGACATATTCCGCTTTCGCTGGAATCGTTAGATTAATGAAAGGGTTCATATTCACTCTTCTTTCCTTTCTTGTATGGAACCTATTATAGCTTATATTTTTTTGATTTTATTCCAAATTCTTATCGAAGAAACAACGCCGTCATAGATTGTATTAATGATACCATTATCGCGCGCGGGCTTTCCGCTGCCGCTTTTTATTGAAGATACTAAGCTTGCAGCTGATTCCTTGGCTGCCCCGGTGAACGTATGAATCGTGTGTCCTATATCATTTACGGAGGTAAATAGCACATCAAGCGAGTTCAGCTTTGTCCTTACATCTAGCGTCATCGCATTCGTATTATGAACCGCTTCCTTCACGTCAAAGGCAATTTGCGTCACATCAGTCCTTAGCTGGCTGATGGTTAACCGCATCTCATCTAAGCCGGCTCTTAGAATCTTCAAGGTTTGCACGAGAGAATACAGCAGAATCACAAAGGCAAATGCTATAACCGCTATACTGATTTGAATTAACATATCCATAACTGTCATCACTTCCTTTTTTTCATTAGTTACCCGGTAAAAAAGGTTTTGAAACAGTTCGTGTTATAATAGGAACACCTATTAATAAGAATACCTACTGAAAAGGAGATTATGATGTTACGAGAAATGAGATTAAATATCCGCTCAAAAATTGCGATTGGTTACTTTCTCATTATTTGCTGCCTGGGTGTGTCCATTGTTGTCGTAACCGATAGAATCGCATCCTTGCAGGAGGAAATTGAAACCATTACAAGCCATGACATAGAAGTTCATAACCTTATCGCTACCATCCGATATAATGCCATAAGTATGGAGTCGAGCCAGCGCGGCTTTATCATGACGGGAGACGAAGCCTACTTAAAGCCTTATATTGATGGAAAAGCGCAGTGGGAAGCTAATTACAACAGCTTATATCAATTGATTTCCAATAACCCGAGTACGCAAAAAGAGCTCGAGGAAATAAAGCTGACGATCCGAAACTGGATAGCTACTGCAGGCGAACCTACTATTTTATTAAGGAAACAAAACAAAACACCAGAAATCATCAAGTTTTATACCGAAGATAATGGAAAAAAAAGCATCGATGAGTTAAGGGAACATTTCGAATCGTTAAGTAACAAGCAGATGGAATGGACAAAAATGCACATCCTTGAGCTGGATAATAGAAATAAGCTGTTAACCGTCAGCTTATATGTGATGCTTCTTATCGTTACCGCCGTCGCTTTTCTGATCGTTTCGTTCGTTTCGGGATCTATCGTAAAAACGATTAAACAAGTGGTTAAGACCATAACCGAAATCGCTTCTGCCGGCGGGGATTTAACAACGAGAATTGAAGTGAAAACCAAAGATGAAATCAAGGATTTAGCGGAAGCTACAAATAAGCTGCTGACAAGTCTGGAGATGCAAAACTGGATTCAGACCAAATTGGCTGAAGTGGCGACCATGAATCAAGGGATTAACGATTTGAATACGTTAGCCCAGTCCTTTCTTATGAAGATCGCTCCCATTCTGAACGCAACGCACGGATTATTTTATATTCGCAAAGGTTTAGGCGGTAAGGAACAGCTGGTTAAAATTGCTTCCTATGCCTCTTATGGCGATGATGCGGGGAGATCCAGTTTTCGATTAGGGGAAGGACTTATCGGTCAATGCGCGCTAGAGAAGCGAACGTTTCTGCTAAACCAGCTTCCAGGCCATGATGTAATGATCACATCCGGCCTCGCGCAGGCCGCGCCGCAAAGCATCTTAATTGTTCCTATCGAATTTGAAGGCAAGGTAGAGGCTGTAGTTGAATTTGCTTCGCTTGAATCCTTTACTTCGCAGCATCTAAAGCTGCTCGAACAAATCGAAGGGCACTTTGGCGTTGCCATCAATAATATCGCAGGCCGTATGGAAGTAGAAAGGCTTCTGAGCGAATACCAGGTATTAGCGGAGGATCTCCAGGCCCAGACCGAAGAATTGCAAACCCAGTCGGAAGAGCTGCAGATGCAGCAGGAGGAAATGCGCATGACCACCGAACATCTGGAGGAGCAGAACCTGTATGCCGAACAGAAAACGAAGGAATTAGAAAAAGCAAAAAAAGAGCTTGAAATCTATTCGGAGGAATTGAAACAAAGCTCGCAATACAAAACTAATTTTCTTGCCAATATGTCACATGAGCTCCGTACCCCGTTAAATAGTATCTTGATTCTATCGCAGCTGCTGTCTGAAAATGAGAATAGAACGCTGAGCCCGGAGGAAGAAGGCTACGCTCGTGTCATTCATACATCCGGCAATGATTTATTAACGCTCATAGACGATATTCTTGACTTGTCCAAGGTGGAGGCCGGGAAAATTACGTTAACGGTTGATGAAGTCAATGTAACCGAAATTCCTGTGCATATGAAGCTAAGCTTTGACCCGATAGCCGAAAAGAATGGCCTTTCCTTTTATGTCTTTGTCGAGTCTGACGTCCCGGATCTGCTGCATACGGACGGTCAAAGACTGCAGCAAATTTTGAAAAACTTATTGTCCAACGCATTCAAGTTTACGGATAAGGGATCCGTCACGCTGAAGATCCAAAACGCCGATCCGCATAAAATCAAAGAATTACTCCCTTCCCATGATACCGGGGACGTGTTAGCTATTTCTGTAACGGATACGGGAATAGGCATACCTTCCAACAAGCAGCAGCTAATCTTTGAAGCCTTTCAGCAGGTGGACGGCAACACGAACCGCCAATACGGAGGTACTGGTCTCGGACTATCTATTTGCCATGAGTTTACGAGGCTATTAGGCGGATGCATCGTTCTAGAGAGCCGGCCTAATGAAGGCAGTACGTTCACCCTTTATATACCTAGTATGCAAAATAGGGGAAAAGAGCTGCTCGCCACCGCGCATCAGGAAGCAGCCGCGACTGCTTCGCTTTCCATGCCTGCTGAATCAAGCAGTACGGGGTGCTCCTTATTTGCAGGCAAAAAAGTACTTCTCGTTGAGGATGATGCCCGCAATGTGTACGCGATCGTCAAAGCGCTCGAACAGAAGGCGTTTGTAGTAAAAGTCGCAAACAACGGTAAGCAATGCTTGGAGATCCTGCAGGAAGAGTCCGATTTTGACCTTGTGCTTATGGATATTATGATGCCGGTTATGGATGGCTATGAAGCGATGCGCATCATTCGTCAAGATCCCGTCATGAAGGAAACACCGGTCATTGCGCTTACGGCCAAAGCAATGAAGAGCGACCGGGAAAAATGCCTGGAAGCAGGCGCATCGGACTATATTAGCAAGCCTCTAAATATGGATCAGCTGTTTTCTCTTATTCGGGTATGGTTGACGAAGCAGGTGGGAAATTGAGCAGCCATTGGGGTGAGGATGATACAGAGCTTGAAGCCCATTCGCAGGATGAGCTGGAGCGTATTGAAATGAATTTGCTTTTAGAAGGCATTTACTGCGCATACGGCTTTGATTTCCGAAATTACTTGCGTTCGTCGCTTCGCAGACGCATTTATTACCGTATGAACCTGGATAAACTGCCGACTATTACCACGTTATTAAATAAGGTGCTTCATGAACCTGATTATATGGATAAAATAGTAAACGACTTCTCCATTAAAGTTACCGAAATGTTTCGTGATCCGAGCTTCTTTCAGACGTTTCGCCTTGAAGTCGTACCTTTTCTTAAGAATTATCCGGAAATTCGAATTTGGCATGCAGGATGTGCAACGGGAGAAGAGGTTTACTCCATGGCTATTTTGCTGAAAGAGGAAGGGTTGCTGGATAAGACGAAGCTTTACGCAACTGACATGAACGAGCAGATTATAAATACGGCCAAGAAGGGAAAATTCCCGCTCAAACGGATGCAGTCCTTTACGAAGAACTACCTTCAGGCAGGCGGCGCCAAAGAGTTCTCATCGTATTACACGACGGATGATGAGCATGCTCTATTTCATCCGTCTATTAAGGGAAATATTACTTTCGCTCAGCATAATCTGGCGACGGATCGTTCGTTTAATGAATTTCACGTCATTCTGTGCCGGAATGTGCTTATTTATTTTGACTCCGTCTTACAGAGCCGGGTACATGACTTGTTTTTTGACAGCTTAGCTCCCAAAGGCTTTCTCGCCTTAGGAAATATGGAGTCATTAATATCCGCTCACAAGGCTCAATATGAGGATTTTAATCCAACTGAACGCATTTTCCGCAAAATAAACCGTTGATTAAACACCAAAAAAAGGACCGCCTCGAGGTTTAAACCTTCGGGGACAGCCCTTTTTTATGCTGATATAAACTTCTTCATTATAACTTCCGTGCCGCCGGCCGTCGTGTTGACGGTGACTGCATCCATCAGTGCCTGCATTAAATAGATGCCGAGTCCGCCGACACGCAGCTCGCCCACTTCTCCATCCCGCAGCGGTGCTGCCTTGCCTGCAGCATCGGTATATACAAATTCAGGTCCATTGTTTTTTACGGTAATAGTAAGGCCTGCATCTTCGGGCTCGTAACAGATGTCGATTACATCCCGTTCCGCATCCTGGGAGCCATAGAGTACGGCGTTATTGCATGCCTCCGAAACGGCTACCTTCATATCTTCAATATCCTCAAAAGCAAAGTTCATTTTTGATGCAATTCCATAAAGGCAGATTCTAACCATATCAATGTAGTCCGCATGGGCCGGAATTTGTAAACGAATGGCATTCATGCTTGATCCTCTTTCCCTTCTGTTAAATATCCGGAAATACCCGTCAGATCAAACATACGCCCAATCGTTGGCGGTATATCGCGTACGAAAAAAGGAGCCTTCAATTCATCGCGCAGCTTCAGCACGGAAACAATGATGCCGATTCCGGTACTGTCGATATATTTTAATTGTTTGAGATTCAGTATAAGCGTTTTATCGGCCCGGTTAATGACGAGTTCCAGAGCCGACCGCATTTGCGGTACGACAGATAAATCGAGTTCTCCGCTCAAATGAAGAATATACGCTTCCTTCGTCTTTTCCTGTACGATTTGAAATTGCTCCACTCTCATTCATTTCACCCGCTTTGCGTTTGCTTAGTAAATAGTAACAAATATCTTACTCTTCGTACAAGGCAGAATATCCGGTACGAACTTCTACGCGGCTGAAATGTGGTAATAATGGATAGAGGTCAGATTTTGCGTATCCCTATCGATAAACAGCTTCAACAAAGCTTCATTTCGTTGAAATACAATGCCATCCTCCGCTACATAATCAGGTTCTCCCAATGCCTCTTTCACAGCCTCCACCGTTGCCGGAATCGGAATGCCATCTATTGTGAACGTATCGACGCCCGCCAAAACCTCAACAAAATTAACCGCTCCGTCACTAAAGATGATGTTCATCCCCGGATAGTGATAGATTTCAAAACCTTTGATATACGGGTCCTCCGTAATCAACGCAGGCTCGCCCTTCTTCTCAATGACGCTGCTCTGATTGTCGTACAGAGAAATACCGTTTACGGTTTGAAGCTGATAGATCTGTTTTTCTTGTGTTGAAGGGGCCGTAGCAGCTAATGTAAGGTGGGAGTCATCGCTAATATTACCTGTTAATCCGATAATTCCACCCAACATGTAACCAATCAGAATCATATTCTTCATATGATTTCCCTCCCATTATAGTTCCTCATGTAAAAGTCCCTATAATTAGATGTACACCTTTCTTGCCTTTTTGAAACATGAGAAGCGAATTTTTTTTGTGATTCCCTACTTCGCCGTAAGCATGACTAAACAAATATCATCCCGCTCTGTGCCATGGTTCTGTTCTGGAATCAAGCATGCAGCAAGCTCCGGCAGCTCCATATCTTTGCGCTTATTTACATGTGCGACGAGCATGTCAACCGTCACTTCCCCGCCTTCTCCCATCGCTTCGGTCAACCCGTCCGTATAGAGAACAATCTTGATGCTGTCCTCATACGTAATCTTTCCTTTGCTAATTTCTATGTTTTCAAACAAACCGATCGCGCAGCTGCCCTGCGTGAGCAAAGTAACCTTATCATCCATTAGCACGAAGCCCGGCGGATGTCCGGCATTCACATATTCAATCGTTTTTTGTTCCGTATCGAGTACTAAATAGATGGCCGTAAAATAATAATTAAGCAGTTCATCCTTCATATAGAGCTTATTCATATATCGATTAAGCTCGTTCATAACCTGCTCCGGATCAGAAATTCGCGTAATGGCATCCTGCAGAACCGAGTAGATATACATGCAAACGAGAGAAGAAGAAATACCGTGTCCCATGATATCCAGCAATATAGCCCCATAACGATTTTTGTCGATGCGGTACCACGCATAAAAATCGCCTGCAAGCTCGGAGGATGGCTGATATACCGCGCTGATTTCCACATTCTCATCATGAATAGGCAGGCTCAGCACACTGCGTTGAACTTGTTTGGCAAGCTCAAGCTTATATTTAATTCGCTTGTCCCTTTCTTTATGCCAGTCGATCTCCTTCTTCAGCCTCAAAGCAGATCGAATACGGGCAAGCAGCTCCATCTTATTAATGGGCTTCATCACATAATCGCTTGCGCCGGCATCGAGCGCTTCGGCCATTTTGCTGGAATCCCCTACTGCCGTGACGAATATAATCGGCACATCCTTGAACCGTTCTTCCTCTTGGATACGTCTGCACGCCTGTAAGCCATCAATCTCCGGCATCATCATATCCATTAGAATCAAGTCTACGGATGACTCATTAACCTCTGGCGAACCGATTCCAAGCAGGCTGTAAAGCTCCTTTGCGGAGGAAACCATCCTTAAATCCTCATAGCCTGCTTTATTTAGTATCGCCATAACGATAAGCTGGTTCGTAGCATTATCATCTACAATAATTATACTCATCTAAAAACCCCTTAAGTGGTATCCGCTTCCTATATAGCTTACACGAAGTAATGAGGATAATAGTAGACGTATGGATCAAATTCTTCGCCTGTGTATTCCTTTCCTCCCCACGCTATGACCAATATCTTGTCATGGTCCATCTCCTGCTCCAGACGTTCTGCGTCCTGCTCGGAAATACCGAGTGATCTCATTTTGGCACGCAGCTCATCGCCATTGGAGCGAAAAATATTAGCGATAGCGGTTCCTAAACCTTCCTCGGCTATGCCTATTTTTTCTGCATCCGTCTTCTCCGCAATGCGTTTCGTTCTGCCCTTGTCATGCGTTAATACATAAATATGATCCCTCGTATAGCCTTCCGCCTGAAACCGGTATACCTGCTCCTGAACCTCCACAGCGTTATTGACCGTGCGTACCTTCGTTTCTGTTAGATTGTTCATTGTTAACTCCTCCTATTAAATTGAGTATTTTAGATACTTAGCTTAAACACGTCTTCTTCCCAGAATAAGAGATGCAATGAATAGTACGACGAAAATGACGAATAGAATCTTTGCAATTCCTGCTAAAGCGGAAGCAATTCCCAAAAATCCGAAAATCCCTGCGACAATCGCGAATATAAAAAATAATAATGCCCATCCCAACATCGGAATCACCCTTCCTTCTGAAAATGTATTTGCTGACTTGCTATGTAATTAACCAGTCCGGTCTGAAATGAAACAATGATTAAATAAACGATTATGAAATCCGGAATAGTGTTTCAGAAGCTTCCGTTACGTTTAAGAAACTACACTAAATAAATAGTTAATAGAAAAGGCTGGTGATGATCGATGAAAAAGCAGCGTATTCACGTCAATGGCATCGATTTGGTCTATGAAGAGTGTGGCAGCAGCAATAGCAACGTAATCGTATTGCTCCACGGTTTCTGCGGCTCATCCCTTTATTGGCATAAACTTTGTCCTATGCTGGGCGGGCAATATCGCGTCATTATTCCCGATCTGCGCGGTCACGGCGAATCCTCGGTTCCAGAAGGCACTTATACGATGGAAAGGATGGCCGACGACATTGCACAGTTGCTGGAAGCTCTTCGAATAGAAAAAGTGGTCCTGTTCGGACATTCTCTAGGCGGATATGTAACGGCTGCATTTGCTGAACAATACCCGGACAAGCTCACAGGCTTCGCGCTTATCCATTCAACTGTGCTTCCTGACACAGCTTCAATGAAAGAAAAGCGGATCAAGGATATGGCAGCCATCCGTGAAAAAGGGATTACGCCCTTTGTTTGCGGCAGTATACCCAACCTGTTTACCGAGGAGAAGCGCAGTGAAATGCTGGAAGAAGTCGTGCAAATGATTCAAATCGGACAGCAGATGAATCCGGATGCTGCCATCCGTACTCTTGAAGGAATGCTGCAGCGGCCTGACCGGAGCCATGTGCTGACCGAAGCCAAATTTCCCGTATTGCTCGTCGCTGGAGCCGAAGATGCTGAGATTACACCGGATCTTGCTTTTTCCGTAACGATCCTAAATGCTCCCGAGACCACCTACAAATTCCCCCATATACTTGAGACTACCTTTGAAGGTGTCGCGCATATGAGTCTCGTTGAAGTTTCGGACCAGTTAGCGAGAGTCATGGCCACCTATTTGCAGACCCTTTATGAGCGGGAGAGAACGAGACTGGATGGGAGTATGGATGTGCCCTTGGAAAAATAGCAAACTTTCAAGTAAGCTGTTTCACTTTGCAGTTAATGGGTTATATAAGACTAAGCGGATGACAACCCTATCAATGCTTATCCGCTAAACTATGAAATGAGGTGCTAGTTACTATGAGTAGAACGAATACTTCTTATCGGACCGGAGAAACTGTCGAGCGTTCAGGGAATTACATTTCTGAATCAGGCCAGAAAAATCAGCTTCAAGAGGGAGAGAAGTTCCCAAATTGTCCTGTTAACGGTAATGAAACAACTTGGAGCTATGTCGAATAAGCGAAAATCATCGAAGTAAATAGTTGTTGAAGGGCTGCCTCAGAAGTAGATTATCTACTTTTGGGGCAGCCTTTTTGGTCTTCCAGATTCACATTTTCACACTTGTATGGTAGTATGGTAGTTAGAGATGAGAAGAGGTGCGCAAATGAAAATCACCCTGCGTCCGCAGCCTGTTTCCACTAGGGATGCGGTCTATTTACAACTGAGAGATCAAATACTGAAGCTTGAGCTTCCGCCCGGAACGCCTCTCTCCGAGAATGAGACGTCCCTATTGTTCCAGGTAAGCCGAACGCCTGTTAGAGAAAGCTTCCTCCGGTTAGCTCAGGAAGGGCTTGTGCAAGTATTGCCGCAGCGAGGCACATTTGTTTCGTTGATTGACACCGAGCTCGTCGAGGAAGGCCGTTTCATGCGTGAGCAGCTTGAAAAATCGGTCATTCGGCTAGCTTGCGAACAGTTTCCGGAAGAAGCTCTGGCTTCCCTTGAGCTGAATCTGCTGCAGCAGGAAGCCTCCATGATGAAACAGGATGATAAGCATATGTTTGAACTGGATGAAGCGTTTCATGGAATTATTTTCGAAGGCTGCCGCAAAATGAACACTTGGTCCGTCATCCAGCAAATGAATGTCCATTTGAATCGCAGCCGCATGCTCAGACTGGCCGATGATCATAATTGGCAGAACCTATTTGAGCAGCATCGCAGAATGGCCGAAGCCATTAAGTCAGGAGAAGCTGATTTGGCCGAGCAGCTGATGAAGGAGCACCTGAGCCTTAACATTACGGATCAAGCCGTATTGAAGGAAAAGTACCCGAGCTATTATAAATAATAGGAGGATTGGCAAGTATGAGAATGACGTTCAGATGGTTTGGCGAAGGGAATGATACCGTTCCCCTCGGCTATATGAAGCAGATTCCAGGGGTAGAAGGCATTGTTTGGTCGCTTCATGACGTTGCTGCCGGCGAGGAATGGCCGATGGAACGAATCCTGGAGGTTAAGGCGCAAGCGGAACAGGCCGGCTTACATATCGACGTTGTTGAAAGCGTTAACGTACATGAGGACATTAAGCTCGGTTTGCCTTCGCGTGATGTATATATTGACAATTATAAGAAAACGATAGAAAAGCTTGGCAAAGCCGGTGTCAAAGTCATCTGCTACAACTTTATGCCGATCTTTGATTGGCTGCGTACCGATCTGCACAAGGAGATGGGTGACGGAGCGACGGCTTTATTTTATGAAAACAGCCGAATTGCTGACGCCGATCCTTTTCAACTGGTCGAAGAAATAAACGCTAACTCCGCGCTGACGATGCCCGGCTGGGAGCCGGAACGGCTGCAGCATTTAACGAAGCTGTTTGAAGCTTACCAAGGCGTGACGGAAGATCATTTATGGGAAAACCTGCGGTATTTTCTGCAAGAAATTATTCCGGTCGCTGCCAAGAACGGCATTCGAATGGCTATTCACCCGGATGATCCACCATGGCCGGTATTCGGCCTGCCGCGCATCATGACGGGGCAAGAAAACTTCAGAAAATTTCTTAAGCTTTATGACAGCCCTTATAACGGCATAACGTTATGCAGCGGATCGCTTGGCGCTAATCCGGGCAACGATATTATTGCCATGATTCACGAGTTTGCCGATCGTATTCCGTTCGCTCATATCCGTAACGTGCGGGTGTTCGATAACGGTGACTTTATCGAAACATCGCACCGGACGCAGGATGGATCGGTTGATATAGCCGGTATTGTACGTGCTTATCATGAGATAGGCTTCACTGGCTACGCAAGGCCTGACCACGGCCGCCATATTTGGGATGAGCAATGCAGACCGGGCTACGGTCTATACGACCGCGCGCTTGGCATTATGTACTTGTGGGGGCTGTGGGACGCGCATCGGGATACTGAAGCTTCTCGTGGAAAAAAGGAGGCTAACGTATGATGCAGCTTCCAAAACATGATTCGCTTCAAGGCAAGGTTGTCGTCGTCACCGGAGGCTCAGGCGTGCTTTGCCGGGTAATGGCGCTGGAGCTGGCCCGTCAGGGTGCCCGTATTGCCATATTGAACCGGACCGCCGAGAAGGGTGAAATTGTTGCCAGGGAAATTCGGGAAACAGGCGCAACCGCTATCGCCGTCGCATGCGACGTAACCAGCTTGGATAGCACGCGGGAGGCTGGACTTTCCGTGCTCGAGCAGCTTGGACCATGCGACATTTTAATCAACGGTGCCGGCGGAAACCATCCAAGCGCAAACACGACGAATGAGACCTTTAAGCCTGAGCATTTGAACGCGGAAAATATGACTACGTTGTTTAATTTAAGCGTGGACGGGTTCCGCAGCGTCATGGACCTCAACTTTGTCGGCACTCTTATCCCGACGCAAATATTTGCTGAGCAAATGATTAACCGGAAAGGAGCGGTCATCATCAACATTTCGTCGATGAGCGCCCCGTCGCCGATGACCAAGGTTCCGGCTTACAGCGCGGCCAAAGCTGCGATCAACAACTTCACGCAATGGCTGGCCGTCCATCTCGCGGAATCAGGAATCCGGGTTAACGCCATTGCGCCAGGCTTCTTCCTGACGGAGCAAAACCGGAAGCTGCTCGTGAACGAGGACGGCACGCTGACCGAGCGTTCGGGAAAAATCATTTCCCACACACCGATGCGGCGGTTCGGCAAACCCGAAGACTTGCTTGGCGCCTTGCTGTGGCTTGCAGATGAGACGACCTCAGGCTTCGTTACCGGCACGACGATTCCCGTCGACGGCGGATTTTTGGCCTACTCGGGGGTTTAAAGCTATAGCGGCGATACTACATCTCCCCTCCGTATGAGACGGGCGGCAAAATGCCACCCTACAGGAGGAAGGGAGGGGTGAACAGCTATGACAACGTCCAAAAACCGCCGAGAAAATGCTTGGAACCAACGTAAGCATACGCAGCAACCGCACGGCAAAGTGAAGTCATTGGATGAGCTAAGCCAGGAAACCGATGGCTCCAAAGCCAAGGAGTAGACGGTTCGCTAACTGCAGCAGCAAGCAAGCGTAAACGGCATCGCCGTCCTCTGGCGGAGAAGCTTCGTTTCGCGGAGAATTCTAAGCAGATATAAGTGTGAAACTTATAAATTCTTAGAATTTAAATAAAACCTCCATCCTCGCAAGCATGAGCTGCGCGGTGGAGGTTTTTTCCGATTAATCGTTCGTAACAGCGATTACAGACCACTCTGACGGTTGCACCACCTATTTGATAATAAAAGCGCAGTCAAACTCGGCAGCGGCTTTAAAATCCAGCTCCGTAAGTCCGCCATCATGCCAAGTCGTCATACGCAGCGTAACCATTTTATAGTCTATAGAAATAAAGGGATGGTGATTGAGTTTCTCCGAAGCTTGCGCAACCCGATTCACAAATTCAATGCCGTCTAAAAACGTGCGAAACCGATATTTTTTGACGATCCATTTGCCGTCCTCCCGCTTCCATCCGTCACTCGCGGCCAGTCTTTCCTCAATTTGCTCCTCTGTCAGCTTCATCATCAATCACTCCTTCAATCACTTCTTATATACCAATCTATATTTCTAATCATTATCTCACAATCCTATTCGAGCGAACAGATTGACCTTCAAGCCTAATATCCCCTAAATGCGGGGCTTAGCTGAATGCGGACACAGCTATAATGGAAAAATACAGTAACTTTTGGCATTTAGGCCTTTGCGGTTGCTCTATAATGGAAATATCCAATGTAGAATGTCCATTGAAGGCCTATTTCACTCGGTTATGTCCCATTTAGCTGATTTTTACTGTACGAAATCCAATGTAGCTCCGCGCTCCAACAAACTTCTGCTCCTATCCTGTACCGAATCCATTGTAGAACAACACTAATCCCCTTATTAGGTGGAAGTAAAGTACAGGTGGTTTGATTGGATTTCATACAATCAGGCCAATAGGAAGGAGTTATCTCAGTTTGAGAGGATTTTGTACAGTCAAACGAAAAACTAGCCCTCTCCAAAAAGTCTAATTCAATTATAGGATTGGCTTGTATGTATCAGGGGGAAGCTGGTTTTAAACCAGCACAAAAAAAGGCGGATTTTCGTTTCCGCCTCACCTCTGCTCTGACCGGAGCTCATAGAGCTCGCGCACATCGCAATTTATCGTGTCGGCAATGGATATGGCTACTTTTAAAGGCATTATTCGTACGTTGTCTATATAATCTCCTATTCTCTCCGGCTTATATAACAGCTCAGCAGCAAGCTGCTCCCTGCTCATTCCGCATTCGGATAATCGCTGCTCCAGCAAGCAGCGGCCTAGTTCAAATTTCATGTGGTTGCCCCTCCGTCAAGAAGAATGTTACAACTCCATTGTAGCCAATTTCCGCTCTAACTATTTTACATGACAGCTCTAAATTATGTACACTTAGAAGATAGAAGGAAATGGCCATCTTTTCAGATGGGCGACTCTCCTGAATAAGTGTAAGAAACATTCAATTTTAAGAGTGGGGTGTATAGATAGAAATGACCGTCTATATCGCACTGCTGCGCGGCATTAATGTCAGCGGGCAGAAGATTATTAAAATGGAGCACTTAAGAGCTGTTTTCAAAGAGATGCAGTTTAAGCAGGTTCGAACGTATATCCAAAGCGGCAATGTCGTTTTTGAAACGGAAGAACAAGACACTTCGCTGCTAGAAAAGAAAATCGAACAAAAGATTGAGCAGGTGTACAGCTTCCAAGTCCCTGTTATGGTGCGGACGAGCCGCGAGCTTGAGCTCATCGTCGAACAAAATCCAATTGACATCACAGAGCTTTCGGCAAATGAGAAGATTTACGTCTCCTTTTTATCACAGGAGCCTAATATCGAGGCCGTTCAACTATTAAAGACATTCGAAAGCGACATTGACGATTTTCACGTTCACGGCCGCGAAGTCTATATTTTGATCCGGGCAGGCTATGGAGAATCACTGTTCTCCAACAACTTTTTGGAGAAAAAGCTTACGGTTTCTGCGACTACGCGTAACTGGGCTACCGTTAATAAGCTGATTGCCATGGCTGCCTTACCGGCCCCAAGCACAAAAAAAGACCGCAATACGGGTAGTTAACTCGCATTGCGGTCTTTTGTTATCATACCTATTATATGATCGCCTGCAGCTCATGAGCGCTGCGTATTATTCCACATCCATCTTAATTTCTTCATACTTCTCGTCAAACGAAATCCGCAGGTCCTTGTTCTCCAAGTACCAGATATTATCTTCCTCAATATAAAATGTAACGCCCTCCACTGCTTCGCTCAAACCCGCGCTTCTAGGAACATCCTTAATGACGCCAAGCGATAGCCCTGGATGAACGCTGCCGCAGCCGCCCAAGCGGACGAATATTCTGACGGAGTCTCCATCGGCCAATCCCATTTCAGTCTTGTACCAGCGTGCCGCTGGCTGCTCCACCACTAATTTCATCGCTGTCAGCTCCTTAGTTTGTATAGAAATTGTAAAAATATCTATGCTCTAAATATATACTCCTCATATGATTATATATATGCTATGTCCTACTTAGAGTTGTGGGAAAAGCCGCATAATCAATGGCTTTTTTCAAAAATTTACTGGACGCTGCCATCTACTCCATCATTACGAATATAGTTGACGTTGTCAACCTTACATCATATTTTTCTGCTGAAGCACGCCAATAGGAAATAATGTATTTAAAATGAAATATAAAAAAACTTGCGTGATTGTCCGTAAGTAACGGCCAGTCGTTCACGCAAGGTCCCATGACATTGTCGGCATAGATTAGCATAACAATTGAATTGATATTTGCTCCTATTGCAACGAATTGCAATGATAGGAGCACAACTCGCTCCCTCACGGCTCCAAACCGCTGACGTTCATTTCGCTCCTGACCTCTTCCGGCAATTTTTTCGATGCGCTGGGCACCATCCTCGGCTTGTCATTAATCACATCCGAAGAGCAGATAACGATGCTTACTTGGCCTCCCTGCGCGAATGCACGGATGAGGATCGGTTGATTGTATTTGTTTTGAAACACAAAATCCGGACCATACCAGCTTACCGTTGCATCGCGGCCGGGCGGCACATACGGGACGTTCCGGCTGTGGGAATAACGCTGGATAATATGGAGACCGGCACGGTCTACCGCATTGAATAGTGTCGACGATATTTGGCATATTCCTCCGCCGACTCCTTCGGATACCTCTCCTCTTACAATAACCGGCGCCCGCAAATAACCTCGATCATCCGTCCGCTTCCCCACCACCTCATTAAACGAGAACATCTCCCCTGGAAAAACGACATAATTGTTAATAGCTTTAGCGGCTAGCCCGATATTGTGAGACCGGTTCTTATTTCTTATATTATAATATGTAAAATATTGACCGATCTTTTTCACCTTAATGGAAGCCAATAGTTCGCTGTCAACCTTAGGGTAAATAGGTAATAAAGGCACTTCCATTCTGGAGAAGCCACCCTCGAATATGTAGCTGTAAAGCTGCTCCGTAAAGCTTCTCCGGTCAAGCCTGCTGCCCGTTTTCTCGGGGATGATTCTCCCTCCCCCGTCGAGTGCGGCATTTATGGGAGCACGATGGATCCGCTTATCCATGTCATCCATTAATTTGTTTATTTTATCATTGTCAACAAGCGGAACTCCCGGCAGCGGAAGCGTATATTCGGAACGTTTCAGCTCCGCAATCGTTTGACCTTGCTGTTCTACAACTAAAGGATCGGTTACGCCTGCTTGCTGAAAAAGTAATAAAACAGCCAAAACCCAATGCACGCTCATGTTCGCTCGCCTTCCCCATACGTTATTATCTGGGATAGTATGAATCAAATATGACAAGGCCATACACAAATAAGTACTCACATAAATAATGGACGGTTTGCTGAAAATACACGGGTAGCATTTGTATCCGTATCTTCAACTTCAACTATGTCCGGAGGGAATACGATGAACCGGTTTTTTCGTCAAATGGCTGCGATTGTCACGGCAGCTTTCTTTTGCACGCTTATTACGCATAACCATTCAGCATTTGCAGCTGAACAGCCAGAGACATACAGGGTTATCCTCACTGTACGTTCAGGGCAAAATGCGGCATTCATTACCGAGCTTGATATCCAGAGCTCCGAAATTACCCGTGCTTTGAACTCTGCCAAGCAGGAGACTATTTCTGATCCTTCCTATATGCCCGATATTGACGTGTCCTTGCTTCAAAATAATAAACGAATACATTTTCATCTAGAGCCAACCGGTAATTTATGGAACGAATCTACATCCCAAAGGCTTGTTTTGACAAAAAAGGCATCAGACAAATTGCTTCAATTAGCGGATTCGTTGCGGGCACATCATTACGGAAAAATGATTCCATGGGAATCTGCAGCGCATATGGTGCCTAAAAAAAGCATTTTCTCCGTAACTGATTTGGGGACAGGCTTAACCTTCCTGGTTCAACGGAGGGCGGGAAAGGATCATGCGGACGTGCAGCCGGTGACAAAAGAAGATACTCGAATTATGAAACAAATCTATCATGACGGCTGGAGCTGGAAAAGGAAAGCGGTTCTCGTTCATTCAGGCGATGAATGGATAGCCGCTTCTATGAACGGCATGCCCCATGGAGGGGACGGTATTCCGGGGAACGGTTTTTCCGGACATTTCTGCATTCACTTCTATCTAAGCAGTACTCATAAGTCAGAGCTTCCTGACTTAACGCATCAGATTATGGTGCACAAGGCTGCCGGTAATTTGAGGCCTTTTTTTGATTCGGCCTCACCGCTTATTTTAGCTAAAAGCTTCGTAGAAGTAATGAACCATCAGGATCAGGAATTGCTTCAGCAGGTTGCGGAAGGTTTATCGAAGGAAAAATTCGCATATTTCGCCCAGGAAATGGAGTCGCTCGGTTCCATTCGTGAAAAAAAACAGTCGAGAACAAGCGGCGCAGATGATGAGGCCTTCGAAGATAGCTTATCTGCTGAAATCAGATTGCCAATTACGATTCATAAACAAAGCCATGCTGAGCGACACACCGATTACAGGTTTATTTTCAAACGGGAATCAAAGCAATCGCCTTGGCGTATCCAAGACATTTTGACGGACAAAGATAAGATGGATCCGAAAGCTCTTTGAACGATGAACAAAGGCTGCCGTTCTGATCTTCGGCAGCCTAATTTGTTACAACAATCCGTTTCTCAGCGAAACTACCCGGTTCTCCTTGGCTGAAATATAGGCGCTGTCGAGCAATGAAACCGAATGTAAATTATCTCTTGCACTATTAGCTGCCTCTATCCCCGTTTCAATCCATACGAGCAGCTGGTCCAAGCCGTCAAATACGGCTTCCTCGATCGGCATCACCGCTTGCCAGGTTTGAACAGGCGTCGGATTCCAATTTGGAACACCAGAGGGATCCCGGCGGTATAAACCAATCACATCCGAATTGGAGCTAATTACACCTTCACTGCCGAGAACGACTAAATCATTTTTAATAAAAGGGCTGGAAAAGCTTTGCGTGAAATGTGCGCGGACTCCGTTAGCAAACGTCATTTGAACGGTTGCATCGGTTTCCCCGATACAATCGACTGCACTTGAAGAATACGCGCTGCAATATACCGAATCGGCTTCCGAATTAGCCATGCGTCGTATACCGTCTAACCAATGAATCGCCATAACCGCCAATGCATGCCGTTCGGTACTCACTCTCCAACCTTTATCCTGACGGTAAAAAAGAGAGGAGAAATGAATGCCTTCCAGCTTTCCAACCATCCCTTCCTGAATAAGTCCGCGAATATAATCAAACTTATGATGCTTCCGAAAGTTCTGATTAACGGAAACCGGAACCTGCCTGCGGGCTGCTTCCTCTGCAATACTTTTAGCTTCGGAGTAAGTATCTGCGAACGGCTTCTCTACAAAAACCGGAATGCCGGCCTCAAGCAGAGGAGCCATTACGCTGCTTCGAATGGTTGAGGGGGTGCATACGACCGCAACCTCCATGCCGGAGTTACGTATCATTTCCTGCAAATCGGTATACCGCCCGGGAATCCCGAATTCATCAGCCCGTTCATGAACCGCTGCTTCATTTGGATCGCACATCGCTACGACTTTTACGCGATCCTGATGCTTCTCATAGCCCTTCAAATGCATTCGTGTCACGGCTCCAGCTCCAACAAACCCTACTTTAAACGTCCTCATCCCTTCACTCTCCCAGTCCCGATTTCATAAAATCAATACATTCCTGCATCCCTCGAGCAATCTCGCCGCCGCTTTCTTCATCGGCCGAAATCCAACCCGAATATTCGATTTTCCGAACCGCTTCAAAGATGGGGGTGAAATCGATGTTTCCCCGGCCCAATATTCGATAATCATTGTCTGCGAAGTCTTTCATGTGAAAATTAGTAATGAACGGGGCAAAGGTGCGAATGACTTCAGCCACATCCTCAATACCGGATTTTACCAGATGGGCAGTATCCACAGTCAAACCGACCGCTGAATCCGCTTGCAGTTGGTCAAAAAAAACGTCAAAATCATTGCGGTACATAAGTGGCTGATCATAGTGATGATGCAGGGAGAGGCGCAGTCCGCGTTGCTGTGCTTCCTTACCCATTTCTTCAAAAATCCCGGCATACCTGGCGATATGATCGGAAGTTATGCTTCTTCTCGATACGCTATGGCAATAGATGATTAACTCCGTACCGACCTTCTCCGCAAACCGGAACAGCTCTCGAAGCTGAGCTTTACTCTCATCGTCAAGCAGCGTTCCTCCGGTAATTAATGCGGAAGCGATACCTGGGGGCTGTCCCCAACGTTCAATAAACCTTTCAGGTTCTTTGATATAGGGGGTGTATTGGCTCCATTTCAACTGAAGCCCGTCATATCCCGCCTGGAGGTAGCCTTTTATCATCGTGTACTCTTCATCCGGCGCAGCCGTTGGTCTGGAAAATGCATATTTGATGCTCATAACCTGCCTCCTTCCCTCTGCTCGGTTTATTCCCCAATCGTCTGTCTGTCTACAGCTGAATAAGCAATAATCATCCGGCAAGGCTCCCAGCCCGTTACTTTTGCATGATGGGGTACGCCCTGCGGTATGCGAAGCGCCATCCCCGGTTTGAGATGGAACATCTCATCTCCTAACGAATGATCACATTCCCCTGATAATACATAAATAATTTCTTCACAGTTAGGATGCACATGACGACCGTTTTCTTCGCCCGCGTTGATATATACCATGCCAAATGTCATTTGGCCGTCCGCATCAATCTCCTCGCCGTATAACCAGGCAATCTTTCCCCATCCCATATTGAGCACATGCTCTTCCTTGTTTAGATCTGCCGGCTTTACCATCCTGCTCCTCCTTTTTCCTATTAGATGAATTCAGGTTTATTTTAATTCAACACAGTTGAATTTACAACAACTTTATTGAATTGTTTTCTTGTCATCATTCTATCATCAGATGCAGACAGCTGGTAAACATGCTATAATTATGTTTGCGCTTACTAGAAGGAATACTAATAAGGTTTAAATAAAAGAAATACTATATATAGGTGTTTGGGAGGAGGACAGGAAGATGTTCGCGAAGCGATTGAAGCAACTGCGTAAAAAGAGGAAATTGACTATGCAGGAAGTGGCCGATTACGTCGGAGTTGCAAAGAGCACGTATGCGGGGTATGAATCCGGATACAGGCAGCCGACAATCGAATCCATTCAGACGATTTCCCGAAAGCTGCGCACGTCCGCGGATTATCTTCTTGGGCTTACCGAATTTCCGGAGCCGCCAACGGAACTCAACCATAATGCGAAAGAGTATTTGAATTACGAGCAGCTTCATTGGGATGGGGTACCTTTGGAAAGGGACGATCTGGAACTTATTCGCAGTTTGCTCGAACGCGTGCTCCGTGACCGAACTTTACCCAAAGAAGAATAAACCACAAAAGATGTTACCGCAGCAATTTAAAAATATTGAACAGGTCCGTTCTTGGTGAATCCCACCATGAACGGACCTGTTTTTACATGTATGCAGCCGGCAAGTTTCGAAAGCGCTTGCCATTCGAAATAGAACATCTTGCCCGCTATGCGAATATGATTACCAGTACGATATATCAAATTAGGCAAGATTTTGTATCCGCTTTCATATCTTGTATTAGGGGGATACTCCCTTTGCTGCCGCTAGTTCTGGAGATGTCATTTCATATGGATGGTCATTGCAAATAAGGAGGAATAATGGCATGAACAAATGGTTGAAACTCGTCACCTTGGCCGTTATGCTGCTTACGTACGATTCTTTTTTCAACTTATGGCCGGCTCGTGTTCACGCGGAAATCACAGACTATATCACGCGCAGCGGAGATACGTTGATGGAGGGGACATCCACATTTCGTTTTATCGGGACCAACGAACCTTTATTGAATAGAGCATGGACTGATCCGTCCGAGGTCGAGGATGCGATTCGCGCGGCCGGCAGCTCAGGGATTAACGTAATTCGCTTGTATCCGTTTGAAGTGAAAATGAGCAGTGATCCCGCAGGAACCTTCCGTCATGTGATGGGGCCTAATGATTATAATGAAAGCGCATTCAAAACACTGGATAAAATTGTTCAACTGGCAAACCAGTACAATATTCGGCTTATTGTGCCTTTCGTGGATAAGTACAACTACATCGGAGGGATTGCCGATTGGTCGGCTTTCCGCGGGAAAACGGTGAATGACTTCTGGAGCGATCCTATCGTGAAGCAGGACTTCAAAAATTTCATTAAATATGTGATTCAGCGGACCAATACGTATACAGGTGTTCAGTACAAAAACGATAAAGCCATTCTGGCATGGCAGCTGGGAAACGAGCTTCCCTCCACGGATAGCTGGATAAGCGAGATGGCCGCGTATGTAAAGAGCCTGGATTCCAACCACCTTGTAGCCGATGGAGGATATGTCCGAGCACAAGGAATAAGGACCAATGCACTGATTAACAGCAATATTGATATTATTGTTCCGCACATTTACAAATATCACAATGTCGATATGGTTACAAAACTCAATGAGTGGAGAGAAGCAACGAAAGGAAAAAAAGCTTTGATTATTGGCGAATTCGGCGACTACTCACCCGCGGAAACCGAACAGCTGCTCGACATCGTTCAGAACAATGGAACATCAGGTGCCATGTTCTGGGGCAGCATGCACCATCACAAAATGGGCGGTTGGCATTGGCCTCCGGTTGGAGCGTGGTCCTATTTACGCTATCCCGGTTTCGCAACCGGCGATTGGGCGAACGAATCTGCCACCATCGACTTGCTGCGCCAGTATGCCTACTCGATGAGAGGCTTGGCCGTTCCTCCTTGGCCGACACCCGATGCGCCTGTTATGTTCCCGGTCGATTCCGTGCATACTCTCTCCTGGATGGGAGTCTCGGGGGCAAGCTCTTATGACGTTGAACGTTCGACAAGCTTTTCCGGTCCGTGGACAGCAGTAGGCAGCGATGTGACGGACGATATAACCACCCCGCGCCATCATACGTTTACCGTACCGATTTTTGACGATGCATCTGCTCTGGACGGCACAAGCTATTACTATAGGCTGAGAGCGAAAAATGTGCAAGGTTCCTATTCTCCGTATTCCAACATCATCGGTCCAATTACTGCGAAAAGTGGGATCATTGTCGATAAAGAAAGCAGCGGCTATACCGAGACGGGGACATGGGGGGATAGTACGCTGGGCGGCAGTTACGGCGGCAGCTCCCGTTACAGCAGTACCCTTGGAAGTACGGCTACGTGGAGGCCGAACTTCACGACGCCGGGATACTACAATGTGTATGTCCGATATCCTTACCATCAGGGTTCAACGAAGTATGCTCAATATTCGGTCTATCACAATGGCATAACGAACACTGTAACCATCCATCAGACGACCATAGCGGGCGGCCGGTGGCGTCTGATTGATACGGTGTATTTCGCCGGTGGACCGGAAGAATATGTGAAGTTGACGGCCGTTGGAGGCGGTACCTACAGGGCCGATGCGGTCATGTTTGAACCGCAGAGCTTTGGTGACAGCTTCCAAAACAATAGTTCCGGGAGCTTGACACCTTTGAGCGGCAGCTGGTCCTTGAGCGACGACGTGAGTCACGACAGCACCCTCTTGAACAATAAAGTTTTGAAACAATCGGGCACAGGCATTGCCGAAACCGTTATCGGTTCGACCTACTCTGACGCCACCATAACCATTGCCTTTAAAGCGTATGACAATCATATGGCCAACGCTTCTACCGGATTGGTTGTCCGGGCAAATTCAGATTTCTCCAATATGTACACCCTGCGCATCAATTATGATCTGAATAAAGTCCAACTGTATAAAAAACTAAGCAATAGTTGGAGCAACATCGGGGAAGCGAGTATGATAGCCACTCCAGGCACTTGGTATCAGCTTAAGCTGGAGATGAAAGGAAGCTCATTGAAAGCTTATGTGGACGGCGTGAAAAAAATCAGCGTTAGCGACACCAGCTTGAACAGCGGGTACATCGGTTTGCGGACGTACAATCAGACGGCTGTCTTCGACAGCATCCTTGTTTCGACGAACTGATCTGAACTCCGGCAGAACACAAAAAAGCGCCATAAAGGATCACAGTTTAAGCTGTGATTCTTTATGGCGCTTTCCGGTGTATCGGTTAAATACGACGAATCCTAGGAATCATAGACGTCCACGTCTACGATCTTGCCGTCAACATAAGTAAAGTCCTGTTTCGATGTGCCGAAACCTGCCATCGTCTCTGATACATTTATCACTTCCAGGGAAAGCGCTGTCCATTGTTTTTTCTCCATTATATTTTACCTCCTATAAGTGCAGAAAAAGCGCCGTAAAGCATCAAGCGTAAGCTATGATCCTTTACGGCGCACTCCGGTGTCAGTTAAATACGATGAATCCTAGGAATCATATACGTCGAGGTCTACGAGCTTTCCATCAACATAAGTAAAGTCCATTTTCGCTACACCAAAGCCTGCCATCGTTTCCGATACATTCATTACTTCCAGGGAAAGCGCTGTCCATTGTTTTTTCTCCATTATATTTCACCTCCTATAAGTGCAGAAAAAGCGCCGTAAAGGATCAAGCGTAAGCTATGATCCTTTACGGCGCACTCCGGTGTCAGTTAAATAAATGAATCCTAGGAATCATAAACGTCGAGGTCTACGAGCTTGCCGTCAACATAAGTAAAGTCCATTTTCGCAATGCCAAAGCCTGCCATCGTCTCCGATACATTCATCACTTCCAGGGAAAGTGCTGTCCATTGTTTTTTCTCCATGTTATTCCACCTCCTCCCATGTGCAATTCGTATTTCGATTTCCGCCTTTGAAGAAACCGATAGGCTGTCTAGCTGTACATAAGTATAATTAAATGAGGTCACCAGCCTGCTCCGGCTTTAGGGCCGATGAATCCTAGGAATCATAAACGTCTAAGTCTACGAGCTTGCCGTCAACATAAGTAAAGTCCATTTTCGCTACACCGAAACCTGCCATAGTCTCAGAAACATTCATCACTTCCAGAGAAAGTGCTGTCCATTGTTTTTTCTCCATTTTATTTCACCTCCTTTCAAGTGCAATTTCCTATTGCAGCCTTTTGAGAAAACGATAGGCAATCAAGCTGCGCATAAGTAGCTTTAAGTTAGGGTCATCAGCCTGCTCCGGCTTAATGGCCGAACCTACCTTGCTCATCGATTCCTTCACTTGCATCAGGTTCAAGTAGCGGGAAGCCTGCTCATCCCTGCACAGCGTACGAAGCTCTTCTTCTATAGACTGCCACCGGGGGATAATCCGATGTACCCAATCCATGCCTTGAACGCCGCGAGTCCGCTGATTCAATCGAACCTTGTCCGGCAGAATATTATTCGTTGCTCTACGGATGAGAGATCGCCCGTAACCATTCTTAACATATTGCTCCACGGGGATCGACAGGCAGAATTTAATCAGACGTATATCGCTGGTCGCATCCCGTTCCCATATGCCCAGGCGATAGGATGACTTCGCCGAAATGGTGCCCTGCATACTTAAAACCGCCTGGTTGCTGAAATAATCCTCACGCTCCCGCAGAATTTGATACGTTGACTCCCGCAAACCGACATCATACTGCGATAGCTTCTCATATACCCCGGAGCTCTTTGCAAAATCAGCCTGAATGATGGAAGGTACTCCCGGTTGAAACGGAGACCCTTTCTCCGGAAAAACCTGCTGTTTAATCGCCCGAACGATTCGTTTCCGGCCGGTGCCCAGTTGTCTGCCATACATCGTAATCTCACGGTATAATTGGAGCCATTGGAGCTTCTTCAGCATCAAGCTGTAATAACCGATAGCTGAACCCCAGGATATCGAGTAATTCCCTCTTGCGCCCGTGAGCAAGACACCTACTCCTTGACGCGCCGCTTCTTCATGAATGCCTTTAACCCAGAATGCATTTTCGAAATTTTTGTATGGTCCTTCTAAACTGTCGATCCATTCATCAATCTCAGTAAAAGGACTTGTCCCCGGGAAATCTAATAAGTTCGCCTTAATATTTCCTACATAATCGACGATCGACTGAATATAAGGACTTTCATCCGCAAACATGCTTCTGGGCGTCCAATCTTTGAAATCCCGCTCTGGAATATAACTGAAAGCTTGCAAGCTCTTGCCTTCCCGGGAGAGCATCCCCGCTGCGAACCCTGACACCGAGCCGGAATCGAGTCCCCCGCTCAGGGTCACTCCCACCTGCTTGAAGGTACGCAGTCTGGAGCGGATCGATTCTTGGA
Organism: Paenibacillus prosopidis; assembly: GCF_003337375.1. Taxonomy (GTDB): domain Bacteria; phylum Bacillota; class Bacilli; order Paenibacillales; family Paenibacillaceae; genus Pristimantibacillus; species Pristimantibacillus prosopidis. The sequence goes on from NZ_QPJD01000005.1 coordinate 30,843, forward strand.
ATATTTCCTGGAAGGCTTCCAAATATTCGTCATCAGAGCCTAAGGTTAGTCTTTCTTCCGGCATTAATGAACCATACTTGGCAAATGTAAGCTTTCCTTCTTGCAAAATAAAGGAGTGGGCCGGCGGCAGCTGAAACACATTCGTATAATAAGTCGTATGGACATCGACAGCATCCAAGAGTGTCGGTATCGCCAAAAATTCCGCAAATCTCTCTTCACATAGTCTCTTATCTATTCCCGCTAGGGAGAATAGCGGATGGATTACACTACAGAACGAGAATTGATTCGAACTGTGGTGATAATACAATGTCCTGCTGGCAAGCTGGTCTCTCGCCCCATACAGCAGCTTTCTCCTAGCATCCCAAATGACGAAGGCGAAATCTCCAATTAGATAACGCGGCGTCTCCTGGCCCCACTTGCGATAAGCCAACAGAATGAGCTCGCTGTCCGTTATCCCGCTTCTTCTGTCTCGTCCAATCTCGAGCTGCTCGAACAATTGCGCGCGATTGTCAATGATTGCATCAGCGGTTATAACCAGTCCGGAATGCTCATCCCGAAATGGAAGGCGTTCATTAACCGATTCCGGTGTTATCCATTGAGACCGGCAACCGAGTAGAACCGACGCATCTTCCCATGTTTCAAAGCCATCTCCGGGAAACTGCTGTACGGCTTCCATGAAATCTGCAGTCCCATCAGTTGGATGCAGCGGCCTATCGAATTGTATAACACCGGCAATAACGCTCATGCAATCACACCCTATCGACTTATGATTCATTTCATCTATTTCTTCCTTACCCTCTTAACGATAAAGCAAGTCTCCTAACGTGAACTTAAAACTTTCTTTATCGTTAAGAAGGGCCCTTATCCGTTAAAATGATAAGGGCCATGAAAATAATAGTACTAGTAGTCAGTCATCCTAGGAATCTTCATGAGGGTGACCATTATTGTTACCTTTACCATTTCTGTCAGGATACACGCCATTTTTTCCACCCATGGTCGCGCTGACATCAAGGAGTTCCAAAGTCAGTGGCTGCCATTCTTTCTTCATTTCCTTTGTCATTTGTATCACCTCCTTTCATGCGGGGCTTTATGAAAATTGCCTTATAAAACGGTAAACAATTAAGCTCTGCATTAATAATCTTACATTCGGATCAAAGGCGTATTCAGGTTTAGGTGAGTTTCCAATTTTCGAAAGTGATTCTTTAATTTGTTTCACATTTAAAAAATACGAAGCCCCGGTATCACCACAAAGCTGATGAAGTTCTTCCATAAAAGCACTCCACGATGGAATCATGCGATGGATCCAGTCCGCTCCCTGCACACCCCGAACCCGAAGATTGCACCGGACTTTATCGGGCAAATAATTTTCGGTCGACCTTCGAATTAAAGAACGGTCTATCCCATTTTGGACATACTGTTCTACAGGCACGGATAAGCAAAATCGAACCACCCTGGGATCAGAGGTCGGATCCCTTTCCCTGACGGCATAACGTAATGATAATTTCGTTGATGACGTCCCCTGATGATTTAAGAACGACAAATTTTCGAACTGATCGATTCTTGCCGCAAATTCGTTCATTGAAAATTTGGTCAATCCGACATTATGGTTTTTAAGTTTATCGAAGACTTTGGTTCGTTCCGCTAAATCCGGATGGATTAAAAGCGGGATATCGGGCCGCGGCTTCGAAAAAAAAGACGGAGCCGGAAATGCCAGTTTGCCGATTATAGGCAGCAATCGGGATCTCCCGATTCTCATATTTCTGCCATAGAGCTTCAGTTCATGGTAAAAACGTATCAATCGCAGCTTTCTTAAAAGCTGAGCGTAGTAATCCAGCGCCGGTCCCCACGAGATGGAGTAATTCCCGCTCCCTCCATTCAACAATACTCCGACTCCGTCCTTCTCCGCTTGCTTGAGAATCCCTTTGATCCAGAATGAATTTTCAAAAAACTTATAAGGCGCCTCCATCAGCTCGAGCAGGTCATTCATTTCGTCAAATGAGTTTCGACCCGAGAAGTCCAAATTGTTGTGCGCGATATTTCCTACATGTTGGACCGTGGCTTGGATATAAGAACTCTCATCAGCAATCAAGCTTTTCGGTGTCCAATCCACAAAATCAGAGGGAGGGACATAACTGTAGGATTGTAATGTTTTCCCTTCCTGCCGCAACGGGTTTGCGGCAAAGCTTACGACAGCCCCCGAATCCAACCCTCCGCTTAAGCTTGCACCAACTTTCCGGTATGTCCGGAGCTTCGATGTAACGGCTTCCTGAAAGACTTCACGAAATGCTTCTTCGTATTCGCCGTTTGTTTTTAGTTTAAGCGTCCCGCCAGGCGTAATGAATGTCCCGTATTGCTCCAATGCAATGTTTCCATCCGCCACCGTAATCGAATGGCCGGGAGGAATTTGATCGATATTATCATAAACCGTGGAGTGAACATCGATCGTATCCAAAATGATAGGGATCATGAGAAACTCGGCCAACCATGACTCATTCAGTTCCTTCTTGACACCAGGCATAGTAAACAGCGGATTCATCACCGTGCAAAAAGCAAACTGTCGTGAATGATGATAATAATACAGCGTTCGATTTCCCGACAGATCACGCGCGCCGAAAAGAAGGCGTTTTTGCTCATCCCATATGATGAAAGCAAAGTCTCCTATCAGGTATCGCGGGGCTTCCTTCCCCCATTTTAAGTATGCCGCCAAAATAAGCTCGCTGTCCGTCATCTGTTTCCGCTGGAGATGCTCAACCTGCAACCGGTTAAATAATTCCTCCCTGTTGTCAATGATCGCGTCTGCGGTAATGGCAAGCTTATGCTGTTCATCGTAAAAGGGCAGCCGTTCTTTAGTCGATTCTGGTGTGATCCATTGCGCGTGACAACCTAAAAATACGAAACGGTCATGCCAAACCCGCACATCATGGGCAGGGTATTTTTGCAAGGCTTGCATCATATTTTCGATCGTTTCGACAGATACAGGTTCTTCATTACAATTAAAAACACCGGTTATCGCACTCATTATTACTCCAATCATTTCTAGTTATATTTAATAGTGGTTGGGGTAACCGAACTAGCTGTTAACGCCTGTTTGATAGTTTAGCAGTTGTCTGAACTTTCCTTTGGCCTCTTGAGACAGCTGTTTATAGCCGCCTTGCTGAATAACCTCACCCTGCTCTATGACAATGACCTGATCCGCATTGCGGATAGTCGACAATCGGTGGGCAATGACAATAATCGTCATGCTTCCCTTAAGACGGTCAAGCGCCTCCTGAATCAGCCGTTCATTCTCACTGTCCAGCGCGCTGGTCGCTTCATCCAGCACTAGAATGGAGGGACGCTTCAATATGGCTCTCGCGAGTACAATCCGCTGCCGCTCTCCCCCGGACAACCGAATGCCCCTGTCACCGATGACCGTATCCAAACCTTGCGGCAGCATGCGTACAAATTCATCGGATACTGAGAATTTCAAAGCGTTCCACAGCTCGGTGTCTTCGGCATAAGGGTCAACCAGCTTCAAGTTATCCCGAATGCTTGCATTGAAGAGAAACGGATCCTGTGCCACATAGCCGATTGCGCTCCGCAGCGAGAGAAGCTGTTTCTCGTCTCTCAGCGTAACGCCGTCAATCAGCACTTGCCCTCTCTCCGGTTGAATAAGCCCCATGAGCATATCAATCAGCGTGCTTTTCCCCGCACCGGACATACCTACGATAGCCGTCATGCGATTCGCAGGAATATAGACGTTAATATCACGCAGAGCAAACACCGGCTCTTTAGGGTCGTACCGGTAATTGACTTGTCTGCATTCGATTCCTTCCTGCAATTGAAATTGCTTTCCCCCGTCCGAAGAGCCTGACAAGGTGAGCTCCTTCTCCTGCTCATATTCCTGCTGCAGCTTACGCATGGCTTTGAAAGCAGGCAGATTGGTCGCCAGCTGTTCGATATTCGACTGAATCCCGATAAATCTCGGCCACAGCCGCGAGAAGATGAGAACCACCAGAATCAATTGCTCAGCCGGGGTGTGGAAGACCTCTAAAGCTAAATAGACGAATCCGGCAATAAGCGTTATGGAAGAGATCCGGTAGATGAACTGGGACAAAGAATTGACTCGTACTAATTGGATAACGTTGCTCTCAAGCTCCTTGCTCATGTTGTTGAACCAACTGATATGGGAGCGTTCCAGCCTGTTGCTCTTAATATCCTTGATGCCGTTGAAATGATCGCTTATTCCTGCAAAATAGCTCTGAGACAGCTCCGATGTCTTGTCGCCAATATGTCCCGCCTTCTTAATAAACTTGCGCGAGAATATAGCGAGTATTCCGCCGCTTATAAGCACGACAGCCGTTAACAACGGAGAGAGCCAGAAGGCCAGAGCGATTTGAATAACCGTAAAAATAACGCCTGTGACCATCTGCAGGAAGAGTGAAGTGCCGTAGCTGACCCGTCCGAGCTCGTTAACCATGACATGATGAAAATCCGACTTCCGCTTTCGGAGGAAGAACTCCCATTTTGCCCCAAGCAGCCCCTGATACGTTTCCGTCCGGAGTGAACGGACGAAGGCTTGCAGAATCCGTGAGTTCAACACCATCTGGCTTCGCTGAAGCAATGCTTGTCCGCCAACGATCATCACATATATCGCTAGTACGACCGGCAAGTTTAACTCGATTGACGATGACTCGATGAATGCGAATAAGGAAGAGACAAGCGGCACTTCGTCCATATTCATTTGAAATACGCCTATAATGCTAAGCATAGGAACGATCATATAGATTCCGATACCGTCCAGACAGCTGATCACGAATGTAGTGAACATATTGAGGTATAGACGGAATCCTGAGACCTGGTGCATTTTTCGAATAAAATAGAATAAATCCTTCATAAGAAAAACCCCTAATGCGGATTACCGCTCAATTGGCGACAGAACCGCAGCTTCTGTGTGATTCCCGAACACGGCAACGACAGCATACCGTTCCAGTCTTTCATTGCCGGTTACATAATACGACCCGCTGCGAAGCCAAGCGTGAGCAATCATTTTCCCCGTCTCATCCCTGCCGCTGCCCAGATAAAGCGTACTCTCGATCCCTCTTCGCTTCAGCATCTTCATGGCCGCGACAGCCTTGACTAAGCACTGGCTTTCCCACCAGGTGATGCGGCTCATCGCATGAACGGCCTTGGATACTTTACGATGGATGAGATCCTGTTCTATAGTGCTCGTATATGGTGTCTCCCTCATATGCTCGCCAAGAGAAGGAGCTACTTTTGCGAATGGCAGCAGCTTAAGCACCCTCGCCAAAGCTAAGTAAAAATAAGCCTCCACATACATCCGCTTCAAGTCTGCGGGGTAAGCTATAAATCTCTTAACTTTTCTTATCGCTTTCCTATACAAGTTCATTATTCCTTTCTAACTTGTATGAGTCCTTCGGATTTAAGCTGCTGCAGGAAAGTACGAACTTGCTGTTCGCACGCTCCGGGCTCTATCTCATATTCGGTCACTAGTTGCTTCACCATATCTTGTATGGAAACAGGGGATGCCATCAGCTCCCACACTCGGCCCCCGAGCTGGCCTAAGTTGTAGTACTTGCCATTCTCGATGCTCAGCATGATCTTCTCCCCGTTCATTTCGCTTACGAGGTAACCATCCGACTGTACAACAAGTTCGTTAGCGGTAATTATATCAACGCTCATGAAATAACAACCTCCTTTTTATTAGTCAGACTGACAATTTGATCAACTAAGTTAAAGGCAGAAAAGCCGTCTGCCGGGCGGCGGAGCTGGTACACCGGGAGCCCGGAAGCAAGCCGGGCAATCGATTGAAATTGCCATTGCTGCAGGTTCAACAGATGGAGAAGGGAATTTCGATAGGTATGCACATTTAAGACATGAAGCCCTTCTAATCTGTTATAAGCTTTAAGAGATGGTTCTGGTTCGGAAGCTTTGATAAGCTCAACTACCCCGGCGAGAGGGAGAGGCTCTCTGCAAAATTGGGACCGTATAGGCACCGCGTATTTGTTAATCCTTTGGTAAATCGATGAATAGTTGTGAGAAAGCAATCCTAATTGTTCTATGCTTTCCTCCCACAACTTCTGCTGCGGATAGGACGGATAGACAGTAGCTGCTGCCGAATCATTGGATAAGGAGACCGCGATAACGTCATCCGTCATTAATGGATATCCAACGCGCACAAACGCTGCGGCAAGAGTCGATTTACCGGCACCCGATTCCCCGACAATGGCGTAAACCTTCCCGTCAATGACGACTGCACTCCCGTGCAGGGGTAGAATCCCTCTCTGCATGAGCAGTACGCCCATACAGGTTCCGAGCAGGAAAAGCCGAATCTTCGCCTCATCCGCTCCCGGGTATGGGGTTATCGTGATTTGGGTACCGGATGTAATGCTGTAAAAGGCTGTTTCGGGTACATGGAAGAGAAATCGACCGTTATCGAACTGGTAGTTGTCCGTTGTAAATTGATCCTGGCAATCTTCCAGCGGTGGATTTAATTCAATTTCTACATCAAATTCCGAAATAATTCCATGTATTTCATATGCTTCAGGCAGAACAATTTTACTTTTAATGTTCAAACCAAATATTCGATAATCATTCAGAGTAAACACCCCGTTTAGCAAGTAGTATAAAATTTGTATTTATTTATACTATTCGTATTGAAAATTCATTTTATGTCGCTTTTTTTCTAAACAAAAATTAATTATTTATGATATTTCTCCAAAACCATAGAAACGGCCGGAGCGGAACATATAGAAAATGAAATGGTTTATATAGCGGCAGCAGAGACATATCTTTCACGTTAGGTTCCAGGTGATTCAGAAGATATCTCGCTCTCTGCCTGCCTGTCATTAGTGATAGAGTGTATCGGAAATACTGCCAAACGACGCTTTTCTCCGGGACCGGGTTTAATTTAACTATCTTTTTGATAAAAAACAAAGATGTTTTCGCTAGCCGAAGAGCCTTCTTATTATTCGTCACTTGATTCATAGAATGAGGAATCTTTGAATCAAGGAGGTTGAAAGCTAATATGAAGGCTTGCCCTGTAAATGATTGACCACCGTACTGTCTAAAATAATCATGCATTTTCCCGCTATCCATTTTAGACATTAAACGATCGATATCCATTAACCAGCGTAATCGAAACCAGGCATGCCTGGCACCATGATCAGCAAGATAATAGAGCAGGTCTTCATTGCCTAAGCAATGAAATGACTGATTCAATAATTGAACTGTATTTCTACGTTCCCATAGTTGATTGAATGAATGCGAAGCATTGGAATTAGGATTTAACCGCCAATGAATTTCAATTTGTACAGAATGTTCTTTATGACGGAAGGAAAGATGGTGATGCTTATCTTTCCAATTATGATGTAATGAATCCTTATCCTCTAATTCATATCCAAGCTGTGTCATGACTTCCTGTGCTCTTTCCACATCTTCTACATCGAGCAGAATATCCAGATCTTTGGAAGTCCTATGCGACATATCACCGTAAAGTTGAATCGCCAGAATGGGGCCTTTCAACAAAATGGTGCGTATACTGTTGACTGATAATTCATCGCAAATTTTATTCATCTCTCTAGTTAGCTGCATCATCTTAATGATATTGGAATTGTAATGATAGTGGAGCGTCTCCATAATATCGGCAGGAATAAGAGATGAACGGATTTGATTTAGTTTCAAGTAAACGATCGGATAAACACGATGATGCAGGGTTAATTGTATAAACGAATCCCACTTCAGATTCGTAGTGAATTCTCGTATCCTCTTCTCATCCAACTCTTGAACGTCGCGCAGAATGAATAGCATAAATGACAATTCATTCGAAATATCGCTTAAATCAATTTTCTCTGCTTTCATCATGTCAGAACCCCACTATCGTTAGAATTACAATTGCATAACAGGAATTTGCTGTTTGACGCCTTTATTCAGGCTCGGGCGGCCGACGGAATAATAAACGAAATCGGTTCCGAGCAAATCTTCCTCTTTAAACACATTGCGTCCGTCGATCAGAATGGCCTGCTTCATGACGGATTGCAGCAGATTCAAATCCACTTCCGCGAATTCATCCCATTCCGTCAGTAAACAAAGCGCATCTGAGTCTTGTGCCGTATCGAGCGCCTGATTGCACCATATGACGCCTTCCTTGCCGTATAAGCCTTTGAAGTTTTCCATAGCGATAGGATCGTAAGCTTTCACCTTCACGCCGTTCTCTACCAAATATTGAATGATTTCGAGCGCCGGTGAATCGCGGACGTCATCGGTATTCGGCTTAAAGGCCAGTCCCCATACCGCGACTGTCTTACCCCGCAATTGGCCATTAAAGATTGTCTCCAGCTTGCGAATCACATTAAACCGTTGATCTTGATTTACTTCCACAACCGACCGCAGCAGCTTGAACTCGTAATCGACGTTACCGGCGATTTGGATAAGGGCTCTGGTATCCTTCGGAAAACAGGAGCCTCCATAGCCGATTCCGGCTTTAAGGAACGACTGTCCAATCCGCTTGTCGTAGCCCATCCCTTCCGCAACCTTCGTCACGTCTGCGCCTACCTTCTCGCAAATGTTCGCAATCTCGTTGATAAACGAAATTTTCGTAGCGAGAAAAGCATTGGAAGCATATTTAATCATTTCTGCACTGCGGATATCCGTCACAATAATTTGCTCCGTCAGCGGCCGATGCAGCTCGACCATAGTATCGGCTGCGCTCCCAGAATCGGCACCGATGACGATCCGGTCCGGATTCAGCGTATCCTTGATGGCAGAACCTTCGCGGAGAAATTCCGGCAGCGAAATGCTATCGAACGGCTCGGATGTGCGGGTGCGGATCAGCTCATGGATTCGTTCGTTCGTGCCGACCGGCACCGTGCTTTTTATAGCGATGATTTTATAGCCGTTCATCGCTTCGGCGATATCAAGGGCGGCTTGATTGATATAGGCCATATTCGCCTCGCCGCTTGGCATCGGAGGCGTTCCGACAGCCAGAATGATAATGTCCGATTGACGTACCGCTTCGGTCAGATCGGTTGTGAAAGCGAGTTTTCCGGCGGAACAGTTCTTATCCGCCAACTCCTTCAGCCCCGGCTCATAAATGGGAATCTCGCCAGCCTGCAGCGTCTCGATCTTTCCAAGATCCTTGTCGACACAAATGACTTTATTCCCCAGCTCCGCATAACAGACACCCGATACGAGCCCGACATATCCGGTGCCAATGACCGTAATGTTCATTCTCATCACTCCCTATATTGAAATCCCTTCACTTATACGGCACATATTTCAATAATTTCATTCCAATCGAAGGCAAGCCGGACGATATCTTCTTCTATAAGCTCCGACCCGGTTTGCACCTCAATGATGTCCATTTCCGTCTCCGCCAATAAACTGTGCTTGCTCTGCTTCGATATAACGAGTACATCTCCGGCCTTAACCGGAAACCGCTTATCGTTCAGGACCATCACCCCATTACCGGAAACGACGGTCCATACCTCGTCTCTAAGCAAATGGTATTGGTAGCTTAAATTTTTACCCTGCGCTAAACATATCCGTTTGGTCAGAACTTCTTTCCCGTCTGGATATTTCAAGAAATCGAGCACCCTGTAACGGCCCCAACGTCTCTCCTCGTACATAGGACGTTGATCCGAGTGCTTCATAACCTCCTTGATCATCGGGCTTGATGCCTTGTCTGAGACAAGAATGCCATCCGGACTCGCCGCGACGATAACATTGGATAAATTAAGCAGCGTAATCGGAATATCCAGTTCGTTGATAATATGCGTATTGGATGAACTATCAGAAATAATTCCTTTGCCGATCAGCGGGGTCGCAATCTCCTCCGTCAGCGTGTTCCATGTACCAAGATCCTTCCAATCCCCCTCGTATGGCAGCGCGACGATAAGATTGGCTTTCTCCACTACCTCGTAGTCGAAGCTGTTCTTCGTTAGCTTGTCGTACTGCTTAACCATTTCGTCGTATTGGATCGGAAGCCCGTGCGAAAGCAGAATATTAATGATGAAATCCAGCTTGAATGCGAAAACACCGCAGTTCCAAAGTGCTGCCTGCTCAATCATGACCGCTGCTTCTTCTTCGCGGGGTTTCTCACGGAAGCTTTGTACATTCATATATGGCGCGTCATGCGCGGTTCCGCTTTGCGGAACGATATACCCGTATTTCTCCGAAGGATATGTCGGTTTTACTCCCATAAGAGCCATATCCGCACCCGACTCGTTCAAGACCTGGTCCAGTTCCTTTGTCTTGTGGAAGAACGATTCCTCAACGAAAGGGTCGACCGGCATGACCACGACCGTTTCATTCAGGCTGACGCCTTTAACCGAGTACAAATAGGTGGCCGCCAGCGCGATCGCAGGATACGTATCCCTTCTTTCCGGTTCGACAATCACTTCAATCTCGCTTCCCAGCTGGTTGTAGATCATTTCAACCTGCGGCTTGCTTGTTGCGATAAAAGCATGATCACCAAGTCCGGCACTCGCAATCTGCCCCCAAACCCGCTGTACCATCGACTCATGCTCGCCTTCCGAATTCCTCAGCACCTTCAAGAACTGCTTGGAACGGGCATCGTTCGAGAGCGGCCACAGGCGTTTGCCCGAGCCACCTGAGAGTAGAACAATTTTCATGGAAACTCCTCCTATATATAGTAGTTAACTGATTTGCGAAGCATTCGAACTTGTTTTTTGCCCTTCGTTCTTCACAATCAATTGGGCGGAACCTATGCCGCTTGTCCATGTATGATAATAGTTGGAGTTCTTGCCGTAAGAATTGTCGAGCAGCGTATTGGGCTTGTCCATTAAGCAGGATAAAATATGGCCATGCAGCCTTGATGTCTGTACCGTCTGGTAGCCGCTGAAGCGCTTGACAGCTTTATCTACCAGATAATCGGTGTACCTCCCCCAAATCGCCTGCATCGGCAGTGGACTGCTGCCTTTCTTTATCATTCTGACAATGAGATTAATCGATTTCTGCTCCACCCGGTTATACAAGGAGTTCCAATCCAAATAATCGCCGCGACCCGCCGATTCGAGCTTCTCCTGCTCAATCGTTTTCTCAATATCCGTGCGGAAGAAGCAGAGCAGATCTTTGCCCGGGCTTCCTTTGTGCCGGATCGGCCATAATTGATGGGCCATGTCGGGTGATAAATAAACGTTGCATCTATGGAATTTCTCGGATGCAGATTGATAGGACAACGTGTCGCGGACATAGAGATGAATATCTTTATGTCCATTGAATATTTGCGCCGTCCGGTCGAATTCAGACTCTTTCTTATAAAATATCGTCTGTGGAAGCATCACGATCCGATGGTACGGATAGCTGGTGATAATTTTCTCGCGCAGCTTCTGATGTGCCGGATACAGGTCGCCGAAGTTACCTCCCCCATGCAGCACGATAATATGATCTTTCGGAATCATCAGCGAATCGGGAAAATCAAGCACGCTGTAGCGTGCACGGACGCGAATATTATAGTCCTTGAAGAACGCTTCCGTGCCTTTCATAATGAGTAGGTCGCCGCCGTTGCTGTGAACGGGTATATCGATATAGTAGATGTTGGAGCCCGGCGGAATGACATTCAAAATCTGGCGAAGCTTATTTTTGATTCCTTCCATAGGGTGAACATTCTTCGGGGTACTCAGCATAATAAACTCTCCTTTATTTGTTTTCTCTCTTTAATCACTAGAGACTCCACTTGACATTCCGTTTGACTTCCTTTGCCGGTACTCCCGCCACAAGCGTATAGGGCTCCACATCCTTTGTTACAACAGAACCCGCCGCAACAACGGCGCCGTTACCAATGGTGATGCCTTTTAAAATCGTCGATTTACAGCCGATCCAAACTTTATCTCCAATGAAGACCGGCTTCGTCGATTCGGTACCTGAAAGTTGATGATAATCGGTATCTATTATGGATACATCCCAGGAAATCGCACAATTATTCCCTATCTTTACTTGCTCTTTGCACCTAATTTCAGATCTTCGATTAATAAAGGTATAATCGCCAATCTCGATCTTCGCTTTTTTCGATTCCAAATAAAAGCCGGTATCTTTATGCAAGATGACGTTTTTCCCGATAATCAATTTAGAATCTTTAGCTTTGGATACAATGACTCTGCCGCACACGCGAAGCATGCTGCCTCCCTGTTCCAACTTCCTTCTAAACATCATGCCGAGCACAATACGGTATCCATATCTGACATATTCCTTTAGACTTCTCTTTCTTTTTTCCATGATGTTCACCTCCATGTGGTGGGATTCCATCCTTGGAAACGGCCAACGCCGACGTAAAGATCGAGAAGACGCTTATTTCCTTAACTCGTAATAAAATTTCGGCCGTTCCCCCAGAACTAACTTGTAGATGTCGTAGTTGGTGTCCATAATCCCTTCCAGGTATTCCTTATAAGGACGGTCGGCGACATTCACAAGGCCGGAGTTATAGCGTTCTCCCCAAATTCCCTGCCAATATCTTCCGAGACCTGCCTGGTCCACGTAATTGAATACATGAACGCCTACAATGAAGTCCAGACTGGCTGCCCCCTCCATATAATTCCGGTAACGCATCCCTCTCTCAAACTGGTTCGCGGCCGAATTTGGAAGGAGAGGCTCCAATCCTTGTTCCGCTGTACCGTAACCGAATTCGCTTATCAGAATCGGTTTGCCGCCCGACTTCTTGTGTACATCCTCCAATAGATCGGGTTTGAGATGATAACTGTAATGGTTGATACTGATAACATCCACGTATTTCCCTTCGATCTCCGCCATCACGCTCCGAAACTTCTCATTATGGAAAGGAGTCGTTAGCCAGCGGTCTCCAAGAAGGAGATGATTCGGATCATATTTGCGGTAGATCCGTGAAACCGTTCCGAAGAACGTCTCCAGATAATATCTAAAAAATGCATCCATATCACGCCATGCTGACGATGTATTGATCGGCAGCTCCGCTTCCTTCAATTCTTCAAAGGATTCAAAGCTTGTCTGCCAATGGCTGTTAAATTTGTCTATGTCTTGATATTTATCCTTCAGTCTTTTAACCAAACGTCCTTTGATGGCTGCTTTGCTTGCCTTCAGCTTCGGCACATGGGAATAAAACTTATGGTACTCGTATTCGTTGTCGATGAAGTACCCGATCAGCAACGGATCATCTTTGTTCGGCTTGAGTACATTAGCTAACGTCTTATCGAGCTTGGCTTCCGCATCCGGCGCAAAAATGTCGAATATCGAAATCCCGCCAATATTAGACCAGTTCATGCTCGTAAGCGGAAGCATCCGAACGTAAGGCAATTTGCTCTCATTGCTGTATTTTTCAGGCGAATAGCCACCCGCACTGTTAAATCCCCATTTCCTGATGCGCTCGGCCGCTTCCGAATAAATAGCATGCTCGGTTGGAACTTTCCCTGTTTTCCGGTATTTGTTCGCCAGATAGAACGAGAAATTCTCTAACCCCATAAATGCCGATTTATATTCCTCTTGATTAGAAGGCATCGATTCGAACAGTTCCTCCCGGCCCTTTACCATCGTATAGGTTTCATTGGCTGTAAGACCATTCACCCCTAAGCTGAAAAAGAGATTGCCTCCCGGAGTTGTCATCACTTTGCGGCTTCCTATCTGCTGAATTGTAAAAAATCCCGTTTTTTGCAACCCGTATTTTGCCGCACTGCCTTTCAGGCCGCCGTATTGGTCGCGGTCCGAAGGAGGTGTTAAACCGCTGTAATAGGAGGCGTCTGCCTCGGCATCCGCTTCCAGCTGCTGCTCATTTGTCACCTTCCCGGGAAAATTCGCAGAGGTCAATTGACCGAACCTGTCCACTTTAATTAGATTGCTTGCGTTGAGCGTGTATTTACGGATGGGGCTTGGCTCCATACCATCCTTGACCGCATAGGTTTCCAGCACGTTATAACCCGTGAGTTGAAGCGGTTCGGAATAGGACTTGAAGCCGAACCCATTATTCAAACGGTAAAAAATCTTTGCCTCGCCCGAAGCCGTTAACTGCACATCGTGTAATGTTTCGGCGCTTTTGGTTGACTTAATGCCCACGGAAGCGGTGCTTCGATTTAAAATCACATTTGAAACCTGGGGCGACCAAGACGCAGCCGATCCGTGCAGCTCGATTTTCAAATACCTCGTACCCGCCGGCAGTGACGAAGCCTCGTAAGCGTACTTCTGCCAATTCCCTACTGGATGGCCTACCGAATAGGCTTTAGCAGAAATTTCGGAATAATCCTTTCCATTCTCCGAAATGAAGATCCGATGTTTCTCAATGGCCTTTCCAGTAAAAAAGTAGCTGTAGACCATAAAGTTTGAAATATCGTAATCCGTTTGATAAATGATGTTCCCTGGCTTCTTTGAAGTACGCACCATCCGGTTTGAGTCGTTGCCGAAGAAATAGGGAGTATCTCTCAAAATATAAATACTCGATTTGCTGTAAAGCTGTTTAAAATTTTCGAGCGTGTCGTTCATTCCGACTGTCGTATCCAAAGAACCATCCGACACATACCGGTAGGTGGAAACCCTGCTGGCCGCTGATTTGCCCGATGCCGAATGGTTTACGGCGGTAATCTTTAACAGAAGCTCGTTCACCACTTTGATCGGTGAAGTATAAAGCTTGCGTGTAAGAGATGTTCTGGGGTCGCTGCCGTCCGTAGTGTAATACACGGTATCGCCGGCAGTTGCTCTTTCCAACATGACCATACTTCCGTAGGGGATGGACCCCGAAGGCAGGTTGGACTTTACGCCCAATGAACCATTCAGCACCGCTTTCCCAATTACCGGTGATTTAGAGATATCGCTGCCAGTGTATTGTATTTTCAAGTATCTTGCATCCCCACGAAAGTTCCGTACTTCGTACACGACAAAATTCATGTTATCCGCGTCTTTGTAAACTTGCGGAGTCACTTCCTCGTATTCTTGTCCATCGTGGGAAACATAAAAATTCGGATGATTGTAAGGCCCGTTGTCCGGACGATAGTACGTGTATAAGGAAAAATTCCTTAGAGGACCGTTCGACCGGTACGTCATGTATTCGTTTGATCGAAAGCTTCGGATCACCCGGGTGGGATCAGCCGCAGCCTCAGATACTTGTAGAGAGAGAGTCTCCGAATGTTTGTAAACATGACTCCAATCCACAAGATCATCAACTATTATTTCAGCTGAAGTAGTGTTGGTAGAGTTGTCTGCAAAACCGTGTATCGGCATAATGGTTATAAGTAAACTAAAAATCAATAAAATATAAAGCAGTGTACGATTATATTTCTTGATGTTTTTTAACCTCTCCACCATTTTTCTCCTTTTCTCTCTTTGTCTAGTTATAGGTGCGCAATACACCGCTGATCAAACCGTTATTGTATATAATTTTGCTTATATTGCGGAATATCCGATGCTTATCGAAGAAAAAAATGACCGTCAACAACAGAAACACCGGAATCTTCAGGACGGATTTAACGATAATGCCTGTCTTCCGCTCCGAGCTGACCGCACTGCTGACTCCCTGCCAATAAATTCTTCGCAGCAGCCATTTTCTGCTAACTCTGCTGCGCGGAATTTTGTGCCTCACCCAGGCATGAGGTGTGTAAAAGACGGTATGGCGGCTGCGGATTCGATCAATGAGCTCGGCTTCCTCGCTTGAAAGCAGGTTACTCCCCACTCTGCCCAGATCCTCGCGAAAGGGTTTTAGCGAATCGAACACGGATTTACGGAACGCTACATTGGCTCCGAATGGTATGGCCGGCTTTTTCATTTCTACAATTTCATTGGAATAATCCAAAATGGTATAGAGCGTCCGGTTTTCCGGCAAAAGCCAAGTCGGCTCCGCCCCTTCCCAAGCGGGTTCGATTCTGCCGCCAACGCAGCCGATTCTGGGATCGGTCTCAAATAAGGAGACAATCCCACTAATCCATTCCTTGGAAGCCATTGCATCATCGTCTAAGAACAGCACATACTCGCCCTTCGCTTCGCGAATCGCACGATTCCGGGCTACGGAGAGCCCCAGCCGTTCTTCATAAACATAAATAATCGGGATGCTTGTCATCTTATTGACTTCTTGAACAACCTGTTTGGTGTTGTCGGTGGACCGGTTGTCAACCACAATCACCTCAAACGCATCCGTAAAGTTTTGCCGTAAGAGACTTAAAAGCGCTTCTCTCACATCCTCAGCTCTGTTATGGGTGCAAATCGCTACTGTCGCTTTCATGCATTCACCTCGTACCGTTTTGTCCCGGTATAAACTTTTATCATTTTTCCGGCTATCCCCTGCCAGTCTAATTCTGCCAATTTTTTTGAAATGTGCTTCTCTACTTCGTTCATATTCATATTTACCGACATTGCCAGCGCCTTGCATAACCCGTCCGGGTCAGCAGGATCGTATAAGATTCCGCATCCTTCGGAAACATATTCGCTGAGCGAACCGAGCTTGGGCGCAACGACCGGCTTATAATGAGAGAGAGCCAGAATCGCGCTTCCGGAAGTCGTAATCTGGTTGTAAGGCAGCACCATAACATTACCCGCCCGTAAGTAGTCGACAAGTTCGTGGTCATCCACAAAATGAGGATAAACTTTGATTCTGCCGTCGTTAATCGGATCGATATAATCCAATTTATAACCGTCATCTACTTTTCCCGCTATCAGCAATCCAACGGAGTCCGACTTAACCGATAAAAAAGCTTCGACTAGCTTCTCGATTCCTTTATAAGGGTTGATTCTGCCGATAAATAAGAATAGGAACTGTTCCGGCGGAATGCCGAATCGCTTACGGATATCCGTCCCTTTGCCGACATAGGCGTCCACGTAATGGCCATGCGGTGTAACAATCAGCTTATCAGCGCTCACCCCGAACGTTTCGATAACCTCTTGTTTTACCGTTTCACTCATGACGAATCCTTTGTTGCAGACGGATAAAATAAACTTTCGCATCATATAATTCCATTTACTTTTGCCAGTCGAATGCGGCCAAATATTGTGAACGGTCCAAAACAACCGTACTCCCCTTACTTTCAAAAACAAAAGAAGTCCGGCAAATAACAGCGACTTCACGATCGTTAGGGGGAAATTGGACGCCTGATACGAATAACTGGGCCAATGCATATGGACGATGTCTCCCTTTGCAGGTTTAAGGGTGTTCTTTGTATCGTAATGTTCCACCTGCAGACCGTTCTCTTCGATGGACTTTGTCAGCAATTCGGAATATTTGTTATATTCGCTAACTTTAGGCCACATGTAAACTGTTGGGTTACTCATCCATTCCACCTGCTCTTCCAGCTCTTTTAATGATCTTTTTTTCTCTCAGACGCCCGATCAAAAAGCGGAAATCGTCTTTATCAAAAAGCATGCCGGCAAACCGCACCTTAAACGCGACCCGCATCGCGGCTATTGTGATCAGCATTCTTACCAGCGCACCGATTAATAAAGATAGGGCAATTCCGTTAAGACCGTATAAAGGGGTAAATACAAAAAATAATCCGATCGTAATCGCAAGTGCTATAACTTGTCGGATTAGAACGAGACCGGGTCGACCCAATGCGTTGAACGAAGCTGCCAGAATCCAAGAGCCGCCCCCGAGAATGCATTCAATAGAAAGAAGATAAAACGCGGTGCTGGCCTCCAAAAATTCCTTACCGAATAAAATACCCATTAGGAATCTGCCGACGAATATACTCGGTACGACCACGATCGTCATCAGGATAAGCGACAACCGGAAAGCCCGGCCGACCGTTGCGATAATCTTGTCCTTGTCCAGCCCTGTCAATTTCGGAAAAATGACATTCGAGATGGCCATCTGAACCGTGTTGAAAACGCGGGACAGAGCATATACGACGCTATACAAACCGAAATCCCGCGGCGTGAGCAGCGATAAGATAATGATTTTGTCAAACTGCGAATACAAGGTACCAAGCAGCTCAACGCCAAACACCCTGCTGCCGTAACCGAATAACGACTTGGCCGCTGCCCGGTCAACCATACGCTTCAACCAATCGATTTTCAGCTCGCCCCTCAATTGATACAAGGACCAAATGACGACTAGCAGCGTTGTGATCAGGTAGACGAATGAAGCAGCGTGGATATCAAGCACTCCTGTCATAAAGAGTACGAGGATACCCGCCAAGTTAAAAAGCGGAACAAACAACCTTACGCCGTTATAGATTTTGAAGTTATCCGAGCTTTGCGCAAGCGCCGCAATCAGATTGACCGCTAGCAGCAGCGGCAGCGTCAGCACGGTGTACCATCGGGCGGTCTGAATGACCTCGGCAGAATAGTTGCCCAGCCAAACCGGAAGATACATCCATGAAATGACGCCGACAATGATGCTGACCGGGAGTTGGAATAGAAAGCCTGCCCTGATGTATTCCGCTCCTTTGCCGGCATGCCGCTTCATGTTGTAAATAAGAGAAGTGGGAAGTCCGAATCCAACAACTCCTACCAGGAAGGTCGACCAGAACAGAATCGCCGAAAATTCCCCTTTGCCGGCGACGCCGAACATTCTTGCCGTCATGATGGAGGTCAGCGTGGTGATGACCATCACCATAAAGTTGGTTGCGCTTGTGCGCATAATCGTTTGAACAAGACCGTTCCCATTTAATATTTTACGGATTGCCAATTGTGCCATAGACTACCTTCCCACGCCGGCCTTTATTTTTTTTCCAGTTGAAAAAGTCTTCTCCGATTGTTCAGTACCGGTTACCTGAGTCAGAACCGATTTATATAATCCCGAATACTGTTCAAGCTGCGATTGTTTGGTGAACTTGCGGCTATGTTCCAGACATTGTCTTTGAATCATTCGTTTTTTTTCAGCCGTGAATGAATAATATTCCTTTAATTTATCTTGAATGGCTTCTGAACTGCCTGGAGCAAAAAGAAATTGACGAGCCGGCACAACGTCCGGAATTCCTCCTACTGCTGAGGCGTATACGGGCGTACCGACTTGATAGGATTCGATGAGGACCCGCCCGAACGGCTCTTCCCAAATCGAAGGAACAACTGTGACATCTACTTGGGCCATGAGTTCCCGAGCCTCTTTCGGCTTCACTTTACCGGTGAACACGATTCGGTCGTCATTCCTGCACGATTCCGAAAGCTCCTCTTTCAGCTTGCCATCACCGCATACATATAGGCGCTCAATCACCTCACTCGGTAATGAACGGACGGCATCGATGATTTCACGAACGCCCTTCTCCGGTTCGATTCTGCCGAAATAGCCGATGCGCAGCGGCTTACGCGCGAAATCTTTCTCTCCTGCGACGATGTCGCCATCCACGACGTTCGGAATGACCAGGTGTTCAGCATTCGGAAACAATCCCGATTCCGTATGACGGTTTAAAATATGCGAAGATATACCAACAACCGCGGATACCCGTTTGCTGAATCCAAGAGAAGTCAGCCTGTATAACCGAGCAATCAGTGGATTGGATATCGGCGAGCTGACAGGCGAGATAAGCGAGTAATCCCTTAATGTATGAACGATCGGTACACCCGCTTTGAAGAAAGCTGTCCATATCCCAGCCCCGAAACCGGACAAATTCTGAGTATGAACTAAGTCCGGCTTTATTTCCTTCAACAGGTTCGTCACAGTTCGAATTTGTACAGGATTATAGAAATCGAGAAGTCTGCGAGCCACCTTATGCAGCTTGCCGCGGTTTTCCGTATCGCCGATCCAATACAAATTGTTGTAAGGAACACGATGAACCTTAATCCCGTTAATCAACTCTGACGTTATACCGGCGTTTCTCTTTTGTCCTCCTGTCGTAAGCACATGCACTTCAGCCACTGTATCAAGCGTTTCGGCCAAGATTTGCGTCGATATTTCCGCACCGCCAATAATATGCGGGCTGTACAAACTATTTACAATAACGATTTTCATGCCTTTCGTCTCCATTCGCTATATATAGGTCTAACGGGTGCTATCTGACCTTTAACCCGAACGGGCACTCGTACAGGCATACCGGTACGTATGGCTTCCGTTTCGAACCCTCCCCCGCGGATGAATCCGAATAACAACCAGAAATCCAGAAAAGCATAAGAATCAAAATTCATGACGAGTGCTATGCATAACGCAAAAGCGAATTTCGAATACGAATTTGCCCCGCAGCTGCGAAAAATCGAAACCAGAAATCCTCCAAAAAGGATAGCCCCGATAAGGCCTTCCTCAGCGAACACCTTCGACACCATATTTCTTGACGTTGCGTCATAGGGATTAATAAATACCAGATCGTACACTTCACTGAATTTCAATCCGCTGCTGAAATGCTGCTGTAGGAGGGAGGCAAATTCCGTATAATAAAAGCCGCCGCCTACTCCAAAAATCGGATGTCTGGCAAATTCCATAAAACCGATGGCCGGAAACACCAGCCTGATAAAAAATGAATTATCATTATTTATTAATTGATTGAAATTAAACTGAAACCGGTCCGTAAAATAGCCGCTTATCTTGAACGTTTCGATCAGAAAAGGCACGCCTACAACAACGACTAAGGCGCAGGCCGCCAGGACGACCAGCATCCGGCCTCTGTTCTTGTTCGTGACCAGTACATAAATGACCAGTGCGGTCAGCAGCACGGTGTAAGCGTAAGCGGAGAAGGAAAGCACCATAAGCAGCATAGTGGCGACAAGCAGAAGCAGCTGCTTACGGAACCCCTGCTTATACAGGAAGAACATAATTAACCCGCCGCTCAGCATATGAATCGCCGCCCATGAAGGCTCGCCCGACAGCATCTGAATTCTCCGGAGATACACTTTATCCGCGAACAGTCCCGTAAAGGCTCCAGAAAATCCGTTGCGGACGAAAAATGAGTCGAATAGCTGAAGAAAACCGGCAAAAAGCGGAGGAATAAAACCTATCGCAATACTTTTCGCGATTCGCTTTATAATCTCCGGATCTTCTTTCGCTTGCTCAGTGACATAGACCGATACCCGGTACATAGACAGACCGAACAGAAGCGTGATAATATGCGACGCGCTGCTTCCGATATCACCGTTGTTTGTTGCAACGATTAAGGAATGCCCGACGCTGTACATCACGAAGAGGAGAAAGAAAACATCTCCCTTCTTGAACCTGAAGTCGGTAAACAGGAGCAAGATGGATGCAAGGAACATCGGAAACATAGATATCGGCCGATATACCGAGAACTGGAAGTAGGGCAAGCTGTCATACGTCAGGAGCATCAGGGATAACATAAATAGCGCAATTACAAGATTTCGAATAACCAACACCTGCTCTTTGCGCAATTGCCCTACGATAGAATCAACTCCAGATTTTTGCGGGTCACGGAGCTGCTGAAATGATGGGTCACGTAACGGATCGAATTGCGCGATACTTTTTCGTTTATCTCATCGTTGTCCAATAACAGGAGTACATTTTGAACCATCTCCTCATCCGTTTCACAGACGAACAGATCCTCATGATTGATTGCATTGATGCCTTCACTGCCGATCGGATTGGTTACGACTGGTACTCCCCAAGACATAGCCTCGACGATCTTCGTTTTAATTCCTGTGCCAAAAAGCAGCGGAGCGATCATTAGCGCGGCATCGCTTACGACCCGCTTAACGTTATCCACTTCGCCGGTTACGATAATGTCAGGATAGGCCTGCTGCAGCCTAAGCACTTCGGCAGTCGGATTTTTTCCGACGATATGGAACTTTGCTTTCGGTGCCTGCTGCTTTATCCTGGGCCATATCTTCTCACAGAAATAAACAACGGCGGAGCTATTATGCGGGATGTCCATTTTCCCTACAAAGACGATCTTGTTCCTGTCGTATGACCTGGGATTCCCCGTCATTTTCCTATCCGGGTCGAATCTCATCGGGATGCCGAGACAAGAGCGATGACTGACAATTTGCCGGAAGGTCTCCGCTTCTTTGGGAGATGTAAAGATAAGGTGCTGGAAATTTTGGGCTGCATGTTTCTCGTACTTGTGCAGCAGCTTGCTTTCGAAAGCGACAAGCCATTTTTGAATGAACTTCAAATTTGCAAACCGCTTGACACCGGATGGAAGCTTGTCCGAGAAGCCGCCGAATACGGACGGAATGTACTGAAACCATTGAAGCTGACGTTCATAGCGCAATGACAGAAGATCATCGTAGCTGAGCACCTTTTGTCCGATTCCGTCCGTAACGTATTCCGCTACACGCACCATATCGTAAAAGATGAATTCCGGCTGCTCTTCCTTAATCATTTCTTTGATCAGCCGATGTGTTCTCCGGGAGTAATAAACGGATACTTGCAGCGGCCACCTTCGCATTAACAAGGAATAGACCAGGACATTGAACAGCTTTTCGGCCATACCGGGCAATTGCAGACATACCAAGCGAGAAATCGCATCCGGCTTATCCTTCAGGTACTTATTGTCATCAACAAAAGACAAGTTTACGATTTCACATTCGGGATAAATATCTTTGATTTGATAAATGTATTGCTGAAGCAGGTTTTTTCTGCCGTCCGTATTTGGAAACGGCAGCCGGTTCGTAATAAACATCATCTTTTTCATTCATTTTCCGCCTTAGAAAGCATCTTTTGCCCCAAGGAGCACTTTGAATGTCTTGAATATGATTTTCAAGTCAAACACAACGCTCCGATTTTGGATGTATCTCAAGTCCAGCTCAACCATTTCTTTAAAACTTAATTCATTACGGCCGCTAACCTGCCAAAGCCCTGTACAACCAGGTTTAACCGTTAAACGCAGCTTGTCGTAATCTGTATACTCCGCAACTTCCCTTACAAGTGGTGGTCTTGGACCGACCAAGGACATTTCGCCCCGGAGCACGTTAATCAGCTGCGGGAGCTCATCAATGCTTGTTTTACGTATGAACTTCCCGATTTTCGTAATACGCGGGTCGTTCTTCATCTTGAACATAGCGCCTTCAATTTCATTCTGAGCAAGCAGATCTTTCAGTTTCTCTTCCGCATTGCTTACCATGGAGCGGAATTTATACATCCGGAACGGCTTCTCGTTCTTACCGATCCTTGTTTGATAGAATAATACGGAGCCTTTCGGATCCTCTAATTTAATCAGAATGGCAATCATAACAAACAACGGGCTTAACAGAATTAATCCAACCAGCGAACCGGTTATGTCAATGGCACGTTTGAACACCGAATTCAGGAAATACCTATAGTCATTAGGAGTGTTCAATACCACTTCATCGCGATATTGTGGTTGCATGGTTATTCACCCCCTATGCCAATTAATTGCTGTTTCGCATGCTCACGTTCCAACAATTCTCCAAGTTCGCTCATAAGTTTGTGTCGAAGTTCGTTATTCCGGAGCGCAAAATCGACTGTCGTCATAATAAAGCCGTGAGTTTCACCCACATCATAGCGCTTGCCTTGGAAGTCATAAGCGTAAACGCCTTTATCTACATTCAGCTTTTGAATCGCATCGGTTAGCTGAATTTCTCCGCCTGCGCCAATCTCTTGCTGTCCTAAGTAATCGAATATATCCGGGGTTAGAATATATCGGCCCATAATTGCCAAATTGGATGGAGCCTGTCCTTTCGGCGGCTTCTCCACAAAACGGTTCACTTGATAAAGACGGTCCATCGTCTCGCCAGGATCGACAATCCCGTACCGGTCTGTCTGATCCACATTGACGGTTTGTACGCCGATGACCGAACGTCCGGTACGCTCATACTGCTCGATCAGCTGCCTGATGCAAGGCACTTCGGCCTCAACGATATCATCGCCAAGCAGAACAGCGAACGGTTCGTCTCCGATAAAATTGCGGGCGCACCATACGGCGTGTCCGAGCCCTCTCGCTTCTTTTTGCCTTATATAATGAAGATTCACATTGGAGGATTTTCTAACTTTTTCCAAAATGTCAAGCTTCCCTTTGCTCTCCAACGTATATTCCAGCTCAAACGCAATATCAAAGTGATCTTCGATCGCACGTTTACCTTTACCAGTCACAACGATGATGTCTTCTACCCCTGATTCAATGGCTTCCTCTACGATGTACTGAATGGTGGGCTTATCAACGATTGGAAGCATTTCTTTCGGCATCGCTTTCGTCGCCGGCAAAAACCGGGTACCAAGTCCTGCAGCAGGAATAATGGCTTTTCTCACTTTTTTCATTTGATTTCACCCTATCCTATTTATATTTTTTTATTCGCATTGTACCGAGATGCTAAAAATGCGAGCTATGCTTTCCTTGTCTCTGAGAGCATAGCTCGGATTTTTAGAAAAAAATCCGAGGTAAAAATAAAAATTAGGGCATTGAACCCCTCCTCACGTCACGCCCTTGACGCTAAACGTCTAAGGTCGTTTGACCCACAGCATGACCGAGTGCCTCCGGTGATAAAGGTGCAGGAGACATTACCTTCCAAGCAAGCTCGGATATTGTTCGCTGTAATGACGCTAAGCTTCGTTGCTGGCTCCGTAATAGTAGGAATAGGAATCCGAGTGATTTCGGTTAATGTTATTGAGAACGACGCCGATAAGATTGGCTTGCACATGCTCGAGAGAGGCCTTCGCCCTGAGCGCAAGTTCTTTTTTCACTTTTCCCGAGTCGATGACAAGAACTACGCCATCGCTTTGAGTGGCAACGATTTGAGCGTCCGTTACGGACATAATCGACGGTGTGTCGATGATGATCACGTCGTATCTCTCCCTCATTGTTTCAAGCAGCGCCCCCATTTGCGTCGACGACAGCAGTTCTGACGGATTAGGCGGAGTCGGACCCGCGGTAACGACCGACAGATTCTCCGTATTCGTATGCTGGATGACATCCTGCAGCTCTTTTTGATGGAGCAAGGCGGTGGTCAGGCCTTTATGGTTGGATATTGCAAAAATGTGATGTTGCGCCGGTTTTCGCAAATCCGCATCAACCACCAGCACCCGCTTGTTTGCCTGAGCGAAAGTGACCGCCATATTGGCGCATGTTATGCTTTTTCCTTCGCCTGGTTTGGAAGAGGTGACCATAATGATTTGCATCTTATCGTTAATCGTTGAAAACTCGATGTTTGTCCGCAGCATCCGATAGCCTTCGGAGATTGGCGATTTCGGATTTCTTTCCGTAATAAGGTTCCATTTACGTATCAAGCGAGACATTGCTTCCCCTCCCAGCTCTTGGTGTTAACGGGGCTTGGCTGCCCCGTTCAGTGGCATCACTTTCTCTAAATCTCGGAATCGAAGTCAGTACCGGAACCCCAAGCAGCATCTCGATGTCTTCTTCGTTCTTGATCGTGTCATCCAAATAATCCAGAAGGAAGGAAATGGCTACGCCCGCCATCAAAGACAGTATGAATGCGACGGCAATATTCATAATCGGATTCGGAGCCACCGGGCCGCGCGTCTCGTTCGGATCGGCCTGGTCCAAGACGGAAACATTGTCAATCTTCATCAGCTCAGGAACCGATTTTTGAAAAACGATTGCAACGGCGTTGGCGATATTGGCCGCCTTCTCATAGGAGTCTTCCTGGGCGGTTATGGTCATGATCTGCGTTTCATTAACCGAGCTGACGGTTACCTTGCCAGCGAGTTCGCCGTACGTCTTAGCAAGCTCCGGATACTCTTTGATGACTTTTTTCATCATACGAGGCGTTTTAATGATTTCTTTGTAGGTTTTGATGAGTCCGATCGTGGAGTTAATGGAGCCTACGTCTATGCTTGGTTGCATCGAGCTGCTGTCCTTGAAGTCATTGACGATTAGTGTAGCGGAAGCTTGATACTGCGGTTCGATGAAGTTGAAGGAGTAAAAACCAATGGTCAGACAACTTACTGAAATAATTAAAGCAATCCATAACAGCCTTCTTTTGATGATGTTCCAATATCGTTTTAATTCCAACTTGGTTCCTCCGTTACTAGTTAAGTCATCTTTGTCATTTATGTTGTGATAAATTATTCCTAGTGAATATTAATGTAGATAAGTTATTCAAAACGCGAACTTTTGGGCATGGTTTTATTCAGAGATTCATCCAGTCTTCTATACTGCCTAATCACGATTATATAACTGTTATGTAACTGCTATGTAATTTGCTTATTTACCTATATTCATAAACTCATCGACCGTTCCGCCATTCATGACGTGCTCCATCATACCTTTCGAGCAAGCCTCATGTCCCACCTTCTTGAGCAGCAGCGATACAAGCTCAGCCATGTCAACGGGTTCATTCCGGGGCGTATATCCGGTTAACATAAGAATCTCAGCTAACGATCTCGAATCCTCTTGCCTCTCTTGATTTAATAGAGAAGGATCTTCGGATAGTTTTTTCAAAAATTGCTTCAGCCGTACTTGCTTCTGCTCCATATTCGAAACATTCATCTTTGACACCCTCCATTTTTCAACCCTCTCGTTCACTTAAGATTGCTACAAATCGACAAATAACACAAGCTTCATTAAGAGGTTTTAATATTAGTAAAATATAATTTTTGTCATAGCATTTGATTTTTCTCCTAAAATGTTTCAGGAGTCATGTTAGCCTTGCTTACGTTGTGAGTCTAAGTATGACACAGATTTTTGCAATTCTTGAGGGAATAAAGACATGTTGTCGGTTAGACATTCCTGCTCATTTTCAAAATTGTTTTCATAAGTACGGACTCCTAATTTATCGAATTAGGTAATTTTAACTTTTCTCATTATTAGTAACTAAACAGATAACTTTGTCATTTGGAAGCGCTTTATGTATCTTTACAAATATTCCTTCTTTAGACTCATTCAGTATATAGTTAAACTGATGCTTTCCCTTGTCAAATCAAGGTTTTTGACTTTTCATTTCTTTGTTTTTCATTCAAATTTAATTAATAATTACGCTCTTTTTAGGATGAAATAAGGGACTATTGTCCAGCGTCCTACAAAAGTAGGACCCAAAAACACCATTCGACGGCATTTGCATTAAGGATCTAGATAATCATTTTTGTACATGAAAGCGTTTTTATTCTTTAAGTCATAAAAAAACAAGCATTTCCGCAAAAAAAGGATCTGCTCGTTTCCAAAAATTACCTTATTATTGCACGAAAAAAGCCAAATTAGCTTCTCTTCCTGCATTATGTATTTTGAAAATAGGAAATTAAACGCTTCCATACACCTCTGGATGTATGTGTTACGATAGGCATGCTGCCGAAAGGCTTATTTCCGACGACGCACTGCGCATTGCTTAGAAAATAGCTCTCCCACTCCGCTCCCATGCGCTCATGGATAGCATTATAGGCTTCGCGCAGCCGAAAGCCTCTGCGCTCCAGATGGTGCGCGTCCGACGAAACGATATGAATGAGTCCACTGCTGCAAAGCGACCATGCGGATTGTTCGATGCGTCTGCCAAAGCCGCCAAGTAACGAATGGGTAGTTACTTGCGCGTAAGCACCCTCCCGAATAAGATCAGCCAGACGTTCCGGGTGCTCCACAATTTCCGCATTCCGTTCAGGATGAGCAATAATTGGCTTCAGCTGCATTATACGGAGCTCATGAATCAGCTCATTCATCGCTCTCGGTATGCGAGAGGATGGCATCTCTATTAACACATAGCTAGACGCGGCTAAAGGCAGCAATTCCTGCCTATCCCATGCCTCCAGCAGATCATCATGCACCCGAATCTCCTGACCAGGCATAATCGTAACAGGCACACCCGCTGCTATTAACTGCTCTTTAACCCGTTTCGTATGCTCTTCTACTTCGTTGGCTGTGTTGATATATTTCCCATTAGCATGATGCGGCGTTGCGATGATAGTTGTAATTCCCTCCGCAGCGGCGGCCCTTGCCATATTCAAAGTCTCATCCCAATTCGCCGCTCCGTCATCCAATCCGGGCAGTATATGCGTATGAATGTCTATCATGCTCATTTTCACTTCCTAGAATAATAGTTTCAAACTTACCCCGAAGGCAAGCATGGCCATATTCTATCACATGAAAGTTAAATTATCAGCTTTTTAATTACTATAAACTAAATCGCCTGGCGATTGTCTATGTCCGAATCCGTCCGCGCGACTGAACCCGGGCTGGAGATTTTCCAGTAAGATGTATCTGTAATGAATTCAAAGCATATTAACGGTAGGATCTCCCTTTAATTAAAGAAAGAGGATGCTAAGTCCCAAGCTGCTTTGAAATCAGCTACATTCGGGTATCTTAACTGCCTATTTTCATTCACAGCACGTATTGCAACCTTATAAAGTTCCCTTCCCGCTTCCCACTTCGCAAATGAACGATCCAACTCGCCCCCTACCAGAGCAAAAGCCATCGCTCCCATGTTAAACACATTGGTGCGTTCATCAATCTCAGCACACAAAATAAATTCCTCCGGCGACATAAATCGTGACGATCCCCATAGTCTGCCCATTGTATTAGTAAATGGTTTCCTTTGATAAAGATCTATGTCGCATATTTTGAGCTCGTTATTTCTAAAATCGCAAAGTAGACTCCCGTCATAAAAATCAACCGCGACAAAACCTCTCTTTTCTACATACGCATGGAAAGAAAAAATACTGTCTAACGAAACCAATCGTTGTGCCACTGTCAATTGTTTATAGCGGTAATACGGGGATTCTGGATGACTGTACTTAGCAGGGGGCGGAAAAGACCAATGTGGATGAAGAGATTCACCTTCAAACCATTTGAATACTGCAGCATACCCCGCCGATTTGACCTCAAAATGATTGATCAGCTCAATTAGGGATGGATGGCTTAATTCACGATAAAGATAAACCGCTTCTCTTAAATTATGAATTGCGTCTTGTGTCTCACCTGAAAAATTTAACGTTTTTGCCCCAGCATATTTGACGAAAAGTTTTTCACCATCTCTTTCCAGTCCGAAGCTGATATTCCCGGAATCCTGTTGGTCAAAAACGTCAAACACCCGGCCAAGCTTTTGCAGCCAAGCAAAATCATGTTTTTCCTGCAATTGAAACTTCACATCATCTAATTCGACCCTGAAGAGATTTTTTGTCATTGGCCTACTCCTCGTGATTTAGATGCAATACAGCGTGGATTCCGGGGATCTTATCCTCAGTCCCCTCCGGCATATCTTTGAACACAACTTCTTTTGCTACCATTGACGCCACCGAAATTGCTCTTGGTACCTGTCTTTATTCCAGCTAGATTTATTTTGACATTTCCTTTTGCATCTAAATCCCCTCTCAAAGTCCTTACGCATCAAGAGCCGTCCGCAAACGATAGGCTCTTCGCGGCGAGGGCTTGACGGATTAACTCCAGAGCTTTTGGTCCCATACCATGCAGCTTTTTGACCTCGGCCTCGCTGATCTTGGTAAACTGCTCAAGCCGCATGTAGCCAGCCCCAGCGAGCGCACGCAGTGCCGGCTTGGATAATCCGGCTGGAAGGTCGCTTTCCGGTTCATCCAGAACTTCGTTTTTTTGGCATAATAACTTCTCCTTTTCCAAGATATTGAATGATGTTCGGCTAAAAAGCTCTTACTATTTCCCAGCTGCGATATACGCCTTCATATTTTTTAGAATAAAGGTTCATAAGCTCGCTCTGATAATCAATCAGAGCCAACGCTTCGGTCTTATTAACTTGGTAAACGGAAGTATCCCGATCTTTACTTTGACGCAACAACGTGAATCCCGTTCCTCCGATCTCCTCTTCGAACCGGTTACACTGATCATTTGGTATCTCAAGCAGGTGAGAAATATGGCAAGTGTTATCTTTATAAAGATCAATCCCCGTTGATTGCACTTTTAGCTGATTGGCAGATTGACGTGCAGCCCGCTCTGTCTCTGTCTCGAAAACGCCTGCGAGCCCTTCGTCAAAAACATTGTCGTGTTCGTAGGGAAGCACTTGGTGTTCTAGATGTTTAACAGCTCGTTTTGTTTAAAAAAAACGATGCATATCAAGTTTTTTATGCCTACTATTTTCATTCAAGTAGCTAATGCGATTGATCACATGGACTTCGTCTTTTGGTGAAAAGAGAAAGTTACAAATGCTATGCGAGCGTTGCATTGCTTCATTAAAGTATACGTTTTCTTCAAGGCCACTTAATCCAAGTTCAAATCTTTTACAAGAAGCAAACGCTGCCGCGGCGTCTGCTCCTTTTATTTTTGACACGCTCTCGTTTCCCGATAGCTGAAAATGTAATATTATGGTCTTTCGGCAATAACCCAAGGAATGTTACCCTGTACTTCTAATGCGGTAGCCATTTGCCTTAGTTTCAAGGTTTATCTCTCCTGTTATCATTTTCACTTAGTTACAATTGCTGACTGAAAGCTTACAATCGAAGCGTTCGACTCCCGGATACTTTTCCCCCAAGCTCGTTATCGTAAAACCATTTTTTTTATAGAAACCAACAGCATCTTTGTCGGTTTCCGCCCTTATTCTTACGATTCTATTAGTTTTTATGAATACATTTATCATTTCACTGCCTATACCCTTACCGCGGTAAGCGGGTTTA
This sequence comes from Paenibacillus prosopidis, assembly GCF_003337375.1. GTDB lineage: Bacteria > Bacillota > Bacilli > Paenibacillales > Paenibacillaceae > Pristimantibacillus > Pristimantibacillus prosopidis. The sequence continues at coordinate 61,162 of NZ_QPJD01000005.1, forward strand.
ATTGCAATATGCTTTAGCACTACTTCGTTATTTGATTCATATATGACTCCAATTAAACCTACCAGCTCATTATTTTTAAAACTTCCTATAAGTTCCCTTGAATCCATTTCTAAGTATTTGTTAAATTCATTATGAATTTTTTCATCATCAGCCCACATACACTCAGCCATTAGACGCTTCACTTCATTTAAGTCTTTATAATCCTTTAAATTAATCAAAGGAAGCACTCCCCTTATTTAAATCGAATAACAAAGACTGCCGTGTAATAAACGTCGGCAGCCTGCTGTGTTGTGTCTATGTTTGAGGTAAGTTTTCAATAACTTGTACATATTTCTCGTACTTTATTTTCCATATATCCATACGGGACTCTATTGTCCTGCTGTCCAGCAGTGCTTCGATGACATCCAGACATACATCCCAACCGGCAATATCCTTGGGTGTATGATTCGTTATCTTCTTAATCTTTTCTATCAGAACCAAGCGACAGCCTTCCGACTCCGGATACAGCTCAAAACGGACAAGGTCTTCTCCCCATGTGTATTCCAATACGGAACATATTTTCAGCTCGGTAATTTCAAGTTCCTCAAACGTACCATCCTGCATGTCGAACTTAATAATCCCACCTTTACGCAGGTCGTCGACCCGGAGCTCGGAGAACCATTTCGCCAGCTTATCGTTCTCCGTGAGCGAAGACCATACCTTTTCCACGGAATGCTTCAAATGACGCTCGAATCGGGCGATATATTCGTTTTCAATTTGTTTTATTACAGCTAGCATGCTTAGCCTCCTAGAAAATTAAGATTGGAAAACGTTTATCATTTTTCACTCACGCTATTATATTACCATACGGTTATACATTAATGGTTTTGGTGCAAAGCTCTTAGATTCATGATAACATGTTGAAAATGAAGTCAGGGATCGGCAAGAGATTGGAGGATAGAGATGGAGGGAAATAATAAGTTCATAATCAGCCGAAGAAAGCTGTTGGCGGGAATGGCCGCAATTGGCCTCAGTTTTATGAGCGGCGGTGTTATTACCCGTCTTTCCGACAAGAGCTCGAATACAGGAGTAAGTGTAAGAGATTACGGAGCCGCCGGCAATGGAGTGAAAGATGATACGGTAGCCTTCCAGAAAGCAATCAACGATTGTGTAGCCAAAGGTTATAAACTATATGTTCCCGCAGGTAAGTATCTCATCAAGGGAACACTCGATAATTTTGACAATCTGATTATGGAAGGTGTTTCGAATAATAAATCCTACTGGTCAGAAACCGGTTATGACGATTTCGAAAAGGGATCCGTTCTGCATGGTTCAGGGGATAATGTACTAATCGGAGGAAGCATAAAAAGGGCTCAATTTTCAAATTTATGTTTTGAAAATTTCGATCTGGTCGCCGGTGTATCCAGTCCCAGATATGTCCTTTTTGATTCCTGCAGCTTTAAAGAGATTCGTCGCGTACTGAGCGCACCTGGCAACAAGACTGGTGCCTATCATAACTTCAAGTTCAGATACTGCTCCTTTACGGTTTATGACACCGACGTGCTGTTTGAAGGCAGAATCATTGACAGTTCATGGGATCAGTGCGTCTTTGTAGGAACAAAACCGTTTGATTGGGTACAGGCGATTGCCAATCAGGTGACAAACTGCCGGTTCGAATGGATTGACAGGGATGCCGCGATATCCATGTATGCCTGCCGCATGATTCAAATCTCCAATAATTTCTTTGACAGAGTTAGAGGAGCAGCTATTGAAATCAAGCAGAAAAATAGTGGAATTGTCATTTCTGCCAATCAATTCAACCGGTGCGGCAGCGGCAAAAATTCAGCCGGTGGCGGTACGAGAATGAAAGAATTGTATAAATCTTTTGTGGTGGTGTATGGTGAATTCTCTGACGTGAACATCATTCAAAATACGTTTTTGAAGAGTCAAAGCAACGACGGAGCGGGTGAATTGTGTCCCCAATATGTGATCGCCAAGCGTGCGGCCATACCGAACTGCCAATTCAAATTCCAAGGAAACGTCATGGTTAATGGATTTGTCTCCTCATTGATTTTCGATGAAGATCAAACCTTTGAAAATATTAAAATCGATGCGGATTATGTTTATCCTTCCCTTGCCGCTTACGTGGTTCACTTGGCCCTGTGTGCTTCACACGAGATTCAAACGGTCTGCGATACGGATACGATCGTGGAAGAAATACCGGCTCAGCTGACGGTTCGGAATAAGGCGAACATCCAAATTTCCGGTGAACAAAAGGGAGCCGTATACGGTGGCAAGGTTAACGGTTTTATGCGATATGACCGTGGTGAAGTCATTTTTGAAGATTACACATATCATAAAATCGTGCCATTCAGTAAGGATTGGAAGAAATCTTATGATATCCCGCTGTCGCACATGGTAAAAGGAGTTTATTTGCACCTTTCCATTTTGTATTCGACGAGCGGAAATCCGGACAGTAGGGTGACTGTTACTATGTCAGGTTCATCCACGCTAAGCTTGCCGAAACTTCCATTAAGCGGCTTCGAGAAAAAAGTATACACGACTAAATTTTATATTCCTTTCCAGTCATCAAGTGACTCAGCCCGAATAAACGTATTTGCGGGCGGTTCTTTGAAAGGGAGGGGATCCATTTTTATTCATGCACTCAGTGCGACCTACACATCTTTTACACCGAAACAGATGTATGATTTAATGATTTAATATATAAAAGTGCCTGTTTCCGAAAGGAAACAGGCACTCTCTTTGATCAGTTGGTTACTACAGTCAGCACCGGCGAATTACTTCCATTCTCCTTTGTAAAAAAGTCGATGCCGATATTGTTCGTCGCAATCGGGTCCTTCACATACAAGCTAACAATTTTGTCCCCCGCATTTTGGGCGGCAACCGCAGAGGTGACGTCAAGCTCGATCCAACCGAGCGACGTGACTGGCTTCGTAGCGATCGCGCCTCCAATTGCCGGCCGATTGGTATACGTGATGCCTGTTTCCGTCCATGAATCGTCCGCAACGTCATAGACGGTCCGATCCGCGTTAGCGGATTTGCTTTTTACGTTCAATTTCAGTTTTGCGGATATCACGGTGCCGGTTATACCACTTAGATCAAACTTTAAGTAAGCACTTCGGTCATTGGATGTACTTTGCTTTGTCACCATATAAGTGTCAGCACCGTAGTTCGTCGAAACGGCGCCGCTGTTCACGTAACTGTCAGCAGCCGCACTTACATCCGTCGTCACAGCCGCTGCGCCTGAATTTGATATGAGAATGCGATTCAAATGGAAGGCGTCGGAGGTTCCCGATACGAACACCCTCATCGCTTGCACGCCTTTGGTTAAAGCAGCATTACTGGCAACCGTGTAGGTGCTCCAGTTGGACGCTCCTCCTGTAGAGGGCAGCGTGACATTGCTTGTTGCGTCCGTTCCGTCAAAAGCAAATTTAATCGATCCATTCCCGTTAGAAGCCTCATAATCTACGTTGATTTTATAATTCCCTGTCACCGGCACATGGACGGTATACGTAAACCATTCCCCATTATCGAGGTCGGTTAAGGCATAATTATTTGTGGAAACAGACTTAATATCAACACCATCATCACGGTATTGGCCCCCCGAATTGGATACGGTCAAGTCATGGTACGTCCGGCCTTCTCCATCAATAGGGAAGTAATCATAGTTTTCCGCTTCGACCGCTCCCGGCAAAACATGCATGCCGAACTGCGGAGCACCGCCCGAAAACCCTTTTATGGGATCGCCTGCAGCAAGTGACGGCCTGCGGAAGGTCAAAGCGCCCCAGCCGGGATGGTCAAGGCTGAAGCCCGTTTTCTCGTAGCCGGACGCGCTGATTGCATAATCCCGGGAGCGCTTGGTCCACTTTGCCTCATCATCGCTAAGTCCCATCCTTACTTGGAAATGTGCAACGGCTTGCTCGTATACCGGTCGATTCACCGCAAAATCGCCTCTGCTCACATTGGTAAAGTTGCTCTCAAAATATTGGTTGATTTGCTTGGAGTACCATCTGCCGGTCCGGTCAAATCGCTTAATGAAATTAGTAGGCTCCCAAGGTGTCGTCTGATCCGGGTAGGATTGTACGAAAGACGTATTATATTGACCCATGAACTCGAAGCCCTTAAGTAATCGATTATCCAGATAATTCCACAGATCATCCCCTTGATTCCAAGCGACATCGGAAACGCATTCCAGCATACCGAGGCCAAGGAAGGCATGCTGCTGATCGCGTGAGCTTTCCTGATTTTGACCGTTCGACCAGACGTAATTTCGAATCACACCATTGTAACCCCAATCGGCAACAGTCGTCTGCTTGCTTTGCACAAACGTATCAAAATAATCATTCGTTGCGGATTGCGCCCCGGGATTGGACGGTCCCGAAGCATATGGGATGTCATCGGACCGGTGCGGCAGACCCTTGAAGTAGCGCAGGGCCCGGTCATACATGACACGATTATCAAGGAACACGCCCATTGAGAGCATGGCTCTAAAAGGGATGATATCCTGATTCCCGTGTCTGCCCGAATCGCCATTATAGATCCGCCAATAGAATGTACCGTTGTTTGCCGTAACGGATGCCGGAACACTCGTTTGCGAATATCCCGGATAGACGAGCATATCCTTAAATTTCTGCAAGTCCGAAGCCGACCAGCCGGTGTACGTACTCTTGATGATTTCCGCCGCTTCCACAAGCTTCCACGCATATAAGCCGGCATTCAACGCTTCCGTGCCTCCGCCTGTCATTTCGGTCAAATTGCTCCATGAATTAAAAATTTCAACAGCTTTGGCGGCATGCCGGCTGTCGCCGGTAATCGCCCACATCAGTGAATTAAAATAAGCCGCCGTTACATCCGATTCGAACTCGGGGCCATGAATTCCACCCCTGGCTACAACGGTCCAGCTCGAATTCCCCCGCACTACATAATCATAACTAGCCTTTGAATCCGCTTTCAATTGGTTATACGATGTTAGCCAAGGCTCTTTTTGCGCGTCCACCATATACTTCATGCGCTCTAAATCTGATCGTTTAAATAATGCTCCCGGATGCACAAAAGGAGTACTGTCGGTCGGCGCGGGATGAAAGCGGGCTGGCTCAGTAATGACCGACAAAACCGGTTGGGTTGAGCCATTCTCCTTGCTGTAAAAATCAATGCCGATATCATTGTCTGCGATGGGATCCTTAATGTAAAGGCTTACAATTTCATCTCCGGCAAACTCGCTCATAACATAGGAAGTTACATCGAACTCCACCCAGCCCGTATTGGTGACTCGAACACTTCCTGCGGGGTTGCCGAATGCCGGCATGTTGCTGTAAGTAAGCCCGCTCTCCGTCCAAGTATCGGTAGAAACGCTGTAAGCGGTCCGGTCGGCTGCCGCCGTGAGACTTTTCACGTACAATCGCAAAGTAGCGGACGATACGCTGCTTCCGGTCAATCCGCTTAAATCGAATTTCAAATAGGCGCTGCGGTCGTTAGCCGCGCTTTCCTTCGTGACCATGGATGTCGCCGTGCCATAATTGGTCGAAACAGCGCCGCTATTCACATAGCTGTCCGCAATCGGAGATAACTCGGTTGCAGTGCTTGCGCTTACGGTCTCGTTCTGCATGCTAAAGGTTGTAAAAACCATAGTAATTAACAAGCTGATTATACCGAGCATTCTTATGGTCCTCTTCATCATCAATCCCTCCAATTTGATTTTTAGAGTGTTTAACCAAACAACCCTGTTCTTCTCTTCTTTCTTATTTCTTCACCTCCTTTTCATTTTAAGCATAAAACAAGGGGTGCCCGGTTACAAAATTGTTGTCGGAACACCCCTCGAAGTCGTTATTCTTATTTATAATCAGGAAAGATCATGAGGCACTATCACGGTTGTAGCTACTACCTTTTTGTTGCCCGCTTTATCGGTTGCCGTGTACGTGATGGTGTAGATGCGGTCCTTCTCGGCCCGCAAGCTAAACGATGCGGCCTCCGTACCGATAGCAGCTTCAATGTCGCCTAGACCGGAGTCCGGTTGATTGCAGGTGATGGAGGTTAAAATGACCGAATCAACGCCTGATCCGGCATCGGTTGCATGGAGCGTCACATTCACGGTGCCCATTTTATGATTCGCCGGCCAAATCGTCGTCTGATCCAAATGGACGGATAGCTCCGGTGCCGTCTTGTCGACTTTGAATCCGACGGTTTTGAGCTGTTCTATATTGCCTGCCAGATCCGTACTGCGGTAATTGACGCTATAAATCCCGTCGCCGAAGGCAGGAATGGAACCTTTATAAGTAATCCATGCTCCGTTATTTACCTGATATTCGGTCATCGCCACACCGGATGCGTCGTCGGATGCATTCAAGCTTACCGTTACATCGGATGTATACCATCCGTTGCTGCCATTAGGCGCAGCCGAACTAATGGAAGCGATACTAACGGGTGTAACCTTATCAATGTTGCTTACCGAATAGCTGCTGACATTCGAGACATTGCCCGCTTCATCGGTTCCTCTTGCATACACGGTGACATTTTCGGAAACAACCACCGGGGCGCCATATGCCGTCCATTCGCCGCTTTCACCAACTTTGTATTCTCTCACTACAACATCGTCGGGATAGCTGATCGTAACGGTAACGTCGGTGTTGGTCGGCTCCGTGATATCCGCCGACAAAGCTGCGTCTGCCGAAGCCGTCTGATCGATATTTACCGCCACCGTTTGAACGGCACCGGCTGTTCCGTTGCTTCCTTTGGATCGGTAGCTAACCGTATACGCGCCGTCCTGATCCATGACAATTGGCATTGTATACGTATGCCATGCGGATTCGTCGTTCACTTTGTATTCCGCAGCCGCACTGCCGGATACCGATAACGTAACGGTAACCGGCACCGTGTACCAACCGTTTAATCCATTTGGCTCGGCGGGATTCACCGATGCCTCGACTAGAAAACTCAAGCCGATCAGCGCCGTCAGCAAGCTGCCCGCAGCCGCGTCGACTGCGCTCTGGGTTGCACTGGAGTCAGAGTCAACCGACTTCGCATTCGTTATCGCTGTTTGGAGCGTCGCATAGCTGCCTTCGGTGTAATCGCCCACGACAACTGCAACCGCTTGATTCAGTAAAAGCGCAAGCAGCGTTCGGTCTACAATTTTCTCATAGAACTCGATCTCGCCGACATTGGCAAAACCGTTTGGCGTATAATACCGGAGATAACGGTATGCCGTGCTTGTGCTAATCGTTCCCGTATACCATTTGATATCGCTGATGCTGCTTATCGTATACAAGGTATCAAAATTGGTTCCGTCGTTGGAGCCTTGGATAAGCGCTCCATTCATACGGGAAGCTTGGCCTGTTCTCGGCATAAACCGGATGCCGCTGATCACTTTCGCGTTACCTTCGCCCCAATCGATGCGTGCCCAACCATTTGAGTTTTTGGTATCCGGGAACGTGCTCGGATTACCGTCGAAGGCACGCCATCCATTTGTTATTGCGTCCGTCCCATCGAATGCAATGGCTGAAGCCAAAGCCATCGAAGAGGTAACAGTGATTTTTGGATAAATGGTCTTTACAGACACCAGCAGCTCTTCAGCTTCAAACAGCTCCGCGAGAAGCGCCGCCTTGTCGGCACCCGGCTGGCTCACGGCCGCATTAATCCGTTCTATTTCCTTCAGATACAAGTAGTAGCTGCCCTTGGTATAGCCGTCCGGTGCAATCACTTTGGGAACGGCAGTGAAATCATAATTACCATAAAATTCAACTTCCGCTACGTTTCCAAACCAGGTGGAGCTATTAATCACTCTCAAATAACGGTATGCATTGTGATTCAAAATTTTACCTGATTTTAATTCGGTCCAAGTATTCGCTTTTGATCCAGTCACCGGTTGTATAAGGTTTGTCCAATTACTGTTATCGTTGGAGCCTTGAACGATGAGTCCGTCCATTCTTCCGGGTAACGATGCTCTTGGCATAAGTTTAATTCCGCTCAGCATGACTGACGAGCCCGCTCCGAAGTCTACCATGTAATAGGAACCGGAGCCGGTACTTAAGTCCCCGAAAGTAGCCGTATTGTCATCAAACAACAGATACCCTGCCTCTTCAGCCGTCCCGGAAAACGGCTTAACGGAAGCTGTGACTGCAGCCAGCTTGGAGACATTAATTTTTTGGCCTGCTGTCACGCCTGGTACTAAAGTGACGATACTTCCTGTAACCGCTGTTGTACCATCAGCCGTCTTGGTTACGGTAAGTACCACGGACACAAAGGTGTCACCGGCAGGTTTTGCAATTGCTCCATCCGTTCCAATAATTCCAGCAGGTGCTGCCGATTTTAGCGCTATTGTGAAACCTTTTGGAACAGCTGGCAGCGATAAGCTTGCCGCATCCGCTTCAGGCGCCTCCATGCTTGTTATTTTGGATGCAACTGCTGCAGCCGTTGAACGATAATCGCCATAAAATTCAACTTCCGCGACGTTGCCAAACCAGGAAGAGCCATTATACAATCTCACATAACGATAATAATCCGAGTCTTCATCCGTTTTTAAAACGGCCCATGTGCTCGCTTGTGAACCCTTGGCAGCTGCAGTAAGGTTTGTCCAATTTACATTATCATTGGAGCCTTGAACAAGGAGTCCGTTCATTCTTCCAGGAAAATTTGCTCTTGGCATGAGCAAAATTTCGCTCGGCTTAATTGACGCATCTGCTCCAAAGTCTACCGTGTAATAGGAACCTGATCCGGTATTCAAGTCGCCATAAGTCGCCGAATTGCCGTCGAACAGCAGATATCCTACCTGCTCCTTCGATAAACCGGTACCGGGAAACTGCACATCGGAGGCGGTAACTTTAGCCAGCATCGGAACATCTAGATAATTTGCCGGATCGACAAGGTACAGCTTGGAGCTGTCGGTTGTCAAATACGTTGTTTCTCCATTCGTACCGTCATTCTTTTTGTAGTCGATCGCAAATTTAACCGCACCTGTCTCTACATCTCCATCCAAGGCTGCCACTGCCGTCCAGTTAATATTGTCTGCCGTGCTGACAGCCGCCGTCTTGCCCTGGATTTTGACCTGTACGTTCTGGATCGCTTCTTTTGCTTTGATCGTTAATTTTGCCGTATTGCCCGGCACAATTTTGCCATTGACGCTCTGATCCGAACCGATCGAAACCAATTCCAGCTTGTTCTCTATCTCATGGCGCTCGCCATAAATTCTGAATTCGGCCAGCTCAATCAAATTCTGAATGACACCGCGAAGAGCATCAGGCTGCGGATCAATCATTTCCATTTTGATAAATCGGAATGGCGTATTTTTGTACGCATCGTCCACTTCAATGGTCGACACGCCATCGGTATATGCCGTTTGTTCCGGTGTTATCCGCGTCCAGATATCCCCGTCATTAGATCCGAATACCGTCGTACCTGACATACGATCGACAAAGTTCATTCTGCCTTCGAAAGCAAAGGCATCGGCTGTAATTTTATAATCGGCTCCGAAATCCAGTATGTGGTACAGACTCGGATACGCCGCTAACGAATATACCGGATAAGTATTATCGTTGCCATCCACAAGAAGAGAGATCGAATCGCCGAAGGTAGATGTAACAATACCAGTATAATCCATACTTCCGTCAGATAACGATGGCGTTAATAATTGAAGACCTTCAGCCGCGCTTCTTAAGCGCAACAGCTGCTGATAAAAAGCTTGATCGGACGCAGTCTCAATTTGGCTCATCGATTCATCATACATGACATTGAATTGATTCAGCGAGGCAGCCACGTAGCTTTTGTTCGCATCATAAACCGCCGTCGCCGCTTCTACTGCAGTAGCCCGGTCATTGCTTACCACGATATGGACATTCTTGGCGGCCAGTGTCGTACCGTCGGATGCTTCCGCAATAAAGGAATATGTTCCGGCTTGCATCGGCTGCCACGAAAATGCGCCTGTATTCGCATTGAGAACAGCGCCATCCGGCAAATTCGAGCTTCCATAGGCAACTGTATCCGTTGAACCGGAATCCGCAGCGGATAGGTCCAGGGTTATAGGCGCACCAACAAAGGCATAGATATTCAGATCCGCAGCTCCTGCTTTAAATACAGGAGGCGTCAATTGTTCGCCTGCCTTAACGTTGAGGTGATCGACGTCAACCTTTGTGCCGTTTCCTTTCACCCTCATATAAAGAAGGCTGTAATCGGTGTCGAGCTGTCCATAGGTAACATGGCTGATACCCATGTCATAAGTGATATATTTCCACACGCCGTTCGTATCCGGCAGCGTCAGCGTATGGTATGGCGTTGAACCGATTTCTTTGCTCAGCTCTAATGTTGCAGGGCCGTTCGTTCTAAACTTCAATCCAATTAAACGAGAGCCCGTACGGCTGGCATACGACAGATTCTGAATGACAATTTTACTTCCCTCTGCCGTAGCGTTAATCTCTACATACGAGTCGGCGCCTTCTTGCACGGTAGCCGAATGGTTATCGAAAGAGGTGTAACGGTCTTCGATTTCGACCAGCGAAGCGCTTGTTTGCTCTTTGGGAAGATACGTTGACCCTTCGGATTCCGCCTCCGCAGGAATATAAATCCAGAAGTCGCCGCCTCCATCCGCGCTTTCCCAAGCTTGTCTAAACGAACCTTGATAGTAATAATTGGACGGGATTCTCTTCGTAAACGCTTCATTGAAGTATGGAGCTTTCTCCGACAGATCGATCCCTTTCGCGTAGGTGTAATAATAATACATATCCCAGAATTGGGCGGTATTCATTCTTCCCCTGTAGGAATCCGAGAACTTGTAGTAGATGCCTTTTACAGTACCATCCGGCGCAGTGGAGAACGGGGTCGGCACAAATGGCGTTTCATAGCCAAGCATGTACTGCCAGAAAAAGTCGGCGGCCGCCAAAAACCGGTCATCCAGAAACTCATAATACCCTACCGCATTGTCCGCTGTGGATAGGGTGCCTTCGACAGGGTCGACTTTGGTGCCCTGGGCAAGAAACAGACGCGACAGGATGGCCGAGTTCGTCAAATCGCCGGCCCCATGCGCCTGGTCTCTACCCATCTCTACATGCTGAACGACCGGCTCGTCCAATACCTCTCCTGTCTCGGCATTGGTATCGACCAATCGGAACAGCTGCTTGATCGCTCCGTTAAAGCCCTGATTGACAGCCGTTTTATTAACGGTGGCCCATTCGACAACCTCTTCATATCGCTCGGTGTTATCGGTAAAGATATAACCTGCCATAGCGCCCAGCAGCGGGTAATTATGCTGGTTCATAAAGTGGTTGTTTTCATGCAGAAAGGTTTCGATAACCGGATTGATCAGGTTATTCGTAAAATCTGCCGTGTCTTTATCCGTCCACGTCAGCGCTTCGGTTTGACTGCTTGTATACCTTAAGATTTCCGCCGCCGTTACCATCCGGTTGAGCGGTATGCCCGTATGAATATGCGAATCCGTAAATTTCTTGTATTGGGCTGGATCCATCTGAGACCAAATGCGGATAATATGCATCCCGTTAGCCCGATATACCTCATCGCCAGTTATATAATACATAAGAGCTTGAGTATACGCTTTCAAGCCGTCGGCAATAAATCTCGAATTAAAGCCCTGACTGTCAAAAGCATAAACGGCCGGTTTCGTCGGATCCGTAGAACTCTGGTTGCTGGACGTAACCGTTTTTGAAGAGGTTGCAGAAACGGTCATGGACTTATAATAGGAATACCAGGGTTCTTTTTGTGCCAATACCTGTGTTCTCATGTTTTCCAGTATCGTTTTGGTTAGTCCTACACCCGGATGGGTAAAGCCATTGGTAACGGTTTCATTCATTTCAACGGTGTAACCGGATGCTATGTCCGATTCCTCGGCTGAAACCGCTCCAACCGGCGCAAGCGTTACAAACATGGTCACTGCTACAACTACTGCCAGTACACGCCTCCATTGATCTCTGAAATGAAATGTAGTTTTACTCTTCATTTGAGCCCTCCTCGTATGATGTTCATAGATAGTTATATTGGAATGCCGGCATCAAGCTGATGCCGGCATCCGGTATTCGTTGCGGTTAGATTACTTGCCGCCGTTATCGAGGAAAGCTTGAACCTGATTGATCACTTCCTGACGGACTTTCTCCAATCCGTAAGCTACCATTTGTTTATTCATTTCTTCTGCTTTCGCCTTCCAGTCTTTGACTATACCGTTTTTGAAGACCGGATCGTTCTGTGCTGTAAGCGGGCTGATCTTAGCGATCTCCGTCTTCACCGGCTCTGCATTGAAGACGAAACCGGCAAGCGGCTGCTGATAATAAGTTTCCGGTTTGGATTGGTAATCAAGCAGCTTAAGCGTCTCCGCATCGTTGTCCGAATTGATTCTGGACATCGTCGGCGACCATGTGAACTCATATCCCGGGAACAGATAATTAGTCGTCTTGTCTGTCATCTTATAGTTGCGGTCGCCGTCTTTCGTCCAATGCACGCCTTCAATGCCGTTCTCGAACAAATCATGATTTTCTTGGCTGCTGAACAACCAGTCAAAGAACTTCATAGTGCGGTCAGCATTTTTGCTCGTAACAGGAATAACGATATCGTTCCATGCTTTATAGTCGGTTCCGATTGCTCCAGCTTCCATGTTGCGCATTTTGGAGTTATAAACGAACAATTCAATATCAGCGCCAGGCACAGCTGCTTGAAGCTTTTGACGTACTTGAGCGGTAGCGTTGATTGTCGCTTCATTCGCAGCCGATTTGCCGGCAACGAACAGCGCCCCAGGATCCTTCTCGGAAAGAACGTCTTTCTGCACGAACTTGTTCCACTCTACAGCCTTGTCATATTGCGGATAGAAGTAGTAAGGATCGTTGTATGGAGCCGGCAGGCTTGCATATTTATCTGCCGAATCCCCAAGCGTCGTTGCGCCGAGCACTTTTTTGCCGTCATCGGACAAGATTACGTTGAATGCAGGCGATACGCCGGAAATCATTTTTGCGTTCGTCATCTTCTCTTCATTAGCGAACATCTTAAAGAATCCACGGTCATTTTTAAGGGCGAACGGAATCATCCCTTTTTCCGATTCCTGTACTTTCTCCAGGTAAGTCTTCAGATCATCGTAGCTTTGAATCGGCTGCATACCGTATTTTTCACGCAGATCTTTGCGGATGTATACGACCTCGATATCATAGAACGCATTGGTCAGCGGAATGGAATAAATATGGCCGTTAATCTTGTTGGCGTTCAGGAATTCTTCCGAAAACGCTTTCTTTAATCCCGGATATTCATCGTTATTGAAGTATTTGTCGAGCGCCTGATAGTAGCCGAGCGACACGTTTTGGTTAAGAGAGCCCCACGGCGCGTCAAACGCGGCATCGACCTCTTCGCCGGCCGTCATCTTGAGATTCAGTTTTTGCTTGTGGTCCGCGAACGGGTTAAACTCGATGTCCAGCTTGGTATTCAGCGTATCTTTGGTCCGTTTTTCGAATTCGGCCAGTACCTGGTCCATTTCGATCGGCCTGTCGCCGAACAACATAAGTTTTAATGTAACCGGATCCGGAGCACCTGTTTCGTTAGAAGTCTGGGCCGAATTAGTTCCTTGAGCATTGTCATTCCCGTTGCTTGTTTTGTTGCCGCTGCATGCTGCCAGCAGCATGACCAGCATGGTCACGAGCAGCAGTGCGGATAAACCTTTGCGTGTGCCTTTCATTGTCTGTTTCCTCCCTTTAGTTGTTTAATCTATACTAAAACCGCCCGTTAAGGCGAGCTCAGCCACTTTTGAATCAGCCTTTAACGGCTCCAACCATTAGGCCTTTTACGAAATATTTCTGCAAGAACGGATACAGGAAGATGATCGGTCCGATCGTTACAACGGTTGTAGCCAGTCTTGTCGACAACGTCGGAACGACATAGTTCGGCAGCGAGATTTTGGCCGAAAGCTGGTTTGCAAAATCGGCGTTGTTCATGATCCGCATGACCAGATATTGAAGCGGGAATTTGTTCTCGTCGGAAATATAAAGCATCGCCTCGAACCATTTGTTCCAGAAGGCCATGGCGTAAAAGAGACCTACCGTGGCCAGCGCCGGCAACGAGATGGGCAGCACGATTTTATAGAAAATATAGATGTCGTTTGCCCCGTCGATTTTGGCGGATTCCGCAAGCGACTCGTCTACCGATTTGAAAAAGTTCCTCATCAAAAACATGTTCCATGGACTGACAAGCGCAGGAATAATCAGCACCCAGATCGAATCCCTCATCCCCAGGTATTTGGAGATAAGCAAGTAGTTCGCAACAAGTCCGCCATGGAAAAGCATGGTGAAGTAAACGTAGAAGTTGATCCCGTTTTTGTATTTCAAAGCGCGAATGGACAGCGGATACGCTAGCGCGCACGTTACCAGCATGGCGATTGCCGTGCCGACAACGGTGACGAAGATCGTCACCCCGTAAGCCCTGTAAATCGTGTCGTCCTTGAATATCAGATTATAGGCGGCGAGCGTGAATTCACGCGGCACTATCGAATAACCATCCCTAAGAATCGATGATTCGGATGAAAGTGAGCTGCTAATAACGGTCACGAACGGAATAACGCAATAGATAGCAAAGAGGGACAGAACAATATAAATGATGACTTTTAACAGCCGATCGCTGCTGCTTTCCTTTATCATGGATGCACCTGCTTTCTTTAGAATAGCGCCGAGTCCGGGCTGAATTTACGGGCCAATTGATTAACGGTTATAACAAGGATGAAGCCAACCAGTGACTGGAACACGCCTACCGCTGCCGCCATACCCATATCGTTAAGCTCCATGAGCGCCCGGAATACGTACGTGTCGATAACATCCGTTGTCGGATAAAGCAAGACATTGCGGCCGACAATTGCGTAGATCATGCCGAAGTCCCCGTAGAAAATACCGCCCATGGCGAGAAGCATCATCAGAATGACAGTCGGCTTCAGCAAAGGAAGCGTAATGTAGCGGATTTTCTTCCACCGGCTGGCACCGTCTATCGATGCCGACTCATAAATGTCAGGGTTAATGCCCGTTATCGTCGCAAGATAAACAATCGCTCCGAAGCCCGCCCCTTGCCAAATTTTGATCAATACCAGAATAATTGGCCAGATAGCCGGCTCGTTAAAGAAGGATATCGGTTCAAAGCCGAACGATATAAGCCATTTGTTGAGCATCCCGGTATCGCTGGAGAGCAGCGCCGTCACGAACATGGCGATCACCGTCCAGGACAGGAAGTTCGGAAGCGTCACGAGCGACTGGACGATCCGTTTGAACCATTTGCCTCCGAGCTCCGAGAACATAACCGCGATGGCGACGGAAGCGCAAGTCCCGAATAAAATGAAAAGCGCATTAAGGAAGAGCGTGTTGAAAATGACGTGAAGCACTTCATTCGACTGAATGAAGAATTCGAAATTTTTGAATCCGACAAACTCGCTGCCGGCAATGCCTTTGATCGCATTGAAGTTTTGAAACGCGATGACGATACCGCCCATCGGAAGATACGAGAATACAAATATCAGCAAAATACCCGGGAGGGTAAGTAGATATAATAAGCCGTGCTTGCGTATTTCCGTTAGGAAAGCTCCCCCTTTCTTCCTTACATCTGTATCGGGAGTCCGTGTCCTTAGGGCAACCGAATCTTTCATTTGGATTCCTCCTCTTTCTCTCGTAAATCGATGTTGATTGTTCGTTGGGACTAACTTTAACAAAAATGATTCAAAGCTTGAATGAGCCTTTTTAAGATCAAAATGCGTTTTTTTAAGTTAACAGTTCCGACTCATAAGAAATAGAAAAGACGCATGCACCGGCATGCGTCTTCGTTATGATTATTCTTTGCGGGTTTCTACGTACCGCCCGCGTCCAGGTACGCTTGAATTTGTTTGACCAGCTCGCTTCGAATTTTCTCCAGTCCCAGGCTTCGAAGCTTCAGATTCGTTTTGGCGGCAGTGGAACGCCAAGCGGGATCGAGCCCGTTGCGGAACACTTGCGCCATTTGATCCGAGACCGGCTGCACCTTCGCAATTTCCGTTTTAACGGGTGAAGGGTCAAAGTGAAAACCGGCAAGCGGAAGCCGGTAATAGGTCTCCGGGTCGGCTGAATAGCGCAGCAGCTCGACCGCCTCCGAAGCGTTATCGGCATTAATCCGCGACATGGTCGGATTCCATGTCAATTCATACCGCGGAAACAGGTAGTTCATAGCGGTAGGCATCGGCTTATACATCTCATTCCCGGCTTTCATCCAGTGGTCGCCCTCCATGCCGAGCTCGAATAGATCGTGATTTTCCTGACTTTGAAACAGCCAGTCCAGAAACTTCATCGTTTCGTCGACATGCTTCGAGGTCACAGGGATAGCCAGATTGTTCCAAGCGCGATAATCGGTTCCGATACAGCCCTTTTCCATCTTTCGTTGGCAAGAAGAATATACAAATCCTTCGAGTTCCGCGCCCGGTATGGACGTGATCAATTTCTGGCGAATTTCCGTCCAGTTTGACAACACAGCTTCGGAAGCCGCCGATTTTCCCGCCGCGAACAGCACTTGCGGATTTCGCTCGGTCAAAACATCCTTTTGAATATACTTATTCCACGCCACATAACGGTCGAACGAGCCGTAAAAGAACTCAGGATCGTTTAATGGGGCAGGAAAGTCCTCATATGCGCTTAATGGATCGCCATAGGTCACGGCCCCGAGAACATGCTTCGCGTCCTTGGATAAAACAACCTGAAAGCCGGCTCCTACTCCTGAAATCATGTGAGGAGCCATCCGGTAATGCGTCTGCTTGTCCTCATTTGCGAACAGCTTAAAAAATCCCCGATCGCCCTTTAACGCTAACGGGACCATATCGGGATACGCGCTGGCGACGGCTCGCAAATAGGCTTCCAGATCTGCGTAGCTTTCAATCGGCCCAAGTCCAAGCCGCTCCCGAAGATCCTTGCGAATGTATACGATTTCAATATCATAAAATAATTGGGTCAGTGGTATTGCATACAAATGCCCGTTAATGGTATTGGACTCCAAATAGGCCGCCGGAAAAGCTTTTTTAAGACCGGGATAATCATCATTGTTGAAATATTTGTCCAGCTTTTGATAATAGCCCTGCGCTACATTTTGTTCCAGACTCAACCAAGAAGCATCGAATACGGCATCGAATTCCTCGCCTGCGGCAAGCCTCAGCTTCAATTTTTGTCTGTATTCTTCCATAGCATCCCATTCCATTATGAGTTTCAAACCAAGAATATCCTTCGTTCTCCGCTCGAACTCTTGAAGCACGATATCCATATCCGTAGGTTTGTCTCCGAAAAACATAAATTTTAATTCCTGCAGCTCCGGACTATAGGGGGCGTTACGCATATTTTCGGGCTGCGATTGTACCATACTGCAAGCTGAAAAAAAGATCATAACGAATGTAAGCAATACTGCAGTTCGTTTTTTCTTCAACAATATACTCTCGCCCTTTCTAAGATGGAAGCGCTTCATACGCTTAGTTTACACCAAAAATCTGCACCGGACATATATAGGTTTGTGATAAAAACTGCGGTTTTTTAAGAAAAAACTGCTTTTTTTTAGAAAATAGTCCACTTTCTCTTCAAAAGCACTCCTCATTGCTTCAAAGCATCCCACATCCGATCCGCTTCCTTCATGGCCGCTTCCACGCTCGTATTGCCAGTCAGCCAATCTTGAGCAGTCTGATAGAACCAATCACTGAATTGAGGGGGAGGTATATTTCGCCCAGAAAAGCGGTCCATAAACATAGATTTCCCGGTTTTCGGATCGTCTAAAACGCGAAACACGCTTGACATCGCTTCCGGCAGCGGGTAATCGATTTCTACGTTCGTGGATGGAATTCCGTTAACCGCCTGCAAGTAGCGGGGATATTGATCTTCGCCATAAAAATAATGGAGAAACTGAGTGATCGCCTCAAGCTTGTCCGGATCCAGCGCTGCTTTGGCAGATATCGACCACCCCACCGGTGCCTGTGCTCCTGCCACATTTATCTTTCCATTATCGTCCGGCAGTGCGAAAAACCCGTATTCGAAGGAAGGATCGGCTGCCTTGATTAGATTAAACATTATAGGGCCGGAAAATAGCATAGCCGCTTGACCCGAAACGAGGATGGAAGCCGTCTGGTTATCACTCGTCGCAACAAAACCCTGGGCCACATAACCGAGCCCCCATAGGGAAGCAAGTTTATTCATTGCTTTCATGGGCGCGGGATCGGTCCAGCTTACCTTGCCTTCGCTCCGCTGTGCATTCCAGTCAGGATTGTGAATATAAACCTCGTCAATTAGAAACTTGTTGACCCAGTACTCCATATGTCCAATGTCTTTGGCACCGACTACGATGGGATCAATACCCAGACGTTTAATTTTTTCGCAGGCCTCGATAAATTCGCCGAATGTTTTGGGCGGCGCAGCAATCCCGGCTTTACGAAATACAGCTTTGCTGTAGATGATGCCTTGCGGTGCGGGAAGTTCTAACGGTAAATTATAAAAGCGGCCGATTACTTCCGGAGCGGGCTGAAGCAGATTCACTAAATCACCTGGAATTTCATAGAGCAAACCGGCGTCGGCGAACAGCTGCGTTTCGCTCATTTCCACCAAATCCGGAAATTCCCCGACGGCCTCCTTCATTTTCAAGTACTCCCCGTAAGATCCGGTCCATGTTTCATTCACTTCATCGATCACGATATTCGGATGCGATTTCTCGAAAGCGCCGATTACCGATGAAATGCCCTGCTTGTGCAATAAATTGTCTTTTGCATAAACAATCGTAAAAGAGAGCGGCTTCGCTAAATTCTTGTCTTCAACATCTGAGCGGTTCCCTTTTAATAATCCGCATGATGTAAGGACGGCCAGACTTCCCAGTATGACCAGTACGGCGATAATCCGTAATCTCTGCATAATCGTGGCCTCCTTATGAATGTATCGACTGTTTGTATTCAAGAGGAAGCTTGCCATAACGTTTTTTGAAGGTATCGCTGAACTGCCGCGGATTATTGTACCCGATCCGGTCTGCGATTTCATACACCATCAAATCGCTCTGCATTAATAAGCGCATCCCATTCTTCATCCGCACCTCGGTGAGGTATTGCTTGAAGTTTTCGCCGGTATGCTTTTTGAAGAAACTGCTGAAATAATAGGGATTCATAAAAACAAGCGCAGCCATCGATTCAAGCGTAATATTCTCCGCATAATGCTCTTCGATATAGGATCTAACCTGCACGAGCTGCATAATTTCCTTATTGCCTATTTTGGCGGCAGCCTCGCGGCGAATTTCTTCGATGACTTCACTTGCGTGCATGGCCATTTGCTCGAACGTTTGGAAGCGGTCCAGCCTCGCGAGAAGCTCATGGTCGTCCAGATCGTTTATCCCCGCAAAAATGCCGAAATCCTTCAGTTCCTGCCGTATACAGGTGATTGCCCCATAAACTGCGGATACTGCGGCATGTTTGCCGCCGGGTGCAAGCATTCGAAACGATTCCATCAGTTCGCTTACCTTTTCATCCGTATCTCCTTGGGCGGGATTGATCAAAGCAGTCACAAGCTTCTTCAGCAAATCGTTTATTCGGCTTTTAACCTCCGAATCCGCTTTGGGCTGCTGTCCCTCAATGACACGGTTCCAACCTGAAAAATACTTGCACTGGAGAGAATCCATCGCAAATTGTGCTGAAATGTTTGCCTCGTCCAACGTTTCAACCGCTTTTCCGACGCCAATCGTAAAGCTGACCTTCACATACCGGTTCAGCTTATCATGGAAATCCCGCGATAAAGATAACGCTTCTTCCAGGCGGTCATGCTGGAGAAAAATACCGTGCAGCTCGCCTTTCCGAAAATAGATGCCGGAGTCGGTCTGGGCAATGGATTCGACAAGGACATTCGTGATGGCAAAATCGAGCAAATTGCGCCCCGGTTCCATCCGGCTGTTCCCTTCGCTTATAACGCCGTCCAATTCGCCGAAGCACACGGTAATATATTTACTTCGCGAAACGAGTCCCATTTTTATTAATTGGGCGGATGCGCTTTTATCACCGTCCGTTATTCGCACGAGCAGTTCTTCAATGGAATCGTTTCGCTTCTTCAGCTCGAATCGAACTGCCATTTCTTTCTCGCGGACTCTTTGCGACTGGTCGCCGATAAGCCGGATCACTTTCTGAATGGCCTGCTCCAACTGATTTTTATCAACGGGCTTAACCAAGTATTCGACCGCTCCGTACCGCAGCGCATCCTGGGCATAGGAAAAGTCGCGAAAAGCGCTAATAAACACAACTTTTATATTCCGGTTCGTCTCATGAATTTCGCGGATGATATCAATACCTGTGTACCCGGGCATGCTGATATCGCTAATAATCAAATCAGGCTGAGCCGCATCTATCATTTGCCGCAGTTCTTTCCCGTCGTATGCCTCGCCGACGATTTCCAGACCAAGCTCATTCCAATGCAGCAGTTTGCGCAGCCCCCTCAGAATGACAGGCTCGTCATCCGCAAGCAGCACTTTAATTTTTTTCATATCGCAGCTCCTCCCTTCGCAGCGGATACAGCATTTGAATCGAAGTCCCAATTTGCGGTTTGCTCTCGATCGTAATTCCATACGGCTCTCCGCATGCCTGAATCATCCGCGCATGCACATTTTTGAGGCCGATGCTTTTTCCTGTTACGCTCTCTCCCTCTGCCAACTGAGACTGAAGCCGTGTGAGCGTTTCCTCATCCATTCCGACGCCGTTATCGTATACCGTAACCGCCAAGCTGTCCTCTCCCGATTTCTCGATCTTAACAAGCACGGTACCTTTCCCTCCTTTTGGACGGATGCCATGCTGAACCGCATTCTCGACGAGCGGTTGAATGGACAGCTTCAAAATAAGCGCTTCAACAAAGCTGTCCTCCAATTCTATTTGCAGGTCGATCCTGCGGTCGAACCGTACTTCGATCAGATGAAAATAACTTTTCAAGTGCTCTAATTCCCGCTGAACGGTAACCCACTCTTCACCGAAGTCGATTACGTATTCGAGCTGGTTAGACAAGGCATGGATCATGTCCGCTACCTCCACGGCATCGTCGGCTACCGCGCTCATACGAATCACTTCCAATGTGTTGTATAGATAATGAGGCTGTATCTGCGTCTTCAGCGCATTCAATTCGGCTTGCTTGCGTTTGATCTCGGCTACATAAGCGTCATTGATAAACAGCTGAAGCCTTTCGATCATCCGGTTGAAGCCATGCGCAAGCCGCCCCATCTCATCCTTGCGCGTTGTCGTGATACCGGTTTCAAAATGTCCCGATTCGACGCGAACCATCAGACGCATAATATCGAGAACCGGTCGGCTGAACGTCCGTGAAAACAAAGCGCCAAGTGCGAGCAGCGCGAGCAGACATATCGCGGAAGCAATAATTACGTTTGATCGGATCTGAGTGAGCGAAGCGAAGAAATCGGCCTTGGCTACCAGCCCGATGACTTGTCCGCCGATGAACGGTATCGGCTCCGAGTATAGCATCCTGGTTCCGCTTCTTTTGGCTGCCAGCTCGTCGAATCGTTTCCCTAGCTTGTCTCCCTGATTGGAATAGAGAATATAACCATTGCTGTCAATGACATATACTTCATCCCTCCGATCAAGCACAACCTGCTGGAACAGTTTATCGAATATATCAAGATCGACGTCGAAATAAAGCGTGCCAAGCACCTTTACTTCAGGACCTAGCTTGCCGGAAGTATCATTTAAGTTACGCGCAAATGTAATCACCGGTCTTGTCGAACCAAAATAAGTCTCCGGATGAGGCGGGAAAACAGCAAGCAGCTTCTGTTCTCCGGTGAGCGTATAGGACCAGCTGACCGGCGGGAAAGGCTCATTCGGGTCGAGCACCTTGTTGACACGCGACTGGTTAAAGACCGCTTGATCGGACGTGCGGACGAATAATGCGTTCTCAATATGTGTATCGCTATATAATATCGTTTTCAAGAAATCATTGATCGTCATCAGGTTTATCCTGTCTAGACGGTTGATTTCCTCTTCCAGCATAATGCCATGCCGATCGGCAATATTTTGCGAATTATAATACATATTTTTGGAAATTTCATTGTAATTGCGAAAAATGTCATCCGCATTTTTACTTAGGTAAAGCAGCATTTGTTTAAAATTGTTCTCGGTATTCCGCTCCACCTGATCGGTAAATTGATTGAGCGAAAGCGCACTAAGCACAAGGAGAGGAATCATCCCGACGGCAAGAAAAGCCAATGATAATTTAAAAAAGATACTATGTCGTATCGTCGTCCATTTGATCATGAAATTGCTCCTCGCCCCCGGACTAGATGTACATAATGGTGTTCTAGCTTATCATAACCGATAAAGCTCCTTCCAGGGTATGAAGTAATTTATGCCAAGCATGCGATTTTTTAAGAATCGAAAAAGACCATCGCCGGACCGTATGGTCCGGGTGATGGCCTCATTCGTTAATTTTACGATATGCTGTACTGTAAACTGCCGCCTGCCGTTTCTTTACGGATGGTCCTCCCGGCCGCGTCGATCTCTTTGACGTGTACGGAAATACCGTCTCCATCCCCGTCAAAACCGGTCAGTTGAATGATCTGAACTCTGCCGTCCGCCAATTCCACGCTTATCTCATCAGCGGATACAGCCGTAGCCTTTGTTATCTTGGCGGTCTGCTCATAGGTTTCGATCACGGTTACAAAACGCGCGCATTTGCCGACAGCGCGGGCGCTTAGCATTTTGCGCCTGGACGTCTCATCTCCCAAAGGGTAATCGCCTCCGATGGAAGCGATGAACCGCACCGCCTTTAAGCCCGACAAGTCAACGGAAATGACGCCTTCCCGGCTCAAATCCGCAGGGTTCGCGGGCACCGCCCGGTCAAACCGTTTGCTCATAAGCTTTACGGGACCGCCAAAGTAATCCACTCCAATCCCGTTTCCTTGATCGGTGTTTTGATATCGGATAGGCAAATCCGCCAAATACCGGATCTCGCCATCCTCCGTAACGATGTAAGGGTCTCCCCAAAAAATCGTCTTTTCCGTCTTGTTCAAGGAACCGTGCTCGCCGTATGCTTCGTCCGCTTGGACCCGGAGCTCCAACGTTTCGATCCCCTCTACTGATACGTCCAGATCGTCTCTTCCCAAAATCCATGCCCCAAACTTCCCGTGAGCAAGTGTTTGGCCGTCTCCCGTTACCGCATAATGGAGCTGCTTCTGCACCTGGAAGTATTCCGGGTCAGCGCCGACGATCATCTCCGTCTCGGGCGGCCAAACCGTATAATGATCAATGCTCAGTGGACCGTCCTCGTTGCATTCCGTCCGGTTCGCCCTATTGTCGTAGCCCGGTCCGAAACCCATCTCGAACTTGGCTTTCACGGTACCGGACATCTCATACCAATCGCAATCGGTAATGAATTGGGCGCTTCCCAGCGGATCGGTGCTGAACTGTTCCGTATGCGCTTTGTGCCGTTTTTTGTCCGCTTCCAGACTGATCAAGCCTTTGCAGTGGAACAAACAATCATAAGTATGCTCCTCTTCCCCGCTCATATAATCGAATAGAACCACATAATCGTCGGTAACGACGGTCATCCGGCGCTGAAGGACTTTCTCCGTAAAGGCTGTGCGCTTCGAGTATTCCGGAGCTTCGGCCGGAATGGGCACATATCTGCCCTCGTTCCAGGTGCGCTCCGCAAAGGTCTTATCCCCGGCTACCCGCCACCCGCCATAAGGGGGATGGGACCAGCGGGCTTTGTTCTCCACCGCGCAGGCTTGGAATAATCCGCCGCTATGAAACAAAAGCCTGAGCCCTTCCGCCGGGTCCTGAAGCTTCTGATCCACGATAACCATATTGTGGGTGAGGGAGTTTTGCACGTAAAACTTGTACATAAACGTATGGTAGTTGTACCAGATGCTCTCCGGGTTGTAGAAGCTTTTTCCGTAACGCATGACGGAGAGCAGGCTGACCCTGTCGTAGTGGCCGTGCGCCCCTCCGTGCGAGCCGTATTTCACGACCGCTTGAATCTGTTCGCGGGGAGCTCTTCCTTCGGTCTGCGAACGAAGGACGGCTACGCCGGCATTGTCCGCATAGGCCGAAGAAAGATACGGCTTGGACTCGCTTTGCTTCAGACCGGGGACGGCGTAAAGCAGGTCCCGGTCCGCAAGCCCGCACGTCAGGAGAATGTCGGCATACTCAGGCTTGCGGTACAGGTAATAAGCCAGATCGAAACGGGCATCCATATAGCCCCTTGGAGAAATGCCCGGAAGCTTGGATTCGGCGGAATCATTGATACCGAAGAGCACGCCGCGGTAATCCGCGAAAGGCAGCAGGCTGTCCCAAAGCTGGGTTATCGAACGGTAGTTGCTGCGGCTGGGTCCCCAAATGTCGACGCTAAGGCCGTCAATATCCGGTTTCCTTCCGGGTGTGACCTGATCGTAATAATGGGCCGGCACCCAGATTTCGGCCAGATTGATGCCCCAAGGCCTACAGCTTTGCGTCATCTCGGAGAACAATCCCGCTCCCATCAGGTTGTAGCCGACCGAGCATTCGTACCACCAGCCGTCATCCAAGGTACCTTTGGACAAATGATCGGTGAAGCCGCCGGTCCCGTAAAGGAAACGGTTCATCCGCTCAAAATCCTGAAGCGTCTGGCTGCAGTATAAGGCGCCGATCATTTCAGCGAGGGTCCAGTTGGAGATTCCACCCTTGCAGAGCGCCCAATCGATCAGCTCGAGAAATAGGCGGAAGGTTCTCTCCATATTGGCGTGGTCTTCCTCCGACAGCAATCCTGAATCGAAAAGCAAATCATAGACAACCGCCGCATGCTTGAACAGTTCGCCTTCGTGAACCAGCTCCTGATGGCTGGCTCTCCGCGTTGCCGGATAACCTTTCGCCGGGTCAATGAGCCGGCGCAGGAACATCGCCGCTTTTTCCGCCAAATCCCGTCTGCCCGTCACCTTCCAGGCGATAGCCGCATTCTCGGCTTCATGCGAGTGATGAGTCTCGAACAAATAGAGACCGCCGTCATGGATTTCCGGTACCATCCATTTGTCCGCCCGATGTTCGTACATGGCCAGAAGCTCTCCGGCCCATTCATAGCTCCGCGTCTTCTCCCGAACATCATCCCATTCCGGTTCGGTCATTTTCACATAGGGGTGGGGCAGAGACTGGAGAGTAAACAGCTCCAAAGCATCGGCGGCAGCCCCTTGTCCTCCGGGAATAGCCGTAATCTTTTGCCTTTCATGGCCGCCGGGAGCGACCTTCTCCGGAACATTCACGCTGACGCAGAGCTTCTTCGTCTCCCAAGGCTCCATCAACAGGAATGGCGGGTCCAGCTCAACGGACATCGTTTCCCACCCGTATTTCTCGCAAATAAAACTTACGGGCTGTGTTCGGCTCGTACAATTGCGAACGGTCACTTCATATCGGGCTGTTTCTCCCGCAGGAACGGCTTTGGAGAGGACCGGCGCACTGATATGAACGGCCTGCCGTCGTTTCAGCTCCAATCGGATCAGCGTAAGGGGCTCTTTCGAGCCACCGGACTTCCATTCGCCGGATATCCGGATGCTCCGGACAAATTTCCATTTTCCCGACAATGACTTCTTATCGTCAAACTGCTTGAGTGGGAGGGTCATGGACTGTGTGCCTTCTCCAGCGACCAGACATTGGACTGCGGTAAACTCCACTTGTTCCGGCATAGGGCTCTTATTAAGCAGCAAGCCGGCCTCGACCTTCAGCTCCAGCAGCCCGTCAGCAGGCAGCTCCAATTCCAGCTCCAGAAAGTGCCAGTCTCTTAGATCGGCACTGAAATCATTCTTCTCTTCAAAGCCGCGTAAATACCAGTTATTCGGTTCTTGAACACCCGGATATTGAACCGTTACGCTGTTATCCGGAGCAATAAGAATTCCCCCTTCATTCGACGCTCTTCTATTTGAGTAACCCTTATGAAGAATATCCCACTCCATGAGGTCGATTCTCGCGGATTGCGTTTCCAAACCGTCCACCATCCTTCTATGCTTTTCTCATTAGAGATTAGCACAAGAAAATGACTGTCATATATGCTCCTTTTTAAGAGTCTTATGAAGTTTCTTAAGAACGTAATAAGAGAAACAGCAAAAAAACCTTGATAGACCAAAAAATCTGGCCATCAAGGTTCCCTATCTTTTTGCATATATGGCACCCCTGCTTCATAAACCTTATTTCGCGAAGCTGTGATGATCGATCGTAGCAATGACTTTCAAACTGGACCAGAATGATCCTTTGGATACATTCGGATTGAAGAAGTAGACCGCCTTCTCTACGTTATTCTTGCCATTAAGGGCATCCTTGGCTGCGCGCAGCACGCTTGCGTTCGGCTTGCTCTTTTCCAGCAGGCCGTTGTGCGCGGGCGGAAATTGCTTGCCCGAGTAGATTACACCTTGGATGGTGTCCGGGAAGCGAGAGTCCTTCACCCTGTTAAGAATCACATTCGCAACGCCTAGCTGCCCCTCGTAAGACTCGTATCCCGACTCAACCTGCGTGATTTGGGCCAGCAGCATCAAGTCCTTCTCCGTGAACGGTTCCGCCTTGTTATCCAGGATGGAAGGCATCACCACCCGCAGCCTCGTTCCTTCCTTGATGCCAGACTTACTGTCCAGCCCGTTCCGCTGCAACAGCGCAGGCGTGCTGCTGCCTGCCTCATTGCTAATCTCGGCCAATCCGTAGGCTTCCGTCACCACGGCTGGAAGCACTGTCGTAAGCTCGGCCGCCAACTCCTCCGTATTCCACTTCACCTGCGCATGCATCAGCTCCACCGCATGACGAAGCGGAATATACATTCTGCCGTCCGACAGGAACGGCGCTACCTCCATCACGTAGCGCCCTTCGTTGAAATACACAACCGGGACGCCATTGCCCAGCACAATCTGATCTCCTAAAACTGTATGTATCGTTGCTTCTTCATTTTCATTATCCCAATTTACCTTCGCGCCGAACATGCCGGCTATGTTCGCTACGGGCAGGAACAACCTGCCTTCCAGCATCCGTACAGGATCGGCTATCTTCAAAGCCTTTCCATCAAGCTTAATCGTAACGTCATCCGCAATTGCAGCCTTCTCTCCCTGGGCAGCAGCTGCCGATAAAGGACCGATGCAAAGCAGGAGCATTGCCCATAACATGATAAGCATACGCTTGCCATTCAGCTTGCTACTTCTGATCATGATTACCTCCCTGCAAATCTCAAGGTTATGTAAATTCGCTTCATCCTTGCTCTCCGCAAAATTATATCACAGATTAAAGCGGTTACAGGATTAACATTTTCACAGAAATGAAAAAAGCCCATCTTCCTTTTTCTTGGAAGAATGGGCGGATAACGCGGATCTACTATGAAATAAATCCTTCTAATTTTATCATTTCACTCTAAAAACAGTAACAGAGTGCTTCGGAAAATCATAAGAAAAGCTGCAGCCTTCTAGACTAAATTCCTTCTGCTTTGGCAATACCCGCTCAGGCGACTCAAAACTATTTTCGTCATCAAGCGCATGACCCGACATCTCGAACACTTCTGCCGTTAAAGACGCTTTTTGATAATCCTCCAAAACAACCTGTGCGTTAACGCTATTTTCCTGCACATTTACAACCTTAACGATGACATCGCCTGTTGAACGGTCAAGGCTTGCAGAATAATAAAGCGGTTCAATTACAGGAAGCTTGTCTTCCGTTTCGTTGAACAACTCATTATTGATAAAGGAACGGATTTTTCTTCCTGACACTTCTAATGCAAGCTCATAATCAATGCCTTGTTCCATAGAAGATATGCTTTGGGTTAAACAAGAGGTTCTCCCATTCA
Source organism: Paenibacillus prosopidis (assembly GCF_003337375.1). Classification (GTDB taxonomy): domain Bacteria; phylum Bacillota; class Bacilli; order Paenibacillales; family Paenibacillaceae; genus Pristimantibacillus; species Pristimantibacillus prosopidis. The sequence continues at coordinate 88,908 of NZ_QPJD01000005.1, forward strand.
CACGGGAGGCTATCAAGGAATCCTGATTTTGCCATCCGCCAACTTCCCAGATAAACTGATTGTGATCGTCGCTTTTTCCAAAAATAAGGTTAAAGCCTTTTGGTCCGCTGATTTTTTTTGCTTTTATATGGAACGTATAGTTCTCCCAATCCGTCTCTCCCAGCTCCAGCGACCGTTTTGAAGTTCCATTGATGCGGTCTTCTTCCGTATCCGACAGCTCTGCAGTCAAGCCGTTAAAATCCTTCGTTTCGCCGGTATCGTTGTTTACAAGCTTTATATCCCAAAATTGAATGGCACAACGGTCCGTTTCAAGGGCAAAAGCTCCGTTAATCGGCTTCGCCGGTATTTCTTGTTTTTTCTCCAATCCGTTTGCTTCAATTTTTAATAAATGATCTCCCTGGTGGTTCATAAACAGCTTCTGCACATAATAGTTTGCCGTTCCGAATACTTCATGGTTGTTGAACCAAATCATATCCGGCTTCCAGTTAACATAATCGACATTGCACAGCATCGGCGCATAGCAGGCCAGTCCTACCGCATGTGCATTTTTTTCCAAGCCCGTCATAAAAGCTGCCTCTACAAGCGCGTTATAATACGTGTTGCCCCATGAAGCATATTCACCCAAAAACACTTTTGGCTCATCGGCTTTGAATTCATCATACCGGTTATAATTGGCCAGAAACCATTCAGGCGACTGATAATAGTGCTCGTCCACAAGATCCGAGTTATTTTCTTTGGCGGATTTCCAGCCGCGGTCATATTCTCCGCCAGCCGCGAATGGACCACTGGAGTTGATGACTTTAATATCCGGATATTTCTCTTTTATTGCCCGGTGGAAATACGGATAACGCTCAAAAAACGGCGCTCCGACTTCTTCGTTTCCGATACCGATATACTCCAGACCAAACGGCTCCGGGTGACCCAGCTCAGCCCGTAACGCCCCCCATTTGGTTGAAGGATCGCCGTTCGCGAATTCGATCAGATCCAGCGCGTCATCAATCCATGGCCCCAGCTCATCAAGGGGAACGATGCGTTTATGATGCGGGTCATATCCGCCCGGCAGGATCGGAATCGGTTTTGCGCCAATATCCTCGCAGAACAGAAAGTATTCATAATAACCTAAACCGAGTGTCTGATTGTAGCTCCAGTTGTTCCGTCTTGCCGGCCTTTGCGCAATATCGCCTAACGTGTTTTTCCACCGGTACATGGAGTTTCGATCATCAGGATTCAAGGATCCGTCATGGATCAGACAGCCGCCTGGAAAACGCATAAACTTGGGCTTCAAGTCCGCTAGCAGTGCAGCGATATCTTCACGCATGCCGTTTGGCCGGTTGAGAAACGTCTTTTCCGGAAAGAGAGAAACCATATCCAGATAAAGCTTTCCTTTTCCTGTTGCAGTTATCACAAGACGGCTGCTGCTGTCGGTGGCATTTGCTGTAAATGTCGTTTCATACTTTACCCATTCAGATGAATGTACCATGATCGCCGCTTCGGCATAAACGGTTCCGTCGACACTTTCAATCGTTACTCTAACCGGCTCGTCAAAGCTGGCATCCCGCCGCGCATAAACCGAGAACAAATAATTTTCGCCCTCTTTGACAGGAATACCGCTATTAAATCCCAGGTTCATAATCCCGACGCCGTCGCCCGCCGATAGAATATCGATGGCAACGTAATTCCGGTTGCGCGTGTTCAAAGGATGGCTGTCTTCAACCGTGATTTCTGCCTTTCCGCTTCCTCTTTCGACTTTTTCCCAGGCCGTTAAAGCATGGTATTCTGCACGATCGATCGGGTCAAATTCAAAAGAACGATTTTGAATCAGCTCCGCATAAAGCCCTCCGTCCGCCGCGTGATTCAAATCCTCGAAAAAAATGCCAAACAAATCGCCTAATTCTGCGCCTCGCTCTTGTGTGTATACATGTAAGGCAGCTTGTGACTTCATCACTTTTTAGTCTCCTTTTCTTCGAAAACCCTTTTTAGTAAATTTTAAGGGTTTGTACATTCGGAAACAATAATTTATAATGGCGATAAACTGACCTATCGTGCTTTTTTAAGGAGATACAGAATGATTCGTTTGCTTAATTGCGGATATAATTTTATTCATTGGGACGGGGACGGGTTCGTTATTAACCGCCCGGGAGGACCGGGAAATTATGCCTTTGTCTTCTTCCGGAGCAATTCAGAGGTTATTCTAAACGGCAAGCACTTGGTAGCAGAAAAAAATTCCTATATATTATTCCGTCCTGGAACACCTCATCTTTACAGGGTGTTGGAGAATCCGTTCGTTAACGACTGGTTCCATTGTGACGGCAATGAAATACACGAATTCCTTTTGCAGATCAATTTCCCCATGGATACGCTCGTTAAAGCTCCAGATCCGCTGCTGATCACAAGATGCATTATGGAATTGCATAGCATTAACAGGCTGGGCGGCCCGCTCCATGATAAAATTATTGACTCAGAAATTAGAACCCTTTTTATGAAGCTGAGCAATTTTCTTGAAAGAGCCCCCCAGTCCGATAAAACGAGCCGGTATTTCCGCCAGTTTTCAGGGCTGCGGGGTGAGCTTTACAGTTCCCCTCAAACCCATTTGTCGGTGGAAGAGCTTGCTTCGCGCATCAATTTGAGTAAATCGTATTTCCAGCATATTTATAAGGAGCTATTCGGGTGTTCAGTGAGTTGGGACATTATCAACGGCAGGCTGGAATATGCCAAATATCTTTTGGATAACAGCTCGTTATCCGTTTCTGCCATTTCAAAAATGTGCGGATATGAAAACGATACCCACTTTATGCGCCAGTTTAAAAAATTCGTGGGCGTTACGCCCAGCCAATACAAGTCCGGACGCTGAATAAAGGGAATCAGCCAAGCCTATACGCGGAGATTGTAGAATCCGGGTTAGTCTTGGCTGACACTGTCTCCAATTACTCTGAAATAGGTCTCATTGTACGCAACACACCGTAAATGCCGTTTAGCTTATCTTCCGGAACGAACTTAATTTCCACTTGTTCTTTTCCATTTATAAGCTCGGCAGGGACCGGATAATGCTTCGTGATAAAGTCGCGTTTCCACTCAGGAGCCGACTTCTCGGATACAAGCAGCTCGCCATTCGCATAAATGTTCATGACCCGGTCATTATTGAAGGAGAAGTACGTCACCTGAAGCACATTATCGCTTCCCGGAACAACGTTCAGCTTATAGCTAAACCAGCCTCCAGGATGTGCTAATCTTCCGTTTTGACCTTCCCAAGCCCCGCTGAACGTTTCTTCTCCTTTAATCTCATGCTGAAGCTCATATTGATCATTTCCAACTTGGACGCTATCGATCGTGGCTTCTCTAACAAGCCGTTCCAATCTGTCCCGCTCCAAATGCCGCTTCAGCTCATCGGAGTCTTCTTCAACAATATTCCAGTAGATGCCGTACCGCTCATGATGCTGTTTGTAGTGCGGGGTGAAGATAAGCCGGTCATCCTCATCCGTATTCCGAAGCTTGAACGCCAGCTGGCTGCCTTCCTTCACGAGATGCCGTTCAATGCCGTCCAGCCATTGCTCCGGGCTCATCCCCGTCGGAATAATAAAATCTTTTACGAGCATTTTGCGGGTCGGCACCTGTACCATAATTCCCGTAGAGGCCAGAGTCAGATCTTCAGTACCGAGTGCCGCACTAAGCACAACCGGTCCATATTGGAACCCGACTACTTTTTTATTATCCGGCAGACTTGAGAAAAACACCTTCATTGGAAGCGTTAAAGTAAGCGTATCGCCATGATTCCATTTTCGGCTAATAACGATGCAGTGCTCTTTGATCTCCGGGTCTACTGGCTCGTCATTCAATTTCACAGTGACCTCGCCTCTCACCCAATACGGGATACGAAGATGGAGCTTTAACGCTCTCGCTTGCTGATCTTCAGTCTCTACTTTAAACGTCACTTGATCGTGTTCAGGTATGTTGGAGCTTTGAGTAAGAATGACTTGCTGCTCGCACCAGTTTAACTTCGAGCTCGTGAACTGATTAATATAAAGCTCATTATCTTTATGGAAGTAGATACTATCGTTCAGCTTTGTGAAGCTCTCCATCCCGGTACCTGTACAGCACCAGAAGTGTTCAAATGGCGAGCTGTATATTTTGAAATATCCTGTCGCCATCGGTTGGAAGTACATCGTCATGCCTGTTTCCGGATTTTGCGAGGAAAGGATCGCATTCACATAATTTGTCTCATAGAAATCAGCATACTTCCTATCTCTGGTCAGTTTGAACAGCTCACGGGTCAGCTTCAGCATATTGTAGCTGTTGCAGGTCTCGCAAGTAATATCTGTTCGTCTGCTATTAAGGATATCAGGCTCGCCAAAATGCTCTGACTCACTATTTCCGCCGGTCATATAGCTATGGTGATAGACAACGATATCCCAAAATTTCTTGGCAGCTTCGAGATAAAAACTTTCGCTTTCCCCCAATACTAAGTAACGATTCAATGCTCCCAGAAATTTAGGAATCGTCGTATTGGCATGCTTCCCTTTCAAAATATCCCGGCCCTGCCGGGTCGCTTCAAATAATGGAAGCTCATCAAATTTATGAGCCGCTTCCAGATGCTTCTGATCGCCGGAAATTTTATACAAATCATAGAGACAATCATTCATCCCGCCATACTCTACCGCTAGTACGGTAGCTTGAAGCTCATCCGACCAACGCGATGTTCGCGATGCAACCCAATCGCCTAATCTCACAACGGTGTCGAAGGCAATCCGGGATTGCGTGGCATGATAAACCGAAATCAAACCCGCAATAATTTTATGCATCGTATACCAAGGAACCCATGCCGGCTGTTTCTTCTCGATATTATCGATGAGCGTCTCAGGAAACGCCGACAGGTACCCGCTTTCAAATTGACATTGCGACAATTCGGAAGCCATATACGATAGTTTCTCTAACATCACGGGATCTTTCGTATTGGAGTAAGCTTGTGCGCATGCCGTTAAAAAATGACCTAGCGTATGCCCGCGAATTTCAGTATCTTCCCACCCGGGGTACTTCTCCGCCTTCGCATCCAAGCCCCGATTTTCCCGAAATCCGGCTAGCAGGCGGTCAACATCATAGCTGTTCAAATATTGTAGTTCCTTTGCGAAGGCATTTACGTGATATTCTCCAGTCAGCACCACTTGCTCCAGTTCAAAATCTTGCAAATCGTTTCGCTGCAGCGTCGCTTCTTTCATCGTCATAACGCTTCCACCTTCCATTTACCGTATTATAGCGCTCTAAAGCTGCCATCTTCAGATTACCGTTAAGCGATAAACAAGGTAAATGGCGAAACGTTCGAATTAGTGTAAAAAAGTCAGATTAATTATTCCCCTCGCCGCTGATACAAATAAGGTTTTTTCTTGAAAACAAGCTTGTTATTGTTTCATTTCCCTGTTAATCTTTAAATTAATCAATCATTATGAAGTGTGAAAAGGTTAGAAAGGGGGATAATATACCAAATGATCGGCCATACCTTTCATGTAGAAAAACCGTTATTTTTTGAAATGACGGGAAAGTTCGTTTCCCCCTCTCCCGATTGGATGCACATGAGCAGATTGCTTATGAGTTATGAACTGTTCGTGCAGACAAAAGGACATTTGTACATTGCGGATGAAGAGGAGCAGCATGTCTTGCAGGAAGGGGATTTTCTGCTCATGGCTCCCCGGACCAAACAATTTGGCTACCTCAAATCGGATTGCAGCTTTTATTGGCTTCATTTTACGGCAGAAGAGCAATCGGCGGGATCCAATCTCATCGAGGCGTATGAACCTAAAGCTGGAAGCATAATAATTCCGTCTAAAGGTACATTAAATAGTACGGATAAAATCATCGTGATGATGAAACAGCTGCAGGACTCCGTTCGAAACTATCAGGATCAGACGCTTAATAACTATTTGACAACGAGTATTCTGTGCGAGTTGTACAATCAATCATATCTCATCAAAAACGCCCCTATCAAAAAGTTAAAGCAGCTACAGCTCTACAATGATATCGTAGACTATATTAAGTGGAACCGTTTTGAACAGCTGAAGGTGTCTCAAATCGCGGATCACTTCGGCTACAACATGAAATATTTGTCACACCTGTTCTCAACGATTGCCGGCGTGTCTCTCAAGCAGTTTATTTTGCAGCAGAAGATCGAAGCCGCGTCCTTTCTATTAACGGACACAAATCAAACCATCAATGAAATTGCTTTGCAGCTCGGCTATCACGACAGCCATCATTTCATGAAGTCATTCAAACAGATGACAAATCTTACGCCAACGGGCTTCCGCAATGCTTCTGCAAATCGATTGTTATATTACAAGTGAATCATCGGTATTGAATGATCGGCATTGAATGATAAAGAAGTTCGAAGCGGAAGCCTCGAACTTCTTATCATTGCGAATTCCGAACACAACAAAATAAGTCAGGTTACCGGAGCCGGGTTAAACAGGCACAAAGCATTGTGCAATCCCCAGCGGTCTGCCCAAGTCTTCTTTTTCCCGCTTGCTACATCCAAAATCATGTGAAAAATACCCCAACCAACTTCTTCTATCGTTGCTTCTCCCGTTGCTATCGTTCCAGCATTCACGTCGATTAAATCATGCCACTGCTCCGTTAAAGAATTTCGGGTAGCTACTTTAATAACAGGGGCCATTGCCAATCCATAAGGTGTGCCTCTTCCAGTTGTAAAGACTTGCATATTAACCCCTGAAGCAAGTTGTAAAGTGCCGCAAACAAAATCGCTCGCAGGTGTTGCCGCAAAAACGAGCCCTTTTTGGGTTGCTTTTTCACCCGGGGATAATACTCCCACAATAGGACTGCTGCCCGACTTGATAATGGATCCAAGCGATTTCTCCACCACGTTCACCAATCCGCCTCTTTTATTTCCAGGCGACGGATTCGCACTCCGGTCCGCTTGGCCCTTTTGCAAATAATTGTCGTACCATTTCATTTCTTGTATTAATGCCTGGCCCACTTCTTGATTGATTGCCCGCGGCGTTAACAGGTGAACGGCATCACGCACCTCGGTAACCTCCGAAAATAAAACCGTTGCGCCCGCTTGAACCAACAAATCAGCGGCAAATCCTACTGCCGGGTTCGCCGTTACCCCGGAAAAAGCATCGCTTCCTCCGCATTGTAAGCCAACCACCAGATCGGAAACGGGGCAAGTTACACGGTGCCGGCGATTCAACTTTATCAATTTTTGTTCCGCTAAGTTCATAATGGACTGTATCATACTCATAAAACCATGATGATCTTGCAGGGAAACGATGTTGTCCGAGTCTCCGTCCGTGAGCAATCTTTCCGGTATTAACTTCTCGCAGCCTAACCCCACTACAAGTACCTCACCGCCAAAATTGGGGTTGGTCGCGATATTTTGTATGGTGCGAATCGGAATGATAGCATCAGGAGCATTAATGGCAACTCCGCAGCCATAATTATGAGTTAAAGCCACTACGTCCTCTACATTTTGGTAATGGGGAAGCAATTGTTCTTTAATCATTTTTACGGCATAGTCAAGCACCCCTGCAACACATTGAACGCTTGTTGTGATTCCCAGTATATTTTTTGTGCCGACGCTTCCGTCTTCGTTGCGATATCCTTCAAACGTATATCCTTCAAGAGGCGGAAGCGGTAATGGTACTTGATTAGCAATCGGCAGCTCGTCTAATTGGGGAGGCGAAGGGAGTCTTACCAATTCTTCCTTCACCCAACTGCCTTTTGGAATCGGTCCTGCCGCATATCCGATAACTTCCCCGTAACGAATAATAGGCTCATCCTGCTCTATATCCGTTAGGGCTACTTTATGGCCCTGCGGAGTGCCGTCTCTAAGTTCAAGACCGCAAGCAAAGATGCATCCTTTAGGCAACCCGCCGGAATTAACGATAATCGCAACATTATCCTTGGCGCTAACCTTTATATAAAGAGGCGCTTCATTCTGGCTTTTTGCTTGCTCAGGCATACCTGCATCCTCCTTGTATCAAGCTTCCGGTCTCATCGTTATCATCAGGGTACGAATGACCGAAGACACCGCGTGCCGAATTAAAGCTGGTGCATGAATCATGGCCTCTTCTAATGTCATAGGTCTTTGAGCAACCCCTACGATGACGTTGATCCCTTGCTCGTATAATCCCTGCACATCGGAGGTAATACCTCCCGATATGCAGATAACGGGCACATTGAACTTTTTAGCTAACCGGGCTATACCAACGGGTGTTTTTCCAAAGGAGGTTTGATGATCGGTGTGCCCTTCTCCCGTTATCACGAAGTCCATCTGCTGTACCCGATTCTCAAAATCAGCGGCTTCCAGCACAATATCGATTCCCCGCGCCATCTTTCCGGGTAAAAAGGCCATTAATCCGCCGCCCAATCCACCGGCAGCCCCAGCCCCCTGAAGGTTAGCAATGTCCTTGCCTAATTCGCTTTCTATGACCCGGCTAAGATGAAGCAAACCGTTGTCCAGGCTTCGAACCATTTCGGGTGTTGCGCCTTTTTGCGGACCAAAGACAGCCGAAGCTCCGTTCTCCCCGCACAACGGGTTGGTGACATCACTGGCGATAATGAACTCGCATTCGGCGATACGCGGGTCCATATCAGAGAGGTCAATTCGGCATATGCTCTCCAGCTCGCCACCGCCGTAACCTATGTTTTCGCCGTCCTTATTCAAGAAACGCGCCCCGAGAGCTTGAGCCATGCCGACTCCTCCGTCATTGGTCGCACTGCCGCCGATGCCTATAATCAGTTTACGGCAGCCCAGTTCAAGCGCTTCCTTGATTAACTGCCCTGTGCCGTACGTTGTTGTTAACATCGGATTTAACCGCTCTTTGGGTACAAGCGTCAGTCCTGACGCCGAGGCCGCTTCAATTACGGCCGTGTGTCCTTCCTTCATCAATCCTATATCTGCTTTAACCGGATTACCCAAAGGGCCCGTTACTTTCACTTCATGCAGCCGCCCCCCGATTGCGCCTATAATGGCTTTAACCGTACCTTCCCCGCCGTCGGCTACAGCCATTTTATGAACCTCAGCTTGGGGAAACGCCTCAAGGATTCCTTGTTCCATGAACTCAGCTACCTCATAAGCATGAAGGCATCCTTTGTATGAATTAGGTGCAACTAAAATTTTCAAGCTGTTCACCTCGGCATTTGGATTCTCTCAATGGATTACGACTTACCGCTGCCTGCTCACTTCAATTCCCGCCAATTTCTCATAGTAACGTATTAAGCTGCTATGATCGCAATCCCCCATATCATTGGCCGTAAGCTCCTGCATCATCTCCATGACCGATGAGGTTAACGGGAGCGGCACTCCGACCTCTTGCGACGTTTCCAGCACATTGCTGAGATCCTTAATATGCAGGTTGATTCGAAAGCCGGGTTCGAAATAGCGGTCCATCACAAGGGGAGCCTTCGCATCCAGCACGGTGCTTCCCGCCAATCCGCCTCGAATCGCCTGAAACACTAATTCCGGCTTAACGCCAACCTTAGCAGCCAACACCAGTGCTTCCGACATAGCCGCGATGTTAATCGCCACAATAATCTGATTGGCGAGTTTGGCTACATTTCCAGCGCCAATGTCTCCCGTTCTTACAACAGAGGCTGCCATGGCCTTCATCACATCGTAGCACTTATCGAACACCTCTTCGCTTCCCCCGACCATGACGGAAAGCGTCCCTTCTATTGCCTTCGGCTCGCCTCCGCTAACCGGGGCATCCAGCATGTGAATCCCCTTCTCCGCCAACCTGCCGGCAATCTCCTGACTTGCAAGAGGCGCAATGGAGCTCATATCCACGACAACGCAGCCGGGTTTAGCTCCTTCAATCACGCCATCCGGTCCCAGCACGACCTCCTTCACCTCCGGGGAGTTAGGCAGCATCGTAATGATAATATCCGCTTTCTCTGCGACCTCTTTAGGCGTGTTTGCCTGCACAGCTCCAGCGGCTACCAGCTCGGCAGCGCCTTTGTTCTTTGACAAAACGACAAGCTCATAGCCCGCTTTAAGTAAATTTTTGCTCATCGGCTTTCCCATAATGCCCAGCCCAATGAATCCAACCCTCATCAATTTCGCGGCCCCCTTTGGTTATGATCGAAGATCCCTATCCCGGCTCTTACCAGCCCTTACCCTTAAAGAGCACCCAATTGCCGTAAAATATCCCTCAGCTTATCACGGTTTGTATCGGAGCAAGCGGTATTTGGAAGAATTGAGCCGCCTACAGGAACCCCTATGAGATTCATAGCCTCTTTTGTAATGACCGGGAAGCTTGCCAGATTAAATGCTATTCGAAGCGGAGCCAGCTTAAATTGGGCTTCCAATGCGCCCGGCAAATCCCCAGCCACATATTTATCGTAAATCTCAACGACGAGTGAAGGCACGATATTCGCGGTTGATGCCACACAACCCACTGCGCCGTATACTAATGAGCCCAATATCATGACATCCCGACCGGCCATTACACGGAAGCCTTTGTGTCTGGTTCTCCGAATATACTCCGCGGTTAAGGTCAAATCTCCGCTGCTGTCCTTCACCCCGACGATGTTCGGAATATCGGCAAGTCTTTCGATCAGATTGGCGGAAATATTATTGCCGACACGATCCGGATTATTGTAGAGCAGAACCGGCAGTGACGTCGATCCGGCTATCGTTTCAAAATGCCGATAAAGCTCTTCCTCCGAAGGCGTCAAAAACATAGGCGGCAAAATCGTTATCGCTTGGACTCCAAGCCTTTCTCCCATTTTGGCAAGCTTCACGCATTCTTTGGTCGTTATGGCCCCAATCCCCATATAAAGCGGTACACGCCCTGCTATCTGATCAATCGTAATGGAAACGGCGCGCTCTTGCTGCTCATGATCCAATCCGTAAAATTCTCCATTGCTGCCTAGAGAAAGTATCCCGTGGACACCGCCGGCAATTACATGTTCAATCACATTGCGAAGGCCCTGCTCTTCCACACATTCCTCTGCATCTACCGGCGTAACAATCGGCGGGATCACACCGCCAATCCAGTTTGTATCCATATGGTTTCTCCTTTATAGGTTTCATAGTTTGATTAAACTAAATGTTCATAAGCCGCGCCGTTTGATTTCATTGTAGGCCATGATCAGAGGCGCCACTCCATGACCATTATTATCAACAACTTCTTCTGAGTAGATATAATACGCTAGACTGCCGTCTCGAATTTCTCCGGTTTCGGGCTTTTTCCCAAGGCCGGCGCTTCGGCAAATCCCGCCTAGTAATACTTCACCTGCTTCTTCCCTCAAATAACGGGCGATTGTCCCGTTAAACGCCTGTATCCCATATACCGCATACTCCTCGGGCACATATCCTAATCTTGCCCCTTTCAAAATGGCATAAGCCATCATCAGCGTTCCACTGGATTCGAGATAATTGTCCGGATTGTCCGTCCTGTCCACGACCTGATACCACATGCCCTCATTATGCCTATACGGAAGCATGTCATCTATAAGCTCCATCAAATAGGCTTTGAGGATACCGGTATCTGCCGGCTCTCCTTCCAGCAGCTCCAGTACATCCACCAGCGCCATCGCGAACCAGCCGACCGCACGCCCCCATACATTCGGTGATTGTCCTGTCGCTTTATCGCACCAGAAAATATGACGGCTCTCGTCATATGCGTGACTGTACAACCGCTTTTGTTCGTTATAGAGATATTGGCGGACATTTTGGAACTGTTTTATCGTATCGGAATAATCCTTTTGCTCTGCGAATTTCTTCACGTACTGGACAAGGAACGGCTGCCCCATATACAATCCATCGAGCCATACCTGATAGGGATAGTTTTCTTTATGCCAGAACGACCCGGACTTCGTTCTCGGATAAGATGCCAGCTGTTGATATAGCAAATCCATTACTCTTTTATATTTGGGCTCCTGCTCTCTTTGAAATAGAGGAAATAAAATAACAGCCATCCTGATTTGATCGATATTATAGCTGTTCATTCGAATCTCAGGGATATCGCCGTTGGAATCAAATTGCCGCTCTATAAAGCCTTTTACAAAGTTGTACTCCATTGTGCAGCCAGTCAACTCGTAGCTGTCCAAATACGCCTTTAAGATACAGCCTTCGATATAATGCCACCTTACCGAAAACCACTTCTCGCTCGACAAATATTGTTCTTTCAATCTATCTACCATTTCATAAGTCAATAGAGGCACCTCCACGTCAGGTTATGCCATTATGATGAGTCACCAGCATGTATTCTCGAATGGGATTCTCTATACTGGCCCGGTGTCATCCCTGCAGCCTTGCGGAACGTCCGGATAAACCCGGTGGAGTTCGTATAGCTCAGACGCTCCGCGATTTCCGTAATCTTCATATTGCTGTCCCTTAGCCAAAGTTTGGCCATATTCATCCGGTAGTTCGTCAAATAATCGATAAACGTTATTCCCATTTCTTTCTTGAACACCCGGCTTAAATAGACAGGATGAAACCGGAATTGTTCAGCGCACATTTCCAGAGTAATATCCTGATCGTATTTGTCTTGAATCAGCTCTACCATTTGGTGGGCGATATTGATATATTGCGAATCGATGCGCCCCTGCAGGAAGGCAAGGGTGGGCGGGATCAACTCCGTCTTGAACCATGCCGTAATCTCCTCGGCCGTATTCAATTTCATGAATCGAATCATGACTGATTTGGTGCCAACCAGCCCATCCAGTGTTCCGCCTTGCTGCTGAACAAGCCGATAGATTTTGATGATTAATTGGAGCATAAGGGTTTGAAAATCATTAAATGACACATTTTTCACTAAAATCGCCGACGCATACTGGTTAAAATACTCATAAGCCGAAGTGGCATCGCCTGTTTTGAGCCCACCCACCATGCATTCTTCAAAGTGGCTCCAAGAGGCGGCGGGCTGAACATGATTTCGGTTGACCGTTTCGATATCTTCATAGTTCAAGATGAGCTCATTGCCAAGGCTGATTCTGCGTTTAAGCGCCTCTAATGCCTCTGAGTAAGCATCCATAGCGTCCGTGTACCGCTGAAATGGCCGACTGATGCCAATACTGATTTTTAGCTGAAGCAGCTCATTCACCTTCGACGCAATAAGCTCCGCCATTCGATAGAAGTAGCCCTTCAGCTCAACCGGATCCTCCGAATCCCCCAGCAATAGGGTGACCTGCGATTGATCCAGCAGCAGCGTACCCAAAATACAATCAGAAGGAATTAGCTCCGCTACGACATTATTGATCGCGAATAACAGCAGCTCCTTTTCACTATCCGAGTACCTAGTGCCCTCTAGAGAATCGATCTGTAGAGCGAGCACCCCGATCGCCTTCCCCTTTTCTCCGAAGCCATAGGTCTCATACTTGTAGGAAAATTCGCTTTCTGTTACCTGCCCCATAATTAATTTCAACAGGAAAAATTCTTTGACCTGTCCGCGCTGAGCCCGCAGCTGCTGCTGCAAATCCTTTCCCGTACTAAACAATGTAGAAAATCGTTCCTCGATCAGTGCGAATTCATCCCGTTTTTTGAACCCGATGGACTCTCCCCCGAACTGCTCCAACATCGTAAACAGCCGACGGATTGGCCTATACATGCGGAAGGTTCCGTAGAAGGCGGCGAATGCGATTAGAATTAAAATAACGAGACAAGCATTTAAGGTAATGAAAGCAATTTTCTTAGAATCCTTTGTAATCGCTTCCATAGATACGATTGAAACATAGGACCAGCCGTTATAGGAGGAAACTCTATAATTGACCGCTGTAGCGTCCGTTTCAAAATACCCCGTTTCGTCCACCGCCGCTTGCATCTTTTGCAGGATGGCAGGCTGGACCAAAGCGGTGCTGGAGCTGGATAAGAACGGCTCCCGATCTCGATTGAGTACATAAATGCTTCCTAATTGGGTGTTCTGCGCCAAATTGCTCAGTAAAGCATCTTGCGATATATCAATAATCAGCAGCGCTTTAGCCGCATTCGTAGAGGAAAGCATTGGAAGATTAATGACCAGCCGAATGTTATTTGCTTGTAAGACACTATCGGTATTAGCGAGCCAAAATAAATTTTGTGGACGCTTGGCATATTCACTCAATAAATCTTGATTTGGAAAATCTTCTGTAGACGTAAATCCAAGATTGCTGATCATCCAATCGTGCTCCAGATTTATTAGTCTCGTCTCGGCCACACCTTCAATAGAATGAAGATTATACAAGCCTTTGGAGAGATTGTTGATCGTTTGGAAATCATCATTGTGCAAATCATCGTATAGAAAGTCGCTTACCAACGATGAATTGATATACTGCACAGCTACCATTTCCACATTCTTTAAAATTTGTTCCATTCTCATCTGGTTTTGTAGTAAAATCTGTACGTTTCCCTCATTAACCTTCTTCCTAATATCCTTTGAGGCGATATAGTAGGAAATGACTCCAATGGAGGCAACAGAAACTACACTGAGCAGAAGAGAGAAGACGAGCAACCGATATAAGTATTTAGGCAATGGAAACCTCTCCTTCCTTCGCGTACAAGGCTTCGGCATTACCATTATATCAGAGAAATACACAGTACCGATTGCTTAAGAAAGCGCCAGCTTAAACGACTTACTTCTTCTGCTTCGCATACTCGGCTGAATATTCTTCAATTACCTTGCCGCCGCCGGCTTTTTTCCAATTATCCACTTCCGCTTGCCACCCTGCCTCATCAATTTTCCCCATAATAAACTTCGTTTGGGCATCACGAATTAACGTGTCCAGCTCCCCGCCCTTTTCCAAATACGTTTTGGAATTCAATGTTAACGCTAGGTTAGGCACCGCATTTTCCAGGTTGTCGGCAACGACCCTCCAGCCCTTCGCCTGCAAGTCAGATAGTTCCAGAGGCAGACCCGTACCAGTCACCTCAAACGCAGGCAGACTGTCACGATAAGGTTTAACCTCAAGATTAAATAGGGACAAATCTATAAACTGCGCTTTTCCGTCAGAGGTCTTATTGAAATGCTTGCCTTCAACCCCTCTAGTTAAAAGCGTCGACATCTCCGGATCCAGCAGTTTATCGAAGAAACCCAGCAGCTGCTTTAGTTCTGCTTCTGACTTTACGCTCGATTTCGGGAAGACGAAAAAGCCATTATTGCCGGGTTCAGCCGGTACACGATTGCCCGATGGTCCCATATAAGGCACAATATCAACTACGCCATCAGGTACAGCCTTGTTAAGGTTGACTTGAGAAGTCGCAGCTGCCGAGGCCACCGTATTGATCCGGATCCCTACCTTGCCTGCATTCCACTTATTATCGGCATCAGCTGTCTGAACAACGGAGAAGTCCTGATTGATTAAATTTTCCTGAAAGAGCCTGCGAAGCAGCTTCATGGAATCCAGGTACGGCTTGGTCATAAATTCAGCTACCATCGTACCGTCTTCTACGCCCCATTTATTCGGCGCCCCCTGAGAAACCGCCAGCCGGGTCAGAAAGGAGCTGCTGGCAACCGGATCGTTGTAGGACTTGTCAAGAAACATGCCGTACGTATCATTCTGACCATTCTTCTCAGGATTCTTCTCTGCGATAGTCTTCATGATGTTATACCAGTCATCCAAGGTTACCGGTGGCTTCAGGCCAAGCTCGTCAAACCAATCCTTGCGGTAAACGATCCCTGCGCGGCCGAAGTCCCGGTACAAGGGCAATCCATAAAGCTTTCCATCTACCTTTATATTTTCGTAATACAGCGCGTTGACAGCCGATAAGTTTTTATAATCCGTAAGCATTGGTCCGATCTCCCAAAACAAGCCGGATTGGACCGCGCTAAGCGTAGTGGCGTTCGACGTTATTTTAAATGCTTTGGGCATTTCGCTGGAGGCGATCATAATATTTTTCTTATCTTCAAAAGCGGCGGAAGGAATCCATTGGATATCGATTTTTGAATTCGTATATTTCTCTATGGCCAGCTCTACTTCGCTGTCTTTTTTCGGGGCCTCTCCAACTTGAGGCGTAGCGATCGTAACTTCTAACGGTGTATTTCCCTCCTGCTTCGCGGTTGGCGTATCTTTCCCGCCTGCACACCCCGATAAACCGCCAGCAATCGTAAGCAATGAAACCATAACAATAATGAAGCGCTTTCTTTTCATGAGATAACCCCCTACATTTTATTATACACAATGATACCCGCGAAATAGAGTTAACCTTTTACCGATCCTAACAGCACACCCTTGGCAAAATGCTTTTGTAAAAAAGGGTAGACGAGTACGATCGGGACAGTCGCGACTACAATGGAAGCCATTCGAATCGTCTGCGGCAAATAATCGGTTGGATCTTGCTGAGACGTTGTGTCTCCGATTTGATCTTGAGATAACAACACAATTTGCCTCAAAATAACCTGAACCGGAAATTTCTCAGCATCGTTAATATACATCACCGCATTAAAGAATGAATTCCAATGTCCTACCGCATAGAAAAGTCCGAATGTAGCCATTGCCGGCATGGATAACGGCAGAACGATACGGAACAATACGCCCAAATCATTGCAGCCGTCGATCTTAGCCGAATCCTCCAGGCTGTCTGGAATTTGCTGAAAAAAGTTCTTGAGCACGATCAAATTAAACGCGCTGATAGCGGTCGGAACCATCAAGGACCAATACGTATCGATGATGCCGAAGGCCTTGACAACAAAATAGGTCGGAATCAATCCCCCGCTGAAGAGCATGGAAACCAGAACCATGAGCAGAAGGGTCCTGCGCCCCCGTAAAGTGGCTTTCGCCAAAGGGTACGCGGTAAATGAGGTCAATATGAGGTTAATGAAGGTTCCGAGCACGGTCACATAAATCGAGATCAGTATGCTTCGAACCATCGTATCGGTTGAGAAGATATATTTATACGCCCCTAATGTAAACTTC
This sequence comes from Paenibacillus prosopidis, assembly GCF_003337375.1. Classification (GTDB taxonomy): domain Bacteria; phylum Bacillota; class Bacilli; order Paenibacillales; family Paenibacillaceae; genus Pristimantibacillus; species Pristimantibacillus prosopidis. Next base: position 105,744 of record NZ_QPJD01000005.1, read on the forward strand.
GAAGGAAATAAGAGCAAGCCGCCTTGAGCCACTTCCTCCGGGGTAGCAAAGGACACGGCAACGATATACACGAAGGGAATGATTGTAATTAGCGCTATCAGGATCAACAACGAATAGTTTGCCGTATTAAACAGCCGGTTACTCCAATGCTTATCTTCCGCTAGCATATTGAAACCTCCTGACGCTATTAATAAATGCCTTCTTCACCGAGTTTTTTCGCCATCCAATTGGAGCCGAGCACAAGGACAAGCCCTACCATAGATTTAAACAGCCCGACAGCGGCGCTATAGCTGTATTGTCCCTGGGTCAAGCCTTTCATATATACATAAGTATCAAAAACTTCCCCTACTTCACGGTTCATAGAATTAAGCATGAGGAAGATGTGCTCGAAACCCGTGTCCAGAAAAGTGCCCAAGCGCAGAATAAACAAAATAACGATCGTGCTGCGGATAGCCGGGAGCGTAATATGCCAGAGCTGGCGCCAGCGTCCTGCTCCATCTATGCGGGAAGCTTCGTAGAGCTGAAGGTCGACTCCGGATAACGCCGCCAGGAAAATAATCGTTCCCCATCCTGCTTCTTTCCAGATCGACTGGCTGACAATCATCGTTCTGAACCAATCCTCGCTAAGCAGAAACGGAATTTTCTCTATTCCGATTCTGTGGATCAATTCGTTTACAATCCCTCCTTCGGTAGTAAATAGGACATAGAAAATGCCAACCGCGACTACCCATGATACAAAGTGCGGCAAATATAATAACGTCTGAGCGAAGCGTTTGAATATTTTATTGCGGACTTCATTTAACATAAGTGCTAGTACAATAGGAAGCGGAAAGAAAAACACTAAATTATATATCGCTAACAAAATGGTATTTCGGAACAGTATCCAAAACTGCGGCTCTGTAAAAAATCGTTCAAAATGCTTCAGTCCCACCCAGGAACTGTTCATAAAACCGAGATGCGGCTGATAGTCCTCAAATGCCATAACCAAGCCGAACATAGGCACATATTTAAAAATGACGAAATACAAAATACCTGGAAATAAGATGAAATACAACCATCGATCTCTGACAATATCCCTTACAAACAAAGACTCTTTAAAGAAAAGGTACTTGTGTCTTAATTGTAACCGGGCTGCATGTTGCCCCTTCATCCGCCGTCCTCCTTTACTTGAATTTTAAGTATCGAATACAATTCAAATCATAGGTTTCGGGGTTATGACTGGCAATAGTACTGATCGAACCACTTATCTTCCGAGTGAAATTCGTTAAAAAGGGCAGCTTTAAGCGCTATTGGACCCTTGAATTATCATTCTTTTCAGCTGCATCGTACTTTCTTAACCAGCTCTTCAGCTTCAGATATTTCTCATATTTCAGAGCGAAAAATTGATTCATACTTTCATACTCCACCCAATAAGTATTATAGATTACCTAACTCGTGGGGGTGGGATAATATTGTCAAATGCATTTGTTATGCGGTCACTGGATGAAATTCGCTTTTGGTCACGCATTATGAAGGAGCATTCCCTTTTTCTAAAATTAGGCTTTCGTTGTGAAGACACTCAATTAATTGCAGAAGCAAATCAATTCTATGCAGTATTTGAGGAAATCGAAAGAAGATCTCATGCATTCACAGTTACAGCAGATCCTGAGCTTATCAAGCGGTTTAATACGGAGGTTCACAACGCGGCTTCACACATTTGGGCTTTTAAAAGAAAAGTATTGGGTCTCGTATTAAGTTGTCAATTACCAGGAGCAAATAATTTCCCTTTGCTGATTGACCATACAAGCAGAGAAGCCTTTTATTTTAGAAACCGTTTAGAAGAACTTAACACAGGAAGATTGGAGCCCTTGCCTGATGCCATTATCGATGAAAATGTATTTTTCTTGAGGATAATGGCTGACCATGCAAAGTTTATCGGGCATTTGCTTGACCCGTCTGAAAGGCAATTAGTTGAACAAGCACGAAATTTCAGTAATGACTTCGATCAATTGTTATTTCAAGCAAGAGATTTAGAATCGATGCGTCCTCAATCTCAGACCGTTCCACTTCTTGACCAATTCCTAGACCAAAATCGAGTATCGGTAAAATCTCTCCGGGATTTCAAAAAGACGGCCAAGGATTTGATTGAAGCTTGCCGGATTAAAAGCATCATTCATCCTTTATTAGCAGATCATGTTTTCCGTGAAGCTGAAAGGTTCCTTTTTATTATTGACATGTTTGAAAATAATCTAGTAAGGGAGTCATCGGGTTAGTATCGATGAATGGGTCAAAAGCACACTAAAAAGGCCATTTTTTTCAACAATAGTTGAGATTCATGGCCTTTTTTTTTGCTGTCTCCTCGTATTCCTAAATCTTATAAGCCCGCATAGCCTTCCGCAGTTCTTTAAAACTAGGCCGCTTGCCGTACATAAGCACGCCCGTTCGGTAGATCTTCGCGGATATCCATACGGCAAGGTAGATCGTAACTAACAGGATTCCGATGGATGTCAGCACTTCCCATACCGGCGGATCGGTTAGGCCAAGTCTGAGCAGCATCACGTAAGGCGAGAAGAATGGGATGAAGGACGTTACTTTTACGAGCATGCTGTCCGGGCTCGAGATACTGAAGATTGAAATATAGAAGCCAGCCATTGAGATCATGGTAATCGGCAGTACCGCTTGCCCCAGGTCTTCTGTACGGCTTACAATTGATCCGACTGCAGCGAACAATGTCGCGAACAAGAAGTAGCCGGTTAAATAGAATAATACGGAATAGAGCAGCAGAGCCGGATCAATGTCACTGAAGTTAATGTTCCATTCACCTAATAGTTTGTCATTGTGCGGAAGGTTTACGTTGATGATCATAACAAGCACATAGATCGAGATCTGAATGATCCCTACCAGGAACATGCCTGCGATTTTTCCGAACATTTGCTTGAGCGGCGATACGCTGGTAATGAGCAATTCCATAACGCGCGAGCTCTTCTCCGCTGTAATTTCCGAAGCAATCAATTGTCCGGTGATCATAATAGCCATGAACAGCAGTACAACGATAAAATATACAAGTCCCATGTTCATCGCCTGCTGCTCTGGCGTCTTGCCTTCGCCTACGTTGCCTGCACCCTCTGTTGCGGAAATTTGAACGGTGTCGATTTTAATCGGCGCATTCAGCAATGCCATTTGGGCATCGGATAAACCGGCATCCTGCAAAACCGCCGCCTGACGAATGACTTGGAGTCCGCTCTGAATTGAGCTCGTTAGCTCGAACGCCATCAGCTTCTCCGATTTATACGTCATTTCCGGGAAGCCGTTCTCCGTCATTTTCCCGAATTGCAAATAGCCGTTAATTTCTTTGTCGGCAATCGCCTGCTTCAGCTGCTTCTCGTTCTCTGCTTCCGAGCCTTTATCCTCGAACGGAACCAGATTAACCCCCGGCTTCTCCTGTGCTGCGAAAAATGCTTTAAGCTGATCACCAGTCGCCGATCCTTGCGCTTGCTCTGCTTGCGTCGATTGAATATAACCGATATGAGTCACTTTATCGCCATTGCTGAATAGAGAGAATATATAAGGAAGATTAATCCCTATGGTCATTATAACCGCAATAATAATTGTCGTGATAAGGAATGCTTTGCCTCGGAATTTGTTTTTTAACGTAAAGCCAACGACCGTCCAAAAGCTATTCATGGCTATCACCTACCGTTTTGATAAATATTTCGTTTAATGTCGGTTCCTTGATTTCAAAGCGTGTAATCGTTGATTGTCCCATAGCGTGACGCAAAATTTCGCCACCGGCCGATTCATTCGCAATGCCGATCTCATAGCCGTACTCATGACGGGTAACGCCTGTTACTCCGGTAAGGTTATCAAGACCAGACACTTCGGTCTCGGTGCTAAGAATAACGCGTTCCTTCGGGAATTGCTTCTTAATCTCTTTCAAGTTCCCTTTCAAAACAACATTTGAGCGGTGCAAAATGGTAATGTTGCGGCACAGCTCCTCGACGTGCTCCATACGGTGAGTCGAGAATAAGATGCTCGTTCCCGCGTCGCGAAGCTCTTTAACCGTCGATTTCAACAGCTCTACGTTAACCGGATCGAGTCCGCTGAAGGCCTCGTCTAGAATAACAATTTTCGGCGAGTGGATAACGCCAGCGATAAACTGAATTTTTTGCTGATTCCCTTTGGAAAGTTCTTCAACCTTCTTGTTATAATATTCCGGGACCTCGAAGCGATCCAGCCATTGCTTCAGGCTGCGCTCCGCATCCTTCTTCGACATGCCGCGAAGCTGTGCCAGGTAGATGAGCTGATCGCTTACCCGCACCTTCGGGTATAAGCCCCTCTCCTCCGGCAAGTAACCAAGATTGCGGAGCTGGCCGCTGCTGTATGATTTTCCGTGATACAAAATCTTCCCTTCATCCGGATAAATGAGGCCAAGCACCATCCGCATAGTCGTTGTCTTCCCTGCACCGTTGGCGCCAAGTAAGCCGTAAATTTCCCCTTCGCCAACTTCAAGGCTAATACCGTTAACCGCTGTCTTGTCACCATATTGCTTGAAGACATTTTCTACTTTTAATGGATTCATTTCGCTGCTCCCCCCCGCTTATTTCAACCTTTTGCTCAATCTGTCCTGCATCAATAATGCACTCATAATTTCGTCCAGCTCCAGCGCTTGCCTGCTAACGATGTTAATGCCTTCCGAAGCACACCATTTCTCGGCCTCTGCCGCTTTGTTCGTCGTGATGCGGTATGTCGTACCGCCTGCATGCTCCACGCCGCATTGACCCGGAGCACCTGCTGCCTTCTTCGCTGTTAACTCATCTCCGCTAATAAATAACGTGGACCAGCTGCTGAACAGCTCATCCTTCTCGTACATGCCGAGCACCCGCCCCTGTGCCATAAATACGATAAAATCGGCAAGTCGTTTCACTTCTTCAATAATATGGGAAGTCATTAAAATCGTATGATCGCCCTGATCCATATAGCGGTGAAGAATTTCGATCATTGTTTTCCACGCAAGCGGATCTAAGCCTGAAGAAGGTTCATCGAGCAATAGCAGCTCGGGTCCATGTGCCAGCGCCAGCGCAAATTCGAACTTACGGCGCATCCCCTTTGACATTTTGCCAAGCGTCCCATTATCGTCGACCTCCAAAATACGCAGCAGCTCGCGATAACGATTTACATCCCAGCTGTCATACCAGAAGCGGTAGAATTCGGCTTTTTTCGTTCCCTTCATATTGTCCTCATGCTCAGAAGACTGCTCCGGCAAATAGCCGATCCGTTTCATCAGCTCCGTATTCCTTCCTTGTCCCACCTTATGCCCAAGCAGCTCGATCGTTCCTGTATCCGACTTAGTCAATTCCAGCATGAGGCTGAAGGATGAACTTTTGCCGCAGCCATTGGGACCGACAATCGCTGTAATGCACCCCTTCGGTATGCTCATATGGAGCGGTCCAAGTCTGAAATTAGATCGATTCTTTTCGACACCTTCAAGTCGAATCGCTATCGTCTCATCCATCATGCTTTCCCATCCTTTATTCAAAATGTTTGTTCATCGTTTCCTTAAATATCGTTTCCAGCTCTGCTTCCGTACACTGCACCCGTTTGCCTGCGACGACCGCCAGCTCCATGGCTTCAATAACAGCTGCCAGCCGATACCGGTCACGTTCTTGTTCACCAACCTGGGCCACATATGTGCCTGTTCCTTGCCGAGTCCGCAGCAGCCCTTCCGTTTCCAAGTCGCTATATACCCGCTTTACCGTAATGACGCTGCACTTGACCGTTTGGGCAAGCTCGCGAATCGATGGGAGCAGCGTCCCTTCCGTCAGCTGTCCGCTGACGACCAAAGCGCGCAGCTGCACTTTTATCTGATGATAGAGCGGTTCGGCGCTTTGCTCGTTAATTTGTATCGGCAGCCGCATAGGCTTCACCTTCTTTCATTATGACTATGCTCTATAGCTGCGTTTCTCGAGCCGCTCTACCATCCGATTTTTTCCGATGAAAAGTGCCGCAACGGTCACAGCTAATACTGCTAGAACGATCCACCAATTCCCATTCTCGATCACATGAAGTGATGTAACCACGATATTTCCAGCCTTAAAGACGGCCAAGCAGATGGTAATGACTAGGAAGCCGAATATACAGATGAAATTCATTAGAAAATAGGTTTTGCCTGTATGCCCGATCTCCCAGTACACGTATGCGGTTGCCAGCGCCAAGGAATAGCAGAACCAAAACAATCCGTACATCACAAAGTCTAGAACCGGTATGTTTACATGATTCATATAAAGCACCGAATACTGCAGGGTGAAAAAAATAAGCTGTGCGATGAATAATACGATTGTCAACTGAATCAACCGTCCAAGCGCAATCTGCTTCGATGAGATTGGCATGGTACGCCACTGCGCCATCTTCTTCGTATACGTGTCATTTTTCCAATAGCCCATCATCGTTTTATTAAACACAAAGCCAAGACAAGGAAGAAGCGATAAATAGATAAAATCCGTTGCCCATGTGAATGGATTACTTTCCCCTTCCAGATCCGCTGTAAATAACGGTATCGAAAAGATTAATAAATAAATGATAAAAGCTAATGTAATAAGACTCCTCCAGCGATCCTTCAGCATTTCATGCTTCGCCAGAAACCATGCACCCTTCCACTCACTCACAGCATTTGCTCCTTCCAATTTCATGTCAGTATACTGTATATATCTTTATACACAGTATATTAACTTAATTCGCCATTGTCAACTATTTCCAAAAAAAGAAAAGCCGCGCATTCGAAAGAGTTTCTCTTCCGAATGCACGGCTTCACAGCATGCTTTGAACCTATCTTTTATCCGAAAATAGCATCTAATACAGGCTTTGTATGTCCGCCCGGATACATCAAATATAAGAGAATATAAACGGCCGTACCAGTTATCGCTGTAACAAACCAAACAAGCGAAGTCACTCTTCCCCATTTGCGGTGCTTGGCGAATTTCTTGCGGTAACCGAGCGTAAGCGTCGTGATGCCGAATACGGCACCAACCGTGGCCAGCGTAATGTGGAACAAGAGAAAAGCAAGATAAAACGGCTTCAAGCTATCAGGGCCGCCCCATTCCGTATTACCAGATATCAGCGTCCTCGAGGAATAAATAAGAAAGAACAAGATCGCGGTAACGGCAGCCCAGAACATCATGCGCTGATGCTCGACCAATCTTCTTTTGATTGCCAGCCTCCAACCGAATGCCACGAGTATCGCGCTGGTTACGATTAAGGCGGTACTAATTGTTGGCATAATCGTATAAATATCCAAAGTTACCCCACCCAGTTCTAATAATTAATAAAGTTATGCCGTTCCGGCATTCGGGTTCGTTTTCGGCAAATCATCTTCCGTGTGCTCGCGTTTAAACCACTGCTTAAAGATATATGCGAGGATGATCCCGTACATAAGCTCCTGGACCAGCTTCATCACGATCCCGCCAAGCTGCTGATCCTCTGCGACGTCCATCAGGTTGAAAAACTGCGGACCGCTAAAGCTTTCAAGCAATCTGCTTGGATCACCGGAAACGCAGTAGCCCATCGCCGTCACCCATACATTAGGATCGCTATATATCGCATACATCGATTGTTTAGCGAAAATAATCAAGGCGCAAGCAGGCGTAAGCAGAATTCCATTGGCAAATACATAAGCCATTCTCTTAAGATCAGTAAGCCGGCTCCACTCCGGAACCGGACAAGCGATCTGCCACCACATCATAAAAGAAGTAATAAGCAAGATAGCATAATAAAGGCGATGCACAGTGAAGTGCGTCATCACATAGTCGTGAACAAGTGGAACATGATAGATTGAGAATAACATATTAAACAACACTAAAGTGATAATTGGATGCATCCACAGGTTAAACTTCTTCCAGAAGTGGGCCGAGAACATTTTGCGCCAGATGAATGCCGGTACTCCAAGCAGCACCATTGGCGGAATGATCAAATACGATATCGACATATTGACCATATGGAAGGTAAACATGAGATGGCCTAATAAATTAAGCGGCCCCCCGTGTGCTAAGTAAAACATTACGGCAGCGGATACGAACATCACTTTCTGCAGCGTTGTTGCAGCTGGCGCCCCAGGTACATGCTTTTCACGCCATGGACCTATCAAGTAGAAATATAGAATGACAACGGCGGCCATTCCGAACAGAAACATCGGGGTCCACAATTCTTCGAAGCGAAAATATTGTAAGCCAAGCATCGTGGAAGCTCCTTTCAATAACACTAGCCTTTTTTTGCAAAAGAGGAGGGACCCTAGCCTTCGGGACCCTCCTCTCCAACATTACAACAACGGTTTTACCACCAAGCCCAATACTCGGCCATAATAACGCAAGTAATTACGATGAATACGCCGGATAAAATTCCGATAATCGCGTACATATGACCGCGATCCTTCATATGCATCCAGAACGCCATTTGAACGAATACTTGCAAAACGGCTAGACCAACCAAAATAATGTAAATGAAATCTTTGTTTATTTCTCCGCTTATAACGGTCGCAAACGCGAGGAATGTCAGTAGTACAGAGAAAATAAAAGCGATGATATGCTTTTTCGGTCCTTCGACCTTATGTCGCTTGGTGCTTTCCTCTGTGGCTGTATGATTGCCTGCCATCGGTTAAACCACCTTTCCCATCAAGTAAACGACGGTAAAAATGAATACCCAGACTACGTCGATAAAGTGCCAGTACATACTAGCTACATATACCTTTGGAGCGGTAACAACCGTTAAACCTTTTTTCATCAATTGCACAATGATTAATGAGATCCATAGGATACCGAAGGCAACGTGCGCGCCGTGGAAACCGACGAGCGTGTAGAACGAGGAGCTGAATGCACTCGTTGTAAAGCCGTGGCCTTCATGCACATAGTGGTAAAACTCATAAATCTCGAGACCAAGGAAGCCTGCTCCCAATATAACGGTAATGATCAGCCAATTAATTAACGCCTTCACTCGGTGAGTGTGGAGCGCATGAACAGCGAATACGCTAGTCAAGCTTGACGTTAACAGGAGAGCAGTTGCAAGAGCTACCAATGGAAGCTGGAACAGCTCATGCGCTGGAGGACCGTCAAGCACTTGGTGGCGAAGTGCCAGGAACGCTGAGAACAACGTTCCGAACAACACCGTCTCGCCGCCAAGGAATAACCAGAAGCCTAATACTTTATTGCGTCCCTCGAGGGTCGCCTTTTCGGGCTCATGAGGCAATTGCCCTTCTACATGCGAATGCGCGCTCATGCTTTCCCCCCCAAATCTCTTAGGATTTCATCTTCTTCAATGTGGAAGCCGTGATCATCGATTACGGAACGAAGGAACATACATCCGAACAAGATGAGCAAGCCTATAATACCCACTGCATAACCCGTTTTAAACCATCCGATCAGATTGCCCCAATCTGGAGCGTACATAAATCCTAAACCTGCGATGAACAAGCCGACACCCATAAAGAACGGCAGGATCGAAGGAGAAGGCATATGAATTGGACCAATTGGTTCAGCAGGCGTCATGCCGCTGTGACCGTCCATTTTTTCTTTCCAGTAAGCATCATATCCGCGTACAAGCGGCGTTTGAGCAAAGTTGTACTCAGGCGGCGGCGATGGAATCGTCCACTCTAGCGTACGTCCGTCTTCCCAAGGATCAGCAGGTGCATTCTTTGGTTTAAACGACGTTACGACAATGTTGAGCAGGAAGAAAATGGTACCGAAAGCCATGAGGATTGCGCCTACTGTACTAATCAAGTTCATTTCATTAAAGCCTAGACCGTCGAGATACGTCCAAATACGACGCGGCATCCCAAGCAAGCCTAGGAAATGTTGAATAAAGAACGTCAAGTGGAAACCGATAAAGAATGTCCAGAACGTCAGCTTACCGAGCGTTTCATTCAGTACGCGTCCGAACATTTTTGGCCACCAGTAGTGAAGACCAGAGAAAATACCGAGAATTAATCCGCCGACGATAACGTAGTGGAAATGTGCTACGACGAAGTAAGAATCGTGATACTGGAAGTCAGCAGGAGCTGCTGCCAGCATGACGCCGGTCACGCCGCCCATTACGAATGTCGGGACAAATCCTACCGCGAACAAATTCGCCGAAGTGAATGTAATGGAGCCGCCCCACAACGTAAACAGCCAGTTGAAAATTTTGATACCTGTCGGAACTGCAATAAGCATCGTTGCAATCGAGAACAGTGCGTTTGCTACCGGTCCTAGACCAACAGTGAACATGTGATGCGCCCAAACCATGAAGCCCAAGAAGCCGATCAGGATTGTAGCGAACACCATAGAGCTGTAACCGAACAACCGCTTACGCGAGAACGTGCTTATTACCTCGGAAATAACGCCGAAGGCCGGCAGGATGAGGATATAAACCTCAGGATGCCCGAATATCCAGAAAATATGCTCCCACAGTACCGCGTTACCGCCGCCTGAAGGATCAAAGAAGTTTGCGTCGAACAATCTGTCAAACATCAGTGCCGCAAGGCCGACTGCCAGAGCCGGGAATGCGAACAAGATAAGTGCCGACGTAATGAAGGCCGTCCATGTGAACATTGGCATCCGCATGAATGTCATGCCCGGAGCACGCATGTTAATGATGGTAACAAGGAAGTTAATACCCCCGATTAGTGTACCAATACCGGCTATCTGCAAGCCTAATACATAATAATCAATACCATGATCCGCGCTGTAGGTTTTACCAGCTAATGGAGCATATGCTGTCCAGCCCGCATCGGGAGCACCGCCCGCGAACCAACTGATATTAAGCAGTACGCCGCCGAACAAGAAAGTCCAGAAGCCTAATGAGTTAACGAATGGAAAGGCAACGTCGCGCGCGCCGATCTGAAGCGGAACGACCGCATTCATTAACGCGAAGATCAACGGCATGGCAGCCAGGAAGATCATGGTTGTACCGTGCATGGTAAGTAGTTCGTTAAATGTATCCGCGCTAACAAAGTCATTAAGCGGCTTCCATAATTGAATCCGAATCAATAACGCTTCCAAACCGCCGACTAGGAAGAAAAAACCGCCGGCGATCATATACAAAATCCCAATTTTCTTGTGGTCAACCGTTGTAAGCCAGTCCATTAGACCGCTGTAACGTTTGACCGTATGCGCATGAGCCAAAGTAGGTACCTCCTTCAATCACCGATAAATTATTGTTCGTAGTCGAGCTTCAATCCTGCTAAATATTTTGCAATACCTTCGAGTTCTTGTTCAGTTAGATCGATTTTGCCCATTTGGTTACCCGGCTTAATTTCATCCGGATTTTCAATCCAACGGTACAGATTCTCATAAACAGAACCTTCATTGTCGTATTGCGGATCATCGGTGTTAACAAGTATACCTCCGACAGTCTCACGGCTGCCGATACCAGTCAGGTTAGGATATGCCGGTCCGCCCAAGTCGCCGACAGCATGGCAGGAAAGACATTTGCTTTCGAATGCCGCAGCAATGGCAGGATCGCTTGGAAGAGCAACCGGCTCTTGAATCGCCGCTACCCAGCGGTCGAATGAAGACTCGTCCACTGATTTAACTTTAAAGTCCATCAACCCGTGCGAAGGTCCGCAAAGCTCGGCGCATTTGCCGAGGTAAACGCCTTCTTTTGGAGCTGAGAAATACATTGCATTTACGTTCGCGCCAGGGTTCGTATCGATTTTACCTGCAAGCGAGGGAATCCAGAATGAGTGAAGCACGTCAGCGGATTTCGCTTTGATAGAAATCGTCTTGCCTGTTGGAATAATAAGCTCCTGAGAAGTTTTGATACCGTAATCCGGGTATTCAAATTCCCACCAGTATTGATGTGAAGTCACGATAACTTGAACCGCATCCGGATCTTTGCTGTAGTCTTTCGCTAAATTAAATACGGATTGTACGGTTGGGACACCCAGAATGATAAGCATGATGATCGGAATTACCGTCCAAATGACCTCCAGCTTATGGTTTCCTTCGACTTGCTTCGGAATCGTTTTGTCACCCTTACGTCTGCGGAAACGAATAATTACATACAAAGAAATCGCAAATACGACAACAACCACGATCAACATGATTCCTATCGCCAGCTTCATCAGTCCGAATTGCTCTTCCGCTACAGGTCCCTGAGGATTCAGCGTCGACAAATCACTCCGTCCGCATGCCGACAGCACCAGCACCATCATGGCCATAAGCGGCGCAAGCCGTCTTACAAATTGCCACCGTTTCATCATTAATCAACCCCACTTTTGACGTTTTCGCAGCTGCCTGATTTCACGTGGCAAGGCGGCGGGCTGCGTGTTCACAGATGTTATTACAACTCCTGCAACTTAAATCACTTTATTAAATATAAAGTTGAAGACCCTATTTGTCAATGTTCCACAGAGAGTTCACAAATTGTTCTCAAAGCTGTCAAAAACGCACCGTTACAACGTTTTTAAGCTTCTTAAGCAGCAATGTCCTGCATGTCCCGAAGGCTTAATCTCTATCATACATTGTGCACCAAACCCATGGACAATTATGTATCCTGATTGAAACGTATATTTGCGCCGTCAAGGCAAAAGCTATAGCCATTATCGTGAATGGGGGTCCGTTCTTTATGGTTAAACGAATGGCCGCACTGCTGCTGTCTGCTGTTGTAATAACGGCATCTGCCGGCTGCAATTACAAAGAGCTCGTCCAAAAAAGCGACACCGATTATGGCAGCAGACGGGCCAATGATCCGAAGATGCTGGGTGCCAGGTCGTATGGCCCGATGTCGAATAATCCGAATCAGCATGATAATGCCTTCTTTGAATACAGCTCCGCAATCTCCCGCAAGGTTACGGACATGAACGGTATCGCCTCTGCCATCGTTATGCTTACGGATAAAAACGCATACGTTGGAATTATGCTTGATTGGACAGCAGTTGGTACCCGAGGCACAGGTGGTAATACCGAGCAAGATAACACAGGTACGAATGAAGGCGTCTATAATCGTGATACAGGAAGTCCATACGGCAATAGCAGGGCACTTGTATATCCGTATAACTCCTATTTCTCCGTGAATGACATAAACAACCTATCGGAAGAATTAAAACAGTCTGTAGCGCTTAAGGTTAGAAAAATGGCACCCGCCGTTCAAGAGGTGCATATTTCCGCCAACATGGAGCTCGTCAATTATTTCAATGAGTTTGCTAAGGAAGCTTGGGGAGGTCGTTCGTTAATGCCATGGATCGACCAATTCAATACGGTCGTGAAATACCATTTTGCCGGGGGAAAGGTCATGCCTCAGCCAATCACACAGCCAGGAACATATAGCCCTTCCGAGTCTCAATTTGATCAGTAAAAAAATCGCTTCTATTATATATAGCCAAAACAAAGGGGCACCTCCGAGGAAGTGCCCCTTTGTCCGTTATAATCATTCATTAATTAGCGCAGCGGAGCGAATTCACGAACTTCCGCTAATATAGCCTCCGTTTGAGCCAATACGTCATCCGTCAGTTTAAGCTCAACCGCCTTCACATTTTCTTCAATCTGCGATGGACGGCTGGAACCGATTATAGCTGAACTTACGCCGGGCTGGCGAAGCACCCACGCTAATGCGAATTGCGATAGCGAGGCGCCAATCCCGGCCGCAAGCTGCTCCAGCTTCTCAGCAACCTGCAGCACATCCTCGCGCATATAACTGTTAATGACGCCGTTCGTCTTGTCATTTGCAGCTCGGCTGTCTGTCGGTATTGCTTGTCCAGGCTTGTACTTACCAGTGAGGACCCCTTGAGCAAGCGGCGAGAAAACGACCTGCCCCATTCCTTCCCGCTCACTCGCCTGCAGCACATCCTCCCGTTCAATGTAACGCTCGAACATATTGTAGATCGGCTGATTGGATACGAGTGGACGTAATCCAAGTCTCTTGCTAATCGAAGCCGCATCGGCAATTTGTTCTGCGCTCCACTCGCTAATGCCCGTGTAAAGCACCTTACCCTGCGCCGTCAAATCGTCAAGAGCCCGCAGCGTTTCTTCAACCGGCGTCTCCGCATCGAAGCGATGGCATTGATACAAATCAATGTAGTCGGTTCCAAGCCGCTTTAGGCTGGCTTCACATTGCTCAATAATATGCTTTCGCGATAGTCCGCGCTCATTCGGGCCGGATCCCATTGCGAAAAATACTTTCGTTGCAAGCACGTAGCTGCTGCGAGTATACGATTTCAAAGCACTCCCCATTACTTTTTCCGCTTCTCCGTTATTATAGGCATTAGCCGTATCGAAAAAGTTAATGCCGAGATCGTACGCTTTATGTATGCATGCCTGCGCCGTTTCAGCAGCTGTTGCTGTTCCGTACGTCAGCCAGCTTCCAAGTCCGATTTCACTTACCTTCAAGCCGCTTTTGCCAAGTCTTCTATATTTCATCCGTATCGCTCCTCTATTTCATTTCCTTATCATCTCAATAGTAGTTTATAGCAGTTCATACGATAATTAAAGTAGTGAATGTTTTTTCATTTTATTATCTCAAATATATATACTATACTTATTGATAGTAGTATGAAGAGAGGAGTTAACCAAATGAGCGCACATAACTATATTCCGAAGGAACCTGTAACTATCGAATGCAATATTGAGAAAACATTAGATGTAATCGGAGGAAAGTGGGCATTTCTAGTCATCCGGGAGTTGTTTTGCGGAACTAAAAGATTCGGGGAATTGCAGCGGCTTATTCCTGCCGTCAGTCCGCGCGCGTTAACAAGCACGCTCCGTCATCTAGAGGATAAGGGCGTGCTTGAACGCAAAGTATTTCCGACTGTGCCGGTAACGGTTGAATATACGCTTACGCCAAAGGGCGAGGATTTACATCATATTTTGAAAGAGATGAAGCTTTGGTCGGCGAGGTGGACATAGAGACGAATATAGTTATCTTTTAGGTGATTGATCCGGGAGCGGCTTAAAACCGGTTTGAAACCTTTTTAAGGCAGACTGGTAAACGTTGCGATCCTTCTCGTTACGTGCCAGTCGCTCCAGGCGGATAAGCTCCGCCTCAAATTGCTCGGTCAAGATGGCAACGCGTTCACTAGGTTTCGATTGGATGCTCTCCGGGTAGTTATGCTCATCGCCTGTCTGCAGCGTCAAATGGCCTTCGCTATCGATTTGAGCGAGAAACACGTCATGTTTGTTATGCTTATTCCGCCTCAGCTCCTGCTCAAGCCACTCCTGGTCATAACCGGCTGTTTCCAGAACATCGTTCAGAATTTCACCGTCCATCATGACGGTTTGAGGCTCACGCTCCCGGCTTACATTCAAGCCGATCATATTCGGGGTGAGCGGCTGATGCTGCTTCTTCAGCAGTACGTTTATATCCCCGCTCGATTCCATGACGGCAAACTCCACGTCCGCAACACGAAATACATTCTTTTTACGCAGCTGCTCAAGCAGCTCATCGAGCGTTAGCCGTTCCTTAAGCAATTGCCTCTTCAGCAGCTGTCCATTTTTAATGAGGACCGTTCCTTTGCCGTCTACAAAGTCGCGAACCCTCTTGCTTTTCATCGTAAAAAATTCCATTCCAACCGATACGATTACCCAGATGGCTATCGAGACTAGTCCTAAATACCACAAATTATCAAGATCGAGCGACACATAAGCAGAAATATTACCGATGGATATGCCTGTTATGTACTCAAATAGAGACAGCTCAGATATTTGACGTTTGCCCAGCACTTTCGTAAATGCAAATAAAATGACGATAGCTGCTAACGTCCTAATGCTAATTTCCAGCCATGCCGGCACTTCCAACCCCCCTTTCCACTCCTATAATGTCCAGAAAGGTTAAAATCATTCGTTTTTCAAAAAGCTGTTGCATCTAACAAAATTATGTAGTATGATTATAGGAATGTATTATATTTAACCTCAGAAAATCCCCAGTAAGATTCGATGTCTCCCTCGGATTTTGATTTTTTTGCTGTTAATTCCCAATCATGTTTCATGCTGTATTTCTGATTCACACTGGCGCGGTCATCGGAGCCGCAAGGACGAAAGAGAGGCAGGGCTTTCGTTGTTTTAGGATGCGAGTTTTAGGCAACTTGGTACACATGTTTTTTGCTGTTAACAAGGGGATTCCATACGGCCTTTCGTTAAGTAAGGTCCGGTTAAATATACGATACAAACAAGGGCTGTCCCGTAAGCACATTCATGTGCTTGCGGGGCAGCCCAATCCATTTATATAAGGCTATTCATTTGGACATGCTCCTTCAGCAATATGTCCGGAACGGTTAATTTTTGTTTCCAGATAACGTTCATTGTACGCAGATTTATCTCCCCATAGCGCGATTCGGCCAACAACGTCTAACCCCGCAGCCTGCAGCGCATCCAGCTTCTTCGGGTTATTCGTAATTAAGGCGACCGGATTCGTTCGCAGCGACTTCAGCACACGAATGGCATCTCCATAATGCCGGGCGTCATCAACAAAACCAAGCTTCACGTTAGCGTCTACCGTATCGTATCCGCGCTCCTGCAGCAAGTAAGCCATCGCTTTGCTGAAAAGTCCAATGCCTCTTCCCTCATGATTCGCCAAATAAAATAACGCGCCTGCCCCTTTCTCCACGATCATTCGCATCGATTCATGCAGTTGAAAACCGCAGTCGCAACGTTTGCTTCCAAAAATATCGCCCGTATGGCAGATGCTGTGCATTCGTATCCAAGCTTCGTCCGCTTGTTCGAAATCACCGTACACGAGAACGCTGGACTGCTGCATTTCAGCAAGATTGACAGCAGACAGCTTCTCAATGATTTGTTCAGCTGCCTCCAGCCTTTCTTGGCATAAAAGCCAGCAATACCATTGAAAAACCGCTTCTCCTTCGTCCATATGGACCGGTAGCTGAATGGGGCCAACCAAATAAATAATACCTTTATCGCTGTCTATAACTTTAATTTTGTGATCGACGATCGAAACCGCTTCTGTATACATATGGCTTTGCTCCTGACCTGTTCATAATAGATTTATTGTCTATTATGTTCGTGAAGCAAATCGGCTATGCTTCGACTATCGGAACCTGAAGCTCATACATCATCCTCTAGTTTCATAGCTTGAGTTCTGGCGTAACCCCAGCATTTAACTGGCGATATATTTCAATAGGCAGCTTAGGGCTAAGTATCTTTGTAAGCGACGGCGTAGGCCCCACTTCTCTTTATACGCCAAGCTTCTTCTCCCGAATCTCAGTCATAACACCATCGGGAACACGTATGTTTACTTTCACATGCTCAGGATATGCAACCTCGAGCCTTATAGCAGTGCCTCCCCGCTCCAGCCGCCATGCAACGTCGATCCGTCCGCCGCCCGGATGCGGCACGCTTCCCATAGCCCAAGTTAGATGGCATAATACAGGAGCTATCTCGATTTCCGTCCAACCCGGCGTCAATGCGCGTACGCCTAACAGCTCTCGGCCAAGGAAATAGGCCGGAGCAGATGACCAAGCATGACAATGACTGCGCGTCAGCAAATCCTCTCTGGCACGGTTTTCAGAAAAGCTCGGATACATCTCCCAGCATGTTGTAGCCCCATTCTCGATCATTACGCCATAATTATGCCGTATGTCATCGACAATATTTTGAACTCTGCCGGACTTTGCAAGAGCCTCATAATAGAAGAACGACATAAACGGACTTCCGATTTGTACGAAATGCGCCGGCGGCTGCAGCATATAATTTGCAATCCGCTCTCCTCTCTCCCCTTGTGCGATTCCGGTCAGGCTGGCAACGACTTGCGTCTGCATGCTGCGCACTTCTGATCTACGCCCATCAGCGTGGATACAATCGATATACGCCTGCTGCTTCTCATCCCACAAATGGTCATTGATCGCACCCGCCAGCTTCTCCGCTTCCCCTTCAAGCCACTCAGCCCCAGCCGGGTCATCGGCCAAACGTCCAAGCTCGGCTGCGGTACGCAGCGTTTTGACAAGAAACATATTCTGATGCGCAACTATACCGTCACTAGGCTGATCGATCGGCGACCAGTCGAGAAAGTTCCACCCTTGAATGTTAAACAGCCCTTGATCGTCAATCTTCTCCACATAATGCTTCAATGTGAATTTAATATGCGCATATATCTCTACGGCAAATGCACGATCCCCTGTCTGCAAATAATACTCATGACAAGCGATAGCCCAGAAAAAAGTCCAGTTAGGAATGACGCTGTTCCAGGTGCTTGGTACCTGATTGACGAGCAGCGGCGTCTGTGACTTCGAGCCTGGAACAAGCCGCAGGCAGCGCTTTACAATGTCGTTAACTCCGTACAAATAGTTGCTGATAAGCGCTTCATTTCGGCTGTCTCCCACCCAGAACACCTGCTCATATGCCGGACAATCGACAAATGTATCCTCCATGCATAGCTTCGTGGTATGTTGACTTATTTGCCAAATATCATTAAGCAGCGGGTCCGAGCATTGAAACCTGCCGACCTCCGCCACCGGATAATTGCACTGCAAGCACGATATACCGTAAAACTTAACCGGCCTTGAGGCATTCCGAACCGTCACCATTTGGTAGCGGAAGCCGCGGCGAACCGGTGATACATATAGCTGTCTGCCCTGGCCGCATACGTATCGAATCGTATTATCAAGACCATACGTATCCTGCCGGAAGTTCTTATTCATATATTCAAAACCGTAGAAATCAATGATCGTACCCGCTTCCGCGTCCACCTCGAAAGTCAAATAGCCGGAATACTCTTTGCTAAAATCAATAATAAGCTCCGTATCGTATCCGGCCGTAAGCGGTATAATTCCAGCCTCTACGTTCGGTATAACCATATTTTGCAGCGTTGTCGGTATGGCAAGCTCCGTTTGCTCCTTCTTATACACGCTTAAACCGAATACGTCTGCTTCGCTCACATATTTGTCCGGAATTGGCTTCACCCAATCGGTGTATCGCTCCAGATCTGAGGCGCAAGCTACGGCATTGATTACCTCAAGATAGACAGAATGATTTCTGTTCAGTGGCAACACGCCCTGATGGTCAATATGAG
The DNA here is from genome assembly GCF_003337375.1 of Paenibacillus prosopidis. Classification (GTDB taxonomy): domain Bacteria; phylum Bacillota; class Bacilli; order Paenibacillales; family Paenibacillaceae; genus Pristimantibacillus; species Pristimantibacillus prosopidis. The sequence continues at coordinate 124,701 of NZ_QPJD01000005.1, forward strand.
TCACCGTTGCAAACGGCCCTATGGAACAAAAAACAGACTGTCCGTCCTTAGGCTCATCGTCTGCAACTTTCAAAGGCGAATAAAAGGCAAATGGCGTTTCGCAATATAACCCCAGATGAATGATACCGGGATGCGAATGACCGGATACGTCAAGAAGCAGAAGGTGCTCACCGGCCTGCAGCTCCAGTTCTGCATACCGTTCCGGCCCTTTGCCGCTAAACTCGGCCAGTACTTCACCATTTAAAGTAACCGCTGCTATACCTTCGCAGAACGGAGAGCCAAGAACAACACGCGAAGCTTGCTCCAACCGCAATACAGTCGCCGCGTATCCCATATATTCAATTCCGTTGGCATGATTCTCGCTGCCTTGCACCAAATGATGACGGATATCAATGGCAGCCGACCAATGAAATGATTTTACATAGCTAAGCGACTCCACGCGTAAAGGATAAACCTGCTCTTCCGTGAGCATCGGAATATCGCGAGGGATTAATGCTGTCCATGGACCATCGCCTACTCCGCCAATGATAACAGCATTCGCCCAGCTTTTATCGGCGAATTCCCGCTCCTTCCAGCTATCGTCCCACAATGAAGCATCAATATACTCAGAGAATGCCTGCTGGCATGACATACGTGTCGCACGCGGATGTTGGCCTAGATGACGAGATGTCAGCCAAGTTCCATCCGTAATTACAGCCCGCAGAACATTTCCGTCATCCGCCAGTAAATCCAGTTGTGCAAGCAGCCCGCCCCGTCCCCGGGTATAATAAAAAGTTGATATGCCAAAGTGCAGAACAAGTACAGCAATCGTATTAAGCTTGCCTGGCTGGAGCAGATGTCCTACCTCATATGTATCGTAGGATTGCTCGAAAGGCCATGAACGAACAGGTCCACGTCCTAATCTTTGACCATTGATATAAAGAACATATCTGGAATCCGCAGTCATGCGCAGCGATGCTTTTCCCCACTCCTCTACCGTTACAGTAAAGGTTTTGCGGAAGCAGTGCCACTCATTTCGGGGACTTTCCTCGCCCTCGGACCAAATCCAATTCGCTTGCCACCCGCTGTTCATTCCGGCATCCTTCCCTTCGTCTTATTCCCTTTGATTGTACAGCAGCTCCCGCGCAGCTTTATAGGTTGATTACGACAAATCTATAGGTGTAAAATGACATGGAGAAACTGTTGAATAAAGGGGGCCTTTTTCATATGAAAAAGAATGTCCAGCTTACGAAGGGGGAGCTATTTTTCAATAGCGGGCTTTCCATCTTTATTAACCGGGTCAGTGAACGATTCGATTTGCGTGAGCATGCTCATGATTTTGTGGAAATCTGCTATGTGTGGGAAGGAAGCGGCTTTCATTATATCGATGACAAAGTGCTGCGCGTAACAAAGGGGGATTTATTTCTCATTCCAATCGGAATTTCTCACGTATTCAGACCATCCTCATCAGCGGCTGACAATCAGCTTATCGTCGGCAACTGCATATTCGAGCAGTCCATCCTACATGCAATTGTAGAAACAATGCCGAATACAATAGGTTCTTACCGCTATGCTCATATCGGCTTGGAACAAACGCAGGGCTGGATTAAATTCCGTGAGCATACGAACGAATTCGGCAGCTTATTCGACCGTATGCTTCAGGAATACCGGCAAGCAAAACAGGGCTTTCAAACCATGCTGTTCGCCATGCTTTTAGAGCTGCTGCTTGTGCTGGAGCGACGGTTAGACAACAGCAGCCTTTATAGTTCCGATGAAACATCCGTTCGAGACGACCGTTTGGACGTCATCCTCCATTACATTCGAACACAGCTGCATGAGCCCATTACGCTTCGTGACGTATCGAGACATATCAAGCTCGGAGAGCGTCAGCTGCAGCGGCTGATCCGGACCTCGACAGGATTTACTTTTACGGGTTTGCTTCATAAGGAACGAATGGAGCGCAGCTGCTCGCTGCTCAAAGAAACGACCTACACTGCAGCACAAATAGCACAGCTCGTGGGCATACACGACATGAAGCATTTCCACCGCCTGTTTAAGAAGCTGACCGGAATGACCCCGATTGGGTTCCGCAAAGCAGCTGCATCCGCAAATTTAAAGCGCAGCTATTCCTCGTAGATCATCTTTCTCGTCATACCGCCATCAATCGTTATGTGGGTTCCGGTTACAAAATCATTACTAGGATCAGTTAAGTAGAGGCAAGCGCGAGCGATATCTTCCGGTCTTCCAACCCGCATCGCCGGATGCTGGCTGTGATCCTCTGTTCGCAGCTTGCTGTACTCGCCGGTCTCAATCCAGCCAGGGCAGATTGCGTTTACCGTAATACGATCTGGACCTAGCGAAACCGCCATTGCATGCGTCAGCGATAAAATCCCGCCTTTGGAAGCGGCATAAGCTTCCGAATTCGGCTCAGACATGAGCGCTCGTGTGGAGGAGATGTTCACGATCGCTCCGCCGCCGCCGGCACGCATAATTTTAGCCGCTTCACGCGAGCAGACGAACGTGCCTCTCAGATTCGTATTAACGACGCTGTCCCACTCATCGACCGATAAATCATAGGGTGACTTCCATATGCCGAATCCCGCATTGTTAATAACAATATCCAGCCGCCCCAGCATCAGTTCTACATCCAGCAGCATCTGTACGATCTCATCCGGCTTACTCATATCTGTAACAAAGGATAACGAGTCATAACCTGCCGTTTGCAGCTGCTTCCCCGTTTGCTCTAGTGCATCAGCATCTTTATCAACCAGGACAGGCGTTGCTCCTTGCTCGGCAAAAGCTGTCGCAAGCGTACGCCCAATCCCTGCGCCCGCACCTGTGATAAGCACAATTTTATCGTTATAAATTGATTGCAATTGTATTCCTCCTCTTTCTATTTCGCCTATCGAACGTCACTTCGCTAGTATGTCTTCCTCCCAAGTATTGAATTGTGAAAATTGTTTGTCAAGAAGTCTGAAAATTTGAACTATATATGCAAAATCGCGCAACTAGCCCTTGTCATAGGATGACAAAAAGCATATGATAAAAGCAAGAAAAGGTTGTGAATGTTTTCACATAATAGCTAAGATTGTGAAATAATTCACGAGGTAAAGCGAGGTTGCCAAATCAGCGCATACGCTTTACCCCCAATATAGGAGGCGTTTATAATGACGATGAAAATTGCTGTTGTTGGTTGCACACACGCCGGAACTGCTGCTGTTACACAAATGGCTAAACTTTATCCGGATGCCCAGATTACCGTATATGAAAGAAACGATAACATCTCGTTTCTATCGTGCGGCATCGCGCTGCATGTTGGCGGCGTCGTGAAGGATGCGGAGCAGCTGTTCTACGCATCGCCAGAGCAGTTAGCTGCGCTCGGAGTTAAGACCTATATGCTGCACGATGTATTGGCGGTTGATACAGATGCAAAAACGATTCGCGTTCGCAACCTCGTTACGGGAGATGAATTTGCCGATACGTTCGATAAGCTGGTGATGACGACCGGCTCGTGGCCGATCATACCGCAGATGGAAGGAATTAAGCTCGAAAACATCGTTCTCTGCAAAAACTACAACCATTCGCAGATGATTATCGAGAAAGCAAAGCTTGCGAACCGGATCGCCGTTATCGGCGCAGGATATATTGGAATTGAGCTTGTTGAAGCGTTCGAGCAGCTTGGGAAGCAGGTCACCTTAATCGATAATATGGAGCGCATTTTGTATAAATATTTAGACCGTGAATTTACCGATGTAACCGAGCAAGCCTTGATCGAAAAGGGCATTACCATTGCCGCTGGACAAACGGTCACTTCGTTCGGCGGAACGGATGGCCGGGTAAGTACCGTCTTCACGACCCATGGCGAATACGAAGCAGATCTCGTCGTGCTTTGCATCGGCTTCCGGCCAAACACTGAGCTGCTGAAGGGCCAAGTCGACATGCTCCCGAATGGGGCGATCATTGTCGATGATTACATGAGAACAAGCAAACCTGATGTATTCGCAGCAGGCGACAGCTGCGCTGTTCACTACAATCCAACTGGTCAAAATGCTTATATTCCGCTTGCCACAAACGCCGTTCGCATGGGTACGCTCGTTGCCAAAAACTTAAATAGGCCCACCGTTAAATATTTAGGCACACAGGGCACGTCGGGAATCAAAATATACGATTACAATATTGCGTCGACTGGATTAACGGAAACGGCCGCGCTTGCTGCGGGGATGAATGTGAAAAATGTCACAATCACTGAAAACTATCGTCCGGAGTTTATGCCTACCTACGAAAAGGTTACGCTGAAGGTCGTATATGAAGCGGACAGCGGCAGAATTGTAGGCGCTCAGGTGCTTTCGAAGGTCGATCTCACCCAGTCGATTAATACGCTCTCGGTATGTATTCAGAACGGAATGACGATGGATGAATTGAGCTATGTCGACTTCTTCTTCCAGCCGCACTACAACAAACCTTGGAATCTGCTTAACCAAGCAGGACTGCAGGCGGTTTTAATCTAGTTAATAAATCAGTCCGAATACTAACAGAGCCTTTTCGTCATGATTTAATAAACTTCTTTTTTCTCTCAATAGCTTAGGAGACTTAAAACAAGACAAATGAGCAGCGAAATATCGCTACTCATTTGTCAGTTGTTTTTTTCATTTTAAAAACGCTTAAACCGTATCCGCTGGCGGCTTGCCGAAATTCGGCGTACCGTCACTGTTCCATGTGAACACTTTAACGCGGGCGTGCCGATTCGGATCGAATAACGGATCACCTACGATTTCCTTGTAGCTGCGGGCATGGTAAACCAATATGTCCTGCCCGCCATCCTCCGATACCGTAAAGCTGTTGTGACCAGGTCCGTATTGGCTGTTTTCCGGGCAGCTTGTAAATACCGGAGCTTGCGATTTCACCCAGGATGCAGGATCTAACAAATCAGCAGCTTCCGAGGCCGTAAGCATGCCCATTGCATAATTGTGATCTGTAGCGCTTCCGGAATACGTCAGATAGATATAGCCGTTCCGCTTCAGTACGGCCGCGCCCTCATTAACCATATAGCCGATAACTTCCCAGTCGAGCTCAGGCTTCGTAATCATCACTTGCTTGCTTTTTAGCGTCCAAGGATTGCTCAACGTTGCAATGTACAAATTCGTATTGCCTTGAATGGCATGATCCTGCTGCGCCCATACTAAATATTGCTCACCGTTATGCTCAAAACTCGTTGCATCGAGAGAGAAGGAATCCCAATCCGTCACGATTTGTCCTTTCTCCGTCCAATTGCCTTCGAGCGGATTAGCCGATTCGTTTTCCAGCACATACATACGATGTTTGAACGGCTCATCCGCAGTGCCGGCTGCAAAATAGACATACCATTTGCCTGCTATATAATGAAGCTCCGGCGCCCAAATGTTTGCACTCATTGGACCCGCATCGTGCTTATACCAAACAACAACCTTCTCTGCACCCTCCAGTCCCTCTATCGTTCTCGATCTTCGCAGCTCAATTCGGTCATACTCAGGTACAGAGCCTGTGAAATAATAGTAGCCGTCCGTATGCTTCAAAACCCAAGGATCGGCGCGCTGCTCGATTAGCGGATTACGCAGCAGAATCTGCGACTGCTCAGATGTTTGTAAATTCATAATTCCTCTCAATCCTCCAACTTATTGTATAATGATGGTATACATTAATATATTTATAAATACATTAATATCGATAAATATATTTGTCAAGCAATCCGTTTACATATAAAATAATGAATAGTTAACTTTTGTTTTAGAGTGAGATCACCGAGTAACGGTGTAATCAGCCGGAAGAGGAGTGTTTCAATAAGGTTATCTCGATAACATTTTAATTAATTTAATGTGCGTTAATTTATATTGTTTAGACGTAAGCAGTTGCAATGTTAATTAGCAGAGCGGAGTGATATGATGAAGATTGATATTTCGGATACACACTTACCTATCTATGAGGCGCTGGCCAGCGATGTCAGGTTAAAAATTATTCAGCTGCTATCTCAGCAGGAAATGAATATTAAGGATCTCGCGCAAGCGCTCGAGTTAAGCAGTCCAATCATGACCATGCATGTTAAGAAGCTCGAAAGAGCCGGTCTGATCAGCTCTGAGATGGTAGCAAGCAGCAGCGGAACCAAAAAAATGTGCAAGCTTATTACCGACAGCATCGAGATTGATTTCCCTTCCAAAAATCGCCCTGCAGTTCGCACCTATCATGAATCGATTGTATCTGTCGGTCACTACACCGACTTCGATATCGAGCCAACCTGCGGGCTCGCTACAACGGTGAAGGTAATCGGCATGTTCGACGAACCGCGTTTTTTCCTTGATGCTGACCGCATCAATGCCAAAATATTATGGTTCAGCAGCGGCTTCATCGAATATAGGACCGCGAACTTTTTGCTTAAAAGCGAGAAGCCGACCGAGCTTGAAATATCATTCGAGATATCATCAGAAGCCCCGTTCGCTAACGAAAATTGGCCGTCGGACATTTCGTTCTACTTAAACGGCACCAAAGTCGGGATCTGGACCAGCCCGGGCGATTTCGGCGGTAAGCGCGGCAAGTTTACGCCTGATTGGTGGTGGGACGAAATCAACCAATACGGCCTGCTTAAAGTGCTCAAGATTACGCCGACCGGAACATTTATCGACGGCCAGAAAATTTCCGACGTTACACTTGATGATGTTGATATTTTGAACAAGCAGTGGAAATTTCGTATAGCCGTAGAGCCAGATGCTGAAAATGTAGGCGGCGTCACCTTGTTCGGCTCCGGCTTCGGCAACTATAACCAAGACATCGTCTTTAAACTCTATTATGAAAGAAACGAGTAGGAGCTTGCGGCGTAAGCCGCTTAACTCCTACCCGTCGCTTCATCCCACTATTCACCCGCGATACCTGAACGCTCTACGCTTTCCACGAAATATCGCTGCGTGAACATGTACAGGATAAGGACTGGCAATATCGTCAGCATGACGCCGGCCATAATCTGATTTTGCAGCGTCGGCGCCATTCCGAGCGTACCGGTCGATACCGAGCTTGCAGCCTGCTGAAGCTCCAAGTTAGCGTTGCCGTTGAAGAAAGCCATATTTTGCGCAAGGTTGAAATATTCAGGGACGAGAAGATACATATTCGGTTCAAACAAGTCATTCCAATGCCAGACGACCGAGAAAAGGAAGACGACCAGCATAGCAGGCTTGGCGAGCGGGAACATAATCATCCAGTACGTGCGGAACGCACCGGCACCGTCGATTCTGGCCGCTTCTTCAAGCACGTTTGGCAGCGTACGATAAAATTGAATGAATATAAGCACGAACAACGAGCCCTTAAGTCCATGTCCGAGCAATGCAGGAACCACGAACGGCAAATGCGTGTTTACCCAGCCCAGATCGAGGAAAAAGGTAAAGAGCGGCACAACGATCGTCTGCGGCGGCACCAGGAACGTAAATACGACCATCGCCAGAAACAGAGCTTGACCGGGGAACCGGTAACGCGCGAAGCCGTAGCCGACTATCGAGCAGCTAATGACTTGAAGAAAGGCACTGCCGAACGAAATAATAGAACTGTTCAGCAGCCCCGGCCAAAAATTGATTTCCTTAAGCGCAATGGAATAGTTCCTTAAGCTGAATTCCTTCGGAATCCATTGAATCGTAGCATCCGCCACATCCTCCGGTCTCATCAGCGATTTCGATACCATGTACAGCAGCGGATAGATGAATACGAACGCCAGGCTAAGAATGACTAAATAATAAAAAATCGTGCCGATGATGCCGCGACCGCGCTTAATCCACGTAACCTTCCAGACCTCTTCCGCTTTGCCCTGCAGGCCGGCATATTTCTCAGTCATACTCGGTGAACTCATGCCTTCTACCCCCTACCTTCGGTCGCTGACAAGCTTTTGCGGAAAATGAAGAACACTATCGCCAGCACAACCGATATCACAATAAAGTAAATCCATCCCATTGCCGAGCCGTACGCGTAATTGTTTGATTTAAAGACATTGTTCATAATGTGATTCATAATTTGATTGTCTGTTTTGGTGAACGAATTAACGACGCTGTACAGTGTGTTTACGAACAACATCGGCATAATCATCGGAAACGTAATTTTCCAGAAGCTCTCCCATTTCGTCGCGCCGTCGCATCTCGCCGCTTCATAGAGCGCCGGGGATATCGTCTGCAAGCCCGCGATAAAGATCAGTATTTGCACGCCGGAGTCCCACATGACTAACGTGAGCGAGTCGGCATATTCGAGAAGGGGCTCCAATATATCTTCCGGGATAAACGCATTCAGCTTACTAAAGAGGTCATATTGGTAAAAGATCGGGAGCTGGGCAGCTCCCTGCTCCAGCAATTCCCTTAAAATCGCTCCGGATGCAATAATGACCGGCAGGAAGAAGATACCGCGGAATAAAGTGCGTCCGGGAAAATGACGGTTAAGCAGCAAGGCGCTGAACATCGCAAAAATTAGAATGAGCGGTACCTGCGACAGCATCGTCGTCACTGTGCTTTGCAATAAAGGCACAAAATCGACATCAGTCGTAAAGGCTGCGCGATAGTGCGTCAAGCCGGCATACGATGCCTTCAAGCCTTCTTTCGAGGACTCAAGGTTGTTCAAAGAGAAATAGAGCGACTTGCCGAGCGGAATGACCATGAACAGCAAGAAGCCGATGATCCATATGGAAATGAACGAATAGCCTTCAAAGATGTGACGGCCTCTCATCGAGAGTCCTAATTTTTTGCCCATGCTCATTTCCCTCCGTTCTGCATGACGTAACCCGCTGCAGGAACAGAAATACCGTCAATGCTCGCTTGATCCGAGCCGTAATTGACAATGACCTTCGTTCCATTCGCATAAGTCGTTCTATATACGCTGCTGCCGAGCTGCTCATGATCGGCAATCGCTTGATTCGAAATCGCTGTATAAATCTGTTCCAGCTCCTTGTATTGCTTGGCTGCATCATCCAGCCATGTCGTATATTCCGAGCTCCACAACCGGTCTTCCATCGTTCTCTGGAGCTTCGTAGTAGGCTCATACGTTAACTCCAAGCTTGGCAATGCGCCGTATTCGACCATCCGAAGCAGCTCGTTCTGCGCATCGTTGCGTAAATTAATCGCATTCGCCGAGTAAGGCACCAGACCGCGAACTGCGATTTGGTAGAAAGGAACGGTTTCGTCATTGTAAATAAAGTGACTGGAATCAAGCGGCGCTTGACTGATGCCGTCGATATGTCCAAGCATGTAGGCAAATCCGTAATCGACTGACGCTCCCCCGGCAGCTTCCCGAACCGCATCTGCTGCGTTTACCCAAGCGGACGCCGTTTCACTGCGGGCCGTCAGCGACTTCGCATCGATATCGGAGTACAGCGTATCGCCCCAATACGCCAAATGAACGCCGGAAATGCCCAGCTTTGCGTAATCATCCAATTCTTTGTTCAAATGCTTGCTGATGACGCGCTCCGGTTTCATCCAATAGTAGAGCCTGCTGTCTCTGTTCCATCTGCTTCCAATGTAGTAATCCGTGCTTGGTGCGACTTCACGGTCCATGCCGCGAATCGCGTCTTTGTTCTTCTTCATGCCATCGCTTTCCGAGAATGCGCGGGCATAGTTCGCTTCCAGATACAGCGACACGCCTTTGTTTGCAGCATACGCGGCAAGCGCCTTCAGCTCCTTGGCTCCTCCAAGCTTCTTCTCGACGGGGAAATGATCCGGCTGGTCGCCGTACAGGCCGTCATCCGACCATCCGGAGAAGGTGAGCTCAAGATTGGCAATGCCTTTTTGCTGGAACGCATCGATAATTTCGCGCGCTTGATCGAATGTCGTCATGGATATAAACGTTTTGCCAAGCACTTCATCGCGAAGTATACCGCCCATCAGCTTCACCTTAAGCGGAACCGCTGCTTGCTCCACCGGCTTAACGCCTTGCTCTGCCTGCAAATATTTGCCGTACGCTTGGGCCATGCCGACGTAATCGGCGCGTTCATCCTGCAGCAGAACATAACGTGTCTGACGATCACCTTTGATCCAGTCGCCTTGGAAGAACGGGATTTCACCGGATGTACCGATAAAAATAACATCATTCCAGCGGTATACGAATTCGGTAGACGTCCGGTAATAGGGAATGGCACGAATGCCTGACGGCGTGCCGTTTACTTTCGCATCGTATTGTCCTTGTGTAACGATTCCAAGAGAGCCGACGCCGTTGCGGTAATTGCCGAATACCGGCAGCGCGATTTTCTCCTTCGGCGCCAGACGCTGTCTCCACATCTGGTCGATGTTCTCGTGCGACTGCGTTACGTACGCAGGGTCCGCACCGTAAATCATTTCCGAGTATCCCGCAAAAAACTGCGGATGGCTTGCTCTATACTTCATGAGCGCGCCCGAACCGTCCGGAAGAAAGATCGCGCCTTCTTCCTTATCCGAAGCGGCGTTCCAGAACGGAAGCGGTTCGATGCTCACGAACTTCGCCTTACCGCCTTCTTTAATGGATGCCTCGGGAATCGTTAGTTCGAAGCCGTCTTCAAGCAAGCGGTACTCCATAGCGAATTCAAGCTTTTCCTTCACAAACTGGAACGTTACTTTCGCACCGTTCTCGATGGACTCGATCTTCAGCTTGTTAGTTTTTTCCTTCGTCAAATACGTTTGAACGGTATCCGAGCCTTCCGTATACTTTATGTGTACGGCTGCGTCCATAAACTTCTTGTTGTTCGGCATCGTTGTTCTAGGCAGCTGCGGCGTACCGAGCCATTCCGCTTTCGTCTTCCTGTCGACTAACCGGACATTCCCCGTCTTCTCATCGATATACATCTCATAGCTGTCGTTCTCAGCGATTTGCTTAACGGCGGACACCGGATATAATTTCACTTCGCCTGCAGCTGCGGGCTCCGCAGCTTCCGTAGAAGCAGCCTCTTCCGTTTTTTCGCCTTCGGCAACTGCCGTATCCGTCCCAGATTCTGTGACTGTACTGCTTTCTGACGTTTCCGTCTTACTATTGCCAGTGTCTTCCTCCGCCTGAACCTGGATATTGCCTTCCGCGGTCCCGAAGTGAGGGAATATGCTGACAACGAGCAGCAATGCCGCAATAATGAGCCATTTCCGTTGTTTCCTCATCTCGTTCACCTACCTTCGGAAGTTTAATTCTTTGATCATGTCTACAACAAAGTTAATGAGCTGGTTCATCAAGCCGAACATCAATATGCCAATGAACCACATGATTAAGATGCCGATAATACTCAGTACCGTAATCCACGCCATCTTCACAAGCTCAAAGTCATGAATGATTTTCACCTTCAGAAGGAGCAGCCAACCGACCCAGTAAATGGTAAAGTTAATAAGGAAAGAGTAAATCGAGCTTTCATCCAATGCCAACACATTTGTCAGCAGCGTAATTGGAACGATAAATATGGCGTAAGGTACAAGCGCAAATGCACTGCCTACAAATACTTCCTTAAATTTTCCTTCGCCCTCGAGAATCGCGCTGACGCCCCAATTCGATACCGTCCACGTCAGCCAAGGCACGACGAGCCAAATGAACTCGTGCAGGAAGGAAATCTCATGCGGCTCTCTCTTCTCGAACGCATAGCCCGTTATTAAAATGGCTATCATTCTCGCGAGGTAAGCAAATGCTACAACAAACAGCGCTTGCCCCCATTTAATACGTCCTTGCTCTTGAATATCATGATAAAAATCAATCGGGTGCACGAGCACCTGCCGCATCATCCTAAACGTTGCGATCATGGGGCACCCCTCCCTTTATTCGTTCCGTTCTTGCCGTATTACGGGATGACCATAACGCGGGCAGCCTTCTCCACAAGAAAGGAATGATATAACGCAATAGGATAATAATCGTAATAATCGCCAAGCATATCCAAGCAAAGTGCTCGCGAATATATTCCTTTCTGTATTCCTTGAATGCATTGGAATAGTCAGTGCGGGATCTTGCCAGCTCAAAATAATGCATCGCCTCTTTATAACTTTCAGCTTTGTATAGCGATTTTCCGATTGCAAGGTACGCCAGTTCAAAGTTTCCGTTCAGATGCAGCACTTCGTTCCACATGCCTTCAGCCTCTTTGTACCGCCCGTCAACGAATAATTTTGAAGCGTCATGCACCAAATCTGCAAAAGGCGTCGTACGGAACAAGTCGATACGATTGCGCCCTTTGTCCACGACATAAACGGTGCCGTCAGAAGACTGCGCCAGGCTTGACGGAGTGACGAACAAACCGTTCTGTTCGCCGAGACCGCCGAATACAAATAAGAAGTTTCCGAGCTTATCGTATTGGTACACCTTGCTGGATTGCAGATCAAGCGCGGTAATAACGCCGTCTTTATCCACTGCAAGATCAAGGAATGATGGAACCTCGAACGGACCTGCATCAAAACGTCCGCCGTATCTTCTTTCCCCGATATTAAGCGTATCAACGCCTACCGGCGATAGCCGCTTTAATTGATTCGTCTCTGTCCCGAGCGTCGTCGTGTAAATAAAGCCTTCCGCATCCTGCACAGCGTTGGAAAATTCGAGCGGCTTCACAACGGACAGCTTTGCCTTCTGCTCATCTGTCGCAACAAGCTTGACGAACAACCTGCTCCAGCTGAAGCCGACATGGTTCGCTCCGTAGAACCCTTTAAATTGTCCATTCGGATCAATTTGGATGAGCCCCTGCGTATTTCCGTCACTTACGACAAACATATAATTCCGTTTATCGACGAGCAATTTCGACGGTGAATAGGAGAAAGTCGCCCCAAGCAGCGGGTTTTCGGGCTTACCGAACTGCTTAATGAATTTGCCGTCTTTATCATAAATCGCGATTCGCTGGTTTTTCGTATCGGCGACATAGATAGTGCCGTCCTGCTTGACGAAAACACCTTTCGGCTCGTTCAGCTTGCCGTCGCCCTCTTCATCCCCGATGATGTTCACCACTTCGTGATTCGCATTTAATTGAACGACACGGCTGTTGCCGGTATCGACAACATAAATCGTCCCGTCATCAGCGAGAAATACATCCTCCGGGGCATTGAACGGACCCGACGGCAGGTTGTAGCCATCGATGGAGCTTTCATAGATATATCCGTTAATAGAATGAACGTCCTCGCCCAGATTGTTTATCGTATACCCCTCATAAGGAGTCGCTGCGAATGCTTGAGCCGGTAAAGCTGTAACTACCATCAGTAAAGCGATTGCCATACTGACAACGAATCGGAATATCGAAACCTGCTTCATCCCGGTTGTCCCCCTACTCTTTCAGACCTGAATGCGCCATCGTTTGCAGCACCAAGCGCTGCGTTACAATAAAGACGATAATCGTCGGCACAATCATTAATAAGCTGGCGGCGGCCAATGTGCCGACACGCGCGACGACACCGTACCCTCCGCTTATCGTCTGGATCGCCAGCGGCAGCGATTTCATATCCTGATCGGTTGTATACACCATGGCCGGATATGGATCGTTCCAAGCGGATATAAAGCTGAATAAGGCAAATGTTGCAATAGCCGGCTTCAGCATCGGCATAACGACGACCCAGAACACCTTCCATTCGGAAGCGCCGTCTATACGCGCCGCCTCAAGTAGAGCATCCGGGATTTGGCGCAAAAACTGCGTCATCAGGAACATCCCGACCGGAGCTGCCAAATAAGGCAATATCATCGCCCAGTACGTATTAATGAGTCCAATTTTGCTTATGAGCAAATATTGCGGAATTTGCACGACCATCGGCGAGAACATGATGGCAAGCACGACCATGTTGAAGATTGCACTGCGGAAAGGCATGTTATGCTTGGCAAGCGGGTATGCCGCCATTGCCGATACTAAAATTCCGAAGAGGACGATACATGAGCTTACGAGCAGGCTGTTGAATATGAAGCGTGAAAACGGAACGCTTGTCGTTCCCGTTATGAGCAGCAAATCGCGAAAATTGATCAATGTCGGATTGTTCACGAAAAACCGCGGCGGAAACAGGAACAGCTCACTGGTCGGTTTAAAGGCGGTAGACACCATATAAACTAGAGGAGCAAGCATCAAAAGACCGAACAACGTTAGAAACAGATAGAGGAAAAAACCGCCCCAATCCTTCCTGCCTTTCACTGCGCCAGTCATATCGGTTCAGTCCCTTCCTAGCCATTTGAATATGAGACGGTTAAGGCCGATCATCATGCCGAATAAGACAACGGCGATCGCCGCAGCGTAACCCATCTCGAATTTGATAAACGCGTAATCGAATAAATGCGTCAATATCGTATGCCCCGCATAGAGCGGACTCGGTAATCCGACGAGCTGCACGCTGACGTCGAATATGGTCAATGAGCTGACGACCTGGAGTACCGCTCCGAACAGCAATTGAGGCTTAACCGATGGAACCGTAATATAAATGAGCTGCTGCCATCTGTATTTGATACCGTCGATTTCTCCCGCTTCATAAAGGTCCTTCGGAACGTTTTGCAGACCGGCCAGAAAGGCCAGAAAGCCTACCCCCATGGACATCCAAAGCGAGACGATGATGATGACGGGCACAATCGAATTAATATTCTGCAAAAACAAGTAAGGCTCGTCGATAACGCCCAGCTTTGCCGCGAAGTAGTTGAGCAAACCCTTGCGGTCGCCCGCGAACAGGTAGAGCCATACGACCGACATAGCCGTCGCGCTCGTGATCGACGGCGTGTAATAGCAAAGCGTATAGAAAAACCGGTATTTTTGCGGAATTTGACTAATCAGCCATGCAAGCAGGAATGCCATTATATATCCGACCGGACCGGTAATGAACGCGAATTTCAGCGTAACTCCGATCGCTTTCAGGAAAATGTCGTCATCGACGAACAAGAGCCTGTAGTTGGACAGTCCGATAAACTTAGGAGCCTCCAATATGTTGTAGTACGTAAAGCTCAGGACGACCGAAGTAACGACCGGAACGATCGTAAACAAGGTAAACAGGATGAGAAAAGGGGCGAGAAACAGGTAAGAAACCCTGTTTCTCTTCATTTCCTGCCACAGCAAGGACAGCTTACCCTGTTTTTGGAGGCGCTCCGCTGCCGGTAAGACTACTGCTGTTGCCGCCGTATCTGTGTTCATTTTCACGGGCTGTCGCCTCCTTTTGAAGCTTGCTGATCGGTAGATTCGTCATTCAACCCGAATTCCTCACGCTTCTTGCGCAGTTCCTTATCGATTTCCTTAACGCCTTCCTCAATCGCTTCGCGAGGTATTTTGCCGTTAAGTACAATTTGATTCCAGATGTTCGCGATATGCCTTGTCGTATAGTAACCGCCGATAACGACCTCGCGCTCCTTGAACCATTCCCACTGCTGGAGAATCGCTTCAATATCAGAAGACTGCCACGGCATTCGCGTCAGCGCTTCGATGTTCGCCGTATTCCAGCGCGCTTCCACGCCAAGCAGCGCTTCAAGCTCGGAACCGAATCTTTCCTGCGTATCGGCACTCGTCCACCATTTCAAAAACTCCCACGATTGCTCTTTCATGTCGGTGTCTTTGAAAATCATGCCCGTTTGCGCCAAACCGCCAGTCGAGCGGTTGATTTGACCGTCCTCCTGCTCGATTCCCGGCATCGGTTTCATTCCCCACCAGCCTGTCAGCTCCGGCGCTGCCGTTGAGAGCAGCACGTAGGTGGAGTAATCCGCAACGCCGATCGGCATTTCGCCGGAACGGAAACGGTTGTAGAAATCGGCTTGCTTCGAAATCTTAAAGTTTGTGAATAAGCCCGTCCACAGCTTGAACGCTTCCATCGCTTCCGGCGAATCTAGGTTCGAGAATTTACCGTTTTCACGGTAGAACTCGCTGTTCTGCTGGAACAGGAACGGCGCAAATTCATTAATGGCAAGCCCCGGGTTATTCGGAGCATGCGGATAGAAGAAATCCATTCCGTTCTGCTGCAGAATCGGAATCAAATCCATTACTTCCTCCCACGTATCCGGAATTTGCTCTTCCGTTATGCCTAATTGCTGCATGATGTCTTTTCTATAAAACAGCATGTTGAAATTCTGGTTCTCCGGCAGCGCATAGCTTCCTCCGTTGTACTTGTACGGAATGAGTGCACCTGGTCTGAATCGTGCCGCTACTTCATCGTAATCGCTGTACTCCTCCAAATTGACAAGTCCGTTACGAACCGCGTAGTCAATCGGAATTTCACCCTCAACACCAAGCGCTACATCCGGCGCAACTCCGGCTGTGCTTGCAAGCAGAAGCACCTGCATTTGCTGAGCCGGGATGACGTTGATGTTAACCTTTATGCCGGTTTCCGTTGTAAAGTCCTCATCGATCATTTGCTTAATAATATCGACCCAGTCACGGCCTCTGGCTACCCAAACGTCCAGCACCTGCTCATCCTCATAGACGTTGCCGATACCGCCGTAATTTTTCGTAAAAGAGCTCGTAAAGTCATAAAGCATTGTTCCCGTTCTTGCTATCCAGCCCGCGGCCGGCTTCGGCCAATCGGTATCCGGCGATTTGACGATCAAATAATCAAGCACCAGGCTTTGTTTGCTCAGTCCGTTCACCCATGTGCCAAGCGATGCCTGCAAATCGTTAAATTGTCCCATCCGTCCGGGAATTGATATCGTATCGTTCGCCAAGCTCAGCAGCACGTCGCGCGCTTCGTAAAGCGTGCTCACTTCCGAGCTGCCTTCATTAACCCCAAGCGCATACAACCCTTTAATCGTCTCGTCGAGACTTTGCGCCATCAGTTGCAGACGCGGCACTAAATTATTAATATTTTGCTCCAGGCGCCAGTCGCCGTTCGGATCGGGATTCGTACCCGTCACTTGAATGACTTCCCGGCCAAGCAATGACATTTTGCGTGTCGTATCCGTAACGGTTTCAAGCATCCGTCCAAGGGCGCCGACCTGCACCTCCATGCGGATCGTATGCTTCCCCTTTTCTAAATAATAGAGATACGGTTCACTCTCTCCGCGGCCGCCAAATTTTGAAATCTGCCATTCCGCTTTGTAAGGAAACGAAATTTCATTCATTTCTTTAAACGGAAGCTTTCCGTCAATTGTAACCTTTCGCTGCGTCGGCATGCCGTTCAGGAACCATTGCCCGTAACGGGCGCCGATTTCGTACAAACCGCTTTCCGGTACCTCCACTTCCCATTCTGCCCATTGTCCGCCGGTCCGCCAGCTTGCTCCGCCAAACGCGTTGAGAACGATAGAGTCCTTATTAAAAGGCTCTGTAGCAGGCTCGCGGTCCTCGATCCGCTTCAGTGTCGGGTCCGATTTCAAGGTAGAAAGCTCGGCCTGCGCCTTAATAAGCTGACCTTCGACCTTCTTGTAGCCTTGCTGCTCGTAGGTGCTGAGCACCTCCTCATACGTTGGAACGTTTACCGGTGAGAAAATATCGATCTCACCGATAGCGGCAGGTTCCCGAACCGCTTGAATCCGCAGCGTATGCTTGCCCTTCGTTAAATAAAAGCGAAACGGCTCGTATACTTTGCTTTCAGCATCGCGGAATTCCCGGTACTGCCAGCCCGCTGTTTCTTCCCTGCGCGGATTAAATTCATTGCCTTGATTGTCGAACCAAGGCTCTCCGGCTTCCTTCCACATCCTTTGGAATTCCAGCTTCTTCGCCTGGAAGAACGGATATACTCCGTCAATTTGTATGCTTCGAACGATAGAGGAGCGCTTGCCCTCCATCGCATAATAGCTCATTCCCATTTGATAATAGCCGTCCTGAGGCACCTCAAAGGCGTACTCCGCCCAGCTGTCCTCTTCGATAAGCGCCAACGCATCGCCGCTTCGGCCACCGAGGCCGGATTCGATACGGGTACCCTTCCCGCTAAGAGCCTTAAAATCAACAGATGACAACGTAAGCTTAAAATCAGCCGTATCGGCAGCACCCTGCTCGTTCCAACTATCCACATATTTATTAAAAGACGGCTCCAGCTTGCTGCCGGCGTCTTCAGATTCCAATATTGACGATTCATCTATTCCCGCATCAAGTGAAATACCTGCCATTGCAGCATCGTTGTAACCCCTTGAATTATTCCACCATAAAAAGAAGCAGACCAATACGGCAACTACAACCAATGTCACTTTATACTTTCTTAGCCAACGAATCACCAAGGAGCACCCCCTTGCTAAATAAAAGACCCGAATCATCCCTTTGTTAAGGGATGATTCGGACAAACCGAACCCGCAGTTTTCTTCAGAACTATTGCTGCAGTTCTTTCAACAATTTTTCTTTTTCGGCTTTAAGCTTGTTTTCAACGTTTTCTTGCGTTTGTTGAATAGCTGTCTTGGAATCGACGTTTTTATCAAGCGCTGCTAGCACGCCTTCAAGCCATATCGGCCAAGCCATTCCGTCAAGACGAGTGTAACGTCTGACTGGAAGCAAGGCGGCAAGCTCGGTGTACAATTTGTAATCTTCTTGATCGCCTAAGTATGGATTCGTATGATTGATGTACCAATCTTGGCTAGTGATATGTTTATAGTCCGGTTGAACCGATTCCTCGATCCACAATTTCCATGCCGCTTCGGATGTTGTAACGAACTCGGTGAACGCCCATGCCGCTTCTTTATTTTGGCTTTGCGATGGAATTACGAATGTCGAGCCGCCCATGCCTACGTTAAGACCGAAAGGCATCGTCGTCGCTCTCCATTTGCCCGCTAGATCCGGGAAGTTCTCTGCCAGACCGCGCGCGCCCCAGCTTCCGACTACGAACATCGGGGACTCGCCTTTTTTCACGCGCTGTTTGCCTTTATCGCTGAAGATGCCGTCATGCGGGGCAATTTTCAATTGGTTAACTTGCTTGGAAATATCAAGGAATTTCACGAACTCTTCGGAGTTGCGAACCCAGTTCATTTCACTGTCATAGTAGCCTATCGAATCGCCGAGCCAGTGAACAGGTGAATCACGCCATTCCATCGCGTACTTGCCGTTTGCTTTCAACGTTTGCGCAAGCGTGAAGAAGTTGTCCGGATCTTGAATATACTCGCCAAGCTCAGCCGGATCGGAAGGCAAGCCAAGCTCTTCAAAAATATCCGCACGGTAGTAAGTTACAGCAGGCGTAACATCCCACGGCATACCGAGCAGTTTGCTGCCGTCAATCGACGACCAACGGTTCCAGTTGTACTCCGATACCAGGCTTTGATATTTGCCGGCGTCATATTGCGGCTGAAGCAAATCTTCGAGCACGTTTCCTGTGCTGTAGCGCGGGAATTGACCTTGCTCGACAAGCGCGACATCCGGTGCGCCTTTGCCTGCTGCCAAAGTCGTTTGCAGCTTGTCATGCAAATCGCCAAACGGCACGAAGATCACTTTCAGCTTAATGTTCGGATACGCTTCGTTAAATGCTTTTGTAAGGGCAGCATCATTCTCTTTATTGTCAAGAAACGTCCAGAGCGTTACTTCACCGGAAATCGATGGATCGATCGTCGATTTTGCGGCAGCATCTCCCTCTGCTTCCGCGTTCTCTGCCGCCGGCTCATTTGTCGCCGCTTCATTCCCGGCCGCTTCCGTGTTTGCCGGCGTATTTTCTGCAACGTTATTCGTCTTCGTCCCTGCACCACTGGAGCATGCGGTAATGAGCATGATAAGAGCCAACATAAAAATGAAAGTGCTTGCAACCTTTTTCATTAAAAAAGCCTCCCTCATATTTGAAATAAAGCGTTTACATTTCAATCCTAAAAAGGTATATTCATTTATACCTCTAATCACAAACGACAACTATTTCTCAGCTGCATCTTTTCTTGCTGGTATGACACCCTTTGACTTTTAATCAATTAATAAAAGTATTAACGGTAGAATGTGGCACAAGAAACCCTTTGATAACACCAACATATTTACACGTTTCTAGATCCACCTCCTTAAGAATTAATTATTTTGTTAATCGATTAATAACTTTGTTACATCATTATTTTAACATGGATTTTTATGAATTCAACCCCCAATTTGCAAAATTCCACTTTTTTTTGAAAGCGTTTACGAAAATAAGCGAAGTATTGACACCGACATGCCGTATGGCAGCGCATTTTATGAGATTCCCGCTCATTTTTACGACAAAAAAAAATCACCCCAGAAAGGTGATTAGCATTTTTATAAAGTAATTTTCTTATTAGATGAAGGATTGTTGGTGCAGCAAATTAAACGACATCATAGCCTTGATCCTCGATTGCCGCTTTGACCGCCTCAAGCGTTACCTTTGTTTCGTCGTATTGCACCGTTACCTTTTTGCTTGCCAAATCAACCTTGCCGCTTGCACCCGCGCTGCCAACAGCCTTCTCTACTGCGCTGACGCAATGTCCGCAGGTCATTCCCTCTACCTTCAATACTGCGTTTGCCATTAAATGAACCCCCTTCAGCCTACTTCATTAATTTGTTAACCGTAATTAGCAGCTCGTCAATAACTTCACTTTCACCTGCTTGAATACGCTCGACTACACAGCTTTTCATATGACCTTCGAGCAGCAGCTTACCGACGCTGTTAAGCGCTGATTGTACGGCCGCTATTTGGTTAAGCACATCATCGCAATACGTATCCTTCTCGATCATTGCCTTGACGCCCCTAATTTGACCTTCGATCCGGTTCAGACGGGTAGTCAAATTTGCTTTCATCTTATCCGTATGATGACTCTTACGCTGAGCGGACGCATCACAGAATTCAGCAGACGAATGACAATGCTCGTCAACCTCATCGTTTTTTTCATTGTTGTTCACATGTCATACCTCCATGGGGTATATGTTATGTATTCATCTTACCATACCCCTTAGGGGTATGTAAATACCCTTTTGTATTTGCTATTTGTTCCATCTCAACTACTATTATTATGTAATGCAATATGCTACTATCCACATAAGAAGCAGAACCAGCATCTAAGACCGCTTGCAGCTCCCGCAAACTTCACGCTTTGCGCAGCATTCAGGCGGTTTTTATGAAGCGAGAGGATGATTCGTTATCAGAAAGCTCATAAATTTCGCACATCGGGGCGCAAGCGGTTATTGTCCCGAAAATACGATGGCTGCTTTTTCTAAAGCGCTTGAGCTCGGGGCTACAGGTATTGAAACGGACGTTCAAATGACGAAGGACGGGATTGTTGTCCTCCTTCACGACGAATCATTAGCACGTACGACCGGACGCCATCAGCTTGTGAAGGACATGGATTACGCCGAGCTGAAGACGCTCGATGCCGGAAGCTGGTTTGATTCTGCTTTTCAGGCAGAACAGATCCCGTCTCTTGAACAACTGCTGGAGCTAATTAAGCATACCGGTACCATCCTAAATATTGAGCTCAAAAACGGCATCGTGCTGTATCCCGGGATTGAACATAAAGTAATAGAAGCGGTGCGAGCCTTTCAAATGTCGGACCGTGTCATCATCTCCAGCTTCAATCATTACTCACTCGTGCAATGCAAGCGCTTGGCGCCTGAAATTCGTACCGGTGTTTTGTATATGGAAGGGCTTTATCGTCCTTGGGATTATGCGGTGGCGCTGCAAGCGGACGCGCTTCACCCCTATAAGTACGCCGTTACGCCTGAATGGATTGCTGAGGCTGCCGCTCACGGCATCGTCTATCATCCTTTTACCGTTAATGAACCTCTTGAAATGGAGCGTTTAATCGATGCAGGCGCAGCAGGGATCATTACCGACTATCCTGACCGGCTGGCGGAGGTGTTAACCAGGAAAGGAGCGCAAACGGAATGAAAAAAACGTGGCTGCTCGGGTTCGGGTTTTTTAGCATCAGCATTACATGGGCATTGTACAACGCCTTTGTTCCATTTTTTCTTGATGACTTTTTGAAGAGCACCTTGCTTATCGGCTTCATGATGACAATCGACAATTATTTCGCATTGTTTTTGCAGCCGTGGATCGGCAGTAGAAGCGATCGCACGAACAGCCGCTTCGGCAAGCGAATGCCGTATTTGCTCATCGGAATGCCGCTCGCCGCCCTATTTGGAGCGCTGATTCCATGGCATACCGGACTGCTTACTTTAATTTTATTTATGGTGCTTATGAATCTGTCGATGAGCTTATACCGGTCTCCAACCGTTGCGCTCATGCCTGACATAACGCCGGATAACAAGCGCACGCAGGCGAACGGCGTCATTAATTTTATGGGCGGTATCGGTTCGATCATCGCTTTCGGCGGAGGTGCGTTCCTGTACGAGATGCATTCCTCGCTTCCGTTTCTTTCCGCTTCCATTCTGACATTGATATGCCTTGCGATTCTTTTATATACGATAAAAGAAAAACGCGATGCCGTCGCCTACGCGCCAGCCGATCACAAGCCCACTATTTCGTTCAAAGGTGAATGGAATCGTCCCACGCTCTTTTTACTCGGAGCTATCTTTTTCTGGTTCTTGTCTTACCAAGGCGTTGAAGCCTTCTTCACCTTATATGGCAAAAACCACCTGCAGCTGACGGAAGGCCAATCTTCGTTCTCGCTCGCCTTTTTCTCGTTGGCGTTCGTTCTCGCCGCCATCCCAAGCGGCCTGCTAGGAAACCGGTTTGGCAAAAAGCCCGTTATCGCCATCGGTGTCGTTGGACTTATCCTCATTTTTGCGGCCATTTCGTTCGTCGATTCGCTTCTGCCGCTTCGGATTATGCTTATTGTCGGCGGAATCTTCTGGGCAATGATAAACATTAACTCCTACCCCTTCATTATCGCGCTTGGCAAGGAGCAAACCATCGGGACAAGAACCGGTATTTATTATTTAGTCTCCTCGCTCGCTGCCATTACATCACCGCCGCTCATGGGGGGCTTGATCGATCTGTTCGGCTATTCGGTTCTGTTCTACTTCGCCTCCGGCGGCATGGTTATCGCCTTGCTGTTCCTGGCTGGAGTCCGGGACAAAGGGCTAACGAAAACAATCTCTGCGCAAAATGGATCGACAAACATTTAAATAACCCCCACCTTAAGAAAAATCAGCGCTTCGTGGCTTTAAAATATAACACTGCGAAGCACAAAGAAGGGCACGACCGGGAACCGGATTGTGTCCTTTTTTGCTGTTTGAGCTGACGATAGAAGTGTGTGGGATGGTAAGAAGCAAATCCATTTATCCGTTCGTTGATATATACGATTTTTAGAACATAATTGGCAGGATTCATGGAAAAAGACAAAATATATGCGATTTTTCACATAAATTTTTCACTTTAGCCAGCCCAGGGAATTTTATATATGATTTTTCATATATAATTCCAAGCATTGAAGCATTGAATCAGAAATAGTGCTCATACCAAATCCGGACTTTGGATAGAGCCCACATATTCATAGTAGATGACTCGCTGGGACACTCCTCTGGCCACAGCCCGAAATTTCCCTTTATCGACCAGCATGCGGCAGTACTTGATGACAGTCATAATATGCAGTTCCAACTCCCTTGCAGCCTCGGATGGGCGGATGGCACGATTATGGCGAATGGCCGCTCGCATCAAGTCCCGTTCGATTTTTGAATAGCGTTTCTCCACCATTCTTCTGGTTGCACTCTCAACAGACAGATAAGGAGCCAAAATGCTCCGCAATGCGGAGAGAATGAACGAAGGGTTCTCTTTTAACTCATCCAAAGAGATGTAGAAGACCTTACAGTCTTGAGCTTCAAGAAAAAGTCCCCGGTTCAAATCCATCCGATATTTGATTCGATCCGTTCCGTGAGAGCCAAAGTCCATGATCTCAAATACAATACGTATAGCTCCAACAATCCACATGAAATCGACAAAGTAGGATCTCCCTCTCCAGTCCTTTACTTCATATTCAGGATGCAATCCATGGAAATGTCCGATAAGCTGCCACCAGATTTGCTCAAGAAACAATCGATTTCCGAACCCATGGCCGCGTTTCAGAGCATCTAGACGTTCCCCTCTTCTTCGCCTAAGATGATCACCTACCCATTTATCGTTTTCGATCTCAAAACCCATTCCCTGATCACTCACCTCTCCATATTCGTCTAATAAAACACAAAACCCCGCCTCCTTTCCGTTTTAGAAAGGAGGCGGGGCATTCTTTGCCACTCGGTTAATGCGTGATAACCATAATGTGCCACAATATAGTCAGAGATCGCAACAGGAAATTGGAAAACTACAAAATCCAGCTGAATGATCCTGAATCGGAAGGATTGCGGCCGGCCATCCGCGGTTCAGTTTTAGATAACTGTACGCGTATTTATAATAATGGCTGTATCTGCTGTCCGCGATTATCTCTTACTTTTAGTATACTTTTGTTTAATCTTCAACTATTCCTCATGTTCGAAAGGAGTGTTTTCACCATTATGTATTCTCGCCGGAGCATCCCACTCCTCAGAGTGGGATACATATGAAATACCTTTATCAATTAATCCATTAATGGATGCTGCCTTTGCTAAACCCGCCGCCCATAACGTCGGATACATGCTCTATCGCAATAAACGCCTTACCGTCAATAGATTGCACGATTGCTTTCAGCTTAGCAAGCTCCAAACGTGACACGACGCAATATATCATTTGCGTATCCTCCTTCGAATAGCCGCCGCGTGCTTGAATCAATGTCGTGGTACGTCCTAAACGATCGATGATTGCCTGGGAAATTTCCTCGAACTCGCTCGAAATGATCGTCACCGATTTAGACTCATCGAGACCCTCCACGACGATATCGATCAATTTAATTGCTATATAGTAAGTAAACATCGAATACATCGCCGAATCCCATTCGAATACGAAGCCCGCAATGACAAAAATAACGACGTTGAAAATCATAATGATTTGTCCGACAGGCATGCGCAGCTTCTTCGCAATCAATATCGATACGATTTCTACGCCGTCGAGCGATCCGCCGAATCGGATCGCGAGACCTACGCCTGCGCCCAAGATCAGTCCCCCGAACAATACAGCCAGCAGCTTCTCTTCCGTGAACGCGTCAACATGATGCAGAAGCGAGGTCGTTACCGACATGACAATAATCCCGTACAGCGTCGATATAGCAAATGTTTTGCCGATTTGCTTATACCCGAGAATGAGAAACGGTACGTTAACGAGGAATAAGTAAAGTCCGAGCGGAAGCGGCGTTAAGTAAGCCAGCATAATAGAAATTCCGGCAATGCCTCCATCGATTACGTTATTAGGTACGAGAAATAATTCCAAGGCAACGCCCATTAAAACCGAACCGATCGTGATGAATACGAACCTCTTCAAAATTTCTAAAAACGACAGCCCTTTGTGTACTTTTGCCAATAGATCATCCCCCATTTTGCAAGATTTCATCCTCTGACTGTAGCACAAAAATGGCGTTTTTTCAAAAATGACGGCTCCCCCCCGAAAAGAAAAACCGTTTACTCAGGCTTGAAATCCGCCACTCTAACGGTATTTCCGCATCAAAAAATGCACGCGGTTACTTCTCGACAAATGGAAACAGCAGCTTTTGCTTGTCGCTATCGTACATGTTTTGCTTCGTAATCACCTCGGACCCCGTATCGATCATCGGCTCCACTTTTTTGTCCGCGCTCAAGTCCATCGCTGCTTTCACTGCCAGGTAGCCCATATTAAACGGCTTCTGCACGATGGTCGCGTGTAAAACATCCTCCTCGAGGTAGGCAATCTCCTCCATAGAACTATCGAAGCCGATCAGCTTCACGCGTGATACGGCCTGCTTCTCTTTAATCGCTCTTGCGGCTCCCACCGCCGATGGCTCATTCAAGGCGGCAATGCCTCGCAGTGTCGGTTCCTTCCGCAGCAGCTCTACCGTAAGTTCGTATGCCTGCTCTTCGGAAGCGTCACTATAAAGCGTATCCAGAACTTGAATGTCCGAATAGCCGGCTAGACTCTCTCGCACCCCTCGCTCCCGCTCCATTGCCGTCGCTGACCCTCGCACGAAATTCAGAATAGCCACAGGGCCTAACTCGCTTTGATCGATAGAATCAATTAATAACTGGCCTGCCTTCTGCCCGGCCGCGTAATTATCCGTTGCGATGAAGCTGCTCGAAATGCCATCCTTAAGACCCGAGTCGACCGTAATCAGATTGATGCCGGCTGCCACAATCCGCTTCGCGACCGGCACGATCCGGTTATAATCAGTCGCTGCCAAAATAATAACCTGCGGCTTATCCTTAATGGCCTGCTCCAGCAGCGCAATTTGTCCGTCGATATCCGACTCCGTCAGCGTACCTGCTACCTGCACCTCCACATCAAATTCCTCGGCTGCCGTATTAACGCCTTGCCGCATCACTTCCCAAAATTCAACCTGACTGCCCGTCGTTTTCGGGACGAACAAGATATGCGGTTTTTGCGGCTGCAGCTTGTTGATTCCCGCATCAACAACAAAAGCAGCCATGACTGTTAACAAAATGGCGCATACAGCAATAAGTGTCCATTTTCGCATGATGGTTATTCTCCTTTATCTTCCATTAATTCCGGCATGCGAAGCGTTACTGTTGTTCCTTCATCCAGCTCACTGTCGAATGACAAGCCGAACCGATCCCCGAAATTGAGCTGTATCCGATGGTTTACATTTTGCAGACCTAAACCGCTTGTTGCAGAAGTAGAGGTGTACGCAAGCGGCCTTCCTTTTGCTAAACTCGCATTCAGCTTCGCAGCGTCCGTCCCCACACCGTCATCAATAACCTGCAGCTCAATGCCATCATTCACCCGTCCCCCTCTAATGAGAATGTGTCCGGAGTCGGCTTTGTTTTTAATACCGTGGTAAATCGCATTTTCAACAAGCGGCTGCAGCACGATTTTTAAAATTTTACATTCCATAATAGCAGGGTCAACGTCGAAGCTGTAGGTGAACTTGTTGCGGTAGCGGATGTTCTGAATCGTCAAATATTGCTCAATATGCGCAAGCTCGGCACGGATCGGAATAAGCTCCTCTCCCTTGCTGATCGTAAAGCGCAGCAGCTTCGATAAGGCCGACGTCATTTTGATGACATCGTCCATCTTGCCCATCTCCGCCATCCAAATAATTGAATCGAGCGTATTGTACAAAAAATGCGGGTGAATTTGCGCCTGCAGAGCCTTCAGCTCACTGATCCGCTTGTCCTCCTGCTCCTGCACGACCTGACTCATCAAATCCTTGATTTTGCCGGTCATCAAATTAAAGGTGCGGGCCAGCTTGCCGATTTCATTCGTGCTCTCTATTTCAACCCTCGTATTGAAATCCCCTTTCTCCACTTTCTTCATGTGGACGTCCAGCTTCTTGATCGGCTTCGTTAGCGTCAAGGAAAGCAGAATCGAGAACGTAAGGGCAATAATTAAACAAACGGAGCCCCACAGCATTGCGGAAAATTGAATTTGCCTTTTATCGCCGACAAGCTCCTCCGGATAATTTACGCCAATGACCTTCCATCCGTATTTAGAGCTGCGGATCGTATAAATCTTGTTGGTCCCATCGCTCTTCGCCTCGAACGAGCGGTCACCGACGGGCAAAAAAATTTGATCCAGCTCCTCCGATTTCAAGCCTGAGTAAATGAGCTGCTGCTGCGGATGGAAAATAAGATCGCCCCTTGGATCAAGCAGAAACACATAACCGCGGTTGCCCATATGAATTTGCTTGCATAAGTCGTTGATGACGTTGTAGTTCAAATCGACGAGCAGTACGCCAGTGCTGCCATCCGCAGCAGTCTGGGCTTGACGGCTGATCGATACGACCCAGCGGTATTCATTTTTATAAATATGCTGAACGCGCGAGGATGAAATGACCGACTGGCTCCCGGCTTCTTTCGCCGATTTGTACCAGTCCTGATTCAGCAGCTCGTTATAGCCCTTAAGCCGCGCATCGCCGCGGTCGGATACGAGAGCACCATTCGTGCCGATGAACACAATAGAAGCGATATCATTGCGTGATTCCACTATCGAGCGGAAGAATGTGCTTGTCTGCTGAACGAGCGCCAATCCTTTGGGATCATGCGGATCCGGCATCCGCATCAGCTGCTGCAGCTCTTCATCGCGAAGCGCCAGCTCCGCAATGCTTTCCATATTGCCAATATAGGTCTGAATGTTGGTGTTTACCTGTTCGATAAGCTGCGCCGTATAATCGTAGGAGTTGTTTTTGACGGCGTCGGAGGAGAGCAAATACGTATTTACGCTTAGGATGACAGTCGTACAAATAATAAGGCAGGAGAAGGCGATCGCAATATTGGTATGAATGCTCTTGAATTGAAATAGGCCGCGACCTTTCATGACGTGCCGCTCTCCTTCATTATCGTCCTGTATTCCTTCGGTGTCCTGCCCGTATTTCGTTTGAAAATAACGCTAAAATATTGCGGATCACTATATCCGACCCGCTCCGCAATATCGTATGTCTTCAATTGCGTAGTAATGAGCAGCTGCTTGGCCTTGTCGAGGCGCAGGCGCGTCAAATATTCGACGAATGTATCGCCGGTTTGCTGTTTAAATAAGCCGCTGAAGTAACTGAGACTGAGAAAAACATGCTGGCATACCTGACTAAGCGACAGCTCAGGGTCATTGTAGTGTTCGTTTATATACAAAATGGCGTCCTGAAGCTGCGTATTGTTCACATTCGTTCGCCGCTCCGACAGAAACGCAATGACGCTGCGGCACATTTCCTCCAGCCAGCTTTTCATTTGGTCCACGGTCTTAAGCGGCGGAATACGGGAAAACGGATCTTCACCAAGCAGCTCCGAATCATCGAAGCCAGACTGCGCAATTACGTTGATGAAAGCCGCCATTACGCGGTGCAGGTAGCCGTAACAGCTGCTCGCCGTTGCCCCTGACTCCTTCAACTCCGTGAACCATTCGTCCAAAATGACTGCTGCATGCGAAGCCTTTGCGGTTTTCAGCGCAGCCATCAGCTTCTTCTCGAATTCATAATAATTCGACGGACCGTTCCGGTCGCCGAACTCAACGTCCTGAATGGAAATGATACGTCCGCTTCCCAGCAGAAAACGGTAATCAAGTGCGGAGCAGGCCTCTTGGTAAGAGGTGCGCAGCTGTGCTATTGATGTATAGACGCGTCCGATACCGATCGAAACATCCCGCCTCAAATACTTTTGAACCGCTTGTCCCACATGCGCAGCAAGCTTTTGAGCCTTAACGGCAGTGTCCTCCGCCGGACCCCCAAGCAGCGCCGCTACCTTGTCGTCCCGGGTTTGGAATACGATTCCCTCGTTCTCCTCCTGTAGGATCTCCTGTGCGATATTGAACATGGCGAAGCGGAGAAGTTCCTCCGTGCCTGAAACTACTGTAGATGTAGACCCTCGTTGCGCTTCGCCAGCACCTTCCAAGTCGAACAGCATCGCCAAAAATGTAGCACCCTCCAGCTTGATCTGAAAGTAGTGAAATTTTAGTTCAATATCGTGAACCGTCATCGGAACAGTGACCAGCTTATCAAGGAAACGCTCGCGCAGCAGCGGCAAACTTTCGTGCAGCTGCTGCCGCAGCTTTGACATATCTTCCATACGAGCCTGTTCGTCATCCAGCTCCCGCTTCATTTTCAATAATAAATCGGTGAATTCTTGCAAATTGATCGGCTTCAGCAAATATTCGTTTACTTTAAGCTTGATCGCCTGCTTCGCATAATCGAAATCCTCGTATCCGGTCAAAATGACAATTTTCAGCTCCCGATACATCCCGCTTATTAGCGCCGTCAGCTCTAGTCCATCCATATAAGGCATGTTGATATCCGTAATGACGACGTCGGGATGCAGCCGTTCGACAGCTTCGAGCGCATCTCTGCCGTTACTGAAATCGCCGACCAGCTCGAAGCCGCAGCGCTCCCAATCCGTCAGCCGCTTCACGCCTTCCCTGACTTCATCCTCATCGTCGACGATCATAATTTTGTACATCCGTTTCACTCCCTTGAGGACTGACGTTTATTGGCATGCAAATGCAAGCATCAAGGCTTCAGTTGTTGATGCGGAATTTTCTTTCCTGCACATCATAGTGCCACAATTTAACATGATCATTCGATTACTAAATATTATTGTTCAACTACTTCGCTACAGTTTCACTTAATACACAAATGCTTTTATGCTTCATACTTGATTTTCGATAGCGCTTACAATAATACCTGCTTCCTGCGAGATGAGGTGCATTTTTGCACCTCGTTCCCGCTCACGCGCCAATTACGGCGAAAGGAGGTGCATTTCTGCACCTCATCGGGCTGCCGTTCCCGCAAGCGGTCCACCACCTCAAGCAACAGCAAAGCAGCAGGCCCGCAAAAATCTGCTGGCCTACTGCTATCACATGCCTTTATTTATTCATACAGAAGCGGTTTGATCGTATCCGAGTCCATATTTGTGCTGTCATACCAGTGGAAGCCGGTGTCGATCATCGGCTCTACCTTCTCGCCGTTAATCGCCTGTACCGCTGCCTTAACGGACCAATAGCCAATGCCGATCGGATCCTGCGTAATCGCGCCTGCCATCGTGCCGTTCTTGATCGCCTCCATTTGCAGCTTGCCGGAGTCGTAGCCGATTACCGTAATTTTGCCGTTTTTACCGAGCTCGGTTACCGCGTTGACAACGCCGATGGCTGAGCCTTCATTTGCACCGAAGAAGCCTTTCAGATCGGGATGCGCTTGCATGATCGCTTTCGCAAGGTCCGTCGATTTGAGCTGGTCGCCCGCCCCGTATTGAATATCTACAATTTTGATATCCGGATATTTCTCTTTGATTTGATTGACGAACCCGTCGCGGCGGTCGATACCGGTACGGCTCGTTTGGTCGTGTATGATGAGCGCAACTTCGCCGGAGCCGCCGATCAGCTCCGCCATTTTGTCAGCAGCCAGCGCCGCTGCCGCAATATTATCCGTTGCAGCCGTCGTTACTGGAATGTCGCTGTCAACGCCGGAGTCAAACCCGACTACCGGAATGTTGGACGATTTTGCTTTCTCCAACAGCGGAATCGCTGCTTTGCTGTCCAATGCTGCGAATGCGATTGCACTAGGTTTCTTGTCGAGTGCTGCTTGGAGCATTTCAATTTGTTTATCCACCTGAGCTTCCGTCTCAGGCCCTTCGAACGTTATTTCGACGTTCAGCTCTGTCGCCGCTTTCTCCGCGCCTTGCTTTACCGCCTGCCAGAACTGATGCTGGAAGCCCTTTGAGATAACCGGAATATACAGCTTCTTATCGCCTGACGTGTTTTTCGAATCATTCTCTGCAGCTGCTGCAGGCTGATTGGCCTCTTTTTCTCCCGCGTTGTTGCCGCCATTCGAACCGCATGCGCTAAGTACCATAACTGTTACTAGAAGAAACATCGCAACTGACATCCACTTATTTCTTTTCAAAGCCGATCTCCCCTTATGTTTCAAATGGTTGTATTGAACCTCCTCAGGCCAGCTCGGCATTCAGAGGGAAATACCGTTTCTCACTTCTTGCGGCGGCGTAATATATCGGCATAGACCGCTCCAATGACAACTAAACCTACGATAACGACCTGCCATTCTTGCGGCACTGACAATATGCGCAGACCGTTCGTCAGCACACTCATAATAAGTGCTCCGATGACCGTTCCCAGAATCGACCCCTGTCCCCCGCTGAGCGAAGTGCCGCCGATAACAACCGCCGCGATCGCTTCCAGCTCATAGCCGGAACCTAATGCAGGCTGCGCCGAATTGAGGCGTGAGGCCATCATAATACCGGCGATGCCGGCAAACGCGCCAGTAATGACATAAATGAGTATTTTCCAGAAGGTGACGTTCACGCCGGATAGCCTTGTTGCCTCCTCATTGCTGCCTAGCGCAAAGTTGTATCGTCCGATAATCGTCTTAGACAGTACAATGCTGGCGATAATCGCGAGCCCGAAGAAAATAAACACGGCGAACGGCACCTTGAACACCGTACCCATCGCTATTTTCGAGAAAGCAGGCGTGTCGTTGAAATAAATCGGCTTGGTGCCGGATACGACGAGCGACAGCCCTTTCGTCACCATCATCATGCCTAAAGTAGCGATGAACGGCGGAATGTTCATTTTCGCGACAAGCCAGCCGCTTATGAATCCGCACAATGCCCCGGTCAAAATACCGCCTGCTATGCCCAGGGGAATCGGCAAGCCCCAGAATGTAATGACGACGCCCGTCATGACCGACGCGAACGTCATCACCGTGCCGACCGACAAATCGATTCCCCCCGTAATGATCACGAAGGTAGAGCCAAGCGCCAGCACGCCGATAACTGCGGTCGAAAGCATTATGCCGATCACATTATCAAAGCGTAAAAAGTTTTCGGACGATAACGAGAAGAACACGACTAATAAGATGAGACTGGCAAACGCCAGCAGCTTTTGCGTTGCGCCCGTTTTCATAAACACGGGCTTCCGTACTGAAACGCGGTTCTGTACTTCAGCTAACTTCATTTCGCTTCCTCCTCCACTCGCATCGTTGCAAATTTCATAATGGCTTCCTGTGTCGCTTCCGCGCTGCTCAATTCGCCGGTAATGCGTCCTTCGCACATGACGATTATCCGATGGCTCATCCGCAGTATTTCCGGGAGCTCCGATGAGATCATAATGATCGACTTCCCTTGCTGCACCAGCTCATCCAACAGCTTATAAATTTCCGACTTCGCACCGACGTCAATGCCTCGCGTCGGTTCGTCGATCATTAATATTTGACAATCGCGCGTCAGCCATTTGCCGATAACGACCTTCTGCTGATTGCCGCCCGACAAAAACTTAACCTTCTGGTCGACGTTCGGCGTCTTGATTTTGAGCGATGCTACATGCGCTTCGGCGTTACGTTCCATCTTCGCTTGCTTCATCCATCCGAACGGATTGCGGAAGCTGCGATACGATGCAATCGAAATGTTCGTCTTCACGTCCATGTCGACAAGCAGACCGAATTGCTTCCGATCCTCCGACAAGTAACCGATCCCGCATCGAACCGCATCGTTCGGGCCTTTAATGCTAACACTCTTCCCGTTCACGAGAATTTCGCCGGAATCAATCGGATCCGCTCCAAAAATCGCCCTCGCCACCTCCGTCCGTCCCGCTCCCATCAATCCGGCAAATCCGACGATTTCGCCTTTATTCAAATGAAAGCTGACGTCCTTCACCGCATTGCCGCGACTCAGCCGCTGAACCTCCAGCACTTTAGTCTGTTGCCCGCTGCCGTCGATGCTCGGCTTTGACGTGCTGTATATTTGCCGCCCAACCATCATTGAAATGATTGCATCAATCGTCGCTTCGTCCGTACGGACCGTATCAACATAGCAGCCGTCGCGCATAACCGTAATGCGGTCAGTAATTCGCTTCAGTTCCTCCATCCGATGCGAAATGTAGACGATGCCTACTCCTTGCTCGCGCAGCTGCGTTATCATTCGAAACAGCTCGTCAATCTCTGCGTTCGTGAGCGCCGCTGTCGGTTCATCCATAATGAGCACCTCAGATTTAAAAGAAAGCGCTTTCGCAATTTCGACCATTTGCTGCTTGGCTACAGTAAGCTCAGACACGAGCGTACGCGGATCGAGCTTCAAGTTCATTTGCTCGAACAACGCTTGCGTCCGTCCGTTTAGTTCGTTATCGTCGAGAAAAAGGGGAAACTTCGTGCGCGGCTCCCTCCCGATAAAAATATTTTGCGCAATCGTCAGATCCGGCATCAGCTGCAGCTCTTGATGAATAATGCCGATGCCAAGATTTTGAGCAGCTTTCGTATGGGCAATCTCGACTTCCTTGCCTTTATAAACGATTCGCCCGGCATCCTTCGTATAGACTCCGGTTAATATTTTCATCATGGTCGACTTGCCGGCCCCGTTCTCGCCAACCAGCGCATGCACTTCCCCCGCACGCAGCTCGAAGCGGCATTGATCAAGCGCCAACACGCCGGGGAATTGCTTGGTGATGCCGTCCATTGACACTAAAATCTGACTCATCGCTCCCACCCCAATCGGTTTGTGTGCTCATTGTATGATGAATAGCGATCCAGATATATGGAGAAATCTCCTGTAAAAAGTTGATTATTTTCTCTATTCGCAAAAAAAAGACCCATTCCCCTGCATTCAGGGAAATGAGTCTTCTTTAAGGTAACCTTTTTAGTCGACGTAGCCGGCAAGCCCTTTGTCCATCAGATAGTCCATTTCAGCGTCTAAAATCGACTCCACCTTCAGCTCATCCAGCTTAACGTCGCTGCGGCTGAGAATGTAGTCCACCAGCTCGTCGCTGTCAATGTCCACCTCGCCTTTGGCATCCTCTTTCGCATTATTGATAAAGGCTTGCTCATGCTTCAACACGATCAAGATGCTGTTTGCATCGAGGCTCGTTTCGGTTGCTATGTACTGCAGAAGCTCCTGCTCATTGACTTGATCCGTCATCGTTTGTCATCTCCTTATCATTTGCGTACCGTCATTGTATCATATCGCGTCTATTGTCGCTAAAAAGCGATAGGCAGTCAAAAATTCCTAACCTTTTACTGCCGAAATTAATAAGAACATCGGGCGCCGGATTTCTTCTTGCCAGGCAGAATTCTTATCCAGCATATCCTGGGTTGGTTGAAGTTCGGAAAGCTTCATAATTCTAAAGCCGGATTCAATTAATGCGTTAATATAGGTGGTGACGGTGCGGTGGTATTTGATGACATCATTGTCCAAAAATCTAGACAGCCGTGGACCTTCCTCATGGTAGTTGTCGACAGGCCAATGCAGTTTCTCACCTTGCTGGCCGTAGTACCAGTCTTGTGTGGCGAGCGCGGTGAAGATAGGATGCTCAACCGACAGCACGAAGGTACCATCTTGTGCAAGGCAGTGATAAACTTTACGGCAGATGAGGTCGAATCGCTCTACATAGTGGAGAGCAAGAGAACTTATCACCACGTCGAATTCCCCTTCAGCAAAGTCGATGTCTTCGATTGCAAGACGCCGATATTCGATTTGTGGATCTTCGGTCATAGCCTTAGCTCGTTCTAACATATTCTCTGAGAGATCTATGCCTACCACCGATCGTGCCTGAAGTTCGCGTGCATAACGGCAATGCCAGCCAAAGCCGCAGCCAAGATCAAGCATTTTTTTGCCGCGCAATTCAGGAAACAATGTACGAAAGGTGGTCCATTCACCGGCAGCATCCAATCCGCCCAGCGAGCGCGGCATCTGACTATATTTTTCGAAGAACCCGGAATCATCGTATTTGTTCTGTTTCACAATAATCGAAACCTCCTAATCAGATCTTATTATTCAATCTTTTCGACGGGCTACATGGAGAACAGCGCCCCAGTGACGGCGAACCGACTTTTCTGGACGACTATTAAGGCGAACTCGGATTTCGTTGAAGAGTTTGTCGCGTTTCCATTCCTCCATGAGTATGTGCCCGGAGAAGGTTTCGAGGAGTTTAATGTACTCGTCAACATGATAAATGCGCTCCCAATCGAAATGTCGTATGTGAACAACCTCAAACAGGCCGCTATTTTCAATCTCATCTCTTTGCTCGCGAAGTTCCCCTGGTCCCGGCCAATCGTTGTTTTCTACCGATTTCCCTTCGCCGATCTCATAGTAAACGGTTTGAATTTCACGGAAGAATGGGTCTCCATCGTCTGGAAAAACGTGATCTGCGTTCCAAAATGCCAGGTGTCCGCCGGGACGAAGAACCTGCCATGCCTTAATGTACCGAACTTCGGGATCAACCCATTTCCAAGCGGTTGCAGCGAATACCAGATCAAACTCATTCTCCGCCTCCGGTTGCCAGTCTTCGAAGCTCCCGTTGATGAAGTCAACGTCCATTCCGACAAGGTTTTGACGGGCAACCGCAGCGAGCTCAGCGCCAAGTTCTACGCACGTGATTTTAAATCCTCGCTTGGCTAACGGGAGAGTAGCCTTTCCTGTAGCACAACCAACTTCCAACAAACGATCACCCGGATTCAAATTTGTCGCATGGATTAAATCATCGAACATTTCTTCCGGGTAATCCGGACGCGCCTGCTGATAAATATTCGCGGCTTGTTCAAATGACTCGCGCAATTTTTTATTATCATTTTTCGAGTTCATAATACCTCCTTATACTTAACTGAAAAAAGCAGGCCACTGTGGCGCCTGCTGCTCTCGTTGTCTTTCTTTATTCCTTCTCAGACTTCATTTCAATCATTTCTGAATGCTCTTCCCATTTAATTAGAAATTTTACTATATAATCTTGCCCTAGTGCAGTCATGACTGTTGAGGGTCCAAGATCATAAATCCCATTTTCAGGTTCATCAGTGACGGACACACCACCACTTCCGACATCATCACCTGCATCATAATCATAGCTTATTTTCCCGGTTGGATTTGGCTTTTTACCAATATACTTTAATAACTTTTTTGTTACGTAATTATCTGTATCTTTCGTTTTGTAAATGATATAAACAGCTGCCCAATTATCCGTATGCCCCTTATACACATTGAAAAATTCAATGCTTTGTGAATTGGATAATTCGGGAATATCTTTATTCTCCATACCAGAATAAAAATAATTAGAGTGCTCTGTGCAGCCAGTCAGAACAAATACACATAATACAATCATGAAAAGTGTCCTTCTCAATTTCATCCCCCTAATCGTCAAGCGCTTTGACCGCTCGCGCTTGTTTGTCCAATCGTTCCATGGGCAGACACCTCTTTTCAATATTACAAGCATGTAATAAGCTGTTGAAGAATACGCAGTCCTTCCTTTTCATTCCTATTTGCAGCTTCAATGAACTGAACATCTTGTTTGACGCTAAGTGCAGTAAACGAATCCGCTATGCCGCTATACCGCAAGTATAACCGACAAAGGTACGCTCACGGAATGCGTGTCTAACAGCCATTTGTAAAGCCTTCTTTACCGCCATTCTATAATCGGGCTGGTCCCCGGCAGAACTCAAGGAAAGGACAAACAAGCCCTGCGATGCGCCACTGCCTAGCCGTTCGTAAGGAATGGCCTGCTTTTTGCGCGAATCCTCCACAAGCAGCAGCTGCTCCTTTTCGTCATATCCATAAACAACACCGAACTCTGACGTGAACAAATCCCATGCAATAACCGGCTTTCCTTCCCCTATGATATCTTGGATATGCTCGATGCTTCCCCGAAGCATGAATGGCGATGGGGTAATTCCGCCGTCTCCGGACATCTTGCAGGACAAGCCTATATTGGCGAGCCCTTCCCGGAAAACGGGTTCCCAGAAATACATAAACGGGCCGGAACGATTCACTTGCTCCGTATCCACCGTTAACCGGAAAGCTTGACCCGTTAAACCCATAACTTCAGTTAACGAAAGAAGTCAAAATACCCGAGTTGCATTTTTTTTCTTTATACTACATAACTTCCTGTAAAATTAAATGACCGTGAAGCTTGTAATATAAGCCTTTTCTCGCCAGAAGCTCCTCGTGGGTTCCCCGCTCCGCGATTTCTCCGTCCTCAATGACGAGGATCATGTCAGCATTTCGAATCGTGCTTAAACGATGTGCAATGACGAAGCTGGTTCTGCCTTGCAGCAGCTTCTTCATCGCCTCTTGAATTTGCAGCTCCGCTAATGTATCAACGCTGCTCGTTGCCTCGTCCAAAATAAGCAGCGCAGGCTCGGAGAGAATGGCGCGGGCAATCGTAATAAGCTGCCGCTGTCCGTGGCTGATATTGCCTCCTTCTGCCGTTAGCTCGGTATCGTAACCAAGCGGAAGCTTGGATATGAATGCGTGCGCATTAGCCTGCTTCGCTGCCGCTTCCACCTCTTCATCGCCAGCATCCAGCTTGCCGTATCGGATATTTTCACGTATCGTGCCTGAGAACAAATGAGCATCCTGCAGCACAATACCGAGCTGGCTGCGAAGACTATTTTTATCCATATCACGTATATCTACATCATCGATCAATATTTGACCGTCTTTGATCTCATAGAAACGCCCGATCAAATTAATAATCGTCGTTTTTCCGGCACCTGTCGGTCCGACTAGCGCAATCGTTTCCCCGGGTTTTGCGGTAAAGCTAATATTTCTCAACGCAGCTGTTCCTTCACTGTACTCAAAATGCACATTGCGGAATTCAACTTTACCGGCAACAGCCTCTATTCGGTTCATAGACTTTGTCTCATCGTACTCTGAAGGAATCTCCATGATCTCAAATACCCGCTCGGCGCCTGCAACCCCTGATTGAATGAGATTATATTGATTTGCAACTTCATTCAGAGGTCCGCTAAACTGACGGGAATAGCCAAGAAAACTGATAATAACGCCAACAGTAGCCAATTCATGTACAGCCAACCAGCCTCCGGCGCCCGCAATAATTAAGTAGCTAATGTGACTGAACATGTTCATGAACGGGCCCATCGTGCCCGAGAAAATTTGCGCTTTAATGCCAACCTTCTTCAGCTTGGCGTTTGCGGTGCCGAATTGCTCTGCCATCCGCGCCTCTTGATGAAACAATGTGATTACCTTCTGACCGGATACCGTTTCTTCGATAAAGCTGTTTAAGCTGCCTAGCTCCTGCTGTTGGCCTTTGAACTGACGCTGCGTTACCTTGGCGATTCTCTTCGTAACGAAGACGATAAGCGGGATGACGACAAGCGCCACCAGCGTTAACCAAACATTTAAAATCAGCATCATGACGAAGGAACCGACAAGCATAATAACGCTTGAAATCATTTGTATCAAACTTTGGTTTAACGTATTCGTTACATTATCGATGTCATTCGTAGTGCGGCTCATGAGCTCGCCATGATTTTTGCTGGAGAAGAAGGGAATCGGCAGCTTTTGAAAATGAATGAACAAATCCTTCCGCAAGCGCCATACCGTTCGCTGGGATACGTCTGCCAAAAGAACAGCTTGCAGCCAGCCGACGAGGCTGCCTGCCGAATATACGCCAAGCATAAGCAGACACAATTGGAGCAGTCCGTCGAAATTTTTGGCAATAATATAATCGTCCATGGCCACACCGAGCAAATACGGTCCTGCTAGGGTAAGACCCGCTGAGGCGACAGTAAGCAGGATGACCGATATGAGCCTGGTGCGCTGATGGAGCAAATAAACGCCGATTTTTTTTGCAGTAGAAAAAGTATGATTCATCTGTTAAGCTCCTTGCTGGGATAAGGCCATTTGCCGGTACAGCTTACTATAACCAAGCAGCTCCCGATGTGTGCCAACCGCTGTGATTTGACCGTCCTCAAGCACGATAATCCGATCCGCATGTTCCACAGATGCTATTCGCTGTCCAATAATGAGACAGGTGCTGCTCTTCATAATCGTTTCCAATGATTTTCGGATGAGCAAATCCGTATTCAAGTCTACTGCGCTCGTGCAATCGTCCAGAATGACGATTTTCGGCTTTAGCAATAACGTTCGCGCAATCGATAATCGCTGCTTCTGGCCTCCCGACAAATTAACGCCGCGCTGACCGAGAACGGTATCGTAGCCATTTTCCAGCTTCATGATGAAGCCATGCGCTTGCGCAGCTTTCGCCGCCGCCTCGATATCAGCCTCTGTCGCATCCGGCTTTCCGTAACAAATGTTGTCTCTAATCGTGCCGCTGAACAAAAGCGATTGCTGAAGCACCATACCGACCCCGCTGTAAAGCTCGCGAGGATCAAACTCGTTTACCGGTTGAGAGTCAATTCGAACAGTTCCTGCAGATACCTCATAAAATCTTGGAATCAAGCTGACCAGCGTGGATTTCCCCGCACCATTCACGCCGACGATACCAATCGTTTCGCCCGGCTCCGCCGTGAAATGAATATCGCGCAGTACTGCCTTCTCCAAATCTCCATCATAGCTAAAGCTGACATGCTCGAATTGTAATCGGCCTTCACGAATCGTTGGCGTACACTTGTTCGTTAACGATGGCACGAGTTTATCCGCTTGCGTTTCCAATACTTCATTAATCCGGTCTGCAGAAGCCTTGGCACGGGATATCGTCATTAATTGATTGCCAAGACCCAAGGTTGAGAACAGCAGCTGTGTGATATAGGTAAGAAATGCTGCGAGACTGCCGACTGATAAGGAGTCCTGCTCAGAGAGCATCCCCCCGTACCATAGAGCAGCGACAATACTGAAATTAAGAATGATCGACATAAGCGGCGTATTAAGCGCCACAATCTTTGCTGCCTTAAGGCTGGCTTGCATCAGATTCGTGTTTGATTGATTAAAGCGTTCTTCCTCATAGTCAGATCGAACGAAAGCTTTTACAACGCGAATACCCGACAGGTTTTCCTGCATGACGGTATTCACTTGGTCGAGCCGATTCTGCATTTTGGAGTACAGAGGTATCGTAAAGCGAGTCGTAATAACGAGAAATGCAATCAGCAGAGGAATCATAGCTAACAAAATAATGGACAAACGAGGACTAATTGAGAAGGCCATGACCAAGCTTCCGATAATGATGAACGTGTCACGCGCAAAAATACGCAATATCAGCAGCACTAAGCTTTGAATTTGCATAATATCGCCAGTAAGCCTTGTGACAATTGAGCCTGAACCAAACCGGTCAAGCGACCTAAGAGATAGGGATTGAATTTTTTGAAAAAGCTCCTGCCTGAGGTCCGCCCCAAAGCTTTGCGAGGCAATCGTTGCGAACACCGTGCAGGAAGCACCCGCGATCAAACCAATAAGTGCAGCGAGCAGCATCATTGGCGCTGTATTCGCAATGTGACCGAGATCACCCTTCATGATTCCGTCATTCACGATACCGGCCATGAATCTCGGCTGCAGCAGATCCATACAAACTTCAAGCAGCATAAACAGTGGTGCCAGCACGGCCGACAACCAATACTTCTTTAAAAATCTAGTAAGCGTAAGCAAATAAACACCTCAATTACTTCTAATTTTGTCTGGACTGCACGTCCGAATACTAGAAAGGAAGGGCAGCCCTTCAGGCACCCTCATGTAGGGTAATTATAACATGTCGGTCATGCGTTTTACTGCACCTAATCCAACCTAGCCCTTGTTCACTGAGCTCCATATCATAGTTCCTTTTAAACTAAAAAAAACCACCCCCGCATCAGCTGACGAACACGGAAGTGGCATTAAAATTCAAATCATCGATAGCCCCGAAGTTCCGGACATTGATCACAGCACTCACAATGGAGCTCCTTGCAGTTTTTACGAAAATGGCATGTACGGTTATCCTTGTCGCTGAATAAACGGTAAGCATTTGGATGACGTCCGGATTCCCGTTCAGGAGTGATTCCGATTAATACATCATTCTCCAAATTCTGAGCACCGATTTCACGATAAATATCACTCAACGGCGGTGGAGTCTGATTATTAAATAGAGCTTCCATGGCTCTACGTTCCTCATTGCTTAGAAAGATCTCCTTTTTTCCTCGGGAAGTGGGTATGCTCATATAATAAATATGCACAATCATTTTGAGAATCAAGGCTGAAACTAACATGACTGTCCCTGATTTCCAAGAATCCGTTAAGGACAATACGAGAACGGAGAAAAGGATGGCCGGGAATATAAACAGGAAGTTAAAAACCTGCAATAAAAACCTCCATATATAATCCATTAAAAACTCCTTTAGATAAGTAATCACCTCATTCATTTATATGCCGCAGCAGGTTATCCACATTTCAGTTAAAGTTTCTCTTTTGAGCTTTTGAACTTATGTTTCCTCTACAGATCCCGCTCCAGCAAATATCTCGCCGTGAATTGGTCGGTTATGAGGACGTTCGTATAGCCGCCGCGAAGCGCGCCATAAATGCCGTCCACTTTCTTGGCCCCGCCTGCGACGAGAATCGATTGCTCCTTCCGCTTCAGCTCTTCGAGATTGATGCCGATCGTACGCTGGTTCAACTCCTCCGAACAAATGACTCCAGCGTTATCGATGTACCGGGAACAAATATCGCCAGCTGCCTTCGCACGAATAATATCCAAATCCGAATCAGTAAAATAGTTCGCTCTAATTAACACCGAATCATCGGTAGGCGCACCTACGGTTACGATTGCGATATTGGATTGCTTACCCAGTTCCAAAATGTTGCGGATATGACGGTCCGACTCAATCGTCTGCTTAACGACCGGATGATCGACGAGTGCAGGCAAAGGAATGAAGTAGGGAACGGTATGAAATGCTTTGCCGAAAAGATGAACAATTTCATAGGCGTACGTATTCGTCTCCGAATGGCTGACCCCGCCGTTTAATTGAACCACCTTCACGTCACGCACATGCTTGTCATTTAATTGTAAGGCCATTTGATACAGGGTTGTCCCCCAAGTCGTGGCGATGATATCTCCGTTCTTCACGGTGTCGTATAAATAGTTCGCAGCAGCTTTACCTATATATTTTTTTACCGTATTGTCCTCAAATTGGGGTACCGAGACGATGACCGCTTTTTTTAGTCTGAACTTTGACTCAATCCGTTCTGCGAGAGCATGATTGTTCTCGTGAGGATGGACGATTTTGATCTGGACATAGCCTTCATCCTTCGCCTGCTGAAGAAACCTTGAAATGGTAGGCCGCGACACGCCAAGCTTTTGCGCAATTTCTTCTTGATTAAAATTCAATTCGTAATATAACCGTGCTGCATCTATCATTTTACACAGCTTTTCGTCCGCTCTCTCATCAGCCAACTACACTCAACTCTTTCTATATATGACTACGAAAAAATTGCTATCATTCGGTAAATCTCATTATCACCACACACTATATCAAACGGTTATTAAAAAAACAACGCTTTCCGCATCGCAGCGATCGTACAAACAAAAGCATCCCCTTCCACTCGTTTCGATGTGGAAGGGGATCTTTTTTAAAAAATTCTATTTATTACTTTGAATTCTAATACTGGCTAGCAGCAAGATCCACTTGAACAAGCAGCGGATCATGATCGCTGACGCGCCCTTGTGATGCGTCAAAGTCGGCATTAATGTGAACGATGTCAAGGCTCGAGTATTTCGCCAGCTTCTTATCCACCAGTATATGATCCAAAGTCTGCGAATTCCCTTGATAAATGTAGGAATAGCGCTCCTTCTCCGGCAATGCATCCACTAAGTTCGTTAGCCTGTTGCCTTTCGTAAGCTCTAGTGTCTTCGAAAATTGGAAGTCATTCAAATCACCGAGCAAAATGACGTTTGCTTTCGCATTTTTTTCATAAATCGATTGTACAAAGCTGTTAACGACCTTAGCAATTTTATGCCTTTGCATCTCACTGCCTAAAATTTCCGGCAACGGCTGCACAGCTCCAAAAGGCGCTTCGTCGCCACCTTTGGAATTAAAGTGGTTAGCGATCACAATAACCTTCTCGCCTTGAAATTCAAATTCAGCCGCAAGCGGCTTTCGCGAATCCTCGAACGCTACGTTCGTCGGATCGATTCTTCCCGGATTGTGAGACAACCCTTCCGCCCCGTAACTAACAGCCGTCGTTGCGTCACCTTTCCCAAGTGTCTTTTCTACCAATGTTACGCGGTCATGGTTGTAAAGGTATCCGACTCGGATATTGCCGCCAAGTGCTCCGCCATCTTCGTTATTCATAGGCGCTATATCGGTGTAGCTATATGCGGGTCCGCCGTTTGCCGAGATGGCTGCAATTAGCGCCTCGAAGCTTGCACTCGCATCCGTAGTACCGTCATTCTTCGTACCGTTGTTATCCTGTACTTCGATAAGCGCGACGATATCAGGACTTTTCAAGTTCGTTACAATTGATTTAGCAATGTTATTTTTGCGAGTGGTTTCCGCTCTGCTTGGATTGTTCCAGAAATTTTCAATATTGAACGAAGCGACAGTCAGCTTATCATCGCTAGCTTCTAGAGAAGTAACTTCTCTCGAGATCGTGCTAGCTGTTATTTCAGGCAAGCTCTCCGGAATGACTTTATAATTGCTAAAATCATAAGACATAACGCCAATAATCGAATCGTTGAACTTATCGCCTGTTTTAACTTTTTGGGCCGGCTCTTTTGCAATGAGAATACGTTGCGGATTCAGGCCTTTCCCCGTCAATATAATGCCGCCGGATGGTGTCATAACGGTTGAAGCAGGCTGTTCTCCCAGCACAACTGGCGTTTCGTAGTTGAATGGGCCTACGATGCGGGCATCATTCAACTGGACACGCATGCCTTCCAGGCTCTCATAAAAATCCAATGCATCCTTTTTAGGATCAAACTTTCTCATGCCGTCATTATCAATGGTGATAGTAGGCTGAATGCGGTCTGCGCCAATGATAACCGGCAAAGGCAAATCATTGCCGTTCGAAAGAACCGATATTGCTGAAACGGTGATTTGTGTCGTCGTCAAGTCCTTCGCATCAGCATAGCCTTCTTCTTTTACCTCAAGTACTGTACCTGTCAGTGTAACCTTATCTCCTACATTCAAAGAGACAGATACTTTCGGCTCGATTAGAATAGCCTCTGATGTGGAATCAATCTCATCCGAGTCCACATCTGCCCCCTGAAGGAACCATTTGCCGTCGCTTCTTTTCATTGTAATAATGCCTTCTACCCCCGTTACAATATGGCCGGCATATGGAGATAGATGTGTTGCAGCTTGGATATCATGTATTTTTAAATTATCGTACGTTTTTTGTAGGGTATACGAGAAAGTGAACACTTCGCTTGTTACATCGCCTGCAACGACAATCGCTTTGATGATTGTATCCGTCTCAATCGTTATTGCTGTTTGATATTCATTTGCTTCAACTGCCGTTGGCTCGCTGCCATCTGTCGTATAATAAATCTTCCCTCCCTCTGCAGGAGTATTTAACGTTACAGCCGTTCCCGCTTGAACAAGTCCGCTCGGTGAAGGACTTGCTATGACAGAAACGACTTTCTTGATAACGTCGGAAGAAGAGCGAGGAACTAGCATGTAATTATTAAAAGCATACGTAACAACGCCATTTATGCGCTCGTACTTTTCTCCTGACTCGAGATAAGGGGATTTAATAATAAAAGTGCCTTTATCGTCCGTAACCGTGAATTCATTGAACGCATTTGCTGCGCCCGCCGTCACGTTTTCCACCGAAACGAATTCCGCTTCAACGCTCTCACCCATTCCGGTCGATTGGATAAGCTGGCTTACAGGAACTCCCGCATTATCTTCCGTAA
Source organism: Paenibacillus prosopidis (assembly GCF_003337375.1). Taxonomy (GTDB): domain Bacteria; phylum Bacillota; class Bacilli; order Paenibacillales; family Paenibacillaceae; genus Pristimantibacillus; species Pristimantibacillus prosopidis. The sequence continues at coordinate 169,496 of NZ_QPJD01000005.1, forward strand.
TTGTGACGTTACTAGTTTCCACTAGAAGCTGCGCCAATCCGAAATACTGCTTCACCGTTCCTGAAGCTTTAATTTTATCTCCGGTTTCTGCCGTTAATCCAGGACCTCGTACAACGATGCCCGCTGTTTCATCCTGAACGTACAAATTGACCTGTCCGCCCGTCACTTCTTTGTAAGTAACTGTTCCCTCGATAAGTGAGTTCGTATTATCTGCCAAAATACGTGCTTCTGCTATAGATGTAACACCGCTTATCGTATAGCTATAAGTAACCGTCGAGCTGTCAGCCATGCCCTCTTTGGCGGCGTAAGTCTCAATCGTTGCGGCTTGATTAATCGTAATTGGAGTACTATACAGAACGTATTCATCAGAAGGACTAGCCGCATTTACTCTGTAGTAAATACTTGCTCCCGGAGTCGGAGACATCAATGTTACTTGATCGCCTTGCGCTACGATCCCCGAGCCCGGCTGTGCTTGTACGTTCTCTACCACACTACCGTAAGCCGAGTTGCGCGGTGACGGAGTACCCGTCGTAAAATCAACGCTGTTGTCATCCGTATCCTGATCTCTACTTGTTTCTGCAATATTCGACGGCTTTCGGATAGCCGCTGTAACATTGGTAAGCAGTGTGCCGGTAGGACCAGTACCCTCGAATTCATTAGCCGAGCCGTAACCAACCAAATCAATGGCGGCACCATCGCTACCCACTAGCTTTACCTTGCCGCTTGCTCCCGCCATGCTTAGAGTTCCCGTGGCATCCGGACTTGGCAAGTTGGGAACAGTTGTATCGGTTCCGGAAGCCTGCTGGGTCAAATAATATTTACCTGGCCCTATCTTCCCTGATAAAGGCATAAGGTTGTTTCCAGAAGTCGGCCAAGCTCCCGTTGCCGAAGCATAAATCAACTTCATCCCGTCTAAGGTAATCTCTTCATCCGTCGGATTATATAGCTCAATGAAATCTTGTTTAAAGGACGCCCCAGTACCATTACCTCCGCCGCCATACACTTGCGAAATGACGACATGCCCAGCCCCCGCTGCATTAATCGGCTGACCGAGGCTCCCCAAAGAACCACTAATTAAAATAAGCGCTGCCAACATCATGCAGGTATGTCTCTGTATGCGTCTCATCAAATACTGCATTTTATTTTCTCTCCTCTCGCAATCCGGAAATAGTAAAAAATAGAAACCCATGCCTTTAATAGAGTAGTGAAATAATGTCATCAGAGCATCAAAAAGAAATTAAGTTCTAGTAAACATGAACATTTGTTCACGCATGCAACGAAAATCCCCTTACTACAAACCATGCACGCCATCCGGTAAGAAGACTGTTTGCATTATCTCAGTAAGGGGATTCTTCAGCTTTGGGCCCAAGCCGTTTGAGCCATTTATTTAATGTCATGTAAACTAACATAAAACTTATTGATTAGTAGATATCACTCACCGAATAATATCTACGTCACATATTCCATGAATTTCAGTGCAATTTACGCGTGTTTCATCTCTTCTACTGTTACCGCAGGAGCCTTCTCGCCTTTTTGCAGCTGATACATTTTATAGTATCTGCCTTCAATCGCCATCAGCGTATCATGCGTACCGCGCTCGACTATTTCGCCGCGATGGAGGACGAGAATGAGATCCGCTTCACGAATCGTAGACAACCTATGCGCAATGACCAGCGTCGTACGGCCTTCGCTGACGACTCGCAGCGCTTGTTGTATGAGTCCTTCCGTTTCGCTGTCAATGCTCGCTGTCGCCTCATCCAGTATAAGAATCGATGGATCAAACGCCAGCGCCCTGGCAAATGAAATGAGCTGCCGTTGGCCTGAAGACAACGTGCTTCCCCGCTCCACTACCTGCTCGTCATAACCGCCCGGCAGCTGCTCGATGAACGGCGCCGCGCCGACGTCCTTCAGCACGCTTTTTACGCGATCGATCGAGATGTCCTTATTATAGAGGCTTACATTGAATTTAATATCTCCGGCAAATAAATACGGATCCTGCAATACAATGCCCATATGCTTGCGCAGCGCCTGTTTGGACAGCCCGGAGATATCCTGACCGTCAATCGAGATCGTACCTTTGTCCGGTTCATAGAAGCCAAGCAGAAGATTCATGATCGAGCTCTTCCCTGAACCTGTGTGGCCGACTAACGCGACCGTCTCTCCTCGGCGGGCCTCGAACGAAATACCCTTCAGCACATTTTCTCCTGTTTTATATGCAAACGTGACGTTATCAAATTTCACTATACCTTCCGGACGCTTTACCTGATCGGCCTGCTCGACCTCCATGCCCTCCAAATCCAAAATCGCAAACACCTTCTCAGCGGAAACAAACGCTCTCTGCGCATTCGTCAGCTGATCGAAAATGCCGATAATCGGCTGGAAGATACGACCCAAATAATCGATAAAAGCGAAAAACACACCGAACAAAATAACGCCCTCCAGCGAAGCCCGGCCAAAATACCATATAACAAGAGCTGTCACCAGGCTGCCGATCGTCCCGACGATATTACGGGAGGATAAAGAGAACACTCTAAATTGTTTAATTTGATTCACATAACGGTCCTCATTCAACACCTCAAACTCGTCAACCGTCAGCTTCTCCCGGCGGAAAGCCTGAATAATCGGCATGACGGCAATCGATTCATTTATCATCGCGTTCATATCGCTTAGACGGGCGCGCATAACCGTGATATACCCCTTGGAGTATTTTAAATGAATAACCATAATCAGTGCGAAAATCGGAGGAAGAAGCAAGCAGAACAAAGCCAGCCGCACATCCAAAATAAACAACGCCGTAAAAATACCGACAAGCTGTACAAAGCTCACGACGAAGGTTGCCATAAAGCTCATAAACAAATCCCGGACAGCCTCCGTATCGTTAGCTATTCTCGATACGATTTGCCCAATCGGGGTATTGTCAAAATAACGCAGCGGAATCCGCTGAATATGCCGCATCAAGTCCATCCGCATGTTTTTAATGATCTGCAGAGCGGTAGACTGCAGCAAGTAGGATTGCGTAAAATTCCCTATACTCGCAACAAGCAGCAGCCCCATATAAAGGGCTATCAACCAAAGCACAGGCACCAGTTCCCCTGTGTCGGCAGCCAAATGCTTATCTATAATCGTTTTGATAATAAAAGGTCCGCCCAGCTCAGCGCCTACCGCACAGCAAAGAATAAGCAGCGCGCCGATAATTCTAAACTTATAGACGAGAGCATATGCGAATAGTCTTCCCGCCGTCGATTGCTTTGGCATTTTAGAGCCTCCTCATTCTTCCAAACTCGCTTCCATCTGCTGCCGCTCCCATTGTTCCTTGTACCAGCCGCCGAACAGCATCAGCTCGTCATGCGTGCCTTCTTCTATAATTCGTCCATCGTTCAATACGATAATCCAGTCCGCATGGCTGACCGCGGAGAGACGGTGCGTCGATATCAGAGTCGTCTTACCCGCACGCTCGAGCCGGATGTGATGAAGAATGCGGCTTTCGGTTCGTGCATCGACAGCTGATAAGGAATCGTCAAGCAGCAGAATTTCCGAATCTATAAGAAGCGCCCTTGCAATGGCCAGACGCTGCTTCTGCCCGCCCGAGAGCATGACGCCGTTTTCCCCCACAATCGTCTCCAGCCCTTCTGGCATTTGCGCAATATCCTCGGTAAAAGAAGCCATTTGTATCGCTCTTGCGATTTCCTCCGGCGATGCATCCGGCTTACCAAGCGCGATATTATCCCGTATTGATTTGGATAAAAGCAAATGCTCCTGCGGCACGTAGGCAATCCAACGCTTCATCTGATCTACAGCAATTCGTTCGACTGGAACGCCGGCTATCATCAGCTTCTCCCGGTCAACCGGATATTGGCGAAGCAGCTGCTTGAGCAGCGTACTCTTACCGCTTCCCGTTTTCCCTACAATGCCAAGCGTTTGCCCCCGCTCCAAACGGAAGGAAACATGATCAAGACTAGGATGACTGGCCGTCGGATAAGTAAACGTTAATTGTTTCATTTCAATAGATGTTGGAACTTCAATGGCTATCGGCTTATCGGCATCCTGCAAATCCGGCTTTTGCGTCAATGCCGTATCCAGACGGTCGGCCGAGGCGCTTCCGCGCTGCAGCACATTAATAAACTCGCCGAAAGAAATCATTGGCCATATCAGCATGCCCAAATAAATGTTGAAAGAGATAAGCTGACCTAACGAAATTTCATCTTGAAAAACAAGATAAGAGCCATACCCAATGCCAATGGAGTAGCTTACTCCGACGATCGAGGAAATAAGCGGCTGAAAAAGTGCGTTCAGTATCGATACCCGCTTGTTCTTGTCCATAACCTCCGAGGTCACCTTATCGAACGCTTCTAAATCATTGTTCTCCTGCACATAGGAACGTATGACTCGGATACCCGATATAGACTCAAGCGCGTGGTCGTTCATTTTTCCGAAGGACGCTTGGGCATCGAGGAAACGGGTTCTTACTTTTTTGCCCAGCTTGTTTATCACTACTGCAAGAAGAGGCAGCGGAATTAACGCCGCTATCATTAATTTATAGCTGACCAGCGAGATCATCATCACGACGACAACCGAAGCTCCAACGAGCGTATTAACGAGCGTCATGACGCCGTAACCAGCGGTTTGTCCAATCGCTAATATATCATTGGTAGCTAATGCCATCAGCTGTCCCGTACTGTTGCGCTGGAAGAAAGCCGGCTTCATCTTCGTCAAATGAGCTAGCAGCCTTCCTCTTAGCAGCTTCTCTATAAGTGCGGAATTACCGAACAACGTTGTTATCCATATATAAACCAGCACGTATAGAAGTAAGGAAAGCCCGATAAGAAGCAGTACCGTCTGCGTTAATCCGGAGGCCGTCAGCTGCCCGTCCTTAATATTGTCGACCGTTTTACCGATTAAATTCGGCGGTATCGTCGACAGCAGGCTGACAAGCGACATTAACCCGACGGCAATCGCATAGCTGCCCCATCTATCTTTGAAAAACCATCTCAAGCGTGTTACAAAAGACATGATATTCTCCCTCTCTCCCTTATTTCGGTACACACAAATATGATTTTACAGTTTCTTCCGTTCCAAGTCTACGACAGTCTTTGGGCTATTTATTTATAACCTTAAAAATAACTATTTACAAGTTATAACAACTTGCAGTAAGATGAAAATATAACCATTAATAAATGTTTATACAGGTTATAAAATAACTGAGAGGGATGAGTTGCAATGAACATTCAGAAGCTCCCATGGGCAGGTATTCGTTTGATATCCGGAACAACTGCAATAGTTATCGATCCGTTGTTTAATTTCCCATCCAAATTTGGCCAGCCTCACGATTCGCTCTATCCGTTGGATGAATTCGGGGCAGTGGATGCAGTCCTAATTACGCATCAACACGGCGATCACTTTGACCCTGAAGCTATCGCGACTTATTATGGAGAAGATATTCCTGTATACGTTCCTGCGGAAGCTCTTCATCTCACCAGCTCTGGCAAATTGAAAGACATTCGTGGGGTTTTCCCTGAAGATTCGTTCCAGGTAGGGGCGTTTACCGTCACAGCTGCCCAATCCGTCGATGGGGTAGGAGATCCTCAAGTGGCCTGGATTGTAGAGGATGGGGAGAAAAAAGTTATTCATTGCGGAGACACCTTATGGCACGGTTACTGGTGGAAATTTGCCAAGACATTCGGTCCTTTCGACGCGGCGTGCTTGCCGGTAAACGGAGCTGTCATCGAACTTCCAGGGCTCACCCCGAGCGGGCAACCGATTTGTCTGACACCCGAACAAGCGGTATCGGCCGCAAATATTTTGGGGGCGAACACACTTATTCCTATTCATTACGGAACTATCCATCACCCCCCCGTCTACCAGCAGGCGCCAAACCTTCTCGATCGCTTAAGAACTGCCGCCAAAAATACAATGAAATTGGCAATATTAGATGTAAAGGATACGATTACACTATGATTTAATCCTTTTATCCCAACCAGAATTACAGGAGATGGTTAATGATGGATCACTCTCTCTTTTTACTAGGGGGAAGCATATGGCTGAACTTGGTCAATACCCGCTTCATTCACAATAAACAGCTTCAAGATGTTCTAATGGATCAAACAAACGCTCTCCATTGGTTAGAAACCAATCACCTGCTTCGGTTGCCTGACTCTCCGCCAGGTTCGGATTCGCTCAGCCAAATCTGCGCCGAACTCACATCCCTCCGAAGAATTTGCATGGAGGCGTTATCCAGTTTGGAACATCAAGCCAAGCTTTCAGAAGACGTATTTATCTCTCTTAAAGAACGAGCCGAACAATTATCCATAGTTACTGTTGTTACCAGTATAGAAGGGCAACCTTCCCTGAACTATGAAGGGAAAACCACTGTCGATCAAGTGCTATATCGAGTAATACGCTCTATCTTCGATACATTAGACACCTATCCTACAGACCGAATTCGGAAGTGCGAACATGAAGAATGCATCCTACATTTCTTAGATACATCGAAGAGTGGCAAGAGACGATGGTGCAGCATGGAAATTTGCGGCAACCGCCACAAAGCGGCTGAATTTTATGCAAAGAAAAGAATGCGGAACCTTGCACCCATGCCTACGGATAAAGCTTGATTTTAAATCGGTTTTATCAATAAGCGTATTATCTAATTTAAACTTATGTTTTGTTCTTAATAACGAATATGGTATCATTTACTTACTTGAATCCGTACTGGGAAGCACTGCGATCAATAGATCACATCCGGGGTGAAATGTATGGACTATGCCATTAGTGTAATCGTTCCAATTTATAACGCCCAGAAATGGTTGCACCGATGTATAAACAGCATCCTTCATCAGCCCTTCTTTTCTTTTGAGCTCATACTCGTAAACGACGGCTCATCCGATGAGTGCGGAGTTATTTGCGAGGATTATGCTGCCAAGGATACACGAATTAAAGTTATCCATAAACCTAACGTTGGCGTAAGCAGCGCTAAAAATACCGGCATTGAGGCGGCCACAGGTAAATATATAGCATTTATTGATCCCGATGATGAGATATCCGAGCTATATTTCGTCAAGCTGTATGCTGTTGCAGAAGAGCATCATTGCGACGCCGTCATCGGCGGATACCAGACCGTTCCAACGAACCGACTCAAACCTCCAGCATTTAAGCTGCAAACGCTAATGAACGGGAAGGATCTGGTGCTCAGCTCAACTTATGTCCATTCGAATAACGACTTATGCTTCGTTTGGAAAAACTTGTACAGTCGAAATCTTCTTCAACAAAACAAAATTCGCTTCCATGAAAAAATAGCTGTTGGCGAAGATACCATTTTCAACTTGGAGGCGTTGCTGCGTTCCGAACGGGTAATCGCCATCCCTGATCCGTTATATTTCTACACCGTTAATAATCCGGACAGCATAATGAGCTCCCCCTATAAACCCCTTCTAGAAAGCAGCTTGCAACTGCAGTACACAATCAGAAAACGTCTTTCAGACCATTGGGGCTTGCTGCAAAACGATCATTATAGAAAAGACATGGCTAATTATTATTTGAAATCGATATATAGAATGCTCGTCAACAATTTAAAAAACAATCCCGCCGGCAGTAAAAAATCAGATCTTGCCAGAATTGTTCATTATGACATGTTTAAAGACAGCGCAAAGGAGATCGGATTCTTCTACAAATGCAACAACTTGAAGGAATATATATATTATTTAGCGCTAAAATATAAATTTTATTCGTTAATATATGACATAGAGTTTCATCCTCCCCGTTCTGCTTCATACAAAGCTTAACTTCCATTCAACCGCTGGTTGAAAGGGATTGTACGTTGCTCGTTATGCTTTTCAACCAACCGCTGATTGGCTTTGGATATAGCCTATGGTACGTTGGATATAGCAAATCGCGCGGTTTTGCAAACCTTATATTGGAGGATACACCTTTATGGACATGCAAAAAATCGGAGCATTCATTTCGGGGCAGAGAAAGAGAATGGACTACACCCAAGCAGAGCTGGCTGGTCTGCTTACGATTAGTCATCAGGCTGTATCCAAGTGGGAGCGCGGAGAATCCCTGCCTGACGTTGCGCTTCTACCCGAGCTAGCCAAGCTCCTAAACGTTTCAATTGATACACTTTTGAATGGCGGAGAAGCCTATGCAATCGCTAGTTCTATACCTGCATTCAGCAATTCCAGTGATCTAGCGTCAACTGAATCGGCAGCAAATTCAACGGCTCACACAGAACAGATATTACAAAAGCAATTTTCAATCGATCATGTAAAAAGCTTGGCTCCATTTCTTCCCAAAGAAACGCTGGAGGAGATGGTTGGACAAATAGCAGAAGAAATAAGTTGGTTCGATTTGCTTTCACTGGCTCCCTTTATCGGCAGATCTGCATCAGAAGAACTAGTCGATAAAATAGGAGATACTGCCTTTCATACTAACCAGATCATCGCACTAGCTCCGTTTCTTGGTCAAGACACACTGAGGCGGTTATTAGATCGCGTAGAGGAATCTAGTCTTGATTGGGATACCGTTCATACGTTAGCACCTTTCGTTGAAATATCCCAACTTATCGAACGTATGGATCTCGAAAGCCTTACACCTATTCAGCTTTCTGGATTGGCACCCTTCCTGCCGCCTGAGCTGCTCAACAAGCTCGTCCGTTCTTTTACCAATTTGTCTTCCTAAAACGAACTCTGACACGAATCCATTGCAGTTTGTGCAGTGGATTCGACTCTCAGCGAATACGTTCTAAGTTCCACTTTTTTTAAAAAAAACAAAAAAGCACAACAGAGGCTGTCGAAGAACTCGACAGCCTCAGGCTATTTCCCATCTTATTAACTACGGCAATGCAGTTTACTTTCGCTGCGCATCATGTTTTGCCATTTGCTATACAGCTCCCACGCAGCACCGTTATCGAGCAAATCTTTACACGTATATAACCCTTCCTCGACCGAGTCAACCTTCTCCGCCAGCCGCAGCCTTACAGCCGCATTAAGCATCACTTGATTGACGAAAGCGAGATGCCCTCTTCCCTGCAAAACCGATTCTGAGACACACAATTGCTCAACGGGCGTCCAATCCATTTCAGGCACGGACGTCTCTAAGCCATAGGTGTCAGGATCAATAATGTGAAGACTGGATTCGCCATTCTCAACGATATACGTTCGAGTCGGGCGCTCAATGAACAGATCCTCGGAGCCTTCCATTCCTTGAACAATGAGCGCTTTTTTGTATTGTAAATTAGTCGTTAATTTGGCCATTCGTTCAAAAACAGTATTATGGTAAACGCCAAATATTAAATAAGGAGAGTGGGAAAAATCAATTAGCTTCTCGGCTGTGTTAAGTACCGTACGCATGCCTAGCTCTACCCTGATCGACCGCAATTCCTTGAGCGGCGGGCACCATTGTTCAGCAGGAACATACAGCACACCCGTTTCTGTTGCCGCTTGAATGATTTGATCACGTGAAGTCTGATCGGCGTCTATCCCCGATTCATACAACAAATCCTGCAGCGTAACTCCCCATTTCGGAGGAAGGGACCCCGTTCCGTGCAGCGTAACCGGAAGCCCGGCGGCAGCGAGAAGGAATGCTGTCGGAAACGTAGCAAAGAACGTTTTTTTCCGGCCGTCGTAAGGGCCGGCGCAATCAAGACCTTGCTGCACCGGAACACGATAGGCATGCTTTCGGCAAACCGAGACGAAAGCTTCAATTTCTTCTACACTTTCCATTTTTATCCGTTCAGCTATAAAAAAAGCTCCTATTTGTGCAGGGGTAGCTTTTAGATTAATGATGGAATCAGCTGCTTGCAGCGACTCTTCATAGTTCAAATCGCGAGCGCCCCGTTTTCCCCGGGCGACTTCCTTCAATAAATTCGTAATCATCGCAACGCCCCCTTATTTTTGATCCTGAAGGATTTGATATACCTTGACAATTGACGTTGCGACATCAACCATTCGCTTTCGTTCATTCATTGCTTGCTTGCGAAGTACGTCATAGGCTTCCGCTTCAGAAATATTTTTGATTTTGCAAAGGATCCCCTTTGCCATATCAATCCATTTCCGTTCCTCTAGCCGGCCCTCCAGCTGTTTGCGCTCATTGAGCCATTGCTGTCTCTCGAAGCATTGCTTCGAGCCGAAATGCAGCGCCCAATGCAGCTCTTGCTCACCCATGGATGGAGTTAGAATGCCGTCGACAGGCACATCATCCTCGCAAAAAGCTAAAGATAAAGAAGCGGTTGATGCACTGCACCACCAAAGTAACGGAATTGTCTTCTGCTTAAGAAGCTTTGTTCCCCAGGCTTTAACCGCATCGAGCGGCAGATGAAGGATGAGAGCGTCTGCGCTGCTCATTTGCAGCTCAGCCTTCTTCTCATCGTTTGCACGGATGACTTGGTAACCGTAAGCCTCCAGAATATATTTGGGCGTAAGCTTTTTGGAAAGCTGTTCCGACTGAAGTTCCGACTCTGTCATTGGATGATCGACCACTAACAAAGAACGCATTTTGAAGCGCTCCCTCCTATTCAACTTTAGCAATCACGAGCACCAGCTGATACTTTTGTTACTATATATAACATACAAATTGCAATTTTGTCGATATCCAAGATTTTTCATGTCAAGTATATTGACATGACTTTAAAACCCGGTGTATTATTAATGTAATAACATTATATTATTGGCGAATACAACGGTGTATTTGTTTGTAGCGGCAAAGAAGCCTGCTTTCGTTTTCATGGGAGACGTACGTTTTCCCATGATTCGGAGCAGGCTTTTATTATTTTTCGCGCATGCAGAGATTGAGAGGAGACAAATACAATGACTATAACTAAGAAGAAATTAGTTTTAATCGGTAACGGTATGGCAGGGGTTCGGGCAGTTGAACATCTCATTAAGCTTTCTCCTGAAAGCTATGACATTACCATTTTCGGCGCTGAGCCGCATCCTAACTATAACCGCATTATGCTTTCCTCCGTCTTGGCAGGCGGCGCAGATATGCAAGAAATCGTCATAAACGACTGGGATTGGTACAAAGAAAATAATATTACGCTGCATACAGGTCACAAGGTAACGAAAATTGATACGGAGAACAAAAAGGTTACATCGCATTTGGGCATTGAAGTCGATTACGATGCCGTTATTATCGCGACTGGCTCTAATCCGTTCATGCTGCCGCTTCCCGGCGCGGATAAGGAAGGCGTAATCGCATTCCGCGATATTAACGATTGTGAAATCATGATCGATGCCTCCAAAAAATATAAGAAAGCGGTCGTGATCGGCGGCGGCTTGCTCGGACTTGAAGCAGCCCGAGGCCTTCTGCATCTGGGTATGGAAGTAAACGTCGTTCATATCTTCAACTATTTGATGGAACGACAATTGGACGAAGCCGCAGCTAAGATGCTGCAGCGCGAGCTGGAAGCGCAAGGCATGCAATTTCTGCTTCAGAAGAGTACGGCATCCATTAAAGGCAAAAAACGCGCTTCCGGGCTGGTCTTCGCCGATGGCACCGAAGTCGATGGCGATTTAGTTGTCATGGCTGTCGGTATTAAGCCGAACATCGAGCTCGCGAAAGCATCCGGCATCGAAGTAAACCGCGGTATCATCGTGGATGATTTTATGCAGACGAGCGTGCCCGGCATTTATGCCGTTGGTGAATGTGCCGAGCACCGGGGCATTGCTTACGGCTTGGTTGCTCCATTGTATGAACAAGGGGCTGTACTCGCAAAGCATCTGGTTGGCGTCGAGACTGCAGGCTATCAAGGTTCGGTTACCTCAACGAAGCTTAAAGTATCCGGCGTTGACGTTTTCTCGGCAGGACGATTTGATGAAGCTCCAGGCACACGCTCGCTGAAGATTCAGGACGATATGGCCGGCACATATAAGAAGATCGTTATTCAAGACGGCAAGCTTGTCGGCGCGGTACTTTTCGGTGATACATCTGACGGCTCTGAATTATTCGCAACTATTAAGAGCGGCGAATCCGTTGCCGGGCGCGAGAAAGAAATACTGCTCGGTATTTCATCCGATCTGCTCGGTAAATCCTCCGGCGGAAACCGGCTTGAAGCGATGGCGGATGACGAGATTATTTGCGGATGTAACGGCGTTTCGAAAGGAACGATTGCCGATGCTATTTTGAATAAAGGCTGCAATACGGTCGGCTCCATCAAAGCATGCACGAAAGCATCCGCTTCATGCGGAGGCTGTAAGCCTCAAGTCGAAGGATTGCTGCACCTTTACGCAGGCGATTCCGTAGGCGAAGCGGTGAAGGAAGGCATTTGCGGATGTACGCCGCTTAGCAGAGACGAGATTGTTGAAGAAATTACGCGGATGCGTCTCATGAGCACCAAAGAGGTAATGAACGTGCTGGAATGGCACAACCCGGAAGGCTGCTCGAAGTGCCGTCCTGCACTTAACTACTACCTCGGCATGCTGTATCCGGAAGAATACGTCGATGAGAAGGAATCCCGCATCACAAATGAACGCTTCCACGCAAATATTCAGAAGGATGGGACGTATTCGGTCGTCCCTCGTATTTACGGCGGAGTAACGTCACCAGCCGACCTGAAAAAGATTGCTGAGGTTGCTGAGAAATTCGACGTACCGATGGTTAAATTTACAGGGGGTCAACGTCTTGACCTGCTCGGCGTGAAAAAAGAAGATCTGCCGAAAATTTGGGAAGAGCTCGATATGCCTTCCGGCCATGCTTACGGAAAAACGCTGCGTACGGTTAAAACATGTGTCGGCTCGACATTTTGCCGGTTCGGTACGCAGGATTCGATCAGTATGGGTATCCAAATGGAGAAAGCATTCGAACGCTTGAACACGCCGGCCAAAGTGAAGCTCGCCGTATCCGGTTGCCCGCGAAATTGTGCGGAAGCAACGATTAAAGATTTCGGTGTAGTAGCCATAGATGGCGGCTGGGAGCTCCATGTAGCCGGCAACGGCGGTGTGAAGGTACGCGCGACAGATCTTCTATGCATTGTCAAAACAGAGGATGAGGTTATGGAATGGTCATCCGCCTTCTTGCAATATTACCGTGAGAATGCACAGTGGAACGAGCGTACCTCTCAATGGGTTGAGCGCGTCGGACTTGACTCCGTTAAGAAAGCACTGGAGAAACGCGAGGACCGTCTTGCTCTCAAAGAACGTATCGAGAAAACGCTCAGCCTTACGACCGATCCATGGAAGCAAATCATCGAAACCGATGACCTGCGTAAAAATTTCGAGCAATTGAACGGCGTACAGCCGGTTCAAATATAGGAGGGGTTCACCTATGACAACGAAATTATATGTAGCCAACCTTTCCGACATTGATGTGAAAGGCTCACGCAAAATTAAATATAATGACATTGAAATCGCCGTATTCCGACTGACTGACGACAGCGTGCTTGCCGTTGAAAACCGTTGCCCGCATAAGAACGGACAGCTTTCGGAAGGGATGGTGTGCGGCACGACCGTACACTGTCCGCTTCACGATTGGAAGATTGACCTGCGCAGCGGCCAAGTGCAAGAGCCTGACGACGGCTGCGTAACGACTTTCGAAACGGAAATCGACCGCGAGAGCGGCTCCATTTATGTAACGGTTTAATAGAAACTTAAAAAATAACGTAGGTAAAACCTGCTGAAAGGAGCACGCTATGAGAAAAGCAGCGACAGGCACAGTCTATATTGTGGGAGCCGGCCCGGGTGATCCAGAACTCATTACTATCAAAGCGATGCGCCGCATTCAGCTCGCCGACGTTATATTGTACGACCGGCTGGCAAGCGAGGAATTGCTAGGCTATGCCCGCTCCGATGCGAAGCTGGTCTATTGCGGCAAAGCGCCTGGCTCGCATGCCATGCCGCAGCAGCTTATCAACCAAACGCTAGTTGACTTTGCTTTGGAAGGAAAGAATGTCGTCCGCTTGAAGGGCGGCGACCCTTTCGTTTTTGGGCGGGGCGCTGAGGAAGCGCTCGAACTTGCTTCATTGGGCATACCGTATGAGATTGTTCCCGGCATCACGTCGGCAATCGGCGCTGCCGCTGCCGCGGGCATCCCGGTTACGCACCGCGAATATGCTGCTTCCTTCGCTTGTGTGACAGGCAGCCGCTGCCATGGTGACAAGTCGCCCATCCGTTGGGACTTACTTGCGCATAGCGTCGATACATTAGCTGTTTATATGGGCGTTAGCCAGCTCCCTTCTATCCGTGAGGAACTGCTCAAGCACGGCAAGGCTGCTTCTACCCCGGTCGCTCTAATCGAACGCGGGACGACATCCAGCCAACGAACGATTATTGGAACGCTTGCGGATATTCATACACTTGCCGTCTCGTTTAAGCTTAGTAATCCTGCACTCATTATTATCGGAGAAGTCGTCCGCGTGCGCGATCGTCTGCTGCATGCCGAGCAGCAGGCAGTTGCGTTAATCGGTTAAGCTTTTCATACAAGTTATAAATCATAGCCTCTCCTCTGCTTATACGGCTTTTCAAAGCTATTTACGCGAGGGAGAGGCTTTTTCCTTTGCATTTGAAGTATAATAAAAGCTTCTACACGTTGTTGCAAAGGATGAGACTACACTGGAAAATACGAAACAATCACCGTTATTTATTTATACCTTCGGTCATCGCAAGGAAGAGCTTTCGTTATGCCGACTGGAAATGCGTTCATTCTTCGGTGAAGAATCACATTCCAATATACTGATGAGTCCTGTCGATATCCACCCTGACCGAAGTCCGTTCTTAAAAGAACGCATTGAAGTCATGTACGAAGGCGGCAGCTTACCGCATATTTGGAAGCAGGTCGAACATATCCAATTATCCGGCGCGACGTTTAAAGTCATTTTCGTAAAAATGAATGATTTGACGCTGCCGAACAAAATAGATTTTGATGAGCAGCGCGTAATTGAGCGGGAAATCGGCATGCATATCGAAGGAGAGGCTGACGTGCATAATCCCGATTATGTGTTTGGCATTATCACCTTGGGTGGGCGCTGGTATTTCGGTAATTATGTAAAAAGCAAATCCGTTTGGCTTCAGCACATGCACAAGCCCCGTAATTATTCCATTGCCCTTAGTACCCGCTTAGCCCGCGCAGCGGCTAACATTGCCGTACCGAACCCGCTCGGAAAGAAAGCTATCGATCCGTGCTGCGGCATAGGGACGGTACTTATTGAGGCACTCTCCATGGGCATCGATATCGTCGGGCGGGATATTAATCCTTTTGTCATCCGCGGTGCCGTTGAGAACATGGCTCATTTCGGGCTGATGGCAGATGTCGTATGCGGCAATATTGCTGATGTCTCTGAACGTTACGATGTCGCGATTATCGACATGCCTTACAATCATTATTCCAGAACTACGCCGGAAGAACAGCTTTCTCTCCTGCTGCACGCCCGCCGTATCGCAAGCAAGGCCGTTATTATTACCGCCGATCACCTCGACGAGATGATTATAAACGCAGGTTTTGCCATACAAGACCGCTGCGTTGCCCAAAAAGGCAATTTTACCAGACAAATTATAGTGTGCTCCTAATTGCATGCGATTATTTAAACTCGTTAAACGCAAGCCATGAAGCGCATACGTCCGTCCAGCCGTTTGTATGTTCTTCCTCCTCCGCCAGTCCTAAACCATGCTTTCCTTTCGCGAAAACATGAAGATCAAAACGCACATTATGTTTGCTTAGCGCTGCAGCGAACATTAAGCTGTTCTCGACGGGAACGCCAGCATCGTCCGAAGTATGCCATATAAAAGTCGGCGGCGTATCCTTGGACACGTTCAGTTCGTTGCTGAGCTGCTCCACCTTCCCGGGCTCCGGCTCTTTCCCAAGTAAATTTTCTCTAGAGCCAGTATGCGCGAACGGATCTTTCATTGTTATTACAGGGTAACAAAGCACAAGAAGATTTGGCTTGGCGGACTGACGATCAATGTCATCCTCGATAGCTTTGTTTCCTTTCCCGCTGTTGAAGCTCGTCCCGGCATTCGCCGCCAAATGCCCGCCGGCCGAAAAGCCAAGTACGCCAATCTTATCCGGATTAATTCGGAAGTGCTCCGCTTCATGCCGCACAGTTCGAATGGCCCGCTGAACATCCAGCAACGCGCAAGGGTATTGATAAGGGGCTACTCGGTAACGCAAAACAAATGCCGAAATACCAAGTCCGTTCAGCCATTCTGCAATCGGCTCTCCTTCATGATGCGCGCGCCTCCCATACCCGCCGCCTGGACACACAATAACCGCTGGACGATTTTTCCCTTCGACCAGATACGGTGTAATAGCCGGACAATCCTCATCCGAGACTCCTTCCGCATACGGCGCTCCATTTGGCCATAACAATAGCTCCTTCATCCTCCATGTGCCTCCCATACTGCATATATAATGACATCTTCTGCCATTATATAATTAACGCATAAACCCGGCTATCAAAATCTTTACATTTTCAAGCAGCATTCATGATATTAGTCTTCTTATGTAACAAAGGCTTTGGCTTCAAATCCGCCAAAGCCTTTATTATAACTACTTAGATGCTGTAACCGCTCCGAGGAAACCGAACAATGCTCCGAGCAACGAACCTGCGACAACCTCCCGGGGTTGGTGTCCCAAGCTCTCCTTCAATCTTTCACGGCGGCGCTTATGGTACACGCCAGGATGGTGGCCCGCAAGCTTCTCCACATCAGCGTCCAGATCGTTGACTTGAATGGCTATTTCGCCCGCATGTCTTCGAATGTTCATTGCATCGTACATAACAATAATGCCAAGCATAGCTGAAATTGCAAATTCCGGCGTCTTCACGCCGTATTTGGTTGCCGTGTATACGGCAAGTGCCGATACACCGCTCGAATGCGAACTTGGCATACCGCCTGAACCGACTATTTTTCGAGCATCCCATTTTCCCGTATTAGCATAGTGTATAGGCAGCTTTAACAGCTGCGCAGCGCCGACAGCGATAAGTGCTGTCCCGAGTCCTCTGTTCGACACAACGGATCAACCCTCCAGTCTTCACTCACCGTCAGTTTACCCTGCCTTGAATAATATCATGCCGTTTTTTCCGCTAATGCTTCCATGCTATTTTTGGATACAATAGGACATATGTCCTTTTCAATAGCTCAGTTGGTTTCTAAAATAATAAACGGGTACAACGGAGGAATCATGAAAACTATTCATAACAAGGAACGCATTGGGGAGTATGTCAGCCAATATAAGCTGGATGCTATTTTTGATGCGGGAACGATCGGAAAGATGACTCTGCTTGCTTATGAAAAGGGTGAGGCTGTCTGCTCGGCAGGCGATCAGCTTGATCATTTGTTCCTTTTGGTAAAGGGCAAAATCAAGGTGTATACGACGCTTCCAAATGGAAAATCGGTACTGCTGCGATTTAACGAGCCGCTTGCGACGATCGGAGACATGGAGCTGATGACCGGCTACCCCGTTCGATGTATGGTGGAGTCCATGGGTGAAAGTATGTTTTTGGCATTGAAGGTTGACGATATGGGCGACACGGCTTTTCAAAATCCCGGCTTCCTTACGTTTATCATCAAGCAGTTGAGCCATAAGCTCTACAACGTCTCAAACGCATCCAGTCTCAATTTGCTGTATCCGGTGGAAAATCGCTTTGCAAGCTACCTGATCTCGATAACGCCTGATGATCCTCTTTCTCCTAAATTAGAAGAAATGAAGACAGAGAAACTGACGGAAGTAGCTGAGATGCTGGGTACCAGCTACCGTCATTTGAACCGGGTAATTACACAGCTGGTTACTGACGGCATTGTCGAGCGCAAGCGCGGCACCATCTATATTCGGGATATGGGGCGGCTTAAAGAGCTTGCCAGCGGCAATCTATACAGCTAGCTACTTATTAGGAGGAGGATTTTCGCATGATGGGCATTATCTATTCACTGCTTGCCGGGATACTTATCAGCGTACAAAGCGTATTCAACACTCGCTTAAGCGAAAAGGCAGGATTCTGGTTTACGAACACATGGGTGCACGGTACCGGCTTTGCACTGTCGCTAATTATAATGTTGATCCTAAAGGACGGCAGCATGTCAAAACTCTATACGGTCAATAAGCTTTATTGGATCGGTGGCGCGTGCGGCGTTATCATTGTTTTCTCAGTCATGCAAGGTATAAACGCTTTAGGCCCCGCTTATTCGGTAGCCCTACTGCTCATTACGCAGCTGCTTGTAGCACTGCTGATCGACAGCCTCGGTCTATTCGGAGTCGATAAAGTGCCGCTGTCTGCCAACAAGCTGATCGGAATCGGCATCATGATTGCCGGGGTCGCGGTGTTTAAGCTGAAGTAAAGGTATCTTCCTTCATATCGTGGTCTTCCTTTAAACCGAAAAGTGAAGAAAACCTCACTCATCATGAACCTAGCTTCACGGAGAGTGAGGTTTTCTTCACTAATAACATATAATTGCTTTAAAAATAGATTAATAATGAGTTTTACTTCACTGATTATTGAAACTACTTCAATAATAAGCCGATGCCTTACTTCATATAAATAAAACGTTCGCCAGGCGCAAACATATGAAACTTCTTCGCAGGATAGTTACGATACAGGTAATCGACGAAGTAAGCCGGATTCTCATCATTGTGCGGAAATAAGCCATAATGCATCGGAATTAGCAGGTCAGCATTGATTTGCACCGCTATTTCAACGGCCTCACGATAATTGGTATTACCGACTATCCCCTGCTCGTTTCGCACGAAATCTCGACCATTTATAGGCAGCATCGCAATATCAATCTGTCTGCTTTGCAGCCAAGTAACGAGCTCAGGGAATCCGATCGTGTCACCAGAATGGTATAGACGAATGCTGCCGAAGTATGCTGCGAAGCCAAGATATTTATGCTCACCTGCTTCATCCTGCTCGAACTGCTCATGCTTGGCCGCAAACGCCTCCAGTTTAAGTCCGTCGCCCAGCTCCAGGGACTGCCCGTGCGAAATGCCGATTAGCTGCTCATCACGCAGGCCCCATTCTTTTACTAAAGAGAGATGTGCCTTGGGCACGATAAATTTTGTTTTCGAAGATTGTCCGATTGCTTGCAGCGTGAGCTTGTCCATATGATCCTCATGGTGATGCGAGCAGACGACATAATCGACGTCCAAGCATTGCGACGGCTGCAGCGGCGATTCGAACGCCCGCGACCAAGGAGATCCGCTCAGCTCATAGACCCAGTTCGTCAAATACGGATCGAACAGTATCATCTTCTGCTTCCATTTGACAAGAAAACCCTCTTGCCCAAGAGCCCACAGCGCTAACGCCTGCTCCGGCAGCTCCGTCTGCGCTATTTGATGCTCAAGCGCTTTACCGCTTTTGTATACTTTCATTTTTCTGCTCATCCTTTGAGTTCGAAATTTTTGAATAATCTGCTTCATCTAAATTGTACCGCAAAATACTGTCATCATACCAAGCTTAAACGATGGAAAAGCAAAAAGAGGCTCCAGATCATTGGACGCCTCTTCTCGGTCATGTTAAGGAGTATCAGCTTGCGGATGTGTATGATTCGCCGTCCTCTGGCACTAAAACATTAGAGGAGATTCCTTTTTCATGAATAAAGCTTTTTAATTTATTTCTTGATAATGTCCAATGATTTACAGCTTCCATATGGCTAACAATAATTTTTGCGTTAGGGGCAGCCTTATAAACTTCATAGATATCATCTTTCCCCATCATAAGAGAACCGCCTTCAATGAATTGATTATCTCCACCATTTACAACAATGATTTCTGGTTTATGTGCATCGATCACTTCTTGAATAGCTTCATACCATACAGTATCTCCAGCTACATAAAAAGTTTTTTCATTTGGATGATTGAATACAACGCCACAAACGTTACCAGCAAATTTTAATATTTCTCCTCTTCCGTGCTCGCCTTTTGTTTTAATCAATTGGATATTCTCATAGACTGTGTCTTCTTTTAACACTTCAACATTTTGAAAACCAGCGTTTCTAACTTCATTGGCATCTTCTTCATTTTGTACAAACAGCTTGATATCTTTTGGCAATACCTCTTTGGCAACATCATCAAAGTGATCTAAATGTAGATGAGTTACAATTACAGCATCTACATTTATAATATTGTCTAGTGATGTGGGTAAGTTAACTAAAGGATTAAATTGATCTTGTCTTAACGAATTGGGGAAAGGCGGGTAAGTGCCCTTATCTGCTAAAAATGGGTCAATTAAAAACTTCTTTCCTGCATATTCAACTACCAGAGTTGCGTTTCTAATTTGTGTTACTTTCATTTTCTTAGCTCCTTTACTTTTTATTTATTAAGTTTATATGATGAGCTATTAACTTTTACATAGATAAAATCAAGTCGTTTAAGAGTTTGACTTGAATTTTGAAATTCTTTTTGTGCAAATGGTCAAAAATGCGATTATTTAGATTTACGAAAAGGATGTGATTGCTTGTTGGATCAAACAGACATGCGAATATTAGAAGAGTTATCTAAAAATAGTCGTATCACGATGAAAGAATTAGGAGAGAAAGTTCATTTGACTGGACAAGCAGCCGCAACTAGAGTTGCTAAATTGGAAGATAACGGGGTGATTGAAGGTTATACCATTAAAGTTAATCAAGCTAAATTAGGTTTTTTTATACATGCTTTGATTAATATCTATACAAAAAGCACTTATCATCAACCATATCTCTCATTTATAAAAACACAAGAGAAATATATATTAAATAACTATAAAATTAGTGGGGATGGTTGTTATCTTCTAGAATGTAAATTTCCATCTAATGAATCATTAGATCAATTCTTAGTAGACCTAAACGAGCATGCAAACTATAAATTAACGATTGTTATTAATAAATAGTGAAATGGTTAATGCGAATAAACCGCTCTCGTAACCTCAAACTCAAATCTAAAACTTTATTTTCCTTAAATACGAAAAGAAGGTGCATTTCTGCACCTTCTTTTTGCTCTTTTTTCAATTTTGGTTAGTTTGAAGGAGATATAGCCTTAGGGCTGCGCCCTCAGTAGCTGTTGATACACTTTGCCGTTTGAGAGCAGCTCGTGGTGGGTGCCTGTTTCCGCGAGAGCGCCTTGATCCATGACAAAGATAATGTCGGCATTCTCGATCGTTGAGAGTCGGTGAGCAATCATAATGGTCGTCAGCCCTTGCCTTCTCTCTTCAAGCGCGGCGAGCAGATATCGTTCCGTCTCCAAATCAAGCGCTGAGGTAGCTTCGTCGAGCACCAGTATATCAGGGTCGCTGACGATCGCCCTTGCGATTGCAATGCGCTGCCGCTGCCCACCGGACAGCTTGATGCCCCGCTCCCCTATATTCGTATCGTATCCATCCGGCAGCCCAGCGATAAACTCGTGAATTTGAGCGATGCGGCAAGCTTCCTCCATATCTTCATCCGTTAAGCCGTCTCTGCCGAGCAGCAGATTCTCGCGAATGGTATCCGAGAACATGTACGGGTCCTGAAATACGATCGAAACTTTATCCGTCCACTGCTCGCGGTTAAACTGATCGACCGGAATTCCATTCAGCCGAATCGCCCCTCCCGTTACACCGTAGAAACGAATTAACAGCTGGGCAATCGTCGATTTACCGCCGCCGCTCGTTCCGACAAACGCAATCTTCCGGCCGATCGGCAGCTCTGCGGAGAAGCCGCGAATGACTTCCGGCAAATCCAACGCATAACGAAAGCTCGTCTCTTGAAAAGATAGCCGCTCCATCGGCTTATCCAGCTGCTGGCTTCCGTCATCATGCTGCTCCAGCTCCAAAATGCGCTGCACGCGATCGACATTGGCCAGCTGTGAGGAGAGGCCCATGATAAATTGAAAAAAGTTATAGAACGAATCCGACATTTGCGTCGAAAACTGGAACAAAATAACAAACGTGCCGATCGACATCTGATCATGAATGAGCTGCATACCGCAATAGCCTAGCACCAAAATGCCAATGCCCCACTTCATCGGATCGCTGTATCTGATTTGCCGGTTCACGAGTCTTCCTTCGGCCATGACCTGCTCGAAATAATCAGCAAACATTTTGTTGTACAGCTTCTCTTCCCATTTCAGCCGGTGGTAGGCCACTACCTCGCGCGTAGAAGCGACGCCTTCCTCAATTTGTACAAGCAGCGCGGCGCGCTTCTCCGCTACCTGTCTTGCCGCTGCCTTCAGCTTGGGCGTAAAATAATAACCGATCAACACGTAAATGGCGCAAAGACCGACGATCATAAGCAGCAGGATTGGGCTGGAAAAGCCTATGATCGCCATGAGGATGCACAGGTTCAACGTCTCCTGCATTCCACGTGGGAGCTGCCAGCCAATAACACTTGCCGATACGAACAAATCCTGGGTAAACGTATAGACGTATTTGCCGGTCCGTTCGTTTTGAAACCGTTCAACCGGTACTTTCTCTATGCGCTTCAGCATTCGGGAGAGCAAGGAACGGCTGACCGCAAATTCATTGCGGACGAGACTGCGGCTCGTCATCGTGAACATGAGTGAGTAGACGATGGCCGCAAGCGCGAAAACACCGATAACTACAGGCATCAGCTCGTATTTTCCATTGGTGAACACGTCATCGATTAATATTTTTTGCACATACACAATCGTATAGTTGGATACCGACTCCAGCGCAAGATAGAGCAGCGCGATCAAATAAGTGCCTCTAAGCATGATGGAGTTCGACCAAAAGATTTTAATATATTTCATGCGCTGCCCTCCCTTCTGTTGATTCGATTTGCCCTGCTTCCAGCTGATAGAGCAGCCCCTTGCGCGCGATTAGCTCCTCATAGCTTCCGGACTCAGCGACACGTCCTTCATGGATAACGACAATTTTGTCAAAATGCTTCACTGTCGACAGCCGATGCGCGATCGCGATCGTCGTCCGATTCACCAGCACTTCATCGAGCGCACGCTGCACCTCATATTCACTAACATTATCGAGTGAAGAGGTCGCCTCATCCAGCAAAATAATAGCAGGCTGCTTTACGAACATCCGCGCAATCGAAATGCGCTGCTTCTGTCCGCCGGACAGCTTCATCCCCCGCTCGCCGACGAGCGTATCGTAGCCTTCCGGCAGCTGCATGATAAAATCATGCGCATAAGCCGCTTTGGCTGCTGCGACCACTTCTTCGTCGCTGGCATCCGGCTTGCCGAATCGGATGTTTTCCTTTACCGAGGAGCCGAATAAGTAGGTTTCCTGGAACACGTATCCGATCGATTCGCGGAGCCGCTCCAGCGTCAGCTGCTTAATCGGTACGCCATCCAGTTTTATGACGCCGGATGTAGGATCGTAGAAGCGGCCGATCATTTTGAACATCGTCGTTTTTCCGTTGCCGCTAGCTCCGACAAAAGCAACCTTCTGGCCCGGTTTAATCGTCAGCGAGAAGCCGTTAATAACCGGAGGTTGCCCCGGATACTGAAAGCAGACGTCCTCAAACGCCAATCCGCCGCGAACTTCCTTCAGCGGAAACGGATGGGCAGGATCATCGATTTCGATCGGCTTATGCATGAATTGATAGAGCGGAATCGTTTGGTGAATGATGAGCTTCTGCTCGGTCAGCAGCGTGACGAGCAGCGTGAGGCGGAACATCGTTGTCATGTATAAGAGGGTGAAGGCGATGAAGCCGCCTAACGAAATCCAATTATTTTGCAGGGAGTAGTACCCGGTAATAAAGAGCGCAATGGCGCCCAAATAAAACGTAAACCGCCGGAAGCTTCCCCTCGCAAAGCCAAACGTTGCGCTTAGCAAGTAATAATGCGCCCAATTTCTATGCCTCTCCAGCGTGCGGCCGTGGTACCATGGCTGCGATCCGAAGGCGCGGAATTCGCGCATGCCTGAAATGCTTTCGTACACGACCTGGTTATAAGCGATCCGCTTTTGACCGGACATTCGGCCATTGAGCGCCGCTTTCCGCTCGAAATACGGGCCGAACAAATAATATAGGGCGAACGTTGGCAGCATGATGAGTGACAGCCAGCCGCTTATACTTAGCAGCAGCACAACAGCAACGGTGATGAACAGCATATTATCAATGACGCCCGGCAAGTAGTTGCGGTAAATTTTCTGAACCGACGCTACTTCAGAGTTGAACATCGACAGCGTCTCGCCTGCCGGATGCCGTTCGTAGTGAGCGAAGCCGAGCTTGCGCAAATGCTTGAAAATAGCGGTTTGCATATCGCGGGAGGCGAGCTCTCCGATCGTCCGCTGCAGCAGGTTGCGATAGTTTTTGGCGATCAGCATGAGTAAATTGACCGCTGTAAGCGCTGCTAAAATAACAATAAACAAAGACGTGTCTTTGTTTATGACAACATAGTCGATTACATATTGGATCATTTTCGGCGTTAACGTCTCTCCAATGACCGCCATCGTGCCGCATGCCGCGAGTGCCGCTATTTTCTTTTTGTACGGCTTTAAAAATTTAACCGCCCACACGTAGGAGCGTTTCGACTGGTCGAGCTCAGCCTTATGCCTCGCTTTATCCGCTTGCTTATCAGCCTTTCGTTCCGTATTTTTCGTTTCTCTCTTTGCTTCCGCTTCCCTGAGATTTCCCGTCGCTTGCATGGTAATTCCCCCCTTACCTCACCTTGTCGTTTTTCGTTACTCAGCCCAATTTCTGACAGTTAGCTACCTATCATAAATCCGGCTCCCATATTTGTCAACGAAGAAATTTCATAAAATTCACGATTCTCTGAATGATATCGACAAACGAATAGAAAGCCCGGCTAAGGCCTAACGCGCCTTTTTACCGGACTTTCTATAATAGTGGCTATGACTTGGTTATAATTCCACCATCGCTTTAATTACCTTCGACTCCGGCTTCAGCCAGCTGTCGAAATGATTGATCATTTCCGCAAACGGTACGCGGTGCGTGATGTAGCTGTCCACGTCTATACTGCCGCTCTGGACGGCCGCCTGAACGGCAGCGAAATCCTCCATCGTCGCATTGCGGCTTCCCATAAGCGTCATTTCCCGCTTGTGAAACTCAGGATCATTGAATGATAAATCAGCCTTCACTAAGCCGACATAGACAAGCCTGCCGCCATGAGCGACCAGACCGAAGGCATCGGTCATGGATCTCGCATTGCCTGTCGCATCGAAAACGACTGTTGGATATTCACCGTCAGTTAATCCCGCGAGTCGCTCTTTCCCGCCATGCAGCGCATGAACCGTTTCATCCACCTTCGCCCACTGCCGGCAGAATGCCAGCCGCTCTTCTTGAATGTCCATAGCGATGACACGTGCTCCTTGATGCTTTGCAAATGCCATAACCCCAAGCCCGATCGGGCCTGATCCAATGACGAGCGCCGTCTCTCCCGCTTGGAGGCCGGATCGACGCACCGCATGCGCTCCGATGCTTAGCGGCTCAAGCACAGCAGCCTGATCTAATGTAAGCTCGTTCGTAACGAGCAGATGCGATACGGGAACAGCTATTCGTTCCCGCATGCCTCCGTCGATATGAACGCCAAGCACCTTCATATCCGTGCAGCAATTCGTCTTGCCATTGCGGCAAGCGATACATGTTCCGCAGTGCATATAAGGTATGATGCTGACCTGATCACCGGCTTTGATTGCGCCGTTCGGATCATCCACCTGCTCCACAATACCGGCAAGCTCATGCCCAAGCACTCTCGGATAGGTGAAGAAGGGCTGGTTTCCTTTGTATGCGTGCAAATCTGTGCCGCAAATGCCGATTCGGCGAATGCGGACGATAGCGGTTCCCGGCTGCAAAGCCGGCTCCTCCTGCTCGACCAGCCGCAGCTGATCTACTTGTTCACAAACAATTGCTCTCACCCTGCAGCTCTCCCTTTACAAGACAATATTCGTATTATATTCCGGTCTTCCGCTAGTCCAGCTCCGGTTATGAATCGGCTCCAAAATTGTCAGCACCTCGTTCAGCAGCTCTTCATCGATCGGCTCGGTTGCCCATTCAATATTTTTGCGGATATTGTCCGGATTAGCGGTACTGACGAGCGTCGTCGGTATTCGGTCATTAGCTGTGGAATACTGCACCGCCAGCTTCGTAATATCGGCGCCTTTCGCGGCGCAATGCTCAGCCGCTTTCTTGCAAATCTCCCGAATGCCGGCTCCGGCAGGATGCCAATCAGCGGCCGGACGCGTACTGAGCAGCCCCATCGACAGCGGCGAAGCATTCACCAGCCCAACCTGCTTTTGCTCAAGCAGCGGTACAACCTCGAGCAAAGAGCAGTCATTTAATGAGTAGTGGCAGTATGAAAGCACCGCATCCAGCTCCCGATAGGCAAGCGATTTCTCGAATACGGCAAGCGGAAGCCCCGAGACGCCGGAAAAACGGATCTTCCCCTGCTGCTTCAGCTTATCCAGCGCGGGGAACGCGCCCTCTGCAATCTGTTCAAAAGGGACAAATTCGATATCATGCAAAAATAATAGATCAATATAGTCCGTCCGCAGCCGCTGCAGGCTCTCGTCCACGCTGCTAATAATCCGCTGCTCAGAGAAATCGAAGCGGTCTGCCCCGTAGCGGCCGGCCTTCGTCGATAAAATAAACCGGTCCCGGGGAAGCCCGGCAATTGCCTTGCCCAGCACCGTCTCCGCCTTCGTTAAGCCGTAATACGGCGAGACGTCAATCAAATTAATGCCCATATCTACCGCCGTATGCACCGTACGCACACTTTCCGCATCATCCGTCTCCCTGAAAACGGACCCGAGCGAAGACGCGCCAAAGCTAAGCACGGACACATCCAGCCCCGTCTTTCCAAGCTTGCGATATTTCATGCACAACCACTCCTAATTATAAAGTCTTATAAAATAACGCCGTCCTTGAAAATCGCGATTTCCTTAAAGCCGTTGCGCTCGTTATGCGTTTGCGTCTCGCCCGAGGCGAGGCTTATGAGCTGCTCCCACAGTTCATCCGTGAGTGACTCCATGCTCTTGTCCTCAAGCAGCTGCCCCGCATTAAAGTCGATCCAATTTTTCTTGCGGCCGGCCAGCTCGCTGTTCGTCGCGATTTTAACCGTAGGAACCGGACCGCCGAACGGCGTTCCTCTTCCCGTTGTGAACAGGACGATATGCGCGCCGCCCGCGGACAGTGCCGTTACCGACACAAGATCGTTGCCCGGCGCTTCCAATAAATTTAACCCGCTGCTTGTAATCCGCTCCCCGTAAGGAACGACGTCCTGCACAATCGCATGGCCGCCCTTCTGCGTGCAGCCGAGTGATTTTTCTTCCAGCGTCGTAATGCCTCCCGCCTTGTTGCCGGGAGAAGGGTTTTCGTAAATTTCCTGATCATGCCTAATAAAATACTGCTTAAAATCATTGATCAAATGTACGATTTTACCGAAAACCTGCTCGTCTGCAGCACGGTTCATCAATATCGTCTCGGCCCCGAACATTTCCGGCACCTCGGTCAAAATGGCCGTTCCGCCCGCTGCGATCAACCGGTCAGAAACCGAACCGACAAGCGGATTCGCCGTAATGCCTGACAAGCCGTCCGATCCGCCGCACTTCAGACCAAGCTTTAGCTGCGATACAGGCACCGGCTCGCGCTTGAAGCGCTCGGCATATTCCACCAGCCCATCTATGAGCTCTAATGCCTCCTCAATCTCATCCTCCGCCTCCTGCGACTTCAGAAACTTAATTCGCTCCGGGTTATGCTCACCGATCGCTTGCTTGAACGAATCGATCTGATTGTTCTCGCAGCCGAGACCAATAACGAGCACGCCCGCCGCATTCGGATGGTTGACGAGCGATGCCAGCAGCTTCTGCGTATGCACCAGATCATCGCCAAGCTGCGAGCAGCCGAACGGATGGGCAAAATGATAAACGCCGCCGATACGGCCCTCATAAAGAGAATGTGCTCGTCTTGCCACGATTTCGCACGTTTTGTTAATGCAGCCAACCGTGTTAATGATCCATATTTCGTTGCGAATGCCGACCTCGCCGTTGTCGCGGATGTAGCCTTGAAATGTACGCGTTTTATAGGCATCGGCTGCAGCATACCTCGTACTCTCCTGCTTGCCGGGCTCGTACGTATAGTCAAGAAACCCCTTCAGACCGGTGCCCATGTTATGCGTATGCACCCATCGTCCAGGCTCCAGGTCCTCCTTCGCTTTGCCGATCGAATAGCCGAACTTCAGCACGTCATCGCCTTTTTGAACCGCATGGGTTACAATTTTGTGTCCTTTCGGCACATCGTCCAGCAGCTCCAGCTCAGTCTTATCGCCAAGCAGCAGCTTCTCTCCTTTGGCAAAAGGCTGAAGCGCGATGACCACGTGATCGTCTTCATGCAATCGAATCCAGCTATTCATTGGCTTGCCTCTCCATTTCCGCTATTTTTGCGCTCAGCTCTACCGCTAGCTCCGGCCACTCCTCAGCCAGGTTGCGTCCCCAGACACTTTCCAAGCTAAGCAGTCTCTGAACCGTCTGCTCTAAAGGCCAGGACTGTTCGTCCGCCTCAGACCAGACAGCCGCGATCGTTTCCAGCATGCCCGCATCATCACGGACGCTATAGGAAGCTCCGCCAAGCGTCGTTCCTTCAAAGCCCGCATCCGACCGCTTTACCTGGTAATAGCGCAGCAAGCCGGCAAAGCCTTGCACCAGCCCATCCGGCAAAGCCGCATTGCTCTTCGAATAGTGGAGCAGCGACGGAAGCAGACGAACCTTAAATTTGCTTAAGCTGTTCATCGCGATGTCAGCTAACCGGTGGCGGATAAACGGATTCAAAAACCGTTCATACACGTCTGCGGCATACTCCCTCAGCTCGTCTTCAGCGATCGGCAGCGAAGGAATGATTTCCGACTCCACCGTTTCGCGTACGAGCCGCCCCAGAACCGGATGCTCCATCGCTTCACGCACCTGCTCTATTCCATGCAGCAGTCCGAGCGGCGTCATCAACGTGTGCGCCCCGTTCAATATTCGCACCTTTCTCAGCTGAAACGGCTTCAGATCATCTACCCAGTGCACGTTAAGACCCGCCTTGCGCAGCGGCAGCAGCTCCTCAAGCCCGGCTTCTGCCTCGATCGCCCACAAGTGGTAAGGCTCGGCCGTGCTCAGCATCGGATCCGAATAGCCCCATTCGCTGAACCAGGCTTCCGCCTGCGTTTCGTCAGGGTAGCCGGTAACGATGCGGTCTACCAGCGAATTCAAAAACCGGTTATGCTCTACGACCCACCGCTTAAACGCCTCAGGGTAACCCCAATCATCGCTATAGCTCAAAATGCAGCTGCGAAGCTCGTCCCCGTTGCGTTCCAAAAGCTCACACGGCAGACAAACGAGCCCGCGGCGCGGATCACCCTCGAAAAACGTAAACCTGCGGTAAAGCAGCTGCGTCAGCTTGCCGGGAAATGACTGGATCGGCTGCCCCTCAACGAGCGCCTCCGGTCGGTAAACGAGTCCCGCTTCCGTCGTATTCGATACGACGATCTGCAAATCAGCGCTCTCTGCCAGCGCAAGATAAGCATCCCAATTCGAATAGGGATCGAACACTTGTCCGAACACGGAAATGACCTCTTTCCGCTGCACGCTCCCGCCATTTTCCAAACCTCGTATGACCAGTGTGTACAAGCCGTCCTGACTGGCCAGGGCATCAATCTTCGGTTTGCCGCCAGGCCGCGGCTGCGTTACCGCGATACTTCCTTCATATAGCCCCTGCTTGCGGCATTCGTGAATCATCCAATCGAAAAAACCGCGCAGGAAGTTGCCCTCTCCGATTTGCAGCACCGTAATCGGGCTTCCCTTCACCTCTTCATAGGCAGCAAACTGTTCCCCATTCAACCGGCTACGATTCAAGGTTGTCATATTTTATAAAACTCCTTCGCATTTAGTCCGAATAACCGCTGCCGATTGTCTTCCGTCCAGGAATCAGGTATGGCCTCCTGCAATACATCAACAACTTCATCATAGCTTGCCGCAAGCAGACACACCGGCCAGTCGCTGCCAAACATGACCCGATCCGGCCCGAACACGTCCAGCGCATGCCGGATATATCCGGTGAAATCGGATGGCTTCCAGCTGTTATGATCAGCCTCCGTCACCATGCCCGAAAGTTTACAGTACAGGTTAGGGTGCGAAGCGATTTGGCTCATCTGGCTCTTCCAAGGCTCCATAACGCCATCCCGGATTCTAGGCTTTGCGATATGGTCTATGACAGCGCGAAGGTTAGGCACCCGATCCAGCAATTCGACTACAGGCCCAAGCTGATGCGAGACGACGAGCAGATCGACCGGCACACCCTGCTCCGCAAAAAAAGTGAGCGCTTCCACAAAGCCCGGCTCAAGCACCACATTCGCATCGGGCATCTCCTGTATCATGACACGGAACCCGACAAACTTCGGATGTTCCGCGAATCTTTTGTAATGGCTAACATATTCAGGATCTGCAAGATCCAGCCACGCAACCACGCCCAGAATCGTATCCGAGGTTTCGCTTAGCGCTAACAAATAATCGGTTTCCGCAAGCGTCGCCGCCGCTTGCACGACAATCGTGCCATCCAGCTTATATTTTTTTATATAGGGCTCCAAATCTTCCGGCAAAAAATCCCGGTGCAGCACCGGAATATCCGGCGTAATCCAGCCGTAATCCCCCCGCTCAATGCTCCAATAATGCTGATGCGCATCCACTCTCATCCAGTCCGCCTCTTTTCTAGCAGATTCGTTATCTCCTTCATTATAAAAAACAATATCCATGCATGAAATATTCAATAATAGCTTATTTGTACTCTTTTTTGATATTTGCTACAATCAGGCTGATTAACACTGCGAATGAGGTGCTCCTAATGAATCCGTATCGCAAAAAATTCGATGCAATGACCGCTTTTCCATTCGAATGCGTGTACCGGGATACGAAAAGCGCTCAAAACGAGCTGCCCGACCATTTCCATGATTGGTACGAGGTTGTTTTTATTTACAGCGGCAAGGGCACTTTTTTTATTGATCAAACGTTTTATGATGCCGTACCGGGCGATGTTTTCATGATACCCGGCAACACGATTCACCGTTCGTTTCCCGATCCGGAAGATCCGAAAACATCAACCGCCCTGTTCTTCAACGCGTCACTCGTGCACAATCCGCCGCTTGGCGATTCTTTCTCTTATTTGCGCTGCTTCGAGCAGGCCAAACGCCGGAAAGCCTATAAGCTGTCGGCAGGCGCTGATGAGAAGCGGCAATTGGTCATGCTGATCGAAAACATCCATATGGAGGAAACGAACAAGAAGCCAGGCTATCGTCAGGCTATCCTTCTGCAGCTTCAACAAATTTTGCTGCTCCTCGGCCGGACCATAAACCCGACTGATGAGAATCAAGCAGTCTCGACTGCCCTTCCAAGCTGGATGACAGGCATTTTGACTTACATCGACGAGCACCCGGGCAGCCCTCTTGGCTTGGCCCAGCTTGCAAAACAAGCTTCCGTAACGCCTGCCCATTTCTCCCGCGCGTTCAAAAAGCTGACCGGACTAAACGTTACGGAATACGTCACGACAAAACGTATTATTCGAGCTAAAGAGCTGCTGATCGAGACAGACGCGAACATCTCTGATATTGCCGAGCGATGCGGCTTCGAAAGCCTTCCCCATTTTCACCGCATGTTCAAGAAGCTGACCGGGATGACCCCCGCCCATTATAAAAAGAACGAAAACTGATTCAAATGACGGTTATTAATCGCCGATACAGTTTGTCCTCCTCCCTCATAAGCTGTTATAGCACACTCAATCTTACTTTGAGGGAGGTCATCCATGTTACGGTCTAAAGTAGAAACGTATAAGTATCGCGTCGGGAAAAACACCTATATCGTCATCAACATTAATCAATTAGCGGCAGCTAATGCGGAACAAGGTAACGTGCTCGCAAGCAATGCTTTAAACGTGCAAATTCTGAAGAAGTCAAAACGTAAACGCCGCTAGCTGTTTTTCTCCCGGTATTCTCATGCCCATATGCATGAAAGGGGGTGAAGAAATGGCAAAAAAATCTTCTATAAACTTTGGTAAAGTTAAGAAAGACAACACGAAAATTAAATTCAAGCAAGGAGCAAGCGCCTCCGTCGGATCAAACGGCAACGCCTTTGCAATCAACGCGTCCGATGTAGCTGTCGTCCGGATTCGTCCGTAATAATAAGTAACGTTAACGTTATTCAGCAGTCTTATTTCATCTGCCAAGTAAAAAGGCAGCACCTCTGTGGTCTGTGAACTATGACCTTAAGGGGCTGCCTTTTTTTGTTATTTTTCCTGTTCGAGGATCAGCGGCGGAACATAGAACTAATTTCTCGCTCTGTTTGAGTCCTGCTTGAACGCCTGCGACGTCTGCTTACGCTCCAAACAGCCGCATCAGCAATATTCCCGCAAAAGCAAGCGTAATGCCTGTAATCTCAGCTTTCGTAAAGCGTTCTTTCACGACAAACCGCGTATAGAGCAGCACAATAAGTACATTAAGCGCTGTAACAGCCGATACGAGACCGGCTTTGCCGAGGTCGAACGCCGTCACGATCAGCATCATGCCGAACGCGTTCGTCGTGCCAACTGCAAGGCCAATGAGAAACGTCCGTTTACCGCTCCATACGACAGTGTTTTTTTCCGCTGTTTCACCAGGAATATACTGCGACACATGTACCTTACTGCCCGCAGAGCCTGCGCTTTGAAGCGCTAACCCGTTCCTGCTCCGCTCCCCGCTCGCCCTACGCTCCTTCTGCAAATCGCGCAGCCACCAGATGCCAAAACAGATCGCTCCTGTCATAAACATGTAGAACATCGTCGCGAACAGATCAGCCTCCATGATCGTCGACCACTTGCCCGACAAATCATTCCCGGCGAACAGCAGCATAGCGAGCAAGCCCCACTGCGCGCCTTGCAAATTGCTAAGCGAAATATCGTTTGAGAGCCGGACTAGCAATACGCCGGCAATGATAATGACAAATGCGATGAGCTGCATCGCATGCAGCTTCTCGTCCCAGAGCGCATAGGCGATAATAACGACAACGACCGAGGGCAGCGCCGTTAAAATCGCTACGAGCGATGCCTTGCCAACCGCGAAGCCTTTGAACATGCTCGCATTCGCGCCGAATGAAAACAGTCCCATCTGCACCCCGATAAGCGCTGCAGCCGTCCAATTGGATGAGAAGGTAAGCGCGCACAGGATGTTAACCAGAGCTCCCATACTGAATGTACCGCAAAGCAATAAATTGCGGTTGACCGGCTTTTGACTCGTCCAGTGATACAGGATCCCCCGCAAGCCAAAGCATATGGCGGCGAACACCGAATAAGTGAGCCACATAAGAGGAAAAAGCCCCTTTCCCTAAATCAAGCCGTTGCTAATGATAAACAGAACAGTACTTATCATAACAAGCGGAATTGATTTTGTCTTTAAGGAAAGGGGCTATTTTCATATTAGGAAATTCTGTTTCATAACCTCACGCTTACTTCTTACCGGCCTCCAAACGGTCACAGTACACATGCATTGCGTCGCGCAGGAATACAGCGAGGCCGTCTTGGTACTTGTCGATATTTTTCGTAAAGCGCTCATCATAGACGTACAAATCGCCAAGTCCGCGGAATATTTCCGGCGTGCAGTCATAGTAAGCGGATGTGATGTGGCTTCGGAATTGATCCACATACTTCTGAACCTCTTCGTCTGCAGGACCTTTGTGCATAGCGCCAATAATGCCCCGATAAATTGCTTCGCTTTCGGCATGGATCCGTTTCCAGTCCTCTTCCTTATAGGCAGCCGTTCGCTGGGCCGATTGCTTATACGCATCCGTATGCCCGTATTTCTCCTTCACCTCCTGCTCATACTGCTTCTGATGCTCCTCGATTTTCTTCATATCAAACGGCTCGAACATCTCTTGCTTTGACATGGTTCTTCCTCCCTCGATCGATTGAAGCGTTTGTTCAACCGACGCTAAAATGTTTTCGAGGCGATGCTTTTTTTGCTCCAGCAATTGCTTATGGGTATGCAGCGCTTTCCGTCGGTCAAAGCCCGGGTTATCCAGAATCGCCCTAATTTCCTGCAGCGGGAACTCCAGCTCCTTGAAAAATAAAATTTGCTGCAGACGGGCCAAATCGTCTTCGCTGTACAGCCGGTAGCTGTTATCCCCTACCTCGGCCGGCTTAAGCAAACCGATGCTGTCGTAATGGTGCAGCGTTCGGACGCTGATACCTGCAAGCTTCGCTACTTCATTTATTTTGTACATCGCAATCACCTCTTGATCATTATGCTAAACTATGACGCAACGTTAGAGTCAATGGTCAAAAAAATAAAAGTATTGGCTGAAATTGGGTATGACCGTATAATAGCGAGAGCGGCTTTCGAGGGATCGAACACACCGCACTCATTCTGCATAAAACAAGGGGATTGAAATGGCACAAGCTGCAAAAAGACCGTATTTGCCCGAGCTCGATATCGTTAGAGCATTCGGCATCATGGCGGTCGTTATGATTCACGCCACATCATCGATCGTGGTCCGCTATGATCACCATTCCACGCTGTACCCGCTGTACGTCTTTTTAAACATTTTCTCCAAATTCGCGGTGCCTGTTTTCATTTTTTTAAGCGGCTTTGTCCTGTTTTACAACTATTACGACAAATCGTTTACGGCAAAAACGATCGGCGGCTTTTATAAAAAACGAATGGGCAAAATTATTATTCCGTTCCTGTTTTTTTCGTTCTTCTATTTTGGCGCGACCAGACTGGTCCAATTCGGCTTTACTGACGTACAAACGTTTATAGGCTACTTTACTTCATGGAGCTTCCTTGAGAAGCTGCTCATTGGCAAAACGTATACGCATCTTTATTTTGTCGTCATTATTATTCAATTTTATGTACTCGCTCCGTTCATGCTGTATGCGGTCAAACGGTTTCCGGCGCTCGGCAAGCATATGGTATGGATTGGTCTTATGACGCAGTGGCTGTTTATTTATAAGCTTGCCAATGTGTTCGATCTTATCAACCGCGGCAGTTATGCGTTTACTTATATGTTTTATTTTGCGGCAGGGGCGTTTATTGGTATTTATTATATGAAGCTTGTCGATTGGATTAAAGTAACGAAGCAGCATGCTTCCCCGCAAAAAATAACAGCGTGGATCGTATTGTGGACGTTGTTTATGACGACCAGCCTGGCTGAAGTATATCTATATTACCGGTTTTATATGGATGGAAGATTTATGATGAGTTCAAAGCTGCTCGAGCTGATAAACGAGGTACACTGCGTAACTGCGGGCATCGTGCTCATCCAACTGTCTTATTGGATCTATGATGCGTGGAATCAAACGGCCGTCAAAGCGCTTATACATATCGGAGCTACCTCTTTCGGCATCTATTTGATTCATCCCATTGTGCTGTATATTTACAGAGAGATCAATGTGGGAGGAAATTCGATTATTTTCCATTTATGGGCAGCAGGCGGCTTCGTGCTGGCGATGCTCATCCCATGGCTTTTCGTCTCGTTATGCGCACCATTCAAGTGGCATTGGATCTTGTTCGGCCCGCTTCCGTCAAAGAAGAAGCCCGGAGCGACGAAGCAGCCTAGTATTGAAGCATAGAATGACTTAATAGACCACTTTGGTTAAGGTGGTCTATTTTTATTTTCGTTTCATGCCGCGAATCATATTTTTTGTTTCCTGATTCACGCGTATAGACTCTGTAATCTTTTGCAGCGCTTTGTTGTAGGTGATATTGTCCAGCGAATTGTTTTTTAAGTAGATCATTGTAGGTTCAGGAAGCTTCACACAACAGATGGATAGTGCCCAAGCAACCGCCATCTTGACATAGTAACCCTTGTGCTTGATGCCGTCCAACAGCTGTAACACTCTACCAATGTATTCTTCATCAATATAGAAATCAAGAAGCATCACCACGCCAAATCGGATATCGTATTCATTGTCGGACAATAGATAGGGCTGCAGAAAATCCCATACTTGTTTCCTATTCGTATTGGTGAACTTTAGCCCCGTACAAAAACTGTCGCATATCGACCAATTATCGATTTTAGGGACAAAATCAGCGACATATCGAAGGATTTCTTCGATATCTGTTTTTACATAGCCGATGACCATGCCTTGCAGCATGGTTTCTTCAAAATACTCACTTTCGGCCTGTTCAAGATAGGTACGCCAATCCCCTCTTGCAATTTGCTTGGCCAGCTTGCGCAGCATGGGCAGCCGGACACCTAATACATTATTGATATTCGGAATCAGTGCCGCTGAAAATTTTTGATACTCCCGGTCAGCCCAATCAAATAACTTTTCTTTAATCGTTAGTTCCACGGAATGACTCCTTGTCGCTTGATTTTATTCAAATGAAATTGCCCACAAGTATATAGAAGCAACTGAGCCTAATGGGGAGTATCGAAGACGGTATTGTTCAAACTGCTCTTTCGTAAGATTATGATGACCATACAACTTCATCATTCCGCGGCGAATGGCGATATCGCCCCAACTGACTACATCGCGGCGCTCCATTGAGTTGATAAGCAGCATTTCGGCCGTCCATTTGCCAACGCCCTTTAACGTCATCAGCTCTTTGATAACCTCTGCATCTGACATGCCATGAAGCTCCTCCAATTGAAAAGCGCCTTGCGATATGGTTTGGGCAATATTTTGAATGCAAACTGCCTTTTTCATCGTCATACCGCATTTTTGAATATCATCGGCACTCTGCATGGCCATATTTTGCGGAGAGATTTCTCCAAATTGACCCTGCATTCGTTCCCAAATGGTATGGACGGCCTTAACCGAAATCAACTGGCCCACAATAGCATATACGAGCGCAGCAAACAGGTCGGGAATGATGACACGTTCGACCCTTCCCATTCGCGACATCGCTGCCCCAAGCGCTGCATCAACGCTTTTTAAGTAATCTATTTCTTCTTGCCCGTAGTCAAAATTCTTTGTTTTAACGGTTCCCATAACAATAATATACCTCACCAGGCTCGATATGTACGAATATTCGAATATAATAGCAAGATATCGAAACGAGCAAGGTAATCGGAATTTATATTCATTAAGGAGTAGTAACCTCGTCGGTTACCGTCGGATCAGCGTTAGATGCGGGAGCGTTATTCGACTCCTCCTCACTTGTTACATTCGTATTGCCGTCGTTATTCCCATCCGTATTGTTATTGCAAGCGGAGGCGGTAAAGACGATAACCGTGCTCATGGCAGCGATTAAAATCAGTTTGGCTGTGCTGCGGTTTTTTACTGTTTTGTTCATTGTAATGTCCCCTTTCAACTGGTTGTTTTGTTTTCTTAATCTCTATATAACCAGCAGGGTGAAAATGAAACATTAGTAAGACCACATTTTTATCCATCAACTAATATGCGAGCTTAAACAATGAAATAGGAGTCGCTTTTTTAGCTGGAATCTGGGTTTATCCTCCACTTGTATACGCATTAGCCTTCTGATAACCTGAGCAAATTAGATTAGAAACGAGGTCAATACCATGTGGATTATTATAGTTATCTTTTTTTTACTATTCTTCTTTATTGCTGTTTACGGCATTTCACTCATGGCTGTAAAAGATTCAGACCTTGCAAAGTCTGTTGAAAACTTAAACCTTGAGGTAGCTTCCCTTAAAGATGAATTGAGCTCTCTAAAAGCTTCAATTAAGACTAAAGAGTTCACAGATTCACAATGAAGTTGCTAACTTAAACAAAGAGATTGCAACCACAATTATTCCAATTAAGAAAGTCAATATAGATGTAATTGTACTAAAGTTCCAATTTATAGCTTTATCCACTATAAACCCCCATATCAAATACCAAAATGGGGTCATATTTGAAGACTTGTATTCCCCATACTCTTTTGCATGTCTAATTGCGCCTTGAATATCGTCGTACGCTTTAGAACCTCCAACCAACATTAATCCTAAACCAACTAATAATCCAATTAACCAGTCGTTCATTTCATATGACTCCCGTCTAAAAAATCATTTAGTGGAATTTATACCACCACTTTCTTGTCATTAAATTTCCTAAAGTTACCAATTCATTTTTTTGAATTATTATTTCGCAATAGTTAAAAAAATTCATGTAGTTTCGCTCTGCTCAGAAGTAATCAATAAGGTTTTTATTACGTTGACAGACTATTAGTTGGAAAAGATTAAAAAGCCGCCATCACTGGCAGCTTCGGTCGTAAAGGAGTGTCCTTGATTACCGTCCATAATCATTAGAGCACTGTTGAATGATCATAGCGCAATACCATGTCTAGAAAGCTCTCCTTGCAAAACTTTCGCGAGAACGTTATATCCGAATATGTCCAAGTGAAGCCCGTCATAGGTCAGCTCGCTCCGAAGCGTGAGTCCGTCCGGTTCACACATTCTTTTATGATAGTCAACATAAATCAGATTGTTCCGGGAGCAATATGCGTTTAGCTGTTCGTTGATCCTGCGAATCAGACGGTTTCTGATTTCCATTGAATCGTGATTCGTCATGCCGTTCGGAAGAATTGAACATAGAATGGGGATTATCCTATGCTCACGGGCGATACGGACCATTTCAACGATATTTGTTACGATCGTGGGCTCAATCTGTTCAGCATTCAAGCGATCCAGCGGATTTTGCGCATCAAGCGTCCAGGTGTCATTGATGCCAATCTTGATGACCGCATATTGCGGCTTCAATTGGATCACATCCGCATCAAACCGCTTCAGAACGGCGGAGCTCGTATCTCCGCCGATTCCCCTGTTCACGATTTTCATCCCCGATTGATTGAAATGGGTATGCACATCCCAGAAATGCGTAATCGAATCTCCGATGAAAACAAAATCAACCGGTACTTGATGATAAAGCAGCGCCTCGTTATGCAAATCCAGTTCCGCTCTCCGCTCTCCGGAGTAAACCGTACCGGAATGCTCCGGGCGGATCATCGGATACCGTTCCTTTTCCATCTTCCTCATCTCCCGTTTGTAAAATTTCAACGCTTTCATAAGAAAAGGGAACGATCGATATCGACCGTTCCCTTCTCGAATGAACGAACTTATACATCAATGACGATCATCTGATGACAATCGAGCTTCGGTACCGTATAGTTCACCGTATTATCATGCTGCTCGAAGGCCAGCGGCATCATCTGCGGCGCGAGATAGACGTGTTTGGCGGTCTCCCGCAGCCGAACCTGCACCTGTACGTCGTAGATTGGCACGATATCCTCAATGACTTCAATGCTTTTGCCGCGGCGAACCGGGACGGCATAGAGCAGATGGTTGACATACCGGCTTGATCCGGCCTGCCGCTGCAGGGTCACAATGCCTTGCGCAGGCAGGTTCGTACGAAGCGTCCTATCAGGCAGCAGCCTATTCAAAGCATACAAAACCGTTTCTTTCAAAATAAGGCTGCCCTTGGAGGCGTAATCCTCAAATACGTTCCAAGCGATATACATGCCATTATCGCTTTCAATCATGCCGGGTCCGCCATATTTGCCGGAGGAAGGCGCATGCTGGTGCGAGCAGAACGTAAAGACATCCCGGTTGAAGTATGGATTTTCACGCGCACCAAGCTCCTTCCCGCCTTTTAATGATACCTTCTGTCCTTGGCCGTAAAAGACGAATGCCGCTTTGCCTAGCGGCGGAATATCAACATGCGGACGGAAGTAATCCGGACTATATTCATTCCTTCCCTCCCAGTTGACGCCAAGGTCGATGGCGAATGCATCTCCCGTTTCATTCAGGCCGGAACGCCCGGTAGCCAAAACCTTCCCGCCCTGCTTGAAGAAATCGTTCAGCTTCAAGGCAAGCGAAGCGTTCAGCGTCACCTCATCAGGTAAAATAAGCAGCTTGTATACTGAAAAATCCGCTTCCATATCAATGACGTCATACAGAATTTTACCTTCCAGCAGCATCCTCGCTGCGCCTGTGTCCGGATCGCCATTCATGCCGTCATTGCCAAATCTCTTTCCCAACGTAACTGCTTCGAGTGACAACAGGGCGACGTCGGCAACATTTTGCGTATCTGAACACCAAAGCTCCTTACGCTCCACTTCGTCGTATGCGGCTCCGATCAACCGGTACGTCGCTTCATCCATAACACCAGCAGGATGGAGCTGATCGCCGATCGAGCACCTCGCTCCATTTGCGATGTTGAGCGCGGTTTCATACCGCAGCGCATTCGGATGCTTATAGCCGCCGAACTCCCCCCACGTCGTATGAAACTTGCCGGTCATGCCGAGAAAAGGCATGCCGAGCGTCTGCGAATACCGTGCGGACAACGGAAAATGGTCGTATCCCCAGCCGCCTGTCGGTAACGACTCCAACTCCAGATGCGTGTTCATCCCCGCCAAATCCCGCCGTCCGCGCCTAATATGACCGCCGTTATGGAAAATATTCATTCCGGGCTTGATTGCATGAACGGCTTCCTTGATCCTGCCCGTATAATTTGCGTAAACCTGCTCACCCAGCATTTTAACCGCCATTTCATCCCGCGGGTCCAGCCCCTGTTCACGAAGCGACGATACGCAATACTGACAGTAGCACATCTGTACCCCGACAATGTCCAGGAAAATCCCATCAGCATCGTAGTTCCGAACAACTTCCTCCACCTGGTTAACCAGTACGCCGAGATATGGCGTATTCATGCAAAAACCATGATAACCGGGCTGCATAAAACTGTATGTCCGGTCGTCAATATCGCGGCTCAGCCAGTCAACGCGGCGCCTCGAAAGCTTCTCATCCAAACCAGCCGATAAATATACCGGCGTTTTGACGTCAATTTCGTGCGCCGCTTCGATCATTGCCCCGAGCAGATCGAATTTCAAGCCTGGGTGCATTTCGTTTACCTTGGACGGATGATAAGCCCAGCCATGGTGGCACTTGGAAAATACGGTGATGGAATCGACATGCCCAAGCTTAAGCATTTCCTGGAATTGATGCTTGGAAAAAGAGCCGCCGATGCACGATATCGCTTCTGACGTATGGAAATCAAGATGAACCTGCCGAAATCTCATATGGATGATGCCTCCCTTACGCGGTAATATCCGGAATGCCTTCATCAATAATTGAATGGGTTTCCGAAAACTTCTTCATATCGATGACACGCTTCTCGAGTCGCGACCGCTCCGCGGCGAATGCCATCATATGGCTTTGCACGGATTTCGCGGCCGAAGTCAACACTTCGGATTGCCCGCTGCTGCGGATGACGCGCAGAAAATCTTTCATAAGCCCGTAATCGCCGCCACCGTGCCCGACGTGCCCGCCCGGATCGCCAAGCGTAATCACTTCGCGCTTGCCCGTACCAAAATGGACGATTTCGATTTCATTCTTCTCCATAGCTCCGCGGATTTCACCGGTCGTGCCAAGCAGCTTAATGGTCCTGGTACACTCATCCGTAAAGGCGCTCATCGAAAACATGGCCGTCACTTCGTTCGCGAATTCCATGTTGACTACCTGATGGTCGACAACGTCGTTGTCGCAATGATAAACGCATCGTCCGTAAGGCCCTTCCTGCAGCGCTTTGTACCGGGCCTCATAGCTCAAATCGTCGCTCATCGCCTGTGCCAGCCACCCCGGATCAGAGGTTAAATACCATTTTGGAGCATAGTAAGGACATTCGTCCGCAACCGGGCAGCCGTCGAGACAACGCTCCGGAGCGCCGGCCGGCGCTTGATCGGCCTTAAAGTGAGACAGCGCTCCGAAGGAGGAAATGCTTACGCAATCATCGCCTGCCAGCCATAGCAAAATATCCAAGTCATGACATGACTTTGCCAATATCATCGGGCTTGACGTTTTCGAATCGCGCCAGTTTCCTCTTACGAAGCTGTGCGCTTGATGCCAGTACCCGACATTTTCGTTATGCTGGATGGACATCAGGCGGCCGATGACGCCGTCTTCAAGCAGCTGTTTGAGCGTCCGGAAAAACGGTGTATACCGCAGGACGTGGCAGATCGTTAGCACCCGGCCATATTTGTCCGCCTGCTCCTTCATCCGGATGCATTCTTCCAAACTCGGAGACATCGGTTTTTCGAGCAGCACATGATAACCCGCCTCCAGCGCGCGCATCGTCGGCTCGAAGTGCATGTTGTCCTGCGTGCAAATAATGACGGCATCGGCAAGCTTCGGGCGGGAAAGAAATTCCCGCCAGTCGCCGAAGCACTGTTCCTCCGTTAGTCCGTGCAGTCGCTTAAATCCGTCTACCCGATCCCTATTCGGATCGGCGACTGCAACCAGTTTCATCTCATGCCCGTTCTTCAGGCCGTAGCCTGTATAGACACCGCCGCGAAGGCCTGCCCCGATTAAAGCAACCGTTAACTGCTTCATGTCCATACTCCTCTCACCTTTATTCACCGTAAAATTGAACTTCGGCCACGTTCGTATACCCATTGGCCGGACTTACATAACGGATCCAGCGGTACGTACCCGGATTATCCACCTTAATATTGTTCCATGTCGACAGCGGAACGGTATTGATGGTTGCGAGATCGACAAACCCCTCGTCCGGCCCTTCGTTTGAGCCCTGGAATTTACCGCCAAGCATCCGTCCTTCAAAGTAGATGCGAGGATAGAAGCGGATATACGTCACCTGCTGCGCATTTCCTTCGCCGAGATCGAGTCCGGCGTAGCCGTCGCTTGGTCCGAGATAGTCATAGTAGGTGTTAATTTTTCCGTCAAACACTTTATCGAACGTGCTGTATGGATCATAGGTCGGCTCCTTGCCGTACGCCTCTCCGAGCAGCGGAATGCCCGGCATCGCCTGCGGTATTCCGTCCACGTTGAGTACAATGACCGAATCGGAAGTATCCGGTGCCTCGAGCGGCACAGAAATGACCGTTTGCTCGCCATCCACGGTATACGTATATTCGGTAGACTCGTCATTAATCGGATAGATCCGGACGATTTCATTCAGCAGGGACGGAATAATAAGCTGTCCGTCTGCCGGCCATTTCGCCACATGCAAGTACAGCTTGCCGCGCTTGGAAGTCGCGTCCCCCCAGGACTGGGTCTCCGTATAAACACTCGCCTTAGCGTCATAGATACTGTCGCCGTTCAAGCTCAACCAATCCCCGATTTGCTTCAACACCGTTTCGCTTTCTTCCGGCAGCGTGCCGTCCGGCTTCGGACCTGCACCGAGCAGCAGGTTCCCTCCTGCGGATACGGCTTCAGCCAAGTCGTTTACGATGCCTCCGGCCGATTTCCAGCTGCTGTCATACGACACATAGCCGTAGCTGTCATTCAACGGGATCCGGTTTTCTTTCGGAAGCTCCGCCGTAGAATCACTTTGCTCCTCTGTATTGAAGTCACCAATACCGCCGCCGATACCGCTGCTTACGACGATTCCCGATTTCAAGGTGCGGACATATTTATATAACGATTTCGCGTCATCCTCCGTCCACCAACCGCCGTCCGAGCCGTCGAACCAAATCAGGTCGGGACTCACATTCTCGATCAGTTCGCGAAGCTGCTCTTTCATTTCCGACACATACGTATCCTTCGCTCCGTCTGCCATCGTTGTTGTGCCGTCGGCATTGCGCGTTTGAGACTGGTGATACCAGTCGGAGATCGAATAATAGATGCCGAATTTCAGTCCTTGCTTCTTGCTTTCGGCCGCTAATGCGGCGACCGGATCTTTGTTATCCTTCTCTTTACCGTAAGCACTCGTTCCCATAATGCTAAAATCACTGAAAACGTTCACCTTCGTATCGTACATGCTGAAACCGTCGCGGTCTTTAGCGGTTACGACGATATATTTCTCACCGGCCGCTTTCGCCGCGGCCACCCACTTCTGCGCGTCGAACGAAGTCGGATTGAACGGTTTGGCCGCCAGATTAAGATAATCTTCTTTCGAAATGTCCGCCCAGTTCATAATCAGTTCTCCGGCCGCCTGCTCCTGCGTCTGTCCGTTGTAAGTGCCGGCCAGCTGGGTGAAAGCGCCAAAGCGGAATAAGCCTCCGAAGCGCGCGTTTG
Source organism: Paenibacillus prosopidis (assembly GCF_003337375.1). GTDB lineage: Bacteria > Bacillota > Bacilli > Paenibacillales > Paenibacillaceae > Pristimantibacillus > Pristimantibacillus prosopidis. Next base: position 213,270 of record NZ_QPJD01000005.1, read on the forward strand.
TATACCATTGCGTTCTTCGTTCCTTCGCCTCAGCCGACTCTTCGTCAGAATTCGTTCCGAATACGAACCAATTCAAGTACAGATTCGTTTCGGACGGGAAAACCAAATATAAATCGTGAATGCCCGAAACATAGGATACAGAAGCGTACTGCTCTTGGAATATGTTACCGCCGCCGGTCGACTGAGGATTCAATACGCCGATCAGGCGGCCGTCCGCCGCGTCTAGCCGTATTTCGATCGGCTGATCGCCGGTATCACCGTCAAAAGCGATCGAAGCCATAAAGGAATCGTAAAAGCCGCCGTTGAAATCGACGCGGTCATACTTGACCCAGCTGCCCGCCTTGATGTTCCCAATGGATGTATTGTCCGGCGAGATGTCATTTTCCAACTGGATGCCGCCTTTTTTATCGCTGTATTCATGAGCTTGAATAACCGCATTGGCGGAAACTTTGGCATTATTCGGCGAAGCCGTATAGAACTCGACTTCCGCCATATTGGTATAGCCGTTATCCGGGCTTACATAACGCAGAAAGCGGTAAGGGGTCGCATCCTTCACCGGCACCTCCGTCCAGCCGTTGTCAGCCGTCCAATTGACAGTAAAGAGATCGACGAATCCTTTATCCGGACCTTCGTTCGAGCCTTGGAATTTGCCGCCCGTTACCCGGGCCGTATAATCGAGCCTCGGCAGGAAGCGGATTTTATTTACCGTCTTGGCGTTCCCTTCGCCCAGATCGATTCCCGTATAACCGTCATTCGGGTTTACGTAATCGAAAAAGGTGCCGGGTTCGCCGTCAAAAGCCTTATCATACGTACTGCTGCCATCGTAACCGGGCGCTGTCCCGAACGGCGTGCCCGTCAGCTTCTCGCCTCCGTATGGCGCATATTCCGGGATGCCCGGAGCCGTTCCGATCCGGTCGACGCGGGATTCGAAGTCGGCTGTTGTCGCAGATAATGGCCCACCCCAGATTCGTTCAGCCATCGCTTCCCTCGGCCGACGGTTAAACCATTCGAAATAATCGTCCGACAGACGCGGTCCCATCCATCCTCCCGTCCAGTTGGAGAGACTGAAACCGATCAGCTTCGGATCCTGCGGTATCGTCCAAGTTTTATAGACGCGGTTGGAGTCCGTCGGATATCCCGGCGGGTCTGTAGGTCCCGTATAAAGTACGACTTCGTCGGAGTTCACGACGTCGTAACCCATCTCCGTATATTTAAGCGGTGAGCCGCGCCAAGCTTCGACGATGATGTCCTTATCCGGTTGCAGGTCATTCTCTTGTTCTATATCCCACCAGTTCCAGATCATCGTACGTTTTCCGTACGATTTCACAAGGTCGTTTATCTCATTGGTGAAATCAACGAACACGTCGGCCCGTTTCTTGAAGCCACGATCATTGGCATATTGGATAATCTCCGGACTGAGGGCGGTCTTCGCATCCGTCTGATACTCATCGCCTCCGATATGGAAGATCGGCCCGTCAAACAGTGGAAGAAACTCCTTAAGCAGCCCTTTCACCCATTCCCGGTTTTCCTCTCTCGTGATATCAATCGTCCATCCCGTATCGAAATGATCTCCGGTAGGAAATTTGAGATTCGGATTGTAATTGATCATCGCGGTGGCATGGCCGGGAACGTCAATTTCCGGAATGATCGTGATGTGATACTTCTTCGCCAGATCCTGCATCTCCCGGATATCCGCCTTGCTGTACGACTGACCCTCCGAAGCAAGCCCGGGGTACGTATCGCTCTCCAGGCGAAAGCCTTCTGCGTCGGTGAAATGAATGTGCAGCGTGTTCAACTTATGCCAAGCGATTTGCCGTATCATCTGCTCGATGTATCCTAGCGTGGCAAACGTATGCCCCGAATCGATCATGAACGAGCGGAAGCCCGTGTCCGGATAATCGTTTGCGGTGCCGCGGGGCAATGAACGGTGAGCGGGATCCTGCTTCAAAATCTGCAGCACGGTCTGCAAGCCGTAGAAGACACCCGTGTCGGTCTTGCCCTGAATCGTAATGCCATCCTCTATGTTCAGCGCGTAGCCTTCATCCTTTTTAACGGATTCGTCCAGTGTCAGAAACAAGTCCCCTGGCTTTGGCTCTTGCGAGACTTTGATAGACAACCTCATCCCCGACATCGTTTCCAGATCGTCCACGAACACCTCCGCGTCATCCTGCAGTTGATCCGCATAAACCGAATCGACAACCACCTGCGATTTTACCTCTAAGGAGAACGAGCCGGTTCCGCCGTTCCATTCACGCAAGGAAGGAACCACCTCGGGAACCGGATTTACACCGGTACTTACCAACGCCTGTTCGGTCCCGTCCGGCTCTGCGTTAGCCAGCGGGGAATAAGGGAATGAGAGCAAGCTCAATGACACTGCGAGCAGCGTAAAACAAAACTTACGAAGCCGTATTTTCGTATTCCTACCGTTCGGACTACCGTTCGGACTGACAATGCCGTTTTTCATGGATTTCAACATCGTTACCCTCCCATAATCAATTCACTTATTCCGATTGCCGTATCACTCTTTTACCGATCCGAGCATAATGCCGTGGATGAAATATTTTTGCAAAAACGGATAGATGGCTAGAATAGGCAGCATCGAAATGACGATTTTGGCTGCGTTGAGCGTCTTGTTGGACATCTTCGCAATCAGGTCGAGCTTATTCGGATCGCCGGAGATATCCTGCATGTTCACCTGCACGACAAGCTGCTGGATATAGGTTTGCAGCGGATAGTTATCGACGCTGCGCATATAGATCATCCCGTCGAAGAACGCATTCCAGTGGTTGACAACGCTGAACAGCGTCACGGTGGCAAGCGCCGGCAGCGATAATGGCAGATATACCTTTAGCAGCATATACCACGGGCCGGCCCCGTCGATTTCGGCCGCTTCGTTCAGCTCCTTCGGGATGCTCCGGAAAAAATTGAGCAGCAGCATAATATTGAATACCGGAACCGCCGAAGGCAGCACAAGCGACCAGATCGAGTTGAAAAGCCCAAGCTCCTTGACGACGATGTAAAGCGGTATCGTTCCTCCGCTGAATAGCATCGTAAAGACGAGTAGCCACATATATGCGGACCGGAAACGGAATTCGCGGTTTTCTTTGGATAACGGATAAGCCATAAGCACCGTTATAACAAAATTGATAGCGCCGCCCAGAAGCACACGCTTGACTGAAATCCAGAATGCGCCAAGAAACGTTGGATCGCCTAAAATCGTTGCATAAGAGACCAGATTGAAATCCTGCGGCCAAAACGTTACGCTGCCTGCAGCCGCAGCCGCCTTGTCGCTGAACGAAATCGCCGTTGTATACCAGATTGGAGCGAGCGATAGAAGCGCAATACAGGCCATCGCCGCATAAAGCGCCGCCGTGGAAACGGAAGAACCGATCGTTCTGCTGCGTACCAATTTCATCACTTCCTAAAAGTTTTGTGGAGCAATGCTTCTTAGGGTACCTCGTCGCAACAAAACTCGCTTCGGAAGCATTGGCTTAAAAAATACGATAATTCGCGAAACGATTGGCTAGCTGGTACGACGTCATAATAAGGACAAAAGCGATAACCGATTTCAACAATCCGACCGCTGTTGCGAGGCCGTATTGGCCATCCAGAATGCCGGCCCGATAAACGTATGTATCGATAACGTCTCCCGATTCGTAGACGAGCGGACTGTACATATTCAAAATTTGGTCGAATCCAGCATTCAGAACGTTGCCTATGGCAAGTGTCGCAAGCAGGACAATTGTCGGTCTAAGCGAAGGAAGCGTAACGTGCCATATTTGCTGCAGCCGCGTTGCGCCGTCCATTCCCGCCGCTTCGAAAAGCGATGGATTGACGCCGGCAAGTGCAGCCAAGTAGATGATGGCGTTAAAGCCAAATTCCTTCCATACATCCGAGAAGACGACAATATAAGGAAACCATTTGTTGCTGGCCAAAAACATAACCGGCTCGAAGCCGAACGCTTCAAACAAATGATTCACAGGCCCGTTCAGCAGCAGCAAATCGCTGATGACACTCGATAAAATGACCCAAGACAAAAAGTGGGGCAAATAAACGATTGTCTGCACGGCTCTTTTGAATTTTTGTTTGCGGAGCTCGTTCAGCATAATGGCGAAAATAAGCGGAATAGTGAGGTTTGCCACAATTTTGGCGGTAGCCAGAAAGATCGTATTGGTGAAAATCCGCCTGCTGTCGGGAAGCTCAAACATGTAGCTGAAGTTTTCCAGGCCTACCCACGGCGACCTCCAAATGCCCAGGCCGATTTTGAAATCCTGGAAGGCGATGAGCGTTCCGAACATCGGGACGATGCTGAAAATGAACAGCAGGATGATTCCGGGAAAAAGCATGATATGATAATGTTTTTGCAGCGATCGATACCGCATGCTTTGATCCCTCCTCTTTAAGCTGAGAATGAATGCGGCACTGCTTCAGCCGGAAACAGTGCCGTTTCCATACCTATAAAGCGATTATCTTTGAAGCTCAGCTTCAATTTCCTTCGTAATGTCGTCGCCGCCCTGCGCCTTCCAGTCAGCTACGAATTGATCGAACGTATCGATCGGTTTTTCTCCAAGGACGATTTGGAAGAACATTTCATCCTCAAGCTTCTGCAGATTGGACCACTTCTTGTCCATCGTAGGCGTCGTGGCCGTATAGGCCGGGTATACGATGTTCTGATCCTCGGCCTTCGGGATCGCTCCGATTCCATAAATATAAGAATAAGGCGCGCCCCAGTCGGCCGGATCCGGCTTCCCGTTCGATTGCAGCACCCGCTGCCAGCGCTCGTAGTGTCCTTTCATCTCCGGTGTCAGCTGTTCCGGCGTAATTTCGCTGTTCAGCGCCTTCATCAGCATGTCGTGTTTTTGCGTCGCCGTATCCGTATAATCGATGTTGAGCGACAGAGGCATAATGGAGACGTACTGCGTGTGGTCGATTTTAAGATCGTCCTCGGTCGGCGATTTGCCGAATCGTGTCTGGAAGTTCAAAAACTTCATAAGCGCTTCCGGATGTTTGTAGCCTTTCTTCACCACAAGGAACGCATTGCTCGTCGCCACATACGTAACGTTTACTTTACCGTTTGCACCTGGAATCGCGTAGGCCTTCCAATCCGCCTTCGGATCATTCTTGATCGAGTCCGTAAGACCGAACGGAACCCACCAAGCTTGAAAGAATATGCCTGCTTTACCGCTGTTGACGAGCTCCGACGGATCCTTGCGAACCGCAAATTCTTTATCGACGAGCCCCTTCTCGTAAAGCTCATTCGCTTTGATGAGCGCCTGCTTCGCTTCCGGCGTCGTTGAGCCGTAAACCAGCTTGCCCGAAGCGTCTTTATACCAGGTGCCCGGATGGGCGTTGTAATAATTGAAGATCGCCCGGAAATCATGACCATACCATTGCGTGATCGTCGAATTGTTGCCCGTCAAACCGACGGTATCCGCTTGTCCATTGCCGTCCGGGTCGTTTTTGATAAAAGCTTCCGTAATTTTCTCTACGTCTTCGAGCGTCTTCGGTTCGGAAAGGCCGAGCTTGTCGAGCCAGTCTTTGCGCACCCATGTCAACACGTACGTGTCGGCTTGCGGAACGATGTTCGGCAGGGCCATCAGCTTTCCGTCGATAGTCGCTTGCTCCAAAGCCCTTCCATCAGTCGAGTCGTAATATTTTCTGACCTCGTCGGACGCATATTTCTTATACACTTCTGTCAAATCTTCCAGTTGTCCGCCTTCCGCCATCGCACGGAATTGCTTCTCGTCGACCACCATTGCATCGGGAAGATCGTTGCTGGCAATGGATAGCTTTGATTTCTGGTCGTAATCGGTGTTGGAAGCATACCAGAGCAGCTTGAAATTGATGTTGGTCTGTTCGGAGATGTAACGGGTGAACAGGTTATTTTCCACCGTATCCCCTTCCGGCAGCTTCAGGTCCGGATTCACCCTCAAGACGAATGACGTGTCCACGGGTTCCGGCATTTTGTACGGATCAGTATCCGCCGCCGCAGCCGTATTGTTCTGGTTTGCTTGCGTATCGCTTTTTTCTTGATTTCCCTGAATGCCGCCGTTTTCCGCCTTGTTTCCGCCCGAGCAAGCGGATAAAAAGAGCGAACAGGCCAGCAGCAGGAGCATGAAGATTTTTCGTTTGTTCATTTGGAGCCCTCCTTGGTCATTTACAAAATCATTACTTTCTGTGCTCTAATCATAAAACAGATAACGTCAAGAAAAGTCACATATAGACTTCGAATTTGTTTACTTCTGTCTCGATTCTCGAAACGCTTCTCACAAAGTTTGAATTAGACTTCGAATTCGTTTACTTTTGTCTCTAAAATAAAGAGGTGCATACAATCGCATGCACCTCCATCGCACCATCATTAATCACACAGCCCTATTTATTCAATTGCCGCCGGAATTTTCTCCGGTATTACCGTTCCCGCCATTTTTGCTTCATTTCTTAGACGGTACGACAACCGAAATCTCTCCTGTACTCGCTTGGGCACCGTCGGATGTTCGAGTGACTTCCAATACGAGCGTCACGGTCGTTTCTATCTTCGGCGGATTAATTTTCCCGTTCGTTTTAATGACTCGCGTATTGCTTGAGCTCTTGATTGCAATGGTATATCCATCCGGTACAGTCGGCAGTGTTAGTTTCTTGGCATCTTTCGCCGGAGCGGCAATCGACGTTATGCCGGCTGCGATAACATTAATATCGTCTTCATTGCCTCCGTTGTCCGTCACTTCGATTTCGATCTGCCCCCCGGTTGCGATATTCGCAATCTCCACATCGTTGATTTCGTAATAGTAGGGCGTGCTGTAGAATCTGCCTGCATAAATGACGATCTGCATCTCGGTAATGCCTTCCTGTGCAAGGATTGGGAGTCTCTCGTAATAGTACCCGCCTTCCTTGTCCGGATTCAGTCCTTCATACAGAGGCCAATACACGGTATCGCCGTTTTCTGTCCACGTATAATTGTCATGGAGAATCTGGGTCCAATCCTCCTGACCTTCCTTCTTCACCTTTAGCGCTATGGTGGAAGGCTTATGGTCCACCGCTCCGTCCGGCACGATTAAGGCGAACGTATTAAAGGACTGCGGCGAATCCCACTTTAGGTCGATCGTGTGCGGGAATTGGAATTCATCGACCGTGTTAAAGCTGCCATTTGTAAATACGGTCGTATAATCCTCATCGTTGAGATAGGCGGCATCTGTCGATCCTTCCATCGGTTTGTCCAAGGAGATGGACGACGCTTTTGCCGCGAGATTATCGATGCGCTTGATGGCGATATTGTATTCCTTGACTGCTCCTTGGTCGCCAATCGCTTTCACCGTCAAGGTATTCAAGCCTTCGGGGATTGTGGCGATCGCGGTTTGCCCGGGTGTCATGGGAACTCCGCCAATCTCCAACGTTCCGTAGTTATTCTTAAGCGTTGGCGTAATCGCGATTTGTTCCGTTTCCAGACCTAACCTTACTGCGTATTCTTTGACACTGGGATCAAAGGATAGATCTATCGGCTGCCCGCTGTTCAGAGCTTTCAATTCCAACGCGGACAATGCAACGTCCCTCGTCACTTGAACGTCTATTTCTCCGTTATCCGGGAGACTGTACAGCTCAAGCTCGTAAACGGCGTACATATTCCAAGATATATAATAAGCGTCATTAATCTGCACTCTCATCTTCAGCACGCCGCTTACCGCGGGAATATTGGCATAAGTATGTTCCATCACGCCGTCGTCCTTGTTGCTCTTCCAAGTGAGCGGAACCCTCTGCGCGACCGTTTCCCAGCTCGTTCCGTCCGTCGATACCTGAACGTCAATATCGGTAATCCCCTGGATGAGGCCGGACGGGGTGGCCATGACGATCGTATTGAAAGCTTGCGGTTCATTCCATGTCATGACAATCTCATGCGGAAACGGATGGGTATCGTTATAGCCCTGCAAGCTGGCGTACATGGTGCCGTAGCTGCCATCCGCCATTTTCTGCGGACCGTAAGTAACGCCCTGGTCACCCGAACGTGCGGCCGATGCGGTAATTTCGGAATAATCTCTCGCAACGTTAGCGCCGACTTCATTCTTATTGCCCTTCAAGAAATTCAAGGTGTACACCTTGGCCGTCTTACCGTCGCTGGCAGTTGACCGGATTGTAATCCTGCTCTTACCGACTGGTATCTCGGCTGCTGCCACCATACCGTTCTCGATGCTCTTGCCGTTGATCGTAATGGAACCAGCCTCGTCCATAAGTGTTGGAGTTATAGAGATGGCACCGGCGTCTTCAGGAAGCATAATTTGGTAATTGGTGATACTGCCCCTGAAGTTAAACAAAGGCGCATTCGTTAATTCCAAGCTTTTCAAAGAAGCATCGTAGAGTTGCTGCCCCTCGTACATCTGCACCCGGAATCCGTCAAAGCTCAGCGTTTTACCGTCCAGATTCACGATCTTGACCGTATGCTTGCCAATCGATAGATTGCGGTTATTGTAAATGGTGAAATAATCGTGCGGGACTTTCTCATAGGCATCCACAATGACCGGTTCCGAGCCGTCGATGGAAATGGATAACCGGCCGGCGCCGTCGTTCTTCTCGACGATGACGTCGATACCCGTTCCGGTGAATTCATACTCGAGCGAGCTGCCGGCGGCTGTTGTGGATTTGACGCTGCCCAGATAAGCGAATTGCCTGCTTTTCTCGAACCAGCTGCCCGAGAAGCTGATATCGCTGCTTGTATTGTCGGTCATGTAAGTGAGCGTCGTTGCCTGTCCGTCATAAGGACTGGTGGATGCCGGAATTCCGCCTGCGTCCTCGCCGGCTGCCGCTTTGACCATATAATCGTGGAGCAGCTTGATATAGTCCGGATCGAGGGTATATTTTCTCGGATCTTCCGGATTTACTGCGCTGTCGGCAATGCGTTTAGCCAGCTCGGGATTCGTTTGCTTGATTTTGTACATGAGCTCATATTCTTCAATCCCGTCTCTCTGGGCTTCATAGCGCAGCGAGCTTTTTACAGTCATATGATCCTTGTCGGGATATACGATGGTAGAATCGCCATACCAACTTCCGACGTACCACGCGTTCCACGCCCAATGCAAATGACCGGTGACGCCGTCTTGGCTCAGATTCCAGAATAGCAGTCTGCCCGTTAAAGTAGGCTGCGTCCACAACCGGTTCAGCCACGGCGGCTGGTTCACTTCGCATGTATAGACCCACATGTCTTTACCGGCAGTCTGCTCCGCCTTATACAAGTCTTTCTTCGCCTGAAATGCCGGGGTGAGCGGCACCCACACGTCCACATACGGCTTGGTTGTGTCGTTCATTAGAATCCCGTCGGGATCCGCGTCCATTGTTTTAAAGTCCGGAATAATTTCTTTTACTTTACGGGCCACATAGGTCCAATAGTTTCTGGCGTCATCTCCGGACGGCTCATCCCGGATATGCTGATACCAGGTTATTCCGTCTTCGTTCAACCATCCCTTTTCTTCCAAATGATCGTGCAAGGCTGTCAGATAGTTTTTCAGAAACTTGTCCGTCTCCGGCAGCGCGTCAGGCAAATTCGTATTCCATGACGCATCCGGTTTTTCGTTCGCAGGCATTTTGTTGAGCGGATGGATCAGGTGGTTGTTGGCAAAGTCGGTGACACCTCTGTCAATAAAGGTCTGAACATACCGATCAAACAAAGACCAGTCAATGTTCTCGGGAATGCCGTCTGTAAATGCGGACAGATAGGTTCCTTTCGCTTGAAGCAGCAGGTCCGTCCGGACCCAGATCATATTCTGACGGTAATCCGTCATCACTTTAGCGAAACGGTCCACCAAATCGAACCATTCATCGCTGTATGTCTCTACGCCGTAGTAGTTTTCGCCGGCGTCATACAGGGGAGTTTCGGTCCCATCCCACGAAAATCCGTCCCATGTGAAGCCATTTGTCATGGTCCATTGATAATTGACGAAATTAGCTTCTGAAGTTTTAGGAATCTCAACATCGGCTACTTCGACGCGGATCGGCACGGCATAGTCTCCCAGAGTCGTTTTCACAGTAATCGTGCCTTCATAATCCCCGGGTCCTGCGGAGGCCGGCACATAGTTCGTTATAAAAATCGGCTGCGTGGAATTTGCCGCAACCTGTATGGAAGATTCATTGGACAGCGGGTCAGGCAGTTCCGATTGCGGATAGATCAGATTCCCTTCCCTGTCAGGGAAGAAGGGATTCTGCTTCACCGTATCCGTCAGCTCGTATTCCTCAAAATGATAGCTCAGATTGTTGCCTTCGATAATCTTATTGTCTGCTGCTGTAAGGTCGGTAAACTCGACTACAGTAATCTCAAACTCCGTATCGCTGCGTAGGGCAATTTGTGCGCTTTCATATTCGTTTTTGGCCGAAACGATGTTGATGCTTGTATCAGGAAGCTCGGGAATGGTGCTGTTCCGGTACACATTTTTTAAGGCGTTTTCGACCCATAAGTCGATCTTGCCGCCTTCTGCATGGACAATTGGCACGATGGTCATGAAGATGTTGACGACAAGAAATAAGGAAAGCCATTTTTTTCGCATTTTCACAGGAACTTGCCTCCCGTTCAGGTTTTGTTAGAGCCGTGTAAGCGCGCTTTACACAAGCTTTATATCACCATCATAAGACCGGAAGGATTACTGCCACAATATAAAGATCTTTACGTGCTTCTGTTCTGTTTACCTCTTTAGATTTGCCGTTTCCCGATACTCCTGGGGCGTCGTTCCCACCATCTTACGGAAGAAAGAAGTGAAATAAGAAGGTGATTCAAACCCAAGCTTCATGGCGATTTCATTAATTTTCATTGGTGTTTGTCCAAGCAGCCTTACCGCCGTACTCGTCTTTGTTTCATTAATGTAATCGGATAAATTGCGGCCAGTCAGCTGTTTGTAGAAACGGGATAGATACGAGGGGTTAAAATAGACCACTTCCGCAATTCTGGCCAGCGAAAGATCACCGCCCATATTGTCATTCACATAACGGTGGATACGCTCCACCATCAGATTCTCGCTTTTCTCCAATTGTTCTTTCTTTATCCGGCAAATCGATTCGCTTAGACGGTTCAGCCTGTCTTCGACAGCCCCCCATTCCACCGGCGGCTCCAGAAACGGCAAACTGGTAACCCCGATGTCGTTGACCGGTTTATCATAGGCGTGAATGCCGTTCAGATAGGAGATAAAGGCAAGAAGGAGCGTGTAATATCTCTCCATCCCGAGCATATAGTTTCGTGCGATCTCATTCTTTATGCCGCCGACCAGACAAGTTGTTTGCACAATAGCCCCTTCTATATCGCCGGCGTTCAAACATTTCTCCAGCGCGCCCAGCATACGGTTGAATTCGCCGGAGCTCGTCTCCGCCGGCTTTCCCGATTCCAGCCTGATCCAATCGCCCGCCATGTTCAGATCAATAATGGCCATCGGCTGACCGATGATGGCACGCTGCTTCAACGCCTCCTTCATCGCTTCATACTCTTGACCGATACCGCTCCACTCGACCGGCGCCCGGCCGATCGCAAACGATACGGGAATGCCGAGCTTCTCCCGGCAGCTGTTCTGCACAGGTTCCAGCATTCCTTTCAAATAATCGATCAGCCCCCGCCAGTCCGTACTCCCGGATTGACCGGTAAACTTGCCGGCATCGCCAGCAGGCTGGATAAACCATAAGAAATCGGAGCGGTCAAGAACAGCCGTTTCGGCATGAATTTGCTGAGGAAGCCGCTCAGCAAATAGCTTCTGAACCTGGTAATAAACCTCCATTTTTTTCATGTAAGGCACTTTCTCCTCCCAACGGTCGACTTTCCCGGCAATCATCATAACCGGTTGCCGGTTGTCGATCGTAAGGGACAATGCTTCGTATAAGCCGCTGATCCATACCGCCTCCGCATCCTCGCCGGTCAGCAGCGCTTCAAAAATCGCTTTCTTAAACAGCGGTTCCGCCGCCGTCTGCTGCAATTCCGCCAACTCCAGCTTTGTTTTCGCCCGATGGTCTTCGTCGATTTTGCTGAGGGCGGCTTTAACGGCCCGATCAATCACCTCGATTCCTTCCGTTTTCAACAGATAAGAGTCAACATTTTGCTGAATCGCTTTGTAAGCATAATCAAATTCGCTGTGGCCGGTAAGCAGAATGATCCGGCAAGACGGCCAGTAAAACAACACGTCATCGATGAGCTGCAGCCCGTTCTTTCCAGGCATGCGAATGTCGCTGATCAAGAGATCGATCTTGGTTTTCTTCACAATGTCGAGCGCATCGCTTGCCGAGTAGGCTTTACACAAGTCATGCTCCTGAATATACTTCTCTTGGAAATACTGCATCAGCCCGTCCACTATGGCAGGTTCATCATCTACGATCAAGATCCGGTACATGCTGCTCCCCCTCTTCATAATGAATGCGAATTTCCGCTTTCAAGCCGCCCAGTGAACTTCGGGAAACAAACACGCCGCTTTGTTCGCCGAATCTAAGTTGGATCCGTCTGCAAACATTTAGCAGTCCTGTTTTCTCGGGAAGCTGCGACACATGATCAAGCTTGTCCTGCATCTCGAGCAGCGACTCGTCCGTCATTGTACTCCCGTCATCCTCGACGGAAATAGACAGTATACCGCCGGTAAAGGCTGCTTTCATATAGATATTCCCTCGGCGGGCCCCGCTCTCAAAGGCATGTTCGAACGCGTTCTCGACGAGCGGCTGAATGATCAGCCTTGGAACCTCAAGCGGCTTGCAAAGCTCCGGCAGTTCCTCCGCCTCCACTTCGATCCGATTCGAGAAGCGGATGCCCTGTATGTCGCAATAGTCAAGCGCATGCCGGTATTCTTCATCGAGCGTAACCTCTTCCCTTCCGCTGCGCGTAATGAACTGATAATAGCTTCCGAGCTTTTGCGCCAAGGTTGAAGCGCTGTCGAGATCGCCGCTCCGGCAGATCATATAGATGTTAAAGAAGCTGTTGTACAAAAAATGCGGATTAATCTGGGACTGCAGCTGTTTCAGTTCGGAATGCTGGAGCGCGATTTGCTGCTCATAGTTTTCATGGATCGAATGCCTCAATTTAAGGACCATCCGGTCGAAATTTTCATATAAATAGCTGAACTCATTGTCGCCGTGCTGCTGCAGCGAGACGATCAGGTTATCCGTCTCCAGATTTTTGAATGCCCGAATGAGCTTTTTTAAAGGCTTATGGATCATTAAATTGACGGAATACGAGAACATGATTACGATGGCAAGCGATACGAAAGAAAGTACCGTAAACCAGGCGTTGAACCTTTTGAGCGGTTCTGTGACTTCGTTTTGGTTCATGTAGGTGTAGAGCGTCAAGCCGAGGGCGCTAATATGCGTTTGGGCAACCATATAATTCTGCTTATTGGCCGTCAACATGTAGCTGTCGACCGAACGCTCCGCATCCCCGCGTTTGGCGATCGCCGCTTTCATTTCATTCAAGATCGGCCCTCCGGTCATAACCGATATGGCGCTGTTCTGCCTTCCGTCAACCAGCAGCGCACCGGAATCGTGGTATAACTTCACAAGATTCGAAACGGTCGCTTCAAGATTTTTGGAGGACAGCTCCATATAGACGACGATGCTTCCGTTATTAGCCGTTTCGATGAAGAAGAGCCGGCCTTCATCGTAATAGATCGGCTGCGGCGGCTTTTGCTCCGTATAGCGGGAGATAAGTGAATATTCCGAATTCGGCAGCTGCGCGATACCCCCCTGCGTTGATATCGTTCTCCCGAACGAATTGACGTACACCCCGACGTTAGCAAGGTAATCGCTTGAATCCCGGACCGTAAACAGACGGTCTCTCAATCTATTCACCAATTGATAGTCGTCAAAACCGTTCAACTGTCCGCCCAGAAAACTCAGCTTCAGCAGGTCGGGATCGTTGATCAGCTGCAGCTGCAGCGTACGCACGAAAGTAAATTGATCGTTCAGCTGGTTCGAATAAAATTGGACATTGGACAAGATCGAATCGGAGAACCCTTTTTTCATAAAAGAAACCCCAGACATATTCATCCAAAGGTTGATCAAGTAGACCGGAAGCATCATAGCCACGAAAACGATAATGACCTTCTGGTAAACATGCAGTCTCGACAAATCCGAAAGTCCCCTCACGTCGTTCCCCCTTCAGATTTCTTTAACCGCGTAAATGGATCTGATTCTGGTAAAAAAAGAGCAATCCTCGTTGGTTAATTCGACCTGAATGAACGATATCCTCTCACCTTGCAGTTGTACAGAAAAGAAACCCGAGCGCTGGGACAAGGGTTTCATCGACATGGGTATCATTCAATTGGACCGGGGGTGCAGCTCCGAGATCGCACGGTTGACCGCATCCCGTTTGGTCAGCATCCATTCCGCCTGTTGCGGATATTCGGTAAAGGTGAGGGGGCCTGCCAACCGTTCCTCCAGCAGCTCAATCGTCTTTTCCTTGCCAATCAGACTTTCCAGCAGCTGAAGCGCTCTCAGATCCTGAAGCGCCTCGGTAAACACCTCCAGCCGGATCGATTCGACCGGTCCCTCTTTCCCGGGATAAACGAGGAAAGCGTCACCAGACGGAAAGGCGTGCAGCGCATCGGTTACCCGATAGGGGTCGACCGGTTTCTGCGAGAGCTGCGAGAACCAGAAATTATAGCCCCAATGCAGAAAGCCGGCAATCTCGTATTTATACAGCTGCATGCCTAGAATCCGGTTGCGTGCCGACGGAAAACAAAAGAAACGGTTGGAAACGTCCTTATACTGCGCGCAGCAGTAATAGGTCCACAACTCCGGAACGCCGTTATTCAAAAAGGCCTGCAGATGGTCGTTTGAAGGAATTGGCCGTTTCACGAGCCCTTTCTCGTAAAATGTATAATCGGACAATGCATCGATAACCGGAAACTGCGGCAATAATCCGTTCACGATCCGGCTTGCGCTCTCATATGAAGCGAGGCTTTCTATGTTCGGTTCGTCCGATACGTGAAAATAACATCGTCCCGCAAGCCCATGATCCTGGATGTAAGTAACAAGCGACGGTAGAAACTGCGACAAGAAGTTTCCGTAAGCCTCTCCTGACGCATCCGTCTCCCACCCGAAAATCCGCTTGCTTTCACCGTTTTCCGTCGCGACGATTTTCGGTGCGTGCTTCGCTCCCCATTGGGTAAACAAATGAGAAAATTCGATATACTCGATCCCCCTCCGCAAGCACAGCTCGATCCATCGGGTCAGCTTCTCATAGCCGAAGCGGTAAGACTCGCCCGATTTCTCTACATCCACTAGCTGGACCGTCGGCCGTTCGGCACCAACAGCCGTGTCGAGCGGCGGCGTAAACAACGGCGTAAGCAGCATGTTCATGCCGTGTCTTGCGGCGCTCAGCACGTAGCGGTCGATCATCTCCCAATGCTGCTCACTGAACACTTCGAATCCGTAATAAACCGCCAGGCAGTCCGCATGGAACCATTCTGTATGGATTAGGCGCTGCTTAGGCAGCGAAGCGGGGATGATGTCCAGTTCAAATAGTTCTTCAGCTAAACGTTCTCCGTCAGCAATCTCCAGCGCGATCCGAATGGGGTGGATGCCTGGCGGCGTTTGAGCATGGATGTCCACCGTCAACCATATCGCGCGCCACTGCACAGGCAATGCGGTTAATCCTTCCTTCTCATCCACAGGGTACAAGGGATCTGGATACAGCCCTGGTGCGGCCCTTAGGATGAAATCATCGTGATCGCCGTAAATCGGCAGCTCGGAAGGGACAAGACCGACTGACCGGACGGAAATCTGCTCTGCCAAGTCAGATTCGATCCGGACCTTCAGCTCTTTGAGGATGTGATTCGCCCGGAAGGCCACCTGGAACGAGAAGGCTTCATTCCGCAGCGCCGATCCTTTATCCGTAACCGGATCGGTCAGCTCCTGATCGGGAAACACTTTGGCCAAAGAACTTAAGCATCTGGTTTCAAGGACTGTTCCGTTCAATGTTTCATCCTCCTACTCTTTTACGCTCCCGACGGTGATCCCTTTAACAAAATAACTTTGCAGGAAAGGATAAACCAGCATGATTGGCAGCGCGCCCAGAAAAATTTGCGCGGTCCGCAGCGTCTTCTCGCTCAGGTTTTGCAGAGCGGACAGGTCGTCGATCGTAATCGACTTCACATTAATAGCTGTGACCAGCGTCGAAAGATAGGTTTGCAGCGGATATTTATCCGGCGAGTTTAAATATAAAATGCCGTCAAACCAAGAGTTCCAATGGCCTACGATCGTGAAAAGGCCAATCGTGGCGATTGATGGAAGCGAGACCGGCAAATATACCTTCCACAGCACGGACCAATGACCTGCGCCGTCGATCGAGGCGGCTTCCTCCAGCTCTCTCGGAATCCCTCTGAAAAAATTAAGCATCATAACGGTATTCCACACGTTGAGGGCACCGGGTATGATCAGCGCCCATATCGTATTCATCAGTCCAGTCTCTTTCACCACCATGTAGGTCGGAATAAGCCCTCCCCCAAAAAACATCGTAACCGCGAAAAACCAGACATAAACGGTTCTGAACCGGAAATGCTCAATCGTTTTGGAAAGCGGATACGCAGTGATAAATACAAGAAACATATTGATCAGCGTGCCGAGTGCGACCCTCTGCAGCGACACACCCAGGGATCGGGTAAACTCGGCTTTCTGCCCGAGAAACCTGTATGCGTCAAACGTGAATCCGATCGGCCACAGCTTCACCTCGCCGGCGGACGCTGCCGCATTGGAGCTGAGCGATACGGCAAGCAGGTGGACGAAGGGTACGATGCACAAGACCGAAATCAACAATAAGAGCGGAATGTTAACCGCCATGAATAATTTTCTGCCGATCGGGAGTTTATACGACAAGGGTTTCACCTGCCTTCTAAAAAATTCGGTAGTTGCTGAACCTGTAGGCAAGGTAGTAGGAAACCGATACTAATCCAACGGAGATGACCGATTTAAAAAGCCCGATGGCCGCTGCAGGCGCATACTGCTGGTCGAATAGCCCAAGCCTATAGACAAACGTATCGATGACATCCCCGCTCTCATAAACGACCGGATTATACAGAATCAATATTTGATCGAAGCCGGCGTTAAGCACGCTGCCCAAGCTAAGCGTGAGCAGCAGAATAATGATCGGCGCCATACCGGGCAGCGTAATGTGGACCATTTGCTTCCATTTTCCCGCTCCGTCAACTTCAGCCGCCTCGTAGAGGTTGGCGTTTATGCCAACGATGGCCGCAAGGAAAATGATCATGTTATAGCCCATCCCTTTCCAAACGTCCGAACCGATGAGAATCGTAACGAACCAATGGTTGCTGCCCATAAACATGACCGGTTCTCCACCAAAGGCAGAAATCAGCGCGTTAACCGGTCCCTTCAGCGAGAAGATTTCAATAAGAACGCCGCCGAGCACTGCCCACGACAGAAAAAACGGCAGAAAAACACTTGTTTGCACGAGTCGTTTGAACCAGTTTTTCGTGATCTCATTGAGCAGCAGCGCTAAGGCCAGCGGAACGAACAAGCCGAAAATAATTTTCATCACGGAAATAAAAAATGTATTCCACAGTACCTGGTTAAAATCCGGCAAACTAAACACGTACTCGAAATTTTTGAGCCCTATCCATTCGGATTTGAAAAATCCGCGCATCGGCATGAATTTCTGAAAAGCCATCACGATACCGAGCATCGGACCGTAAGCGTAGATCAGCGTTACGATCACACCTGGCAGGAGCATCATATGCAGCGGCACTTCCGAACCTAATCTTCTCTTGTTTACGTGTATAAGACTCACGGTGCGCGCCTCCACTTTTCAGGATGAAGCTCATTTATGATTTCACGGCGTTCTTCTCATACCAGTCGTTAACTTCCTCGGTTATGTCACCGCCGCCAAGCTTTTTCCAGCTTTCGGCGAACCGGTCGAATTCGGACACCGGCGCGGATCCCATAATGATCTTCGTAAACGTTTCGGCCATCAGCTTGTTGAGCGAAGAGCCTCTTTCGATCATCGTAGGCGTCGGAGGGCCGTAAAATTCGTTATACACCGTCACTTTTTCATCGACGATTTTCTTGGATAAGCCGACTCCGCCGTCTCTAGCGCCGCGGCTGAACCACATCCCCCAAGCGGAATTATCTTTTGGATCCGCAAAAAATTTCTTTGCATTGGCAAAGACGGACTGCGCCTCGCCGGCCCCCGGGAAATCATCGGCCAAGTCGAGCGTTTCTTTCTTCGCATCGACGGCGTCGCTGACAGCGGCCATCACTTCATCGAACATTTTCGGATAATAGAACCTCGGCTGAAACCAGAGGTAAATATAGCCGTTCTTCGCTCCTTTGAAATCCGGGGAATCCTTGACTGCATATTTAGGCTTGGAGAGCTCCTGGAAGAAGTTAGCCATTTTGATCGCGGCTTCCGGATGCTCCGCTTTCTTATTGACAACCATAATCGAGCCGATCGATTTCGAAATGAGCGTTTTACCAGGTTTCCCGTCCAGCGACGGAAGCGGAAGCGGAATCCATTCGGCTTTCGGATCGTTATCCTTATTCAGGTTGAGCGGCCAGTTCGGGTACCACCATTCTCCGAACGAAATGCCGACTTTGCCGGCCACGAGATCTTCGCTCGCTTTGTTTTCATCTTTTAAGGCGAATTCCTTGTCGATAATGCCCTTCTTATACCAAGATTGTAACCTTGCAAGCGCAGCCTTCGTTGACGGCTGTATCTCCCCCGCCGCGAGCCTGCCGTCCTCTCCTTTGATCCAGGCGCCCGGATAGGAGCCGTAGCTGTAGAATGCTCCTCTGGCATCAAATCCCCAGGCGCCTACCAGGAAGTTCTTATTTAAAGAAATGCCGTACGTATCGGCTTTGCCGTCCTGATCAGGGTCGTTGTTGACGAACGCTTCGGCAACCGTCTCAAGTTCATCCATCGTTGCCGGAGGCTGAAGGTTCAAGTTTTTCAACCAGTCTGACCGGATCCATACGATTTGAACGACCCCTTCGCCGCTGGTTGCGAGACCGAGCAGTTTTCCGTCTGAAGTCAGACTCTTGAGTGCAAACCCTCCGTCCGCCTCGATTGTTTTCCTCAGCGTCGAAGACGCGTATTTGGGATATACGCCGGAAAGGTCGGCCAGCATATCCTGCTCCTTGAACTTTTCGAACGTGTTATAGTCGACCTGCATTACATCGGGCAAGTCCCCTGAAGCGATCGCGAGACTGAACTTCTGTTCGAACTGGTCCGTAGGTACGGACCACAAATATTTAAGGTCGATATTGAGCATTTCCTTCAAATCTTTGACATAGCCGTTCGTCTCAGGTGTAATGCCCTTCAACGCATCCGCTTCCTCCGGGGGACGATAAGACAGCACTTCAGTGACAGTAATCGGCTGCTCGTACTTCCCCAGAGGATCGTACGATTCCGCTGCCTCGGATGGTTCGTCACCACCCTCCGCCCCCGTACCGCTTTGCTGCTGGGATGAATGATTGGCTTCGGTATTGCCGTTGCTGCTGCAAGCAGCTAGTGAAAGCACTAGCGCAGCGCTTAAAATGGTAATACATAACGCTCTTCTCATTTTCATAACCTCCTCTTTTTCGGGACGCTTATGTTGGTTTTCCTACCATCTATTGTAAAGTCTCTGTCTCTTCCCCAACAATATAAAGATCTTTACATGCTTCTGTTCTCTTTACATATTCAACACATACTTGAAAAAAAAGAGCGCGTCACGGACGCGCCAAACTGCGGATTAATGCCCTAACTCCATGATATTCACTTGAAAGCGGGAGCTCGAAGTTCCGTTTGAATTCCGGAATTCCCGCGGAAGCATCCCCGTCAATTCCCGGAATACCTTGAAAAAGTATTTTTCATTCGGAAAACCCGATTGAACGGCGATCCACTGTACCGGCTTTCCCGTTCGAAGCAGCAAATCCTTCGCATGCTCGATGCGGAACTCCCTCACATAATCGTTAAACGTTTTACCGACGATATCCCGAAAGCACCGGCTAAAATAGCTCCTGCTCATATTGACCTGCTTCGCCACGTCGGGCAGGTACACTTCATTTTGAAACTCTCTGCGGATCAGGGACACGGCGTTCCGGATACATTCCTGTACCTCTCTGGAATAGCGCGACTCCCCTTCCTCGCCGGTTCCGCCCGCCGGTTCGGTCAATATCAACGGAGCAGATCCTGCCAACTGATTCACCCGATCTGCGATCCGGTTCAGTATACCATCCATCTGCTCGTGCTCCAATTCCACCTTCGTTATGTAATCAATGGCTCCAATACGCATCGCTTCCTGAATGAGCTCGAAATCATGGTGGAAGGTCAATACGACGAGCGCCGTCTGCGGATAATACTCCTTCACCTTCTTCATCAGCTCGATGCCGGACATAACAGGCATCGCCAAGTCAGTAATGACCAAATCAACCGCCGACTGCTCTAGCAGCTTCAGCGCCTTTTCCCCGTTGCTTGCTTCCGATACGACTTCAAATCCGTGCTTCTTCCACGGCATGATGCCAATGAATCCTTTTCTCACCAAATGATCGTCATCCACCACTAACACTTTTTTCATAGAAAGCATCTCCTTTGATTAGAATCGGGAGCTTCAACGTTACTGTCGTATGCCGACCAACCTCGCTGGATATATGGAATGAAGCCTGATCTCCGTACTTGGTCTTCAACATGCGGATGACGTACTGCAGTCCGATTCCCATGCCCAGCTTTCCGGATTTGTCCTGCTTGCTTTGCATGAGCTGCCCCATTTGCTCTTCGCTCATCCCATGACCGTTATCCTTAACCGTAATCAGCAGATAGGCGTTCTCATGCTGTTTGATTTCCACCTCTATTACTCCATCGCCGTCCAAACCGTGATATAAGGCATTTTCCACAAGCGGCTGCAAAATAAACCTCGGTATATTCTGATCCATAACGCGGGAATCCACCTGCACATGAACCTGGAAGTTGACATGATAGCGCACTTCCTGCAGGCGTACATAGTTCGCGACCGCTTCGAGCTCATCGTTGATGCTGGCCTCCCCGTCTTTTCCCAGATTGTAATGAAGGAGCTTGTTCAGCATCGAGATGAGCCGATCGATCTCAAACTGCCCCTCGCTTCTGGCCATCCACCGGATCGTATCGAGCGTATTCAACAAGAAGTGCGGGTTGATCTGATTCATCAGCTTCTCGACCTCAAGCTCCGCTTTCTGCTTCTCGTTATACGCAATCTCATCAATGAGGTTCGCTATGCGCAGCCGCATATGCTCAAGTTCCCCGTGGATAAGATTAAACTCCAAATTGTCCGATTGCCTGACCGGCACTATCAGCTTGCGGTTTTTGACGGCACGGATATCCAGAATTAAATTTCGTAAAGGATGGTACAGCGTACGCCAGAGCAATCCGGCAAACAAGCAGCTGACCGCTATGGAAATGACGGCGAAAAAGGAAAACTGGCCGATCCAACGGTTGATTTCAAACTTATAAGCACTTTCGCGAATTAAGGTGACGACTTTCCATGACTGATTATTGTTCTCTTCGAACGCGTAATAGCCGTTATACGCGCGTTCCCCCGATGAATCCATTACCGGATAAGCATCACCGACGGGAAAAGCATCCTTCTCCTCGCTGTAGGCGATTCTCCCCTGATCGTCCACAATTAAATGGAGATAGCCGCTCTCATCGTCCCTGCTGCCTAAAATGCTGTCAATCCGCTTGTAGCTCGTTTCCATATAAACATATATATCATCCCTCTCGTCCAGTTTCACCGGCCGGATCGCGGAGAATACGAGGCGTCCGTCGAGTGAATTCAAAGACAAATGAGGCCCGAAATACGTGATTAGATTTGCTTTCATCAATTGAGGAAGACGGTCTATATTTACCGTGTCGTTAACCGGAAAATTTTCAAAGAAATGCTTCCCGCTCTGGTTGGAATAATAAAAAATGAGGCCAAGATCGGGATTCGTAAAGCTGATCATGCTGATTTCCTTCTCGATCTCTTCCTCCAGCTTCTTTTTTTCGTATGTTTTTGAAATTAAATAGTTCTCCAAATTTTTGCCGACCACTCCGTCATAGGCGAGCTGCTGAGAGACATGGTTTAATTGGCGTAACGTATTGTCGAGCGAGATTCTGACCTCGTGAAGGTGACTCAGAATACCGGCTTTCGTTTTATTTTCCAATATGGAATGCATGGAATAGTAGGAAATGCTGCCGATTAGAATAAGCGGAGTGAGCGCGGTGAGCGGTAAAATGACAAGCAGCCGGTTGCGGAGGGAATACGGCCGTTTGATGAGTTTAAAGATGTTCAATCTGATCAAATTGAGCACTCCCTTCAAACGGATGGATTGCAGCTGTAATCCTAGTTTATCGATTGATAGAATCCATGTCTATCCATCATTGTCACAATGAAGCCTTGAATTGGTTCACTTTTGTACGCAACAAGTCCGGTCATGAGATGAATATAAACCTTTTATTAGACGAAAAGTGACTTTTAACAAAACGATGAGAATGAATATAGCATGAATAGACTGCAGTCTAAAAAGCCTGCAGCCTTCATCTTCTACCGTGTGCATCAGCGCGGTCCGGCTGATCCTTCTTCCTCTTTTACGACCGACGCCAGTTCTACCCAAGCTCCGCCGTTGTCCGCGGAATGAATCTCCGCTTCGATGATTTCGAGCGTTCCCACCGCGCTTTCCGGCGTACAGACCACAATCGGTTTATTATGGATGACAGCGTCGGTAAAGTAGCGAATTTGCCGGTAGTATCCCATATCCGGTGCAAGCTCCGCAATAAATCCGGGGCCGTCATGCGGATTCACTTTTAATTGATTGTTTTCAAATACAAGATTGCCCCGTTCGAAATTAACCCGATAGGTCATCGCAAATCCATAGTCTCCCTCGAGTGTCCAATCCGCTTGGGCGTTGACAACTTTGCCGTCCTTATAGCTGTAGTTCGTCGATACGATATCATAGCCGCTTCCCGGAATGACGTTGCGGCCCAGTGACGATACTTGATCCGGCTTTCCGAACAGCCAATGGACGATGTCCGTATCATGAATATGCATATCCAGCAAGCAGCCGCCGCTAAGCTCGCCGTTCAGAAACCATCCCTTAGGCGCGCCGGATCCCCGGTAGAAATAAGCTCCCTTCACTTGCCCGTAGCGGCCGTCCTCCACGCATGCCTTCAAATATTCATAAGCCGGCCAGAAGCGCAGGCATTGTCCGATCATCAGCTTATTGCCCGTTCGCTTCGCCGTCTCTACCATCCGCAGGCCGTCTGCCGAATTCCGCGCGACCGGCTTCTCGCAAAGAACGTGCAGACCGCGCTCCAGCAGCTCGCATGTCAGGTCAGCATGCAAATGCGTCGGAATCGTAATGTCAACCATATCCAACTGCTCGTTTGCAAGCATGTTCGCGATGTCGTCGTACAGCCGGTATGGAGACAAGTCATACAAGTCCTGTTCCGTTGCAATATTCCCCTCTGCCTTCCCCTGCTTCAGCTCTTCGATCCGGATATCGCAGATCGCCGTCAGCTGCACCGGATACCCCTCTGCTGCCAAACGGACATAATTGTCAAAATGCATCCGGCCCATGAAGCCGAACCCGATCAACCCTGCCTTCAGCATGTTTACGCCTCCCCAATCAATTTGTTGGCTGCTGGTGTTCGGCCCAAAATGGCGTCCATTGCAGCGGATGTATTGAAAATAATCTGCTCCGAATAATGCGTATACGGTGGAATCATCTCGGCGATGACGTAATTGTCGTATCCGATCTCGCGAAGCGCCGAAACGACGGCCGGGTAATTCACATCCCCTGCAAGCAGATCAACGAACCCGTGCAGTCCACCGGCTTGTCTGCGGTAATCTTTGAAATGCACCTTCTTAATTCGCTTGCCTAGAATACGGACCCATTGCTCAGGATAGCCTGCATGCACGACATTCCCGACATCGAAGTAGGAGCCTACGAAGTCGGAACCGACCGCATCGAGAAACGAACGCATTTCAAGCGGTGACAGAAGAAACTTGTTCCACACGTTCTCGATGCCGATCGAAACGCCGACAGCTTCCGCCTCCGACGCCAGCTTCGAAATCGCCTCCAGCGCGCGTTCATAAGCCTTCTCATAATCAATGACTTCGCTGCCTTTAATAAAATCAACGCCGACTGCCCCCGGAATGACGAGAATCGTATCGACACCGAATGCAGCAGCAAGCTCCAGCTGTTTCTTGCAAATATCGACCGCTTTGCCTCGGATATCGGCCGATTCGCTTGTCATCGGATAATCCCAGTACAACCCCGTTGCTAATCCGCACTGCTCCAAATTTGAATCTTCAAGCCGCGCGCGAATATCGCGGACGTCCTTCTCCGTTGTCTGCAGCCCCAGCTCTCCCGATTCGTTCAGGGACAGCTCAATGCCCTCGTATCCCGCGGCCTTGGCGATACGAATACAATCCTTTATTGGTGTCCCTTCACGGAACGACCAAATGTTAATTCCTTTTTTCATAGCGCTATACGCCTCCTTAAATAAAAACCATCGTTCCGAATGCAGCAGGCACATGGAAATTAACGGCACCCGTCGGCTGCCAGGCTTGATATTCGCGCACTCCTTCCGGATTCTCGTTAATCCGGTAAAAGTTCGCCCTCCACTGCAGCCCCTCACGGAAAGGCAGATCAAAATTACATGCCGGAATTTGAACTTCGTAGACAAGTCTGCCTGGCGCATCCGAATGGACATTCGTCCGCAAGCCGACAAAGTTCCACTCTTTATCGATCCGCGCCGCATTGCCGAAGCCGTCATTCTCAATGCGGGCGTCGAACACGACGTTGCGGGGACTGACTTCAAGCTCAAAATAATGAGTTCCGCTGCCATGCTCATCAAAAAACAGCTCTACAACATCCTGTTCGTATAACGGATCGTCCCTGTTCAAAAAATCCGAGGCGATATGGTGATCCTCGCAAATAAATTGGACGAATAAACAATCCGGGCTCCAGCAGGCACGAACGGCCGTTTGCTCCAAGGCCGGCATTCCGGTGACCGTATCAACGAGCTCGAACGGCTCGGACAGATGCCATGGCACGGCGTATTGTCCTCCAGTGCGACATTCCTCCGGAATCTTCGGACAGAGGTAGGTCATCTTCCCCGGAGAAGATTCTCTAACCACAACGGATCAGCTCCTTTTGTACTATTCCGTGTACAATAGCCCGTAGTCGTTTATTTCTGTTTTCACGAGATGATAACTAAATTATAATGATGATAGAAACAAAATGATTTAGTAGAAATAGTGATTATTTGCACAATTCCGGTCTTTTATAAACAATTGTGACCAGATTGGAGAATGAAGGATGTCTCAATGCTCAAACGGTTTTCCGCGGCTGCAGCCGGCCCCGTTCCGCGAATGGTCCCCCAGCATTCATTACGCCCAGTTTCAAACCTTGACCCCCGGGGTGCTGAACCTTCGAAGACTCTACGACTTTGAGCTGTTGTACGTTTGCCAAGGCGAAGCGGCTACAGCGATGTACGGGCAGCGTTATACGATCGTCGCCGGGCAATTGATCTTTTTGCCTTCTGGTGTATTCCACCGGAATGAAGTCGTATCAGAGCCGTCTGCTAAGTTTCTCGGCATCCATTTCGATTTTTTCGATGAGCTGGAGATTCTCACTGAGGCGGATATGGTCGTAAATGAGGAGGCTGTCCAGTTCGACAAATTCGGTACGGAAGCGGTTGCCGAATTATTCTCGCCGTTATCCGAGAATCCGGTCTATACGCCGCCGCTTGCGTGTGTTCAGTTGATAGAGCAGCTTGAGCATGAATTTACGATGCGGCCCCCTGGATACGAGCTAGTATGCAAAGCGCTTATGCTGAACATTCTCGCCCACCTGCTGAGAACCCAGATGTCACGGCGGCTTTCGGACGCTTCCGTCCATGGCGCCAAAATTGCAGAACTGATGCATCGTATTGAAGCCGCACCTGCCGACATGTGGTCTAACAAGGAGTTAGCCAGGAAGATGAGCATGAACGAGGATCATATGGCTAAACTGTTCAAACAGCTGGCCGGCATGCCTCCGGGCGAATACGTAAGCTCCATCCGGCACCGGGAAGCAAGAAAACTGCTTAGGGAAACTGATTTATCAGTGGAGACGGTCGGCGAGCGGGTCGGTTATCCGGACATCCATTATTTCAGCCGCATCTTCCGCCGGCACGAAGGCATTTCGCCCCGGGAATACCGCAAGCTTTCGCGTATTTTGTAACGGAGAGTTTACTCCCTTATAATGCCCTCTCGCGGGAGACCGGGTTGTTCCTGCGAAGAAGTAGCCAAGGCCAGGAACGTTTCGTTAAATGCAATCCCGAGCAAGAATAAGGCGTCAACCGTATGAAACGTGAGGAGAAACCCGGAGAAACTCTGATTCGTCATATGCTGCAAAGCGGTGAGAACAAACAACCCAAGAGTAAACCACCGCAGTTCCCCGCGGATGCAGCCGCCAAACGACAGCAGGAACAGACGATAGGAACAAACTCGAAATAATTTCCATGCTAAAGCTACTTTCATTCCTCTCATTGTGAACGATTTTTCTGTTTGCGCGGGCCCCATGGTTTGAATAACGAAATGACTAGGCGTACAAGGGCATCAAATGCGTTATTTGTCCGTTTCGCCCATCCTATGAGGTACTTATGGACATTGAATCCGTTGATTTATTCGTTTAGCCCATCTTAAGGGGTACTTATGGACATCAAATGCGTTATTTGTCCATTTCGCCCATCATATGAGGTACTTATGGACATTGAATCCGTTATTTGCTGAAAAACAGCTATTTTGGGTGCATTCTAAGGCGTATACCGGATCCAATGTCCGTAAAACTCGTATTTTAAGCCTCATTCATACAAATAACTGATTTGATGTCCGCATCCACACAAGCTAGGGGAACCCTGATCCTCGTAAACCCTAATCCACGCACTCCCACATCAACCTCGTGCTAAGATGGAATTTCATCCATTCCGTCCGCGCAGGACTATATTCGTTCCTTATAACTACTCGTTTATACTTCATTCCACAGTTACAACATTATTCTCTTTACACCATTCAATAACTAATTCCTTTATCTTCTTTTCTTTGAATTCATACCATTGTTTTTCGACGTCATGTTCTCTAATCCCGTCTTTAAATCTTCTAAAAGCCCCTCTTCCTTGAATAGCTCCAAACAATTCTTCCCGAACATCTGCATCGCTTAATATCCCGATAAATTCTTCTACTATTTCATACTCATGGTACTCGTTTCTTAATGTGAAATAGAGATAAACTCCGTCCTCATCCTCTAAAATTTTTATTGCTTGTTCAATGTTCTCTCTTTGCCAATCCGGATACTTTTCAAGTGGCTCTTCAGCTTCTGCAGCTCTCAACTCTTTACTTGTTATTGTTATAACTTCTCCTGTCTGGGTATTTATATATGTAAAGGTCTCATCCATTTGCATTTCAATTTCATTGATTAGATCATCTAGTTTCACCGGTACTTTTTTCTTCATTTCATAACATCCTTTCATTGAAATCACTTTTATAATACAGTTTATTCAAAATGCCTAAATAAATCAAAAGGGGAGCTGCATAAAAAATGTAACTCCTACTTCCAAGGCTTTGACATACTTAAGTATTCCTTTACAAGAATATTCACTTTGTGGTATATTGTTATTATAGAAAACAGTAATTTGAAGGGGCTAGAGCAACCATGGGCACATCTAAGGAAGAACATCTTGAAAACACCCTACTGCATGCACTCTCAGAACCTAACCGATTCCGTATAGTGGAATTGCTTCGGGAAGGTCCCCTCACGGTGGGGGAACTCACCGACCGGCTTCAGCTTCGCCAACCCCAAGTGTCTAAGCATCTCCGTGTATTACTTGAGAGCGGGGTCGTCGAGGTGCAGGCGGACGCTAACCGCCGGATCTACAAGCTCCGACCCGGCCCATTTCAAGATCTTAACGCCTGGCTGGAGAGATACCGTAGCATCTGGGAAGAAAAATTCGACCGTTTGGACAGTTATCTACAACAATTGCAAAGCAAAAACTCAAATTTGGAGGAAGAATGATGGCAGAGAGCAAAATGTTGAACAACGTAATCTCAAAAGTAGCGGGTCGGGAATTGACTGTGACGCGCGTCTTCCAAGCACCAAGGGAGATCGTCTACCAAACCTGGACGGACCCTCGGCACTTATCACATTGGTGGGGACCGGAAGGTTTTACGATCACGACCCACACAATTGACGTCACGCCCGGCGGAGTTTGGAGCTATGTCATGCACGGACCGGACGGAACCGATTATGCCAACCGGATTCAGTACATCGAAATCGTTCGTCCCGAGCGGTTGGTTTATTTCCATGGTGACTCCGAAAAAGAAGAGCATTTCCGGGTAACGGTTACAATGGAGGATAAGGGCAATGCGACCGAACTAACTATGCGGATGGTATTCCAAACAGCCGAGGAGTTGGAAGAGACCGTTAACAAATATGGAGCTATTGAAGGCGCCACGTCGACTTTGGGCCGCCTGGCAGAAGAGTTGGAGGCATTGAAAACAACTACTTTGGAAATTACCCGGACCTTCAATGCTCCACGCGATCTGGTATTCAAGGCATGGACGGATCCGGACCATCTAAAGCATTGGTGGGGCCCAAAAGACTTCGATATCAGCATTTCCAAATTCGATCTGCAACCGGGCGGCATCTTTCATTACAGCATGCAGAACGCGGACGGCGACCGGATGTGGGGAAAATTCGTTTTTCGTGAAGTTGCAGGACCGGGCAAGCTCGTCTTTGTGAATTCCTTCTCCGATTTTCAAGGAAATATAGCTCGGGCTCCATTCAGCGAACTTGTTCCCTTGGAAATCCTGAATATCGTGACCTTCACCGAGCAGGACGGCCAGACGATTTTGACCATAAAAGTTAGTCCAATTCAAGCTACTGAAGAAGAGGTTCAATTCTTTCATTCCATACATTCCTCCATGTATCAAGGCTACGGCGGTACCTTCGACGAGCTGGACGCATACTTGGCAAAGTTGTAGTATTGCAAAAGCTGGGCAAAGCTTCAAGGACCTGCTTAAATGCCCCACAAAACTTCCTGATTGCAAAGCAAAAGGCTGCCAAGCGGCAGCCTTTTCGGCATTTAGCACAGCAAACAACTACACGGTACCAAAGGTTATTTTGATACTCGCCGCATAGGTTGCAGCAACCGAAGAAGTAAACGTTTCGGACAAAAGCTTTTCAGCCTCGTATTGCCGTTCAGCCTCTTCAGGCAACATCCCTCGTTCAATCAGGTAGGTACTAAACTGCTCCCGGTCGCCGGGATCGCTGAATTTGATCGCTTCGTAAAGCTGTGTCGCTTTTTCCCGATCCGCCTCGGGATCCATGATGTTTACTTTATCACTCATTCGGCACTGCACATCGCGCAATCCGAGGCGATTGAAATACAAGGGAAGTTTTAATCCGATGTTACCATCCTTACCTGTACGTAAGGCATCCCGCTCAAATAACTCCTGCAACAGTCCTAGAGGAATAACGCTAGACTGGTCGACACCCTCAAAATAGTAGCTGGCCATATTGCCGTTCCAGTGAGGCTCAAACGCTATAACTTTCCCCTCGTTCTTCACACAATCTGCCATTTTTTTGAGCAAGAGCATGGGCTCGGTCATGTGGAGCAACACGCCATGGCAAACGGCAATATCATACTTTCTTTCGATCGGGATGGAGTGGAAATCGCCGACGACAAAATCCACCTCGTAAGGCAATCCCTTAAATAAGTGCCGTGCATGCTCTATCAGCCCGGCGCCAGCATCGATACCGGTATACTTCGAACCATCTGCTAGCAATGGTAGTAGACGAAGTCCCAAATGACCGAAACCACAGCCAAAATCGATTATATGGGGCTCTTCAGACATTTTGTTATCGAATCGAAAGATACATTCAGTTAAAAAAAGCAGATTGCCACTCGCAATCTGCTTTTTCTATTATGTCTATGATAGACGTACAGTATTAGGTTGATTTAGTCCTCTCATGATTATAATTTAATTTTTTATTGACCCGGTACCATGGTACCGGGTATATGATAACTGATGAGGGGGCTGATGCTATGAAAGGTCTCACCATAAGCCAGGTGGCCAGAGCATCTAATGTAAATGTGGAGACAGTGAAATACTATGAGAAACGGAAACTGCTATCGAAACCAGACAGAAATGAATCGGGATACAGAATTTTTTCAGAAGATACTGTTAACGATGTGAAATTTATTAAGAAAGCACAGGGCTTTGGGTTTACTCTTAACGAAATCAAACACCTTTTAGCTTTAGTAAAACAAGAGGACTACTATCCATCGAAGGAAATGTACGCATTCGCCACAGCAAAAGTTAAAGAGATCGAAGAAAAAATAACTCAACTAGAAAACTTCAAATCATTATTGGAGCAAGTGACTCTCCTACCAGCTCATACGCTTCCGCTGTTGAAACAGGAATGCCCCGTTCTTAAAAAAATAAAGAAGGGATGAAGCAGTACATGGGTAAAAGCATTGAAATTTTTACAGATAGCAGTTTGTACGGAGAAGATATCGTCGAACGCGTGAAGGAATATGCTTGTCCGAGGTGTTCAATTCTCATTTATGACGCTAACGGTACGGAATCGAGTGTGGATATGCAGTCAAAAGTTAGTGAATATGGTGTTACATCAATGCCCGCTATCGTTATAGACGGCAAACTAATCCACCCAGACAAACTAGTAAAAGGGAAATTGAACTTGTTTTATCATATCTTTAATAAGTAGTCAGGACAACAACACTGCTCAACACACAGTTATGGAACGAAAAAACCAGCCCCTCAATGGACTGGTTCTCCGAAGCGTTGTTTTTAGTCAGCTATAGGAACGACAGCCGCCCGCCAATTTGGCGGATATGGTTGACGTCGGCCCATAGAATAAAATAATTGTAGAACGTTTCCCCGATTTTGACAGGGCGGGGGTATCTCACGATGAGGGCTGCCTGTTTGTTCATCTCAGCTGGTTGGTCGGCCGACGGAAAAATGAAGCAAGCCTCTTGATTCTGTAGCGTCATCATGACAATCCGAGGAGAAGAGCCGTAAGGCATCAATGGATGAAAAGCTTCGGAGCTGCAAACATCGGCTATCCGGTCGCCCGATGAAATCGCGGATACCTGAAAAAAACCGCCGGGCCCTTCGTACCTCTCTTCGCTGACCCGGCGCCAGATTGCGGGATACGGAAAAGATACCCGGTACACGAAGCTTGTGTAGATGTTTTCCGGAACCCTTCTTACGCGAGGAGACCACTGCAGGGCGGTAATCCGGCCACCGCTGAGGACGTTCACCGGCATCGGCTTCCTGATATCGACTATCCAGAGCTGACTTGCGATTCCTACACCTGCGCATCCCGATAAATACGCGATTTTGCCGCCGTCCGGCGACCAGCTGACGGGAGTGGCGAAACAGTCGGAAGCCGCCAACGTCCTTTGATTCTGACCGGTACGGCTGTCGATTTGGATGAGAGAATAATAATTCGGCTCCTTATAAACGGTTGCGCTGTAGGCGATGCTCCGGGAGTCCGGAGACCATGCCGGAAAATAGTTTTTGGCGAGCGGTCCGCCTTCCAGCGTGTAGATGGTGCCCGTAGCCAGATCCACCGTCGAAATGATAGAGATGCTGACACCGGGGAACGTATAAAGCGCGAAGGTCCCGTCCGGGGAAAGCCGAACGTCATGGAGTGGTCCGTCCGTATTTTGCGTGATTTGTCTCCGGCCTGTGCCATCGGTCCGGATTCGGAAGAGCTGGATGATGCTAGTAGAATCCGGAGCCGCAAACAGAAGCTCCGTACTCGAAGGGAACCACTGAACATCGCTGGCACCCGGCTCCGGGAAGGCATAGCTGCTATGTGAGAAAGTATCATAGATGACGATTTTCCCGTTTTTGACATACGCGAGTAACCGGCTGTCCGGGGACCAATCCAGCAAGGTGTAGGGTTCAATCTGGTCGGTCCGGGCGACGGCGAGGGTTACAGTATCCAGCAGGTGGACCACGTTGTCAATACCGATGAAAGCGATTCTCCTGCTGTCCGGAGACCAATAAGGAACGGAAAACTCCGCTCCAAGCCCCTGTGTAAGTTGAAAATTAAGACCGTCCTGCGGTCGGTGCAGCCAAATGTCGAACGTTCCACCGCGGTCCGACGTGTAGGCGATCCATCCTTGAACGAGATCATGAGGAACAGCTTGCACGGCCAACATCCTCTCCTGAATTATCTTATACTTCAGATGTATTCAGTGGAGGGTGGTTAGGCGACAGTCCCGGACGGACGGTTTATGCCTCTTCTTCCTTTTTATCTGTTTTATCATAAATAAATTCTCAAACAGCAAAAAAGGCCACCGATCGGCAGCCTTCAATGGTATATATTGAGCTCTATGCGTTAACTTACTGTGTCAATTCAGTTTAAGTTCCTGTTTGATAAGCGATTTCATCTCACTCAGGTAAGGCGATTTATAAACAACCCCGTCCTTGTTCATTAGTACATACATGGGATATGTTGTTATACCCAATTTTTTTAATTTTTTGTTTAATCGTTCACTATAATCATGACCATTCATTTCCGTAATATTATCCTTGAATACGGGACTTGAATTTATAAAAACTTGCACTTCGTTCATCTCATTATAAGGTGTTGAACCATCAGTATAAAATAGATGTAATTTATAATTACTATGTTGGGGTTTTAATTCCTCGATAAACTCCTTTGAACTTTTACTGCAACCACTAAAAATGATTATTGCTAAAAAGCCCAAAAGCATATATCTAATCGGTTTCAATACAATCCCCCTTTATCTGGTCTCCCACTCTGTTGAAATACTTTTCCTACAACCACCACCCTGGGAATAATCTTACTAAAGCTCGGATCTTTATCAAGCTCATTGATTTTGAAATAATCAATAAGCTTGGAACTAATAGAATCCAATCGCTCCAACTAAATCACCTCGTTCTTTTTTTAAGCTACCTTTGAACTTCCGTTCCAACAGCAGCTTCAATAAGGGAATCTACGATGCAATGAGAAGTTTCCGTGGTTGAATTCAATTGAGGGACAAACAATGTACCTACAAAAAATTTGTGTTCTGGTAATTCAATTATTCTTGGTTGACCTGACGAGTCTGTTCCAACAATTTTAAGACCGGCTTCGTTAATTTGTGCTTCGTATTCTGGACTTAGTCCATAATTACACCTGAAATGTTCGACTACTTGTGTTTTTTGATAAATTCCAAACAATCTCGAAGGTTTCTTTATTATGATTTCACCTGTTTGACCAACTAAAGAACAAGTAAGCTTTGTGATAATTAATTGAGTCGAGTTGGGCTCTTGTTCTTCATGCCCAGCTCTGTCCATCATCAGTTTGTTTCTTGCATATTCCATTATAATATACTGAAATCCACCACAAGTCCCCAACAATGGTACATTGTTCTCTCGTGCAAATTTAATAATATTTAATACACCATCAACAGAGTTAGGGATACCGGGAGCTATCCAAAAACCTTGGTAGGTTTCTTTGATGGTGGGCATTTGATTATGTATATAATCTGTGGGAACCCATTCATGCTCAATACTTATTCCTAATTTTTTAGATGAATGAATAAGAGCTTTACTAGTGGCAAGCTGAGAGGGATACTCAGGATTATAATCACCAACTATTCCGATTTTCATTTTGTTGCCCCCAATCAAATTTAACTAACAATTAATTACCACAAGCTAGTCTGCTTGTCAAAGATTAAAGAGAGGTATTAAATTTATTGAATAGGTTGAAATGAAACATTCACGTAATTGTTTCAAAAAATGAGAACCAAGCGAAGGAAAAAGCCAGGCTGCCGGAATCGGCATGCCTGGCTTTAATCTTTTAAATATCAAGAAAACGCAAGGAATCAATATCATCGTTTTCCATACTGCCTTCCAAGGTTCCTACCGGTTTTGTAACGAGGGGCTTATCACTAAAATCAACTAATATGGATATCATATTCCCATAAGTATGGCCATTAATTTGAGCCTTTGAAGGAATGATATCCATCCAAGTATCGCCGGAATCGTCATCCTCATACACTCTAATCTTGCGATTCGCAGGTAAAATCGCGACAAAACCTGATGCTTCGTCATCCCACTCATCGTCATCCGTACTGTAATGGTCTGTTTTTGGCAGCTGTTCCATACTCGGTATATAATCCCCGACAGCCTCAACTACCCATATTTTGCTTACAGGCTGAATAGTATGTCCCAGGGCATCTTGCAGATCTAATATAAACACTAAGAATTCAGCTTTACTTGCAATACCATCCAATAAACCGTAGATCTTTTTTAATTGATTGTTGGCGGTTTCTAATACGGGTTTGAGCAGATCCCAATTTGTTAAACCAGAGATTGTAGATTCAGGAAGGATGATAAGACGGTCCCCTGGTTGTTCAAGATCGCTTAATCTATGCTCACTCAACATTAAAAGTTCAGGAACAGCAATTGGAATTTGTGTGATTGGAATCTTCGGCAGAACTACTGGTAAGGGATCGAGGGTAGGAACAGTAATGACTATAGCGGCCTCCAGATAACGCAGGTCTATCTCCGCAAGCTGATGAAATCCTTTAATCTGCGGCAATATTAATACGTCTAGACGTGAATCCTTCCAAGGGTTAAGACTCGTATCACCTGATGAGCGAATGTCGAACTCACTCTCATCCAATAAGACGAATTTTCCATCCGGCAGTTGTTTATAGAGATTCCACTGGAGATTGACGCTAAAAGTAACAGGAAGCTCAAACGGTATAGCCTCGTCGACGAATGGCAGTGATCCTGTGAGGGTCTTATTAGCAATAGCAAAGGCCGATTCAGTGCTCTTCATCGAAGCCGATGGTGTGGCTTTGGCAAGCGTTGAAGTCAATTCTGCTGTCAAAGTACTGCCAGGCTCCAGCGTGTTTGCATTTTGTGTGACTTTAAGCGTTTGCACGATACTAGATAGAATTTTGTCCTTGAATGGAACTAAATTTAAGCTTGTTAACAAAAAGGTAAGATTGAGACCATCAAGAGTCAACTCTTTTCCATTAAGTGCGGCAGTTACAGTTGCCTGTACCTTACGGGGAATCGAGGAGGCCCCGCTGTTCCCTGAGAGTGGAGGCAAGAACACTAGAGAAGTTTGAAGACTGCTTAACCCTTCAAGGGTACGGAAGTGCTCTCCCTCCACCAGCGGAAGACCGCTGCCGTCAAATACGCTCCATGCGATTTTAGTAATTTCCAATGGCAGAGATAGTTCGCCTATCGGAAAGTCGCCTGTAATGGGAAACCACTGTAAATCGGGAAGTGCAGCCGCTGCAAGCGGAGAGGCAACATTGGCAAGCTTCTCTAGCGGTGTCACTAGCTTTATAAGAACTTGCTCACCGAAACGAAGTGACTTAGGCTTGCTTGATTTCACCTGAAATAAGGACTGAATTTGTTCTTTCACTAGCGGCAGTTGTTTGACCAGTAAAGTGATAGGATTAGAGCTGCTTAATATGCCGTTTACTATACAAGAAACAGTCCCTTTTAATTCATATACTTGAGGGGTGGCGAGAGCCTCTGAGTCTGCGATAATCGGTCGAATGAGCAGCTTCTGTTTAAAGGCATTCTCAACGTCAGATAGGAAAAAATCTTTCCCCAATGAAGGCGGTAGAGGTGTTGGGGTATCGGCTGCTGCACTAGCAGGCGTAACTTTATTAAGCTCCCATACCATTCCGGTGATCTTCCATGGTATGGACAATGCTCCAAGATTCAAAGTCCCGAACGATTCGGATAAATCTAATGCCTTGTGAATCGTCTTTAATTCAAGAGGTTGGCCAGGCTGCAGCGCATGGAAGGAGTCCGGTATAAGATCGAATCCGCCTAGGATATCTGTGATAATAGAAGTGATGGATTGAACCGTGGTAGTCGGAGTGGCAAGGGTGAGAGTCTCGGTAACTCCGTTACATTCAGTAAGGACTTTCGCGGACGCATATGCCTCGTAATCTTCAGTCTGCGGGTGAAATAAAAAGCGAGATGTGATTTTGTCGAGTCCATCCGGCGCTTCAAAATCTTGACCTTCGATAAGCTTACTAGGAGCGACTGCTGACATGCTGGAATCAGTGGAGATCGGTTTCTTATAAGCTTCCCATAAAATGGAATGGATCGTAACAAGAGTAGGTTTTCCGTTAATAGGCATAGTCGTCTTGATGGGGAAAGAGCCAGTAGCAGAACCTGCTGGAAGGGATTGCAGTATGGTTGATAGACTTGCCTGCATATAGTCGCCGCTGCGCAGGATATCTGTTGAAGTAGACTCAGCTAAGAAGGATTCGAAGTATGTTGCCGACACAGTAGGGAGTAAGGTAATGGTTTCCGCACCAAATGTACGTTCAGTTGAATAATGATTCAGATTAATTCTTGCTATTGGCTGCAGGATAAGTGCGGATTGTTGCTCCACTACAATTAAAGGGGTGATAATAACCTCAGTGTATTTGTCAGTTCGAACCTCTTCAATAAGGTAATCCTTCCCGCGAATAAGCTCAACCGTACCGTTCTTTAAGGAAGTGAAAATTTCCAATTCGTATGGGAAATCGTAGTTCTCACCATAGTAATATTCGCCGGCGTGCCCTGAGCGTGGGACAACTGGGAAAGCTGGTTTACAAACTCGATAGATGAAAGGCTGCCCTGGAGACAAAATACCATCAGCGGGACTCTGGGTGGTGAATAGATTTTGCTTTAACTCATTCAGATTGATTGGTACTTGTCCAATGATCACTTCCATTTATACCATCTCCTAGTCATTTTGTGGTTATGTATGGACATGATGCAAATTTTTGGTACTTTTTACTCAATAAGATTATAAGGTGTTGAGAGCTTGTCTGATATAGGAAAATAATCCTAATATACCGGCCTTTGACCAGCCAAGATGTGTGAGCTCACTTGGGCTTGTGACTGATCTGGCCCCTAAACTGCAAAGCAAGGACAGGAGCCTCATACATTTCTTTGGCGCCACTCGTCCAATGACCCTATAATGAAAGCGCTTTCTAGATTTTTATATGATTTTTGTGACAATTTATGGGGTGATATTATATGCATTTATTCTTATATAATCAAAATGCACCGTAGAAATTCATACTCCAGTCTCCAGGAGGAAATTCCAAGAGACTATATAAATAGAAAGGGGGGAATTAATAGAGTCGCTATCGGATGGAAGTTCTTTCGTTGAATTCATTTCATAATGAAGCAAAATAAGAGACGGAGGTTTTTGGCATGCTGTCAAAATTTAAGTCATTCACGGTCTATTTATTAGCCATGGTATTGGTTTTTGCAACTGTCATTTTCGGTTGGAGTCCGGAAGTCTCAGCAGCAGAAACAGCTGATTTTACACAATTGAATTCTTCACAAGTTGTTTTTGAAATGGGTGCAGGATGGAATTTAGGAAACGCATTAGATGCTAATATTAATGGTGTTCCTAGCGAAACGGCTTGGGGTAATCCAGTTATCACAAAAGCGTTAATACAAAAGGTAAAAGCAGCAGGGTTTAAATCCATTCGGATCCCGGTTACGTATATGAAAAAAATCGGTTCTGCTCCGAATTACACCATTGATTCTGCGTATCTGGCCAGAGTGAAAGAAGTTGTCGATTATGCTTACAGCGAGGGCTTGTTTGTCATTATCAATATTCACCATGATGGCTATCACTCTACAACCCCCAATACCCCGTCAGATAATTGGTTGTTGCCGAATGCAAGCGATCAAAATACGATTCGAGACAAATTTAAAAAGGTTTGGCAGCAGATTGCCAATACATTCGTCAATTATAACGAGCATTTGATCTTCGAATCAATGAACGAAGTATTCGATGGGAAGACATATAGTGGGGAACAGCCTGACCTCACTATTTATTCAAACATTAATACGTTGAATCAAATCTTTGTGGACACCGTGAGACAAACCGGCGGAAACAATGCGGCAAGATGGCTGTTGATTCCAGGTTGGAATACGAACATTGATTACACGGCAGGCAACAATGGTTATACTGGTTTTGCGCTTCCTACGGACAATAACAGATCCTCAACGATTCCAAGTTCCGAAAAAAGAATCATGATCTCCGTTCATTATTACTCGCCCTGGGACTTCGCCGGCGAAGAATCCGGCAACATCACTCAATGGGGAGCAACGGCTACCAACGCTTCGAAAAAATCAACCTGGGGACAGGAAGATTATTTGGATTCGCAACTGAAGTCCATGTATGATAAATTCGTAACACAAGGATACCCCGTGGTCATCGGTGAATACGGTTCCATAGATAAAACAGCTTTTGATTCAACGAATAATACTTATCGTGCGGCATTTGCAAAAGCAGTAAGCGGGGCTGCCAAAAAATATAGTTCTGTACCTATTTATTGGGATAATGGACATAACGGACAGTATGGCTTTGGATTGTTTAACAGGTCTACTAATGCTATAACTCAGCAGGGAATTATTGATGCGATCATGAGTGTCATGAACACTTCTAAAATGAAAAACGTGACGACAGGGCTGTATATTGACGGCATAGGCCGTACGACCAACGGCTCCAACGCAGGCCAATGGAGCGCCGGCACCAGCAACAACCAACAATGGGTAATGGAATTCTACGGAAGCTATTACAAAATAAAGAATGTTGCTACAGGTTTGTATATTGACGGCATGGGCCGTACCACAAACGGTTCCATTTGCGGACAGTGGAGCAACAGTACCAGCAACAACCAGCGGTGGGTGTTGGAAGCCTACGGAAGTAATTACAGGATAAAAAATGTTGCTACCGGACTTTATTTGGATGGCGGCGGCAATGCTACAAATGGCTCCGACTTGAAATTGTGGAGCAGCAATTCCAGTACCAACCTGCAGTGGCAGTTTGTTAATCCCTAATCATAACAAAAACAAATGACCGTCCGCGAGGACGGTTTTTTTTCTACAACAGAATATTGGCTGCCGTATCTTCGTGTTTATGCTATCGTTTCCGTTACCGCAATGGCAAATCTGGCATAGAAACGGTTAATATAATGGCTGGTTTCCTCACATAACTGAAAAAATCATACGCTAAGCAATTCGATATATGAAAAAAACCGGACCCTTTATTCTACAAAGGAATCCGGTTTTCGTAATCGGGTAGCTAAAACTCGTTGAATCAGTTCTCTCTGGACCATGAAATCTGAGTAAGCCTCCTGAGGCTTCGTTTGTTGGCGTAGCGGAAGTCTGTATGCTATTACTGCGGCTGCTCCCCTGGGACATTCACTTGGAAAGTAACCCCGAACTTGTCCTTTACGATCCCGTACAAGGGGCTCCAATCCGTCTTCTGAAGGGGCATGACGACTTGTCCGCCGTCTTCCAAAGCGGCGAAGATTTCTCTCGCTCTTGCCTCTTCTCTAGGATGGATGGCAATCTGAACCGTATCGCCCGGCTGGAAAGGCATGCCTGGGAATGTATCGGAGAACATAAGATCAGCGTCGCCGACTTTCAAGTGCGCATGCATAACGCGATCCTTCATGTCATCCGTCAACGGATGATTCGGGTCCGCAGGCATATCTCCGAACGTCATAATGCTCAGCAATTTCCCGCCCAGCGCTTTCTCGTAAAAATGGACCGCTTCTTTCGTGTTGCCATCTAAACACAAATACGGGTTCAAACTGATTGACATCATTCAACAGCTCCTCTGGAACAATTTGGACAACCAAATTCATTATACACCAAAAAGGAGCTGCGTAAACAGTTTTTTACGAACATATGATCGTATAAAACGAAACCCTGCGACGATAACTTTTTCCGTGCAGACTGCCAAGAACGACGTAAACTACACAAACTATGCTAACACCTTACATTTTTGCGTTTGAAACCAAGCGCCCCTCTATCTATAGACTTTTGAATATTTTCGGAAGCGAGCGAGATACTGCTTTTTGTCTTGCCCCGGCTGACTTCGACTGGGCCTACTGCCTTTGCGGTTTCAACTGCCTTATCATGGAGCGGCAAATATGAAATCCCGACTGTGTAGATAAAATTATTCATAGCGGATTTGGTTCGATCAGGAGAATCATGAATCGTATTTTCCACCTGATCTAGCATACTGGCAATCTTGCTTGCGCTAAATTCACCGTCCGGGCGATTACCCAAAAGCCAGCAGTAACAGCTCCAGCCTGCCGACATTCTAAGTTCTTCACCGCTTGCGATCCATTTGTCGGCAACAACTTGCGCAAAATCGGTTTCTGCCAATGTCACTGCAACCACAAAATCGGACAGCATATAAAAATATGCCGCATCCATCCAACGCTCAAAATCCGCTTCAGTCATTGTCATTGGGTCCGCAATGATGCCGGCAAAATACATGGCATCGTAGTTCCCAGTGGCGTAAAGCTGCTCGGCCAAAGGCTGATTTTTCTTGATTTTCTTTGCGATCGGCTTCATTTCGCCTGTAGCCACGCCAAAAAGCGGCTCGTGTGCGCCATTGCTTATGTAAGTCTTTTTGATTCGTTCCTTGCCGAGGGCTTCCAGTTCCTGCATAACCATTTCGAAATCCATCGTTTTGCACTTCCTATTCATAGATTAAATCAACTTTCACTAATAACTTACATGAGACATCTACTGGATTCCATGATTATTCCCCCAGTATTTTACTTTAAGTATAACATGCGTTAAAAAAAGGGCCAATTAAGATGCCCTTTTCTGAACACTTATTATGAAGTTTTTCTTGACGATTAATTGGTTGGTCTATGCTGCTATATCAGGTACCGCAAAAGGTTCGGTAACATGTTGGTGTTGCAGGCAGTGTTGAATACTCTTCCTGTTCGGGAGAGTGGGCGTAGGGGTTCGAAAGAACATGGAGAAGCCGCTCCATTACGCTGTAGTCTCCTTGCTTCACCGCGGCATCCAGCGCTTCTTCTACCCGGTGGTTGCGGGGGATTAGCGCGGGATTGCTGCTGCGCATCAACTGATGCGAGGAAGCTTTTGACTCCTGCTGCCTGCCTAGTCTCGCCTGCCACAGATCATGCCACTGAGCAAATTCCGTGTTGCCAGACAGGACCGTATCCTCCGGCTTATCAAAAGTTAAGGCGCGGAAGGTATTGGTGTAGTCCGCACTACCCTTCTGCATCATACTAAGCAGTTCTTTAATAAGGGATTCATCCTGCTGCTCTTCGTTAAAGATTCCGAGTTTTGCCCTCATTCCCGCAAACCAATTTCGGAAATACAAGTCGCTAAAATCCGAAATCGCATCCTCCGCCAGTTTGACAGCCTGATCCTCGTCGTCATGCAGCAGCGGCAAAAGGGTTTCAGCAAATCTAGCAAGATTCCATGCAGCTATCTGCGGTTGATTGCCATAGGCATAACGGCCATTAACGTCAATGGAACTGAATACAGTAGCAGGGTCAAAGGCATCCATGAAGGCGCAGGGACCATAATCAATGGTTTCTCCGCTAAGGGTCATGTTGTCCGTGTTCATCACCCCGTGAATAAAGCCAACGAGCTGCCATTTGGCAATCAGCTCGGCCTGACGCTTGATCACTTCCTGAAGCAGGGAAAGATAGCGGTTCCCATCCGTGTCAACTTCTTTAAAATGTCTTTGCAACGTATAATCTGCCATGGCTCTGAGATCCTGGGCAGAGCCCCAATTCGAAACGAATTGAAAAGTTCCGACGCGCAGATGACTGGCAGCCACACGGGTAAGAACTGCACCAGGCAGCTCGGTTTCGCGGATTACGGATTCACCGGTTGTCACCACCGCTAGGCTGCGGGTAGTAGGAATACCGAGCCCATGCATGGCTTCGCTGATGATGTATTCGCGCAGCATCGGTCCAAGTGCCGCCCGGCCATCGCCTCGGCGGGAGTATGGCGTTCTACCTGGGCCCTTAAGCTGAATATCAACCCGATCTCCAAGGGGAGTGATCTGTTCGCCAAGCAGCAGAGCCCGACCGTCCCCTAACATGGTAAAATGCCCGAATTGATGCCCTGCATAAGCTTGTGCAAGAGGCAAAGCGCCTTCGGGAATCTTGTTGCCAGCAAGCACCGCTACACCATTATCACTTTGCAGCGCTTGGACGTTCAACCCTAGGGAAGCTGCCAATGGACCATTAAGAATGATCAGCTTCGGTGAGCGTACAGAGGTTGGGTCCTGCCTGGTAAAAAATAGTTCCGGAAGGCGGGCATAACTGTTGTCGAAGTTCCATCCTGTTTCTATTAGTGCTGATTTCTCTGTCATCGTATCTCCTTTATTCTTTTGTATTATCTACTTTAATATCATACTAGGCAGCCCTTTTAGTGTTTGCTTCTGCCAATTTATTATTCCCTATCCATTGTGTTGTGTTCACGTCTCATTTCACCCTCTTTATCCTACCACATTATGGTATCTTGAGACTGATGATTTTCATTGAAATTCCAAGTTCTTCTTTTGATTCTCCTCCTTCAAAAGCTCATGATTACTCGTAAAAACACTTTGTTTATCGAATCAGCACTACCTTTGTCACCCTTGCAGGGAGTCGCTTAAAAACGGCGAATTATCCATAACAGAACATCCGAAGTGGAGGGATAGAAATGGGTACTTTGAAAACGAAGGATGCCGCAGATCTGCTTTCCGTCAGCCAAACGACTATCAAACGTTGGGCTTCCACTTTCCCTAATTTTTTTCAAAAGGACCGGTTTGGCCACTATATTTTCTCGGAGCAGGAAATTGATCTGCTCATTCACATTAAAGACCGAATCGATCATGGGGAAACATTGGATCGCATTGCTCTTACAACTAACGAGCAGCAGCCGGAGCCTAAGCAAGATGAGACTCCCCTGCACACGCATGATCCGTCTGTGGAAGATATGTTAACCCGCATCGAGCATGTCGAACGCTCAGTCGAGCAGAAAGCCGACGAAGTCGTCTCGATACAACTGCTCCAGCAGCGAAAGGAACTCGAGGAGCTTCGCCAAATGATTGAACAATTAGCCGCTTCAGTCGAAACAATTCAGACGTCAAGCAGCAAAACCTACTCTTCACATGACGAGATTCACCAGGCTGCTGTAGCCAAGCTTCAGGCTCCGCCTAGGAAGCGCGGTCTTTTGCGCTCTTTTTTCTCATTTCTATAAGGTAATAAAATGAAAGAGGGACTGTCCCTAAGATCTGAAAGGATCTTAGGGGTATCTAATCTTTATCCGTGCGGCGTCCAGCTTAACACCGTTTCCAGCATGATTTCCAATTTTTTTGCGCGATATAAATTCGGCTTGGTCCTTACCAGCTTGAATTCCACTTCGATGTACCGGATATATTCGCTGCACAGCCGCTCAAGTTGTTCCTCCGTTAATACATACAAGAAATGGCGGACAAATTCATAAGAAAGATACCCTTCCTTGCTCTCCAGGAATGAATGCGGTGACTGCTGGTACCACTCTTTGGCAAAAGCCTTCAAGGCATCGGTGATTCTGTCGTCGCCGCCTGACATCGCGTAAAGCCGGTCGCCCGAGATGAGGTTTCGGTAATTAACGGCATTCCCCTCAGGGTATGTATTCGGCAGGGCATAAAACTGCAGGAGATTATCCAAGATGTCAACATATTGCTCCGGTCCAGCGAGCTTGGCATGAAACTGGCATCTTATTGCGGCATGCGCGATATTCTTCAGCAATTGAAGGGCTTCCGCTGCTTCCTTTTTGCTAGGCGTACCTTCAAAAAACACTCCCTGGTTTCCCGCACGAATCTCCGCTCTGTCAACCGCATCGTGGAGTTCATCCTCGAACAGCTCCTTGCTGTAAGGCGCCCATTGCCCGAAGTGATCCATCAACTCCGCATTTATGCCGAACTCTCTGCGGATGATGGAACTCAGGTGAATCCCGCCGCTTCCGCCAACCTGCGTGAATATTTCATGCAGCAGCTTTTCCAGCGATTTGGCTTTTTTTACAGCGTTCATGACCCCGTCGGGAATTGAATATTTAGCTGAAGCCTCTTTCTTCTCGAGCTCGACTACAAACTGCCTCAGTTTTGATAGCAGCGTTTCATGCACCCTCATTCCCCCTTTTTCTCCTTATCATTCCACCGATTCGTTTTTTTAAGCTTGAACCCCTGATCCATATACCTCTTCAAAACAAAGAAACTGACCGCTGTAGCGACCAGTTTCTCATGTGAATTTATACTAATATGCAGTCCACCCGGCGTCGGCTGTAATTACAGTTCCATTTACAAAACCGGAATCATCTGAGGCCAAGAACAGAGCAACCTTAGCAATGTCTGTTGAATCACCAGTACGCGGGTTCAAATGCATGCCTGCCATTGCTCTCTCCATGCCGAATTTATTTGGTTCATTGAGAGTGGCTCCAATATTTGTAGCTACCCCGCCTGGGGCAATCGCATTACAGCGAATTCCCAAATTAGCATATTGAAACCCT
Source organism: Paenibacillus prosopidis (assembly GCF_003337375.1). Lineage (GTDB taxonomy): Bacteria > Bacillota > Bacilli > Paenibacillales > Paenibacillaceae > Pristimantibacillus > Pristimantibacillus prosopidis. The sequence goes on from NZ_QPJD01000005.1 coordinate 257,609, forward strand.
ACATTTTTAGTAAATCCTACGACTGCATGTTTGGCCGCTGTATAAGCGGCGCCGGCTCTCGACCCTTGCAAACCTCCCGCAGAAGCAATATTAACGATAACTCCGCTTTTCTTTTCGATAAAAATAGGAAGCGCTTTTCGTGTTGTTCTCATTGGTCCCGTAGTATTAACTGCAAATACGCGTTCCCAAAGGGCATCGTTGTTGCCGAGGATCTGGACGACTCTGCTGACAATCTAAATCGTGAGCTTCACGTTATCTATTCTATCCATGCCTTGCTTGGTCTTGTTTTCCATTGGATTGAAGGCGGGTTTAAATATTCTCCGGAATATATGCAGGATCAGCTGGTGCTTATCATCAATTCGCGGCCATCTACGATAATGACGCGTAAAAAGGGCCGTAGATAAGCATTCATCATAACTTACTTTTAATTATCAACTTTATTTTTATATGCAAATGGGTTAATATAAGCGATATGAAACTTTGTAGGAGTGATTGAGATGGCCTCACATATGGATCCGAATATTACGCTGGGCGAAGTTAGATTAAAGGTTAGTCAGCTGGACAGATCGATACAGTTCTACCAGGAGGTTGTCGGGTTAAAGGTTCTGAAGCAAGACGAGGTGAAGCGCATTGCTTCGTTTACCGCTGATGGGCAGACGACCTTGCTCGTTCTTGAGGAAATACCGAATGCAGTCGTTCCCCAAAGACGATCCCATGCAGGACTGTACCATTTTGCCATATTGCTTCCGGACCGCCATTCGTTATCGCTCGCTTTGCGCAACTTGATCCAATCCGGCATCCATATCGGGCAGGCGGATCATTTGGTCAGTGAGGCGCTTTATATTGCAGACCCTGACAATAACGGGATTGAAATTTATGCCGACCGGCCGCGGGATCAGTGGAAACAGGATGCGGGCGGCAACTATGTAATGGCTAGCGATCCCATCGCTTGGGAAAGCCTTCTCGCAGAAAGCGAAGGTTCGGAGTGGAAAGGCTTGCCGCAGGGTACCGTTATCGGACATATTCATCTGCATGTTGGAGACCTTCGGCAGTCGCGAGCCTTTTATGAAGGAAAGCTTGGTTTTGATGTTGTCGGAGATTATGCGCAGATGTCGGCAGTTTTCGTCTCCGCTGGCGGATACCATCACCATATCGGCATGAACATTTGGGCGGGAACCGGCGCGACCTTGCCGCCAGCGGATACAGTGGGGCTATCGTACTTCACCATTGTGTTTACGACCGCTGAAAGCCGTGAATTGCTGCTGAGTCATCTGCGCAGTGAAGGTGTTACCTTTGTTGAAAAAGGTGACGCATATGTCGTACACGACCCTTCCGGCAATGCGATTCACCTCACCGTTGAAGCCGCATAATGTAACGTCGCGCCTCCTTTCAACGGCTGGTCATGTACATGCATTTACTATATAATCAGATTCAAGTGACGAAGAACGTCCCGTTTCCATTCCTATTGAATGGAAACGGGACGTTTTCTATTTTTCTGGAGGGGATGAGAGAGTGACTTTTGATAAAGCGCATAACGAATTTATCCGTTATCATCTCGATAACAGGACAGGGGAACGTCGGGGGCGCCTGGAGAGGGGACATCGGCACGGTGAATCGCTGTTTCTGCGCAACGTTTGGTGGCCGCTCCGGGGATGCTTCGAAGATTTTCATCCGGAATATGAAGTGCTCGATTGGCGGGGCAGATCTTACTTTGCGGATTTTGCCTGGCTGCCAGGATTCGTGAAGCTGTTATTTGAAATCAAAGGCTACGCCACGCACGTTCAAGACATGGACCGGAAAAAATATTGCAACGAGCTGAACCGCGAAACCTTCCTTCACGCCATGGGATACCACGTCGTTTCTTTCGCATACGATGATATCGAGCAACGACCCGAGCTGTGTATCACACTACTACGCATGGTGCTGAGCCGGTACCAGCCTAATCAGACGCCGGTCTCCCGCGCGCTGCTAGCCGAGAAAGAAATCATCCGGCTCGCCATCCGGTTGGCTCAGCCGATTCGACCGAAGGATGTCGTGCATCATTTTGAAATCGATCAAAAGACGGCAGTCCTGATGCTAAAAAAATTGTGCATAAAAGGCTGGCTTCTCCCTTTAGTTCGAGTCAATGGTGAAAGAATCGTTCGGTATGAGCTTGCTCGAGGCGTGCTGGATTACTTTGATTAACTTAGCGGGAAAACATCCGGTTAATTATCCCATTGAAACTATATCGTAGAAATATACATGGAAAACCTCCCGTTAACTCAATCGGATTCGCTCAATTAACGCCTAAACCTCCGATTTAGAGGGAGCTTTTCCTGTTTGATGGGACTCTTACGATCTCAAAGACAAATTTACAGGAGGAATTCCCTCTAATTAGTCAAGGAGGAGCCGCCGCTGGAGTGAATGAGTGAGTGAGTGAGTGAGTGAGTGAGTGTTGTAGGAGCCGCATCTGTAGCAAGTGTGTGTTTGGGGAGAAACGCCGTTGGAGTGAGTTAGCTGGAGGGCTCTAAGCGATTGAACCCTTTTTATCGAAGAGTGATCCACTAGCAATCCCTAACAATAAAGAAAGCCCGCGGCATTTGACGTCGCAGACTTTATATTCACATCCCGCAAAGTTATCGGTCACAACGCCGCCAATCCTCATTCTTTGCGCGAACGGATTTCATCAAATCGACGTTTACGTTTTTTTCATCGGCCATATCAATTAACGCATTGACATCCTTAGGCAGACATTTCCCGGAAAATCCTCGATTGTCCTCATATACGAACGTATGGCTTCTGCCAATCCGTGGATCTTCAAGCCATACTTCACGCAGCTCGTCATAGTTGATACCGTAGGCTCTGGCCATATCATAGAACTCGTTGCAAAACGTAACCTTCAGCGCCAGAAAACAATTTTCCATATATTTTGCCAGTTCCGCTGTTTTGGCGTCGGTCAGCACCAGCTTCACCTCGGCATTATACACCTTCTGGTAAGCGCGGATCGCGATGCTTATATCTTCCGAAGCCCCGCCGAATGTGAGCCATGTTCGATGACTGAGACTGGCAAAGGGATGGCCCGCGGTCTCCCCATAGTATTCAGGTTGGAAAATAATTCGCTTCCCTGTTTTTTGTTTCTGATCATCCGTAAATCCTACCGGAACGGTCGATCTGATTACGATAACCTCCGCATAGAGCCATGCCAAAACCTCCTCTACAATGGAGGAGTCGCATTTTCCGCCTGGAAGCTGCGGTGTCGGCACGCAAACGAATGTGACGTCGCAATTATTCACATCTTCCCGGCTTCCAAGCGCTAATGGTTCATCATAAACCGCTGCATCCGGGAACAATTCGTGCATCGCTTTACCGACATGACCATATCCGACAATGCCGACATTCATTTTATGCTCACGCTCCATCTTTTTATGCCGCTGCTCTTACGCCTGCTTCTTCTATTTCAATGCGTTTTCTCTGAACCGCTAATAAAACAAACGCCAGGAAATAATAACCCCAATATAACAAAAATTCCTCCACGGAAGGATTCTGGGTATAGCCCAAAAATGCTTTCATAAAAATCCCTACTTGGCCATTGATCAGAGGCTCACTGCCGGTGTCACGAATATATTGCGTTTCATCGATCGGATGCTCCGGCATGAACGCCGTGATATTATAAACCTCTCCGATCTCTCCTCCCGCAGTCCGATAAATGCTGCCCATGATGCCAAGATCCTGCATAATGCCGACTGCCTGCACCAACAACCCGGCCGAAATCATCATGAGGAACACGGAAGTAATTCTGAAAAAAGTTCGAAGACTGATTTTTTTGGTGCCTTTGAAAAAAAGATAACCGATAATCAGGGCCAAAACAAGGCCGCCCAGCGCACCCCAGCTTTCCAGTGCTTTCTGGATATCCCCTCCTGTAATCGCGGCAAAGAAGAAGACCGTTTCCACCCCTTCACGCACCACAACGAGAAACGAGTGCAGCACCATATTAACAACTCCGCCAACGGTTAATATAGCTGCAATTTTATTTTGCACTTTTCCCTGCATGTCGCCCTGACGAGTCATAAACATAATCATATGGGTCAGCAAGCCGCAGGATACAAGCATGATCCCGATTTTCAAATAATTTTGGCTGCCCATGCTCGCGAACCCGGTAAAAATGATCTGGAAAGCGAGCGCAACGCCGTAGCTGGCGGCCAAAGCGAGAACCACGCCAACCCAAACCCATTTATGATAGCGTGTTTGTTCGATCCGGGTCAGATAGGTTAGTATTACCCCTACGATCAATATAGCTTCCAGCGCTTCGCGAAAGGTAATCAAAAACGCCTGTATATCCATGCTTTCATCTCCTGCCTTGTACGGTCATATTTGCAAGGAAGACACCTGCGCCATTAGACGCAAGTGTCTTCCTCTTTCATTTCACTTATCGAAGGATAATGATTTCGCCCTTTTCATAAAAGACACGCTTGCCGAACAGCTCTGCCACTGCGCGCAAAGGGATAAACGATCTGGCGTTTTTCACGACGACAGGCTGATCCAGCTTCACATCCGCATTGATTTCACCGTTTTGCACAATTTGAACCGAACCGATCATAAGTTCAGTCGTCTTGCCATCTTTCACTATAATTACTTTTTTGAGAGCCGCATCATACTTGACTTCTGCTTGGAGCGCCTCTGCGATCACGCGAACCGGCACCAGGGTGCGGCTTGTTTGCGGATTGATATAAGGTGCGACATCCGCCGCAGAATCCGTGCCGTTAATTTGATATTTTTTGTCGCCGACCTTCAACTGAACGCCGTCTTTCACTACCAGAAACTTCAGCACTTGGAAAGCATGCATCTTGGCGGATGCAAGATCAGATTTATCTACAGCATCAGAGAATTGCTGCGCATGAGCTGCCGCTGCCGCATATTTCTCAGCACCGAAGAACACTTCCTGGGCAGAAAGGAACATATTCCCCTCCATCGCGTATCCGCGTGCGCCTTGCAAATCGCCTGCTTCCAGCTTAACCAAAGCTTGATTAACATACTCGGATACTTTACCGATCATCGTACGCTGCATTGCATCCTGAATTTTATCCGTGTTGATTTGGCTGGCATCACCCGAAGCGAAAGCGTTGCGGATATAATCAGCGTCAACCGCGCTGCCGCCTTTCAGATAGGAATATACCGTCATGAAGAAGAAGTAACCTTCGGTCATCGCAGCCGGTTGATCGGCAGCTGGTTTCGTCGGGATGTTTTTCGCATACGTATAGGCACCTAGCGCATACGTTTTAATCAACGTTTTGTCCAGCACCTGACGATGAACGTTGAAGTCATCCGCATTGCCGCTTGCAAGGTCGTTAAGCAGCTGCTCAATCGTGCCTTTCAGGATGTCTGCCATGTGCAGATTGAACGAAGTGTCGCGTTTTACTACTGTAGATTCCAGGACACCTTCATAAGTTTGAACAACTTTGTAAAATGCCGTTTGAGCCGTTGCCGTATCGCCGGCTTTGAGCGCCGGTCTTACTTGGTTGTTAATCAAATCGCGGACAGAGAGGTAGAAATACCATTGCAATCCTTTATCGATTGCCTGCTTGGCTTGATTCACATTCAGTTTGCCTGCGATCGCATTGTCCAGCACGAGTACAATGTTGTCGTCGATTTTCGGATCTTCCGGTTTGATGGTCGCATCGATCCGTTTCACTTCCGTCTGGAATTTATCCACATAGAAAGCCTTCACATCAGTCAGCACGGTATTAGCTGTGAACAATGCTTTAATGTCGGTGAAAGCCTTGATCCGAGCTGCTATGGCCGCATCTTCGGTAATTTTGAATTTGCTTTCCGCACTCACGACGGAAGCTAGCGTAAAGAAGGATGATATCACGAGTGAAACGCTTAAAATTAATGATAACCATTTGCGCATTTTAATCTCTCCCAAATTCATATTTTTAAAACCATTTCTTTTTGCGTGCAAGCCAAACGGCTCCGCCTGCAAGCAATATAACACCGCCGATAACCGATATGCTTACCCAAGGATTCGTTTTGTCGGTTTGCTCCATCGGTGCATGCGCTGCGAGCTCTTTACCTGATTCCTCTGCTTCATTGCTGTCGGCTGGCGCTGCTTGTTCCTGTTCAGCGGTAGTTTGCTCTGCTGCTTCCACCGTCTCACTCTCGACTGGAACGGGGGTTGATGCAGCATCGGCATCGGCCTCAGCTGCAACGCCTTCCTGCTGCTCGTCAGTTTCGGTTGAAGGTTTGTCCGCCTCAGATGTTTTATCATCCGTCGCCGCAGTTGCTGCAGGCGCGTCATTTTCCGCGCTGCCCGTCGTCCCAGGTTGCTGCTGCTCTTCAGCCGGCTTCTCGGTTGCAACAGGCTTTTGCGTTGCAGCAGGCTTTGGTGTTGCGGCAGGCTTCTGGGTAGCGGCAGGCTTTACGTAAGCCTTGTATGGAAACAATGGCTTTACAATGCCGTAAATGAAATTCACCTTTTCCTTAAATACGTCCGGCTCCGCTGCTTTCTGTCCGACTCCAAACAATCCTGGATTGCCCAGCGCCTCCAGAGCCGCATCGAATGCCGCGTTTATTTCATCAGTCCTGGAACTGACATAAGGCTTCAATGTATCGAAGGTCGCTTTTGCTTTTGCGAGGAGCAGCTTCGTTTGGGCATAATCGTCAAAGCCTTTAATCGCATAGGTGAACCGCCGATCCAAATTCATCACGAGCACCGCTTTGAAATTGGCAACAGTCAGCTTGGCGTCCTTGTTCTTGAAATTGTTATCAAGCGTTGCGCCTACCGCTTCGCCGAAGTGCGATACAATTTCCGGTCTCCGTACTTTATAAGCCTCTTCCGCAGCTTTCCAATTAGGCGATGCACCGGCTAAACTGGATTCTACCAATTTGAATGTTTCAGCAATATCTTCTGTATTGGCATCACCGTAAGAATAGGCCTGCGCTTGGGACGGTGCGATATGTAACGCTACAGTAACCAAGAGAAGAACGCATAAGAGCCAACGTTTCATCTCATCACCTCTCACTGATAATTTTTCTCACTCACAATTTGTAATGATAATCATTATCGGTTAATACGTCAATACTTATGTCAGCTATTTTTTCAGTAAACTTTCAGTTTTCTAATTTTTCAGCTTTTTGCCTCTAAGATTCAATAGTTTACGGGAGGGTAAGCGGCGAACAATAGAACTAATTTCCAGCTCTAATTTTGCAATACTGGTTAAGTGCTAATTTTTATATCAATTTTGGAGTTAGGGCGCGTTTTGGGATTGTTTAAGGGTGAGTCGATGGAACGGACTTCATAAGTCCTGTATGTTATTGAATGTACAAAAAATAACGACAACGCCATCATTTTTTGATCCACTCGTATAAAGTTATGTCAGCATACACCGGGTCGAATAAGGGATCCGAATGAAACTCGGCGACCGGTTCCACATGTTCCCGCATTTGCTGCCCTTGCTGTTCAAATCCCTGCAAAACATGATCCGTAATCAGTACATGGCGTTCGGGAATTGCTGCCGCTGTCGCTTTAAAATACTCATAAGTATAAATTCGCTGATGTTCGTAATCGGCTCCTAAATATTGCAGCACACGCGTCTCCTCCCAGGTGTACAGCACGAAAGGCTCCTTCAAAGCGCTTGCATACCGGTGAAGCTGATACACGGCCGGAACCTCGCCAGCCTGGCGCTGAAGCAGCTTCGCTCCGCTTGTAAGCTGAACGGAAATTAGCGTAAATAAGAGTACATGAATGACTACGGGAATAGCCGATGATCGGAATAGACGTTCCGAACGCCGCGCTTCCCATATTGACGATGCTGTATGGTTCGCCGCGCAGTATATAAAGAACAATATGGGACCGACCACCGGGGCAATGTGGCGGGGCTTCTCAATATTTTGGCCGAATAACGCCCACAGAAAATACGCTCCGCTGCAGACAGCAAGCCAAACATAAAATTGCCGGTTTTCCTGCTCCATTAGGGAAGCCGGCTGTCTTTCCTGATCTGCAGCGCGGCGCTGCCAAATCCCCATGCAGGTAACTCCAAAAAGCAGCGCAAGCAGGATGCCAACGCTAACTGAGCCGCCAAGCAGCGCATGCCCGATCAGATTATGGCCCAGCAGCTGCGGCAGCCTTTGGCCAAACGCCATGTTAGATGACGAGATTCCTCCCCCCCACTCTGAGAAATGGCCTTCCACAAATGCAACAGAAAGCTTCCAAAAACCGGACAGGCTACCTTCCGAAAGCGCCAGCCCGACCACCCATACAAGTTGAGCAAACAAAGCCGCCGCAACGGACAACCAAAGACGCCTGCCTCTCTTCCCGGTTTGTTTGAACTGGGCAATCCACAGCGGCAGAAGTGCAAGTCCGAATGGGAAAAACGACAAGCGTGTCCCCATCAGAAGCCCGAACACCAGCATGGGAAGCAGATGCAGCAGCATGGAGCTTGGACGTCCTATCGCTGCCCGTATACTCCATAAATACCACCATAGCACGGCAATGCCCGCGCATTCGGACATCGGTCTCGCCGACATCATCCATAAATAAGGACTCGTCAAAACTAGCGCGGCAAACAATAGGCTTTTGACCCCGCCGCCGGTAAAACGATGCGCCAGCAGCGTCATCGGAATCGCCGCGCTTAACGCCGCAAGCGTGTTGAATGCGGACAAGGCTCGAACAGGATCATCCATCCAGCGATGGATGACGGATGCTCCAAGAATAAAATAAGGGTAGCCCGGGAAATGCGGCTGCATGGCCAGTAAATCGAACCGATGCAAAGCGAGCGCAAAATCCACCTCGTCCCAAGTGCGGGCAATTGGACTTGAATAGCGCAGACACATATAGACGAAGAAAAGGATGGCAATAGCGGCAAAGAACACTGTGCCTGCTTTGACTGCCTTACGCCTCATAGGCTGGGTCTCTCCTTGCGGCGCAAAGCCTTTCCAGCTTCCCTTGCGGGCAATGGACGCCTCATTTCCTTGTAAATCGCGGGAATGACGGATGTCACGTACTGCCGGAACTTAATAAATGATTGTCCCATCGTGCGCACCTGATAGGAGATCGGCACCTCTTCCAGGCGGAACCCCTGCCTTACTAAGTTGATCGTCAATACCTGGGCATAGTTATAATCGTGAATAATCTCGGCCTTCTCCATTGCCTCGCGGGAAAATCCCCTCATCCCGGATTGTCCGTCATAAATCCATTTGCGCAAAAGTATAGCCTGCAGCAGCGTAAACACATAGTTTCCAAGCCTGCGGTGCAGCTTCATTCCGCGAATCTGTCCTTTGAATCGCGAGCCGAAGGTGTAATCGGCGAAGCCTGCGATAATCGGCGCAAGAACGTCGGGAATTTGCTCAGGCGGATATTCATTGTCAGCGTCGATCATCAGCCCGATCGCGGCATCCATTCTGCAGCATTCCGCCAACCCTTCACGAACGGCAGCACCTAGTCCCCGGTTGCGGCTAAAGGAAACAATGCGGTCGGCTCCCGCCTGTTTCGCGACAGCCGCCGTTTCATCTGTGGAGCCGTCATCGATGACAAGCACCTCAACCTTATAATCAGGGTGAAACTTCCGCGGGATTCTGGCAATCACGCCCGCGATATTGCTTTCTTCATTGTGCGCCGGCATGAAGACGACGATCTTCTGTTTGTCCATGATGTGTTCCTTTCCCGTTCCCGCGTTATTTTGTCTTCATAGCCTCCGAGAGTACCGTTCCTCTGCTGCTGCTTGGGACCGGAGCTCCAAGCAAATAAGCTAAAGTAGGAGCAATCGATATAAGGGAATGCTTCTCTTCGATGCGCAGCCCCTGCTGAATGAACGGACCGTGCATAAAAAACGGTACAAACCGCTCTCCTTCATCTAGATGGCCATGTCCACCGATGCCGTCGGCCTGTCCGTGATCCGCGCACACGAGCAGTGTCGTATTGTTCATCATGCCGCGGTTTTCCAACCAGCCTACAAACTCTTCGATTAAACGGTCGGCTTCCTCGATCTTCTGCACGTATTCATCATACAGCACGCCCCGGCTATGTCCGGTTTGATCAACACCAATCAACTGGGCTACCAGCAAATCCGGATTCTGCTCTTCCATGATCCGCTTGGCGCGCTCGATGATATTCCTGTCCGCAACGTCGTTATGCATCACGGCCGTAACGCTTTCCACATCATTGCCCATGGAATCGATCAAATGGGCGATACCGAGCAGCCTGCCGGTTTTACCGACCTTGCGGAGCGAGTCAAAGATGCTTTCCACCTTAATGCCCAGTTTCCACACCATGTTAGAGCGAATACCGTGTTCGCGCGGGTACGTGCCCGTGAACATGGAAGAGAAGCAGACGACCGTACGCGCCGGATAAACCGTCTCCATTTGGGCATACTCGGTTCCTTCGGCTCTTAGCTTTTTCAGAAAAGGCGCGTTAGCTTCTTCGAACCTTTCCTTGCGCATGCCGTCAATGACAATGACAATAACTTTCTCGTTAACAGCACTCTTCGGCCAGCCGGACTTGTCCGTTAACGGGGAATTCTCCGCCGGCTTCCAATCGAACAGATTCGCGTGAAGCACATAGCTGTACAGCCACAAGCATACGGCAAAAATAACAGGCGTAAGCAATTGCGCAGCATTGAATGCTTCAAACGTGCCGGTGGAATAAAAAACGTGATAGAAATGGTTCCAGATCAACAGCAGCAGCAAAAACTTAGGCATTTGCTCCTGCGCGTTGCCGCTGGTCGAATCGCTGTTTTTCAGAACCAGCTTCCAGAAACGGGTGAAATTCCACCACGAAGTACCGATCCGCAAATGGTAATAGAATGTGCCCCAAAAATAGACGGTGAAAAAAAAGAATAGGCCAAGCGCAAGCAAATAAAGGGAGAGGCTCCCATGATCCCAGACGAGCAGCGCGGCTATGAGCGGCAGCCACAAATAATTGCGAAGCATTAGAGGAAAATCAAAGCAGTAATAAATAACAAAAATAGGTAACGTTATCAACAATCCAAGTCCGGCTGCGCTCCAGAAACCCATATCGGACCACTCGCCTATGCGATAAAGCAGAAAAACGCCGATTACAAAAATCGGGGTAAACGGCTTCCCTTCATTCAACAGATTCCAACATCTCGCAGCCACAATTTCAAATGGGGATGCCTTTTTCATAATAAAATCATTCCTTTTCTATTCTTCTTTCCTTGATCCATACTCTCGCTTCCCTCCAACCGAGCGGCATGCGCAGCAGAGAATAAGCTCCCATTCCGAAGGCGAACGCAAACTTAAACGCATGGGACAAAATCGCCGCCCCGTACGCTTCCCTCCCGTTTATTCCGAGCACTGCTAGTGAACCGCTCAAGGTGCTTTCATAGGTGCCGATGCCACCAGGAGTAATGTGAAAGATTTGTCCGGCTATGGTCATGCTGTTAACCCAAACGAGGGGGACGGCACCCAATTTCAACTTAAGAACGCTGGCAATGCCGTAAATAATGCCCGCTTCCAAAATCCAGCTCACCGCTATCGCTGACATGATAAAGAGCCCTTTGCCCGAGAGCATCGTCACTTTGAAATGTGCCAAGTGCTTTTGTATAAGCGGCATTTTTTTTATGACGGGAAGCTTGTATATAACAGCCAGAAGGATAGCTGCTGCCAGCAATACGGCGACCCATAGCCATGAGGATGGCAGCCCGAGCCAAAGGATACCTATGCCGGCATACAAGCATAAAGTGAGCATATCGAGCACACGCATGACGGTTACCGAATGCAACGCCTCGTCCCACGTTTTATTAGCCATTTTTTTCAAAAACCCGGCTCGGACAATGTCTCCTACTTTTAACGGCAGCAGATGGTTTACCAGCAAGCTATAGATGATTCCATGAAAAAACACGCCAAAGCGCTCGTTTGATCCTACATATCTTCGCCATGCCTCTGCCTTCAGGGCAAACGACAATAAATAAGCCGTAAACATGAATATAAGCCACTTTGGCTGCTTAACAAGCAAAAGCAGATCGCCCAGCCATTCATCCTTATCGAACCACCGCCATGTCATCCAAACGAAAACAGCAAGCAAAATAACCGCCGACAGACGTATGATCCATTTTATCCGCATAATAAGACGTCCCTTTTCTTCAGCAGTAAATAATAATCATTCTCAATTAATGATTTCAATATATGTTTTTTTGGGACAATCGTCAATGACTTGGTTGATTTTACATCCTATTATCTTGGCTGTCTCCCCTTCCGCCTCTAGACCGAGATCAAGAGCATGCTTAAGACGGTACTCTCATAAAATGGTTTTGTTTTACAATTATTGCATGCAATAAAACATAAGCTTATTCTTCCGAAGTCAGTTTTGCTTCACAAAACTTTTAGGAGGTTACCTAATGCCCGTATTGGAAGTGCTTCATTTAAAAAAATCATTTGGTGGGGTCACCGCTGTGGAAGACATCAGCTTCTCGGTGGAAGCCGGAGAAGTATTCACGATTATCGGCCCGAACGGCGCCGGCAAGACAACAACGCTCGAGATGATTGAAGGGCTTCAATCCCCCGATGCAGGTCAAATTCAGTTCGGATCCTTGAGCTGGTCCAAAAACAGCGAGCAAATCAAAGTAACGATCGGCGTACAGCCACAGTCAGGCGCCTTGTTCGACTTGTTGACCGTTGAGGAAAATCTCGATTTGTTCGCGACGTTCTACCCGAAATCGCGGCCCGCAGCGGAAGTGCTTGAAATGATCAGCCTGACCGACCAGCGCAACAAACAGGTAAAGAAGCTGTCCGGCGGTCAACGGCAGCGGCTGGCCATTGGGCTCGCTATGATTAACGATCCGACGCTGATCTTTCTGGATGAGCCTACAACCGGACTCGATCCGCAGGCAAGAAGAAACATTTGGGACATTATTCTCAAGCTGAAGGAGCTTGGCAAAACGACCATACTTACAACGCATTACATGGAGGAAGCCGAAAAGCTGAGCGACCGCGTCTGTATTGTCGACCAAGGGAAGGTCGTCACGCTCGATACGCCAGCCGCTCTTATCGACCGGCTCACGAAGGAACGGGAGGTGCGGCTCTCCATGCTGGACGGTGAAGCGGCGGCGATCGAGACCGAGAAAGTAGCGCTTCTCCACCCGGCAGTCGTGCGGACGAACCGCGAGGGCTCTTCGCTCCAGCTGTGGACAACGCAGCCTGAGGACACGCTGTATGAATTGTTCGGCTTTACGAAGGATCGCGGATTCCGGGTGGAGCAAATATCGATCCGCGAAATGAGTCTGGAAGATGTGTTCATTGCCTTCACGGGCAAAGAATGGAGGGACTAAATGAACAGCTCCAAGCAATTTTTCAAAATGTTCACCGCTCAGATCAAAATGATGTGTCGCGAGAAGCAAGTGTGGTTTTGGAATATCTTTTTCCCCGTTATATTAATGGTATTATTTATGATTATTTTCGGGGGAGGCTCCGGTGACAGCTTTAAAGCGAAGATCGCCGTTGCGGATCCGCAGCCAAACACCACCTCCGGCATGCTGCTCGAGCAGCTGCGGCAAATACCTGTGTTCGAATTTAAAGAAGAGCTGCCTGTCAGCAAAGAGCAAGGCACCGAATGGGTTGAAAAGCAAGATATCGATGCGCTTATCGTCCTGCCTGCTTCCGAAGATGCCGCAACGATGCAGCTTATCGTTAATAAGGAAGATGAAAAAGGCGCTGCCGCGCAAGCGATCTCCGGTATTTTGGACAAATTTATTCAGCAGGCTAATTTAGCTGCGGTCGGCGCGACGCCTACGTTCAGCATGACCATGGATTCCGTATCCTCCGGTGCTGATGATTTAAGTTATGAAGATTTTCTGCTCACCGGTATGATCGGTCTGTCAGTCGCTCAGGGCGGATTATTCGGGATGGTCGATCTGGTGGAGATGCGCCGCCGCGGATTAATGAAGCGGCTCCGCATGACTCCTGCCAAAATGGGGCTGTATGGTCTCGCCGGCATGCTCGTGCGCCTCATGCTCGGTATCATTCAAATCGTCATTTTATCGCTTATTGGCGTATTCGGCTTTGGGGCCAGCCTGCATGTTAATGTGTTCAGCTTAGTGATCGCCTTTTTTGCAGGCGGGCTTGTATTTAATGCGATGGGGTATTTATTCTCTTCGTTCAGCAAAACGATCGAGGCTTACATGGGGATGGCAAACATTGCGAGTATGCTCATGATGTTCCTCAGCGGCGTCTTCTTCCCGCTCGAAACGCTGCCTGAATGGCTGCAGCCGGTTACGCAAATACTGCCGCTCACTTACTTCGTTGACGGCATGCGCGACGGTCTCATTTACGCTTCAGGCGTATCGTCCGTCTCCTTCTGGATTGGAATGGGCATTATGCTGCTATGGGGTGTTGTTTCTTTCTTAGTTGGCTCGCAGGTGTATAAAGCCAAGTCGATCGCATCGGCGAGATAAAAGAACGATTTCCTGCAAATAAGGCTGCCCTTCCATGTGGATTTTTCCACAGAAGGGCAGCCTTAACTATACCTTCAATGCAGCATGCTGCAGCTGCGACTTTTCGATTTGAATCGTAGCGTGTTCGATTTGAAATTCCGCTGCAATTTGCCGGATCGCTTCCTGCAGTACCACTTGGCTGTCTGCGCTGTCCTCAACAAGAAGATGGCAGCTTAAGGAGTCGAGTCCTGACGTGATCGTCCAAATATGGAGATCATGCACTTCTTTTACCCCTTTGATTTGGAGCAGCGTGGCTGTTACATGCTCACAATCGATTGTGAGCGGCGTTCCCTCCATCAAAATATGGACGGTTGATTGGATGATTCCCCATGCGCTTTTTAAAATAAGCAACGCTACGATGACGCTGATAATAGGATCGGCTATATACCAGGAGAATAGCGACATTAGAACCGCCGCGATTATCGCGCCTACTGAGCCTATCGCATCCCCGATTATGTGAAGGTACGCACTGCGAACGTTTAAATTGTCCTTCACATCGGCCTTCCTCATCAAAAACCATGCGCTCGCCAGGTTGGCAAGCAAACCAATGACCGCTATGATCATCATCGAGCCGCTTGCAACGGTTGGCGGTTCCCAGAACCGTTTTACAGCTTCGGCTATAATGAAAGCCGCAATGACAAACAGCGTAACCCCATTCAATAACGCCGCTAGTATCTCAAACCGGTGAAAGCCGTAGGTTTTGTTCCGCGACGGCGGCCTGACCGCAAACCACATGGCTGCTAAACTTAAGGCCAGCGCAGCGGCATCGCTGAGCATGTGGCCGGAATCAGACAAAAGCGCAAGCGAGTTGGTCAGCAAGCCTCCGATAAACTCCAAAAGCATGATGCCCGATGTAATAAGTAGAGCGATGAGCAGTCCGGCTTTGTTGTTCGGGCCATGATGGTGATGCCCGTGATGGCCATGCGAGTGACCGTGGTGATGTCCGTGACTGTGACTGTGACTGTGCTTGTGCTTATGATCATGAGAGTACTCATGATTATGTTCATGTTCATGAGTGTGCTTATGATTATGATCATGTTTATGCGCATGCTCGGCGTGCTGCCCTTTACCGCATGTATGGGTATGTTCGCTGTTATGCTCCTGCTTGTTACTGCTCATCAAAATCTCCCCCAGTTCGACTGCCCAAAACAAATACCTGCAGCGATTTAAGCTAATCAAAATAATACATATGAACACATGCTCATATGTATTATATGTAAAACCTTCCTTCCTTGCAACAGCATTTTACATAGTACTTCTTTTGCAATCAATAGGTTCAAGTGATGTAGCTTCATTTTGCTCCAATCAACCTGGAAATAAAACTTGCTCCTGCCGCTTCCCCTTGAACATAAAAATCCGGCTCCAAAAAAGAGAGCCGGACAATGCTGCTTCTTGAACTACAAACAGATTAGCCATACCACCATGGAGTCCTGATGATTACAAATGTGAACCTCCGCTAGCATCAATCAATTGCCCAGTTACCCATCGGCTGTCAGGAGAGGCTAGAAAAGCGGCAACGTCTGCGATATCCTCTGGTTGTCCCCATCTTCCAAAAATAGAAAAATCAGCACCGAATTTCCGTCCCGCAGGATCCTGTAGCAAAGCGGTATTCATGTCCGTGGCAACGAATCCAGGTTGGATTGCATTGATCGTAATCCCGCGTGGGCCGAGTTGGTTGGATAAGGCGAGCGTCAGTGAGTTGATTGCACCCTTGGTCATGCTGTAAGCGGGAATGGCAGGCAGGGAAATTCGAGTTACAGCGGAAGACAGGTTAATAATACGACCTTCGTCCCGTAAACGCGGAAGAGCTTGTTGAGTCAGGAAAAACGGAGCTTTCACATTAACGGTCATGATTTCGTCGAAGGCTTCTTCCGTAGTCTCTTCAATGGAAGCTGCTAGGGCGATTCCCGCGTTGTTTACTAAAATATCAAAGCGATTGTCACCCGTGCGTTCTTTCAAAGCTTCATCCAATGCTTCATAAAGTACCTGTATGCCGTCTAATGAACCCAGTTCCGCACCGAGCGTGAACGCGGACCCTCCGCTCCGCTCAATCTCACGAACTACTTCTTCTGCAAGCTCCCGTTTCTTGCCATAATGAATGGCTATTAATGCACCCTCTTGCGCCAAGCGCATCGCAACGGCACGCCCAATCCCTCTGCTTGCGCCTGTAACTAATGCAACTTTATTCTTCAACTTACTCATATTCCCATCTCCTCTTGTGCTTAACAGGTGCTCTCCTGTTTGACAATAGTTATAACACAAGGTGAATTTTGTAATGTTGCTCTCTAATTCTTGATAATGATAACGCCCTAACCAATCTACGAATTAATTTTCTCATTCTAAAAGCTTTTATGTCGATTGCCAATACTGGAAAACCTCCGGCTAATTTTGTCCATATGCGCTATTTGGGGTCATTTTACTGGAAAACTTCCCTATAATGTTGCTGAAAATCCTTTCTGTATGGACAACGTGCCGAATTAGCGGGAGAATTTCCCTTTAAACGAGATCATTCATTGTAAAAGAAAAAATAGAGGGAGCTTTTCCTGTTCAACTCCCTAAAGACGAATGATCCCTCCCTCATTAAAGTCACATGATGCAATAACGAGCCAGTTCCGATCTTTAGTTCAACCAAGCAGAAACGGCTGTCGCCGTCCTTGGCGGTAAAAGCTCGTTTCGCGGTGAAATATAAGCTTATTTATAAGAGTAAAACTTAAAAATCCTTATATTTGAAAAAAAAAGACATCATTACCGAAGTTGGTTCGGTAAACGATGTCCCATTTATGAATTTAGCTATGCAGCGGATCAACCGCTTCAGTTAGCTTTTGCTCAAGCTCAGTGGTGTAGGAAACGCGCTGCTCGTCGCTCCAGCCTAGACGATTCGCCATAGCTGCGATAACTGGCTCTTTCCATGCCCGCACATGCTCAATACGGAAAAACAGATCTCCCGTACGGCGGATGAAGAAGTCGACCGGCTTCACTGTCATCTCGGCTTCAATCGAATAACGCAGCTGTACCGCTAATGCCAAAGGCAATCCGAATGAATGAGCCCACTGACGCGTACTCTCGGCCATTGCGAAAATCACATCGACGTTCGAACCGTAACGCCGCGCAAGAAATGCCGCTTCCTCTTTCGTGAACCCAAAGCGAACGCCTTCTGTCGTCTTTTTCAGAACGAAAGGTTCAAACTGTCTGGATCCGCCCAAATCCCCTCCGGACATCGGCAGCGTCACTGTGCCGCTAGTCGCATAAGACTCTTTGCCGCCTTCCTGCCCGAGCAGCTCAATGACTTTGTCGACGACGCTTTCTGCCATTTTGCGATATCCGGTCAATTTACCGCCTGCTATCGAGATGAGGCCCGATTGAGATACGAAAATTTCATCTCTGCGCGAAATTTCCGACGGCGACTTACCCTCCTGCTGGATGAGCGGCCGAAGGCCTGCCCAGCTGGATTCTACGTCCGCTTCGGTCAGTTTAAGCTCTGGGAACATAAAGTTAACCGCCTTCAACAAATACGTCCGATCCTCGATCGTCATGGCAGGATTGACGGTGTCGCCTTTATAATTCGTATCGGTCGTCCCGAAATAGGTTTTGCCCTCGCGGGGAATAGCGAACACCATGCGACCGTCCGGCGTATCGAAATAAACAGCTTGCTGCAGCGGGAAGCGGCTGTTGTCGAACACAAGGTGCACGCCTTTGGTTAACCGCAGCGTTTTGCCTTGCTTAGAACCGTCCATCTCACGAAGCTCATCAACCCACGGTCCCGTTGCGTTTATGATTTTGGAGGCAGCTATTAAAAATTCCGATCCGCTTATCGTATCCCGGACTATAGCGCCGGTAATCTTCCCGCTCTGATCGTAGCGCAGCGTCTCGACCTTTGCGTAGTTGACGGCGAGAGCACCGGTTTCCACCGCTTTCTTCATCACTTCAATCGTAAGCCGTGCATCGTCCGTCCGGTATTCAACGTAGTAGCCTCCGCCCTTCAAGCCGTCCCGCTTCAAAAGCGGCTCCTTGAACAACGTTTCCGTGCTGTTTAGCATCTTACGCCGCTCATTCTTCTTAACACCAGCTAAAAAGTCGTAAACACGCAAACCGACCGATGTTGAAAATTTACCGAATGTGCCTCCCTTATATAAAGGAAGCAGCATCCATTCCGGCGTCGTTACATGCGGCCCATTCTCGTATACTATGGCCCGCTCCTTACCAACCTCCGCTACTACGCCGATCTCAAGCTGCTTCAGATAACGCAAGCCGCCATGCACCAGCTTCGTCGAACGGCTCGAAGTGCCTGCCGCAAAATCCTGCATCTCCACCAGCGCAACCTTAAGCCCGCGTGAGGCGGCATCGAGCGCTATGCCGGCACCCGTAATGCCGCCACCGATGACCAGTACATCAACTGGAGTCCGCTGCATCTCGGCCAGCAGTTCCTTACGGTTTTCCGCAGCAAAAGCATCTTTATTTATCTTAGCTGTCATTTTCGTATCCTCCCCGTGCTCTATACATAATAGTGTTCTGCCATTTCCATTTTGTTACTCACAAACCAGCAAAAATGAAACCTAAAAAAACCACTCAAACCGCTTCCCTCCCCAATAGGGGCTCGGAAGCGGTCTTCGTGGTTTCTCCTGGTCTCCAACCGTTATTAACTTGTCGTTATTATAGCATGATTACTCTGCAAACGCCATGGCTGCTTTTACCGCGCGGTGCCAGCCGCTGTACAATTCGTCACGTTTTTGCCCGTCCATATTAGGTTCAAATATCCGGTCAACCTGTCTCAGCTTAGCTAATTCATCCCGGCTTTCCCAGAAGCCTACCGCGAGCCCAGCCAAGAAGGCTGCGCCAAGTGCTGTCGATTCGTTCACGACCGGGCGCTCAACGGGGACACCAAGCAGGTCGCTTTGAAATTGCATAAGCAAATTGTTCGCTACCGCTCCTCCGTCCACAGACAGCGACTTTAGTAGAAGTCCCGATTCCTCTTCCATAACAGACAATACATCCTTCGTCTGATAGGCCAGTGATTCCAAAACGGCTCGTACAAAATGTGCTTTCGTCGTGCCTCTCGTTAAGCCAAACACCGCGCCGCGCACATCGCTGTTCCAATAGGGTGTGCCAAGCCCGACGAAAGCAGGCACAACGTACACGCCGTCCGACGACTTGACCTCGTTTGCGTACGCCTCTGTCTCAGCAGCGGAGTCGATCAGCTTGAGACCGTCGCGAAGCCACTGAATCGCAGCACCCGCCACGAATACGCTGCCTTCAAGCGCGTACTCGATTTGTCCATCAACCTCCCACGCTATCGTCGTGAGAAGCCCCTTTTGCGATACGATCGCTTTGGAGCCCGTATTCATAAGCATAAAGCAGCCTGTACCGTACGTATTCTTGGTGCTGCCCTCGTGGAAAGCGTTCTGTCCGAAGAGGGCCGCTTGCTGATCGCCAGCCGCTCCCGCTACCGGGACCGGACGTCCGAGCAGCCCGGCATCAAGAAAGCCGTATACTTCAGAAGAAGATCGAACCTCCGGAAGCATCGCTTTAGGTATGTTCAAAATATGAAGCAGCTCATCATCCCATCTGCGGTCATGTATATTAAACATTAGCGTTCTGGACGCATTCGTGACGTCGGTTACATGGACATGGCCGCCGGTCAGCTTCCAAATTAACCACGTATCAATCGTGCCGAATAGCAGCTCGCCCCGTTCCGCCCGTTCCCGCGCCCCATCCACATGCTCAAGCAGCCAATTCACCTTCGTGCCGGAAAAATAAGCATCGATTATGAGCCCTGTGCGGTCATGAAAGGCTTGTTCATGTCCATCGGCCTTAAGACGCTCGCAAATATCCGCCGTCTGGCGCGACTGCCAGACGATGGCGCGATGAATCGGCTCGCCGCTCGCTTTATCCCATACAACAGTCGTTTCGCGTTGATTCGTAATGCCGATCCCGGCGATTTGCTCCGCTGTTACGCCCGTTTTTGCCAGAAGCGCAGAGATAACCTTCTTCGTCGACTCCCATATAAATAGCGCATCCGCTTCAACCCATCCCGGGTGCGGGTAATGCAGCGGAAGCTCCTCTCGTGCCATATCGACAATCTTACCGCTCCGGTCCACAAGCAGCGCGCGCGTGCTTGTCGTTCCTTGATCCAACGACAGCATAAAAGTGTCCATAGCTTCCCCTCCCCTAAACCCATTAAAATTTCCACAAATCCTTCCGCGATGTCGTAATCGCCGAGGCTCCCGCATCGAGCGCCTGTCTAACATGGTCCTGCGTACGGATCAGACCTCCTGCAATGATCGGAATGCCGCTCCGTTCCTTTACTTCCCGAATGATATCGGGAATAACGCCAGGAAGCACCTCGATATAATCGGGACGGTTTTTGTCCAGCACCGTATAGCTGCGTTCAAGCGCATCCGAATCAATGAGGAACAACCGCTGAATCGCGATTAATCCGTTCTGCTTCGTTCGGCCGATAACGCTTGCGCGAGTCGATATAATGCCGGCAGGACGGATCGATTGGCAAAGGAATTCGGCGGCGTATTCGTCATTTTTCAGCCCGTCGATAAGGTCGGCATGAAGCAGCACTTTTTTTCCATGCCCTCCTGCCAGATCAACTATATTTTTCAATTGGCCCAAATGTCCCCCGAGCAGCACCATATATGAAAAAGGGGAGGCAAGAACCGCCTCCACATCCTTCAGCTTATGCACAGCCGGCAGTACGTTCTGTCCGTTCAGCAATAACGACAAGCTCGCCACCTCCGTGCATGATAGTACCCTCTACCGCTTTGGTCCACCGCTGCTTTCACGTTCTTGCAGGCGAGTCGGCAGCACAATCTTCTTCGCGATTTCACGTTTTGCCGCCAACCGGTCTGCAAGCAGCTCAACTGCAGTCTCTCCCATATGCTCCATATGGACCTTAACGGTCGTAAGCGGCGGCTGCAAAAAAGCAGAGATCGCAATATCGTTGTAGCCAACGATGGAGATATCATGCGGAACGCTCAGCTTCGCTTCATGCAGCGCACGCAGGGCGCCGACTGCCATGGAATCATTTTCGATAAAAAAGGCCGTAGGAAGCTTCTCCCCGCTAATTGCCCTCTTCATCAGCTTGTAGCCGTCCTCGGAATACAAATTTTCTCCCGTGAAAACATATGCTGCATCGTAAAGCCCGCGAGCAGTTAGACGCTCCATGAAAACAAGTTCCCGCTCATCCTGCACCCGCTTATTGTTGACAACATTGTGCCCGCCGATATAACCGATCGCCGTGTGGCCAAGGCCGATGAGATAATCAAGCACTTCTGAAACCGACTTTCTCAAATCTATGACAACCGAATCAAACCGGTTATCATCAGGCGAAGAATCGACAAATACAATGTTTTCAAAGCCTTCGGGAAAACAGCTAAGATCGTCATTCTCGAACCGTCCAATCGCGATAATGCCATCGAGCGTTTCGCCGGACCAGTCTTTGCCGTCGGACTCCCCCCGCATGAATAGCTTCACGAGGTCCATTTGACGCTGGAAGCACTCCTTCTCGACGCCAAGCCGAATCGCCAAATAATACGGGTCAAGCATCTCTTCCTGCTCGGAATACCAGTTTACTAGTCCTACCCGGTAACGCTCTTTAACGGCGTGGCCGTTCCTCTGCCGCAGCGTTTTATAGTTCAGTTCCTGCGCAATTTCGAAAATACGTTTACGCGTCTCATCCGCTACCGAAATGCCGGGGTCATAATTAAGCACCCGTGATACGGTTGCAATAGACACACTTGCTTTCTGAGCAATATCTTTAATGGTAGCCATCCAAACTTTCCTTCCTGCAAGCCGCGACTAATAGCTAATCCTCCCGCGAATTCGGGTTAAAGTCTATCAGCTTCCACTATTCTGCTCTCGTATGGGCTAAGCCTTTGGCCTTGGAACATCTTCGTTTCTTCCGTATGATTAAGAAGGAACCATAGCTTGCGCCCCCCTGCTTCCCGGAAAACCACCTCAATGCCCTCGTCACTTTCAATATGCCAGATTTGCTGCCCCTTTACAATAGAAAGGGAAATTTCCTTAAGAACATCTGAGCTGAGGCCTCCGCCAATATAATAAACCGTCCCTTTGCCGTACCGGTTACGGGTGACGGCAGCCGCAGGGAATATCGGCTCGTCGTATCGATACAATGCTTCCGCTGTCGTCGGTGTAAGCAAATCGCGCCACACCTCGCATGTCGAAGCCCTGTCTGCGCTCTCGCTTGTTTCAACAGAAGCAATCGGAATTTGCTTGCCAAGCGGCAGCGCTTCCGAGCTATGAATGACGGCACCGACCATATCAGCCACGTAGCCCGGCGTTTCCAGTCCAAAATGTATGTTATTGCTCCTATCGCGAATGCCGGCACGGAATGAAAACATTACAGTTCCCCCTTGCTTGGCAAATTCCGCAAGACGTTCTCCTAGCTCCTTATCGATGACTTGAAGAACGGGAACAACGAGTACCTTATAGCGGGAAAAATCTCGTGATACGGGAATAATATCGATTCGGCTGTTTAAGCTATGGAAAGGCGTATATAACCGAAGCAGCTCAGCAGTATAATCAAATGCTTCGCTCTGCCGTTGGAACCGCCAGGACCATACATTATCATAATCGTAAAGCACGGCAATATCCGCATGAATATCCGATTGGAGAACGTCCGCATAAGGCGCAATCGTCTTAAATACCGATTGCACTTCCTTATACTTCTCACCGCGACGGTTGTCGTGATCTACAATTCCCATGCAAAATTGCTCCGCTCCACGGGTCATCGCTCTCCAGCTGAAATAGAGCATGTCCGAGCAGCCGTGCGCGAACGCCTGCAGCGACCACATCTTTGCTTGTCCAGGGCGCGGCAAATATCCGATTACGTCGTGACCCTGCGCGCCCATCAATTCCTCAACGATCCAGAAATTCGCGTCCTTCAAGCCCCGCATGAAATCATGCCCCATCGCAATAGCGGCAGGCGTTATCGGTTCCGCTAGCCCTCCCCAAACCGGATAGTTGTCATACGAGACAAAATCCAGCGCTTCCGCATGCTCAGCATGGTCGTACCATTTTTGAAAGAAGCCGCCTGGAAGATTGTGGGTAACCGTCTGGTGCTCTCCCTTCGCCTCGCGCACAACAGCAGCCATCCTTGCCGCATAGTTGTTAACCGAGTAAGAGCGGAACTGCGCCCAGTCCAGCTGCAGCGACGGATTATGCGTCGTTATCGTCTTCAATGGCATTGGAATTTCCATAAAATCGTTATAGGTTTGACCCCAGAAAATTGTGCCGTAGGTTTCATTCAAAAGGCTGATTTCACCTTTATATTTTCGTTCCAAAAACGATTGGAATGCGTTATGACACTGTGGGCAATAACACATATCGCTGCCCTCATGCCCGAACTCATTATCAATTTGCCAAGAGACAATGCTCTCTTCTTCGGCAAAATGCTCAACCAGCTTACGGGTGATTCTCGAGCTGTATTCCCAATAGATACCGGAATTGAAGCAGTACTGCCTCCGTCCTCCGAAAGCCCGAACATTACCGTCGATATCTACCGATAGTATCGACGGGTGCTTCTTCACCAGCCACGCCGGGAAAGTCGCAGTCGGCGTGCCGAACATTACGCGGAGTCCGCGTTTTTTCAAGCGCGCAATGACATCATCAAAAAAGGAAAAGTCGAACTGTCCTTCCGTACTCTCCATTTTATGCCACGAAAACTCTCCGATGCGAACCATATTGGCGCCAAGCCCGGCTATGCCTTCTATATCTTCATCCATTAGCTCGGCCGGCCAGTATTCCGGATAATAATCAACGCCTAAATACATGATGTCTCTCTCCTTCGTCTTCCGCTCCTTGTTACCCGTCTACCCTTTAACCGCCGAGCCCAGCATACCTGATATAAAATGACGCTGCAGCAGCAGGAAGAAAATAATAATCGGACCCGTCGCGAGCGTAACGCCGGCCATAACCTGTCCATAATCAATCCGCGACAGGCCGAACAAGCTCGATAAGGCGACAGGCAGTGTATACATCTCTTTCGTTTGAACCGCAATAAGCGGCCATAGGAAGCTGTTCCATTGGAACATGAACAAGAAGATCGCCGTCGCGGCAAGCGCAGGCTTAACCGACGGCAGAATGATGCGTGTAAACAAGCCCCATTCATTTACTCCGTCTATGCGTCCTGCTTCCATCATCGCATCCGGCACCGCCAGCATGTTCTGGCGCATTAAGAAGATGCCGAACGGATAAGCCAAATTCGGAAGAATGAGCGCTTGATAGGTGTTGAGCCAGCCCCAAGCGGCCATCATTTTAAATAAAGGAATGACAAGCGCATGATAGGGTACCATCATGGACAGGAGGAACATGCCGAATAGGATATCCCGTCCTTTAAAACGAAATTTCGCAAAAGCATAACCCGCCATCGTACAAATGATGAGACTAAGTGCAGTATAGATGACGACGACAAACAGGGAGTTAAACATAACGCGCCCGATGCCGATCGCTTCATTTAAGTTCGCGATATTTTCAAACAACATACCCCCGGGTAACAGCACAGGCGGTTTAGCAAACACTTTGCCGCTCTCGTTCGTAGCCGCAATGGCTGCCCAATAGAATGGAAACAGCGAGATGACTGCGCCAATGAGAAGCGTTACGTATACGAGCAAGGATCGGACGTTTGATACTTTCATCATTCATCCCCCGTTACTTTAAATTGAATAAAAGACAATACGGCAATGATTACGACGATTACATACGCAAGCGTCGATGCGTAGCCGAAATCAAAATAGCGGAAGCCGGTTTGATACAAATACATACCTATCGTCAACGTCGCGTCGCTTGGGCCGCCCTTTGTGAGCGTATAAGGCTCATCGAACAGCTGCAACGTTCCGATTGTGGACAAAATTGCAGTAAACAAAATAACCGGTTTTAATTGTGGAATCGTAATCGAAAAGAACTGCTTAATCCGGCTCGCGCCGTCAATACTAGCTGCTTCATATAGGGATTCCTGAATATTTTGCATAGCTGCCAAATAAATAACCATGTTATAACCGATCCAGCGCCATGTCATGGCGAGAATAAGCGCCGCTTTGGCCCACCACGGATGTGAAAGCCAAGGAATTGCGCCGATGCCAAATGCTGCAAGCAGTTGGTTGATAATACCGTCGCCCATCAGCATGATGGAGAAAATAATCGAATATGCCACCAACGACGTAACAGCGGGCATGAAAAACGATACCCGGAAGACACCTTTTAACCGCTTTACCGCATTCAGGCTGGATGCCAGCACGATTGCGAAAAACAGCATAAGCGGCACTTGAATGACCATGATAACAAAAGTGTTCGTTAGTGCCGTCAAAAAGATTTCATCGCTGAACAGCCTTTGATAGTTAGAAAGGCCAGCTGGCACCATCTCTCCGGCTTCGCTTGTTTGAAAGCTTAACAAGAACGAATAAATAATCGGATATGCCATGAATACCGCAAATAAGCCTAGCGCGGGTGTTAAAAACAAATAAGGGACGTAAGCCTTCGTCCGCATGTACAAGCCCCTCCTTCAATTCCATTTCACATAAAACGCGAGGAGAGATTTAGGTCTGCGCCTAAACCTCCCTCCGCTTCTAAAATAGCCTCATTTATTGATTGATTTCGCGTTTCGTACGGTCTGCCAAGCGTTGCGCCGCTTCTTTAAGCGCATCAGCAGGGTTTTTGCCGTTAAAAGTATCTGCTTGGGCTTTGACTGCTTCATCTAGTGCCAATGCGTAATCTTTTGTGTAGTAAGGAGTAGGGATGTCTTTCATCTCTTCGCTGAACAGCTTCCAAATTTTTTGGCCGCTGAAAAACTCTACATCGTTTTGGAACAGCTCGGATTCATACACCGTTTGCAACGAAGGGAATAAACCGTGCTGTTCCATTGCTATTAATTGTACTTCGTCCGTTGTAGCAAAATACTCTGCGAATGCATATGCCGCATCAGCGTTTTTCGATTCGGATGGAATCATCCAGCTGCTGCCGCCAAGGTTAGAAGCACGGTTGCCGCCTTTTTCGAAAGCCGGAAGCTGGAATACGCCCCATTTGCCGCTTGCGTCCTTCGCTTGGTCAATGATCGTGCCGTAGTACCATGCTCCGAACGGAACAGTTGCCACAGTGCCATCGATCGTTGCGGATACAGTGCCATCCCAACCGTTTACGTCTTTAACCAAGTCGGCATCGCCCATCGCCTTGATCGTTTCCATCGCTTTAACAACCTGAGGATTGTTAAAATCGATTTTGCCTTCTTTATCGAAGTAGTAAACGCCTTGTTGGTTAAGCATCATACGGAACAAAGCATCGTCTTTAAACTTGTCAATTGGCACCGCTTGAGCGCCGGTTTTCTCTTTAATGGTTTTGCCTGCGGCGATGAACTCATCCCAAGTTGTAATTGTTTCGGGATTCACGCCAGCTTGCTCGAAAATGTCAGTACGGTAGAACATACCTGTCGGACCTGCATCGAACGGGAATGCGTAGAATTGGCCGTCTTTCGATGCAAGCTCCTTCTTGAACGCCGGGAACGAGTCAGCTTTGTTGTCAAAGCCTTTTTCAGACAGGTTCACGAAGCCTTTCGGGAACGCTTCGAGGTAACCTTGAATACGGTCATCTTCAACCAATACGATATCCGGAAGACCTGCACCGCCGGCAGCAAGGCCAGTGGACAGCTTGTCGTAAACGTCTAGACGACCGATATCTTCAACCTTAAGCTCAACGTTCGGGTGATCCTTCTTGTATAGCTCCATTGCACTGTTTAATGCGCCAACGTTAACGTTCCACGCCCAAGCAGTCAGTTCGACCTTCTCGTCCGCGGCACCGCCTGCGCCAGTATTCGTTCCTTCGTTCTCGTTATTACCGCCGCATGCAGCGAGCACTACCGATACGATAAGAAGCAGGGTAAGCAATTTGGATACTTTCAACATGTTTCCGTTCCCCCTTAATGATTGTGGACTGCAGCGGCCTGTTGTATATGAAGCGAAGCTTTAGTAAAAATTTTACTTCCCAACATTTACTTTATATAGCTAGCAACAGTCTAACTGTAAGCGATTTCGCCTACTGAGCAAAATTATACGTTAATTTTACTAAAAATCAAGAAAAATTTTTCTCAATTTTACTTAACGTTTGTAATTGACCAATTGGCTGCCGAACATCACTATTTTGCTCATAACCATATTGCTTCATGTATGACCAAAATTATCGAGTATCTTGGAAAATGGAGGATATCTATAGATGGCCGGAATGGATCACTCTGCTACTTTGGATTTTGTACAGGATAGGGGGGGGTTGCGACGGGTGACGGGGCTATGATGGAGTTTGTACAGTGAAATCAGATAAAATCGGTCTTTATAAGGTCATAGTGGAGTTAGATAACATTTTTTACTGGATTTATCCAACATAGAGCCCATTTGAAGCATATAAATCAAAAGTTACTGTAATTTCCCAGTCTAGCCACGGGGCTGCCAATCTTGTGGACGCAAAAAAACAAGGCCCTCCCATGGTCTATGACCTTAGGGACAGCCTTGTTTTCATTTCTTTACCCTGCTCTACTCTTTATTCATGCTTCAAATGCTGAAGCGTCAGCACGAAAATTTGCTCTACATGATCGTCATCAAGCGAATAGTAAACTGTCTTTCCGACCTTTCTGCGCTTGACGATACGCATATTGCGCAGCAATCGCAGCTGATGGGATACAGCCGACTGCCCCATACCAAGCACTTGTGTTAAATCATGCACGCACAGCTCCGATTGTACTAAAGCATGTATCATTTTCACACGGGTAGGATCTCCGAGCGCCTTGAACAGATCGGCCAGCTCAATAGCCGTTGTTTCATTAACCAGCTTGCTTTTTACACTGTCTATGTCTGCTTCCGTACCTGCGCACGTATCGTCACAGGCTGCGGTAACGTGATTATCCATTTTCATCCCACCAACCGTATATGTCCTGAAGCACATTATAGCATGATTCGGTTGATGCAGTGAACGTGCAGTCTTCTAAATATAGCCTTTATTTGCAACTGTTCGCTTTCCATGTTGCAGCTGTTTCCTCTATACTTAGATTAAAGCATCTGCTGCTCCCAATTAGAACGGAGGCGATGTGCCCACATGTTTACTTTAAAAGAAAAGCTCTACTTGCTCCAATTGCTTAAAGCGAAAAATCGGAAACGATTGTTCAGCTTTCGCAAAAAAGACCCGTCTCACGATCGCCTTGTAGAGAAGCTGGAGCAAATGGTTCGTAACGAGCAGGTTAATCAAGAGCAGCTGTAAAAGGAATGTTCATTTTCTACCGTACATGGTCAGACATAGGAGGAATTATGACAGGAAAGACTCATTTAGCCATTGGAGCCGCCGTCGGGGCGGCCGCTTCCGTTTTCTACCCTTTCACTTTGGAAAATGCCGCTTTGTATATTGCAATTGCTGCTTTCTCCGCATTAAGCGCTGATCTCGACGGCACAAGCATGCTTAACAGCAAATTAAACAAGCTGTCCAAGCTCATTCGCGAGCTTACGCTTTATTCCGGCATTCTGCTGGCTGGAGCTATCATCTATTATTTCTTCTCAGAGCAATCTTTATCACCTGCGTACATAGGCGTTGCAGCAGCCGTATTTCTTCTCGGCCTCGTTGCAAAGCAAGGCTTCATTCGCAACACGCTTGTCAGCGTCGTTGGCTGCGTCCTTATGTATGCCGGTTACTCCTATCAGATGAACTGGCTGATCGGCTTCGGGTTATTCGTAGCTTGGGTGCCGTGGCTCAAGCATCGAGGCATGACTCATACAATATGGGCTATTCCGATCTGGGGAGCAATCGGCTGGGGGCTGGAGAAGCAGCTGCAGGTAGAAGGAATTGCCATCGTATCTATGCTTGGATACTTATCCCACCTTATAGCTGACACACTTACGCCGAGCGGCGTAAAATGGCTTTACCCATTAGTGAAGAAATCCTTTAAACTGCACTTATAAGCTAAACGGGCACTACGCCGCGGCGTACTGTCCGTTTTTTTATTTTTCAATTTTAGTACGCAAAGCCATTAACTGTCTTAAAATCATTAGGATATCGCCTGCCATTGCGGGAACTATAATCTTCGTTAAGATCATCAAATTAACGAATTGGGGTGTTTAAATCTTGAAGAAATATATCGCATTAGCAGCATTGTTACTGGTAACAGGCTGTACGGTCAATGATAATACGACGAACAGGCAATCCGTTCCCAATCAATCCCGTATCGTAACTCAAGGCCAAACCGCTGCACCATCAGCTACCGTAACGCAAGCATCCTCAACAGCTACGCAGGGGGCGAAAAAGCTTTCGATGCAGCAGACCCCTTATCCATTTCCAGCAGATTGGTTTACAGGTGATTGGTTACCGGTAGGTGATCGGGCGCCGGCAGGTACACCAGCTGATAATCGGGTACCTGTAGGCAATCGGACACCAGCTGACAATCGGGTACCTGCAGGAAATCGGACACCAGCAGCAAATCCTACAGCCGAGCAGCCAGGAGCTGCTTCCCAATTTGCTCAGCAGGTTTTGCAATTGGTTAATGCACAACGAACAAAAGCAGGCTTGGGTTCACTAAGTATGGACGACAAGCTATCCAATATGGCTATGGTTAAGGCACAGGATATGATTCAAAACAATTATTTCGATCATAACTCTCCGACGTACGGGTCCCCTTTCGATATGATGCGCCAGTTCCAAATTACCTATCGCTCGGCTGGCGAGAACATTGCAAAAGGTCAATCGAGCCCTGAACAGGTTATGAACGACTGGATGAACAGCCCGGGTCACAGAGCAAACATATTGAACAGCAGCTTTACCAAACTCGGTTGTGCTTATTACAATGGAGCTTGGGTTCAAGAATTTATCGGTTGATTCAAATAATGACGTATATCCGGGACCAAAAGCAGGTGCTTGCAACGCTTGGTTTTGGTTCCGGTTTGTTTTCGTTATTACGCCTATTCTACAATAACACCTTTTTTTAATATGATGTTTGCATACTGCTCGACTTCGCCCGTTGCCACAACAGCGTATCCCTTATGTGCTCTCTCATAAAAAGCGAACCGCTCCACGATTTCGAACCCAACGTCATGGCCTGTACGAGCGCGAATGATCTCTTCATACTGCTTCCAAATCGGCATTCCTTCCGTATCGCCCGTCATAACTTCCATCACAGCGACTGGACGGTCGACATATTGATCTAACTGGAATAGCTTCAGGATAGCGTCGAGCAGCTCAGGCATCGCTTGCCCGTCGCAGCGGACAAGCCTCTGGGCAACCCTCGCTGAGGGAAAGTTAGCATCCGCAAGCACAAGCTCGTCCCCATGCCCCATCTCCATCATGATCTTCAGCAGATCTGGCGGTATTAGCTTCGAAATACCGAGTAGCATCGTATCTAAGACCTCCCCAACTTAATATAGCCTTATGTTAACAAAACTGTTTTCTAAATAACAATCTCACCCCAAAACACCTGGGTTTCATATTCAAACAAAACTTTGCCCTCCCGATTATTCCTGTCAAACAGATTTCGCAGGTCCGCCATCATGGGCTTATAATTCGGGTGTCCCTGCAAAGGACTATAGGATGACGAAAGCAATCGGCCGCGTAGTTGTTCAAAATCGAACGATTGACCGTTTGTGAATCGGACTTCCTGAGGCCCGCCATCCTTGAAAAAAGAAAAGAGCGACTCCTTTGAAAGGTTTGTATGCTTGACCTTTCCATAGTCTGTTCCAAACTTTTGAAGCAGCTGTTCATACTCTTCCAGAAACGGGGTGCCTTGTGTCAAACGGGAATTCCAGATCAAAACGACTTTCCCTCCCGGCTTAAGTATCCGGTGGAATTCATATTGCGCCGCGGAGCGGTCAAACCAGTGAAACGCCTGTGCACAGACGATAAAATCTACTGTTCCGTCAGGCAGGCCAGTCGCTTCGGCAGATCCAGACACGGAATGGTAATTCGGTTCTCTTCCTAATTCCTTCTCTGCAGCTTCTCGCATGGCAAGGTTAGGTTCAACGGCAATTACATGACTCCCACGCTCCACTAGCAGCTTTGAAAAAATACCCGTACCCGCACCGATGTCGGCTATTTCTGAATCCGGCCGAAAGCCGACGATATTGTACAAATACGCAATGGCATCCTGCGGATAGCTCGGCCGGTACTTTACATACTTATCGACCCGGTCCGAAAACCTTTCTTTACTGTTCATCGTGGACCACTCCTCTGCTTATTAAGCCCATTCAAGGAACTCAAGACGATTTCCGAATGGATCGTTCAAATAGAGTCGTATTACACCTTCATCTGCTCTTTCAACATCATCAATTACGGGAATATTATTCCGAATCAGGTAGTCTCTCAATGCGTTGATATTCTGTACATGAAAGGCAGGATGAGCTTTTGTGGCAGGTATGAAGTCCTTTTGTACACCGATGTGAACTTGATGAGTACCACATTGGAACCATACGCCACCACGCTTTTTCAGGTTCTCAGGTTTTGGGATTTCTATCCAACCTAACAAATCAACAAAAAACGTGCGCGATTCCCGTTCACAACCTTCAGGAGCTGCCAGTTGAACGTGGTCAATCCCGGAAAATTGAAATGACAATTTATCCACCTCCACATAAATTCCGTCAGATGAAACACTGTTTCATTATTCACTTATAATTTTACAAAAAAAACCAACAATAATCTAGTGCTGATCGATCTGTTTTTTTCCTGTTTATAGCTAATAAATGATGGGGATATTGGAGAAAGAACAGTAGAAAATTACACAGGAGAATTCTATGTCTGCTAAATCCGATAATTGCAAATATCAAGCCCGCTTTTCTTATACACGTCGCAATCAGTGGTCGGGCATTCTATTCGGCATTGGCCTAGCCGCCTTTTTTGATGAAACGGTTTTTCATCAATTACTGCGTTGGCATCATTTTTATGATAAGTCCACGACCGATATAGGGCTAATATCGGATGGTCTTCTTCATTCTTTTAGTTGGTTTGCGACCGTTGGAGGGTTGTTTCTTTTCGCTGATCTCCGGCGACGAAAAGCATTGTGGCTCACGTGTTGGTGGGGAGGTGTTTTGCTCGGCACAGGTGGTTTTCAATTATACGACGGTACAATCCTACACAAATTGATGCGGATACACCAGATTCGGTACGTAGAAAATGTACTTATCTACGACTTGTTGTGGAACATCATTGCTGTTCTTATGATTATTGCCGGTACCATCCTTATTGTTCGCATACGAAGCAATAAACAACAGGAAGAGACCATTTGACATGAACATTAATGATCACATTCATCATGGGGCTGGAGATCTTATTTCTCATAAAGACGGGATAGTACCTTTGCTGATTTTGTCACTATCGTTTTTACTGCTAGTGGTTATGTATATCTTTGCTGCAAACTTATCAAGCCGCCGTTATAAACAATGGCCTCTACATCGCACCGTTTTGTGGAGTTTGGGAGTTATGTGCGCCGCTGCTGCCCTCATTGGTCCTTTGGCAAATCATGCCCAA
Organism: Paenibacillus prosopidis; assembly: GCF_003337375.1. GTDB lineage: Bacteria > Bacillota > Bacilli > Paenibacillales > Paenibacillaceae > Pristimantibacillus > Pristimantibacillus prosopidis. Next base: position 290,527 of record NZ_QPJD01000005.1, read on the forward strand.
ATGGATTTCACGGACCACATGATCAGTCATTTGCTTCTTGGAATGCTTGCTCCGCTCCTTATGGTATTAGCCGCACCTATGACTCTCACCATGCTAACACTCAACGTTAGAGCAGCCAGACGTCTATCACGCTTGCTAAGAAGCCGGCCAGTGAGTATACTTAGCAACCCAATCGTTGCATCTCTCCTTAATATCGGAGGACTATGGTTACTTTATAAAACTGACTTGTATATGGCCATGCAGCAAAATATTCTACTCCATGTGTTAGTACATATACACATTTTTCTTGCAGGTTATCTTTTTACAGCTTCCTTAATTTATGTTGACCCGACCCCTCATCAATCAAGTTTCGTTTATCGTGCGATCGTCTTCGTGATTGCTCTAGCGGGTCACGGTATACTTTCCAAGTCTATCTATGCGTATCCCCCTGTTGGCGTTCCTATAAACCAAGCAGAAGCCGGTGGGATGTTAATGTACTATGGTGGTGATGCCATTGACCTTGTAATTATCTTCATACTTTGTTTTCAATGGTACAAATTCACCTATCCTAGAGAATTTTCTCATTAGAGTTTTAGAACCATTAAGTCCTCATCAAAATATTGCCCGTTGAATTTTAAGGCGTTTCGTTCCGTGCCATAAACCTCGAATCCCACGGACTTGTATAGCTTTTTTGCGGAGTCGTTTTTAGATACAACTGTTAAATTAATCTGTTCCAAACCTTCGCAATCTCTTGTCTTTCTTATTAACTCAGACATGAGTGATTTTCCTAAACCCTTCCCTCGCATTTCTGGTGCTACATACATTCCGTAAACATTTCCTTTATGGGCCGTTTTTAGGCTGTTTTCACGTATAAAAGTGACAATTCCAACTAACGAACCACTAACATCAAAAGCTCCTAGAACAAATTTGTCCTTAGCCGGTTTTAATCGCTCTACTACAGTTTCTAGTGAAAATTCTACCTCTCTCTCATACGTTGATCCAAATGCTTCTGGGTTGACTTTTAACGAACTCAATCGCAATTCTTGGTACAATTGAGCATCTGATTCGTGTAATTTACGTATTCTCATTGGTTCTCCCTCCGCGAAATTGACTTAGGTAATAAATCATAAATACTCCAGTCATTACTTTATTATTTTATCACGCTCAAAGGGTATGACAAAAAGCCCACCGACCGATAGGTTTGTGGGCTTCTTCTTTATTTGGCTGACAAACTCAGTAAGCAATACGTTTTTCTATCGCCGTACAAATTTCATCAGAAACCAATTCTAAAGAGGGCTCTTCTAACACCATATACCTGACAAGAAATTCATACCAGAACTCATCAAAAGATATCTCGATATTATAAAGAGCACGAAGAGTTATAAATCGATTCCATATTTTCATTCGGCACTTTTCCAAATCAGGACATCGCTCCATGTTAACGACCCCGTTCCAAGCGGCAATTCGCATACATTGACATAACGTAATGGGTGAAATTTTTCATTGGATTCCTCCCAATAATTTTTAATGTGTATTTGAATCACAACATCAGTCTATGGGGAGATAACCAATGCGATAACGGCATATACCTATTTCCTGATTTTTCGCTTAAAAATTTTTTACAGACCGCCGGAAAGTTTGAATCTCTCTTAACATTTACAAATCATCAACATGTTCCCATCCGGATCTTTAAAATTAAACCAATGACCGTTCTCTATATCTGTAACAAGTTCAACTCCACGGTCTTTCATGAATTGGTAAGCCTGATGTATATCATCAGTGTTAAAATGGAAGGTAGGATTTCTAAAGTATGAATCCTCATTGTAAATCTGACTGTCTAAGACCAGATTCAAGCCGTTATTATCCAATGGTATACAACATAAATGGCCCGAGATAATATCAAACGCAGGCTCCAGACCAAGAATGGAGCAATACCATTCCCGTCCTTTTCTAATATCACTTACTGGAATGAAAATGGCTCCTACTTTACTTAAAATTTCACTCACACTGATCACTCCTATGTTTTTGTAGTTCTTGGCAAGCGTGAACTAATTCCTAGCTAAGGATCTGTGCTATTCAGTCTGGATTAACCAATGAAACCTATAATGCCAGATTGAGTATGAAGTGATAGCAAAACGAGCGCGAGAGTAAAGTAGCTAGCATATGCGGATGTGGACATAGGATTCGCTATTTGTGTGAAAAAGGCCTAAAATGCAAACTGTGCGGACATAGGATCTGCTATACGCCTTAAAATGCATTAAAATAACTGTTTTACGGCTAAATAACGGATTCAATGTCCACGTTAGCCTAGCCATGGACATTGTAAATCATCAAAAATAACATCGTCCATTTTGAAGAAAACATGGGCATTATGATACATCACATACCTATCCTTGAATAAACGCAATAAGTATCATTGACCGAAAGATTATGTCTAACAAGCAAAACTATATATCTACAATAAGAGTGTCATATGCAAATTCAATATTTCATCCCTATTCCCCCTCGGAGACTATACTCCATTTTTTCAAAATAAGAAGTTGAAGCTAAAAACAAAATATGTAATTCTAATTCTATCCAAAATAATACAGTATGGCTAGGTTGGGAAGTAGTAACTTATTTCAATTGTTTAAGCGAGCCGGCGTCTGGTGCGAGGTCCGGTACAATTGGGTATGTGAATGTGAGTTGACCAGAGATCTGGCAGCTCGGTTTAACAACCGATTCGAGATCCAAATCGTAACAGCTATGTATTGCTTCTTAATTCACCTGACGATATTCGCAAAAAATTTGCCAAAGCGGTCTCGGATTCTGACATGTTGGTTCATTATGATTGGGATAACAAGCCTGCTGTAAGCAATCTCATTGAGATTTACTCCGTCTTCTCTGGAGACTCCATCGAAACCATTGAAAACGTTATGAAGGTCAGGGATACGGGTCATTTAAAAAAGATCTTGCCGAGGTTGTTGTCGAAAAGTTAATACCTATACAAGAGAACTTTAAACAAATTGTAACGGGCAATGGGGTTTGTAACCTTTAGTCTCAAACTAGATGTTGTTACAAAAAATAGGCATTAGCCTCAATCAATAAAAGCCATAGGCACATACACTATCTCGGTAAGGATTCATTTATCGGGAGGAATATTTCATGAATTATGTGGTGCAACCCGGCGATACACTATGGTCGATCGCATCGAGATTCGGAACGTCCGTTCAGGCGATTATGCAGGCAAACGGCTTGACGAACCCTAACTATATTTATGTCGGATTAACGCTGTACATCCCTATACCCGGCCCGCCATTCCCACCCGCTCCGCCGTATCCGCCTGGTCCGCCTTTTCCGCCTAGCCCGCCAGCACCGGATAACCTGGACCGAAGGGTAACGCGCTTGGAACGTCAAGTGGAACGCTTGTCCAATGAAGTCGAACGCCTCCGCAGGCGCGTGGAGCGTTTGGAGCAGCAATCATAATAGTAATTGGATCCGCCTCGGCGGATCCTTTTTCTGTTTCAAGTTATCTAACGCGCGGATTTTTTTACCAATCGATTGGTTTGCCATCTCTGAAGAACCCACCACGAGGTCCTTCCGAACCCATCGTCGCTAACCGGAGGATCAACTCGGCAGCGCGTTTCGGAGTTCTCGGAGCAGAGGGTCCCCCCATATCCGAGCTTACCCAGCCCGGATCGACTGCAAAAATTTTGATATCTCCTCTGACCTCTGCTGCTGCCAGTCGGGTCAAAGCATTCATTGCAAGTTTGGAGATCTTGTACGCACCTGCGCCTTCGGACGACATGGCACTCATGGCTCCATATTCCGAGGAAACATTGATAATCCTTCCATATCCCCGCTTTTCCATGAGCGGAATAAATGAACGCATGACATGGTATACGCCGAAGAAATTCGTGGACATCGTCCTTTCTAGAATCTCAGGATCCATGGTCAATAACTTAGCATTTCCATCCAAATATACGCCCGCGTTGTTAATCAATACATCCAAACGGCCAACAGTCTCGTTGATGGTCATTGCTGCTTGAGTGATGCTTTCTTGATCTGTGACATCCATGACGACGAACGAAACATCCAATCCGGAATCGGCAAGTCGTTGCGCTGCTTCAGACCCTTTCTTTGGATCCCTGCTTGTCAAAATGACCTTGAACCCCATTGAAGCCAATTGTTTGACCAGTTCATATCCGATTCCCCGATTCGCACCTGTGACAAGAGCTGCCTGCTTATCCTGCATTATTGGAAACCTCCAATCGACTGTACATAGAAATCCTTGGATAAATTGCTGCGATGCTTAATATGAGGAACAAGATTCCCCCAAGTACGACGTTTTGCGTACTTAAACCTGATATGAATAATCCGCATACACTTGCACCAATCGTTGTTCCCAAGTTGGTGGATGTTAGAAAGAGTCCATTCGCGAATTCAGGAGCCTCTGGTGCTGCAGACACAATCCAATATTGAGTAATGTTGCCTCCTATGCCGCCCAATACCCCCCAAATCAAAATAATGAAGGCCATTGGCACACTGAACTGTCCCATGATGAAAAGCATGATGTATACTGCTCCCAATGCAAATGGATAAGACTTTACTGTTCTTAATGCATGATTTGTAAGCAGCTTCCCTGCAATCATATTTCCGACAATGTTGGCCGCACCGTATAGGAATAACATCAAACTAATTGTGTTCCAGGCATAATTGGTCACGGTTTTCAGATACTCGGCAAGGTAACTGTACACCCCGAATACGGCTCCGTTCATGAAGATCACAGCAGCAATGGAGAGCCAAGTTATGGATCTTCTTAATACGCGTAACTGAGTACCGTAAGAGAGCCTTTTCGCAACAGGCATCGATGGTACGAATAGGAGTGTTGCGATGAATGCGACTGTCGTTACAGTAGCAAAGAACAACATCGCGTGAGCAAGCGAAGTGGCTGTGGCAATCAAACTTGAGACTGGTACGCCCAGCACCATCCCTGCAGACACACCAACGAATACTTTGGCCACTGCCTTCGAAGCGTCATCTTTGCTGCCGGACGCCGCTGCGACGGTAAATGCCAATGAACAATAAACAGGATGGAAAAAAGCCGGAACGACACGTGCAATCAATAACACGGTAAAGTCTGTTGTGATGGCGGAGACAAGGTTGCCCGCAATAAAAATGCCAAGAACAAGCAGCATGACTGTCTTGCGGTTCATGCCCGAAAACAATGAAGGCAATATTAGGCCAGAGACGGCAACCGCAAGTGCAAAAAGACTCACGATTAACCCTGCGGTGGAGATGCTGACATGAAAGTGGTCCGCTATCAAAGGCAAGATTCCGATTACGCCCATCTCGGTATTCAAGATACCGAATACACCTAGAGTCAATATATAGACAAGCAACTGATTTCGTTTAGTCGTCATAGGCCATGGACATCGAGAGATCATAATAGGCATTGATCTGCGTCTGGAGGTCGACAATTTTCTGCTCTGCAATGCCTATCGCGTCGGCGCCTGCGATGAAACGTCGCGGTGGTTGCGATTCGCTAGCAATCATGAGGAGTGCCTTGGCAAGCTTGTTCGGATCACCGGACTGTTGCCCGTTTTGTTCATTAAAAAATGCCATATAACTAGCTCTGCGTTCAGCATAGTCCTCGATCGATAGCTTAGCGTAAGTCGACGACGTCTCCGTAAGAAGTTCCGTACGGAAAAAACCCGGGTTGACAATGGTCGTATGAATGCCAAAAGGAGCTGCCTCAGGAGTGAGCGACTCCATCCACCCCTCAAGCGCAAATTTCGATGCACAATAAGCGGAATTAAATTCGAATCCGGAAATACCGGCGCCCGAAGAGATTGAGATGATATGACCGGAACGCTGCTTGCGCATGACAGGCAACACCGCCCGGGTAACGTTCATGGGGCCGATCAACGCCACCTGCAGCTGACGTTCGATTTGGTCCGGGGTCAATTCCTCGAAGAAGCCCCCATAGAAGTGTGCGGCATTATTGACCAGCACATCGATGGTCCCGAACCGGTCGATTGCCGCCTTGACTGCGGATTGTGTATCAGCAGGCCGGGTAACGTCCAATTGGACGACCAATACATTCTCTTCTTCACCGATCGCCTTTACCACCACATCCGTATTACGGCCGGTAGCCACAACCCTGTGTCCGGCGTTCAAAGCAGCTTTCGCGATATTTGTGCCCATACCTCGACCGGCACCCGTGATAAACCAAACCTTTTTCTTATTCATGTTATTTATTCCCTCCTGCCTTTCCAATAAATAATTACTGTTTGTATTTATTGTAGCGAGCTTTTTTCATATAACAAATACCTATATCTTATATCAAGATATGCTTGATGAGCATTTCTTAAACATGTATAGTAAAGCACAAAGGAGGACTGTTAATGGAAGTTAGAGTTTTGCGTTATTTTCTTACTGTTGCAAGAGAAGGCAGCATTACGGCGGCTGCTGATTTTTTGCATCTTACACAGCCAACCTTATCTAGACAATTAAAAGATCTGGAACAAGCGTTAGGAAAAAAACTATTTATTCGCAGTAGTCACAGTATCCTACTTACGGATGAAGGAATGCTCTTAAAAAAGAGAGCAGAAGAAATCGTTGATATGATCGATAAATTAGAGGCAGAGTTTAGATCTATGGAAGAAACAGTAAGTGGAGATGTCTATATAGGAGGTGGGGAAACAGACGCCATGAAACATATTGCCCGGGTAGTAAAAGACTTACAGTTAAGCTATCCAAATATACGGTATCACCTCTACAGCGGAAACGAAGATGATGTGACTGAACGGCTTGAAAAGGGACTGCTTGACTTTGGTATTTTAATTCAACCAGCTGCCGTATCAAAATACAATTATATTAATATCCCGGCTAAGGATGTATGGGGCATTGTTATGAGGAATGACAGTCCTCTTGCTTTCAAAGATACCATTCAACCAGCAGACTTAGTAAATGTCCCGCTAATCTGTTCACGACAGGCTATGAAGCAGACATTTTCTAAAAATGAATTTGCGGATTGGTTTGGTGATGACTTTGATAAATTAAACGTTGTGGCAACATACAATCTAGCCTATAATGCTGCGATTATGGTTGAAGAAGGCATTGGTTATGCCATAACGCTTGATAAAATCGTGAATACGTCTAGTGATAGTAACCTTTGTTTTAGACCTCTAGAGCCTAGACTTGAATCTGGATTAAATATGGTTTGGAAAAAGCATCAGGTCTTTTCAGCTGCTGCCGATTTGTTTTTAAAAGAAATTCAGGCCAAAATTGGCGAATTATCTTGAATGAAAAGATAAAAGAGTAACCGACTAAGGGGGAGTTTGAAAGACAACGAAATGAGTGAGGTAAAAAAAACAGGCTTTCGCCTGTTTTTCATATGCATATCAACTATTCCCGCATCTTAATAAATAATTGGGCGTGATAGGACAAGTTCTTCTGTGCCCGTGGGGAAATCCCGTCCTGCTTCGATTTGTTGTCGAGCTGGGAAATAAATTTCTCCATAGACTTAACTGCATCCTTTACGGAGCCATTCTCCAGATGATGTTTTGCCTGCTTTACTGTATTGTTCAACTGCGGTACTAACGGACCCGTCAGCTCACCAGAAGCTATATAATCTTCCATGAGCTTCTCTGTCGCTGCCAGCACACCCGGAGTCTGAATATCCGGTATCGGAACATTTGCCCAATCGGTATCGGATGCAAAATAGAAGCTTGTGTACGCAGGTTGGTTATACGCAGTGTTCTGCCTTGCAACCTCTGCTCTGTACTGAGGGTCATGCATTAACGTATATATTTTGCGGTTCGTTACCTCTGTACTTAGATATATACGAATTGCTGAGCTGTCTGTCGTTCGAACGAGCATTTCTTCTCTCCAGTCACCGAAAATATCCGCTACTAGCCCTGGCGTTCCCTTTGTATAATTGTTTGTTCTAGTCCCTTCAGCTGTTAGAAGCCTGCCTTTCTTCCAATCTTCAATCGTTGGCGTAACATCAATGGCCCCGTTCACAATCTGCGTCGTCATATCCGCTGACCACTTAATATTCATATTCGTACCGGGCGCAGCAGTACCTATCTTTTCGCCATCCGCCGTCCACAAGCCAACCGCCCATGTTTCAAGACCCCTATGACTAGGATCAACATCGCCTACCATGCCGCGTCCTGTATCTCTGCCGGTATAGCCGCCATAGATGACTTCCCCCGTTTTTGCATCACGTAAAGAGTAGCCGTATGGTGCCCAAACGCCGCCCTCGTGCACCATGAAGATTTCCTGCCCAGGTCTGTCAGGATCGATATCCGTCACATGAAGCGCGTCGCCATGACCTAATCTGGCTATGGTTCCGGGAGCTGCGCTCTGCGGAGGCATGACATCCATCGAGCTGTACAATAAAGTGCCGTCATGATCAATCGTAGCGGATCCGTAAACAATTTCTTGCTTGCCGTCGCCGTCAACATCCGCTGCGCTTAAGGTATGAGCGCCTTGCGTTGTAATGGAGCCAAACTCAGGATCTGTCCCGTCTCTGCCGTGAGGCCCGTCGTTGAAGGGATTCGTCATCGGAGTCCATCCGCTGTCAACATACCATTGTTCCTTAAGATGCTTGCCGTCCCAGCCATAAGATACTAGAGTAGTTCTCGTGTAGTACCCTCTGGCAAAAACCGCATATGGCTTCTCACCGTCAAGATAGGCAACTCCGGCCAGGAAACGGTCCACCCGATTGCCCGGCTCGATTCTTCCCATCGCATAGTCACCCCACATGAGACCATCGTCCACGCGACCAGGTTTATAATGAACCGTTTCCAGCTCATCACCGGTTGCCCCGTTAAATACGGTTAAATATTCAGGCCCTTTCACAATAAAGCCCTCAAAAGCTCTGAGATTGTTACGGCTGCTTCTGCTCGGAGCATATACATCCATGAAGTAGTCGACTAAGCTCTCCGCATCTACTCTGGACAGCGGATAGTGGTATTTCTTCTCTATCCCAAAGCTTTCTTCGAGAGTTGCCGGCCAATGTCCGTTCTTAACTTCCTCATGCTCCGACCAGCCCATAAACATCTCGACCATGTGCTCGTAATAATCATTTCTGCTCATCCGGTAGTCATCCGTATTGCTGTAACCAGCCTCGATATCCTCTTCCGGCATCGTAATATACTTCTCGGAGGAGACATTTCCTTCTTTATCAAACGTAATGATTTTGGTGCCAGGAGCGGTTTTCATCATAGATTCCGCCTTGCCGTCTCCATCAAAATCATACACCATGAACTGCGTATAGTGAGCGCCGGACCGAATATTAACACCCAGATCAATGCGGTATAGAAGCGTTCCGTCAAGCTTGTAACAGTCGATATATGTACTGCCTGTATAACCGACTTGGGATACGTCCTTCGAATTAGAGGGATCCCATTTGACGAAAAATTCATACTGTCCGTCGCCGTCGATATCCCCAACGCTCATATCATTTGCCGAGTAGGTATAAGCTTCGCCTGCGGGTGTGATGCCGTCTGCCGGCTTCTTAAGCGGCAAATCATAATAGGAATTGTTCCAAGCCTTGACCTGAGAGCTTTCGTCCACTTCCTGTCCGTTAACAACAGCACTTACATAGTATTGAGATACTGATGATCCTTCTTTATCTAAGTAATTGGTGCTGTTATCTATAATCGCAATCTTAGTGCCATCACGGTAAACGTGGAAGTTCGCACCAGTTAGACCTGTCTCCAAATAACCTGTCACTTCATTAGCAAGGAGTCTCCAGCTTAGAAATACACCTTCTGATGTAGAAGCTGCAACCAAGCCCCGATCAAGATATTCCAGTTGTACGCCTTGGGCTTTACCTTCCTCCGTACCGGCAGCTGATGCCCCGCCCATGCTTGCAAACAATAGGGGAATAACCAAAGCGCCGGTTAGCATCTTTCTAGCAAGCGGGACTCTTTTAAATACCATTACTAAATCACCATCCATAAATTATTTAGCAGCTAAACATGTAAGATTGCTAGTCTTTAAGGAAATACTCCCCCTTCCCTTTCATTTTGATTGCGCTTTCATATAACGATTAAAAAAGATGGACAGTTTTTCAACTACTTCCACCTTTAACAGGAAATTCTTTTTCATTATAGTTGTAATATTCTGACTCCAACACCCAAATAACCGTCATTTTATGTTAAAAAGCAGTGGTTTTCATCAAAGACTTATTCCCAATCGAGTACCTGAAAACAACAAGAAGCAGTCAAAACTTGAAAAAGTTTTGACTGCTCCTTTGGAATTGTATATTAGCCTTTTACAGCCGAGCCCACGGTAAGCGCATTTTCAACCTGTTCACTAAATAGGATGTAAATCAATACGGTTGGCAGGCTGGCAATTGTCATAGCAGCGCCCATCGCGCCCCAGTCGGTCGTGAATTGTCCCTGAAAAAACAATAATCCAAGCGGCAGCGTCTTCAAGCTCTCTTTCGTAATCAGAATAACGGCCATCGTAAACTCATTCCATGAATTAAGGAAAATAAAGATAACCATCGTAGCAATTGCCGGCTTAATAATGGGAAGCATAATGCTGAAGAAGGTACGGTAAATACTTGCCCCATCGATACAAGCCGACTCTTCCAATTCAATGGGAATGCTGCGGAAGAAGCCATAGAATACCATGGAAGAAAATGAAATATTGAACGCGATATAAGGGATGATTAATGCCCCGTACGTATTCGCCAAATTCAAATCCCTCACCAAAATCGCAAGCGGAATCATGATAACTTGAATCGGAATAAACATGCCGACGAGAATATAAGTATGCGCAACCGTACTAAAACGCCAGCGCAGCCTCGCAGCTGCATACGAGAACAATACCGCAAGCAGTATTGCCCCTGTTACAGTAGCTGCTGCAACCAGCAAGCTATTCATGAAATATACCGGAACGTTATATTTCGACCAAGCCTCTACATAGTTTTCGAATCGCAGGTGCACCGGCGGTCCAAATGGATTCGTGACGAATATTTCATCGTTATTTTTTAGGGAATAAAAGATCATCCATATAAGCGGATACACCGAAACTAACGCATACAGCCACAAAAAGATTTGCATGCTCGGATTGTTTTTTCTTAGCTTCATCATCCAGGTCATTTCCATTTCGCCTCCCCTAGTAAGAAATCCGTTCTCTTGCAATTAGTCGGTTAATAATAAGCGTAGCAATGAGACATTCGATGACGAGAACCGCTGCTGCTGCGCTGCCATAACCAAACTCTCCAACACGGAATGCAGAACGATACATAAGGTAAGTGAGCGTATAGGTAGAGGTTCCCGGACCGCCGCTCGTCATTATGAACATGTTGGCAAAAGCGTTCAGTCCTCCCGTAATCGCAAAAACGAGACAAAACTTATAGGATTCCGCCATCATCGGAATGTTGATTTTCAAAATTGCCTGCAGCTTCGTTGCTCCGTCGATACGAGCCGCCTCCATATATTGTTCAGGGACCGACTTCACGCCAGCGAGCAGCAGGGCAAAATGATAGCCCATATACTGCCATGCATTCACGAATGCGATCGCGATGATGGCCGACTTGCTGCTTGAAAGCCAGTCCTGCTTGTATTCGAGTCCCAGTAATTCAAATACTTTGTTGATAAGACCATATTCACCGTTATAGATCGATAACCATAGCTGACAAACGACCGTAATCGATAGCACGACCGGTATAAAAAAACTAATCCGCAATATTTTGCGGCCTTTAAATTTCGTATCGGCAACCGCAAACGCCAGGATTGAGCCGATACCAATCTGAGTAATCGTAATAATGACCGCAAAGATAAGACCGTTATATACGGAAGTGAAAAATAAGCCATCCTGGAACAGTCTCGTATAGTTATCGAACCATATAAAGGTACCTTCAGAGAGTCCGTCCCATTCATACATGCTGCGAAAGAACGTCTGCGCGATCGGATAAAATACCATCACGGTATATAGAAGGAGTGCAGGCATGATAAACAAAAGTATGGCCGTTTTATTCCCTAAAAACTTGTTCATTTCATCACTTCCTTTGCTAGTGTGACTTCCATTAAGCAGCAGCCTATAGGCTTTGAGAGAGATAGAACTCACCCCGGTACCAAATCGGAGTGAGTTCTGCCTCGCATAACCACTATTCCATTTGCTGCAGCTATTTCTACTTCGCTGCGGGAATTGCTTTGTTTACGTCTTCAATGAATTGCTCTGCACTGTATGCACCCGTCATCAAGCTCTGCGATGCATCTTCGATCGCTGCTTTGAGTTTGGCGTCGGACAAGCCCCAAGCAAATGTTGTTGTGCTCGAAATTTTCGCGATATCATCGGAAAGCTGCTGCATCATCGGAGGATATTCAGTCACAATCGCCTTATCTACCTTCGTTGCTACGAGCGGATTGCCGCGTTCCGTATATTTGTACTCTGCATATTTCAGCGATAGGAATGCCGCAACCTTTGCTGCCAGCTCTTTATCCTTCGTATCCGGATTAACGGCATAGCCGCCAGGACCGCCGCCGCCGCTGAATGCGTATTTACTTGCTTCATAATTAGCAGCATCTGTACCAGGGAAGTACATCCAGCCTACTTTGTCTCCGAGATGCTTCGTCGATTCGGCTATCTCCCATTGTCCGTTCAGGAACATAGCTGCTTTACCTTGATGGAACAATGCCGCTGCTTGGTCATAGTTCAGGTTCGTTGCACCCTTCGGAAGCAATCCTGCTTGAACGAGCTCAACAATTTTCTCAGCCGCTTCCTTGTAAGCAGGGTCGCTCGCGCTTGCCTCGCCTTTGTCAAGCTTCTTAATGCCTTGCGGCTCGTTGCGAGTGACGAACATATCGAACAATGAAACCGTTGGCCATTTTTCCTTCGCGAACAAGGAGAGCGGAGTGATGCCTGCGGCATTAAACGTTTTAACGGCCGTCATTAGCTCATCATACGTCGTTGGCACTTTAACGCCGTTCTTCTCGAACAGCTCTTTATTGTAGTAAAGAAGAACAAATTCATTACCGGCGTAAGGGAACGCGTAAGTATGTCCGTCATCCGTTACCAGCGTGTTCATCGCGCTTGGCTGCATTTTGTCTTTAAAGCCAAACTGCTCTACGTATTGGTCGAGCTCAAGAATGTTGCCGGATTTTTTGAAGGTCGAAATAATATCAAGACCTGCTCCGAATATATCAGGCAAGTTGCCTGTCGCGGCATACGTTTTCAGCTTTTGCCCGTCATCCTGGGCCTGTACCTCAAGCTCCAGCTCGACGTTAGGCATTTCCTTCTTCAGTTCTGCAACCGCATAATCATAAGGAAGCTTCGTATCATCATCCGCATATTGCGCATAAATCCGGAGCTTGACCGGCTTGGCTTCTTCGGTTTTTGTCTCTTCGTTTGCCGCTTCTTTAACCGTCTCTTTATTTCCCTCGTTAGCAACATTGTTACCTGCGGAGCCGCAGGCTGCCACGAAGACTAAACATAAACTCATTAATGCCAAAGCAAACTTCTTCATTGCATAACCCCCCTAAAATTTTTGCGAAGCCATATCGCTTCGAAAGCTAAACCTAAAAACCTTTGCGAACGCTGTCCGCTTTCTCTTTACACTTCTGAGTATAAACAATCATATAAACCTTGATAATGAAGAAACTGCGTGCTTTTGGTAAAATCCGCAGTTTTTATAATCAATAAAAGAGCCGCTATTGGCGGCTCTTCTCATATTCGCTCGGGGAATATCCGTAAAACTTTTTGAAGCTTTTACTGAAATAACCGGAATCATTATAGCCGACCCTCTCCGCTATATCGGTCAAGCGCACGTTATTGCGGCCAAGCAGCTCTTTTGCCTGCTGCATCCGGTACTGCGTCAGGTAGTCGCTGACTGTAATCCCGATTTCCTTCTTAAATACAGCGCGCAGGTAGCTTGCGTTAATGAATACATGCTGTGCGATCTTCTCCAGCTGCAGGCTCGGATCCGCGTAATGCTGCTCGATATACGCCTTGGCCGCCTTCGCTATCTTGGAGGAACGGGTATTTCGATGCTTGCTGTTGTAAGTGACCGCTTTATGAAACAACTCCTTGATCCAATCAAACGTCATCTCTGCAGACTCGAATTTACGAATCTCATTATAAGGGAAAAAATGATCGCCAAAGCAGTCCTCGATCGGATGCCCCGACTCTTCAAAGTAAGATAAGTTAACGGATACGAGCCCCATACATATGACATAAATATAATCGATCGATAGCCGGCGCTCACGAATGGTTTGGAAAACGTCATCCAGCTTCCGCTCTATTTGATCCCAGCTATTCATCCGAAGCAAGACGAGCAGCTCCTCGTTCACCTCTGTTGGATAAAAGGGCTGATTGCCGCTACTCGGCAATTGTTCCCCATAGGCGATGACGCGATCATGACCGAGTACAAATTTGTTTTGCAGCGCTTCAAGCGCCTCTCCATAGGAGGAGGCAATACCTTTAAAACCGTCCTTGCTGCGGCCGACACCGACCGTTATCGTGAATTTTAAATATTTTTTGATCAGAAAGCAAAGCTTTTTGTAGCCCTCAAGAGAAGGCACTTCATCCTTATGCCCGCCTTGATGACGCACCAAACAAACAATCCGTCCCTCAGGCCCGTTAAAAATAAGATGGTTGCCGCTCTCCTCCATGGCCTCGTTCAACACGTTCGTTACCGCATATTTCATCAGAAGACGATCACTTGCTTTACTCCACTTCCGATCCAATTGATCAATCTCGATACAAGCGACGACATAACAGCCTTTGTCCGCCTGAATGCCGAACTGCTGCAGACGCTTGCTCGTCTCCTCCTCGGTATGCGCATACTCCCTGCTAATAAGCTGACCGAGGAAGCTTTCCTTCATCAGCTCTGTATTTTCCCGCAGCGTCAGCTTCTCTTCCTGCGCCTTCTGATGCTGCTGCCGCAGCCTCACTAGCGTTAGCAGCAGTTCGTCCTTGGAGAACGGCTTCAGAATATAATCCTCTACTCCGAGCTTTAGCGCTTTTCGTGCATATTCAAATTCATTATGCCCCGTAATGAGTACGATGCTTACCTCAGGATAAAGCTCTTTCAGTCTCTCCGACAGCTGCAGCCCGTCCATGAATGGCATCGTAATATCGACAAGCGCAATATCCGGAGCCTCCACTGCCGCCAGCTCCAGTGCCTCCAAGCCATTTCTCGCCTCCTGACTAATGGTGAAACCGAGCGTTTCCCAATCGAATACCGTCCGCAAATAATCACGAAAAATCATTTCGTCGTCCACTATCATTACTTTCTGCATGTGCTTAGCCGCTCCTATTCCGCTTGATAAGGAAGCTCTACCGTCACAACCGTGCCGATCCCGCTTTCGCTTTCGATTTGAATGCCGTATGACTCCCCGAAATACAGCTTAATTCGCTGATGTACACTGCCTAAGCCATAGCCGACCTGCTGCTGCGAGCCGTTCATGCTCATTTTTATCGCTTGAAGCCTATCCTCCGTTATGCCCGCACCATCGTCCGTCACGACTAATATGACCTTCTGATCCTCTCGTTTACCTGTAATCGTCAGCTTGCCGAAGCTCGCTTTGTTCTTAAGCCCGTGGTAAATCGCATTTTCTATAAGCGGTTGAATCGTCAGCTTCGGAATCGTGCAATCCAGAATATCCGGCGTGATATCGATATCAAAATTAAACACGTCAGAGTAGCGGATATGCTGAATGGATAAGTAGTCCATCACGCTCCGAATTTCCTCCTCCAGCTTAATCTGGTCCTTCCCTTTGCTCAGCGCTACCCGGTAGAAATCTGCCAGCGCCTTCGTCGTCCGCTGCACGTCTCGCGCTCTCCCCATCTCAGATAGCGTGTAAATAACATCCAGCGTGTTATATAAAAAATGCGGCTTGATTTGCGCCTGCATTAGCGCCAGTTCGTATTCTCTCTTCTTCCGCTGCTCCGCACCGATGTTCGCAAGCAGCTCCTTAACACGACCCATCATCGTATTAAAGCCGGAGGCAAGCAAGCCGATTTCGTCGCCCGAAGTCACCTCGATCTGTTGATCAAGATTACCTTCCTTCACCTTTTTCATATGACGGGATAAATGAACAATCGGCTTTGAAATCACATTCGATAGCAACCTCGCGCCAAATAAAGCAAACACAAAGCAAACCAGCCCGATCAGGAAGATCAGCTTTGTAATCTTTCTCGTATCCTCCGTCAATCGATCATAGGGTACCATCGAAATAAGCTTCCATTCGAAGTTAGGAATATCCGTGCTGATCAGCAGCATTCTCTCTTCCTGCGAAGCTTGAATATTGGTTCGCTCATTGCTCTTCAGCACCCAATTCCGCAATGTGGGCTCGGCTATCGGCTGCAGAACTTCGGCGGCATTTTGCGAGGAAACGATAAGCCCTTCACCATCCGCTATAAAGTAAGAGCCTTCCTTTATCGAGCCGATATTCTCATAAACAGCCGACAAAGCGCTCTCGCGAATGTTCAGAAAGAGATAACCAAGCGGCGCGCCTGTGTTAATGTCAATAACTCTCTTGCCAAGCGTGAGAACGGGCTCAACCGGACTCGTCACCAAAAACTTTCTAGTTTGCATCGGAAACCAAACATTGGCTCGCTTCGATTGCTGCAATTGACGCAGCATATCGCTGCTAACCGCGAGTTCTGCATTGCTTACAATGTTTGGAGTGGAGCCGTATAGCTCGTTCTGTTGATCGACAAAGGCTGCTGACTCGACATCGGGAAAGACGACCAATGCGAAGCTAAGCTGGTTTGTTATCCTTGTGTACAGCAGGAGATCCGACACCTGCCTGCGGGAATCCTCCCGATCCTGGGCAATGACCTTATTTAAATTAAGCGTGAGCATATTCGCTGCGCTTGTCGCATTCGTCAATATCCCGTTAATTTGAGTAATAATAAGCGAGGAGTTATCTGAAACGTTATGAACCGTTTTCTCCACGACCGCTTTCGTATAAATGTGATTGGATGCAAAGCCAAGAATGAGCAGCGGTATGATAATAAGCGGCACATAGACAAGCATAATCTTATTGCGAATTAATTGGTTGCGGAACCATTCGAACCGTTTCAACCGCTTATAAACATTCATCGCCCATCCTCCTTGGTAGTTTCAATAAACAATATAAGACGAATGGTAGGCATTAATCAACATAATAGGTTCCAGCAGCTGAATAATTTATCTATCTTGGATTTCCTCCAACATAGAAGCTACACTTTACGGTTAGATGTGGCTATATTGGATTTCCTCCAATAGAATCGTCTACATAAGGCACTCTACGATGTATTGGCTCTGAAATGGCATGTTTATATTGTAGTAGATACAGTATAGAGCACTAATCAGGAGAGAAATATCTAAAGTTATTGGAAAAATACAGTATAGCTACCGGGTAAGAAGTAAGACGACAAAAAGGCACGTCGGGATGCTGTCCCGACGTGCCTTTTTACTATTTAGAAGCGAGACTCTTTAACCCTCTTGCCGATAATTTTGATCCACTTCTGGTTGAACTTAATTTCACCATTATCTATATAAGGGAATAGGCCAGTAATTGCTTTCTTTGACTCTAATTCGAGCTCAATATCACGATTAATACGACTGGCTATTTGATCATTTGTATGAGTCAATTCCAACCATCTTTTGAGATGAATAGGAACATCTAACGTTTCCATGTTGCAGATCTCTAATCCATTTTGTTTAAACAATTTTACAAATTCGGATTCTTTTAGAGCGTTTGTGTGAGAAGGGTCCCTGAGCCTCTCGTATTTGTTATAAAGATTGTAGAGATCATCGTCTTCAGGAGAAATCATATCAACGACGCAGACACTTCCTAATTCATCACATACTCTGGACATCTCATGAAGAACTCTTTCGGGATTTGTAAAATGGTGAAATGCTAATCTACTAATAACTAAGTCAAATGATCCTTGACTATAGGAAATATCCTCTGCGTGGGCCATATTGAATTCAATATTTGCAATGTTCAATTGTTGGTTTTGATATATTCCCTCGGAAATCATATCTTGTGACAAATCAATAGAGGTAACCTTTTGTACAAAGGGAGCGATTGAACGACTCAGAATACCCGTTCCTGCTGCTACATCCAAAACCGTCATACCCATGTTTAGATTCAGACTAACACGAATCCAGTTCAGCAGCTCCTCACTATTCAAGGTTAACAATTTGTTGGAGAAACCTCTCGCTTGCTTCTTAAATTCCACTCTTACTATGCTCTCATTTCCTTTTGATGCGCTCATCTGGGCTTGCTCCTCTCAACTGTTCTAAGCTCAACTCTTCTAATGCTAAAACCAATTGGTTGTGGAAAATGATAGCATTAATATAATTATCTATCAATACCCGTTTAGAAAGCGTTAGCTCCCGAACCATTTAATGCATGAAGCGGCATTCCAAAACAAGAACAGATTAAGACTGTGCCGCTGTTTATTAACCCCCACTAACTAAATAA
Organism: Paenibacillus prosopidis; assembly: GCF_003337375.1. GTDB lineage: Bacteria > Bacillota > Bacilli > Paenibacillales > Paenibacillaceae > Pristimantibacillus > Pristimantibacillus prosopidis. The sequence goes on from NZ_QPJD01000005.1 coordinate 308,934, forward strand.
GGGATATAATAAAAAGTACGGTCTTTAAAATAAACATTGTAACGAATCGTCCATAGACAATTCTTATATCTGGAGGAGGTGAGAATGTGACGAGTTTTGAAAATATATACAATCAATTCATAAAACCCATCCCAATAAAGGGACGAGTTTTATGACTCGTGTTGCATAACATAAAGGTGATGCTGTCGTACGTATTTAAAATTTGATCGTCCAGCCGCTTCTGACCTGCCGCTGCGTATAAGAAACGCCGTGAACCTTCAGCCCATCTGCATTCAACAGTGTAATGATGTCCCCTTTGTTACGGAAAAATTCGGCCCCTGCCGTTCCCTGGGCAATAGGGATAGTTAAATATTGTCCCGGCAGGATCGTCTGTCCCAGCAAAAATTTCCGTTTTGCCTTATTGGCAATCGACCAGCCGGCAAGATCGATCGGGCGGTCGCTCGCGTTTAGCAGCGTTACAGATTCTTCTGCCGCTCTATCTTCCTGTCCAGGCTTCACAATGGCTCCTGCAATATATAAAGCACCTTCGACCGCGTCCGTCGGATCACCGGAATCAATTGGAATATTGCCCAACGTGTGACCCGTATGATCATCCGTATGCCACGACTGGGATTGAAAAGCGAGGAAAATGGCTGTCCATTTGTTCTCCGACGGGTAATGAATCAGCAAAGCGCCGTCCTGATACACGCCGTCGTCCTTCTTGAAAATACCAGCATTCCCTTGATTCATATGAATGTTATGTATGCCCCGTCCCGGAAGAAAACCAAATATTTTATCCGGCTTGTTTTCCGGCCCCCATATTTCTCCAAAGGCGTAAATGACGCCGTCTTCCGAAGCTATGGCGCGCTTGATATACTGATCGATTTTCTCGTTGAGATCATTATCTTTGCCAGGAATGTCGAACGCGAGCGGTACAAGCTGAGTCCGGTCAAACAGGTTGCTCCGGATATAGTCGAGCGCCATGCCGTCAGGCTCCCCATTCAGCGGCGTGTATCCGGTAGGTAGCTCCATTAATAAGTGCGTGACTTCATGCTGGAAATTTTCATTTGTAAAATAGAGAAGCTCTGACGGGCTTAGCTTGGATTGCACGTTGACGGCAATTCGAAAGCTTTCTTCGTTAGCTAAAGCATGAATTTGATAGTGCGCGTTATCCTTCGTTCCGAGCCGACGATCCACAGCGCGGCATTTTAGTACACCAAATTCGATAGGCATAAGACTCCTCCTTAAATTCGAAATAGTAGTACTCTCAATTATACTAGAATAGGGTGAGAATATGGCGTAGAGGTTTTGTAAAGATCAAAGCATTAACATTATAGAAATCAATCCTAACCTAGGTCCAATCTCTATCGCGAGAGCCTTCGAGTATTCTTTCTAAGGGTGTCCATCCAATAAATACTGGTTGCGTCCAGCCTGGAGCAGGATTAAGCTTCTCAATATCCAAATAGTTATCTATTCTAATCTTATCCCAAGCGTGTATGACTTCATTATTGCCTATGCATAAACCAACATGACCCCAATATTTCATTTCACCTTCCACTAAGCCGCAACAATCATAAAAAACAAATGACCCTTTCGGAGGAGTGGTTTTATTGCGGTCAGCTTCATACATTTTTGCAGATTCTGCCGCGGTACTTCCGCCAAAAATTTCAATACCGTTACCACGTTCATATGCATCTTCCACAAATGCGAGACAAATAAGTCTGTAATCTGTCGAATCCTTTTTACCCAAAGCCCATTTTATTGCTTGTTCAACATAATCGTTACTAATAGTTATCGACTCCTTTATCGTCGTATCTCAATTTTATTTTACTTTTAAGCTTTGCGGTTCTTTGAATGCGAGCAGCTTGCCTTTAGTCTGTACGACAATCATGCCGTTTTCCGCAACCGTCGGACCGAATACTCGCCCGAAGGTTTGTAATTGCAAGACTGGTTTTGCATGGATTAAATCAATTGCAACCATTGTACCGTCTGTCTGAGCGACATACATGCCATGACCGATTAGATCAAAGCGTGCGATCGTGTTTGTCATCTCCGTATTGTAGAACAGAGTCATTCTATTGGCTGTTTTGATTCCATAGATAGAGTGGCCATCCGTATAGATCAATTTGCCGTCGTAGGGGCCGGCTGCATATCGGACTTCCCTATTTATAAACTCAGAAAAATAAGAAACGCCAGTTGTCTTAGCCGGGTCCGCATTCTCCGGATAACTATATACTACGGAGCCGAAGCTGATATATACCCGGCCATCGCTGATCCAAGCATTGCCGTCGTAACCGTGTTCTTCTTTCGTTAGATCTACATTTCGCGGATTATACTGTACAGACTTTATGATTTTTCCCGTCTTCAGATCAACCGTATCAAGCGTTGGCAATTGAACCCGATCAAGCAGGTTTGATACCTTCTGTGAAACGATAGTTCCGTCTTTAGCAGCTATAGGGAAAATATGATTGCCCAGCTGCCAAGCTTCTTTCCCGGTCTTCCTGTTAAAAGCGTGCAGCAGCGAGTAGGTATATGCTCCTGATACCTCATTCTCCATCAAAATGAAATCTCCGTGGATCAGCATCGGTCCACGCAGCCACTCACTATATTCATCACGCCATTGAAATTTCCCGTCTTTGATGCTGTATGCTTGGATGTCGCCGTTCAGCACAAATAATTGATCACTCTCGATAACGATATCATACGAATCCTTAGCTTTAACCGAAGTCGACCAGATTTTCTTTCCGGAAGCAGCATTTACTGCATGCACAATACCTGTTTTCATGCCGGCATATACCCGGCCGCCCTTATAGACAAGGGGCGCCTTTATGTCACTGCCAAATTTCCATAGTCTTCTTCCTGATTGAATGTTTATTGCTATCATCTGACCGTTTTGCACATAAAATGCTTTGCCCTCACCAGTTGCTATCACGCCTTGGCCCATTTGCCAATCATTTTCCGGTTTATCCATTGCTAACGTCCATTGCGGTTTAATAGTGGGTATTACTATGGATGACTCGCTGTTTGCTCCCACATAGGAGGTATGCCGATCTATCGATGCAGATACGGAGACCGTAGAGCTCATCAAGAGCAGAACACAGCTCAATATAGCTCCTCCAAGTACAACAATCATTCTCCATTTATTCATATCAACCAACCCTTCCTTTAACATGACTAATGCAGCCCAGAAGCTTTTTTCTATATTGGAATTTTTCCAAGATAGAGTCTAGTTTTCGAAAAATACGCAGCTACATTGGATTTCATCCATTAAAATCTTCCTCAAACGTCACTTTTTGGCTGAAATAGCTCTTTAGAGCCCTTTTACACTGGAGGAAATACAGTATAGGAAACAAAGGAGCCTTAAATGAATCAAAGTTATTGGAGAAAGTACAGTATAGAAAACGGACATAGAATGAACTAGAGAATTCACGTATACATAACGCTTTATATATGGAAAATGTTTCAATATACTAGACACACTTACCTGCAAAATGTCGCGAGATAAAATCAGCTTTTTCCTACGCCCCCTCCCCTGTATCTCTACCCCCTCCCTTATAGCGAAAAAAAGGCTGCCTCGCGGCAGCCTGTTCAATTTGTTCAATTAACTTCAACAGCAACCCGAATGCCTGATTCGATTGCCCCTTGCATCCAGCCGTGGGTAAGAGTGGTATGTTCCCCGGCAAAGTGAACGTGTCCTTCCGGGGCAGCAATAAATGGGTGAAGCTCCGTTTGCTGTCCAGGTTTGAACATTGCCCATTCGCCGCATGAATAGGGATTTTGGGACCAACTAAAGGAAGTACCTCTGACAAATTCCCGATACACCTGATCCCCATGAATGACAGCCAGATTCTTCAAGGCATACCGGATGCGCTCCTCGTCTGGCAAACCATCCCACGCCATTGCATCATCCCCCAAAGTGTAGCTTGCCAAAACGACTGCCGGCCCCGGTTTACCGATCCCGTGACTTGGATAGTAAGTGAACCGTATCGGAAGATCCGTTACCGTTCTGCCACCGGATTGGCCGGCTCTTTCCCAGAATCTGCTCTTGAACTCAATCCCGATCTTGGTATCTATCACATAGTGCAGCCCCCGAATGGCTTTCCATTTGTTGTGCGAGAAGGAATCGCGCGGTTCCACCTCAACAAACTTCAGAACAGAAAATGGAACGGACACGATCGCTAGATCGCCTGTTATACTGAACGTTTCCGATGTTCTTTCATCGATCGACTGTATAGTTACTCCGTTTTGATGCTGAACAATTTTTGTCATCCTTCGCTGAAACAATATGTCCTTCGCCATTTCCGGAAGAAAGGCCCGCGGCAGCATATCGTTGCCCCCAGCAAACTCGTAGAAGCGATCGTGCCAGAATGGCATCAAAAATCGCAAAATGTCCAAGAAGGACTCCTCCATGTATCCTTCTATGCCAAGAAGCACTCCGATCATTTCAATGGCCCCTGTGGATAAAGGCGTTCCATTTGGATAGGGACAATATTTCAAAAAAGTATACATTGAATAGTTATCGAAATATTTTTCTACCAACGGCCAATTTCGAATTGGATCTTCATTGATAAAGTCAAAAATGGGCTGTACCGCTATACTCAACAGCTTCATAGCGGTCTTCCCCCTTTCATGCGGAGCTACCGGGTACTTTAGGATATCCGGCTGCTGCTGGTAGCTTTTCAACCTGGTTTTGATTCCGTTGACATAAATGATATCCTCTGGCGTTTCGTTGATAAACGGCTGCAGCGATAAACCGAACTTTCGAGCATACTCTAAAACCAAATAATGGGATTCAGGAATGCGCATTGCGCCCATGTCCAGGTATAATCCTTTGGTGAACGGGGCTCGCCGCGTATATACACGACCTCCCACCCGATTGTTGGCCTCAATGATTTTCACTTTGTGTCCCGCAGCTTTCAGTAAGGAACCTGCAACCAAACCTGATAAACCCGCACCTATAATAACGATGTCTTTCGGCATTCTTGATTTTTGGAGTCCATATCTTATAATTCGGATCATTTCATTAGGGGGAAATGACGATGGGATCATAGGTTCCAACCGTACCTCACCTCCTTGTCCATCTGCCTTCTTACCGTGCAAAATGAGCAATATATTGTGTCGAATCTGGGCGCTTCCCCATATGATGAGGTGAATGCGCTACTTGAGGAGGAAGACCATGGATCAGAAATATCCCGTATATCCATACCTTGGAATGACAAAACGGGTGGAGATACAGCCCATAACTTTTCCGATGCAGTACCAAGAACCACCTGGCCAGGAGTGGCTCATGGCCCCCCCGCCAATCTTTGATTATGCCGGCTATGAAGGAAGCGGCAAGCTGAAAGGAAAGGTAGCCCTTATCACTGGCGGTGACAGCGGAATCGGCCGGGCTGTGGCAGCAGCCTATGCCAAAGAAGGAGCCGATTTGGTCATTGTGTACTTGAATGAGCATCGGGACGCGGAAGAAACCAAACAGTATGTGGAGAGACTGGGCGTCCGCTGCTTGCTGCTCCCTGGAGACTTGAGGTATTCTGCTACCTCACTGGCTGCAGTTGCCCGTACCATGGAAGTCTTCGGACGGCTGGATATATTGGTTAATAATGCAGCCGTACTATCATACACAAACAGCATCATGGATGTGTCAGACGAACAGTTGGATAACACCTTCCGTACGAACGTCTTCCCGTTGTTTTACATGGTGAAGGCCGCTCTGCCCCATTTGAAGAAAGGCAGTACTATCATAAATACAGCCTCCAGAGTCGCTTATGAAGGGAATAAGGATGCTATTGACTACTCGGCATCTAAAGGAGCTGTGCTTACCTTTACCCGGACGATGGCCATGTCACTCGTGGATCAGGGCATTCGGGTAAATGCAGTAGCGCCCGGACCGGTATGGACGCCTTTGATTGTAAGCTCATCCCCCCCGGAGCAGGTGGCAACATTCGGTACTGAAATACCAATGGGGCGGGCTGGACAGCCGTTCGAAGTTGCTCCGGCATTCGTTTATCTGGCAGCCAAAGATTCCGCTTACGTGACCGGCCAGGTCATCCACGTCAATGGCGGAATGATTCTCTATTCATGATAGAACGGATTGCCGCTGTCCTTGCACAATCCGCTCGCGTATAGCTAGAACCGTTCGGAGACAACCTTTGCCTGTGTAAACAGAAGTAGATAGTCGCGCCCGCCTGCTTTCGAATCGGTACCCGACATATTAAAGCCGCCGAATGGATGTACGCCGACCAAAGCGCCCGTACATTTGCGGTTAAAATAGAGGTTGCCTACGTGAAACTGCTCGCGGGCCTGCTCCAGCCTGCTGCGGTTCCGGGAAATAACGGCCCCCGTCAAGCCGTATTCGGTGTTGTTCGCAATGTCCAGCGCCGCGTCGAAATTAGCTGCTTTAATGAAAGCTAATACGGGGCCGAATATTTCCTCCTGCGCAATGCGGGCATACGGCGCGACATCCTTAATAATCGTCGGTTCAATAAAATAACCGCTGCTGTCCCCGATGCTGCCTCCATGCACGACAACCCCTTCGGTACGGCCAACCTCGATATATTTTAAAATGCTGAAATAGGCTCTTTCGTCGATGACGGGGCCTACGTACGTGGACGCATCCTCCGCTTTCCCAACCTTCAGCAGCTTCGTTCGTTCAACAACCTTCTCGATAACCTCGTCATAGACGAGCTCATGCACGACTGCGCGGGAGCATGCGGAGCATTTCTGACCGGAATAACCGAAGGCTGAAGCGGTAATCGCCTCGGCAGCCAGATCGAGATCCGCATCTTCATCTACGATAATCGTGTCCTTGCCGCCCATCTCTGCGACAACACGCTTGATCCACTTCTGATCCTGCTGGCAGAGAGAGGCCTTCTCGTTAATACGCAAACCGATCTCCCTTGAACCGGTAAAACAAATAAAGCGCGTTAGCGGATGCTCGACCAAATAATCGCCAACCTCGTTGCCCGCGCCCGGCAAAAAGTTCACGACACCGTCGGGAAGACCCGCTTCCTCCAGCAGTTCAACAAACTTTGCCGCGATAACTGCTGTTGCGCTAGCCGGCTTCAATACAACCGTATTGCCGGCAACAACTGCAGCCATCGTCATACCCGCCATAATAGCGAGCGGAAAGTTCCATGGCGGGATAATAACGCCCACGCCGAGCGGAATGTATACAAGCTCATTATCCTCTCCGGCAATCGTAACAAGCGGTTGGCGCTCCGCCAGCCGTTCCATCTCCCGCCCGTAATATTCCAGGAAGTCAATCGCTTCCGCCGTATCGCCGTCGGCCTCCGCCCAGCTTTTGCCCGCTTCATAAACGAGCCACGCGGAAAACTCGTGCTTGCGCCTGCGCAGCTCGGCTGCCGCCTTGTAGAGCACCTTCGCTCTGGCGAATGGCGTCACTCTCTTCCAATCCTCAAACGCCGCCGCCGCGGCCAGTATCGCCTTATGCGCAAGTTCATTGTCCGCCTGCGATACGATACCAATGAGCTGTTTTGTCAGGGATGGGTTGATTGACTTGCGCTTTGTTGTCGTTTCTATCCGGTCCGGTCCAATCTTCAACATATATTCACGACCCAGCTCCAACTCGACCTTGCGGAGCGCCTCTTGAAACATGTTAATATTATCGGTTATCGAAAAATCGGTGAAAGGCTCGTTTTGGAACGGCTCTCGCATAAATGTCTCCCTCCTGTCCATTCGAATCGAACATAGCTCTGGCTCTGCTCACAATATTTGTTCACCTAGCAGCGAACCGATCAGCTCAACGGCAAGCTTAGCCGTTTTATTATGTTTGTCGAGGCTGGGGTTCACTTCCACGAATTCAGCCGATGTAACGAGGTCTGATTGAAATAACAGCTCAAGCGCAAGATGCGCTTCCCTGTAGCTGAGACCGCCCTTAACAGGTGTTCCTGTGCCGGGAGCTTCCTTTGGATCTACGCTGTCGATGTCGAAGCTGACATGCACGCCGTCTGTTACTTGCCGCAGATGCTGTATGACTTTATCCATCACCCGTGCGATGCCGAGCCGGTCGATGTCGTGCATCGTATAGCAAGCCATGCCGAGCGAGCGAATATACGCCTTCTCGCCGGGATCGAGCGATCTGGCTCCGATAATCGCCACATGCTCCGGTTTTATTTTCGGACAAATGCCTCTGAGACCCGTCAACAACGGAATGCCTCTCCCCAGACTAATGCCTAACGACATGCCGTGAATGTTGCCTGATGGACTTGTTTCCTCCGTGTTCAGATCCGAATGGGCATCAAACCAAATGACGCCGAGATTGGCGTAATGCTCTGCCAGCCCCGCGACCGTACCAATAGAAATGCTATGATCGCCGCCGAGTACTAACGGGAATGTGCCTTGCGCTACGAGCTGCGATACACGATCCGCAAGCTGGCCGCTTAGCTCAAGCACCTCTGCCAAATATTTCGCGTTTGTCGTTTGGATAGGCGGCAGCTGGGACGGTACGATAATTTCCTTTGAAATTTGATAAGTAATATTCATAGCATTCAGCTTAAGAGGGAGCCCCGCATTATTTAAAATATGCGCCGGCCCAAGCTCCGCCCCTGAGGTGCCAGCACCATTGCCAAAAGGGACGCTAACAATCGCCACGCTTTGATTCATCATGGCGTCAACCTCCTGCTTGGGCGCTCTTTGAGAAAGCAGCTTGAATTCGCGCAAAAGCCCAGTCGATCTCGGCTTCCGTAATGATGAGCGGCGGTGCTAACCTAATGACATACTCATGCGTTTCCTTACATAACAATCCCAGCTGCATCAGCCTTTCACAGTACAAACGCGCAGGCGTGGTCAGCTCTATAGCGATAAATAAGCCGCGTCCTCTTATGTCCGCAATGTGGGCATGCTTCAGCGTCATGAGCTTCCCCATAAAATATTGCCCGAGCCTATTCGAACGGTCAGCAAGCTGCTCGGATTCCGTAACGTCCAAAGCCGCTATGGCTACTGCACAGCTTAATGGGTTCCCTCCAAACGTGGAACCGTGAGAGCCTGGTTCAAATACGTCCATTACGGCCGCGTTGGCGGCAATCGCCGACACAGGCATCACCCCTCCGCCTAGCGCTTTGCCCATGACGTACACGTCAGGGACAACATTTTCCCAATCACATGCAAACCTGCGTCCCGTACGGCCAAAGCCGGTTTGGATTTCGTCTGCTATGAGCAGCACCTGATGCTCCGTGCACAGCTTCGCTGTTTCGGCGAGAAACCCGTCCGGCGGAATACGAATACCTGCTTCACCTTGAATCGGTTCAATAAGCACTGCAGCTGTATTCGGGTTTATTGCAGCTGCAAGCGCCTCGAGATCACCATAAGGTACAAGTCGAAAGCCAGGTGTAAAAGGGCCAAATCCTTGCCGATAGGCCGATGTTGACGAGAAGGAGGTAACCGTCAGCGTCCTGCCGTGAAAATTACCTTCGAATACGATGATTTCTGCCTGCTCATCAGCAATATGCTTGACGCTGTAAGCCCAGCGCCGCACGGCTTTCAAAGCCGTTTCCACTGCTTCTGCTCCCGTATTCATAGGAAGAATCCGTTCTTTGCCGGTATAGGCTGCAAGCTTTTCAAAAAATAATCCCATCGTCTCATTATGAAAAGCCCGCGACGTTAAGGTTACCTTGTCCGCCTGCTTCTTTAACGCTTCAATAATACGGGGATGGCGGTGCCCCTGGTTTAACGCAGAATAAGCGCTAAGCATATCCATATAACGATTTCCTTCTGAGTCCTGCACCCATATGCCCTCTGCGCTGCTGATGACAATTGGCAGGGGATGATAATTACGGGCGCCGTACTGCTCTGCCAGCTCGATATCCTTCTGTACCCTGTTCATCACCTGCTCCTTTCTAGCATCGTTTGCAAAAAATAGCTCTTTTTGAACTTTATGCGGTTAAGGGTTCACAAATAACAAAGGGATAGGCTCATATTCAATCGTTATGGTTTTTTAAAGCTGGGATGGACAAAGCTGAAGCAAGTCGAATAATGGTAAATGTGAGCAAAAGGTGTGTTATCGAGGGAACGTTGGGAGAAGAAAGAGGGTTATTTCGGATTTTTAAAAAATTGGGCTATGCCAATCAGAGTTAGACATAGCGCATATTTATATAATTATTGGAGACTACCCTTGAGAAGCTAAAAACCTGACCCATCCCTTTTCTGCATTTTCTCGAGCCCACTGTATGTGATTGTTATCCGTATAAAGCCGATACGGGCACTCTATATAAAGAATGAGATCCAAATACAAATCATACAGTGCTCTTCTGCTGCGCTGCGCTGGCGTTAGTTGTTCTATACCGTAGCCTTCGAGGAACGGCTTGGAGTTATTGAAATGGCTAAAATACATCTCCAAAAGCGGATCGCCCCATAATGTCCGCTCAAAATCGATAATCCCCGTAATCGTACCGTCCTTCACAAACACATTGCCGTCCCATAAATCCCAATGCACAAGCCTGGGCTCAGTTACTTCATCAAGCGGATCGAGCCGGAGCGAAATTTCATGGCGGATCGTTTCATATTCGGCAGGCAGCTGCACACCTGCACTCTCGCCATCCGAAAGCACGCTTAACAGCATACGATGAAAGGTGTCCTTCCACGAGGGACCAGCTTCAGCGCTTGCCGCATAAATGCCGAACCTTTCTCCGCGAATTTCATTGATTCGACGGTTGTATACGCCTAGCTGAAACTCAATTCGAGCCCTTTGCTCCTCAGACATACTGTCCTTGACTTTGACGTAGGGATCGCCTTCCAGCTTCTCCATAATGAAGTACTCACAATTCACAAGCGATTCCGAAGCGTCATGGGCATAAACGAGCGGAACAGGCACGACGCCATCCTGCTTCACAAGCCGCAGCACCTCCACCTCGGTGTTCATAAGATCCAGCTCGTACGTCATCATCTTCGTATTCGAAAGCGGCGCCGCCTTCACGATAAACGAACGGCCATCCTCCAGTGTAACGTCATAGGCCGAGTTCGCCCAGCCATCCGTTAGCTCCTTAACGGCTGATGCCGTTTGGCCGAATGTGTGCTCTGTTATTGCAGACAATTCACTATCGGTAAGCTTCCATTTTATTCCGCTATCCATAGGTAGGTATGCTCCCTCATACAAGTTTTGTTAATTGGATTGATAATAGAATACGAGAATAGATTAACATATCTTGGATATTGTGGGTGGATTTTTTTTGAGGGAAGCTGGGGAGCTTTGTTTGAAATACCTTTTCTATAGGCAAGCTCAATGACAGGATTACATAAATTATAGAGCTAGTTTTCAGCTCTGTTTGTTCGATTTTGACTAGTTTGCGGAAATTAGAGCTAGTTTCTAGCTGGATGCTGCTCGTTTGAGGGTGGTTAGTGGGTATCGAGGTACTATAGAGTAGAGCTAATTTCTAGATCTATTAATGCGATATGGGTTAGTTTGCGGGAAATAGAGCTAATTTCTAGCTCTATCTCACCGGGATGGCTGGTATTAGAAGCACACTCAATTCCAGAACAAATAATTGTATTAATTTTGCCCTTCCGACTGCTCAAAATGCTCCTTACAAAACGCAAGCACCATTTTCTCTTCGTCCTCTTCCAGCTCAAAGTCGATATATTTGTTTGTCGTTGTCGTCAAAAACTCGTATTTCGCTATGCGCGGGCTTTCATCCTCGACGACATAGATGACTCTGAGCGAGACGCCTTCCTCGTGATGAAGCTCATCATCCTCCGGGACATCCAGATCAAGCAGAAACTCATGCCTCGTCCCCGTCAAAATACCAAATGGATCTTTTAAAAGCTCAACGCTGTATTCTGTAATATCAAACATTTCATCCACTCCTTCTCAGTCGCTTTATCAAAACAAAAGCAGCCTGAAACTTGAATACATCAAGCTTCAGACTGCCGCTTACGTATGGTAGCGCAAACTACTACAGGTTGCTCAACGTTTCAGTCAGTACAGGTACAATTTGCGATTTACGGGACACAACGCCCTTCAATACCGCTTTGTTATCGGACAATGTAACGTTGTAAGCTTTTTCTACAGCATGAGCTTGGTCGCCCAACACCAGTGCAACGGAATCATTGTTCAAAATGTCAGTAACGACAAGCACGAACAGGTCTAGGCCTTTTGTAGCGATAATATCGTTTAGAGCTGCTTCCAGCTCAACTTGGCGGGAAAGCACGTCATTCGTATCAACCGCGTTTACTTGCGCGATTTCAACTTTGTAGCTGCCCATTGCGAATTCTTTGGCATCAAGCGAGATCAATTGCGCGATTGTTTTGTCGCTGAGATCCGCTCCCGCTTTTAACATGTCGAGTCCATAGCTTTCAGCGTCAACGCCAGCAATTGCAGCGAGCTCGCGGGCTGCCGCTACGTCCTGCTCCGTGCAAGTCGGCGATTTGAACAGCAAGGAGTCGGAAATGATTGCGGACAGCATAAGGCCAGCAATTTCTTTGCGGATTTCTACGCCGTTCTCTTTGTACAATTTATTCAAAATTGTCGCTGTACAGCCAACTGGCTCAGCGCGGAAATATAGCGGATGGCTTGTCTCAAAGTTAGCGATGCGGTGGTGGTCGATAACCTCAAGAATGCGTACGCGATCGATATCGTTAGCGCTTTGCTGGCGTTCGTTGTGGTCAACCAAAATAACGGTATCCGTTTCGTCAGCAACGTTCTCGATAAGACGAGGCGCTGCAATTCCGAAATAGTTCAGCGCATATTGCGTTTCGCCGTTAATATCACCAAGGCGAATCGCCTCCACGTCAGCGCCTAGTTTTGTTTTCAGCTCTGCGTATGCGATAGCCGAAGTAATCGTGTCGGTGTCCGGGTTTTTATGCCCGAAAATAAGCGTTTTAGTCATTTCGAGTGCTCCTTAATCGTTTTTTTGAGTTAGGCGAGAGCAGCCTCTTCAGCCCATATCCTCTTTAGTCATCATACACTAAAAACCATTATAACTTTAAGTGTACCTTATTCCTATACCTTTACACCGAATTAAACGATAAATTTTGTGAATTTTGTACTACGGGTCCCGCTATACAATAAAGCGCTTGTTCAGAGACGTTAACTCGTTAGACATCGTGCGCAGCGATTCTGCCGACGTACTTACCTCATCCATTGAGATGATTTGCGCGTCAGAGTTAATTGCAATACCTTTAAAATGCTGAGCGGCCTGACGCGAGATACGTTCCATCTCTTCCACCGATGCCGCGACTTCCTCGGACTCAGCGGATACTTCTTCAGATGCAGCCGAAACCTCATGCAGTTGAATGTTCACCTTCTCAAGCCCCGTCAAAATCGAATGAAAAGCAGCGCCGGCATCCTTCACTGAATGGAAACCAGACTGCACCTTCGTTGTATTCGACTCCATATCGGATGACAGCTGCGAGGTTTGCTCTTGTATCGAATTGATGAGCGCGGTGATTTGCGTCGCAAAAGCCTGGGACTGCGTCGCCAGCTTACGCACCTGCTCAGCTACGATGGCGAATCCTCGGCCATTCTCGCCCGCATGTGCCGCTTCGATAGCAGCGTTAAGCGCGAGTAGATTTGTTTGAGCCGCAATATCGGCCATCACGTTAGTAATTTCCCCGATTTCACCGGAGCTGCTTTCCAAATGCTTCGTTGCTTCCAGCATCTTCGTCGCTGTCTGATGAATGGATTCCATCTCGGTCATCGCATGGACTATTAACTCGTTTCCTCGCTCGGTTTGCTCCATCGTTTCCTGCGCAACAGCTGCCACGATTGAGGCAGATTCCGTAATGCGCAGCATGCTGTGAGTCATGCCTTCGACCGCCTTCGTCATGTCAGCGGCTCTTATAACCTGTGTGTTAGCGCCTCCTGAAGCTTCCTGGATGCTCACCGCAATGAGCCGGCTTGCTTCCGCCGTGCTTCGCGCATGGCTTGATACGCCCTCGGATGCTGAGAGCAGACGCTCCGAATTGTCTCTCATGCTTTTGATGACTGTCCGAGTATTGGAGACTAGTTGTTGAAAGGTGTTTGCCAGGTGTCCGATCTCGTCCTTGCGGTTCACTGGAATGACGACAGTCATGTCGCCCTCCCTCACTTTAGCGACATGCGTCGTTAGCTGCAGCAGCGGGCGCGTTAGATAGCTTGCCAGCAAAAATACAAGAATCATCCCGACCGCAATAATACCCAGTGTCACATATATGGTCGCCTTCCGGTTGTCATCCATAAGCGCGTAGACATTCGTTGCATCGAAATCTGCACCTATGACGCCTAACAGCTGCCCGTCTTTGCTTTTGAGGGGGACGTAGGCTGTTATCGTAGCCCCATACTCATCTTGCGTTAATTCGCCAATATGCGGCTGCCCTTCGGCGAATGCTTTGATCATGCCGGGATATTCGTTCTCTTCAGGATCGCCTAGGGCAGAGAAATCATCAGCGTCCACATCCTGTGGAGCACCGTCCACTACATAATAATAGACATCCTCGCCGTCAGCTTCCGTTTTTCCGAGCGTATACAAATATTTGAGGCCGTTCGTTTCCCTGATCTCATTTAATTGGGCCCGCAGCTTGTTATAATACTCCGTTTCGCCTGCCTCAACGCTAAGGCCAGCATATGCGTCCGGATCGACAATCTTCGCCGCGTTCTCCGCCACTAGCTGAGCCTGTGCTCCCAATGAGTTCTCAACGAGTCCTGTGGACGAGCGATAGATGGTAAATCCAAGAACCGCCCCTGCGAGCAATATTAGACTTGAGAAAAACAAAACCATCCTCGTTAATAAACGATTCAAACAAAATTCCCCTTCCCCGAATGAAAAGCTGACTTTGACACTATTTTACAAGATTCGACGTTATATTTGCTATTGTTTTGTCATATTTTTCTTGGTATCAGCCTCAGCCCTATTGCTCAAGAACGGTTTCGCCCGACGAATATCTCCTTTAACACTTGAATTGAAAGAAGCCCCGCGAGCGGTTAATCTGACCGCTTACGGGGCTTTCATTTGTAATATATCAACCTTAAATGGCTTTATACCGCTTCAAAAACTGCACCGCTTTGCTAATGTCAGCTTCCGGGTTGGTGCCGACTTCGCGTTCGATCGTCAGGTAGCCGTTGTAGCCAATCTCTTGAAGCGCACGCAGGTAGGCTGGCCAGTCGACAGTGCCTTCGCCAAGCGGAACCTCGCGGAATGCCGCGCCGGATTCAGCCATTACTGCTATATTATCGTGATCAAGCGACACCTCGTAGCCATAGTCGCCGTAGACGTCACGCGGATCGATATGGCCAAGCTTTACACCATCCTTCGCATGCGTGTGAACGATATAATCCTTCAGCGTGTATACGCCTTGAACAGGATCGTCGCCAGTTACCATAACCATGTTGGCAGGATCAAAGTTGACGGCTACTCCCTTTGTGCCGAGCCCATCAAGGAATGACTTCAAATGTTCGGCGGTCTCCGGTCCGGTCTCGATAGCGAAGTAAGCGTTCATGTCGTTTGCGAAGCGAGCCAGTTCCTCGCAGGCCGTGTGCATCGTCTCGTAAACGCGGCTGTTTGGGTCGCTAGGTACGATACCGATGTGCGTCGTAATGATGTTTGTTCCAAGCTCCATGCCAAGCTCCATGATCCGCTTGGACTTATCGATTTTCGCACGATTCTCCGCCGGATCCTGGAAGCCGTGACCGCCGAGGTCGCCAACCAAGGCAGATATTTCGAGACCTAGCGACTCGATATATGATTTCCACTGCGCCCTTGCTGCCGTCGATAAATTAGCCGGATCAAGCTCGCCGTGAACCGCGTATATTTGTACGCCGTCGGCCCCAACCTGCTTCGCTTTAAGCAAACCTTCTTTCACACCAACCTGAAAGCTGTCAACGATAACGCCGATTTTGTTCGTAATGATTGGCAACGCCATGCCCTTCCACGCTCCTTCGGTTATAGTTGGTTCCACACGCGCTTTACGTAATCGAGGCCAAGCCTCGTTCCCGTCCGGCAATCTTCCATTCCTTCAAACTCGATCGAGATATAACCATCGTAGCCGCTTTCTTTCACCTTCCGCAATACTTGCGGCATATTGATATCGCCGTGTCCGACGATTGCGCCGCGCAGCCAGTTGCCGCTTGCCGACGTAAACCAGCCTTCTCCGAGAGCATCGGTAGACGGACGGTAATAGAAATCTTTTACATGCACCATCGACGCGATGTTAATGTTATTCGCTACCGCAACAGCCGGATTCTCATCAACGCACAGGAAATTGCCCACATCCAGCGTTGTTCTGAAGTTCGGACGGTCTACCACATTTACAAGCGCCTGTACACGATCGCTTGATTGGATAAAGTAGCCGTGATTTTCAACACTTGTCGTAATTCCATACTGCGCGGCGTAATCGGCGATTACTCTGCACGCTTCCGCTAGTTTCGGCAGCTCCGAGAGGAAATGAGTAATCGACAGGTCCTGCGATGAAGCAACATCATGACGCATTTTCGTCACGCCTAGCGCAGCCGCGATATCAACCTCCCGCTTCAACCGTACGATTTCACGCTCAAAATCCTCATCGTTCAGCCCGGAGAAATTCGCGCCCACCGCATAGTTGGACAGCTCGATACCGCTCTCTTTCGCCTGGTTCTTGATCACAGCAATAAGCTCCGGATTGTCCGTTAAGTTAAAGCCAAGCGGCACGATTTCAACATGCTCTCCGCCAATCGAAGCAATATAAACGATAACATCCTGGACCGACATTTCTCCGGCCGCAAGTGCTTTGTACAAGCTGTATGTGCTGACTCCCAGCTTCATAGACGCACTTCAGCTCCTTTCGCTGCCGATTCATAAATAGCGATCAATATTTTCATTATTTCGACGCCATCCTCAACGGGACTGAGCGGGGTAGTGCCATTTGAGACACAGTCTAGAAAATGGTTAATTTCATTTTGGAATGCTCCGTCGAAGTGGAAGCCCTTGTTGTCCGTCTGCGGGTATACGTTCAAAATCGTATCATTCTGCTCCGTGACGATAACAGTCTCCGGATCGATTTCGAAGCCGCCCTTCTCGCCATACAGCTTAACTGCCCCTTCATTTGACTTTGCATGCAGCGTGAAGCTGACATCAACGAGCAGTGAAGCACCGTTCTCGAAACGGATGAGCGCATTCGCCATATCCTCAACCGTATTTTTATTTGCGTCATAATCGGCTGCCTGGTAGAAGCTTAAATGGCGAACGTTCGACCGGTTGCCAAGCTTACGGTATGTATTTGCACTTACCGAAACCGGCTTAGGACGCCCCATCATGTACCAGCACAAGTCAATAACGTGGACGCCGATGTCGATCAGCGGACCGCCGCCAGACCGCTCAATATCCGCGAACCAACCGCCTGGATTTCCAAGACGTCTGATCGTCGATGCTTTAGCAAAATAAATCTCCCCAAACTCGCCTCTGTCAGCCATTGCCCGCAGCAGCTGGGCATTTGAATCATATCGTCGTACAAATCCGACCTGAAGCAGCTTGCCTGAAGCTTTAACCGCCTCTTGCACGCGAAGCGCTTCCTCCACCGTACGACAAAGCGGCTTCTCAACGAGGACGTGCTTGCCCGCTTCAAGAGCGGCAATGCTTATTTCTGCGTGCGTGTTGTTCCATGTACATATGCTAACAGCTTCTATAACCGGATCAGCAAGCAGTTCACGGTAATCCGTATATACTTTTGCCGCGCCATATTTCTCAGCTGCTTGTTTTGCCCGTTCTTCGTTCAAGTCGCATACCGCGTAAATATTCGCATTCGGGTTGTTCTTGTAAGACGCTAAATGAAATGATGAGATAGAGCCCGTTCCTATAACCGCTATTTGTACCGGTTTCATCGCCAATCTCTCCTTTGGTATCATAACGTTTTGCACGTATACACTTTCGTATTATAATGGTTTCAGCACGCAACTCCATGCAAAGGTGTGCGGTTTGTTTGTACAATTGTGCTACGTGAAGGAGAGGAATCGATCAAAGTGGAGAAATTCGAAGCTTTACGTGAGCCGATGGACATGCCTGACCCATATTTTCCTATAAAAGTGCACCGTATTACCTTTAACGATCATGGAAAAGTCATTTTTCCGCATCATTGGCATGAGCATCTTGAATTTCTGTATATCGTGTCGGGCGAAGCCTCGATCGAATGCGGATCCTCAATAATAACTGCCAAGGCGGGCGATCTTGTCGTCGTGAACAGCAATGAGCTTCATTACGGCATCAGCCAATCCTCCCATTTGTTCTACTATGCGCTGATCGCAGATATATCACTATTGCACAGCCAATCTATCGATGCGGCCGAAACGAAATTCATTACGCCGATTACACAGAACCGGCTGCTGCTTCGAAATCACATCAGCGGCGACAGCAAGACGGCGGCCTGCATGCTGACCATTATTCAAGAGCTGGAAAATCGCGAGTTTGGTTACGAGCTGGCGATCAAGTCGGAGCTTTACCGGCTGCTGACGCTGCTGCTGCGCAGTCACGTAGCTACCGTGCTAACCCAGGACGAATACGCCGAACGGATGAAAAACGTGGAGCGTTTTGCCCCCGTCTTCCAATACATCGAAGAGCACTACAAGGATGAGTTATCAGTCGATCTGCTCGCTCAAATGGCAAGCTTAAGCCGCTTCCACTTCAGCCGGCTATTCAAGGAATTGAGCGGTCGAACCGTAATCGAATACATTACAGCGACCCGCTTGGACAAAGCTGATTATTTATTGCGCCACAGCCCGCTCACCGTTTCGGAGGTTGCCGCCGCAACAGGCTTCAATGACATTTACTACTTCAGCCGCACGTTCAAAAAGCATAAAAGAGTTGCCCCGTCCTCGTTACGGGGCAACTAACGGATGATGCAGCAGGAAAATGCACAAGACAAGACTATATAGCGGTAATTTGTGGTCTTATTCATTTAGTTGGTGGAAGTAAACGAACAATAGGGGAATTTTTTGGTCTTATTCATGCTGAACTGAGCTATTACTCACCTAAAACCGCAGAATAATGCCACATTTTTCCTCTATTTTGGTCGGTAAAGCAGAAATAGAGAAAATAGCGCCACTTATTACCGTTATCCTTTATATCACTACGAATGAATCAAAAGTCTCAAAAGTGTAAATAGAAGATGGGTAGTCATTTAAAATGCTGCTCAACAGCTCTATTCTCCAAGAGGAACAGGAATAGATGATTTCCAATCAACGACCAGTTCGGTAATGAGATTACTTACGGTCACATTCAATTCTTTGGACCTTTCCATAAAGGCTGCATCAATATAAGCACTGTATAGCCCACCACTGCCTGAGCCTCGCTGCCCAATTTCCGCCTCTTCCCCTCGTTCATTAACTACGTGAACTAGCATTGGCAGGATATTCTTTTGCTTAGTCTTCTCCTCTTGACTGGCTTCCGGAAAAATTGAATTGGGCATTTCAGGATATAAATGCAGGTAGGGTATCTTCAATCCTTTATCTTTCTTATACTCAACTTGAAAGCTGATGCCGCGGTCATCATAATAGAGCTCTTGGAGGAAAATATTCGTATTTTGCAGACTGCCGATTTTACGGTCTACCTCTTCCCTATGGGAATCCTCTCTTTCTCGAACATAATCCTTATACTTCGTAGCATCAATTTTGAATTGAATCTGATTTTCTTTATTGAAAAACTTTAACGTTTGCCACTCCAATTCGATGCTTTTCGGGCGTCTATTGAAGGGTTGAAAGGCAACATAAAGCAAACTATCTTCAAAATATATAATTCCTTGCCTCATTTCTCCTTCATTTGTTTGGATCATAACCTGCGCTCCGACAAACTTATTGCTCTGGTTTGAGGCGGTATATTCGAAATAGAGCCGGTTTTCTGTAACTCCCATATCCAACCGATTCAGTTCAATAGACTGCCCTAAAGCATGATGAGAATGCTTAATTGCAATAGATTCCAGCTTCTCTTCGGCAGCGTCAAAGTTAGCCGTTAATAGAATGTCCGGTAATGCGACTGTCGTATCTCCCTTCCGGATATTCACACCTGCCAGCTTCAGCCGCTCTACCTTATTCAGCTCCCCAGCATCATTACGGATGGCATTCGTCGTAGCTCTCCCATAAATTCTCCCGTTATAATAGACCCCTTCCTTGGGTGCCCAATTTAGTGAGAAAAGCGGATAATCAAATATACTCTCCTGATCATTCTTCACGCGGAATGATACGTAAGGAACATCTTCTTCCCGGGGCAAGCTTGCTGCAGACAGCTTCATATCCACGCTATAAAAAATGTAAATGTATTCGAGATTATACCAAATTTCATGAATAGCAAGCGTATCGTTCGAATCTGGAAATTCTACTGTAGTATCAAACTCCCGAGTGAGCTTAAGCTTCTCCGCGCGCTCCAGCCCTGGTGTTTTTTCATATTGATAGGCTTTTACCTGTTCCCAGCTGTTCACTTTTGTGATGAGATCATTTCCCTTATTGAACGGCATACGAATCAACAGCATTGCGGCTGTAATTAAAATAACGGTAAAAAGTACAATAACGATCCTTTTAAATGTACGCACTAACATCCTCCCTATCCGTTGAATAAATGGTTGCCGATGTTCTATTCTATTAAAAAGCACATATGTAATTGTAACATTATTCCATAAATGCAGCTATTACTGAAATCTATCAGAAAATCGAGTCATAGAAAAAGGCCACCCTTATTGTATCGGCAGCCGAAGATTATTATATATTAACTCGCTTAAGGTCAGTAAGAGGGAGGTGGATCGATTTACCTGGACGCCGCTATTTCGGACTTTGCGCCTTCCGAGTAGAGCTCCTTCATGATGGCCTCGATCGGCAGCGACTCGATAGCCATGTCTATAATTCCGTATGCCTCATTAAACTCCCTTATAAAACGCTTCAGCGGCAATAAAGAGATGTCGATTTCAATCTCTATTTCGAGGGGGCCGATGCGTTCGATGATGGACAATCCTTGCTGCCGGATATCCGGCACTGCTGATTCCGTCGTTAACCGTACCGATTTTTTGTCGCCTAGTCGGCTTCTTAAACCGCCGAGCGAATCATCGACAACGATTTCCCCATGGTTAATGACCATAACCCGCTCCGCCAGCATTTCAACATCGCCCAAATCATGTGTCGTCAAAATAAACGTAACTCCCTGACGGTTCATGCTTCGGATAAAGCCGCGAATGTTTTCCTTCGCGATCATATCGAGACCGATTGTCGGTTCGTCGAGAAAAACGAGCTCAGGACGATGCAGCATTGCCATAATGAACTCGCACTTCATTCGCTCCCCCAAGGACAGCTGGCGCGTCGGCTTGCGAATAACATCACCCACATCAAGCAGAGTGACAAGCTCATCCAATGTCGCCCGATAGTCGCGGTCCGGCACGCCGTATATCGCTTTGTTCATGTAAAAGGCGTCCGCAGGGGGAATATCCCAGAGCAGCTGCGATTTTTGGCCAAACACAGCCCCGATACGGCCCACATATTCCCGCCTTTGCTTCCATGGAATAAGCCCGAGCGCTCTCACTTCTCCGGAAGTAGGATGCAGAACACCGGTCAGCATTTTGAGTGTCGTCGATTTTCCGGCTCCGTTAGGCCCTAGGAAAGCGAGCATCTCTCCTTGCTCAACGGTAAAAGATAAATCGTTAACCGCCCGGATCTCCTTCATCGGTCGACGAATGAGATTTTTAGCCACTTCGCGCAGCGTATGCCCGCGTTCATGGGTCATATACGTTTTCGTTAAATTCCGAACTTCTATCATAGCTTATTTGTCGCTCCTCCACCGTTCCTATTCAAGCGGTTAGCCGCCTGCACTTGTATAACCTCTCAGCATCCGGTTCCAGTACAACGCTCCGAGCACGAGGAATACCGCAGCGGGAGCTAGCGCCCAAAGCGTTTCCCAGCCGTTTCGACCCAGCAGAGCCGAGGCCGGAACAAACGCGATCAACCCGATCGGCAGCACGTAGGTGAGTACATTTTGCAGCGACTTGGAGAAGATCGTTCCAGGGTACATACCAAAGCTCGTAACTGCATCGAATATATCGAATACGCGGCTGCTGCCGACCCAGCGGAAAAGCATGCCTGACAAAAACAGCGATACAGCGCACAAAATGGCGATGGATGCGACGAACAGCAGTGTGAATTGCAGCCAAGATTGCCCGGAAGGTCCGGACAAGCCGCTCAGCGCATAGCCGAACAGCACGGAGCCGCTCACCAATCTGCCGAAGTCATCGGGATCAAAGCCGGTTAGCATCGCCATTAGCATAACGGGACGCGGACGCAGCAGCAGTAAATCGAAGGTTCCCTCCCGCACCTGAGAAAGCGTCGTTCCGACCATGCCGAAGAAGAACGGAAACGCCACTCCCTTGGCCAGGGTGAAAACAGCTTGAACGAGCAATGCTTCATGCAGCGACCAGCCGGGAAAGGAAGCACCCGATTGATATACGAGCAGCGTCACGAACGGAACGACTAAATCGCCGATAATAAGCAGCAGCACGCTTAATGCAAAATGGCTGCGGTACGCCATTTGTTCGGCCAGCTTCGTACGCATAACGGCGGCCAAGCAATATACGATTCCTCTCATACGCCAACCCCCGTAAACCTTCTAAGTGCGGCACCGTACAAAGCAATCGTCACCACACCTGCGACAGCGACGGCTGCCGCTTGCAGTCCGACCGCCTCTCCCAGCGACAAATGAATGCCGGCCAGCTCGTAATCACCGATATAGACCCGCGTCGGCAAATAAGTAATAAACTGAAATGGCAGGAAAAACAATATTTTTTGCAGTGCGTCAGGAAAGAAAGAGAGCGGTATGAACACGCCGGCGCTTACGTCCTTCAATAGTAAAAACACTCTTCGCACGCCCTCCGCCCGCACCAGCCAAAACGCCGTAAGACCAACGCAGTAATTGATAAAAAAGTTCATCAGAAAGCTGAGCATGATGGAGAGAATCGCCCAGCCGGGAGCAGCCGGCTTCATATTGACGCCAAACACGAAGATAAACAGCGCCATAACCGGCAGCACCTCGATCCAAAGCGCAAGCGAGCGGTGCCCTAGCTTTTGCGAGAACGCGAATAACCAGTGCGGCAAAGGTCGCAGCGCAAATGTGACGAATTTCCCGCTGCGCACCAGCATTTGCAAATTCCAATCGGCAAAGTCGAAGGAGATATAATGGATGAGCGTAACGACGCCGAAGTAAGCCAGCATTTGCGAATATGTTAATCCATTTAACGTTTCCTTGCCATCATACATCGCCTGCCAAATGAATACCTGAACCAAGAACAGAACCGGCCCGACAAGTAAAGAAGCCGCCATATGCGACCGGAAAGCAGCCCACTCCTTATAGGTTGCGAATCCGATCGCTTGAATGACAGCTATAAGTCTTCTCAAAGCCATCCTGAGCCAATAATGTTTTGCGTACCGTTTATCGACTCTGGGCACCAATCCGTATTGGAGGGCACGAAGAAAACAATAACAGCCTGCTGCTTCGGATCAATCAACAGCTTGCAGCGCCCTGCCCCCTCATGGCCAAACGATCCTTCTGGAATCCATTCGCCGGGACCCGTTAACGAAGCGCCGATTCCATACGTCATCGATTCGATATTGCCGCCCCAACAAAAGGCCTTTATACCGCGATCCAGTGCATTTTCCGTCATTTTTTCGACTGATTTTCGGGATAACACCCTGGTCCCATCCAGCGTGCCTCCGTTCAGCAGCATTTGGCCGAACCGGAATAAATCGTCCAGCGTTGAGTAAAGCCCTCCGCCTGCCCGCGGGGGCGCATACGTCCGATCATTATTTTTGAGCCGTGATGCTTCAAAGTCGTTAATGATGCATAGCTCCGAATGAAGCTCCTCCGGTACATCGAAGAACGTGCGGTTCATCCCAAGCGGGCTTACAATCTCATCCATAACGTACTGCTCATAACGCGTCCCGCTCGCGCGGGTAATGATTTCACCTAAAATCGCGTAACCGGCCGAGGAATACATCCATTGCTCGCCCGGCGCTGCCAGCGGCTTGCCTGACAATACCGCACGAATCCATGCCGACTGGCGCTGCTTTTCTAGTTCGCCTGCGTCAGTCACCGCGAACGGCCCTTCCGTCTCCGGCTCAAAAGCGAATAAAATATCCCACCAGCCCATCGGGTACGGTTCAGAAAAATAATTTGGATCCGCCTGCACGCCCGACGTATGCGTCAACAAATGATAGATGGTTATACGCTCATACATCGGATTTTTGAACTCCTCGATCCACTCCGCCACCGGCTGGCGAAGAAATAGCTTCCCGCGCTCAACCAGCTGAAAGACCGCTGCAGCCGTAAACAGCTTCGTTACCGAAGCCACACGGCGAATGGAATCCTTGCGCAGCAAAGAGGTTGGCTCGTCGTATCTCAGCTGTCCGAATGCTCCGTCCGCGAATACCGATCCCCCCTTAGAAAACAGGTAGGAGGCACACTGGATCTTTTTATCTTGAATTAACTGCTCGAAATGACGCTCCAATCGGTTGTGGGTCACTTGATCGAATCCGGCCTCCTGCAGCCCGATACGATTGATTTCTCGTGTTATGGACATGCGTATCCCTCCATAAATCAATTCAGTTCAATACTTTCAGGAATTTCCATACTTTAGAGCAAGCCCGACCAAACAAGAGCACGTGGAGTAAGAACAGATTCATTCGTGAACCCCTTGGTGCTGGGAACAAAGAAAGCAAACACGAGCTCCTCTACCGGATCGACGTACAAGCCGCAGTGACCGTGGCCTTCATGCGAGAAGGTCCCCTTGCTGCAAAGATCATAATGCTCAAGAGACCATCCAAGTCCGTATTTATAATCGGTCAGCTTATTTCCCCAACCGTTATGCAAGACGCCGTTTAAGTGGTTCGATGTTTGGAGCTCTACAGCGCGCCGGGAAAGCACTCTGCTGCCGCTCCATTCTCCGCCGCCAAGCATCATTTGACCGAATTTCCACAAATCGTCCAAAGTCGAATACATGCCGTTTCCGGCTTTAGGCGGCGCATCGGCGTGTTCCTCGCGAGGTTTATAAACCTGCTCTTCCTCCCACGAATTCGTACAGCAGACATTATCTTGGAATGGTTCAGGCACGTTGAAAAACGACTTTGTCATGCCAAGCGGCGATATTATCTCATCGTTTATATATTGTTCGTACAGCTTGCCGGATACCTTCGATATGATTTCTCCAAGCAGTGCATACGCGCTTGTAGAATAGATCCATTCTTTGCCCGGCATATTTTGCAGCGGTCCCGACAAGATTACTTTTACCCAGCCAATTTCGCTGCCCTTTTTCTTCAGCTCCCTGACAGCCCACTCAAACCATGGAAGGCTGTTCGGCTCATTAAAGAAGCCCGGATCCCCCCGCAGGCCCGATGTATGAGTAAGTAAATGGAAGATGGTGATGGAACGGTGTTTATCGGTGTCAAATTCGGGTAAAATGCTGCTCACCTGCTGCGTTAAAAAAAGCTGTCCGCGATCGATTAGCTGATGTATAGCCACAGCTGTAACCGCTTTCGTGATGGAGTACACTTTACGAATGGAATCCGGCTTCAAGTCCGTGCTTCCCTCTGCCGGGCGAAGCTTACCCATCGTCCGATGCGCAAAAACCTTGCCCTTACGCGATAGGATGTAACCCGCAGCTTGAATCGTTTCTTTGCTGATCAGCTCGGCGTAATGGTCGTCCAGCCTGCGAAGCATCTTCGAATCAAATCCTACTTCCGCCGGATTCGCATCCGTCCAGCCTTCATGAATCGATAATATATGCTGCATCTTCGAACCATCCTCCCATGATTGGATGTTTATGTAATCACAAGTCCGGTTTCCATTTTAAGGCACAGAGTGCAAGGGTGTCCACCTTTATTTCTATAACGATTTTGATTGTAAAAAATTAAAAAACTGAGAAAACAAGAGCAAAAAAGAGAAAACATAAGCATTCGTTTTCAGAAAATGCTCTCTGCCCTCGCTGCTGTTACGGCGAGTTTTTAAAAAAGGCCATCCTTTGCGGGATGGCCTTCACTATATCTATTGCTTGAACATATCGAAACCTGTAACGCAGGCTGGATGACACCGAATTTTTGCGAAGCGTTCGTTGGGGTTAGTGTGTTACGTAGAAATAAAAAAAGAGTCCCGAAATTTTTCAAGACCTTATTCAACATCATATCAGACGGAGAAATATAAGTCTATATTTTTTTGACCACATATGTAAAAATATGTTTCGTCAGTAGATGAATTGGGGAGGGAATGCAGGTATGATTCCAACATGCTTTTCAGCTTATTGCACGATGATACCCATGTTGAATGAGGTTGCTGAATGGTCGCTTTTAAGGAAATGGGCTCTTTCAGAGGTTTACAGAGTAAAGTTCAACTCAGGTGATTCACGCATAATTAAATGGGGCGGAAGTGAGATGGCCGGAGAAGCAGCAATTTACCAAAAGCTAGTGTATCCACTACAAATCAAAGCTCCGAAGATTTTTGAATTCATTCAACTGAAGGACAGTGGAGTAATGGTCATGGAGGATGCCGGAGAAAAAAATATGGAACAGCAACCGCAACCTGAGTATTTTCTTGAAGCATCGAGGGAATTAGCAAGACTAAGAGTGAGAGCAACAGCCAATTTAGAATTGATCCCGAGAAAGATCATTGATACCTATTCAGTTTCAACGGGCGACTTTCTTCAGCTGTTGGATGATCTTTTGAAATCGAATAAGTTAGCAGAAAACAAAGTGTTATTAAAAGTCAAGAAAGTGCTGCCTCATCATTTAGAACAACTATATCAAATGGTCCCTTATTCACTAGTTCATCATGATTATCATGCAAAAAACCTTTTGATTCAAGACAATGGCATTATGCCGATCGATTGGTCCATTGCTTATTTAAGTCCTCATCTTGGCGACTTATATTGTTTGATTACAGAAGCACGCGCCTTCAGCAATCTATCAAGAGAAGATATAATTTCAGCTTTCCTCAACGTAACTGACTTGCATATTGATGATCTGAACTGGCAATTACGAATAGGCGGTTTATGTTGGCTGATTAAAACATTACGTTGGCTTGTATTTGGAGGCACAGATATAATCCCGGAATCGGAAGCTTGGATACCCGATCTGCTGAATGATGTAGATAATCTATATCAGGAATTGATAAACGATGTCTAATTCGCTTTGTCTGTCGAACTAATCACGCAGGCGGAGATTCATTGCATGAAAAAACCGGCCCCTTACTTGACAAGGGAATCCGGTTTTCGCACCCTGAAGATAGTTCAAGTTCCCTACTCTGCTTCCAGCAGCTCTTCCATTTTAAATAATGATATAAAAGCGAGTCCCGCATCCTCAAGGTTTGCCCTGCCCTGCGGATCTCTTTCAATGACGGACATGACTGCCGTAATTTCAGCCCCAAACTCCTTTAAGTCACTCGTACTTATTAGGATTTGTCCCCCGGTAGTCACCACATCTTCAATAATGCAAACCTTTTTTCCAGCCATGTCTATACCTTCTGCAAGCTTGCAGGTCCCATATTCTTTCGCTTTTTTTCTAACAAACACAACCGGTATTCCTGTTTTCAACGATAATGCCGTCGCGATAGGGATTCCCCCCATTTCTAAACCGGCTAAAATTTCAGTGCCTTCAGGCACTAATGGTTTCAGTTGATCTGCAATCTCAGCGAGCAGCTGCGGATCGGACTCAAATAAGTATTTATCAAAATACTGGTCAGAGGTTTGCCCTGAGCGAAGTTTAAAGGTTCCTTTTAAATGTGCCGTGTCGTATATGGCTTTCGCCAATAGCTTTCTTTCCATACGAATGAATTCCCCTCCTTCACATTTCGGTTCAAAAATTAGCTTTATTTCTGACTAATCCTCAAATGCCAAAACAGAATGACTGCTAATCATGGTCCCATAATTTTTACCCTCGCATATCTCTTTCATTGAACCAGGTTTGTCAAAATTAAATACATGTATGGGGAGGCCGTAATCTCTGGCTAAAATAAAGGCCGACTGATCCATCACCCTAAGATCATGCTGAATCACATCATTGTATTGCAGCGTCTTGAATTTCCGTGCGTCTTTCATGTACTTTGGATCTGCTTCGAGAACACCGTCTACACCTTGTTTCGCAACTAACAGCGCCTGGCAATTGACTTCAATTGCTCTTTGAACGGAAGGGTAATCGGTTGTAACGTAGGGCTGTCCGTTGCCGCCAGCGAAGATAACGATATAACCTTTTTCCAAATGATGAATAGCCCTCAATCTGATGTAAGGCTCTGCTACGGACGAGACAGGGACTGCTGTCATGACCCGGACTTCTTTGTTCGTCTTGGCCTTAAGAACTCCTCTAAGCATGAGACTGTTAATCACCGTTGCCAGCGTCCCAATGTTATCAGCCTCCGCCCTTTCGATACCCCAAGTCTCTGCCATATTGCCGCGAAAAATATTGCCTCCTCCAATGACGAGGGATACCTCCACTCCCATGTTGACAACCGAGATGATCTCATTCGCAATGTGATTCAGCCTTTCGGGATCAAAACCAAATTCACTGCTTCCAGCCACTGCACCGCCGCTTAATTTAATAAGAACTCTGCTGTACCTGTTCATTCATCCCACCTCCAGTAATAAAAAAACACTAAAGCAATAAATGCTTTAGTGTTTCACAGGAATAGGAATATGAAAATGAAAAAGCAGATCGGCAAATCAGCAGCTCGCTTCTCTTCCGCCTCATATCCCCACTCCTTCCATTAAATTCAGTCAACTTATTGTATACTTGAAGTAGTAAATGTGCAACCGCTGTTCAAAGATTTAAATGCGCTAGAAGCTCCAAGGCTCCCTCATGCTCAGGCTCAAGCGCCAATGCTCGATGAACATAATCCGACGCAGCAGCTCCAATACCCATCTCATAACAGCAAATCGCCATGTAATAGAGCACTTCGGCAGTAGCCTCGTAGTCCGTTAGCGACCTTTCAAAGAAGACTCGCGCATCCTCGTACAAATCCAGTTGATAGAGCAGTACGCCACAGTCCCTTGCTAAGTCATGCTTCTCGTTCATCGGATAATAGCCTGTCCACATGATATCTATACCTTGGCGGAGATCATCCATCTCTTCATCGCTGCTAGCCGGGAGCAGGGTCAGAATGCGCTTGACGCTTTGAAGGAACAATTGCGCATCATAATGCCCCAATCGCCAAAAGGCAAGAATCTGGGATAGCTCCATTTGCTCCAAATGCACGTCAAACCATATTTTCATGCTGAAAAAATCATCCGGTCCAAAACGATCGACGAAGCGGCGGTAGGCTAAGCGTGTATGGGCATAGCTTGCCGGGCTTTGAAGCATGAGAATGCAGCCCACATTCAAGTTTTTATAATGATGCCCGGTAAAACAGGTTAGCGCACCCTTTTGCTCAAAAAAATGTTGAATGGCATGATAGTTTGCCGTCAAGGAAAAGCTTCCGTGATGAATAAGCTTGGGGGGCTCTGCAAATTCCCAGTTCTCTATTCGGTGATCGCCTTTATCCGCCGTGAGCAGAACAAACTCCTCTTGCGATAATTGAGCAAGCCGTTCCAAGCATGCCAGCCCAATCGCCGGAAAGAGAATATGCGAATCTTCAAGCCTTTGCTTATACAGCTCAATAACGTCCCGATAAGGATACGATTCCTGCTCATATTCGGCGGCGCGGCGATAATGATACTCAGGGACGACCTTCTCCAACATCTCAGATGCGGCAAGCGCGTCAGCCTCTTCCGGAAACTGCAGGGAAACCCTGCACTCGTAAATCTTGCTTTCAACCACATAAATCAATTCCTGCGGGATGCTGTCAAAAAAGTAATTCGCGATAACCAGCAATGGCTGCTGCAGGCCGGCTGGACGAATCGTGACGCCCGATTGCGTCAAATGCAGCTCCGTATCCTGCGCGGCATCAAAGCGGGCAAAATCCAGCATACCTTGCTCTACGAAAGGCAGTAAGCCCGGATGCTGCTGCCAATAGGTTATATTTTGAAGAGGTAAATCACTCATCACATAACGAAATGGCGGAAGCTCAATGCCTGCGTAATCTATCAGCTCACCTAGCTCCTTAAGCACATGATACGCTAACCGGCCCGAGCCCGCTCCAAGTTCAAGGATCGTAACCGGCTCCGCGATATGGCCTAACCTCGCTCTATCCTGAAGAAATCCAAATATGATTTCCGCGTAGGCCCCTGCAATAACAGGATTATTCGTGATGTATTGGGGTACTTCCCCGCTCTGCCAAGCCTTAATACCCTGCTCTTCAAAATAACTACGCTGCAGCTCCCAGATGGGCGCTTCACTAAAACGGTAAAAATGCTGTTCGCTATTGGTCATCCTTTAATGCCTCCTTTTTTTGCAGCTTTAATACCAGTTTTCGTGCGCTTTCCGGACTATCCTCACCTTCCTTATTTTTTACAGGAGCAAACTCCTCTTCGCGCTTCATCATTAAAAGCGTCATTCTAGGGGCTAATGGAAAAAAATCAAAAATGAATCGTTCCAGCTTATAGGCATCAACACAATCCATCCGCTTAGAAGCTAGATGATAGGATAATTCTGTATCGGCATGCTGCTCCACAAAATCATATCTAAATAGATGAATAGATATATTTCCCACATGGTAGGTTAAGCGTCCATCATGATCTCTTTCCTGGAGCAAATGGTTCGGAATTTCAGTGTACTCTACGACAGCAGGAAGATTATTTTTCAAACAGAAAATGCCAATCTTTTCTTCCGGGTTCATTTTCTCAATGATTTTTGATGCAATAGGGTTATTTTGAGAAGCAGCCACCCCGATGAAAGCCGGATCAGCTATCTTTATAAGAGCATTATCTACATTGTAATAAAACAGCCAGTTCACGCCCCGCTTCTTCATATCAGCTAAAGCACCCGACCGTTCTAATGAGGAAAAACACTCGCCATTGCCGCTCGGGGCAAACCTTAACCCCGCAGAAGCAGTTAGCATTAACTTGCCTTCGTGATCCAAAACCGGCATCGTATTTTGCTGAAAGAAAAAACATTCATCTGCAGGATAACCAAAATAATTGGCGGAACTAAAGAACGCAACGGTTTCTTGATGATTTTCCGGACTCGTCATGATATACCAAGGAATATACTTGCTCACTCTTCTTGAAAGGTTCAGAAGACGCTCTGCTTGCAATTGAAACAAAGACTTACGAGAGGGGAGACCAATATCCAGTGTACCTTTAGGTCCATCATGTCCTAGTCTGCTCCCCTGACCTCCTGCAACAACGATGACCGCTACTTTCCCGCTTCGTATGAGCTCCCAGCCTAGTTGTGTGTAAGCATCCTGTTCATTGGTATCATACTTATCCCAATCTTCATAAGGAATAGGCGTAATAGTAGCTGAATTATCCTCGATATGCTGATCTTTATTGTGAAGTATTTCAATTAACTGTTCAAAATCAACACTATGTATTTGATCGATTAATTGAGCTTTTTCTTCGGCAGATCGTCTCTTTAGAAAACGCAATATATGTTCTTGCTTATATTTTTTTAGTATTGTTTCTGCATGTAGAAATTCAATATCCATATAAGCACCTCGTTTTAAATAAGATTACCACAATTATCAGCCCATTTGTTCTTAGGTTGCCATTCAACAAGCACCCAATGAATAGCTGCCAACCATTTTACGAATAATGGTAAATAATAAAGTTTTTACAAAGGGGCCTCTTCCATGTTTTTCGGACCGTTAATTCGAGCGAAAAAGAAGCAAAAGAAAAAAGAAATCGTCCATGAATTGGGATTTCAGGAGGATAAACAGCCTCTTGAGCGAGATCTTGATCGTATGGTAGACCGCATCAAGCAGGAGCTCGGAAATAGTCCGGATGTCATTGTCCGCACTTTTCAAATAGGGAGCAGTCCGCTGATTCAAGTTGCGGCCATCTACATAGAAGGCCTTACTGACATAGAGAAAGTCAATGATTTTGTCACTCATTCGTTATTGTTCGAACAGAAAGAGAACGAGTTACCGCAATCGAACGACCCTCATTGTATGTTTGACGTCATCCTGAGCCGGGCGCTGACCGTTGGCGATGCTAAATATCTGAATGACTGGAATGTCATGATGCATGCCCTATTATCGGGAGACATCGCTGTTTTTGTCGATAACTGCGAGGGCAGCATCATCGGAAATCTCCGGGGCGGTGAACGGAGAGGCGTAACTGCGCCCGAAACCGAGGTTAACATTCGAGGTCCCAGGGATAGCTTTAACGAATCGATCGGAACGAATGTTTCTCTCATCCGCCGGAGGCTGAAGAGCCCGAATCTTTGGCTGGAATCCATGAGAGTCGGGAATATAACGCAGACCGATGTCTCCATCATGTACCTCAAGGGAATTGCGGAAGACCGGCTTGTCGAAGAAGTGAGACGGCGTTTGAAGGACATTCGAATCGATGCCATTCTGGAATCAGGTAACATCGAGGATTTGATTCAGGATCAAACGTACACACCGTTCCCGACTATTTACAATTCGGAGCGGCCGGATGTGGTAGTCGGCAATTTGCTGGAAGGACGGATAGCGGTGTTGGTGGACGGCACACCGAACACTCTAATTTTGCCGACCACTTTTTCGCAATTTTTTAAAGCTGCGGAAGATTACTATCAGCGGGTTGAATTTACCGTATTCATGCGGCTCATACGCTACTTCGGTTTTTTTGTGGTGATGCTGTTGCCGTCCATGTACATCGCAGTAACCACTCACCATCACGAAATGATACCGACGCTTCTGGCGATAAATTTATTAGCTCAGCGCGAAGGGGTTCCTTTCCCCGTCTTTTTTGAAGCTTTTCTAATGGAGGCTGCTTTTGAACTCATGCGGGAAGCCGGCACTCGAATGCCGCGAGCCGTCGGTCAAGCGGTCTCCACTGTCGGCGCCATCGTGCTGGGGCAAGCGGCGGTCGAAGCAGGCATAGTGACGGCGATGATGGTAATCGTCGTTTCATTTACGGGGATTGCCAGCTTTACATTGCCAGGCTTTACTCTCACCACTTCAGCCCGGTTAATTCGCTTTCCCATGATGCTTGCGGCCTCTACGTTCGGTTTTTACGGGATTTTCATGTGCACGATTCTGATTGTGGCTCACCTGACCAGTTTGCGGTCTTTCGGGATTCCATATTTGTCGCCGTTCGCGCCTTTCGGCTTCAAACGTCAAAAGGATACCCTATGGCGGTCGCCCTTCAAGACACCGGCAACGCGCCCGGGTTTGATCGGCCCAAGGCAGGAGACCTCCTTACAGAAGGACGGAGTCCCTTCATCCGATCAAAATGATCAAACATCGGAAGGCTAGGTACAACATGACACTTAAGACGGGTTTCCTTATGCTTATGATCCTCTGTATGCTGCCTCTGGCAGGCTGCTGGAATTACCGGGAAATGAACGAGCTTGCAATTGCCCTGGCCATGGGAGTGGATAAATTAGGGGAGGACGAATACCGCTTCTCGTTCCAGGTTGTGAATGCCCGGGATATTTCCGGCATTAAAGCAACCGGCCGAATACCGGTTAATGTGTTCTCCGGTAAGGGCAGGACTTTGTTCGAAGCACTCCGGAAAGCATCGCAAAAAGTGCCGCGAAGGATTAACGCTCAGCATATGCGTGTTTTTATCATCGGGGAAGAGTTGGCGAGAGAAGGGATCGAAGAATTATTCGATTTTATGGAACGTGATCCTGAACCGCGTTTGACGACGAGAGTTATAATCGCCAGAGATTCCGATGCGGAGACGATCCTCAAGACCGTCACGGCAGTTGAGTCCATTCCTGCCAATGCCATCCTCGGAAAATTGAAAGTTTCGGGAAGAGTTTTGGCGGAAAGTTATGAAGTGGAGATGGATGATGTTATTCGCGGGCTGCTTACCAAAGGAGGAGGTCCCGTCATAAGCGGGATAAGGCACGTCGGAAAAGTTAAATCCGGAGAAAAAATCTCAAATGTAGAGCAGACAGAACTCCAGACTGATTTATTTACAAGCGGCATGGCCCTCTTTAAAAACGGAAAACTGGCAGGTTGGGTGAAAGGTCGCCAAGCTCGGGGGATTTCATGGATCAATAATAAAGTGAAGAGCACGATTGTCAATCTCGATTGCGAAACGAAAAAGGATGCCCTCGCAATTGAAATTCTCCGTTCCAACACGAAAATCAAGGGGGAGGTTAAGGGTGAACGACCGCTCATCCGCATTCAAATTGAGGGAATCGGCGTTGTGGGTGAAGCGATGTGTCCGGTAGATATAAGCAAATCTGCGGAAATTCGGAAACTGGAACAGCTATGGAACGAAGAAACAGCGCATGACGTGATGGCGGCCGTAAAGACAGCGCAAAAACTGAAGACCGATGTCCTCGGTTTTGGCGCAGCTGTTGAAAGGGCAAATCCGAAGGCTTGGAAGAAGATGGAGAAGGATTGGGACGAGATTTTCCCGACATGCAAGGTGGAGGTGAACGTCGAGTCGACAATCCGGCGTACGGGCATGATATCGAAACCTTTTTTGCTCAAGGAAAAGAAATAATGTGTTGTGGAAATGGTGGTGGATTTGATGGAAAAAGCGAAAATCAGCCCGGGACAATTATTCACATTGATCGTTTTGTTTGATCTGGGGACCGCTGTTCTGCGCGTTCTGGCCATGTCGGCGGGAAAAGACGCCTGGCTGGCCATTTTGCTGGGTACGGCTGGCGGATTGGCCATTTTTGGGGTTTACGCTTCACTATTCCGTTTGTACCCGGAGCTTCCGCTCACCGGTTACATAAGAGCGATTTTGGGAAAATGGATCGGCTGGCCTTTGGGTTTGTTATACATTCTTTTTTTCATCCATGGAGCGGCTAGAGATTTGCGTGAGGGGGGCGCTCTGCTTCTTAGCTCGGTGATGGACCAAACGCCCTTGATTGTAGCCAATGCCGTTATGATTTTGTCGATCGTATACGTCCTAAATAAAGGAATTGAAGTGTTGGCAAGAACGGGTCAAATCTTCATATTTATTTTGGCGGTATTGGGACTGCTCAGCATCTTCCTCTTGTTTGCTGCAGGAGTTATCGATATTAACCGACTGCTTCCGGTCTTAGGAAATGGCCTGGGACCTGTCATACAAACAACCTTTAAACAAACCATCGAGTTCCCACACGAAGAAGTTATTTGTTTCGCCATGCTGCTGCCTTATTTGAATCATCGGAAAATGGGGATTCGTGCGGGGTTCGCCGCTGTGCTGATCAGCGGTATTATACTCAGCTTTTCCACTGCCTTGAATATGGCCGTGCTCGGTATTGATATCGCTGGCCGGTCAACCTTCCCCCTCTTGTCCACGATCCGTTTGATCAATATCGGCGAGATTATTCAACGGCTGGACGTTTTTGTCGTTTTGACGTTGATTATCGGCGATTTTTTTAAAGTCGCCATCTTTTTTTATGCCGGCGTGTTGGCAGCTGCTGACCTGTTTCGAATCAATGACCATCGAAAGCTCGTTCTTCCCATTGGAGTCATCATTTTATTTATGTCTATGATGATCTCCGGCAGCTTCATAGAGCAAATCGAAGAAGGGGACGTTTTATTGGTTACCGTGTTTTTGTTTTTCGGTGTACTAGTACCAATCTTCTTATTGGCAGCAGCTGGGGTGCGTAAATGGTTCGGATCCAATCCGTGAAGCAAACGGATTAACGGCTACTTTTTCATCTTAAAATAAATAACAATCGGTTTGGTTACCATGTATAGAATGATAAGAGAAATAAATAATATCTCTTCGTTCATCATGGATTTGAAAGGAATCAGGATATTATCGAGAGATTCCTGCAAAGGGATTTGAAGGAACATCAAATCCATGGTTATTACAAAAAGAACACTAAGGAAAAATAACATGATAAAAATCATGAATATTCGCAAATCCAGAGACCTCCTATCATAAATGCGGTTATATTGACGGTGCATTTTGTGAGTACTCTTGCATTATTATGGTATTCGTCAATTGATTTCATTCAACTCTATGCTGCACAATTTCACATCACATTTCGAAAACTATCGATAAACTGCTGAGCACGTTTAGGTAAATAACGATCCTTCAGCCACAGAATACCGACGTCCGATTGAAAGTCAGCATCCGCAATATTCAGCATCTTAAACACGGTGCTTGGAAAAGAGGACATGACCGACTTAGGGAAG
The DNA here is from genome assembly GCF_003337375.1 of Paenibacillus prosopidis. Classification (GTDB taxonomy): domain Bacteria; phylum Bacillota; class Bacilli; order Paenibacillales; family Paenibacillaceae; genus Pristimantibacillus; species Pristimantibacillus prosopidis. Next base: position 344,993 of record NZ_QPJD01000005.1, read on the forward strand.
ACGGTTGCTCCTATTCCCCCGGAAATAAGCGACATAATAATAGCGACACTCGAGCATTCGCAAATGATGTTAGGCTCAAAGCCATGTAGCCTGCATTCGTTCACAACCTGCTCGTGCATCCGGGTCGTTTTGTCCGTCTTTAGCGTTAAGAACGGGAACTCAGCCAGTTCTTTCATATAAATGTCCTGCTTACCGAAATACTGCGTCCATGAGCTTGGAATGACGACGACGAACGGGTCCGAAGGCAGCGGCAAAATGGAGTATTGCTGCGGATGTGTCTGCGCTTCAAAAGGAAGTCTTGCTACGACTAGGTCAATCGCCCTTTTCTCTAGCTGCTCCCCTAAATAAAAATGGTCGCCTTCTGATATTTTAAAGGTAACCTGAGGGAATTTTTCCCTAAACAGCTCAATTCGCTTCGGCAGGAGTGATATACAGGACACAACCGACCCGATCGATAAGACGCCCCGCACGCCTTCCTCCATTCCTTTAACTTCCCTTATGGATTCATCAAATTGCAGAAGCAGCGACTCTGCCTTTTGCTTTAAGAGCTCTCCCGAATCCGTCAGCTTGAGTCCTTTGCCATTCCGGTCAAATAATCTTACTCCGAGCTCCTCTTCCATCAGCTTGAGCTGCCTGCTCAAAGGCGGCTGTTCCATATTAAGCAGCTTGGCGGCACGCGTAACCTGCCCTTCTCGCGCTATCGTTAGGAAATATTTCAACTGACGCATATCCAAATTTGCCACCTCATTTATATATACCCAAAAGGTATGACGATTCAATAAAATAGATATTTTAAATATACCCCATGAAGTGATAGCATTCAATTATCGATCATTAAGAGGAGATGGGCAATTATGCTACAATCATTGAAAATCGAGCTAATAAAAACAAAAAAACAAAAACCGGCTGCGGATCAGCTTGGATTCGGCAATCACTTTACGGATCATATGTTTATTATGGACTACTCGGTGGACAACGGCTGGCATAATTCCCGGATCATGCCTTATCAACCGATCGTATTAGATCCCGCGGCAAAAGTATTTCATTACGGACAAACGATTTTTGAAGGACTAAAAGCTTACAAAACCGATGATGGACGAATTCTCCTTTTTAGACCGCAAAAAAATATACAAAGAATGAACCGCTCTAACGAGCGTTTGAGTGTTCCCGAGCTCGATGTAGAGCTTACGATTGACGTGTTAAAGCAGCTCATTGCTGTCGATCAGGATTGGATCCCTACGGCGCCCGGAACTTCTCTGTATATCCGTCCTTTCGTTATTGCTACTCAACCCGCATTAGGCGTGGCTCCTTCCACCCATTATCAATTCATCATCATCATGTCGCCGGTAGGCGCTTATTATACCGAGGGTGTGAATCCGGTTAAAATTTTCGTGGAATCCGAGTATGTACGTTCGGTTAAGGGCGGCGTGGGCGAAGCGAAGACAGCAGGAAATTACGCAGCCGGCCTTAAAGCGCAAGAAATCGCCAAAGAAAAAGGCTACTCCCAGGTTCTATGGCTGGATGGCGTTCACCGCAAATACATTGAAGAAGTCGGCAGCATGAATGTGTTCTTCAAAATCAATGGAACCGTTCATACGCCGATGTTGAATGGCAGTATTTTGGATGGCGTGACCCGCAACTCCATTATTCAGCTGCTAAAGCATTGGAACATTCCTATAGAAGAGCGGCCAATTACCATTGAAGAGCTATACGAGGCGAGCCGGAAAGGCGAGCTGGAAGAAGCCTTTGGAACAGGTACAGCGGCAGTTATTTCACCGATCGGCGAACTGAATTGGCAAGAGGAGAAGCTCATTATCAACGGGGGACTAACCGGGGAGCTTTCGAAAAAACTCTATGATACCTTAACAGGCATTCAAATGGGCAAGGTCCACGACCCGTTTGGTTGGATGGTAGAAGCTAGTATCGTTCATGCTTAATTTTATAATTGGACAGGCTGCCATCGGCAGCCTGTTTTTAGGTGCGCTCCGGCCTTCGGCTTCATTCGCATCCTTACTTGAATTAAAGGAAATCCTCCCGTTAACTTATCATCGAATTTGTCAGAGATTCATCTAACTGGAGAACCTCCATCTAAATCGATGATTTTCACGTTAAATGACCGAATCGGATTAAAATAAAGGGAGGTTATCCATATATACGATTACGATATCGAACATATAGAACAATTAGCCGGATGTTTTCCCGTTATACCCTCCGTTTCAAAGATCGAACCCTCATTGAAACTGCTTTATATCAAGTACTTTTCCTTGTATGAATTCCTTATCTTGTTCAAGCAATTTAATAACAACATCTGCAACGGAATCCGGGGTCTGCAATATACCTTCTTCTTTAAAAGCTATAAACTGTTCCAAATCCATAAAATTATGTTTATCCGTATTTCTGATTTGAACCTGCATTTCCGTATCAATTAGACCCGGATGGATTGAACATATAATTACTGGTGAATCCGTATTATTGGATTGTTCTAGTCCTGTACATTGAGTAAAGAGATCTAACCCTGCTTTCGTACTGCAGTAACTGCTCCATCCAAAATACGGATGTTTTCCAGCTCCTGAAGAAATATTAACAATACGTTTATCCACTTTATAGTTATTGGTGTACGATATAAATAAATTAGATAGTAACATCGGTGCAATTAAATTGACGTTTACATTTTTTATGATTTCATTGCTTGTACTTAATCCAACAGGTTCAATAGGCCCTAGCACTCCGGCGTTATTAATCAAATGTATGGAATGAACTTCACTTTCATTGATAGCATCAAAAATTCGGCTCATCAGCGTATCAATTCCATCAATTTCATTCAAATCAGCATTTATATACTCTATCTTGCTTTCCATATCCTCCGCTTGCTTTATTAAGCTTTCATTTGTGCTGCGTGAAATACAAAAGAAATAATTTTCCGGCGAAATAAGCTTTGAAGCGATCGCTTCACCGAGTCCTCGGGAAGTACCCGTTATTATGTAATAATTCATACCGTAAACCTCCATCATCAACTTGTGTATATTGCTAACCTTAGACTTAATTCCTCGTCTTAAATCATATTCCCTATGTAATCGTTCAGATCTCGGCTAATTATATCACCATTAGGTCCGACAATCACATCTGATATTCATGAAATCGACCTCCTGCCGCGTTGAAGTACCTGTATCACTGAGAAAGCCTTCAAGCCGTTCTTTTACGCATTTCCATTCGTCATCAATTACACTATAAATGATATAGTCTCTTTGGTTATATTTCTTTCTAAAAATCCCCTCTCTAACTGCGCCTAGTCGTTCAATAGCCTTTTGAGATCTAGTATTATCCGGCGTCGTAATCAATTCCACTCGAACCGCTTCCCATTGTTCAAAAGCAAATTTCAATAATAAATACTTGCATTCTGTATTCACTTTAGTACGCCAAACTTCAGGCGAATACCACGTTGAACCAATATTTAAATTGCGGCTTTGCTCAGATATTCTCAAATATCTAGTAGTACCAACAATTTTTTTTAATTCTTTATCGTAGACGATATAAGGAAATTCCTCGTTTCGTTTTTTTCCATCAAGAGCCTTTATAACAAACGATTCCATATCCTGAAGAGAATTAATTTTTGTTGGATAGTACACCCATATATCTGGATTTCTTGAACACTCAAATAGAGTCTCTGGGGACTCCCTTCTAAGTTAATAAAAGGACAAAAACCCACCTTTGGCGCTAACCTTGGGGTGGGTTTTTACTTTCTCTTGTTGCTCTTACCCAAGATTCAATTGTATTTATCATTTTACCTTTATGTAAAAACTTCCTCAAGTGCGCTACATGGATAAATTTGTGCAGTTATGGAGAAGTTACCTTTATTAAAAGGGAGGATTGATTATGCCAAATAATAAAATCGATGTTGAAACTGATGGGAATCCGCAAACAGCATACGAAGATAAAAGTACGCATGAACGGACAGGCTTTGAAGTAGACATGTCGAAAAGAACAGATGATAAATCAGATAAACCCGTCTCTCGACGTGAGCCGATTTAAAATATGGATATATAACCAAAAGAGGCTGCATCTCTGCAGCCTCTTTCCTAATTATTGTGTATGGAATGCCTTTCTTGTTTGACGCAGCACTAGCGCCCCACCCCCTATTGCAATCATGAAGCTGCCGCAAGCAAGAATCGGTAGTACAGACCACTCCATTATGGAGTTGCAAAGAAATGTCTGCCAGCCGATCGCTAATAATCCGATTAAATAAGCAATGCCTGTTAAATGAATCCATCTTCGGCGAACCGTGGGCGTAAGCGATGTCCGTTCCGTCAACCAAGCGACTAACGGCACTGCTTGAAGAGCATGAAAGCCGAGGCCGTGCAGCCAAATAATATTTCCATGCAAGCCGATGAGCCGACCCTGATTGACAGAAATCCAGATACCAGCCGCGAACGAGAGCATAATTGCGATCATTGCGTAACGGATGCCGAGCACCAGCTCTGAACGAAGATTATAAGCTTTGCGGCGGAAATATTGAATCGCCAATACCAGATAATACAGAACCAGCAGCAGTGCCACGAAAGCAAAACCGTTACCGACCCCGATATCAAATGCTGACCCATCCTGCACAAACCTAGGATTGACACCGCGGAAATTTTGGACGGTTTCCGCAAAGTAAGAATAAAGTGCAAGAATAATATAAGACCAGCGAAAGAAAGCTCTGCTTTTCGCCTTCATCCCTGAGAACGGACTAATCGCGGCCGTAGACAGCAGAAACATGCCCAGTGCAGCATTAAAAGAGAATGCTTTAGACAGATCACCTTCAGGGGATACCTCCCCCCCATATAGGATAATCCATAGCGCGCATACTCCCGCAAGCAGAAAACCAAGTAATCCGGTAAGCACGAGCCATTTCTCACCTTCAAAAAACTTGACTGCCGGTTTCGTTTCCACAATGTAATGATTTCTCATCCTCATTCACTCACCCATCCTGCTTAGATTTGTCACTCTTACTTTACAGGAAGAATATGACAGATCGAGACAGGCGCAGGAATGAATCTCAAATGGACCCCGGGATGATTTTTAACCTCGACAAAAGTCGTAACAGGGATTTAACAAAGGCCAGAGCTATCTCTCCCCCACACTTTGTGAATGGTATTAAATTGTTGAATCCGAGTACATCGCGATAAAAGCTTTGTGACCTTTTCAAATCGGAAACCAGACATGTTCTGAATCTTCTCCTTTATGTAACACGAAAGGGCAGTCGCAAAAGGAATGATCCATTTGTGACTGCCCCTATTTGTGTACATACATTAACGAGCGTTATAGAACTTTTCCAATTCGCGGACAACTTCTGTTAGTGAACCGCCGACTCGCGTCTGACGCTGCTCCTTCTCGAACAACGACGAAATTTGTTCCGGGAACTGCTGCTCAATGCCGCACAGCTCGATCGCTTCATTGAACTTGGCCGGATGAGCAGTCGCGAGCGACACGGTGATTTCATTCTCATTTTTATATTTATCCGCCGCAGCTACGCCGCAAGCCGAATGCGGATCAAGCAAATAGCCGTTTTCCGCTTCATATTTTTTAATCGTATCGAGACATTCCTGCCCCTGTACGCCATGAGCGCCAAACTCAGCTTGGACTTTGCTCAGCGCCTCCCCGGAAATAACGATCTGCCCTTCCGCTTTGAACTGATCCATCAGCTTACGAATTTGTGCGGAATCCTCACCGAGGACGTAATACAAGTAACGTTCAAAATTGCTCGCGACTTGAATATCCATCGACGGGCTGTATGTGCTGCGGAAGTCTCCAGGCTTGTATACACCTTCAAGAATAAACCGCTCCAGAATGTTATTTTCATTAGTAGCAAGAATGAGCTTGCCGACAGGGAGTCCCATACGCTTTGCCAAGTATCCGGCGAATATATCCCCAAAGTTGCCCGTTGGAACGCTGAAGTTTACCTGTTTCTCATCCGTTTGCTTCACGACTTGGAAGTACGCATAGAAGTAATAAACCGTCTGCGCCAAAATACGGACGAAGTTAATCGAATTGATGGCTGCAAGGTGGTTGCTTGCTTTAAAGTCGAGATCGGCAAACAGATCCTTGATCATGCGCTGGCAATCATCGAAGTTGCCGTCGACCGATAAATTCAGTACATTGTCTTCTTTTACCGTCGTCATTTGCAGCTCCTGCACTTTGCTTACTTTACCGTGCGGGTGCAAAATGCAAATTTTAATGCCTTCCTTGCCTTTCACGCCTTCGATCGCCGAAGCGCCGGTGTCGCCCGAGGTGGCACCGAGAATATGAATCTTCTTGTTCTGTTTCGCTGCTACGTACGTATACAATTGGCCCATGAACTGCAGCGCAATATCTTTAAAAGCAAAGGTCGGGCCGTGGAACAGCTCAAGTAAATACAACTGATCATTGATGCGGCGTACCGGCGTTACTTCCGGATCGCGGAACGTCGAATAACTCGCGTATACCATTGCTTTCAAATCTTCATCCGGAATTTCACCGTTTGTAAAATACGAGAAAATGGCGAGCACCAGCTCCTGATAGCTCAGCTCCTGCCATTCCTTTAACGTTGCAGCGGGTATAACCGGAATTTCATTTGGAACTAAAAGCCCCCCGTCATTTCCTAATCCCATCATAAATGCGTCGATAAATCCTATCTTGCCTACATTACCTCTAGTACTGATGTATTCCATCTGAAATCCTCCTACGTGCGCACAATTAATCGTCGAATATCTTTGTATAAATCATATCATCGTTTTTCATAATAATCGAATCTTTTCACAATAGTATAACATTTTTGCGGCTTTTAAATAAGCAAAAGGCATCCTTTATTCAAGGATGCCTCTTTTTGATTAAATCATTTTCAACTTAGATACTGTTCTCGTTGCTATTACCATTGACGATACCGGTGTGGTTGCCGTTATTTTGGGATGGAATAGTTACAGCAATTGATGCAGTAGCCGTAGTTCCATCCGACAAACGGGTAACCTCTAAAACGAAGCTAACAATGGTATCCAGCTTAGGAGGATCGATTACCCCCTCAGTGGTTACAACTGCGCTGTCGGAGCTCTTGATGGCAATTGTGAACCCTTCAGGTACAGCAGGCAAAGTCAACTGCATTGCTTTTCTCTTAGGCTCTGCAATGCTTGTGATTGTCTCAGCAACATCTGCTGCCGTTACCGTTCTTGCAGGTACAATCACTTGAATCTCGCGGGTATCCGCCACGGAACCGTCGGATGTTCTCGTCACAGTAAATACCAATGTTACAGTTGTTTCGGCTTTAGGCGGTGCAATTGTCCCATCGGCAGCGATAACCTCGCTGTCAGAACTCTTTATGGCGATTTCAAAACCATCTTGTACGGTCGGCAATGTCAAAGCCGTTTCATCTTGAGCAGGAGCGTCAACATTTGTAACTGTGTTTGCTATCTGTCCCGCGGTCTTCTCTGCATTTGAAACCATAATCCAGCTGATTTGCGGTTCCGGTGCTCCTGTTACGCGATGCACAGTAACCGTCAATTTACCGTCTGTCACTTTAACGTTCGTATAACCAAGCGTGTCTCTTGCAGCCGTAAATACATAATTGCTGGTTTTCGTTTCGCCGTTGATTACGATATCCGCTTTACGGCTGCCATTCGTGTACTGATACCAAGGATCATAAAGTCCGGTATAAACATTGTAGACACCATTCTCCAGATCGAACTGGTATGTTAAATCATCGCCGCTGTTGCTTTTCAGATAACGAAGCGCCGAATACATATCATCGCCTGCAGAGCCGGAAGAATTTGTACCCGTACCGACATAGCCCCATGTTCGCTCGTTCGCCGGGTCGTAGGCTTGATCGATTATACCCGGATTCAGCAGCACATCCTGCATGTAGGAAGTCATTGTCAGATAATCGCTTGTTGCCGCTCCGCCGGCATGAACAAAGTAAGAGTAGGTATCCGGCACGACATAAACCGTAGCGCTGATTACTTTATTTGCCAATTCAGAAAGTGTGCCCGTTACTCGAACTACCCCTGGTTTAGCAAAAGTAGCAGATGTTATATTCCAAACTACCGGGGAATTAATGAGCTCTCCATTAGACTTCGTAACATTAACTGTGGAAGGAAATTGAGGCTCTTCCCCCAAAATAGTCTGACTTGGCAATTCTGTGTTTACCGTGATTTTACCCATGCGGTCTAATTCGGATAATTCCCACTCGTCGTACCAATTCAGCACGATTTCATCGTCGTTTCCAAATTCAATCGGCAGCCAAACGTAGCGGGAATCCGCCAAGTCAGATGACTTCCATCTGTCGCCCATGTAGATGAATTTCCCTGCTTCCGCATCGACAGGGATGATCGCTGTTCCTTGGGAACCGAATGTCGTAGAGCTGTTTGGCGCAAAGTAACGCAATGCTTTCCATTCCCCGAAAATATCGTCAGCTACCGTATACTTCGCCGCATTCGGATCCCAGCCTGTCGCACCCGATGATACCATGTAATACTTGCCTTGGTATTTAAATACTTGAGGCGCTTCTCGTTGAGCACCCGGGAATACACGAACGTAATCCTCTCCATACACGGCTTTATATTCCGTGTCGCGCTCAACATTGCCATCTCTATGCCAGCCCACAACGTCTGTGTACGTGCCGTTTAACTTGGAAATGTACATGGTCAGGTTTTCTTCGCTTGAATAGATGAGGTAAGCTGTGCCGTCATCATCCTTGAATAACGTCATGTCCCGTGCCATCCCTGGCTGATTCGGCTGCCCGTTATAAGCTGCGTCTTTAGGAGCGCGATCCATACGGAAGCTCTCTCCATAAACAAACGGTCCCGTAGGAGAGTCGCTAAGCGCATAACCAGCCTCTGCTTTTGCGTAATTAGCCGTCGATGTTGCAGTAGGTCCGTCTGTATGCATCCACATAACGTACTTGCCGGTTGTATCGTTGTAGATCACTTTCGGACGTTCAATAATGCGGTTTGTACCGATATCATTCAAAATGTCTGCCTTGTCATCCCGGCCAGCGTAAATCTCAGAAAATAGCGGGTCTGTCTCGAAGGACTCCATCGAAGAAATGGCTCTAAGAGCTAAACCCTCATCTGTCCAGTTATAAAGATCCGTAGAAGAATAGACATGCACCCCACGGGCAGGAAGGTATCCGTCTGTTTTATCCTCTCCGTACCAGTAATACTTCGAAGTTTTGTCGTCGTACATGATACCTCCGCCATGAGCTTGGATAGGTGCACCGTTAGTGTCCGTCCATACATCGCCCGGGTTAAAGGAAGTATTTACTTTATACACAATAAGAGCCGCTATCGCCTCATTTAAACTCGCAATATGGCTGCGAATTTGCTTTTGATTACTCTCTGCGGAAATGTCCGCACCGCTTTCGGAAAGCGTTTGTGTGACTTTTTGCGCCGCAGAAATAACAGTCTTTAGAGCATTAATGCTATACTTCGTGTAGGTTGTATCTGCCGAATATACAAGCGCCTCTGCTATCTTTTCCTCCAGATCGGACAATGGAATCGTCACATTCTGACGGATAATCAAGTAATTGATCAAAGGGTCATTGTGGTTGGTCAAAGCCGCAGTTGCCGGTCCTTGAATGGCTACGTTCAACTGTCCATCAGAAACATGAATTTTATTGAAAGTCACTTCAGTCTCTGCACTGTACGACCCGATCGCATAATCGCCGGAGAGATTGGTACCTTCTGCAAACATGTTTACGCTTCTGCCGCTCCAAGGATTCTTGTAACCGAAAGTTACGTCATAGTCGCCTTCAGGAAGCTCGAAGCTGTACTTCAATGCTTTATCTCTTACTTGAGTACCGCTGTAGTATCGTAGAGAACCGGACTTGCTGCTGGAATCACTTACAGAAGTCTTGCTTTGGGCCGGATTATTTAAGCCCCAATACTTGCCGGACACTGGGTCAACACCGAATACCTGCTCTGTTACAGACGACAGCAGACCAAACTTATCCGTTCCTTCTACCGTTGCAGGCGACGAATCGCCGGCATTCACAAAGTAAAGAATGTAGTCATTATTTTTGAGTTCTTCATTCGTAAAAGGCAGATTTGGGTTCATTGAATTCACCCCTCCATCAGCAGCGTGAGCTAAAGGGATAGATAACGGTGCTGACAATGCCAGCAAACAACCAAGTGCTGCAGATACCCATTTCTTCGAAAGTGGAAATAACAATAGTACTCCTCCTCCAGCATGTTTTATAAATGCACGAACTGAAACCACAACTAAGTCTAACTCTGCAACCACTTTTCTCGGTTATCTGTTCTCTCCATCCGGAGGCATTGCTTTTGTAACTTATCCGCCAACAGATTAGACCGCTCCCATTGTATGCGTTTTCATTCCTGCTGATTAGAACGTTACTCCGAATGATAACGGAGTTCCAAAGCAACTTCAATTGAACAATATGGATGGGTATGAACTGCTGTCATACCGCAGTATAACGGCTGTGTCGCAGTTGAAATGTTCATACAAGTTCGATTTGTTCACACCCATGTATTCATTCATTCCCCGTTGTTTACAACAAAACCGAGCTTAACTGCGAACACGACTGCTTGCGCGGGTGAAATGATGCAGCCGCGAACATCCTCCAGCGTAACGCCCAACCCGTCGAATTGGCAATCGCTAAGATCGATGCCTCTCAGTTTCGTTTGTGACAGCTGCGCTTGATCCAAGTTCGTTTCTGTAAAGTAAAGGTTCGCTAAAGTCATATTGGACATATCCGCTTTGGCCAGTGAGCATTTCTCGAACGATACACCTTTGAAATTGGAAAATCGTAATACAGCGTAGTCGGCATAGCATTGCCCGAACCGTACATTCCGCAGCGTAGAGCCCGTAATATCCATGCCAAGCAGCTTACAATTATGAAAAGCGACCCTGTGCAAAATCATTTCGCTCATCTCGATATTCGACAAATCGCAATTTTCAAAACGAACATCGGTAAATTCGGCTTTCCGCAAGCTCGTTCCCCGGAACACCACATTATTAAATACGACTCTATCAAAGCAAGCCTTGTAAGCTGATTGATTAGTAATGCTGCAATCCTGCATAACGCAATCGCTTATGGCATGCTCATCCGGCCACTCAACCTCAGAAACGGCCAATGGCTTAAGTCCATCCGGAATTTTAGGAGCTTCTATTTTAACTTTTTTGGTAGACATCAACGTAACAACCGCCTTTTTAAAAGAAGTATTATACTAGCACTTACCTGCCGCTGCTCTCTGCTATATTATACACTTACAAATCGCGATTGGACGAGACCTTGGCCGCTAATGACTTCTTCCTCATCCCCATCTATAATGTTTAATTAACGGAAGCTCATACGAATTCGAATGGAGGTGCAAAATGAAATACGAGTTGACGCTTGAGCAGCGAGATCGCATTATGGGGCAATTATCGGAGGAACAGCGTCATTTCATTCATCATGTGCTCGTTAGAGGAAGAAGAACGATGTTCGCGCGTCAGCTTGCCCACAAGAAATGCCAGTTCATTCCGGAGGATGCGGAATTCGAGGATATTGAAACGTTTATCGAGGAATGGGACTATATCGGCTTCACCGACAGCGGCGAGGTATCGCCGCACACCAAATGCGAATGCGGCCGATCATTGCGCTATCAGCATCAGGTGCTTCATCTGCCGAGCAACACGATGCGTTACTTCGGTATTGAACACTTGCACCTGCACACGGGCATCGATGCGAAGACGATATCAGCTATTATGAAAGGCTTTGACGTACTTGATGGTGAAATGAACGAGATACTTTGCAAATATCGGGATGGCTGGCAGCTCAGCCAGCATATGTTCCTGCCTTTTCCGGCTGGGCTGGATATACCTCAAGACATTCAAGCGCATCTGAATGCCGGGCTCCCGCTGCTCGACAGACAGCTCATTAGGCTTCGCGGCAAGCTTCGCGAGCTGGAGAACGCTAATAAACAGAAGCACCCTGCAGCCACTCGTTTGAATAACCAGGAGACGACTCCTTTGACTCCTGCTTATCAAGAACAAGGGGCGTTTGTATTCGATGAAATAGAAAACAGCCAGGGCTCATTCGTGTTCGGTGAAGCGGAAAACAATCAAGTCGCGTTTTTATTCGAAGAAACCGAAGGCGACCAAGGCACATTTGTATTCGAAGAAACCGTCAAAAAGCCATTTACACCCTTGTTCGGTACAGCTGACATGAGACCAAGCGGCGGACATGCTGCAAAAAGCTCCGATCCGTTTCACCTGCCCCCTGCCGCCCAGCGTGTCGTTGATGACGCTTTACCATTCGGCCACATCAGCACGAGAGCGGTCTCGGAATTTCTAATCGAACAGAAGCTTGTCCGTAACGAACGAATGTCAACCGGTAAGCCTTCTATCTATATCGGTGTTGCCGCCTATTTGGACAAGCTCGTTTCAAACGGAAAGTGCGAGCTCGTAACCGGCAGCTCGGAGGATCGCGTGTATTCGGCACGGTAGCTGCCCTGCGTCAGCTACCGGGTTAAACTCCCGGAGTAAAGTGAATTATCGTTTTTACCGATTCTTGAAAATGAAGTGCTAAACTACCGCTTTTTTATTGATTCGTGATATCAGCCTATACACCAAATACCTACTCCGCATATGTTGGTCTTGACAGACAACAAAAAGGAGAGATTTTTTTGGATGAGCGTTTAGCACAACTTCTTCAAAAGGTCAGTCTTTATGGAACATTAGCAAAGTATTACGAACATATTGATCCGGAAAAACACATTTTTTTCTACAGAAAACATTTCATGTATGAAATGCAATTGGTTCAGCTTTATTGGTCATTACAGCGTCCAGGCGACTATTGAGAACCCTCACTTAGTGAACCCTTTTTTATTCCATTAATCAGCATGTTTATTGAACGGGCTGCCGATATTTTCGGCAGCCCGTTGTCGTTCTCCCTCACTAATCCAAAACTGAAACTGCCTCTCCACATCGATCGCATTAGTGTGAAATTTGATGGATTCAACATTTTATCTATATCCTAGAATATTTGATATTCCGTATAGGAAATATATAGGAAGTACACTTGCTGCCAACCAAGAAGCAAGAAATAGAACCTCAATCAAACGTCAGAAAGGAAACGATATGGATCAGCTATTTCCCTTAATGCAACCCATTTTAATCGATCAACCACCATCTCAATCTGGGTGGATTCATCAGATTAAGTATGACGGCATTCGCATTCTTTCTATTGTTCATCCTGGCTCTATAGAGCTGTATACCAGGAATCAAAATAAACGAAACTTGCAGTATCCTGAAATTGAACAAATATCCAATCATGTAAAAGGTAAATCCTTTATTTTAGACGGTGAAGTCGTTGTTCGTACAAATAAAGGAAAGCCACAGTTTTCACGTGTTGTTCGAAGGGACCGCAGTTCCAAAAAGGAAAAAGTAGCGCAATATATAAAGGAACTTCCGATAGAGTATCATGTGTTTGATATTCTGATGAAGGATGGAGAGGATCTCAGAAAACGCTCTTTAACGGAACGTTTAGCGATTCTTCATGACATTGTAAAACCAACGAATTGGCTTCAACTTGTAGAAAGTCAGACCGATGGTCTTAAGCTGTATTCCAAAATGGCGGAAATGAAATGGGAAGGGATCGTTTCTAAAGACCTGAATTCACCTTATATAGCCGGAAAAGCACATAAACATTGGTATAAGACAAAAGTAAAACAGCAATTGTTATGTGTGGTGGGGGGAGTCCAATATAAGGATGGTTTTCCCAATTCATTACTCCTCGGGGTCTATATGGAGGATCAATTACTTTTTGTAGGAAAAATCTCTTCCGGTCTCACAGGCAAGGACTTGCAATTGCTCCATTCTTTTGTTCCGCAGTTAGAACTGCCGGGAAGCCCGTTCATAAATCCTCCTGTTCAGCCCTTACCCATCAGATGGATCAAGCCGCAGTTAACCTTGCTTGCAGAATATTTGGAGTTGACGGACGAGGGGATATTGCGGCATCCCAAAATAATCGGCTTTACACAAAGTCCCCCTGAACAGGCGAGGTGGAATACATGATCAAAGAGTTTGAATTTGAAGTTGAAGGACATACACTTAGAATTACGAATCCGGAGAAACTGCTTTGGCCGGAAGCCGAGATAACAAAACTAGACTATATCAAATATCTGATTGAAATGGCACCTTACCTCCTCTCATATGCAAAAGACAGATTGTTAACCACCATCCGCTATCCAAATGGAATTCACGGAAAATCGTTTTATCAAAAAAATCTGCCTGCTCATGCTCCTGCTTGGGTTGCTACGCATGTCTGGCGAGATACCAATTATATTTTAGCTAATGATATACCGACGTTAGTTTGGCTTGGAAATCAAGCATGTTTAGAACTTCATGTTTCGTTCAATCTTTACTATCAGCCGAAGCTTCCAACCGAATTAGTGTTTGATTTAGATCCCACAGACGTTGATAACTTTAGCTTAGTATTAGAAGTAGCCTTACGAATCAAAGAAGTGCTCGATTCTTTAGGACTAGTCAGCCAGCCAAAAACATCAGGTGCTTCAGGTTTGCAAATCTACATACCTCTAGAGGTACGCTATACCTATGAGCAAACACGTTCTTTAAATAAGTTTATTGCCCAATATACTGCGGATAAGTATCCGCAGCTGGTGACGGTGGAACGCCTCGTTAAAAATCGGGGGACAAAGCTCTATTTTGATTATATTCAACATGGGGAAGGAAGAACTTTGCCGGCCCCTTATTCCCCGCGTGCAAGAAAGGAAGGCTCTGTATCAACTCCTGTTACATGGGAGGAAGTTCGAATTGGTTTTTCTCCACGTGATTTTACAATAAAAAACGTAAAACAGAGGGTAGATAAAATGGGGGATTTTTTTGTTTTAATGACGAAGCAAAAAGCAAAGCAATCCATCGATCAGCTGCTTCAATTTATTAAATGAATGAGTTGCAAAAGGAATTACGTACGAGACAGCGAGGGATTTGAAGCGGAAACTGACATTTTAGCCAGCAGCGACTGCTTCATGCAGAGTTGTTTCGTTCTTTGCTTTTGACAGGACTCGGGTTGATTAAAGAATTGTTCATCCTTCAATAATTCAATCAACGCTTGAGTTGCCGCTTGAGCAGCCAGTTGTTCATTTTCAAGCAAGTAATAAGCGACTTGATAACCGTAAACTTCATACTGCTTCAGTACATCTGCTTTTCTTTGCAGCTCTTGTCTCTTTGTCGTTGTCATCTCCATCGTACATTTTCACCTCGACGGTCTGGGGGCTTCATTCGGATGAGATTAACTATATATGAGGATGTTAAATCCACATAGTACCAAGTTTCCGTAGTACCTGAGCGAATGAATCCACTTTAAAATAAATCCAACTGCTCGATAACGGGCGGCGGCGGCTCGATCGGGCTTCCTCCGTCCGGTCGAGTCAGGCTAAGCATCTCCATCAATTGCTTCGCATTGTCCGCCGCATCGCCGCCCGAGTTGTTGTTGAAGATGACGCAAATATGCTCACTCTCCTGCTGCAATTGCTGCAGCTTGTCCACCCATTCCCGCAGCTCCTCCTCGCTATATCGGTACAAGTACCGGACCTCGCGCCAATTCGAAGCGCCTCCTTGATTCCAACCTGCCGAATTGCGTCCATGGAAGCGGACGATCGTTACCCCCGGGTCCGTCGCCTTCAGTACAGTCGGTATAGAGCCAAGACCTGCTTGCGGTTCATCGCAAACGCTATGTATCCACTGCTCTTGTTCCATGAACGCTACCGTCTTGTCCCGAAACTCGGCAGTAAACCAGCTTTGATGCCGAAACTCAAGCGCGCATGGAATTCCTTTCATTCTCTGCTTCGCCTCTCTCAGCAGTCGCACATTATCGCGCGTACAATCAAACCAAGGCGGATACTGGAACAGCGCCGCCTTCAATCTGCCCGACTCTATGACAGGTTCGAGCATTTCACGAAAGGCTGCATACATCTGGTTCAACTCATTCGGCTGCACCACAGCACCCCGCTGATGCCCCGTCATCCCCTGGTAAGCCTTCACAACGAAGTGGAGCGAGCTTGGCGTCTCTTCGACCCATTTCAGGAATCGCTCCTTCGATTGAATGGCATAAAAAGTGCTGTCTACCTCAACAACCGGAAAATGGTTCGCGTACTGCCTCAGCTTACTGCCCGCTCTGACGCCTGAGGTGTACAACCGATCATGATCGCCCCAGCCTGCCAATCCAATATGTATCGGCATGTCACCCCTCCGTTCCTTTTTTCGGCTACGATTTTATAAGTAACGATATTCCGAGAAAGCCGCGGCTTGTCCCAGATACCTGTTGTCGTCATCAATAAGATTCCAAACCGTCGCATTGATGATATAAAACCGCCGTCCCGTGCTCGATATTCGGATGCTGGTATAATTGTCGACAAATCCGTTAGCGGTTACGGCTTCAAAGAAGCGGTCCCGCTCCTCCTGTTTTACCTTCTCCGCTGTAAGCCTTGAAGGCGTCCTTATGAATTGCTCCCATTCCATCTCCCACAGATCGAGTCCGATCTGATTGCCGTAATTTAATATGGGATCAGATTCGGTTCCATGCGATAAAATGACGATCGGCGATTGATAAAGCTGCTCCCTTACGGTTTGGCCAGAGTCAAGCGGGATCAGCTCCTTGCCTGTCCATCTTCGGTAGCTGTCCAGCAGCAGCTTGGCATGCTGCTCTGATGCTCCGATACCCGTTTGCGGTAATGGCATAGCTGTCATTCTCCCCCTTTTGTTTAACTTCATTCTATATAGCATGATGAGAGGCGTTTGTCTACTTCTGCTTATCCAGCGCTCTAATCCGCAGCAATGCCGTTAATATAATCGAGAACGCGACAAGCGCCAGCATTGGAATAGTAATGAATCCAAACCAATTCAAATAATCTCCTTGACATGATACGGGACCGCATGCGGCAATCGCAGAGTCATGCGGAAGCTTTTGCAGCACTGTATGATAGAGTGAAAAGCTGCCTCCTATAACCACAAGCGGCAAAACGTACGAAACAATACCCGTATCTTCTTTTGCGTATGCTATCCCGAGCAGCAGCGCTAACGGATACATAAAGATCCGCTGAAACCAACATAAGCTGCACGGGACAAAATGCATAACCTCACTCAAATACAAGCTTCCCGCCGTCGCCAGTACGGCAGCCGCCCAAGCGGAAAACAGCCAAAACGAACGTTTCTTCTCCAATTGCTCCAAAATGGTCTCCTCACCTTCCGTCGCATTCTCGCGTATTATCTTTTATTTTCGCTTATAGGAATAGGGGTGGACATGACTCGAAAGAGCTATGTTGTATGGCTATCTGATGACAGTAGGTGAAAATTGCTCCCTTTTCAAGGAATGTCCTCTCTAAAATAAAAAGAGACGAATCAAACTGAGGTTAGTTTGTACGTCTCTTTCTATGGTTTCATCTGATATTATTACCGCTATGCCTTGCGAAAGGCTTCATTGTAGCAGCGCCTGCATACCGGCTTATAATCCTCGTTGCCGCCTATTTGAATCTGCTCGCCGGCATTCATCGGCTGGCCGTCATTGAAACGAATGACCATCGTCGCCTTGCGGTCGCAGTACCAGCATATCGTTTTGATTTCTTCTATTTTATCGGCTTGCACCAACAAATAATAGCTGCCTTCAAACAGCTGATTCTGAAAGTCATTTTTCAGACCGAAAGCCATGACCGGAATGTTCAGCTCGTCTACGACGCGGGTAAGCTCCAAAATATGATGCTTCTTCAAAAACTGCGCCTCGTCGACGAGCACGCAATATATTTTTGCTGACGCGGTCGAGGTTACGTATGATTTCACGCTTTCATAGAGATCCGTTTCATCGGTTACAGGAATTGCAGCCCGTTCGAATCCGACACGTGAACCGACCCGATCGGCACTTTCTCTTGCGCCGACAGATGGCGAAAAAATTAGGACCGACTTGCCTTGTTCCTCGTAATTATGCGCGACTTTAATGATTTCGAACGATTTGCCGCTGTTCATCGTTCCGTACTTATAATAAAGCTGTGCCAATCGAATCTCCTCCAAAAACAGTTCAGTACACTTATTATACAGAAAATCCAATGCCAACGAACAACAACTTCGTTTTTCTTTACTTACCCAGTTTTATCAAGGACCGGTTCCCGCACACGCCACATACCAGAATAAACCCGCCTTTTTCAAACTTTCTCTTCATCAATATCTCCCATTCTGATTGTTAGTGTCGTCGATATTGTATAACTTTAAGGAATCAAGTACATTTAAAATAAGTAAGCACTTAAAGGAGCATGACGATGGCTATTCACGAACTGGATGAAGCTGCTTTACAAAACCTGACGCATGCTGAGAGCGGCAAGGCTGCTGTATTTTTCTTCACCCCACTATGCGGCACTTGTAAAATAGGAGAACGAATGCTGGAAATTGCCGAAGCTGCAGGCATATCCATTCCTCTCTTTAAGCTAAATATCAACTATGCGCCAAAGCTGCGCGACCAGTGGCAGATTGCAAGCGTGCCTTGCTTGGTGCTGCTGGAGAATGGCAAGCCGATTCAAAAGGAATATGCGATGAAATCGGTAGATTACATCTATCTCATGCTGAAGTAAGCGTTAGATGTAAACCCCTTTAACGGCTGGCAGCCTTTTGTATTCATCCTTCGCTTGAACAATGTTAATGATTTCGTTAGCCAAAAGCGTCATGGTTGCGCCGTCCGTGCCATTGTCGCATTCCGTCCATTCAAACACACGGTTACCTCCATTTATTTTGATGGTCAGACTATAGCTTACGAGATATTGTCAAAATATTTATTTCCATTGGTTCGCCGTCGCAGCCTGTCAGCGTGTATGTCAGTGCAGTATCCGTTTCATCTTTTTGCAGCGTATCACACGTATATACAGTTACATTCGGTGAGCCGAACTTGTCCTTCGTCGTATCATAGCGCAATTCAATCCGATCGTTTCTTTGCGTCACTTGGTAGTAGATCGGATCCCCTTCTATCGTATATCGTACAACCCGCTGGGTATTCGTTCTACCTTCGATAAAATCATCTAGTTTCATGTAGTTAGATACTCTGCCATGCAGATCGATGACATCTTTATCTTCATTAATCGTGTAATCGTACGGAAACTGAACCTCATGTTGTTGATCCGATTGTTGTTGATCTAAATTGTGCTGATCCGATGCCTGATTACCGCACCCTAACAGCATAAGTAGTACAAGATATACCGTTGAAGCTTTTATTAATTCCACCTGTACCATCATCCCCTCTAAAATTCCCCATTTATAACCAGACGATGTTAGCTCTTCATTTGTTTCCGCCAAACCACACCACTGAAAAAAATATGGCCATGCAATAGTCTTCTCCTGCATGGCCATCTATACTAACTTATTGCGATTCATCTGCAAAATCGCTAATTTGCTTGCGCAGCCTGCGAATTTCTTGCATAAGCTGCTGCTGCTCCGCAGGATCTTCCGGCTGTGCACTGCCCATTAATTGCGCCAAGCGCAGCTGCAGCCTCTCCCGTTCGTTCTGACCTAGCTGTTCCTCCGTTGTAAGCGCACGGCTGCGATCTTTTGAACAGTACTCATCGTACGTTCCGGGGAATAAACTAGGCTCGCTCTTTCCATCCATTATGAGCAGTCGATTAGCCCCTTTGCGGACCAGATAACGGTCATGCGTCACGAGAAGAACGGCCCCCGGATAATGCTGAAGCGCCTCCTCTACCTTCTCGCGCGTGCTCACGTCTAAATAATTCGTCGGTTCATCCAGTACGAGTAAATTCGCCTTGCCAAAAAACAGCTTCAGAAAGGCTACCCTGCATTTCTCGCCCATGCTTAAATCTCCGATTCGTTTGAACACTTCTTCTTTCGGAAAGAGGAAACAGCCGAGAATCGTCCGCGCATGCGATTGCGTCATGCCTGGCAGCATAAGCAGGCTATCCAAAATCGTCTCTTCATTTTCCAGCTTACCTAACTCCTGCTCAAAATAACCGATGCGCGTTTGGGGATGAATGCTAACCTTCCCGGTAATCGGAGCCAAGCTTCCCGTTGCCAGCTTCAGCAGCGTCGACTTACCGGCTCCATTCGGTCCCAATACGGCAATCCGATCTCCGCGATCAACGGAAAAGCTAAGATGGCTGAACAATGTGACCTGATCTTCATAGGCAAAGCCGACGTCCTCCATACGCAGCAGCGTTGCGGCAGCAAATCCATCCGTATCCAGCTGCATGCGAAGCTGCGCTTCCTCTCGAGGCTTCTGCACCTTATCGCGGTCCAGCCGCTCAATCGCTGATTCCTTCGCATGCATACGCGATACATTTTTCTTCGACTTGGAACGTAAGAAATCATGTTGCCCCGCCGCTTTATGCGCTTGCTGGAACCATTCCGAATACATGCGAATGCTCTCGAGCAGCTTCTCACGCTCTTGCTCCTGCTTCTTGTACAGCGCCTCCTGCGTCCGCAGCTCCAGCTCCTTCTGTGCCCGATATTCGGTATAGCCTCCCGGGTAGCGCCGGCAGCCGTTCCGCTCCAGTTCAAGAATGGTTGTTGCCGTACGGTCAATAAACGTTCGATCATGCGATACATACACGACCGTTCCCGGATACGCCTTTACCCATTGCTCAAGCCAATCGAGTGCAGCCGAATCCAAATGATTCGTTGGTTCATCGAGCACGACTAGCTTTGGTTCCCGGACCATGAGGGAAGCCAGCTGAGCTTTTGTCTTCTGACCGCCGCTTAATTGCGAGAATGGTACATTCCATACTTTTGAGTCAAAATTTAATTTCCTTAAACATCTCTCTGCCTTGATCTCCCAGCTGTAGCCATCAAGCTGTGCATATCGTTCGAACAGCTCGCTGTAGCGATTAAGCATTTTCTCGCCCGTTTCCTGCTCTTGCATCCGAAGGGTCAAGTCTGCAAGCTCCCGTTTCAAGCAGAACAATTCTGCAGTGCCCGCTTGAACGAATTCGAGCAGTGTTAACGACGAATCCATCTGCGCCTGCTGGTCGAGCCAGCCCCATTCCTCTATAGGCAGCAAGCGCTGGATATCTCCGCCATCGAACGGAAGCCGTCCGGTCAATCCTTGCAGCAGAGTCGTTTTGCCGACTCCATTGCGCCCGAACAACGCCAGCCGCTCTCCTTCCTTCACCTCAAACGTCACTTGCTCAAACAGCTTTACGCCATCCCATTCTTTATTTACATTTTTAACTTTTACCAGCATCAAGGAACATTCCCCATTTCATATTACAAAATAAAAAACCGTGGCCAGCGGCACACGGTCGAATACGTAGGGGAACATCAGTTAAACGAAAATAACGGATGCCTAAGGCCGCATGAATTCGGCTGTACATCTCGTTCTATCGCAGCTGATTGACTTTACATAAGTCCCCAAATCGACACACGTATCCCTGACCGGTTCTCGCTACCGAGAAGCCGCTTGTACTTAGACAAGTTGTTTACAGGAATCGTGTTCTTACTTCATCGGTCGGGGGTCCTCCATCAGTCATCAGTTTTGATATGCGTTTATTATATAAACAGTAGTATAAATTTTCAAGCAGAACTTTTTAATGGCGGTCAACTGAAAAAGCTTATTTTAAAAATCTGGAGAACAGTTGACTGATTCGCTGCGCAAAATCATCAAGGCTCAGATTCGCTTGATCCAGTTTAACATACCCGTTTTTAATCGATTCAAGTACCCATCCTGGAATTTTTTTGCCTTCAACGCTCGGATAAAAGACGCGGTAAGCCCAGAGCAAATGCTCCCAGCGCTTGTCGTCGCCCTCTAGCGCATACTCGGAAACGTCCAGCACTTTGCCGCGTCCGTTTTGCAAAATCACGTTTTTCAGATGAATGTCGCGCGGATTCAAGCCACGATTTCTTACTAACTCGCGTGCTTCCTCCACGTCATGAATCACCTGTTCCGGTACCGGTACACCCTCAAGCAGGCAATCATGTAAAGTAATCCCCGGTTCATAGCTCATAACCAAATAATGTTTGCCAACCCCGTAATACTGTGGGAAAAATGGGATCCCTTCAAGTCGTTCGTACACTCTTCTCTCGGTCTCTTTCTTCTCAAGCGCAAGATCCGAGTATACTTTAAATGCATAACCTGGTGTCTGATCATACGTAAATACAGCCGCATCGGTACCAATTCCGATACAGTGAAGACCCTCTGAAAAGCCGGAAATGACAACTGCTTCATTCCGTTCGCTACCGGTCACCGTAAGGCAGCTGAGCGGCTCATCAGCCTTTATCCAATCCGTGCTCATCCCTAAAGCACCTCCTCGTTACAACCTTCGGCAGCCTATACCTTCACTAAACTTGGACTGATTCAAGCAGCAGGTTGCCACATAGCGCCTATCTTGATGTATACGTAGAACAAGCTGCTGATGTGCCAACGAAATGAATATAACGTCCCGATCCTTCTCTACGACAATGGTTAACGCGAACTATTACTACTTTATCATAACCAATCAAGCGCTGCAGAGCAGTTCTATCTTTTGTCAGTCTCTCAGCACAAAAAAAGTCCCGCATCCCTTAGGAAGCCAGGGATTACGGGACGTTCTTCGTCCTATTTTTTATTTGCTTACTTGTAGTTTAACTCCTCTTTCATTACCCCTGCAACGGCTTCGTATGCAACGGCTTCAATCTCGCTTCGATTTGAGCTCTATGCGGCTCCAGGAATGGCGGCAAAGCGAGCGACTCCCCTAAGTGGTTGATGTCCTCATCGGTATCAAAGCCTGGTCCATCCGTTGCCAGCTCAAAAAGAATGCCGTTTGGTTCCCGGAAATAAAGCGAGCGGAAGTAGTAACGGTCAACAAATCCTGAGTTTGGAATGTGAACGCCGCGGATATGCTCGATCCACTCGCGAAGTTCATCATCGTTATCGACGCGGAACGCCACATGGTGAACGCCGCCGTGGCCCTGCTGCTCGCGCGGCAGATCATGCCGCTCCTCAACATGAACCTCGGCGCCGCTTCCGCCTTCGCCTGTTTCAAATACAATAACATCCGGTTGGCCTGCTATTGTGGACGGATATTGACCCTTTTGCCGGAAGCCCATCAATTGAGTCAATACGAGTACTGTCGGGGCCGGATCCTTCACTGTCAGTTGAACAGGGCCTAATCCAAGAATGCCGTATTCTACAGGTACTGTGCTTTTTCCCCATGGGATGCCGCCTTTAACCCCTTCGTTATGCTCATCCGATACCAGTACGAGACGCTGCCCCTCAAAATCTCTAAAGGCTATTGTGTTCCGGCCTGCGCGTTCGATCATTTCATCATGATCCACGCTGAATTGCTCGAACCGCTCCTTCCAGTATCGAAGCGCCTCATCATTCGCCACGCGAAGCGACAAGGAGGAGATGCTGCTTGTTCCTGCACGGTTTTTGCCGGTCATCGGAAATTCGAAGAATGTTAACTCCGTTCCCGGGTTCCCCTTCTCGTCCCCGTAAAACAAGTGGTATACCGAGGTTTCATCCTGATTGACCGTTTTTTTGACCAGACGAAGACCTAATAGCTGCGTGTAAAAATTGAAGTTTTCAGAAGCTGTGCCTGTAATCGCGGATACGTGGTGAATGCCTTTGAGCTGCATATAAAAAGCCTCCTTAAAGAGTTAGTTTTGAATTTTTTTGAGCAGATCGACCAGCTGCTTCTTCTCTTCCCGGTTCAATCCATTATATTGAGATGCTTGAAACTGCTCTTGCACAGGAACAACGTCATTAAATAGCGCTCTGCCTTTTGCCGTAAGGGAGACGTATTTGGTTTTCCATTCTTGCTCCCGTTTTACCCAGCCCAAATCCTCAAGCTTGCTAAGTAATTGCGTAATATTCCCTTTCGTGACAAAAAGCTTATCGGCCAGCTGCTGCTGCGTCAGGCGGTCATGCGCGCCGACTTGAGCAAGCATATCAAACTGGGCGGCAGACAAGTTCCACTTTTTCAAATGCTGTTGCGTATCTCGAATGTTTTGGTTATAAACCCGCGATAAGCGATACCATATCATTAAGCCTAACCGCTCGTCGCGTTTTGATAAGAAGGGTTCCGTATTATTTGATTCCATTTGTCCACCTCACACCTTCGTTATTGATATCAGTTTAGATCTAAACCAACAAAAAGTCAATTGTTTACATTCAATCCCCTACTGAAGACTAGCGCATACGCAATTCCAATATGATAAGATAAGCGGATAGATCATAAGAGGAGAACAGACATGCTGGAGCGCAATCCAATACCTAATCAAGTGCCGGCCGGACGGATGAATCCGAATATAACCGCCAAAAATAAACGGAAACGAAATAAATGGTTAATACTGGTCATCTTAGCATTTGCGGCAGCAATCGTTTGGAAATGGTTCGATACGTCAGATACCTCAGACCCGTTCAAATCAGACATTGAAATTGTTCCCGCTCCGCCTATCACCGCTCTGCACCCTATTGTGCTTGCCAAACAAACGGAGCTGATGGCTGAAACGAGTAAAATAGGAATCACAATCCTTATTACCGATGGCTTCCGGTCAAGCGAGGAACAGGATGCGTTATATGCTCGTGGACGTTCGGAGGATGGTCCGGTCGTTACGCAAGTGCAAGGCGGAAATTCGTACCATAATTATGGACTTGCTATCGACTTTGCTTTGAAGACCAAGAAAGGCGCCGTTATTTGGGATATGGAATATGACGGAAACAAAAACGGACAAGCGGATTGGATGGAGGTTGTGGAGATAGCCAAACGACTGGGCTTCTCCTGGGGCGGGGATTGGGAAAACTTCCCGGATTATCCGCATTTGCAAATGGATTTTGGATATTCGATACGCCAGCTCAAGAGAGGTTTCTGGCCGCCTGTTGAGTAGTGGAATGTTCGGTCAATTCATACAACAAAGAAAGAGTGCAGAACGTTACCGGTCTGCACTCTTTCTTGTAGTTAAATCCATTTATCCTGCGCTTACTACTGCGGCCTTCATTTTGCCCCCGCGCCGCATCGACAGATACAAACTGATCACTAACACGATAGCTCCAAGCGTATACGGTGCGTTAATATGAACATCGTAAATCGTGCCTGCTACTGCCGGACCGAAAATATTGCCAAGACTCATATACGCATTGTTCATGCCCGCTACAAGCCCCTGCTCATCTCCTGCCGATTTGGACAACAGCGTATTAATTGCCGGACGCATTACCGATGTAAGCGTGAAGAAGAAGGCGGTAAGAATAAGCACATAGATAAAATTACCGGAAAGCAGCATAAGAATAAGAGCAGCTGCCGATAGTAGGAAAGTCCAATTAATTAGCTTTTTCTCTCCAAATCGGTTAATCAGCTTGCCGATGAATAACGCTTGAATAACAGTTCCTGCAAGCGCCCCGACGGTGATGATGATCGATATTTCCAAAGCGGAATATCCGTATTTCGCGTCAACAAACAATGGGAAAATCGCTTCGAAGTTCGCTAGTCCGAACGTAAGGGAGAAGATGAGAACCAATAAAATAAAGTACGACGCCTTAAACGATTTTCCGAATTGTTTGAAAATGTTTTCTCGTTTGACCTGTGAATTTCGTGCTGCCGCTCTCGCTTCTAAGGATAAGGATTCCGGTACAAACAATAGCGAACCAATAGTGGCTAATGCACCGACTACTGCGGATACGTAAAACGGTGAGCGTAAGCCAAATTCAGCCAGAAAGCCGCCGATGCCGGGACCAATAACAAAGCCGAGCGACATCGATGCTCCGAGTAATCCGAGGCCCTTTCCCCGGTTCTCTTCTGTAGTAATATCGGCAACATAGGCAAGCATGGCCGGTATCATCGCCGCCGCGCCCACGCCACCGATCAATCGGGACAAATAAAGCAGCGGTATTTGCTCCGCTATGGCAAAGATGAGGTTGGAAATCGTAAACAACAATAGTCCAACTACGATCATAATTTTACGTCCGTATTTGTCGGAAAGCTCGCCTGCTATCGGGGAAAAAATAAATTGCGTGACTCCGAAGGCCGCAATGAGATAGCCTGCCGTTTTGCCGCCCGCACCGAATTCCTTGAGAAACTCGGGCAGAACGGGAATGATAAGCCCGATACCGAGCATTGCAATAAACATGTTAATCATAAGGAAAAGCATCTGCTTATTCCCTTTTGCCGCTTTTGCCATTATCTTACCCACCCTATCTTTTCTCTGTTAGTTTCCTGCTACAATTTCATAAGAACGCAAACGAGCCATGTGATCAAAAATATGGGCAGCAACCATAATTTCATCCGCTCCAGTTGCTTCAATAAATTGGTTAAGCTTAGTTTTAACCGTTTCTGGACCACCTGTAATTGAAGATCCTAACTGCTGCTGCAGTGCCGCCTTTTCTTGCTCACTCCAAATTTTGTCCATATCGCGTACGGGCGCCGGCAAAGGACCACGGGTATTCCGAATGAAGGACAGAAAGAGCTGCTGCATTGAAGTAGCCAAGTAATCCGCTTCCTCATCCGTATCTGCTGCAATTACGTTCACGGCCACCATGCCGTACGGCTTATCCAGCACAGCCGAAGGCTTAAAGTTGCTGCGGTACAAATTCATAGCCGGAACGGTGAACGTGGGCGAGAAATGTCCGGCAAAAGCAAACGGCAATCCAAGCTGAGCAGCCAGCATGGCGCTAAAATCACTCGAGCCGAGCAGCCAAATCGGAATGTTTAGACCTTCTCCGGGAATTGCACGGACAGGCTTGCCAACCTCAGCGCTAGACGGGTCAAGAAAGGCACGGAGTTCTGCCAGCTGTTCCGGAAAATCATGTCCGTTGCTTCCACGGTTCCCTCTAAGTGCCGCAGCCGTAAGCCCATCCGTACCGGGAGCGCGGCCAAGGCCAAGATCGATTCTGCCAGGAAAGAGCGATTCCAGCGTGCCGAATTGCTCAGCAATGACAAGCGGAGCATGGTTCGGCAGCATAATACCCCCAGAGCCTACGCGGATCGTCGAAGTGCCTGCCGCTACGTGGCCAATCACGATCGATGTAGCCGAGCTGGCGATACTCGGTGCGTTATGATGCTCCGCCAGCCAGTAGCGGTTATAACCCCATTTCTCTGCATGGCGGGCTAAGTCCAGCGTGTTGCTTAGCGATTCAGAGACGGAGCCTCCGGCGACAATCGGAGAGACATCGAGAACCGACAATGGAATATCGTAAGCATGAATTTTATGCGTTTCCGTTGACACGGTATTCACCTTCTTTTTCTTAATGATCGTTTAGTATTGTCGGCATGAAGCATGTCTAAACTGTACATATAAAAAATACATTTATAACAATAAAAAACGCACGGATGGCGTTGATTATACGTGTTTGCATTTTTTCACTTTGTCTAGAACGGATTGAATCGTTGTTCGTTCCAAACACAGCTCATAATGAGTCTCTGCTTCAGTAAAGATATCATCCATCACATGCTCCATATTCGCTGAAACGAGGCAGGCATCCTCTTGATTGCCTGAACACCAATGCGGCTTCAGATTCCCAGTGGAAATAGCACGATATATTTGACCAAGAGTAACCTTGTCAGGCTCACAGCTTAATAAGTATCCTCCGCCGACACCCTCTTTTGTTTTCACGAAACCATGAGTGCGCAGCAAGCTCATTACTTTGCGAATACGGGTCGGATTTGTAGATACATTTCGTGCGAGTAACTCACTGCTCGCCATATGATCAGGCAAATAAGCCAAAAACACTAAGCAATGGACGGCTACCGTAAATTCACTGTTCATCAACATAACTCCCCATCAAGAAGGATACTGTAATGTTATTTGATACAGTTGAAATTGTCAATCCCTAATTTGACTTTCCTCTCGCGTACACAGAAACGTCACTACGCAGACGTTTCTGTATTCGCGAGGATTATACCTATATGTTTACGGCTGTTGCCACACTTGATATTTGTTTCCGTCTGGATCCTTGAAATTCAGCTGAAGCCCACAGCCTCCCTCATCCCGAATCTCTGTCTCAATCCATGAGCCTGCCTCCTTCAAGGAAGCATAAAGCGACTGAATATCTTCGGTCTCGAAGCATAGCGGAAACATCTCGAACGTTTCCCCATCCCCGGCCCAGCCTGTCGTTTCGAACGTGAGCGGAGTCATATTGGGACTCGGAAGCAGAAATAGCCATCCGCCGTCCCCCATAATCATAATCGCTCCGCTGCCCGGTTTAACGGGGGAACGAAGCTTCATCCCAAGCACACGCTCATACCACTCCGCTGCCTTTTCCACATTCGTGACCGGAACATACGCACACTCGATTTTTTTAATCATTCAGAATCATCTCCATTTCTATTATTTGATTGTCTGTCCCATGAAGTCTTCTTTAATCTCATCCTTTGGATCCCAAATGGACCAAGCAGCTTCCAACAGATTTCCTTGGTTGTCTCTAAAATAAAAGTATCTTGCCTCTCCTGCTCCAAGGGTGTGTAACTCTTCTACGTCGACCCTTTGGCTTTTTAAATAACGGTGAGTGTATTCGATATCAGGGCAGTTTATGGCCATTATCGGGAATGAATTCCCATTTCTTGAGATTTCCAAGGCCTGTTTGTCCTCTGTTTCAATTAGCAATAATGCAATCGAATTTTTGTGTGGATGATGCAGTACAGCCAAATAGGATCCCCGATCTTGACACTTGTTCATTAATTTAAATGATAAGTTATTTGTATACCACTCGATCGACTCTTCAATATTAGTGGTCGGCACATACACGTAGCCGATACGTGTAAAAGTAAATGCAGCGCTCACAGGTTTTCCTCCTCTATTAAAGATTATGGAGCCAGCGCAACATGAACATCGATTTCATTATCTTGTTGATCGGGCTTGTATCGCTCGCCCCACACCTCGAAATCGTATCCGGCCGGTTGGCGTCCATTGTCTTGCATCCATTGACCGTACAGCAAATCGTACGTACGGCCAAGCTCGGATTCAAGTCCTTTGTGCGTTGCTTTGACATATTCCCGTTCAGGGAAAGAACGGAGCACCAGTTCCTCCGGCGGTGTCGTTGCTTCCGGCACCAGATAACCGATAATTTGAGTAAAAACGTCGACGTGCGGGTTGAAGTTTGGTTTCATCGGATACACCTGTATAAGATGAACGTCGTCGGACAGCCTTGTCGGAATACGTTCCTTGTAAGCACGAACCTTCTCGAGAGCCGCCGCGCCAAGCTGCTGCTGCTCTATCTCCGTTAGGTTCGCATCGTAGGTAACACCAACTATGGATATAGGAGGTATCTTTACGACAGTTGGCAGGTCCTGACCAGCCGTTTCAGTGTCAGCTTGTTCTATGACATGCGGATACTTTTGTTTCTCTGAATAGCTCCGCAGCAGCTCCTCCACCGGGATTCCATTGATCCGCATGCCTTCAACCTGGCAATCGATTAATTCCACGCCTTTTAAGTTACAGGACTCAAATACCGCTTTGCTCAAATCACTCGTCAGGAAGCGAACGGGCTCGACATTAATCCAGCCGTCTGTTCCGGCTTCCTCCTCGAAGCGGCTAACTTCAGCATCGGGACGACGAATATTTTCAAATAGCGTACCGCCCATCTGCACTTCATTAACATGAACATTTGAGAAATAAATATGGTTCCACTTCGAATGGACAAAGTTCACATGCTCCAGGGACGTATCTCTTGCATCGACGCCATGCAGCTCCGCTCCCTTCAAGCAAACCATATGCAGCTTCTCTCCACGCAAATCGTCCAGCTCGAATCCGCCCTTGTGATCAAACATCTTCTTCTCCGTTAAAGCCATCTTCTCATCCCTCTCGTTTTAATTCGGTTAATTCACCCAAATTTCCGAATAGTATTCTTTCATGAAATGAAACAGCTGCTCCAGCTGCTCGACCCCCTTCGTTTCCGCTTCCTGCGCTTGCTGCAGCAGTTCTATTGCCCGGTCTGCCGTAACCGGATCCTTCGGCTGACCGCCATCCGGAAACGGAAACAGCTCTCTTAATTGCCCGAACGCTACCGCAACCGCCTCATAATGAACGGCCGCATCTCCAGCATGCTTGCGAACGGTTCGCTCCACCACGTTCGATCCATCCCAGCGGAACGCCAATTCGCGGAGGAAGCGTGCGGCGAACTCGCGCGCATCGGCGATAACCGAAATATTGAAAGCATTGCCATGCTCATCAGCCCGGCGAAGCTTCATTACATTGATCCATGCCCCGTAACCAGCCAAACCCTGCGCAAATTTATCGCCGAACACATGCGTCCATTCCTTGCCCCGCGCATGGTCGACAATCATCGATAATGCCATCCGCAGCGTTTCGTATTTGGAATGAGGCAGGCTCTCGCTGATCGTCGTCACGAACAACAGATCGATCTTCGGATCGGCGAACTGCGCATACGTAAGCGTTCCGTCCTTCGCATGGTCCTTCGCGTAAAATTGCTGTTTATCATCGTCATAGCCGTAAATCAATCCGAATTCAGGCGTAAACAAATCGAACGCAATGGCGGGAACCCCGCGGTCAAGGGATTGCTGAACGAGTGAGATCGTTCTCTCCACCTTATCCGGCGTAAGAGGAGCGGGCGGATCGGCCAGGCAGCTCGTAAAGCCGAGATTACATAAATTTCGGCGTAAAATATAGCCGCCTGGAAACGAGGTCGGACCTGCTGCGTTAATACTCTCCGGATCGATGTTCATTCGAAAGGCGTGACCCGTAAATCCCATTACTTCCGTCAACGTAAAATGTTTTTTGTCGGTATAGCTTACCGCTCCATGAATCGCGGCTGCAGCCGAAGTCCAGGTCTTCGACCAATCCCTTTCAATTGTCATGGCTTCTCCCATCTCCAATTCAAATGAATCAAACGCTTGCGTTAAATCAGGGGTGGAGTTAATATCCTTCGTCTAGGCAAGCCTAGCGACGCTCTTCGCTGCACGTACAGGCTGATCGAAATTCTTATGCGCTCCTTCTGCAGCTTGACGCGGGATCTCGACAACGTATTATATACGTTGGCAGTCGTCGTATCGAACAGGTCGGCAATTTCGGCAGGAGGCAGCTCTCCAAAAAATCTCGCTTCGAATATATCCCTCTCCCGCTTGTTCAAGCACCTGATCAGCATATGGATACTCTGCAATACCTCTTGTCGCAGCAAGTATTGTTCCGGATTTTGTCCGTTCCGCGCCTCATCCGCAGCGTGATCGGTCAAATGAAACAGGATGCAGTCGATGTCGCTCCAGTCGACCGCTTGCTCGTTCCTCCCTGAATCAGCCGGCAATCCGGATTGACTCATGAAGCAAACGAACGGACGCTCCTTCCCGTGCGGACCGCCACGCCGCAGCTTCATGTACGCTTGATTTCGCACAATACGGTGTAGCCAAGGGATGAACCGGTTGGAATCGGTAAGCGTGCCCAAATGAAGAAATGCGCGAATGAGCGCTTCCTGCACGATGTCCTCTGCCAGATACACGTCCTTCGTCAGCGATCCGGCGAGGCCAAGCGCCTTCGCACGGTGGCGCCTTACAAGCTCCCCGAACGCCTCCTGATCACCGGAACGGGCGCGCTCAACCAGCTCCCGTTCCTGCCCTTCCGCTCCTCCTCCGCTGCTTAGCATGGAAGCCGTCTCGAGCGCCAACACGTCCAATTTGATCCCCCCTGTAGCAAAGATGCCGCTCACTCCAAAAATCTATCAATTATTTTGAATGTTTTTTATAAAGAAAAAAATAAAAGGCCGCCCTGCAGGCAGCCAATTATCTCTCCATAATTTACATGGAAAAATCACCCACAAAAAGATAATAACCCAGAACATTTGTTCTGTAAATGATTACTTTTTCTGTCATTTTTCCACCTTGTATATCTAACGATGCTGATCATACTGGTTGCTGCGGCTTATCCGCCGAATCGCTTCCAACTCAATAGGGGATAATGCCTGAATATTACCGGCTTCTATATTTTGCAGCAGCTGCTCCAGCGAGCTTGCACCCGGAATAACGGCAGCCACAGCAGGATGAGAAAGCGCGTATCGGATGGCGGTATGAGACATGTCGCGGGAAGCAGCACTCAGATTAAATAAACTTTCGCGCAAAGCAATTAACTCTTCCTTGCTGTAATCCAAGTAGCCCTTATCCGCTTTCGATTGTCCATTACCCGTCAGAATCCCTTTCGCCACCGGACCGCGGGCTATAACACTGATTCCCGACTCCGCAAGCAGCGGAAGCACCGCCTCCTCAGGGCGTCTGTCCAGAATGCTATATTGAGTCATCACGCTCACCATATTCGATCGTTTCACATATTCCCGAATGACGTTCGGACGTATAGAGGATATGCCGTAATAACGAATAAGACCCTCCTGCTTAAGCTCTTCAAAAGCTTCGATCGTTTCGTCAATCGGATCGTCCAGTTTACCGCCGTGCAGCTGATACAAATCGATATAGTCGGTTTGAAGGCGCCGCAGGCTTTCTTTTACAGCTGCTTTAATGTACGCCTTGGATGGATCCCAGCTCCACCCATCCTTGCCCGCTTCCCATCGATTGCCTACCTTCGTAGCTATGATGGCATCCGAACGCCTGCTGCGCAGCGCTTCTCCGACGATTTCCTCATTAAGCCCTTCATCGTACAAATCCGCCGTATCGAGAAAGTTGATCCCGCGATTTAATGCTTCATGAATAAGGTTTATGGCCCTTCTCTTATCCGTCCCAAGCGACATACAGCCGAGACCGATCTCATTCACATAGAGCTCGGATTGTCCTAAGCGATTTCGTTTCATGGTGTCCCACTCCTTCCGTCAACCGACGATCTCCCCGATAAAAGTCTCTAAATAAGAAATATCCGTTATTCGTTTGTTACAGTATGCGCTATCAACACACATATAGTTGCCAACCGCTTTATAGTAATCGGGCAAGCTGGATGCTTTAGTCTTGGCTACTGCTGTAACGAGAGCAACCTCCCCGTAGCCGTTACATAGCGAGCAAATACTTTTTTTGTTGGCTGCCGTGTATCGGGCTTCGACACCGACTAGCCTACCTTCGCGCTTGTAGACCATATAAAGCTTAGTTGAACCTATGTCGAGCCAGCCTAGATAGGTTAGCGACCCAAATGGAACTTCGGTTAAATCAGGCACCTTGAGCTTCTTCACCTTCGGAAACAGCTTCTTAATTTGCGCCTCCGTCACTTTAGGAAACGATACCAAATATGGAGTCAAGTCGCTAATGGCGAGTTCGTATTCGATTTTGCTCTTATGCTCGAAGAGCGGCTCTAACAGCCTTCTCTGTTCCTCCGTCATAGAATTAAACAGCCCCGCCACATAGCTTTCGGCCGAATATTTAGCTGCGTCAATTACTTTGCGGTCAGCGACTGTGTTGTAGGCACGCTGCAGCGTATCGATTTGACGGTTGAGTGCATTGTATTGATGATTATGAATGAATGGCTCTATCATGTCCGTACCTCCTGCCTTTAAAAACAACTTTATCATATATTCCGCTTAACGCTTAAGCTTCAGCGCCTTGCATGCTCCCTCCTAAAGGTATCGCTAAACTCCTTCATCTCCTGCTTAGCCCAAAAATCCATGAATCGTCCGTTCGAGTTAAGGAGCTCCTTCGGAGTGCCCATTTCACGAATTTCACCGTTCTCTAGAAACAAGACGTAGTCGACATCACGGATCGTGGATAGACGATGTGCGATAATGATTTTCGTACAATGACTTGCCCACTGCCCGAGGTCGTATTGAAACAGCGACTCCGTCTCTACATCCAGCGCTGAAGTAGGCTCATCAAGGATAAGAATCGAAGCATCGCGTATAATGGCCCGGGCGATCGCGATACGCTGCTTTTGACCCTGCGACAATTTGATTCCTCTCTCGCCTACCTTCGTGTAGAAACCGTCCGGCAATTTGCTAATAAATTCATATGCTTGCGACAGCGTCGCCGCTCGTCTGATTTGTTCGTCGCTGGCGTCGGCCTTCCCCGAACCGATGGCGATATTATCACGAATAGTGCCATCAAATAAATAAACATCCTGTGATACCGATGCCATGTTTCCGCGCAGCGAGTCAATCGTATAGTCTTGAATCGGCGTTCCATCTATGTGGATCATCCCTGATTGCAGATCATAAAAACGGTACAACAGCTTCACAATGGTGCTCTTCCCTCCGCCGCTCGGACCGACCAATGCAACCGAAGAGCCCGCGGGGATCGTGAAGCTAATATCCTTCAACACGCTTCTGCCTGCTTCGTATTGGAAGTTCACCTGCTTGAACACAATGGAAGGTGGCTCGGGGCGCAAAGCGATTCCACTTTCCTTCTCCTCCGGCTCCAGCTCCATCACGTCAAGAAGCTTCTCTGCTCCCGCCGACACTCTCTGCAAGGAATTAATTATTTCGACAATGCTCGTAAACGGAGCCGCAGCCTTATCTAGCAATGTAATGAAAGCGACCAAACCGCCGATGCCAATTTCGCCTTTAATCATCATCAGCGTACCTAACCCGATGCCGACGATATAGCCCAGCTTTTCCGGAACCGCCCGAATGATCTCGCGGATCGCCCACATTTTTTCGACCGAAATCCAAAGCTTGATGCTATCTTTAAAGACGTGCTTCGTTCGAAGAAGGGTCGCATCTTCCAATTGGTTCATCTTAATCTCCCTCATGCCGGCGAGCGTTTCACCCATGTGGAAAAACCACTCCCGCCCCATATCCTGCTGCTTGGCAATCAGGCTTTTGAATTTCTCTTTCACCATGACATTGCTGATCAGCTGTAAAGGCCCGACAGCAAGTGCAATGATGCCAAGAACCGGATGCACAACCATCAAATAGATGCCTACCGATATGAATGATATGGGCAAAGAAATCATTTTGAGAACATCGAATACAACAAAATGTTTAAATACCTCAAGCTCACTGTTCAAAATATTATTTGAATGAGAGCTATGCTTATTCTCATGGTAGCTAAGAGATAAGCGCGTTAATTGGGTCAGCACCATTTGCCGCATTTGGAACACGACATTCGTATTGACGATCTGGTTAAACACCCGCTCCGAGAGCGAGAAGAAAAGACCTAAGGCAATAAAAACGACGAAAGCAATCAGCAGCTTCGCAAGCTGGTCGTTCGATATATCCGGCGCCGCATCAAACAGCCTCCGGTTGGTTTCCGCGAACAGCAGTGCAGTCGCAATTACCCCGATTTGGAGCAAAACAACCGTGATGTATAGCGATTTGTATGTGCTGCATAGTGCTAAAAACTGCTTAAAGCCTTTTCTTCTAATTAATCGGAAAACACTTCTCTTACTTGTATCAACCATGAATCCAACTCCCATATTCATATAAGGAAAATACTAGCATAGCGTACAGAGGATGGCGACGGGGAAAATGATTGTTATCTGACAGATCGCGTACGTAGAAAACTTTCAAACTGTTCTATGGATTCGAAGCTGTTGATTTCGACTCCATTGGCTTTGAGATGGCTTAACAGAAGAACGTCAAGCCGTACAACGGCCGCTTGAAGAGGCTTTAAATCGCCAGGGGCAAGAAGATGGATGAGATCCGGCAGTCCTAACTTTTTATATACTTGGTACTGGGAATTAAGCTCCAGCTGGAATGGCGGGTACCCTTTTTCGGCTAAATGTAGAAAGTAAGCAATTTCATCCTGTATCCGGATAGCCGCAAAGTATGCCGTATCATAATCATTCTTTTCGCAAGCTGTAATGATTTTATCGAAAGTCCCTTTGGTCTCCTCATAAAATCCCTTCATGCGGTCGGGATAAGACGGGGCAGTGGAATACATCCCTCTATGCTTCGCTACCAACTCAAGAGTTGCCTCAGTCAACCGTTCGCAAGCGGACCTGATGTCTGCAGGTAATTGCGCTGTTATGATGGTCTCATACAGACTCTCCAAGTGGTCCGGCTTGAGCGGGAGCCGTAGAATCTGATCCTTATTTTTGCCCCAGCCTACGGTAAAATAAGTTTGATTTAGTAGACCGAGACTTTGGATCACTTTCGTCAAAACATCGTAAGCTTCGCTTCGGTAAAAGGTTAAATCCGCCAATGGATCCATACGGCTCATCTTATACAAATGTACATAAGCATCGTGCAGCAATGACTCGGCTCTTTGC
This sequence comes from Paenibacillus prosopidis, assembly GCF_003337375.1. Lineage (GTDB taxonomy): Bacteria > Bacillota > Bacilli > Paenibacillales > Paenibacillaceae > Pristimantibacillus > Pristimantibacillus prosopidis. The sequence continues at coordinate 380,999 of NZ_QPJD01000005.1, forward strand.
GTCAATTGCAATCCATGCTCAGGCTCCTGAATAGCGGCGATGCTGTCACGCAGCCTCATGAAGCGGTTTCGGTCTTCGTCCGAACGGGCGTAGAGTAATCTGCAATCAGCGATTATCGTCGTCTGCGGATCTGCTAATGATGCCATTCTTTCAGCGCGTTCCCAACTGATAGGCCAGAAGTCAAAGCTTATATCATCCAAAATAAACTGGATACTCGCACGATAACCATCGGCGCTTGCAGGAATAAAGAAGAAATCCAAATCCGAGCGCTTGGTCGCCGTTCCTTGTGCATATGACCCATAATACGCGACGATTGCAATGTCGTTGGAGTAATTATTCTTAATATGTTTAATAAGCGTATCAGCAACTGCAAATACATCCGGCAACGCTATCCCCTCCATCCTCTAATACTCAAACCATATCATGCCGCGCTTTGATTGACATTTTCAAAAATGATTATAACCAAACTTGCCCTTGTATTAAGGGTATCATTCCTTATAGTTAAATGTAGAAACGGTTTAGGGAGATGCTTACATGAATATAAAGTTGGAAGAATGGATCATAGAAGCAGACATTACAAGTATGCAGTCCGCTATGGAATCCGGGCTGTTAAGTTCAGAAGAACTCGTGAAAATATATTTAGACCGAATTAGCAGATATGATATAAAAATCAATTCCATTTTAGAAATCAATCCGGAAGCGGTTGAAATGGCAAAGGCTTTAGATGAAGAACGGAAAGAAAAAGGAAGCCGGGGAAGGCTGCACGGCATACCTATTCTATTAAAGGACAATATTGATACTCACGACAAAATGCACACTAGCGCCGGATCGGTGGCATTAGCCGATTCGTTTGCTGCGAAGGACTCTTTTGTTGCCTTGCAGCTGCGTTCCGCCGGCGCCGTTTTACTCGGAAAAGCCAATATGACGGAATGGGCAAACTTTATGTCGGATACGATGTGGGCCGGGTACAGCTCCAGAGGGGGGCTCGTTCTAAATCCTTATGGTCCGGGAGAGCTGTTCATCGGCGGTTCTAGCTCGGGCTCTGCTGCCTCGGTTGCCGCAAATTTAGGAGCAGCAGCGATCGGAACGGAAACTTCCGGATCCATTATTAGCCCCTCAAGCCAAACTAGTCTTGTCGGAATTAAACCTACGATCGGATTAGTGAGCCGATCTGGCATTATTCCGATTACGCATAGTCAAGATACTGCCGGTCCGATGGCAAGAACGGTGACAGACGCTGCGATAATTCTCGGGGCCCTGACAGGAGCGGACGAGCGGGATGCTGTAACTTTATCAGGAGCGAAGCATTCTTACCGCGATTACACTCCATTTCTAGATGCAGACTATTTGAAGCACGCCCGGATTGGGATTCCACGATTTTATTATAAAGAATTAGATGAGGCCAGGCTTACAATCGTTGAAGCGGCGATTGAGGTTCTGAGAAACGCAGGCGCTGCTATCGTCGATCCTGTAACCCTTCCATGTGAACAGACGGAATGGGATGAGAATGTGATGCGTTATGAATTCAAGAAATATATCAATGATTATTTAGCGGATTTAGATGAGAGCGTACCTGTTCATTCTTTGCAGGAGCTAATTGCTTACAATATTGAACATGCGGAAACCGCTTTGAAATATGGGCAAGGAGTTCTCGTGTGGTCAGAGGAAACAAGCGGAACACTGACTGAACAAGATTATCTCGATAGTAAAATGAAAAATAAAGAGATGGCCGGCAAGCAAGGAATTGATTTCGTTCTGGAGAAGCTTCAATTAGATGCGCTGCTGTTCCTAGGAAATGAGGGCGGCGATGATCTTGCTGCCAGAGCGGGTTATCCTGTCATTACAGTCCCTGGGGGATTCGCAAAAAGCGGAATCATTGCTCCAGGCGGCTATACGACAAAAGGACCGCAAGGCATAACCTTCGTTGGCACGGCATTTAGCGAACCGACATTGATCAAAATAGCTTATGGCTTTGAACAAGCGACCAAACATCGTGTCCCGCCTTTATTAGAATAACAATCTAAAATCAATTTGCTGTAAAACAGTTATTTTTAGTACGTTTTAAGGTGTATTGCAGATTCTATGTCCGCATTAACAAAGCCAAAATCAAAAAAAATCCGCAATCCTTCAAACCGAATGACGCTAACGTTCGTTACCTCCTATGAAAACTAATATATTGGGAGGTAGGATTATTTGAAAGCAAAAAAAGTTGCAGTCATTTTTACCATCTTAGCACTATGTATGGGTTCTCTATTCGCATTCGGCGCATCAGCACAAGACCACGATGCAGCAGTCAAGACGGATGCGGAAACGGCTGCCGAGCTTGGTTTGCTGCTTGGTGACGGAAGCGGCGTTAATGCGGCATATTTAGGCAAGAGCTCGACAAGGATGCAAGCCGCGATCATTTCGCTGCGTCTTCAAGGACTTTTAGATGAGGCCATGGCTTACAAAGGTACCGCAAACTTCTCTGATGCGAGCCAGGTCAACAAAAATAATCAAGCTATTCTGGCTTACCTGAAAAACCATCCGGAGCACGGCTGGTCCGGTACGGGAAATAACAAATTTAATCCTTCCGAGAAAATTAGCTCCCAGCAGCTGTACAAAGTACTTTTGGAAATACTCGGTTACAAGTCAGAAAAGGACTTTTCCTATGCGGAGACCGAGAAGTTCGCCGCGTCGAAAGGGCTGCAGCAAATCTCGGGCACTTCTTCCCTGACGAATGCCCATATCGCAACAGCGCTCGTTGAGTCGTTGTCCGTACATACGTCAAGCGGCGCTACTCTTTTTGCAGCACTGCAATCCAAAGGCGTAATTTCCGCATCCGCGATGCTTCCAGATGATCAAATCTTGTTGAAGAAAAGCGACAAACTGGGTACCTTCTTCACCGATCAAAACGGACGCACGCTGTATTTCTTTACGAAGGACGCCGAGGACCAGAATTCCTGTCAGGATAAATGCTTGAGCAATTGGCCGATCTTCTATGCCGAGCATTTGCAAATACCCGGCAGTTTGAATGCCGACGATTTCTCGGTATTGACACGTACCGACGGCACGAAGCAAACGACTTATAAAGGCTGGCCATTGTACTACTTTGTACAGGATACGGCAGCCGGCGATGTAAAAGGCGAAGCGGTCGGCGGCGTATGGTTTGTGGCGAAATCCGACTATTCCGTCATGATTGGCACATCTACCGAATTAGGAAATTACTTAACCGACGATTATGGCCGCACCCTGTATTACTTTGACAAGGATACGCCGAAAATGAGCGCTTGCGAAGGCACTTGTCTAGCCAATTGGCCTGCTTATTCGGCGACAGGAATGAGTACCATTTCAACCTTGCCCGCCTCCGATCTCGGCTCGATTACCCGTTCGGATGGCAGCAAACAAACAACCTATAAAGGCTATCCGTTGTATTATTTCGTTAAGGACACCGAACACGGCGACATTAAAGGTCAGAATGTCAATCAAGTGTGGTTTGTCATCGATCCGGCCAAATTCAATGGAACGACCGCACCGCAGGTCAAAACGTACCAGGTTGACATTAAGCAATTTTCGTTCGGGACGGAGCCGTTGACGGTTGAGGTTGGTTCCAAGGTGACCTTTACCAATTACGACGAAATGAAGCATAATGCTGTCGCGTTGGACGGTTCTTTCGAAACCCCGCTACTCGCCAAAGGGGAATCGCATACGATAACTCTGGAAAAAGCCGGCACCTACAATTATTTCTGCGCACCGCATAAGCAATTTATGACCGGCCAAATCATTGTAAAATAAGAGGGGATAGGATCATGCTAAGACACCATCGAACATTATTGCTGTTCCTAAGTCTCTTGTTTTGTGTCATTCTCATTTCCGCATGCGGATCGAAAGAAGAGCCTGCTTCTGAACAGCCGGATATTGTGGCGGCTTCCCCGGACACGACACCGGAAATGTCGCCGGAAACGACGGAAAAGCCTGTAACGGAGCAGGAAAGTCCTTCTGAGAAGCCGACGGAAACAGAATCCCCCGCGGACAATCCAAAACAGACCAGCACACCTGCAGCCACTCCTGCCGTTACGGACAAACCGAAGGCAGAGTCAACAAGCAGCGTCCATACAGGCGAGCACTCTTCCGGAGAAACCGACAGTCCAGAGAAGGATGATACACCTAAGAAGACCGCGAGTCCGCAGTCAACGCCGAAGCCAACTTCTCCGCCTGCAGACACCCCCTCCTCCGAGTCAACCGGAGAAGTGCATGTCGTGGAAATCGTAAACTTCGGCTTCTCTCCAAGCGAGCTGACGATCAAAGCGGGAGACACCGTTAAATTCATCAATAAGGATGCGGTTGGACATAGCGCTACTGCGAATGACGATTCCTTCGATACCGGAATGCTCGAGCAAGACAAAGCAAAAGAAGTTACATTTTCCAAGGATGGAGAATTCTCTTATTATTGCTTGCCTCATCCGGGCATGAAGGGAACGATCGTCGTTGAAGCCAAATGATCGAATGATGGAGGGAAACCGTTTACGGTTTCCCTCTCTTTTGGTAAGATGAAGTTTATTTCAGCCTGTTCTGGAGGCCACACGATATGCGGAATCTTTCCGATTATGAGCTTATGCAGCTCGTCAAAAGCAAGCAGCATAAGGCACTTTCCATTTTATACGACCGATATGCATCTCTCATCTATTCCTATGCCATGAAAACGCTGAGAGATGAGCCGGCAGCCAGAGATATCGTCCAATCGGTGTTCATGCGGTTATGGACAACCGATTCGGGCTATAATCCCGATAAAGGCCGGTTTTCCAGCTGGCTGTTGACCATTACCCGCAATATGACGATCGACTTCCTGCGCAAAGAACGGCGGGAAAGCATAAGCCTCGTCCCTTTCGAGCCGGAGCAGATGGAGCGAATTCCGGATGAATTCGCGGTATCTCCGGAAGACAGCGTCGTGAGGGATTCGCAAAAGGAACAGATTCGCAGCGCGTATCAACATTTATCGAAACAACAGATTATGCTCCTGGAGCATTTTTATTGGCAGGGATTCAGCTTAAGCGAGCTGGCTGCAATCTACAATCAGCCGCTTGGAACGGTAAAAAACCGTCTGCATCAGGCATTGAAAATATTACGAAGGCATCTTCTGGCGGAGGGGGAAGGAATATGATGCGCGAAAATGAGCAAAAACACGTTTGCGACTTGTGTCTGGATTATATATCCGGCGTGTGTACAGATGAAGAAAGACTAGCCTTCGAGCATCATCTTCCCGATTGTGCCGACTGCCAGGCCGAAATCGATGAGCTTCGCATCGTATGGGAGGCGTTACCCGAAAACATGGAACGAATCGAGCCGCCAAAAGATTTGAAGCAGCAAGTAATGGACGCTGTGTTGGCTGTGGAGACTGGCAGCGATCATTCGAAATCCGCAAGTAGACGTCTTGTCATCAAGCGGTGGAGATCGTTTGCAGCCATTGCCGTTGTGGCCGCTTTCTTCATTATAGGCTCTATCTGGAATTATCAGCTGTACCGCGAACGGTCGGCCGCTCCCCTCCCATTGGAGCAAGCTTTAAACATTCCCGCAGCACAAATCGAGCGTCTGGTCTCACTGAAGCCGGAAACATCGGAAGCAAACCGTTCCTATGGCGTCGCATGCATTGTCGATAACGGGCAAAGCAAACAGTTCATCGTATACGTGTTCGGGGCGCAGGCTACAACGGATACGCAAGCTTACCAAGTCTGGCTGCTCCAGGACGGTGAGCGCAGAAGCGCCGGCACGTTCCGCGTCGACGAGCGGGGAATCGGCGTATTGGCGATGCCGATTGCTTCGGATAGCCTCAGCTTTGATGCGGTCGGCATCACGCTGGAACCGGATGACCGCGGCGATCAGCCGCGCGGCGAGAAAAAGTTCGGATCTGTTTAGCTGGTCATCATATGCAGGAAAAACCTAACGGAATAGCTCCGTTAGGTTTTTTTGCGTGTAGTTGAGGACTTTGTGTTTTTATTTCTGCAAATAATTCAATAATTGCCGGGAATAATCGGTTTGAATCATGTTAACCTTTCTCGCAATTCCCCAACCCCAACCGTCAGCGTCATTTTTGAGCGATTTAACATCGGAGTGTCCGGCGCATAACGAATCCCACATCGTGTTCATCCAGACTCTGCATGTTCCGGCGAACATACGAAACGCTTCTTCAATCGAAAATGGACTGGCTTCATCCTCAAAGATGAACTCGACCGCCTTTGGTTTGATTTTCGCAAGCAAGGCATTCGGGTCATGCAGCAAATGCGCATTGCCGGCATGAATGATTTGCATATACTCGGGGCGAATCGGCTTTGATTCCAGGAACGCCGCGACTTCATCCGGATCGGCATCGCTTTTGAACAAGCCGTGGTCCACAGTTCCGGTTTCCAGCAAAACTTGATAAACCTGCTCCCGGATATCCCAGCATTTGTCCAAATTGACGAACACCTTGCCTTTTACAAGCTTCATGACTTCCTCAAGCGTCGGAATCTGCTCCCTGGTGAACCCCGCAGTTTCTCCGCCTTGTGCTCGCTTTACTTGAAAGGAAAGCAGCTTTTCATAACTGAGATCAGCAATAGCTCCGCTTCCGCTCGTCATTCGATTCACCGTTTCGTCATGCATTAAAATCAGTTTTCCGTCACGCGTTCTTTGCACGTCGATCTCGATCATATCGACGCCTAAAGCGATCGCATTGCTAATGGCCGGCAATGTATTTTCCGGCGCATAAAGCCAGTCGCCCCGGTGGGCGACCACCATGATTCGGCCGTTCGGATCATTAAACTCGGAATAAATTTGATTAAAGCGATTCGGATTATTTATCTTCATTGTTATATATCTCCTGTTTATCAACGATTACTGTTTCTTCCATAAATCAAATAGAGCGAAATGCTGGAAATGATCATAATCACAACCGAATAAACCAATGAAACAGCCTTCGTATCGACTTCGCTGCTGACTGCGTTTTCAGAAACGCTGCTGGTGATGACGATCGAGAGGGGCTGCAACAGCGGGTGGTACAAAAAGGCCGTCACATCATAATTTACGAGCAACCCGTTAAAATTAAGGGCGATTACCGCCAAGGCTGTCGGAAGAATCATCGGCAGAATGACCCTCCTGAACGTATAAAACGTCTTCGCTCCCATACTTTTAGCTGCTTCTTCCAATGAGCCGTCAATGCCGAAGAACGAAGCTTTGATCAATCGGATGGAAAACGGGATTGAAACCACAATATATGCAAGCAGCATGATCCAAATGCTTCCAACCAAAACATAATTGCCGACGAGCCACTTTGGCGTATTGTAAGTGTATATCAACCCGAGCGCGATCATGGAGCTAGGAAGGAGCCAGGGAATCAACGTTGCATACTCCAGCGATCTTGTAACCAGCTTGTTGTTGCTCTTATGCAAGATTCGGGCAACGATCAGACAGAGTACCACGACCAATACAGCAGCCCCGAGGCAGTAAAACAAACTGACCAAATAAGGCTTGTACCCGTTCGGTTGGCTAAATACATAAATATAATTGGAAAGCGTTAATCGGTCCAAAGATATGATCCCGTTAGCGATACTATAGGAATCTGTAAATGAAAAGACGAAAATGATCGCCAACGGCAGCAAATAGATCACAAATAACAAGTAAGCCGCGGCGTGCATCAAGAAGTTCGTCGGTTTATTTGCGATCTTTTTCTTTTGAATTCTGGAAGACACTTTCGAGACGGCTGTAAAATTTTCATCCATATCTTTTCGCATCAGAAAGGTCAGAATAAGAAACGTAGCCAGCCCCAATATAATCGACAATGCTGCGGCGACTCCTCTGGAATACTCGCTGCCAGCCAAAATGAGTATAATCGAGTTGATCGACTGGAAGTGATCTCCCCCTTGGATCATAGGAGAAGACAAAGCGGTAATACCCGTATGAAAATTTAATATCGTGATTGCGATAATCGACGGTTTCAACACAGGCAGAACGATCTGTGTAATAATTCTGAACTCGGAAGCCCCCATATTCCGGGCGACTTCAATCGTTTGATAATCGATCCTTCTTAACGCCGTGGACAGGAAAATTACGTGATTTGACGTGATAGCGAAGGTCATTACGAACAGTACGGCGCCATATCCGGTAAACCAATTCGGATCCAGATCGGAGAAAATTCGCATAAGCAATTGGGTAACAACGCCGGATGGACCGTATACATATTGATAACCTGCGATCAGAATGATGCCGTGACACACCAGTGTGGTGAAATAGCCGAGCTTTAATATTTTCGCGCCTCTGATATCAAAGTATTCGGTGACCATGACGAGAAAAACCCCTGCAATATTCACCGTAATCATCAGTGAAAAGGCCAGGATGAAGCTGTTTAACAAGCTTTTCATCGCCTTGCCGGAATGCCATAATTGCCGAAACGGTTCAAACGTGAACGAGCCGTCTTTTATAAATGTCTTCAGGAGCAGGCTCAAATTCGGGTACATCAGAAAGGCGACAATAAACCATATGAGAAAAAGCGCGACTGCTATTCCCATCAGTCTGGATGGGCTTAACCATCGTTTCATTGCATGATTTGTATTCATCTCGCCCACCTCTAAAATTGCATGATATCATCGGCATTCAAGAACAAGCTGATTTCTTGACCGTTGATATAGGACATAGATCCATCATTTTTTTCCACATTTCGGATCAAGACGCCATCTACATCGTACGTATATTTTGTATAGATACCGTTGAACTCGTTCTCGACTACTCTAGCTTTTAAACAAACCGGTTTATGGATGGCCGGCGGGAGAGAGAGTGAGATTCGCTCCAGTCTGATATATCCGGGCTTTGACAGATCAAACTGCCGCCCGGTTTGCTGATTGATTTGCCGCAAAACCGGTTCATTCAGCCTGTTGATATCGCCGATAAACTCACATACGAAACGCGAACCGGATTTGTTGTAAATTTCGTGAGGCGTCCCGATTTGCTCGATTTTCCCTTTGTTATAAACCGCAATGCGATCCGACAACGTCAAGGCTTCTTCCTGGTCATGGGTAACGTAAATCGTGGTAATGCCAAAATCATTTTGCAATCTTTTCAGCTCCGCTCTCATCTGTCCGCGCAGCTTGGCGTCCAGGTTGGAGAGCGGTTCGTCCAGCACGAGAATATTCGGCTTTAGCACCAGCGCCCTCGCGATCGCAACCCGCTGCTGCTGACCGCCGGATAATTCCGAAACATTTTTGTTAAGCTGCTGCTCGTTCAAATCGACTTTGTTAGCCATTTCCGTTATGATTCGATGGATTTCATCCTTGGGCAATTTTTGGACTTTCAGTCCGAAAGCAATATTCTCATAGACACTCATCGTCGGGAATAGCGCGTAGCTCTGAAATACAATGCCGATCTTTCGCTGTTCCACGGGAAGGTGCGTCATGTCTTTGCCACCCACCATAATTTTGCCCTTGCTGGGAATGATGAATCCGACCAGGCTGCGCAGCGTTGTCGTTTTCCCGCAGCCGGACGGTCCTAGCAAAGTGAAAAATTCGCCTTCCTTTACGGTGAAATTCATCGCTTCCACCGCGACGAAGTCATTGTATTTAATTTCGACATTTTGAAATTCAATCATCTGGTTGTCTCCTTATACAGAGTAGAAATATGGATATTCGCCTTGCGGCGAATATCCATATAAATGAACTGGCGGATCAGGTCATTATTTCATGATCTGCAATTCAATTTTCTGTACCCATTGATCGATATGGTCGGATACGAATTTCCAATCGATTTCCTGGACAGTAACGGCACTGGCGATGTCTTTCACTTTTTGAGGAGCATCCTTAAGCGCATCTTTATTGGCAGGGAAGTAACTGAATTTTGCTGCAAACGGCCCCTGAACCTCGGCAGTGCCGAACCAATCGATAAATTGTTTGGCCGCATCGGCATTTTTCGCGCCTTTGACAAGCGCTACCGATTCCACCAGATGAGGCACCCCGACTTTGGGGGATACGATATCCATTTGGATGTTGAATTTTTGCTCAAAGTCTGCAATCCCGCTGGACCACACCGGACTAATGGGCTGCTCTTTCTTAGATAAAGTCTCGAAGAGGTCTTCCCCTTGCTTCAACTGGCGTCCATTTTGGTAAAACTTGGTCAATTCATCCCAACCTTGTTTGGAGATGCCGTATTCGCCGTTCGGGTCTTGATACCGCATCAGAATCCCTGCAAGAACGGATCTCATTGTAGCTCCGCCTGAAGTTAAGATCGCGTATTTCCCCTGATACTGCGAGTTGTTCCACAGATCGGGCCAGTCGGTCGGCGCGGTATCCTTCGTGTATACGTTTTTATCATACATCATTAAAATCGCTTGCTTTGCAGTGGCGTGATAATAATCGCCGCTGTCGTTCAATCCCGAATCGACTTGCTCCGCCCAAGCAGGAACGTACTTTTCAAGCATGTCCTGTTTTTTGAATTTTTCATAGTCGATGCTGGTCAATCCCCAAATAACATCGGCAACCGGATTATTTTTTTCGGCAATCAGACGATTAGCCAGATCGCCTCCTCCGGCATTCACGAATTGCACATCGATTCCTTTCTTGGCTGCTTCCTGCTGAACCCATTCCGCTCTGCCTTGACCGCCGGCATTTGTGTAGACGACAACCTTCTTTTTATCCGCCGTGGAGTTTGCCGGCTGTGTATTGCCCGAGTCTTGATTGGAAGCGGCCGCTTCCTTGTCAGCTGCCGGCGTTTCACCGGATGAACCGGCGTTCGAAGCGGAATTGCCTCCGCATGCGGAAAGTACCCCCAGGATTAGTACAATTAAGCTTGTTAGTATCAGTCTGTTTTTGAAGCCTTTCATTTTGTTTTCACCCTTTCAATGTGGTAAGAATTCTGTAGATTACTATTTGACATAACAAGCTTTGCCCGTCCCGCGTTGGGGGTCGCCAAACACCGCATTCGAGCAAGAAATGCTGTTCGTCGCAGTTTGGTAACTGAACCAGCCGTTAGCGCCGAAGGCAACCAGCTTTTCACCGGAAAAACTGCAGGTCTGGCCTTCCCATGAACAATACTGGAAGCCGCTTATCGGGCCGGTATGAAAAGAGGTAATCGCTTTAGGGCTGTCCTTACCGTTATGGGCCCATAGGGACACCCAATAGGTGGTGTTCGCTTGCAGGTTGTTGAAAGTATAAGTTGGTGTTGTGAAGCCTTGACTGGTGCCTGTGATGGCTTTCCCTGCATAGGCATCATTCTTGCTCGCATACAGGGCTGTATATACTCCGTGGTGTTCTGCGCCGTTAAAGACAGGCTGACTGCCTTCGTCGAGAATATCGAAGCCAATGGTGACACTGCTGCCATTAAGCTGGAAGCGAATGTTTTCAGGAACGCTCGGCGCATCCGAAACCGGAGTGAACGAGGCTGAAACCGCATCCTGACCTACACCTTGCGCGTTGACGCCGGCAACGTGAACCTGGGCCGGAACGCCATTGGCCAATCCGCCGATATAGCCGGAAGTAGCGGTTGGCGGCACTTCAACCGGTCCGAAGGTCTGACCGTTCTGAGTCGCCCAGATCCGATAGCCGCTCGTTTGCGGGTTGGCCGGCTTGCCTCCCCAGGAGACCTGCAGATTTTTATTGCCCGCAGTCACCGAGTAGATTGTAGGCGCACCGGGAGCTCCGATAGGCAGGGTCGGAATCGGAAGCGTCTGATTGGTATTCGATCCATAGGTCACAGCCGTAGGCTTCCAATCATCGGCGCCCTTGAGATAAGTATCCGCCGCGAGCGCCGCAGCTTCGGCATCGCTCAGCGGGACGTTGGTGTTCGGGGAAACGGATTCCCGCTGACCGATATCGAAAGCAGTCCACCCGCCATTGCCGTCCGGATAAAGCGTTTTGTACTCGCGGTAGGTGGACGTCGGCAGGTAGTTGGTGGGCGTCACTCCAGGAGGCGCATATTCCGCTGGAATGAATTCGATCCAACCTGGAGTTTTCACCTGCGGCCCCATTTTGGTATTCAGGAAATAAACGGTGGAATAGGCTCCCCAAGGGCGTCCCAGCCAGACGTTATCCATGTACTGGTCATCGAACAGCAGGGTGTTATTGTTGAACACAAAGCCGCTGTCTTCGCTCGCTGATTCGCGTTTTTGCGCCGTGATGGTGACTTGGCCTCGCAGATCCGTGTGTACCTTGGCCTTTATCGTGGTATTGTCAAATACCGCCTTGCCGTTGCCGAAGATAAAGTCTACATAACCTTCCACATAGCTGTTATTGAAATAGGCCCGTTTATTGTTATGCACGTACAGGGTGTCCTGGCCGCCCAAGAACATGACGGCCCGGTAGACCGCACGGTCACCCTTCGTCAAGAGCGCTACCGCCTGCTCGTTGGCTTCATAACCCGGCGCTTCGTAGTTCGCGGTATTTTCAAATGTCAGGTTTGTGGCGTAGAAGTCGCTGCCGGTAACCGTAACCGTGGCGCTGCCGCTGGTCCCGTACGGCTGCCCGGTAGCCGGGTTTATCTTCTTGTTATAGTCATTGCCTGTAATCTTCACTTTGGAGGCGTCTGTTCCCATGCCGACCAGAGCTACGTTGTTCTTGCTAATCAGCAGTTTTTCCTTGTACGTGCCGGGCGCCACTTCAATGATTCCGCCGCTTTGAGGCAAAGCGGCAATGGCTGCGGCGATGGTGGAGTAATCCCCGGAACCGTCTGCCGCTACCTGGATGTTAGGCGGCGAGAAGAAGCGCACTCCAATATCGCGCTGGCCGGGCCTTTGCCCGGGGTACTTCGCTAGATAGTTGATATCATCGACCGGCGTATCGGTGATGATAAACCCGAATTTGGCGGTATCGTGCCAAAACTCCGATAAAAAGCGGTGATCGGTACAGCCTCCGCCGCTTACCGTTACTGCGGTCTGACCGGAACTGCCGCATTCCTTCTCATTCATAGAACCGAGCGGACCGCAGACCCCTCCTTCCCACCAGGTACCGGAATCGCCGCCGAGATAGTTGGGATCCGCAGCCACCGTGCGGGTACACAGTTTCTTGGGAACATAGACGCCAACACTGCGCCCGGATTGCCATGTTTCGGTGAACAGATCGTCCGCGCCATTGTTGAGAACGGCTCCCGTCGCTTTGATTTCGATCTCCGGAGCAAGAAGCCCCTCGTTTTTGTCCTGGTCGTCAAACCAATTTTTCCAGCGCGTAAAATCATTGATAGCCCATGAGGCGTCTCCAGTCTGTTGTTCTTTGTCGTAGGCCCGGTCGGAGAAGTAGACGGGCATGACGTAAAGGAACGATAAGTCATATTCGCTCAGAGTCTCGCCATATCTCTCCTGATAATGGGCCCTGACCTTGGCGGAATAGTCAGCCGGACCGTCAAAAAAGGTCGTCGCAAACTTGAGGACAACATGGCTGGCTATCCAAGTACCGAAATCAGCATCGTCAGCTACAAAGTATCGAGACAATAGAGTGGCCACATCGCGTACATTCTCAGTTCCGCGCAGATCAAGAAAAACGAACCCCTGATAACTGTTCATATAGAGTTCATGCAGAGTATCATACAAACTTGACGGATGAATACCGCTACTGGCACAAGTCGGGTGCTCCGCGGTCTTGCCATATCCATCGACGCCATTATAGCAAAGATTCAGCTGGCTAATTGTTCCCCAGTCGAGCGGCTTTTTCCCCGCAGGAGAACCTTCTCTTTCCCAGCGGTAAATGTCGGAGTACTCCGGACGGTCCAGCATACGCGTCAGGGTTTGATCGTGAAACAGGTAGGGAACGTAATCACTGGTTTGATAGACATCCAGTTCCATGGCTTCAATGCCGTAGTTCATGACATTGACAGCCGATTCTTTGGTATTTTCCGGGTGGTTGTGATCAACCACTCCCCGGTGAGCGATGACAATTACCGGCGACACGTCCCGGAAGTCTTGGTTCGATTCACTAAAGGGTAAAGTGCGATGGTTCAATGCATCGAGCAGTTTACCCGGCAGCGTGGAATCCGTGACGTTATAATAAGGCGGGTCATTTCGATATTCTAATGCGGAAGCGGTCGGGATGAATGCTTGAAAGTTTAATGCTCCAAAGAGCATTGCGGCTAATATCAGCCACTTCATGAATGAAAAAATACGTCTATTACGTTTGTTCTTAATTGTTCTCATTCCTTTCGCTTAACAAATTTGATTACTACCCACCCACTGGCAATCGGTCGTAAAAATTTTCTACCGCATCACCTCCAAAATCAATCTGTCTCTTATTCCGGGCCGGCGTTCAGCAGCTGGATCATTTGCTCATGCACGCAAATACTCGCTGCCGCAACACCGCCACAGTAGATCATGCCGATCTCGTTTCCTTGCAGGTCCGAGAACTTGCCGCCTATTTCCTCCAAAATAACCCGGACTGCCGCATAATCCCAAGCATTCACAAAATATTGAGCGAATCCGCCCAAACTGCCTGTAGCCAGGTCACACAGCTCCATCGTCGTAGCCCCGTAAACCCTTACTCCTCTCACACGGGCTGCCAGCCTGTACAACTGCGGCCACTGCCGGATTTCCTCCACATCTTTCCAAGGCGTATTAACGGCAACTAGCTCATTTTCAAGCACACTGCTGCGGTTGATGGAGTCAAGCCTGTTCTCATTGAGAAACGCTCCTTCACCTTTAATAGCATGGTACAGTTTTCCTGCCATCACATCGTAAACAATACCGAACACTCCCTGATCATCACAGCAAAAAGCAACCGATATGGCAAAATCCTTCTTTCGGTTAATAAAATTGCTTGTCCCGTCAATGGGATCGATAATCCATAAATAAGGGCTGTCCGACAACGTATTTCCCACGTTTTCCTCGCCCAAAATGTTATGTAGCGGATAGTGCTGCCGAATATTGTTCACAAAATAAGCTTCAATTTCACGGTCTACCGCTGTCACGAGATCTGAGTGGCTGGATTTGAGCTTAATATCAAGGGTTTGATGTATTCGTTCCTTAATAATCTCTCCTGCCTCCGTTACCCAATCGAGTGCATTCCGGTACATTTCATTTTTCACTTGCATGCTTCCAGCTCCTAGATTGATCTTTTTTGATAAAAACCACTCAAATTTAATTAAAATTTTTACTTACTTTATAGTGTTTAATTTACTATATGAGTGTAAATTTAAATCATTAATTATGTAAAGATATTATTAATCCGGTCATAATCACGACTTTTCCCTTCCCATTTTTGGATTAAGTGATTATAATGAGATAATATTCAAGTAAATATATTACTAATAATTTTAGGAGCTTGATGCACATGGCCACAATTAAAGACATAGCCTTACTCGCTAACGTTTCCACGACCACCGTCTCACGGGTGCTGAATAACGATCAATCCTTCAGCGTCTCTGAAATAACCCGGAGCAAAGTGTTGGAAGCTGCGAAGCAGCTGGAATATAAGACAGTTGTGGCACGGTACAACAAAAAATATTACCGGCTGGCTCTCGTCTACAAGCCTGATATCTTCTACAGCCATTTGGAAAATGATTTCCACTTTTCCATCCGTAATGGCATCGATAAAATCTGCTCGCAGTACGAAATTGACATCGTTAATGTATTTAATACCTCGAATGTGACTTTCGAGAATTTGCACGGAGCCATTATTCAAGGGAACTACACAAATGAAGAGATCAATCTCATGGTATCCTCGCTTCATACGAATAATATTTTGATCATCGGCAGATCTCCGAATGACAACAAATATGACAACGTCTGGTTCGATACGAGACGAGCCATCCATTCGGCATTGAACTATTTAACGGACCTTGGGCATCGCGACATTGGATATTTGGGCAGCATGGAGAGCGTAGATCTCGAAATGGATGACAGGAGGGATCAAATCTTTCTCCGGTATATGTCCAAATTCCCGGAGTTTAAGTCATCGCGGATATACATTGGAGAAAATCTTAAGAGCGGATACAAGTTAATGGAACGCGCATACCAAGATGGACCGCTTCCATCGGCATTTTTTGTCGCCAATGACCCGATAGCGATTGGAGCGCTGGACTTCCTGAAAGAGAACCATATTCCGGTTCCCGAGACGTTCAGCATCGTGGGCTTTGATGGCAATCAGCTGGCGCCCTATACCACTCCTCCGCTGACAACCGTACAAATCCCTACAGAATATATGGGGAGAGTCGCCATACAAGCACTAATTGAAAAAATCGAGGATGCCCGCCATCTGACAAAAAAGGTACTGGTTCCGACGGAGTTGATCATTCGTGAAAGCAGCAGATCTTTTAGGTAGAACGTACCTTTATCGCTATTAAAAGAACATTAATGGAACAATATTACTTCCAGCTGCATATACATCAGACAGGCTTTATCTGGGGGCTGGTGAATATGCTGTCGCTGCGTAAATTCGCTGCAATTATAATTGGAAGTATTTTGATCGCGATCGGCATTAATTTCTTTCTGATTCCGCTGGGGGTATTGGATGGCGGAATCATTGGTATCGCGCTTATAATTAACTATTTATTCAACGTAAAAGTCGGTCTGGTTATGTTATTGTGCAGTATCCCTATCTTTGTGCTGGCTTGGTATTATAACCGCGACATGCTGTATTACAGTATTATCGGGCTGCTATTTTCCAGCTATGTGATTGATTTCATGGAGCCTTATCAATATTATTTCCTCTATTACATCGAATGGACGCCGTTCACACGATCCGTACTCGGCGGTTTTATCATAGGTACCGGAATCGGCACGATGATAAGGTTTGAAAGCAGTACGGGAGGAACGGATTTGCTGGCTCAATTTTTTTCGAAGTTTGTTCCTCTAAATGTCGGTTTGATCATTTTAATGATGGACTTACTGATCATAAGCCTTGGCGAGCTGCTTCTGCCGGGAGATACCTTTTTATTATCCTTAATTACGATTACAACTGGCGGAATAGCTACAAGCTTATGCACTTTAAACCGTTCGAAATCTATATATCATCTATAATATGAATATTATTTAGCGAATTCATCCAAAATACTCATGAATTAAAACAGAATGGAGGATGAATTCTTATGAAACAGGATCAGCTAAACAATTCCAATAATAAGAATGAGAAGCAGCCCGTTGCCTATACCAATTTAAATCACTCGGGTACAAGCTATGCGCAAAATGCGATTGAACATGTAAGGGCAGAAAATTCAATTAATGAAGAAGCGGCTGAAAATTTGGTGAAGCAGGTTATGCAAAATAAGGATAGCGAACTAAATAAACAATAATCTTCGATAGCATAAAAATAACCGGCTCTAAGGCAGAGAGCCGGTTATTTTTTATGCTCCGCCCTTTTCATTCCTTGCCGCTATATTATAATTGTTCTTTACCTTGCCCGTTGCCGATTCCCTGCCCTAATATAGAATAAGCAATATATGCAACTTCAGCATCCCGCGAGTCAAGTATGTAAAGGAGGGTTACGAGTGAATACTATTTTGCAAATACGGCCCATGGAGCACAATGATATTACCGTCATCTTTCAAACCCTTGAGCAACACGGCATCAGCAAACCTGAGGATTATATTGCGAGATGCTGGGAAGAAAATAAAACTGGTGGCCGCATCACTCTTGTAGCCTTCTACGACGGCAAATTTGCAGGATGGCTGCACCTTTTGTCCCAATCGTATTATCCGTATTTTTCGCGGAATGGAATACCTGAGATCAACAACTTTGATGTCGTCCCTACATTACGGCGGCTTGGAATAGGCAATGCATTAATGGAGGCGATTGAACAAATTGCGTTCGAAAAGTACGGAATCGTTGGGATTGGCGTGGGGCTTTATGCGAGCTATGGAAGCGCGCAGCGGATCTACGCGAGGAGAGGCTACATTCCTGACGGCAGAGGTATAACATATGCAAGTGAACCCGTCGAACCCGGCAGCTCCGTCCAAGTAGATGACGACCTGGTCTTGTATTTGATTAAAGAACCTGATTGATATTTAAAACTCAGAACTCACTCCCCACTAACGGATAACCTCCCGTTAATTGTTCAATTTATCGATATCATAATCGTATAAATGGAATTCCTCCCATTAATTTCATCCGAATTGCTCAATGATAAAGAAATCGCCTAAATTAGAGGGAGGTTTTCCAGTTAGATGGATCTTCACAATTTCGATGACAATGTTAACTGGAGGATTTCCCTCTAAGTTAAAGAAAGGGGCGCAGTCGGAGCCTAGGCGCTCCTACACGTTCAATAGTTGATCGTTATTTCCAAATTATCTCCTAACAAGCTTAAGAAACTCTCTCATGAAACCGGGAAGATCCGGCCATAATTGACCTGATACCAGGTTACCATCCACATAAGGCGTTTGGTTCGTATAGAACGCCCCCAGATTTTCCACATCGAAACGGCAGGCAGGATAGGCTGTCATGGTTCGTCCCGTAAAGTACCGTTTATTTTTTAACGCATTCAGCACGAGAACCGCGTGGCAGATCGCGCCGACGGGTTTATTCATTTCGAAAAAATGACTGACGATTCTGGGGATATGTCTGTCCAGCCGGATGTATTCAGGGGCTCTCCCGCCCGGAATGAAAAGGCCGTGGTAATCTTCTGGGATGACTTCGCTGAACGAGAGATGCGACCCCAGCTGATACCCCGGTTTTTCCGTATAGGTTTCCAATCCCTCAAAATCATGAACGACAGTTCGCAGCACCTTTCTCATTGGTGAAGCAATGACGGCCTCATAACCTTCCTCCAGTATCCGATAGTACGGGTAATATACTTCTAAGGCTTCTACCGCATCACCTGTCAAGATCAGAATTCTCTTAGACATCAAAGTCACCCCTTTGAGAAAAAACGATCCCTTCATTCATACGCCCACCACAAAAAGGATATTCCTCGCAAAGGTAAACCATCCAAGCACTGTCCGAATATAATAACGAGCATCTTATGATTGAAAGGACGAATTGGATATGCCAGCCAAAAAGATCATCATTGGAATCGAGTTCAATAACCGATCCAAGCCTGATAATGATTGGAAAATAGGTTTGACGAAATCGTGGATCGAATACAGAATGAAGATCTTTATGACATACACCTTGCAAAGCCTCAAAAAACAAACCAATCAAAAATTCTCGGTCCTTGTCCGGTATGCGAAGGATTCCGAGCGTATAATCAAGCGGACACTGAAAAAATATAACCCGCTCCCAAGCAACATTCAATTCGTATCCAATGATCTCTATCTTGAAACCCAAAAAAAACTAACCAAGGGTTGTAACTATCTATACCTTGTTCGTCTCGATTGTGATGATACGTACCATAAATCTTTAATCCAGCAGCTGCATAATTATCAACCAAAGCGGAGCACTCTTGCCCTCATTAACCAAAAGGGATACGTTTACGACAGTTCGCGTCATCGCATTGCTGCCGTAACGAAATCCTCCCCGCCTTTTTATACCTTAATCTATAAAACCAACGAGTATTTTAACGGGAAACGATACAAGCTCCCCGGCGGGCATCCTTCCGTCATTAAGCTGAGGCATGAAATCCTGAACAAGAAAGGAAAGCGGAACTATCTGATCGTTATCCATCAAAAAAATACGTTAAATCAAAGAATGCTGTCCAAAAAAAATTTCGTGTCAAACCGCTCGAAAGTGAATGCCGTATTGAAGAGCTTTATTTAGTTTTCCTACTCGTAACATAAATGGCTGCCAATCGAGGCAGCCATTTTCTTAAACTATTTATTTTATCATTATTTAGAGCAAATCATAACGACATTGCCGTCCGGATCCTTTACCGTGAAAAAGGCCATACTGCCGTGCCTCTCTATATCGGTAAATACTTGAACACCGTTTGCTTCCAAGTACGTTTTCGAAGCATCTACATTTCTCGTAATAAACATAAACAAAGTCTTGTAATCGTCTCCTTGACGAAACCGGTTATCATCAAGCAGGATTCCGCTGCCGCTCTGTATGTTCAGGCCGTAAATGGATTTATCGGGACCGACCTCATGATAAGAGAGCCCAAGCACTCCACTGTGAAATCGGATCGCCCGATTCATATCCGTTACATTAATAAAGATTGCAGCTATTTTATTCAAAATCGGACTTTCGGTATTCTCCAAACGCTGCACAACCGCGGAAACGTAATCGGATTGCGTGACCATAATCGCATTTCCGTCCTCATCGGCAAAATTAAAATACGCTAGCCCCGGATGAGGCCGTTCGATCGGAAATAACAGCTTTGCTCCCATTTCCTCTAAGCAGCGATACGCTTCATCGATATCCGTTGTTTTATAGCTGAACAATACATGCTCCGTATCCGGATCATTATGACTATTATCGTCAAGTATGATGCCTGTCCCGCCCTCCAGCTCCAGCCAATAGACCGGACCGCCGTTTAATCGCTCCTCCAGCAGCGGCAATCCCATCACCATGCTGTACCATTCAGCCGAACGTCGAAGATCGGTAACATGGATGAACACACTACCAACTACATTTTGAATCGGGCTTTGAATTGCTTCCATTTGGGATATCTCCTTTATTGGATATTTCTTTACCGTTCGATAACGGCTATTGCATCGATCTGCACCAAAATTCCCGCGTTAACACTGGCAATCGCTCTAGCAGGATACGGAGCAGTAAAATATTCCATGTAATAGCTGTTGAACTCGTCGAAGTTCGCTCCATTCCCAAGGTACACCGTAACCTTTACAACATCCTTCATTTCGGCTCCGGCCTCTTCCAATATGGCCTTCAAATTGTCCAGTGCTCTTCTGGCTTGGTATGCCAGCGTACTGTCCTCACACATCCCGCTTACCGGCTCAAAGGGACCTTGCCCCGCAACATAGACCGTATTACCGACCTTAATCGCCTGCGAATACGGCATCCCTCCGGGCTGCTGCGCTTTATCCGTTAAAATAACCTGTTTCATGATATCCTCCCCAATCAGTATTCAATACCTTTAACCTTAGAAAAAATCATTTTATCACCAAGCGTACCTGCTTCGTCACGGGTCTGATTTCTTAAAATCCCTTCCAGAGTAAAGCCGGCCCGTTCTGCTAACCGGGCGCTTGGCAGGTTACGCGCATTACATCGAATTTCGATACGGTTTGCCTCTAAATGATCAATGGCAAAGCGCGTGATCCCATTTACGGCTTCCGTCATTAATCCATACCCTGACCTGGAGGTTCTTATCCAGTAACCAATTTCAAACTTGCGAAGGCCCCAGTCTATGTTATGTAGTCCGCTGCTTCCTACAAACTCTGAAGTATGCTTATCAAATACAAGCAGCACTAAATCAACCCGTTCCAAAAAATTGAGCCTGGCTTTGCGGATATACCTTTCGGATTCGTCAACCGTAGGTATCGTTTTCACAAAAGGCATCCATTGTCGAAGCTCCTCAACACTTTCGAGTATAGCCTGGTTAACAAGGACTCCTTCTCCCCATTGCGGAGCACGGATTATTAACCGCTCGGTTTCAAAACTCTCAGGAAACGTTAGCAAAATAGGATTTATACCTTCATCCATAGCATGCCTCCAATGCGATAGCTGATTTGCATTTGGCAATGCGTTAGCTATCTTCCATATTTTGTGAACATGACCTAATGTTAACAAACATGTGTTCGTGTGTAAATACTAATTATTGTGCATATGGCTTTTCTACAAAGGACTCCTATATATTAAAATGTGAGTAAAAACCAAAGGTGGATTCAATGGAGAATTGTTCACATATCATGGGAAGAGCTTTTCTAGTGTTGTATAATTTCCTAAGCTAAATAAAAGCACCACAAAGGAGGTGCCTTCAAAATTGATCCAGCCTGCAAATCAGCTGCTGCCCTTTTCTTCTTATTTACATTTTTTAAGAGCCGTAGAACAGGAATATTGTTAATCGTATTTTTAAGAACATTGCGGAAGACAAAGGCAGCTACATTATTATAATTGCTATAAAAGTCGGACAGGTCATCATTAAAAAATTGAATAACTCTGATATTAAATACGGGGTATACGAAAGTTTGCCCAAATATCCTTCTAGTTGCGACAAATTTGAACAGAGGATTTGTTCGGAAAGCGGTACGATAAAGAGAAGCGATTTCCAGAGGAGATAGTCTGCGTTGAATAGGTTCAACCCGTTTTCCTTGACTGGTCCATACCCTTACCTTGACCCTGAACTGTGCATACCCAGAATGCGAAAAAAACCTCCCCAAAGGAAGGTTTTTAATTTAGTTTATTAACCTGGATGTCCGATTCTTTTATCCTAATCTTCTTTAAATTTCACAATATTTTTTAAAATTATCTAGAAACGCCTGCCAGCCTTCTTTTTGCTGCTCAATGGAATGGGTTGCTTCTGCTTCAAAATCTTCAATTACCTTAGTATCGCTTTCTTGACTAATAAAAGTGACCGTAACTTTTCTTCCATCTCCAAGAGTGTAAGAAATAAATTCGTTTATTCTAATTTCATCATAAACTCCACCAAAATCAAATCCAAAGCTTCCATCCTTTGCTTCCATTCTTGTAAGAAATTTTCCGCCAACCCTTAAATCATTTTCGGAAATTGGTGCATGCCAGTCATCAGAAGCAAAAGACCATTTCGTTATATGCTGCGGTTCTGTCCAATATTCCCACACTTTTTCAACTGGTGCATGAACTGTAGTTTCTACCGTTATTGATACTTTATTACCTGTTTCCATTATAGTTACCGCCTCACTATATTAGATTTGAATTCATGGTTAATTATACCATTGAACTCCCTCGGCACGATAGTAGAATCATATAGCGGCAGTCTAGGACATCCATGGCTGCCGCTGTGGGTTCAGCTTTTTTCATCCGTCAGGAATCGATTCAGATCTCCAAAAATAATTTTGTCGGAGTATCTTAAATGGTTCTGTGCTTTTTTTCGAAAGGGCTCGCATAAGGTCGAATCCGTTTTTTCACCGTTTAGTTTGCTGTAGCACTTATTTCCTGAGTAAACATAATGCTCGGTAACGAAACTGCCATCCCTCAGGACTGCAAATTGCGGCTTATTTACAGCAAACAAATCATGTCCGAAGCCTAATCCCTCAACATAATCATTACCCAACAAATGGAGTATTGTCGGTTTAAGATCGACTTGACCGGAAACCACACTCATTTTTCTCCCTTTTACGCCGGGGATATGAATAATTAGAGGAACCTGCTGCAGCTGAACATGATCATACGGGGTCAGCTTTTCTTTTCCCAGAAATTCCGCCATTTCTTTACGGTGTTTCCTTGAAATCCCGTAATGGTCCCCATAAAGAATAAAGACTGAGTTATCGTACAACCCCGCAGTTTTAATCATTTTGAAAAAATGCTTTAAGGCTTCATCCGTATACCTTACTGTTTCTATGTAGTTATTTAATGTTTCTGAATTTGAATGATATGGCGGGAGCAGTCTGTCCTCCGGATTCAGCTCAAAAGGATGATGATTCGTCAGTGTGATGAGCTTTGCGTAAAAAGGCTGCGGCAATGCACGAAGCTTATCCAGGGATTGCTCAAAAAAAGGAAGGTCCTTAAGTCCCCACCCCACAGAGTTTTTTTCGGTAATGTCATATTCCTCTGCTGAAAAAAACCGCTCATAGCCCATAGTCTTGTACATTTGATCGCGATTCCAGAATGTCTTATTATTCCCATGCAATACCACCGGGTAATAACCGTTTTTTTTCAACTGATTAGGAATCGAATGATAAGTGTTTTGACTATGCGTAAAAAATACGGCTCCGCTTGGCAGCGGGTAAAGCATAGTATCGATAATAAATTCAGCGTCGGACGTTTTGCCATGCCCCGTTTGGTGATAAAACTGATCAAAATAAAAACTGTTTTTCATGAGGCTGTTTAGAAAAGGTGTAATTTCCTGATCGAATATTTTCTTTTCAAGCAGGAAGCTTTGCACAGACTCCAATGAAATCAGAAAAACATTCCGGCCTTTAGCCAAACCGAACATTTCCGGATCCAATACATCTTTGGGCGTAGACTCCAAATAGGTTTTAACGATTTCCAAATCTTTACTGCCTGCTGAAACGGTTTTAGCTTTCATCCTTGCCGTGACCACTGTATCATACATGAGATAGTTGAAAGCGCCGATATTTTTCACCACGATTTGGCGATCGAAAGTGCGGGTAAGTAAATCCGGGCGTATCTTATCCACCATCTCCAAATTTAACGAAAACAGAGTAACGGCAAACATAATCATACAAACAATATGGGCTCGGCTGACGCAAACACGGCGTTTTTTACTGCGATATATCAATATGAATAGGATCACCGAATCAACGAATACAAGAAAATCCGACGGTCGCAAAAGATCCAATATGCTCCCCCGCAAATGACCTAATTGAGTAGATCGAAGCAATACCGTCAAGGTAATGAAATCATTGAAAAACCGGTAATAAAGCATATTAACAAATAGGAGGAAACCAGACATCATGCTTACAAGAAGAATTGCGATATACGACCGGTTTCTTAAAAACGCCAAGCTAAGACCGAGCATAACCAATATGGAGCTGACCGGGCTAATGATTAGAATAAGTTCCTGATACAAACCGGAGACTGGAAGGTCAAAGTGAAAACGGTGCGTGACGTATGTTTTAAACCAAATCATAAACACAGCCAAATATAACAAAGCATGCTTCCCGGCATGGCTTTTTAAATCCGGTAAGTATTTCAAAGATACTCTCCCCCTCCAAAGAACTAAAACTTAGGCTTAACATTTTTTCTCAAAATATGCAGACCACTTCACCGTTAACATAAAAAGGGGCAGTTGGTGCCGGGCGGCATTTATGGAAGAATGTATGTTATGCCTCACTCTAGGAATAATAACAGGCTGAAGCTCCTAAATTTTATGGAGGAACCATGACCCAATCGATGCAGTCGACAGCAGAATCAAAAGCTATTGCGTTTGCATTATTGTTGATAGCCATCTATGTATCGCCATTGTTTATCCTTGGTGAAAACGCCCATATCAGAGTACATGATAATTTGGATTCGAATATTGCCTGGTACAAGGTTCTTGTCCAAAGCGGAGAATGGTTCGGCAGTGTGAATGCAACCATCCCGCAGGTTATCAACGGCTTGCCGCGAAATGCGTTAGGTACAGAATTTAGCGGTATCGTGCTGCTTCACGCCATATTCCCGTCGATGTTTGCTTATGCAATTAGTCAAACCATCACACGTGTTATTGCTTTTCTTGGGATGTATCTGCTTCTGAAAGCACATTTGGTGAAGGAGCCGGAAACTTGGCCAATCCGTGTTTTTGTGGCGGCCGCCTTTGCTCTTACCCCGTTTTGGCCGTCCGGTATGCTGAGCACGCTTGGACATCCGCTGGCATTATGGGCTTTTTTGAATATTCGAGCGCGTCGATTTTCATGGCGGGAGTGGCTCACTCTCGCTCTTCTGCCGTTTTATGCAAGTCTTGTGCTTGGCTTTTTTTTCTTTTTATTTGCCGTCGGAGTGCTTTGGCTTAGGGATCTAATCGTCAAAAGGGATTTAAATCCGGTATTTCTAAGCAGTATTGCCTTTATGGCCGGATTGTTTCTCCTGATTGACTACAGACTTGTTTTTTCCCTTGTATTAAACGATGCGACAAGCCGCAATGAGTTTGTCTCTTCACGTTTAGGCTTATGGCGAAGTATTCGGCTCACCTTTAAAAATTTCATTTTCGGGCACCACCATGTGGCAACCATTCATACCGTTGTCATATTACCGATTACATTAATCGTTTTCGCCCTAACCGCAATACGAAGAAACCGGGATTGGACGGAACGTACATTTCTCCTGCTCTTTGTTATAAACCTCGGTCTTTCGGCTTGGTACGCGTTCTGGTTTAATAAGGCATGGCAACCGCTGAAGGAACAAATTAGCCTGCTGAACACTTTTAACTTCGCGCGATTTCACTTTCTTCGCCCTTTAATCATCTATGCCGGGTTTGCACTCAGTTGTTTGATCCTGTGGAAATTGGGGCGTTTAGGCAGACGGCTTGTGATTGGTTCCCTCTGCCTTCAAATGATCGTGCTGTTTATGTCAAATGAAGAAATCGTATTCCGCAAAAGCAAAGCCCCAACCTTCCGTCAATTTTATGCCGTCAAACAATTCGCGGACATACGCGAAACAATCGGATTACCGCTGAACGAATACCGGGTGGCGAGTATCGGGCTGCACCCGGCTATTGCGCAATATAACGGTTTTTACACGTTGGATACTTACAATAACTTCTATCCGCTTTCATACAAACACCGTTTTCGTCAAATAATAGCAAAGGAATTGGACAAAAACGCCAAGCTGAAAACCTATTTTGATACGTGGGGCGGAAGGTGCTATATATTTGCCGATGAGCTCGGAAAGAAATACGACTACCGAAAGAACTCAAAGAAAAAAATTCGCCATTTGCAGCTCGATACAAAAATATTTAAAGAAATGGGCGGAAGGTTTTTATTCTCTTCCGTTCCGATTATGAATGCAAGCGCCAATCGGTTAAGACTGCTGAATGTATTTGATAACCGCAATTCCGCATGGCGCATCTATGTATACGAAGCGATTTAACAAACCTGGGAGGAGGCTGCTCTTGATGAAACGGCCGGTGCTAACGATTGTCGTCCCTTGTTATAACGAGGAGGAGGTGCTTGTAGAAACATTCCGGGAGCTGCGCGGGGTTCTCAATCATTTAATGCAAGAGCATTTAATCGCGGTAACCAGCAAGCTGTTGTTTGTAGACGATGGAAGCAAGGACCGGACGTGGTCTATGATTACAACGGAGCATGCTAATCATCCGGAAATCACCGGCTTAAAGCTGGCCCGGAATGTCGGTCACCAAAAAGCGCTGCTTGCGGGTTTGGAAGCGGCCGGCGCTCACTCCGATTGTGTCATCTCAATCGATGCCGATCTACAGGACGATATCAACGTCATACGTGATTTTGTGCTCAAGTTTCACGAAGGCTTCGATATCGTTTACGGCGTACGCGCCAGCCGAAAAACCGATACTTGGTTTAAACGCACATCGGCACTGACTTTTTATCGGATCATGACCCGGATTGGTATTCAATTGATTCCAAATCACGCAGATTTCCGGTTAATGTCCAAACGCGCGGTACTAGAATTATGCCGTTACGGTGAGACGAATGTATTCCTGCGGGGTATCGTGCCATTAATCGGTTACTCGATGACAAAGGTTTATTATGATCGAAAAGAGCGTTTTGCAGGACGTTCTAAATACAGTTTAAGAAAAATGCTGTCATTTGCATTAGATGGAATCGCATCATTCAGCGTGGCGCCGATCCGTTTCGTAAGTTCTGTCGGTTTTATTTTACTTATGGTGAGTATCGCTGCAGGTGCCTACGCACTTATTCAAAAATGGTTCGGAGAAACGAGAGCAGGCTGGACTTCGCTCATGATCTCCATTTGGTTTCTGGGTGGTCTTCAGCTGCTCGGAATAGGCATTATTGGGGAATACATTGGGAAAATCTTTATCGAGGTCAAATCCAGGCCAAAATATGCGGTGGAAATTGATCTATATTCCAACAAGTTCGAACCCGTTATCCGTTAGAAGGATAAATATGATCATTTCTAGAATATAAAGTAACGTATACTCATGTCCCAGGACCTGCGGCTTGCGGCTCATTTTGAGTGATTTACACGAATTTATCATGCCGAAAACATTTTAATAGATATCAACAGATACTATGAAAATGTGTTGAATAACTTTTCGGGAGGTATTCATTTGAGCAGCGGTAATGAAAAGAAAGGCATGAACAGGAAGGAATTTTTGAAACTCGGCGGTTTGAGTGCGCTGGCTTTGACGGCTGGAGCGGCAGGAGTTCCCTCGGATCTATTTTCCGGCACTGCTTTCGCGAAAGAAAATGACAAATCGAAAGAGATGCCGAATGGGGAAATCAAGCTTCATTTTAATTCCGACGGCACGTTCAAAATCGTTCAATTCAACGATACTCAGGACGACGAGGATATTGACCCGCGAACGGTAGAGCTTATGGAACGGGTGTTAGATGAGGAGAAACCTGGGTTTGTCGTTTTAAACGGGGATAACATAACCGGCGGAACAGATACGCCAGATGAAGTGAAGAAGGCGATTAATAACATTGCGGTGCCTATGGAAGAACGCGGAATCCCTTGGGCGATCACTTTCGGTAATCATGATGAAGATTCTACCCCGAACAGCGGCATAGATAATGAAGCAATGCTTCAAATTTATCGCTCTTATAAATACAACAGGAATGAGAACAGTGTGAAAGGCATCTCCGGTGCTGGGAATATGAATTTGCTGATCGGCGGTCACAACAGCAAAAATCCCGTTTTTAACATGTGGCTGCTGGACAGCGGCCGATACGCGCCGAAGGAAATCGCAGGACAAAATTTCGAAGGATATCCGACTTGGGATTGGTTGAAGAACAACCAAGTCAACTGGTATTACGAAACATCTGTCGCACTTGAGAAGCAGAACGGCCGTAAAATTCCATCACTCGTGTTCATCCATATCCCGCTGTGGGAATTCCGGTTTATGTGGTTCGCCAGCGTTGATGGCAGAACAGATGCCGATCATGCAAGAGCCGTAGCAAAACACGGCATCGTAGGGGAGCGGAACGAGGAAGAATGCCCTGGCCCGATTAACAGCGGCATGTTCTCGGCTATTCTCGAACGCGGTGACGTCAAAGGTGTATTTTGCGGACATGACCATGTCAACACATACTCCGGCAATTATTATGGCGTCACGCTCGGATATTGCGGAAATACCGGTTTCGGCACTTATGGGCTTGAAGGTGCTGAGCGCAACAGGCTGCGCGGCGCCCGGGTGTACAATCTTCAAGACACCGGTAACGATGTCAAAGTCGACACCCATTTAGTGTTCGCGAAAGATTACGGCATTGATTTAACTGCGGATTAATATATCCGTGAAATTCATAGGAATCAGCAAAAAAGTAGATCTGCCCTTGTCGACCGTGACGAGGGACAGATCTTCCTTTTCATAGTCGGTACAAATCTTCTATCCTTATCTTTAATTGAGAATTTCGATGTTCTAAAAAGCTTTCCGTTATCCATCCAATAATTCCAATCGGAGCTTCAAAAATCAATTTGTCCTTCATTAATGTCTTTCCATCATGTTCTTCAAATAAATGTTCGTGTTTTAAACTCTTAAAGGCACCCTAGTAGCCTGAAAGGTTACGATTTCTTATCACGCAAAGGATACTCTTCTTTGATAGTCCAATTCTTAAACTGCAAAAATCTTACAGTGTTGAGTGTTATTGATAACAATACTAATCCTCCAATCAAGATAAATAATGTTGCATTAGCACTTTCATTTCTGAATGCTTCAAAACCGTTCATAAACAACGGAACAACTATAACTAATCCTGCAAATATGTATATGTATCTTCTGAATTTTGATTTATTTATTTTTTCCATATAGTGGTGGTAGCATGTTTTGCATATTACTGTCTTCCTTTTGCCGACCAGCATTAAGCACTCGTTACAATAATCTTTACTGCAAAATGGACAGCTTTTTTCGTGTTCTATGTTTTTATGAACAAAACATGATTTCATTTAAATATCCCCTTTAATGTTCACATACAGTAATCATTCATCAAGAATATGTTACTACATAAAGGTATTAACAAGAAGGTGTTTACTGAACAGGCTGCCAATCGGTAGCCTGTTATCATTGAACTATGTACCCTTACCGTTAGCTTAATAAAAAGAACAGGCTAACGCAGTACTTGCCCATCCATGTGTTATTCAACTATTACCTGATAGTTGAACATTGGTTGGCCCTTCCTCTATAATTTACCTTTTACCTAACTAAATCTATAATTAAAACAAAAGTGGACTGGGGGCCGAACACGCTTGACGACACACGAGCATTCATCGAGAACGTTATTGCCTCTCAAAGTGAGTATCCAAGAAATCAATTTACGGTTGCAATTGTGGTCAAAGAATCAAATTCGTTAATTGGAGCGAGCAGTATAATCAAGAAAGAAGTATTACAAGGTGAAGTGGGTTACGTCCTGAATCGAGACTATTGGGATCATGGTTTTGCCCCCGAGGCTGCTAAGGCTATGCTGAACTTCGGTTTTAAAGAACTGAAACTTCATCGCATATGTGCTACTTGCAGACCTGAAAACAAGGGCTCCTTTCGTGTAATGGAGAAACTCGGTATGCGCAAAGAAGGTCACTTCCGTGAACATCTATTTTTCAAAGAGAAATGGCACGATTCGTTTCTATATAGTATTTTGTCTTCGGAATATTAGTCTGAAGTAGCATTTCTGTAGCAAGAATTAATCACATTCTTTATGGAGTATTCTGCCAGTTACTTCAATGAGCATCAAAAAGGAGCTGTCCTCGCGGCAGCTCCCCCACTATCGTTCCCCGTTAGCTCAATTCGATGTTGCTCTTGTTCTTACTTCAAATAAATGCTGCAATCCAAACCATAACCAAACGTTCTTCTCGATATCGTTATATCTTCCTTGCTTTATTATAATGTATACCATAGATGCAAAGCGATTTCCCATTTTTAATAATTTCTCTTTCAAATTTCATGCCATTTTTCTCGGCTACTCGTATGGATGAAATATTCCTCTTGTCAATTTGTGAAACCAAGTGTTCATATCCAAGTGAATTAAAACCATAGTCTTTGCAGGCAATCGCACACTCTGATGCTAATCCTTGCCCCCAATGTTTTCTGAGAAACAGATAACCAACTTCAATTTCTAGTTCATCCTCAATGATTTGTGGAATTAAACCACATTGACCTACAAATTGTCAGTTTGCTTTAAGTTCTGCTATCCATAAACCAATGCCATGATTTGCATAGTTATTTTGTGTCCATTCAATCCATTTCAGTGTTTCATCTCTACTTTTAGTTGAACGATAATATGTCATTGCAACTGGATCAGAGAAGATTTGCAACAAATTATCAGTGTCACTTTGCGCTGATCCCCCAATCGGAATTATATATACTTGATTCGTGAGGCCACCTCATTTGGATTGGAAAGCACGCTGCTGAGTACGATAAACAATCAAGAAACCCGATAAGAGCGTTGTCGGTTATTCATTTTACATAATGCTTCAGTGGAATGGTCGTCAAGCCGTTTCCGAACTTCCGAAAATGGGAGTTTAGAGAAGGAAGATACCATCATTCTGAATGTTGGCTTTGGCATAAGGGTATTCATCGCCGCAAGTATCTTCCATGTTCTTTTTTCGGTTTCGGGCTTGAAAATACGCTTCGCTATTTTGTATTCCTTATCCTCAGGTACATGCCACGGCTTTGTAACCGCACACTGAAGCGTGAGACTGACAACCCGATCAGGAAACATGGAGGAAAATGCGATTCCGGTAGGTCCCCCTGCTGAAACTGTGATAACATGGACTTTCTCGATGGTAAGATGATCCAATAATAATTTATAAATGTGGCAGGCTTCTCCCAAATCCGTAGTCGGGGATGTATGGCCGTATCCTGCGCGAGAAGGAGTAATAATGGAATATCCTGAAGTTAGCAATCTCTGATAACCGAATCCCTCATGACAGCTCGAATGGCCGCCATGGAATAGTAATATAGGGACTCCTTTTCCGATAACCGAATATTCTAAGTTAGTATCTCCGGAATTGAATATGCCAATTTCCCGGTTCAAGAGATCTCACCTCTCTAAATGTACTTCTTTATGAAATGAGGTTACATAATTTTTCACCGAAATGAATGAAGAAACGATAAGGGTGCTCCCGAAGGATCCGCCTCAGCTATGATCTCGCATTTCACTCTGCTCACGCAGGATCATCTTCAACAAGAAGGGTGTGACCAAAGTCGTCAAGATCACCACAATGACTAATACCGTGAAGTAATCGCGATTTAATAGTCCGCTTTCCAGTCCAATTGTCGCGATAATCAAGGCCACTTCCCCGCGTGATACCATCCCTGATCCAATTCCTAACGAGGAACGAGTCGAGAATCCCGTCAGTCTTGCTCCTAATCCAGCTCCGACCAACTTGGTGAGAATAGCAATGACGGTTAGAATTGCGATCAAACCCAGTTGATCCTCCAAACCTTGAAACGATACAGTAAAACCGACACTAACGAAAAAGATGGGCACGAAAATGGCATAGGCGATCGGCTCCAGTTTATGTTCGACTTCTTCTTTATACGTAGTTTGGGAAACTGCCAATCCTGCTGCGAATGCACCGATAATACCAGCAACACCTAACTCTTCAGCGACAAAAGCCAGGAAAAAACAGACGATTAATCCAGCGCTTATAACAGATTCCGTTACACGGAGCGGCGCCAACCATTTCATCAACCACTTTGCGCCCTTCCATATCATCAAACCGGCTACAACGAAAAAGATAAATTTTTTACTGATGACAAGAGTCAGATTGACTTCTTCTCCCCCAAAAATACTCATGACGAACGCAAGGAGAATCACTACAATGATATCGTCGAGTATCGCAGCACCTAATATCGTGGTACTTTCGCGGCTCTTCAGCAGTTTGAGTTCCTTTAATGATTGAACCGATATGCTGACCGATGTCGCAGACAAAAGCAAACCTAAAAAGATGGCGTGAGAGGTCTCCATTCCTATTGCAGAACCAATCCAATAACCACCAAAAAAGGGGAGTAGGATACCGCCTAGAGCTACTGCAGTCGAGGATTTGTATGAACGTTTTAATTCGTTGATGTCTGTCTCTAGACCGGCAATAAACATTAACAGAAGCACTCCGATTTCGCTTAGTTCATCGATGATTTCCGAGTTTTCTACCCACCCTAACAAAGCAGGCCCGATTATTACTCCAATTACCAACTTTCCAACAACTGCTGGCTGCCCCAATCGCACGAAGAGATCACCGGCGAGTTTTGTTGCAAACAGAATGATGAGAATCGTTATAAAAAACATGTTATCCCTCCGTTTAATGATGAAGATGTTGATAATTTGCCCAAAAAAGACAAAAGGAACCCGCTGGTGTGCAGGCTCCTCCATTTAATACCGATATTCAATTCTTCCCATCGATGGTCGCTTATTACGATATCATGTTCTATGCAACATTTGCAACATCAATATTGGATTAGGATGAAGATTCTTATTTACTCACCCTAATTAGAATAGTATTAACTATTAAACTATCCTGCCAGTTCAATGAATGCAGCCAATTGGAATGGCTCACGTACCCGTTAGCATAGTTCTCAATTCACCTCGGGTCTCAGTTCCACCACTTCAGCAGTTCCATTCCAATCGACTCGCATCTTAATTAAGGAATCTTCGGCAGCAAAGGAACCATTCCCCCAAGAAGAACCCAAATAATATATACCAGTTTTTTTGATTCGCCATTGGACAAAGTGTGACTTCCACTTCCGCTTCCAACGCCTTCTGTAGTGTACGAGTAACTTAGCTCTCCTTTGGGTCATGGATTCTGTCCAATGTACTTTAATAACATCCTAGATATTATGGTTATCATAATCTTTTGTACACGACATAAACTGCTGCCCAGCTATCACTATGTCCCTTGTACTCATAGAGAAAGTCTATATTTTTAACATTATAAATTTCGAGAACTCATTTTTCTCAATACCGTTATAATAATTATTTTTCGTTGTACAACCATTAAAAAATGGAGCATCTACACAGCGGTAGCATGCTCCACTATCGTACCCGATAACATTAATGATTTCCGAGAATACTTGGTACCCCATTGATCAAGTAGTAATCGCTCCATCGTTAGTAACGACATCCACTTCAGCCGGAGGCAAAATAACGTGCTAGCTTATCACGTGTATCCTTAAACGGGGGGTAAATCATCATTTTGACATCGGGATCGCTGAGGACTTGCAGCGTCATATGCTCAAATTCCAAACGTCCTAGTACCGGATGCTCAATCTCTATGTAACCGTCAAGCACGCTGCGCGCGTCGTGCTCTAGCCACCAAAGGCAAAAATCAGGGCTAACCTGCTTCAAGTCCTCAATCAGTTGATCGAACGAGGGATCCTTCAAATAGCGGGCTCTTGCCGTATGGAATTCCGCCACCACGCCCCCCGCCATTTGCTGCCACGCCCGGAAACGCTCCTTGATGATCGGACTCGTGAAGAAATGCCAAAGCAGATTAAGGTCATGCGGCGGATTCGGATGAGATATGGCGAAAACCTCCTCGGCCGCTTTATTCCACGTCAGGTAGTCCCACCGGTAGCCGATTACGTAGGCCGGAGTTGGGCTCAATTCGTCGATCACCTGCTGATATAGAGGACGGACGGTTCTGTCCGCAGGAGCCGATTGAGGAGGGAGCGCTTGTCCGGATAAAGAAAATAGATGTCGCCGTTCATCGCGAGTCAGCTTTAGCGCTTCAGACAGGCTTTCCAGCACTTGCGGCGAGGGATTGATATCGCGCCCTTGTTCCAGCCATGTATACCAGGAAACCCCGACATGGGCCAGCTGAGCAACTTCTTCCCTGCGTAACCCCGGCTTCCTGCGCTGACCGTAAGATGGAAGCCCCACCTCATCCGGTGATAATCCGGATCGCCGCTTGCGCAAAAAATCACCGAGGAGCTTACGGCGCTCGCTATCGTTCATTTCAATTCCTCCTAACTGTGACTGAGAGACCTATGATCAAGCAGCCCACGTTCCGCCTGCACAATCCCTTTATAATTCAATATAGCAAGCACATCATAACGGATTCAACAACGATGAGGAACACAGCTTAAAAAAAATACAAAGGAGTCGATTCTATGCCTATGGATTTGTTTGGCGAAAATCCGGATGAACGATCTGCCGGAGTTTATCGTTTATCAATCGGGCATTTTACATGCCTCGTGATAAATGACGAGGTTGGTTACACCTTGCCCACGTCCCTCATTACCAATGCGACCCGTGAGGAGGTGTCCGCCGCTCTTAGCGCGCATGCATTACCTGCCGACCAGGTCCCTATGCAAATCAGCGCGGTATACATCCATAACGGAGAGCGTCAAATTCTTATCGATACAGGGTTAGGACATTTGCCCGGACCTGGTGGCAGCGTGGATTACGTCGGTAAGATTCGTTCGAATTTGCAGGCGTTCGGCATAGCCCCTGAAGCAATCGATACGATCATTCTCTCCCACGCTCATAGCGATCATTTAGGCGGCATCTTTGACGAAGAGGGACAGTTTTCTTATCCAAATGCCCGGTATGTGCTGACGCAATCAGAGTGGAGATTTTGGATGGAACAGCCTGATTTAAGCTCTCTTGCCTTTCCTGAGACCTTTAAGCAAAGAACGATACAGTCAACTCAAAAAATGCTCACCCGCCTTGAGCCGAAAATGACCTTGATCGAAGACGAAAAAGAGATATTTCCAGGAATTGCTGCAGTTCCTGCGAAAGGAGAAACGCCGGGGCACAGCGCATTCCTTGTTACCTCTGGCGGAGAGTCGCTGCTTGTCGTCGGAGACGCTTGGCCACACTATAAATTGACCTTGGAACACCCCGATTGGCTTACCGTATTCGATCTGGACCCGGGGCAAACCGTTCGAACCCGGCACTCGCTGCTCAACCGTGCAGCCGATGAAAAGCTGCTTGTACATGCATATCATTTTCCATGGCCAAGCTTGGGACGCGTCGTAATAAGTGGGAAGAATTGGGCATGGGAGCCTATCCACGGTGAAGCTCTTTTGTAGAAGAGAGCTTTTGTTGCTTTAGTCGTCCAGTACCGAGTTGCAGTGCCTTCGCGCGTGCCGCATTGTGCCGTGCCCAGACGCGGATCGTTTATTTTTATGCAGTTTCCGCAATTCCTCGTTCCGAATATTACTGCCCGATAGCTTAAATGAGGTTGCCCGTCCCGCGGTAGCCTCATGGTGTTGGTTTGGAACTATCGTACCCGTTAGCTTAACAAGGTCGAAGTGATATACTGCATTTTATCCATTTAATTTCTTAAACCCACAGAAGTCAAACAATGCATATAAAATCTCTAAGCTGCGCAATGGTGAAGCTTCTATTTCTTCTTGTTCCAAAATATCTAGTGCTATTCACGCATCACGATGTGTTTTATTGAAGAAACCGTTTTCCAGACCAAAACAACCTTTTCCGATTGCGTAGCCGAAAGCAATACACCTATTACGTTTTATGCTTGTGGGGTTGCCTGCCGACTTCTTCCATGCCCACAACTTAGATAGTTCGACTATATAATTACAATCATCATAGAACCAGTCGTGGTCCCATGTGAAAAAGCCATTTAAACTTAGATCTTTAAGAAGGTCTCGAACTACAAAGGCATAATTTGAACCGTTTGTCAGGTCATATCCCATTCTATTTCGAATTGTAGGTAAATGAAGTACAACTGGTTTTACAAATAGAGGGTCGGAATTCCAAAAGCCGTAATCACACTTTAAAGAGTTATCTGGAAGGTATAATATTTCTTTTATCACATCACTTTCACTAACTACAGGAAAGTCTGTAATTTCCCGTATGGGCTTATTTCTTATTACATCTTGGTATGCATCCCAATAGCCGCTTTCATCATCTATTTTAAGTTTTTTGAAATGCGGCTTGATTTCAAAAAACAATTTGACAACTTGTTCATGAATTTCCGTAGGTGCATAACCAGTCTTTGTACAACCTGAAAACTTCAACTTATCGTTAAAAACAAATGATAACGATTCACATTTAGGGTGTGGAATTACAATTATATTATTTTTATCTATCGCATCAATCTTCCAATTGTTTTCATTTGAGTACAGTTCTACTCGACTGAGTATGCTACTTACGCTTTCAGGTGATGATGCAGCACCTTCGTAATGAATTGATAAACCCAATTTTAAGACCTCCCGAATAACCACATTTCAATAAACTCGACTATTTTCACCGCCAATTATTCCATAGATTTGGACGCAAAAAATAAGCAAATGTTGCGCTAATCTGTCCGTTACTTCAATGAGCATCAAAAAGGAGCTGTCCTCGCGACAGCTCCCCCACTATCGTACCCGTTAGCTTAATCGCGGATAAAGTTTTCACTAACCAATATCATCTTCAAACCCTGCTCCCAGGAAATAACAAAAGGACGATATTCCCACAGAAACTAAGGTTGTAAAGAGAACAAAGGGGTATATTTCAAAAGGGTTGTAAACGAACAGTAGAAGCCAATCGTTATCTGATTCCGAACCTTCGTAATGAACCTTCCCTTCCCTACATAACCCAAAATAAGCCCCCTAGTAGTCGCCCATAGCCTGAAACTTTCAGGAATTACAAACGTTTGGTTAATTTTGTAATTTAACCCCAAAAGGAGTATTCAATACGAATATATTGTAGTATATTGTTATTCAAATTGAATAACCTTCCTCATTTTTACCGAAAGAAACAACATAGACATGAATTCCCGTAAGGGCCTCAGATAACGATCTTTCGGTATTCTGCTGAATGTTATTCTTTTCAGACCCTGCCTTCTCAACTACACCATGTTTTACTGTCAATTCGACACAACAAGGGGGTGTTTAATCAAAACAAGTTTAAAACGAAATACCGATGGATAGTCAACAAACACGAACCGCTTTGATCTGCTTTGAAACCCTTCACAAACGTGGAATCAGTCGAGGTATGCAAGAGATGAAATCTCCATTGATCAGCTGGGCCCAGACGGATCGGTGGTGTACACGGTGCGCTACGGGAAGTTGAATTACACCAAAACGTACCTTTATTCATCAATCGGATAAACATGTGCGTGTGTCCAGCGGTACAGAGTTCCAATACCGGAATGGCGTCTGGTACCGGATGACTAGCAATTCGTTGTTCACCATTCAAGTGCAATGAGTACATTCATAGATTTTCGTAATATGGTAGATTCAAGGTAAAAAATAATGGGAGTGAAGATTGATGAAACGACGGTTTATGCTTTTGGTTTGTGGATTTCTAATACTGACACTGCTTCTGCCCTTTCAGGCAGCCGCCGCTGAGGCCGGTTCCGCGGTGGTAGCAGAGAGTTCGAATTCGGGCGTAACGATGGTTGCAGCAGGACGGTTTCATAGTCTAGCTCTTAAAGAGGACGGAACCGTCTGGGCGTGGGGAAATAGTTTTACACTGGGCAACGGAACCCCGTATTCCAGTGCCACTCCCGTTCAGGCAAAAGATCTCGATTCGGTGACCGCCGTAGCCGCAGGTGGAGATCATAGTTTAGCGCTCAAAAGCGACGGAACCGTCTGGGCGTGGGGAGAGAATGAGTATGGTGTACTCGGCGAAGACCCATCTAGAACAAGTTGGCGTCTAACCCCCGTTCAAGTGCAGGGTCTCAGTTCGGTAGTCGCCATCTCTGCGAGCTTTACACATAATTTGGCGCTCAAAAGCGACGGAACCGTTTGGGCGTGGGGAATGAATAACGCTGGGCAACTCGGCAATGGAACAACGTCAGACATTTATACTTCCTTCTACACTCCATCTCAGGTGCAAGGTCTCGATTCGGTGACCGCCGTAGCTGCGGGTCCTGGCATTAGTTTGGCGGTCAAAAGCGACGGAACCCTCTGGGCGTGGGGAGGTACGGTCGGCGATGGAACAACTGATCGCCATTCTACCCCCGTTCAAGTGCAGGGTCTCAGTTCGGTAGTCTCCTTCGATGCGGGCGATAGTCGTTTCGTGGTCAAAAGCGACGGAACCGTCTGGGCGTGGGGATGGAATGGTTATGGCCAACTCGGCGATGGAACAACCACAACCCGCTATACCCCTGTTCAATTGCAGCAACTCGGTTCGGTAGCCGCCTTCGCTGCGGACGAATGGCATAGTTTGGCGATTAAAAGCGATGGAACCGTCTGGGAATGGGGATGCAATTCGAAAGGCAGCGAATGTTACGAATCTGACATTCATACCACTCCTGTTCAAGTGCAAGATCTCAGTTCGGCGGTAGACATAGCTGCGGGTTTTGAGCATAGTTTGGCGGTCAAAAGCGACGGAACCGTCTGGGCGTGGGGAAATAATGGTTCTGGTCAACTGGGCGATGCAGCAAGGAATTACCATTCTACTCCCGTACAAGTTCTAGGACTTGGCGAGTCCAGTCCCAACACTCCTGAAGCGCCGAAGTGGCCTGAAGGCGACGTACTGACGGCTACCGATCCGACCTATAACAGCGTACAGCTGAATTGGCAGCCGGCCACAGATGATACGGGTGTATACAAGTACTTTGTATACAAAGACAATGCGCTGCTGGCTGCCCTGGACGGGGACATGAACAGCTATGAAGTGAAGGGGCTGTCTCCAAATTCGTCCTACCTCTTTTCTCTAGTCGCCATCGATGCCTATGACAACCAAAGTGTGAAAAAAGAAGTGACGGTCACTACTGCAGCATATACGGCTCCCGGCTCTTTTCAGCTTTCCGATTCCAAAAATTATTCATACGGCGGATCCAATTATGAGTTTTTGTTATATTACGGGTACATTTCGTCCTCAGGACAAGAGTTGAGTGGATCTTGGAGCCCCCCTGAAGGTTTTCATGGAGTCGTTAAGGTCTCCATGGTTTCCCCAGAAGGGGAAGATTATGACCTTAGTCTGGAGACCGTGGGCGAGGGTAACCGATTGCCGGAAGATACGACGTTACTCACAGGTGGCACCGAGTACAGTGCTGCCGAGGTGCCCGGAGGTTACAGAGCGGAGTGGAGAGTTAAGGGACATACGGGCAATGATTTTAGTCCGGATAAGAAAGTTTTCGTCTATGTGAGCATCAAATACGACAATCACTGAAGATATTGCTATGTATTCGGAAACTTAATGATCGGCCGCGGGATCGCCCCGCGGCCTTTTTTACACCCCGGAAAACCGCCGGATTCCATTCGGAATTTTTAACGGGATTGGATGAAGATGAAAGCCCCCTCTAAAAAAATACTCCTTTGTTTTTTGCTTTTGTCCTCGGCATGGCAAATGGAGCATACGTAATAAATGTCATAGCATGGGTTTACGGCATTTGGTTGGCAGGACCCCAGTCTAATCGGCGGAAACTCATCCACGCTTATTGTGATGAAATCCTCCGGTTGGCTGCGGCCAGTACTTCAAAGAAAGAAGCAGAGTGCCGTGGCTCTGCTTCTTTCAACTATCGTACTCGTTAGTTGAACGGATCTACGGATTGTCTGTATCTTTAGTTTATATTTATTGTTGTTCGGTTATATGCCAGAGAACGCCTGCAGGGTCTATAAGATGGACGGCGTGCTTACCATATGGTTGGATTTGAGGGGGCTTGGCTCTAATGTTATATTCCTCAACTACCCCGGTATTTTGAATATACTGCCACCATGCATCCAAGTCCTGCACACATAATTCCAACATATAGTTATTTTGCAATTCTGCGTTATGAAAGTTTTGTAAATGAAATTCCGTTTCGTCAACCTTGAATATAGTAAGTTCATCACTGGAGAAGATTTTTTCAAATCCAAGGTCTGAATAGAACTGGACGGCAAGTGGGTAATCTGTACCTGACGGAATAAAAGGACGTAATTTAAGTGCTTTCATTAAAGTGATTTCATCTCCTTAAGAAATTACTTTATGGGTGCCATATGCCTACTTTGCTCTTTGTCTATGATATTTTCAAGAAAACTGTGCGTTATGCCCTTCCTACGTCAACCTCATCTGGTGATTGTTGTTAAGCTATAGTTTCCGTTAGCTTAATCGACCGGCCGTGAAATTCGCTTTCGTTTTAATTTGCGGATAAGTTTATCAAGAGCCGTGCCTACTATAAAGAAAAAAATCA